>NZ_JAUHHE010000004.1 GCF_030410375.1 Zwartia vadi
ATATTCACTATTACAACAACGACCGGATCAAGACAAAACTCAAAGGGCTGAGTCCTGTGCAATACAGAACTCAACCCTTGAGGCCCTAATCCGCTTTTAAACTGTCCAACTTTATGGGGTCAGTTCACGAAGGTGCTTGGTTTGCAAAAACAGGTTTGGCGGAGGCGCAGGGATTCGAACCCTGGATACACGTTTTAGCGCATATACTCCCTTAGCAGGGGAGCCCCTTCAGCCGCTCGGGCACGCCTCCAAACCAAGGCGCTATTCTAGCATGACGAATAGCGCCTTTTTTGACTGTTTAGCTGATCTCGGATCAGCCTTAGACCTTGGTCGGTGCTGCGGTTTCCAGACCGAAGGCCTTGTGGAGGGCGCGCACAGCCAGCTCCATGTATTTGTCTTCGATCAAGACTGAGGTTTTGATTTCGCTGGTGCTGATCATCTGAATGTTGATGTTTTCTGCGGCAAGCGTTTTAAACATCAGACTTGCGACACCAGCGTGCGAACGCATGCCGATACCGACGATCGAAACCTTGGCGACCTTGTCGTCCGAGACGATCTCGCGAGCACCTACAGCGGGTGCGATCTGGCTGTTCAGCAAGGCCAGCGTGCGAGCGAATTCGTTGCGATGGACCGTAAAGGAAAAGTCGGTTGTGCCAGCCACGGACTGGTTTTGCACGATCATATCGACGTCGATGTTGGCGTCGGCGACTTTACCCAGGATCGAGTAGGCAACGCCCGGCTTATCAGGCACACCCAACAAAGTAACCTTGGCTTCGTCGCGGCTAAAGGCGATGCCCGAGACAACAGCTGCTTCCATTTTTTCGTCTTCCTCAAAAGTAATCAGGGTGCCGGAACGCATTTCTTCGTCCAGCGGTATGTCGGGATCGGTCAGCGATGACAGCACGCGGGTGGGTACGCGGTATTTGCCGGCGAACTCAACTGAACGGATCTGCAAAACCTTGGAGCCAAGTGAGGCCATCTCGAGCATTTCTTCGAAGGAGATGACATTCAGGCGGCGGGCGTCGGGCTCGACGCGCGGGTCAGTCGTATAGACGCCATCAACATCCGTGTAAATCAGACACTCGTCGGCTTTGAGCGCTGCGGCTACTGCGACAGCCGAGGTGTCCGAGCCACCACGGCCGAGCGTTGTGATGTTGCCCGCGTCATCGACACCTTGGAAACCCGTGACAACAACAACTCGCCCCGCATCCAGATCGGCGCGAATGCGTGCGTCGTCAATGCCGGTGATGCGTGCCTTGGTGTAAGCGGAATCCGTGCGCACGGGAACTTGCCATCCTGCATAGCTGCGCGCCTGCAAGCCCGCGGCCTGAAGCGCGATCGCTAGCAGACCGCTCGAAGCTTGCTCACCCGTGGCGGCAATCATATCGAGCTCGCGACCATCGGCAGACTCTGAAATCTCACGGGCCAGACCTAGCAGGCGATTCGTCTCGCCGGACATGGCGGAGGGCACGACAACGACTTGGTGGCCGGCGGCGTGCCATTTAGCTACGCGGCGTGCGACGTTTTTAATGCGCTCGACAGAGCCCATCGAGGTCCCGCCGTATTTATGAACGATTAGTGACATGGTTTAGGGTAAAAACGGATAGGCAGATGCAAAGTCCTCTATTTTAGCCCGAAGAAAGCGATACCCGCCCGCGCGCGCAGCGCACAGTATGGGAACCATGTTGCCAAAGCAATTCCCGGTCATATCCGAGGGCATGTAATTGCCTCAACTGGCGCATTAAATCAGCGAGGCGTCGCTCACCGGGCATGGAAACTTGCTGCTGTTCAAGCCAAAACCGCAGCACCAGCGCCTGTCGAGCTGGGCTCAATAATCGCCAAGCCTTGAGATCAAAACTCCTACCCGTCTCATCCGGTTCTAAAGCATGCCAATCCGCTTGAGCGACTTCTTGCAAGATAAGCGTGGCCTCAGCCGCCTGCTTCGCATGCCTGACCAAGGTTTGTCGCCAGGAAGGCCAATGCGCATCAAGCACAGGCATAAGCTGCGTCCTGAACGCCCCCCGTTTGTATTGAGGATCCGCATTACTTGGATCCTCGACAGCATGCCAACCCGTGCGTTCCGTATAGGTTCGAACAATTTGCACAAGATCAGCGCGTTCAATTTGAAGCCAGGGACGCAACAGTCGCATCCCCTGGCGCACAGTATCGTCTTGCATGGCACGCATACCCGACACCCCTGCTCCGCGCAGCAGACGCAACAGCACAGTCTCGGCTTGGTCTTGCTGATGATGCGCAAGCAGGATGGCGGCAACCTGGTGTTCACGCGCGAGAGCCGCTAGCGCCTGATAGCGCGCCTCGCGCGCCGACGCCTCCGTGCCCAAACCCTGTCCCAGATCAACCTGAACATGGCGTACAAAAAGAGGAATATCCAATACGCGGGCCAACTCCTCCAAGCGCTCAACCCAGGCATCCGCCTCGCGCATCAAGCCATGATGAATATGAAAAAAATATAATGGCCGGGTGCATAGCTGGGTCGCTACCAAAGCGAGCGCGACTGAGTCTGTGCCGCCACTGAGTGCGACAGCAACAGGTTGTTCAGGAGGGATCGTAGCCAGCGCCTGCTGGAGTGCCCGTACGGGGGCATCAGGCCAGGCATGTTGCATAGGGACGCGGATAGTCGATGCAGGAGTGGGCGCTGGGGTAGGAGCCCCTAGGCGCGCACCTCTTGGAAACTACCGTAGGACAACAGACGCTCGAGTCGATGATCGATCAACTGCTGCGGTGTCATGCCGGAGAGCGAACGCAGCGCATCGGAGAGCGAGCGACGCAACAGACGTGCCATCACGCGGGGATCGCGATGTGCGCCCCCGACAGGCTCATTGACAATCTTGTCGATCAAACCAAACTCTTTGAGACGGTCCGCGGTAATCGCCAGAGCGGCTGCAGCCTCGGGAGCCTTATCGCCACTGCGCCAAAGAATCGAGGCGCAACCCTCGGGAGAAATCACTGAGTAAGTCGAATACTGCAACATCAACACAACGTTGCCCACCGCAATCGCGAGCGCACCACCCGAGCCGCCCTCGCCGATGATGGTCGAGATGATCGGAACTTTGAGCTCAGCCATGGCATACAGGTTATGACCGATGGCTTCGGATTGGCCCCGCTCTTCGGCACCAATACCCGGATAGGCACCCGGGGTGTCGACGAAGGTAAAGACGGGCAAATTGAATTTTTCTGCCAGACGCATCAGGCGCATGGCTTTGCGATAGCCCTCGGGACGCGGCATGCCAAAGTTACGCGCGGCACGTTCTTTGGTGTCACGGCCTTTTTGATGGCCGATGACCATGCAGGGTGTGCCGTTAAAACGCGCCATACCACCCACAATGGATAAATCGTCGGCATACATCCGGTCACCGTGCAGCTCATGAAAATCGGTGAAGATTTCGCGCACATAATCCAGGGTGTATGGGCGCTGTGGATGGCGCGCAACCATTGAGGTCTGCCAAGGGGTCAGCTTGGAATAGATGTCTTTAGCCAGGCTCTGGCTTTTTTGTTGGAGCCGGCTGATTTCATCAGAAATATCGACAGCCGAGTCCGCCTGCACATAGCGCAGTTGTTCGATCTTGCCCTCGAGCTCGCCGAGAGGTTGTTCAAATTCTAGAAAAGTATTGCGCATGTCTGTGTGTGCTCATTCAATCAGGCGTATTTTAGTATTCCACCGGGACGGGATCCAAACTACGCCACAAATACCAAGTTGCGACCGTGCACCAAGGTTGCCACCCTTGGGCCACCTCTCTGGCTTCGAAACGGGAAACAGGCTCACCACTAAAGTAGTGTAACGAGATTGCCTTTAATAAGCCGACATCATCCAACGGCAAAACGTCTGGCCGTTGCAGATTAAAAATCAAAAACATCTCCGCCGTCCAGCGGCCAATGCCCCGGATCGCAGTCAACTCTGTAATGACTTCCTCGTCTTGCATACTGGCCCATTTTTGAGGGTGCACCAGCTTGTCGAGAAAATGTGTCGATAAATCAAGGATGTACTCAGCTTTGCGTCCCGAAAGTCCGGCTGCACGCAATCGTTCCATCCCAGCGCTTTGAACCGAAGCAGGCGTAGGCCTTTTGCCGCATTCCAGTAAAAATCTTTGCCAAACTGACTCAGCGGCTTTCACCGAGATTTGTTGGCCCACGATCGAGCGGGCTAAGGTAATGAAAGGATTGCCGCGCGTCTTGAGAAAAACATCCGGATGCTTGGGGATGAGTTTTTTCATGATGCGGTCGCGCCGCATCAGCTGAGCGATCGCCTCGTCCCAGTAAGGTGGCTTGACCACGTTGGATTGGACCGCAACGGTTTTAGAACTCGGCATATGTAGGACCTTAGGCGCGACGCCACTGAGTCAAGCCACCGGGCTTGTCTTCAAGCTCGATACCTGCGTTTTTCAGTGTTGCACGAATCTGGTCCGCTTCGGTAAACTTTTTTGCGGCCTTGGCAGCCGCGCGTGCGGCAATGTAACTCTCGATTTGCGCCTCGGTCAGCGTTGTAGCGTCTGAGGCCTGTGTTTGGGCTTGTGCTTGAGATTGTTCAATCGCACGGCGGGTGTAACGCGTTGGGCTCTGAAAATAAGTGACTGGGTCAAGCTGTAACAAGCCCAACAATGAGGCCAAGGCTTTTAGCTGGCCCGACAGCGCTGAGTTTTTGCTGCGATTGACCTCGCTGGCGAGCTCAAACAACGCGGCCACAGCACCCGCACTATTAAAGTCATCATCCATCGCTTCCTTGAAGGCGATTGCCTGCGGAGCAGTCCAGTCTATCGTCGCAGCGTGCGAGGCCGGCTGAACGTTCTGCAAGGTCTGATACAAACGATCGAGTGACAATTGGGCATCAATCAAATTGTCCGGGGCGTAATTCTGGGCGCTACGGTAATGATTGCGCACAATGAAAAAACGCAACATCTCCGCCTCGCGGGGATTGACCTGATAGTCAGCGGAGGGTGAGTCGTTTTCATCACTCTGCACGCCAATAGTCTGTCGAATCGTACGGAAATTGCCCAGGGACTTGGACATCTTGTCAGCATCCACCATCAACGGGCCACAATGCATCCAGTTGTTTGCCAATGTGCCGCCAAACGCGCCTTCAGTCTGGGCGATTTCATTTTCATGATGCGGGAATTTGAGGTCCGGGCCACCACCATGAATATCCAGAGGGATCCCAAGCAGTGACTTGCTCATGGCCGAGCACTCGATATGCCAGCCTGGACGCCCCCAGCCATAAGGAGAGTCCCAGCGTGTATCGGCGGGTTCATGCTCTTTAGCGGATTTCCACAAGACAAAATCAAGCGGATCGCGCTTGGACGACGCAACAGCCACGCGCTCGCCAGCACGCAAATCATCCAGCGACTTGCCAGATAACTTGCCATACTCGGGAAACTCGCGGACGGCAAAATTCACATCGCCATCTTCCGCGTGATAGGCCAGACCGCGTTGTTCGAGTTTGTTGATGATGTCGAGCATTTCGCCCACATATTGCGTGGCGCACGGCTGCTGATCGGGGGACTGCACGCCCAAGGCTCGCTCATCGGCATGCATGGCGTCAATAAAAAATGCCGTCACCTCACCAATTCGCTGATTGGTTTGCACGGCGCGACGGATAATTTTGTCATCGATATCGGTAATATTGCGGACATACGTGACCTGAAGGCCCGAAGCACGCAACCACCGTTGCACGACGTCAAAACTCACCAGCATCCGGGCATGGCCGAGATGGCAGTAATCATAGACCGTCATGCCACAGACGTATAACCCTACTTTGCCTGGCTGTACAGGGCGAAAGGGACGTTTGGAGCGGGACAATGAGTCGTATATCTGTAGCATGCGTGTGATCAGTCAAAAGCAGGGCTAAAATGCAGATCGACAAGTATAGCAATTGAGGGTTCTACGACTTGAAGCTGGTTAAAAAAACGCGCGCGATCACGACCATTTCCCTAGGTGTTGCGACCGCAGCTGTGGTATGCCTGTCCGTACTCGCCCACCTCCCCGCGCTCGCCCAGACGAACCCTCTTGGTGGCACGACGCCGGCCACGCTCAATCCGCTTGCCAGCGACCCGACCGATACTTCCGCCAACAGAACTCAACGCGACAACCTTCCCTCCGCCATCCCTGTCGGACCTAATGCGATCTTAGGTGACAAGGTGCCTGATGGGGGCTGGGATGGCTTGGCCAAGCTACTCGAAGCACTTGCGCCTTCCGTTGATACGAGCATCCCACTGAGCCCGACTGAGATTTCTAACCGGATCGATGCGTTGATCCGTGCAGGACGTCTGGAAGAAGCCCTGAAGTCCGTCGAGGCTCGTCAGGCCGTTGAGGCGTTGCGCCACACGCCGGGCACGGATGTCCAATTAATGTTTTTACATGCGCGTATTTTGGCCGAGATGAAACGACCTGCCGAAGCCGAGGCGATTTATCTGCAGATGACCTCGCGTTTTCCGGAGTTGCCTGAGCCCTGGAACAATCTCGCCGCGCTTTACGTCAAGCGTAACGAACTGGATCAGGCCAGACGCGCCCTCGAAATGGCCATCATGATCAATCCAAAATACTCGATTGCGCAAGCCAATCTCGGGGATGTTCAACTTAATTTAGCCCTGCGTGCATACCAAAACGCTGCGCAGGCAGGTGTGCCCGGTCTGGCACCCAAAATCAATCGTGTCAAAGAACTACTTGAGGGTTCAACCAAATGAGCATGACATCTTTCGGGCTGCGCGCGCTGCGCTGCCTTGCACTGGTCGGTATGATTCCGCTGGTGTCCTTAACTGCCCAAGCGGCATCTCCTTCCAACTCGACTCAAAAACAAGGCGTCACTTCCATGAGCACAGCACCTCGCGTCAAAATGTCCACCAATCAGGGCGACTTCATTATTTCCCTGAATGCTGAAAAAGCCCCTAAAACCGTGGCCAACTTTCTTGCCTACGTCAAAGACGGATTTTTTGATGGCACGATTTTCCATCGCGTCATCGATGGCTTCATGATCCAGGGCGGCGGTTTTGAACCTGGCCTCAAGCAAAAGCCCACCAAAGCACCTGTTGAAAACGAAGCCAACAACGGTTTGAAAAACAACAAATACACGCTCGCCATGGCGCGCACAAGTGATCCCCATTCAGCAACTGCCCAGTTCTTTATCAACGTCGCCAACAACGACTTCCTGAACCACACTGCGCCGACGGCCCAAGGTTGGGGTTATGCCGTGTTTGGCGAGGTTGTCGAAGGTCAGGACGTGATCGACAAGATGAAAGGCGTGCCCACTGGCAACAGCGGCTTTCATCAGAACGTGCCCACCAATGATCTCGTGATTACAAAGGCTGTTGTCCTTGAATAAGATAGAACTCAAGGGTCCGGTCTGGCTTGCCTCGGATGTCCATCTGGGCCAGCATACGACCGGCACCGCAGAAGCATTCCGTGACTTTCTGAAACTCGCCGCCAGTGAGGCCTCGGCCTTGCTGCTTCCAGGCGATATCTTTGATGCATGGATTGGAGACGATGTCGCGGTGGTCGCCCCACCTTGGCTCGCCCAGGATCTCATGGCGATCAAAGCCTGCGCGGCGCAGATCCCCGTCTGGCTCGGGCGTGGCAATCGGGACTTTCTGATGGGCGGTGCGCTCGCGGCGGGTCTTGGCGCGCAACTTCTTCCTGAGCAGGTATTGGTGACCATTGCCGGTCGTACGATGCTGCTGAGCCACGGTGACGAATACTGCACCGATGATGCGGCCTATCAGCAGTTTAGGGCGATGGTACGCAACCCCGCCTGGCAGTCCGGCTTTCTGGCAAAGAGCATACCCGAGCGACTAAGTCTTGCTGCGCAAGCACGCGGTGAGAGTATGGTTGCCAACCAGACCAAATCCATGGAAATCATGGACGTCAATCCCGACGCAGTCGCCTCGGCGATTCGCAGCGCAGGGGTGTCTCTCGTGGTGCATGGACACACGCATCGTCCGGGTCGCAACGTCTTGAATGTCGACGGCCGAATCTGTGAACGCTGGGTATTGCCCGACTGGGACTGCGAGTCCTCCGAGGGCGAGGGCAAGATGCGCGGTGGCTGGATGGTTATCGACGAAGACGGTCCCGCCCTATTTGATCTTGATCTGAACTGAGGCGGACCTGACGGGAGACGCGCTCAACGCCTAACCCGTGTTGTCCTCGCTCTCATCAACTAGGCGCTGAACTTTGACTTGTGCGATTCGACGGCCATCAATCTGCATGACCTCGAATCTGTAACGCGCGTGCTGACCCTGAAACTCGTATTGATCTCCTCGCACAGGCAACTGACCAAATCTGGCCAGTAAGTAACCGGCCAAAGTCGTATATTCCTGATCTTCGTTGACAAGCCCCTCGGTCTCAAGCACTTGCTCAAGATGGTGCAAGTCTGCGGCACCATCCACCCGCCACTGCCCTTCACCATCTGGCACGATGTCCGGGGTTTCGTCCTCATCCGGAAACTCACCTGCAATGGCCTCAAACACATCAATCGGTGTGACCAGCCCCTGAATCGCGCCAAACTCATCGGCTACAAGAACCAGCTGACCGCGCGAACGCTTGAGAGTGTCCATCAGTCGGATAATGCTGATCGTATCGTGGACGATAATGGGCTCACGCAGTCCCGCGCGACGGATATTGCCGTGCGTCAAAAGATCGGCAATCATTTCCTTGGCACGGCCAATACCGACCACGTCATCCACAGACCCCCGGCACACTGGAAAAAAGCTGTGCGGCACCATAGCGATCTGCTTTTGGATTTCCTGAGGATCATCATCGAGGTTGACCCAGGAAATCTCAGTCCTAGGTGTCATCACCGAGTGAATGGAACGCTCCGCCAGCGTCAACACCCCGCTCACCATGTTGCGCTCTTCTACACCAAAGGCAATCGGCTCTGGCAGACCCTGAGGGGTCGGTTGAGCCTCAATCACTTCATCGGGCAGACGCTTACCCAGCATCCGCAACACTGTTTCAGCGGTGCGTTCACGCATTGGACGCTTGGACTCGAGTTTGAGACCTTTATGACGCGCCAATTGATTCAGGAACTCAATCAATACTGAGAAACCGATCGCTGCGTATAGATAACCCTTGGGTATTTTGAAGCCGAAACCCTCACCCACCAGGGAAAAACCGATCATCAACAAAAAGCCCAGACACAACACCACCACAGAAGGATGCGCGTTCACAAAACGCGTCAAGGGCTTGGATGCCAGCAACATAATGACCATCGCAATAACAACGGCTGTCATCATGACCGACAATTCTTCCACCATGCCTACCGCCGTGATTACGGCATCGATAGAGAACACAGCGTCCAACACAACGATCTGCGTCACAATCACCCAAAAACTGGCATAGACGCGCGTATTGAGTGCCTCCAGGCGTTTGCCCTCAAGTCGCTCGTGCAACTCAAGCGTACCCTTGAATAAGAGAAAAAAGCCGCCAACGATCAGGATCAGATCCCGGCCGGAAAGCTGAACACCAAAAAATGCGATAAGAGGTGTCGTCAGTTGCACTAGCCAGGACATGCCCGCCAGCAGGCCGAGTCGCATGAGCAAAGCAAGCGAGAGTCCAATCACACGGGCACGTTCGCGCTCCGCAGGTGGGAGCTTGTCCGCGAGGATGGCAATAAAGATCAGATTATCGATGCCGAGAACGATCTCAAGCACCACGAGCGTTAAAAGACCGACCCATATCGTTGGGTCGAGCAGCCACTCCATCGAGGGCTCCAAGAGTTGATCAGCCTTCTATCTTAACTGATCACCCTCAGTGGGCACCTCACGAAGCTAAGGATTAATTTATATTCGGACCTCGATACAAGACCAAAGTCGGCAGCACCGAGACCTAGGCCCGCAGATGACCCAGCATTTGCGTGAAGATTTTAGGGGTCGCAGCGATGACATTACCGGTTTCCATCCAGGTCTGTTCGCCCTGAAGGTCGCCGATGAGTCCACCTGCCTCAAGCACCATCAGACTGGCAGCTGCCATATCCCATTCTTTTAAGCCCAGTCCGCAAAAGCCATCCAAGCGTCCCGCTGCCACGTATGCCAAATCCAGTACGGCCGAACCGGTGCGACGCACACCGGCGCACTGACGCGCCATTTCGAGAAAGCGCGGCTGGGAAGCCTCGTCCGGACCAATCGAGCCCGGCCAGCGCGCACCGAGCAGCGCATCGTGATATTTCAACTGAGAGGAGACACGCATCCTGCGGTCATTCAAAAATGCGCCGCCTCCCCGACTCGCTGAAAACAACTCGTTGCGTGCCGGATCGTAAATCACGGCCTGAGTCACTTGACCAAACTGACGCAACGCGATGGAAATCGCATAGGTAGGAAAACCATGGATGAAGTTGGTCGTGCCATCGAGGGGATCAATCACCCATTCATTGGCAGGCAACTCCCCCTCGGGCGTATCGCCACGCTGATAGCCTGACTCCTCGCCCAAAAAGGCGTGATCGGGATATGCCGTACGAAGCATCTCAATGATGGCTTCTTCGGCGGCACGGTCAACTTCCGTGACATAATCTCTGGGCCCTTTACGGGCGACTTGCAAGCGATCAAGTTCGAGACTCGCTCGGTTGATAATGGTTCCGGCGCGCCGGGCCGCCTTAATGGCGGTATTAAGCATCGGGTGCATGAGCGTAGTTTTTTCTATTAAGCAAAGCAGAATTTTAAATGACTTCCGATTTTTCCCGTGTTCGTTTCATTATGACCGAGCCCAGCCACCCTGGAAACGTCGGTTCAGCCTCTCGCGCGATCAAGACCATGGGCTTCGAAACACTCGTCCTGGTCGCCCCGAAAACCCCTGAAATCAACACTCAGGCAGAGGCCATCGCCTTGGCGAGCGGTGCTAGCGATGTGCTTGCGGGTGCTCAAATCTTTGGCACACTTAAAGATGCCTTGGCCCCGGTCACCCTGGCCTTTGCCCTGACCGCGCGGGAACGCGAGCTCGGTCCGCCTGCCTGCGACATTCGCGAAGCCGCGCACATGGCTCAGGCTCACCTCAGCGAACACCCGGACGGCTGCGTGGCCCTGGTGGTCGGTACCGAGCGATCCGGCTTGACGAACGAACACATCGCACTCTGTCACCGTGTGTGCCATATTCCTGCCAACCCGGCTTACAGCTCACTCAATGTTTCCCAAGCCATGCAACTTGGGGCCTGGGAGCTGCGCTATGCCTTGCTGGAGAGCCATGCGGCCCGCGCGCGCACTGTGTCGCCCCCCAAGGACTCAGGTAGTCAGCCAGCCAGCAGCGAAGCCATCCAGGCGCTTCTGACTCATTGGCAAGAGGCGCTCGAAGCCGTGCGGTTTCTCGACCCGGCACATCCCAAAAAACTGATGCCACGCATGCGTCATCTATTCAACCGCTCTGATCTGAGTCGCGACGAGGTAGACATGTGGCGCGGGGTGTGTACGGCGATGATCGAAACTGCCCGCCGACACAAACCATCTGCTTAAACTGGTTAATATGCATTGAGATTCACCTATGCGTTAGCATCAAACCCATGTTTAAAAACCTACGCGAAGACATAGCCTGCATCCTGGAGCGAGACCCTGCCGCGCGCAGCAAGCTTGAGGTTGTCACTTGTTACCCAGGCTTGCACGCCATCATGGCGCACCGTCTCGCGCACCGCCTTTGGCAGGCTAATTTTTTTTGGCTCGGTCGTTTCATTTCTCACTTAAGCCGTATCCTGACCGGTATTGAAATTCACCCCGGTGCAAAAATCGGTCGTCGCGTGTTCATCGATCATGGCTTCGGGGTGGTGATCGGAGAGACGGCTGAAATCGGCGACGACTGCACCATCTATCAGGGTGTCACGCTTGGCGGTACACGGCTCTACAAGGGCGCCAAACGTCACCCGACACTTGGCAAAGGTGTAGTGGTAGGTGCCGGCGCGCAAGTGCTTGGCGGCTTTCTCGTGGGCGATGGGGCCAGAATCGGTTCAAACGCGGTAGTGGTCAAACCTGTGCCCGCGCATGCGACCGCTGTCGGCAACCCCGCACGCATTATTGAAAAGTCCACCGAACCAGTGTCCGCACAGACAAATCCGACTGAATCGGCAGCCGATATTCAGGTGAATCAGATTGTCGTGAATATTACAAACACTTCGACAAAGATTTCACCTTGCGACTCAGATTGGGACGCGGCACCTTTACAGGCGATCCTCAATAAAGGCTCTTCCACGGGTCAGGAAACGACTGGATTCAGTGCTTACGCGGTCGATCCCGGTGCGAGTGACCCGTTAAACAAAGTGTTAAATGAATTGATCACTCATGTCGCCAGGCAAGATGCGCGCATATCTAACCTGTGTCAGTCACTTGAGGCGATGGGTTCCAAAATTCAGGATGCCTCACCGCCCTTGGATACAAAAAAGCTCACCAAACTCGTAGATGAGTAATCAGGGCTTTTACTAGAACACCAGATCAAGACCTGTCAGGCGACGCAACTCGTCTGCGCCGGCACCAGAGACATCGTCGACCACACGCACCACGCCACCCGGTTCGATCTGAAAAACCGCCAAATCGGTATAGACACGCGAAACACAACCCAAGCCTGTCAGAGGATACGTGCAGCGCTCGACCAACTTGCTTTGACCCTCTTTGGTGAGTAATTCCATCATGACAAATACATCGCGCGCGCCAGCAGCCAGATCCATCGCGCCGCCGACAGCGGGAATGGCGTCAGGTTCGCCAGTCGACCAGTTTGCCAAGTCACCATTGCGAGCGACCTGGAACGCACCGAGTACACAAATATCAAGGTGACCACCGCGCATCATCGCAAAGGAATCGGCATGATGAAAATAACTGCCGCCCGGCAACAAGGTCACAGGCTGTTTACCTGCGTTAATCAAGTCCCAATCCTCTTGACCGGCTTCAGGGGCGGGGCCCATACCCAAGACCCCATTCTCACTTTGCAAAAAAATATCTTTGTCTTTGGGTAAATAGTTGGCGACTTTGGTCGGCAAGCCGATACCAAGGTTGACGACTGCGCCTTCTGGAATATCGCGCGCCACGCGTGCGGCGATCTCATCTCTGGAGATACGTTTCATGGATTAACCTTTAGCTGGAATGCGCACGACGCGTTTGACGTAAACACCGGGCGTGACGATCGCCTCGGGATCAAGCTCGCCGAGCTCGACGATTTCATTGACTTGAGCGATGGTGAGTTTGGCTGCGGTCGCCATGACGGGACAAAAATTACGGGCAGTCTTGCGATAAACCAGATTACCCCAGCGATCGGCACGATGCGCACGAATAATCGCGACCTCTGCGGTGATTGGCCCCTCAAGCACATAATCCTGACCATTAATCGTACGAACCTCTTTGCCCTCGGCCAGTTGTGTGCCTACAGCGGTTCGCGTGTAAAAACCACCAATGCCCGCACCACCCGCTCGGATACGCTCGGCGAGCGTGCCTTGGGGAACAAGTTCCAGTTCAAGTTTGCCGGCACGATACAAGCGATCAAACACATACGAGTCAGCCTGCCTGGGAAACGAACAGACAACCTTGCGTACCTGTCCAGAAGCCAGAAGCGCAGCGATCCCGGTATCGCCCGAGCCCGCGTTGTTACAAACAATCGTCAGGTCGCGCGCGCCCTGAGCAATCAGACCGTCTATCAATTCATGCGGCTGCCCCGCACCGCCAAAGCCGCCGATCAGAACGGTCGAACCATCCTGAATGCCAGCCATGGCAGCCTGTAAATCGGGCACGATTTTAGAGATCATGTTTGTATCACCTTGTTACCAGACGAATATATTTGATCGATTATAGAGAAGTCTGTGATCCCCGTGGCTTACACTAAAGGCTTCGCCTGACGCGCCGCAAGACCCTGAACAAACGCCATGCAAGACCACGCCCTGACGTCCGCCAATACTGAGTCGCACACGCCGATGATGCAGCAATACCTGCGTCTCAAGGCCGAGGCGGGTCCCTTGCTTCTGCTTTATCGCATGGGTGATTTCTATGAGATGTTCTACGAGGATGCCGAACGAGGCGCACGCCTGCTCAACCTGACACTGACCCGTCGAGGCTCCTCGAATGGCGCTCCGATTCCAATGGCTGGCGTGCCTTATCATGCAGCCGAACAGTACCTTGCAAAACTCGTCGCCGCAGGCGTTTCTGTCGCGATTTGCGAACAGATCGGCGACCCTGCTACCAGTAAAGGACCCGTTGAGCGCAAAATCGTCCGCATTGTCACGCCCGGCACACTTACCGACGAGGCACTGCTACCCGCCAAAGCAGATCGCTGCGTCGCGGCAGTATTTGTCTCCTCCCGCGGTGGCAAGCACAGTGGCATGGGCAGCTTGACAAGCGCCACAGGCAAAACTGCACGCGCAGGCCTCGCCTGGCTCAACCTTGCGAGCGGCGAATTCAAAATCACTGAATGCGCACCTGAAGCGCTGGACTCCGAACTGCACCGAATCGAGCCTGCAGAGGTGATTTTCTCTGAGGATGCCGCAATCGACCTCACACTGAATTGCGCAACCGCTCGGGTCCCCCCGTGGCATTTTGAAGCAGAGCAAGCCCAGGCTCAACTGCTTGCGCATTTCAAGATCCAGTCTCTAGCGGGCTTTGACGTCGATGACTTACCCACGGCGATCTGCGCCGCCGGTGCGCTGCTGCGTTACGCGGCGCGCACCCAGTCGCAAGGGCTGGCACACATTCAAAGTTTGAGCGCGGATCGGGCCAGCCAATATGTACTGATGGATCCGGCAACACGACGCAATCTCGAACTCACCCGCACGCTATCGGGCGAAGAAGCCCCTACCTTGTTTTCGATTCTGGATAGTTGCCGCACCCCAATGGGCTCGCGCCTGCTCAGACGCTGGCTGCATCACCCCTTACGCGATCATGCTCCGGTACTCGCACGCCAGCAGGCGATTGGCGCACTGATGCGGGCAAACGATGCGCGTCATGACGGACTGCACACGACCTCGGTCTTGCAGGCACTGCGCGAAACCTTGCACGCATTGCCCGATTTGGAACGCATTGCCACGCGCATGGCCTTGTTATCCGTCAGACCGCGCGAGCTCGCGAGCTTGCGTGAGGCATTGGGAGCCTTGCCGCAATTGCAAGTACTCATCGCCACAGCCCTGTCCGCGCAGGGCACGGACGGTGCTGATGCCATTAACAGCCGACTGATATCAATCGCTCAGCATTTGTTGCCGCCACCCGGCATGCAGAGTCTGCTTGCCGCCGCCATTGAGACTGAGCCCGCCGTACAGGTCCGCGACGGTGGCGTGATCGCAACGGGCTACGATGCAGAGCTTGACGAGCTAAGAGCCATTTCAAGCGATAACGGCACCTATCTCCTTGAGCTGGAGGCGCGCGAACGGGCGCGCACCGGCATCCCCACCTTAAGGGTCGAGTTCAATCGCGTACATGGTTTTTTTATCGAGGTCAGTCGTGCGCAGGCCGATAAGGTACCCGAGGATTATCGTCGTCGCCAGACACTTAAAAATGCCGAACGCTACATCACGCCTGAATTGAAATCCTGGGAGGATAAAGTCCTCTCCGCCCAGGATCGTTCGCTTGCGCGGGAAAAATGGCTTTACGAACAAGTGCTTCAAGCGCTCCTGCCGATGGCGCAAGCCTTGTCACAATGCGCGAGTGCCTGCGCGGAGCTCGATGTGCTAGTTGCGCTTGCCCATCACGCGCAACATCATGACTGGGTCGCTCCCACGCTGCTTGAGCATACTGCCATTGAAATCACGGCAGGTCGGCATCCCGTCGTAGAAAGATCCATCGAACGTTTTACACCCAACAGTTGCAGCTTGAATCCACACCGCGCACTGCTGGTCATTACCGGGCCCAATATGGGTGGAAAATCCACCTATATGCGTCAGGTCGCCTTGATCGCCTTGCTTGCGCGCATCGGCAGCTTCGTTCCGGCGCGCGCGGCCTCGATCGGCCCGCTGGATCGGATATTTACCCGCATCGGGGCAGCTGACGATTTAGCCGGTGGTCGCTCGACCTTCATGATGGAGATGACTGAAGCGGCGGCGATCTTGGCGTCCAGCTCGGCGCATAGTCTGGTGTTGATGGATGAAATCGGTCGGGGCACGTCGACTTATGACGGTCTGGCCCTGGCCTGGTCGATTGCGCAACGCCTGGTGTCACATAATCGTGCTTTAACACTATTTGCCACACACTATTTTGAAATCACCCGCTTGCCCAACGAGCAGCCGAACACCGCAAACGTGCACTTGGCAGCTGCCGAGTCACCTTCCGGCATCGTGTTTCTCCATGAAGTCAAAGACGGACCAGCAAGCCGAAGCTACGGGATTCAGGTTGCACAACGCGCCGGCATACCGGCGGCTGTGATTCGTCATGCCACGCGCGAACTCGAGCGACTCGAATCTCAGGGTGCTCCCACACCTCAACTGGGTCTGTTTGGCGAAATAAGCGAAACAGAAACTCAAACCCAAATCGCGACCGAACTCGCGCATGCGCAAGCAGCCTTGCAACAAGCGGTCGCTGAACTCGACCCCGATACGCTCAGTCCACGCGAAGCACTCGACGCGCTCTATCAACTCAAAAATTTACTACCTTAGGTTTTTTTATGCATACTGACCAGCCCCTCGCCCTGTTGGGTGGACTGACCCCTTCCCAATTTATGAAGACTTACTGGCAGCGTAAGCCCTTGCTTGTCCGTCAGGCCTTCAAAAATTTCAAACCGCCTGTTTCGATGGTAACGCTCAAAAAAATGTGCAAGCGCGATGAGGTGGAATCCAGACTCGTTTGGCAAGATCAAGGCGAGTGGAATATGGAGGTTGGCCCGTTTAGTCGCTTGCCTAAAATGTCTGAAACGCACTGGACCCTGCTAGTTCAAAGCGTGGATATTCATGACGATGCAGCCTGTGCGTTGATGAATCAGTTTCGATTCGTACCGGATGCACGACTCGATGATTTGATGATCAGCATGGCGACCGAAGGTGGTGGTGTGGGGCCGCATTTCGACAGTTACGATGTGTTTCTCTTGCAGGCCCAGGGCCGTCGCCTCTGGAAGTTCGGTCAGCAAAAAGACCTATCTCTCGTACCCGGTTTACCCCTAAAGATTTTGCAAAACTTCGAGCCTGAGCAGGAGTTTGTATTGGAGCCAGGCGACATGCTGTATCTGCCTCCTCACGCCGCACATGACGGTATTGCGCTCGATGACTGCATGACGATTTCGATCGGATTTCGTGCACCGGATGAGGCAGCGCTTGCACGTGGCATGCTCGAGGCCGCTGCCGATCAAATCTTGTCTCGTGCGGGCGTGGCGAGCGGTCCTTATGGTGAACCTCCGCTGCCCGGGCCGGTACTGAATAAATTTTATAGAGATCCAGGCCAGCCCGCTGTGGCGCACCCCGCTGAACTGCCCGACCGCCTGACTGAGGCTGCGATGGCGGCGGCTAACAAAATCCGTTTTGACCGAGCGCTGGCGACACGATTTCTGGGATGCTGGCTAACCGAACCCAATCAATCCGCGGTGTTTGACAGCCCTCTGATTGAAATGGATGCAGCGCTTGAAGCCAACGCCAGTCACCCTGACGCCTACACGCACTGGGCCCTTGATCGGCGCACCAGAATGCTCTACCGAGATCAGCAGTTATTTATCAACGGCGAGCCAGCGCCAGTGAAAGCCGAAGCAGGTCTGAAAAAACTCGCCGATGATCGAGAGCTCGCTGGCACCGATCCTTTGGCAAAGCGTCTCTCACCCCAGGCGCTGGAGACTTTGGCGGACTGGATCGATGATGGCTGGGTGCGATTAATCAGGCGCTAGACATCCCGCTTTTTCAATAAAGCGGATCACTTCATTCAAACCCTCGCCTGTTTTTAAGTTGGTCATGACCCAGGGACGCTCTACGCGCATACGCGCGGTATCGTGTCGCATGACATCGAGATTGGCCCCGACATAAGGCGCGAGATCAGTTTTATTGATCACAAGCAAATCGCTACGCGTAATACCTGGGCCACCCTTTCGGGGAATTTTTTCTCCACCTGCCACATCGATCACATAGATTGTCAGATCTGACAGATCAGGGCTAAAGGTAGCAGCAAGATTGTCGCCGCCAGATTCAATAAAAATCAAATCAAGATCGGGAAAGCGTTGCTGCATCCGATCAATGGCTTCGAGGTTAATCGATGCGTCTTCACGAATCGCTGTATGCGGACACCCCCCAGTCTCCACGCCCATAATGCGATCGGCTGACAGCGCTTGCGCAGCCACCAACAAACGTTCGTCTTCTTTGGTGTAGATATCGTTCGTCACCACTGCAAGTTTGTATTGATCCCGCATTTTTTTGCAAAGCACTTCGACCAAAGTCGTTTTGCCTGAACCCACTGGACCGCCGATACCGACGCGCAAAGGATTGGAATGTTGTGTCATGCTGTTTTCCTGAGGTGAAATGACCTGAAGTCAGGGATTTTTAACTTCGAAATAAACGACTGTATTGCGTCTCGTGTCGTGCGCTCGCCAGCGCCAGGCCAAACGCTGCGGAACCAGCCTCGGACAGTGGGATCTGTCGGGCGATCTGACAAGCATCAACGATGTCTTCTTTGAGCCGATGTAACAGCGCCTGACCCTCGATCTGTCCAAGGGGTACGGTTTTCATTGCAGCCAGAACCTGGTTTTCCACCCAGCTCCAAAGATATGCAGTGAGTGCGGTCTCTGCGTCGATGTCCGAACAAGCCGCAAGCGCGGCATAGGCGGCAGGATAAGACCAAATCATGTCCTTAAATCCCGCCAGTACCTGTGCGGACGGCCATTGCGCAAACAATCTTGCCATCGAATAACCCATCTGCCTGGACTCGAGTCGCAGCTCGGCGGTTTCGCGCAAGGCGCTCAGTTGTTGATTACCCTCGATCAAAGCTGCCCAATTCTGTTGCGCGGCCCCTTCATGGCAGTACAACCACCAGGGCAACTCCTGACGGGCCAAATTAAGCAGCAAGCTATCGCGTATCCAGACATAAGCCTGCTCCCGGTCAGTGATCCATCCATCCTCGACCGCTTGCTCGAGACCTTGCGAATAGGCAAAACCTCCAACTGGCAGAGCGGGACTCGCCAGGTGTAAAGCCGTGAGCAGCCCGTTAAGTTTTAGATTTCGCATGCGCTTGGATGGAAAGTTGTTCGCCGACCTGACCCATCGCCTCGTCCTGACCTTCGAGACCGCATTCGCTTGGATGCGCATGATGGTGATGTCCCGGAGTACCTGAATAAGCACCACCCTCGGGCAAGAACGGTTGCAAAGTTTTCTCAACGGTCCCGCCCAGTCGGACAATAAGCCCGGCCAACACTGGGTCGGGTTCGATCAAGACGGCCTCTGGCTGCAACATCGCACGTACATGGCGATTCGCAAGATGATAGACAATACGCATCAGTTCAAAGGCATTCTCAGCACGAATCAACAAAAGCTCTTCAGCCGCCGCCTGAATCAAGATGCGTTCGCCACTCTCGCCACACAGTACATCACCATGCTGCATGGACTCGCCACGTGGCAAGATGACCGCTACCGCACGCCCATTTGGCAACATTGCAGCCAAGCGGGAACGTTGACGATCTGCAAGTGTTAATTCAAGCACAGGCAGCACCTGCGAAGGCTCCGGGATATTGTCCTGCAGCTGTGCAGGTATCCGCTGTGTCAGCATGATCGCCATGATTACTCCTGAGCGTTAAAACAAAAAGTAGCGCTGCGCCATCGGCAGCACACTTGCCGGCGGACAGTCGAGCAAGACACCATCGGCATAGACTTTGTAGTTTTCCGGACTCACTGTGATGTGCGGCGTCGCACTGTTCAATTTCATATCCGACTTGGTCACCGTGCGCGTTCCCTTGACGGTCGCGATCTGACGTCGCAGATCAAGCTCTTGGTGCAAGCCGCGTTCGACAGAAATACCCGACATGAACGTGATACAACTGGCTTGAATCCCGCGCGCAGAGGCGCCGAATTGAGGTCGGAAATGGACAGGCTGTGGCGTGGGAATAGAGGCGTTGGGATCTCCCATGGCCGCCATCGCGATCTGTCCGCCTTTAATCACGGTCGAGGGTTTGACACCAAAAAATGCCGGACGCCAAAGTACCAGATCCGCCCACTTGCCGACTTCGATCGAGCCGATCTCGTGAGCCATCCCGTGCGTCAGAGCGGGATTGATGGTGTATTTGGCGATATAGCGTTTGATGCGGGCATTGTCGCTATGAGAAGGATCGGAAAATCCAGCCTCGCTCAGGGAGCCGCGTTGTTCACGCATTTTGTGCGCAGTCTGCCAGGTTCGCATGATGACCTCGCCGACACGCCCCATCGCCTGACTGTCCGAGGAAATCATCGAGAACGCGCCAATGTCGTGCAGAATGTCTTCGGCGGCAATCGTTTCCCGACGAATACGACTCTCCGCAAACGCAATGTCCTCTGCAATGGATGCATCAAGATGGTGACAAACCATCAGCATATCCAGATGCTCATCCAGCGTATTGACCGTATAGGGGCGTGTTGGGTTGGTCGATGACGGCAGGACGTGTTGCTCACCGCACACGCGGATGATGTCGGGCGCGTGACCGCCACCTGCTCCTTCGGTGTGATAGGTGTGGATCACTCTGCCATCGATGGCTTTTAAGGTTGTTTCAACAAAGCCCGACTCGTTGAGCGTATCGGTGTGGATCGCGACTTGCGTATCGGTCTGATCGGCGACAGTCAGACAATTATCAATCGCGGCAGGCGTACTGCCCCAGTCCTCGTGGAGTTTCAAGCCGACTGCCCCGGCCTCGATTTGCTCATGCAATGGACCGGGCAAAGAGACGTTGCCTTTGCCGAGCAATCCGATGTTGATGGGATAGGATTCGAGCGATTGCAGCATGCGCGCGAGATGCCAAGGTCCTGGTGTGACAGTCGTCGCAAACGTCCCCGTTGCGGGACCGGTGCCGCCACCAATCATCGTGGTCACGCCCGAGCACAAGGCCTCCTCGATTTGTTGCGGGCAAATAAAATGAATATGACTGTCCACTCCGCCTGCGGTCACGATCATGCCCTCTGCAGCGATCACTTCGGTCGCGGGCCCGATGACAATTGTCACGCCTGGCTGGATATCCGGATTGCCGGCTTTACCGATACCGGAGATACGGCCATTTTTAATCCCGATGTCGGCTTTAACGATGCCCCAATAATCAATGATCAATGCATTGGTTAACACCGTATCGACGCAGTCCGCGCTCATCCGCTGCGACTGCCCCATGCCGTCCCGAATGACCTTGCCGCCACCGAATTTCACCTCCTCGCCATAGGTCGTCATGTCCTTTTCAACACAGGCAAAGAGCGCGGTATCGGCTAGGCGGATGCGATCGCCTGTGGTCGGACCAAACATTTCGGCATAGGCTTGTCTTGAAATTCTCATTGGTCCAGCCCCCCCATCACCCCCCCCGAAAATCCGAACACGATGCGATCACCGCTGAGCGCAACGAGTTCGACCTCACGCTCTTGTCCCGGCTCGAAACGAATCGCAGTCCCTGCTGCGATATTCAAGCGAAAACCCCTGGCTGCCGCACGATCAAAACGCAAGGCTGCGTTGGTCTCGGCAAAATGAAAGTGAGAACCAATCTGCACGGGGCGATCGCCCGTATTCGCCACAGTCAGACTCAATACAGGACGCCCAACATTGATTTCGATGTCCTCACCGGCATGCACAAGCACCTGTCCTGGAATCATTGGAATCGTATCCATGCGCACTCCTTACTGAATCGGTTGATGAACGGTGACGAGCTTGGTGCCATCCGGAAAGGTCGCCTCGACCTGAATGTCGGGGATCATTTCTGGCACGCCATCCATCACCTGCGAACGACTAAGAACACTGCGGCCGGATGACATCAGCATGGCGACAGTTTGGCCGTCGCGCGCCCCCTCCATGATGGCAGCCGTGATCAAGGCAATAGCCTCGGGCACATTGAGTTTCAGCCCACGCGCCAAGCGTCGCTCGGCAAGCAAGGCTGCTGTGAAAATCAATAATTTATCTTTTTCGCGAGGGGTCAGATCCATCATTATTCCTAAATTCAAGTGGCCCAAAGACGGGGCTCGAGTGCGATACGGTTCAAGACAAGCGGACGTAATGTCGACCACGCCTGCTCGAGCAAACCCTTGAGTTTGAGCGGTTCTGTGAGCAAGCGGCCCACAAGTAATCTGGGATGCAACACGGTCCAAGACACCTGCGGACTTTGCAGACGGACAGTATCCGTCAAGCACTCCGTCCATGTCTGTGGCTCGGCCATAATCGCCCAGAGCGTGGCCATCGCATGATGACCTCTCAGGCCGATCGGCGAATGAAATAACGCATCTCCTCCGTTGAGGACAATGCGATCATGCCAAACGAGCGACTCAGACAACGTGACCTTGAGAGACTGCGCAAAACGTCCCGTGTCAAACGACTCTCCTGCGGCGCGTCGTCCAAAAATCAAATGATCCCAGCCCAGCATGGCTCCCGTGCCCGCTGCCCGAATCGACAGCTCGGATTCGACCATGGCACGATCGAACACAATCGTCTCCTGTGGCAACCACTCAAACTGACCGCTCAAATCGATCTCAACGCGCTGCGTGGCAGGGATGGCTGCATCCGTCCCGTACCATTTCGCGGCAGAGGGTGTCGTCACCAGACTCTGGCTCTGCACCTTGCTCTGAATGTTCACTTCAAGACGATCCCCACCCGCAATACCACCGGGTGGATGAACAATGATGGCGTGGCATTGGGAGGGACCTTCCGGATAGAGCGCTTTTTGTATGCGCAACGGTCCCAGGTGCCGATGCTTGAGGAGCGTACGGGATTGCAAGCCAGCTGGGGGAGCGTGGCTTGCATCACAAGCAACGTGAAAATCAAGATCGAGACGGGCAAGCCAGCTCGAGGCGACAGGGGACTCAGGACGGTTCATGCATCAAACCCTAGCAATAATGATGCCCGATCCAAATCAGTCTGCTCAGGGCAAAAATGTGCGCAGGTCATGCATCATCAGCACCGCCTTGGTGCAAAAAAGAGGGGGCCACGCACCAAAACCGTGAGCGCATGAAAAAACAGGCCCCCTAAGTGTGAGGGGGCCTGCTTGTAATGAGTAAAAAGATGTTTAGATCTTGTCTGACAGCACGCCTAGTAGACGCTGAGCCGTGGCACTTGTATCGCGCGCACCCTTGTCATCCAATATGGTGACTTCAGTTTGTGAACCAACCGAGGTCAGGCGGATACGATAGGTCGGCGCTTTCGGTGCGTCTTTCGCACCAAACAAACGTGCAAGGAAGTGAGGCTCTTCACGCTTCATGCCAGTGTCAACATCAACGTAACGCACGTAATACTCACCTGTCGAGCGATCACGATCATCCACGGCAAAGCCGCCAGAATCAAGCGCGACACCCACACGACGCCATGCACGGTCAAACGACTCGTCTATCACCAACTTTGTTTTGTCACCATCCGGTGCGACAACCTTAGGTGACTGGGGGTCGGCTTTGGCTTGTGCCATTTTTTTACGCGCACCATCCACATCTTCACCGAAGAACACCATCATTCGCGCGAGCATGGCGGCATTCAGCCCAGGATCTTCCTTGCCGATCGTCCAGCGGATATCAGCAGTTGTACCGCCAGTCGTTCGACCGATCGCTTCCTCAACCATATGTTGATGGGTGATGTAAACCTCAGTTCTGTTTCCGTTGCGCTCGATGCGCGTACGGAACTTGTCACGCGTACCGCTATCCCAAGCGCCCGGAATCGCTTTGCCAATCAACTGGCGGATCCAGCTATCGGGGATGTTGGCACGATTTTCGGACCAGTTTGTGATGATCAAGCCAGCCTTGGGATCGGTCACATCAAGCGTAAAACCTGTTTCAGTCCAGAAATCAGCCGCTGACGAAAAAACGCGGTCGGCGGGCCAATCGATCGACAGCCAGCGCAGATCACCATCACGCATGACGCGCATATCCCCACGAGTGGGCAGCACGGCTGCTTGGGCGCTTGAGGCTTGGGCCGCGGGACTGGCCTGACCCGATTTTTGAAACTGAGAAAAAGTCGTTGCACCAGAGTCGGGAGCACGGAAACGCGGGTCGCTCGCAGCCTGTGTCATATCTGGCGGAATACTCAAGGGATCGGTGCGCACCACGCTTTTATAGTCGACCGAGTCATCACCACTTAACATTTCTTTAAGAGACGAACAGCCGCTCAGCCCGATCGCAACGATCAGAGCCGAGACTACCAGCGCGTTCTTTTTATTCAACAAACTTTTCATCTCAGAGCAACCCCGCCTGAACCATTGCAGCCCGCAAAGGAGCGTGATACTGAGCGCCCAACTCCACAAGCGGCAAGCGGATGCCAGAAGGTATACGCCCCATCTGCGCTAACGCCCACTTGACTGGAATCGGATTCCCCTCGACAAACAAAAGTTTGTTCAGAGGACCCAGCAAACTATTTAATTGTCTGACTTTCGGAACATCGCCCGCAATGGCGGCTTTGCATAACTCGCTCATCTGGCGTGGAGCGATATTGGCCGTCACCGAAATATTGCCACGGCCGCCCAGCAGGATCAGTGCGGCGGCAGTCGCGTCGTCGCCACTCAGAATTTGAAAGTGCGCAGGCACATCCCGGATCAACAAAGCGCCGCGACCGATGTCACCCGTTGCATCCTTGAGGCCGATAATGCCTGGAATCTGAGCCAACCTGAGAACGGTCTCGTGTGACAGGTCAGCAACCGTACGACCGGGGACGTTATAGAGCACGGTCGGCAAGTCGACCGCTTCTTGAACGGCTTTGAAATGTTGGTACATGCCCTCCTGCGAGGGTTTGTTGTAGTAAGGCACCACTGACAAGCCTGCCTGCGCACCGACCTTGCGTGCATGTTCAGCCAGATGGATGGCCTCGCTCGTAGAGTTGGCCCCAACACCCGCGATGATCGGCAGACGCCCGGCCGAATGTTCCACCGCCACGCGGATGAGTTCAGCGTGTTCGTCCACATTGACCGTAGGCGACTCACCTGAAGTCCCGACGATCACCAGCGCATTTGTTCCTTCTTGGGCATGCCAATCGATCAAGGCTTTGTAGCTCTTGTAATCGATGCTGCCATCAGGGTGCATCGGAGTCACCAAAGCAGGAATACTGCCTTGAAACAGAGGTCCGTGAGAAGATGAATTCGTGGGCATAATTAGATCCAGATCGCTGGTCGGGGCGCGATCGCGCCATTAATCAAACATTGTAAAAGTGTACCGGAATCGTGGCACATCAGAGCACTAACCTGACAACCCATTCTCCTAATGACATCATTGGGGCGATCAGAGTGGCGAGCGTACCGGTTGCGAGTAAGGCAATCACGATCCAAAGCCCAAAAGGCTCGATCCGCCCAAACTGCCAGGCAAGCTGGTTCGGCAATAAACTAAAAAGAACCCGGCCCCCATCAAGAGGCGGAATCGGCAGCAGATTCAGCGCCATCAGCGTCAGATTGATCGATATTCCAATCTGTGCCATCTGAAACCAGAAACTACTCCGGTCGCCAGACTCAAACAGCAATCGTAAGGAAACGGCCCAGAGGATCGCCATGAAAAGATTAGCGGCCGGACCGGCCAAGGCGACCCAAAGCATATCGCGCTTGGGTCTGCGCAGACGCCCGAAGTCAACCGGCACGGGTTTGGCCCAACCAAACAGCAGGAATGGACCGCCTACCAGTTTGGACATCAATAAAATGCCGATCGGAACTGCGATCGTACCCATTGGGTCAATGTGCTTGATGGGATTGAGAGTCACTCGGCCGAGCTGCGTGGCAGTAGGATCACCGAACAGTCTGGCCACGTAGCCGTGAGCGGCCTCGTGCAGCGTGATGGCAAATATCACCGGAAGGGCATAAAGCGTCAGCGTTTGAATAATTTCGTTCATGCAGCTGATTGTAGAGGTTTATCGAGCATGTAACGCTAAACAATTCCAATAGATTCGGGGTCACCACGCCCACGGCGAATGAGCTCGGGTGCGGCGCCTGTCAAATCGATCACCGTTGTGGGCTCAAAAGGACAGGCCCCTGCATCAATGACCGCGGCAAGGGCATGCTGATAGCGCGCACGAATTTCCTCAGGATCATTAAGGGGCAGCTCCTCGCCCTCTGGTATCAACGTGGTCGAGAGTAAAGGTGCATCCACGCTTTCCAGAAAGGCGAGGGTGACGGGGTGATCTGGCACCCTGATGCCGATTGTCTTGCGTGAGGGATGTGAGACCCGACGCGGCACCTCGCGTGAGGCCTCCAGAATAAAAGTCCACGGCCCGGGGGTCGCCTGTTTGAGCAATCTGAACTGAGCATTATCGACACGTGCGAACTGACTGATCGCCGCCATATCCCGGCACAAGACTGTCAAATGATGACGATCGTCGAGGCCACGCATCTTGCGTAATGCCTCGGCTGCAGCCCGGTCATCGAGCCTTGCAACCACCGCGTAACTAGAGTCGGTTGGCACGGCGACCAGGCCGCCATTGTGCAAAAGCTGAGCCGCCTGTTTAAGCAGGCGAGGCTGGGGATTTTCAGGATGAACGACAAAGAGTTGAGACATCGAAGCGCAGACCAAATTAGAAGGTTAGAATAACGCCGCGTCGTCCCCGTAGCTCAATTGGATAGAGCACCCGCCTTCTAAGCGGGTGGTTGTGAGTTCGATTCTCGCCGGGGGCGCCACTTTAGACCTACCTTAGCACTTACTGAACCCGAGCGGCATCCCGCAGCTTCTTGACGAGATCGGCCCGCTGTTGTTGGATCAAAGCTTGTCGGATGTCATTTTTAGCATTATCCAGGCTTGGCGGCTGATAGGCACGCTTGTCTTCGAGTTTGATAATGTTCCAACCGGCCTGCGTCCGGATGGGTGCGACAGCGACACTGCCTTTTTTCAGATTCACCAGTACATTTGAAATCGCAGGCAAAATCTGCGCTGGTAATACCCAACCCACATCGCCGCCTCTTGTTTTACTGGGATCGATAGACTTTTCAGTCGCGATTTTGTCAAAAGGCTCACCCTTGTTCAGACGCGCAAGGATTGATTTTGCTTCATCCTCGGTTTGGGTCACAATCAGACCCACTTTATACTCTTCCTCGTTTTTGAGGGCCTCGACGCGACGGTCGTACTCAGCCTTGATTTTTACATCCGTCACAGGGTTCTTTTTCAAATTGTCGTTGAGTAAAAGCTCCACGAGCAAAGTCTGGCGCAACTGCGCCATCTGAGTCTTGGCTTCTGCAGTCTTGTCGAGCCCAAGCTTGGCCGCCTCCTGAGCCAAGATCTCTCGACTGATGAGTTCCTCCTTGAGCACTTGGCGCAACTCGGGCGTATCTCGCTGGCCTTGCGCCACATTGGCCCGTACATTTTGCTCCAGCAAAGACTCGGGAATCGCCACACCATTGACAGTCGCCATGACAGCTCCCTGAGGATTGGCTGGCGTATTGGCCGTTGAGGCCGCCTTAGGCTGGGCGTGCGACACGGCAGTCGCCAGCAAAAATAAAGCACAGACCGCAGAGGATTTGAACGAAGCAAATATCATAATGAGGAACCGTCTTAAGCTAAATAAGTTTTAGAAATGACACTTGATTATAGGCGCTGTCCTGCAGATGCACACTCTTGAATCAGAAAAACCAAGCGCTTAAACAAGTGATCAGACGAGTCTGCGAAACACGCCCGATTCTGTTATGTTGACGAAAAATAGCTGCATTGAGCGCAGCTTGATACGGAGCAACACATTATGA
This sequence comes from Zwartia vadi, assembly GCF_030410375.1. Classification (GTDB taxonomy): domain Bacteria; phylum Pseudomonadota; class Gammaproteobacteria; order Burkholderiales; family Burkholderiaceae_B; genus Zwartia; species Zwartia vadi. Next base: position 27,685 of record NZ_JAUHHE010000004.1, read on the forward strand.
ACGTCGTCACACCCGAAATCATTCAAGCTTTTGCACCCACCGGTACCCTGCGCGCCTCGCTCAACGTTGGCAACCCAGTGCTGGCCAATCTCGATGCCAGCGGCAAGCCCTTTGGCATTTCAATAGATTTAGCGCAGGCGCTCGGTCAAAAGCTCGGTGTACCGGTCGAACTGATCGTCAATGAAACTGCTGGCAAGTCTGTCGCGACAGTGGAAGCCGGACGTGCAGATATCGGCTTTTTCGCCGTGGATCCTGAGCGCGGCAAAGAAATCGCCTTTACTGCAGCCTATGTTCTGATCGAGGGCTACTACCTCGTGCGCACCGACTCGCCCATCACACGCAATGAGCAAGTCGATGCGCCCGGCAATCGCGTCGTAGTGGGTAAAGGCAGTGCCTATGATTTGTTCCTAACCCGTCACCTTAAACAGTCGCCGATTGTGAGAGCCTCCTCCTCGCAAACTGTGGTGCAAGATTTTCTGGCACAACAGATCGAGGTCGCTGCCGGTGTGAAGCAGCAGCTTGAAGCCGATACGCAGGGCATGACGGGTGTGCGCATTCTGAGTGAGCGCTTCATGGTGATCAATCAGGCGATGGGTGTTCCCAAATCAAAAGGCCCTGCAGCTGCGACCTTTTTGCGAGCTTTTGTCGAAGAAATGAAAGCAAGCGGCATGGTCAAAGCCTCCATGACGCGCCACGGCATTCAAGGCGCAGGGGTGGGTCTGGCTGCCGACCCAAATCAGGACCCTCTAGACCACCTGTGAAAACCACGCACAACACGTCCCTATAAATAGGGTGACGCGAGCCAGACCACCTTGTTGCGCAACCGGATCCAAAATGGATCCCTGCGTACCGTGCGCAAGGTGATGCGCTCGGCTTGCGCGATGATTTGATCGATTTTCGTCTCGATCTCTTGCGCGATCCCGGGGTCATATACCTCGAGGTCAAGCTCGAAATTCAGGCGCAAACTCCGCGGGTCAATATTGGAAGACCCGATGTAGGACCAGCCCCCATCGACGGTAAAGAGTTTGGAATGATCAAAAGTACCCGAGGCTCTCCAGACTCGACAGCCTGTCGAGATCAACTGGTCGATCTGCGCCATCATCGCGGCGTTCACGAGCTTTAGGTTGTTGGCACCAGGCACCACAATATCAACGGTGACGCCTCTGCGGGCTGTTGTCGCCAAGGCAGCAATCAAGGCCATGTCAGGCAACAAATAGGGCGACTGGATCCGCACGTGTCTCTGTGCGATGGCCAAGGCACCAAGCAACATATTGTGGGTGCTGCCCAGTGTCGCATCCGGCCCTGAAGGGACACAGCGCAGCGCCACACCGTTTGGAGTGACTTCGGTCGTCGCAGGAGCAAACCACTCTTCACCCGTGAGTTTTTCTTGGGTCGTAAATTGCCAATCGTGTGCGAAATTGGTCATCAACTGATAGACCACCGGGCCGCTGACCTGAAAATGTGTGTCATGGGTGACGGCTGCTTTGGCAATAGCCGTCACAAAGCTTTCGCGGATATTCATTCCACCCGTAAAACCATGCAAACCATCAATCACCAAAAGCTTTCTGTGACTGCGCAAATTGGCATAGACCAACCGGATACCGATCACAGGCTGCATGAATAATGCAGTGTTGACCCCACCGTTTCTCAGCAGAGCCGTAATAGGCGGATGGGAGTATTTGGCACCCACGGCATCGATCAACACCCGCACCTGGACTCCGCGGTGATGGGCATCAATCAAGGCCTGCGCAAGCTCTTTACCGACCGTATCGTGATCAAAAATATAGCTTTGCAGCGCAATGGAACGCTTTGCGCCGCGAATGGCTTCAAGCATGGCGGGATAAGTCTCGTCGCCCCCCTTGAGCATTTTGATCTGATTGGCCCCCAACACCTTGAAGTCGCTGATTTGGTCGCCCAGCGTTTTGAGTGAGGCAAATTGAGGCCCAGAAATACCTGCAACATCGTCGACAATGATTTTGTCAATCAACTCCTGATCGTAAAGAGTGTGAGCCCGTCGGGCAAACACGCGATCTTTGCGAATCCGGTTGATTCCTGCCACAAGATACAAAAAAGCACCGAGAATGGGAGAAAAGAGGATCACGCCCACCCAGGCGATGGCCGCTCGCACATCTTGTTTGGTCATGGCAGCATGCACGGACGCTACCGCGCTGGCGACAATCGAAATCACCAGCAGGATATGAGGCCAGTATTCAAGCGCTATTTCTTCGAGTCGAGCCATAAGATGTTGCCTAGGTATAAAGGGGCCTTGGTGTTTCTAAATCACGAGGGGCGCACAAACATGATAGAATTTTGCTTCTGTGGTGGGCGTAGCTCAGTTGGTAGAGTCCCAGATTGTGATTCTGGTTGTCGCGGGTTCGAGCCCCGTCGCTCACCCCAACACAGTTTTCCTAAAAAGCCCTGCCCTGCAGGGCTTTTTTATTCTCCGAAAATTCGAGCCAGCTTGATTAAACGGCCAACTTAACGGCCAACTTTCTTGCGCCAAGCCTGAAAGTCTTCGGTTGTCTTAGGGTCTGTATTTGGATACAAGCCCAAAATCGAACGTCCTGTCTTGACCTCTTGCGTCACAAAATCCTCAAACACCGTCATTTCCGTCGCTTCATTGGCTAATTCCTCGGCTAAATGAGCGGGCAAGACCAGCACGCCGTCAGCATCGCCCACAATAACATCCCCGGGAAACACAGGCGCATCGCCGCAGGCAATCGGCACGTTGATATCGATCGCCTGATGGTGCGTCAAATTGGTGGGGGCGGATGGACGTTGATGGTAGGCAGGAATACCGAGCTCGGCAATCTCCGCCGAGTCTCTGAAGCCGCCATCGGTGACCACGCCAGCTGCCCCGCGCGCCATGAGCCGACCCACAAGAATCCCGCCAGCCGAGGCGGCCCGGGCGTCTTTGCGGCTGTCGATCACCATCACTGCGCCAGCTGGACACTCATCCACGGCCTTGCGCTGCGGGTGGGCGCGGTCCTTGAACACCTCGATCCCGTTTAAATCTTCACGCGCGGGGATGTAGCGCAACGTATAGGCCTCACCCACCATGTTTTTCTTGGCATGCGAGAGCTTTTGGACATTTTGAATAAATTGCGAACGCAAGCCGCGTTTATAGAGGCAGGTCGCCAATGTGGCGGTACTCACATTCATGAGTTTTTCGCGTGTGGTAGCGGATAGTTTACTCATTGTTTTTTCTCTGAATGATTGTTTCAAGTGATATTAGTAAATATCGGGCTCGGGTACGGCCTTGCCAAAGTCAGTACGCAAAAAGTCAAAATCGCAGCCTTCGTTTGCCTGCTGAATATGCTTGGAAAACATCCAACCATAGCCACGCTCGTATTTAGGCTCAGGCGCCTTCCACGCGGCCTTGCGTCGGGCAAACTCCTCGTCGGAGATATCCAGATTGATCGTGCGCTCTGGCACGTTCACCGAAATCATGTCGCCTGTTTTGACAAGCGCCAACGGACCTCCGATAAAGGACTCGGGGGAAATATGCAATACACAGGCACCGTAGCTTGTCCCGCTCATACGTGAGTCTGACATGCGTAACATGTCTCGCACGCCCTGTTTCAGGAGCTTTTTCGGCATGGGCAACATGCCCCACTCCGGCATGCCGGGACCGCCTTGTGGACCCGCATTACGCAAGATCAGCACATGGTCGGGCGTCACATCCAGATCATCGCTGTCGATGACGGCCTTCATTGAAGGGTAATCATCAAATACCAGTGCGGGGCCGGTGTGGACATGCAAGTGCGCGGGGCAAGCGCTTGGCTTGATCACACAGCCGTCCGGTGCCAGATTGCCTCGGAGAACAGCCAGCGCACCTTCAGCATAGATTGGATTGTCGATTGGGCGGATCACATCATCGTTATAAACGGCTGCACCTTCAATGTTTTCGCCAAGTGTCTGACCGGTGACGGTCAGGGCATCGAGATGCAGATGCTGCTTGATACGCGTCATCAAGCCCGGCAGACCGCCTGCATAGAAAAAGTCCTCCATCAAGTAGGTCTCGCCGCTCGGACGCACATTCGCGATGACCGGGACAAAACGGCTGAACCGGTCAAAGTCGGTGAGGCTGATGTCACAGCCTGCGCGTTTGGCCTGAGCGATCACGTGAATGATGGCGTTGGTGGAGCACCCCATCGCCATGGCCACGGCGATTGCGTTTTCAAATGCCGCATGTGTCTGAATTTTGTTGGGGGTCAAGTCCTCCCAGACCATCTCCACGATCCGGCGTCCTGACTCGGCGCTCATGCGCAAATGGTTTGAGTCCGGTGCAGGAATGGAAGAGGCGCCGGGCAAGGTCATGCCAAGGGCTTCGGCAATCGCGGTCATGGTGCTAGCTGTGCCCATCGTCATGCACGTGCCATGACTGCGTGCGATACCACCCTCAATCTCAGTCCACTCTTTCTGGTTGATCAAGCCGGCGCGGCGATCATCCCAGAATTTCCAGGCATCAGAGCCGGATCCCAAAACCTTGCCATGCCAATTTCCCCGCAGCATCGGACCAGCGGGCACGTAAATACAAGGCAAACCGGCACTCGTGGCGCCCATCAAGAGAGCGGGCGTCGTCTTGTCGCAACCACCCATCAACACCGCACCGTCGATAGGATGACAACGCAGCAACTCCTCGGTGTCCATGGCCAGCATGTTGCGATACAGCATGGTGGTGGGTTTGACGAACTGTTCTGCGAGGGAAATCGCTGGTAACTCAATCGGAAAACCACCGGCTTGCAAAATGCCGCGCTTAACGTCTTCGACGCGGTGTTTAAAGTGGCTATGACAGGGGTTGATGTCTGACCAAGTATTGACGATACCGATCACAGGCTTACCCACCCAGTCTTCTGGTGCATAACCCATTTGCATGGTGCGGGAACGGTGCCCGAAAGAACGTAAATCGTCTGGTGCGAACCATCGCGCGCTACGCAAAGATTCAGGCGTCTTGACACGCTTTTGGTTGTTTTCCTTACCCATGGGACTGTCCCCTCCTGATATGAGCAGATTTCAATGACTAGGTTTGATTGTAGGATAGACGGTTGAAAAATCCCTGTGATTCTTTGTTGTATCGTAATGAAAAATAGATTTCACTTATATAGACCCCTTTGAAACACTACATTGAAGATGAACAAAACCGTCTCTGCCGCTGACTTTGCCCAAGCTCTTTTTTCTCCACGCGCGATCGCGCTCGTTGGAGCCTCTGGCAACTTACAAAAAAACACAGCGCGGCCGATGCGCTTTATGCGCAAACATGGTTTTCAAGGAAAGATTTACCCCATCAACCGCACCCAAACTGAAATCATGGGTGAGCCCGCCTATGCAGACCTCGCCGATCTGCCCGGACCGATTGATCAGGCCTTCGTCATGGTGGCCAGCGACCTCGTGCTCCCGCTCATTGACTCCTGTGCCAAAGCAGGCGCGAAAGTCATCACCATTTATTCAGATGGTTTTGGCGAAACGGGTCCCGAGGGCATGCTGGCCCAGGAGGCCCTCATCGCCAGAGCCAAGTCACTCGGCGTGCGGATTATCGGTCCCAACAGTATTGGTTTGGCAGACTTGCACAGTGGCATGATTTTGTCTGTTAATGCAGCCTTCGAGGCCGAGACACTCATTTCAGGGGGCTTGAGCCTAGTTTCGCAAAGTGGCTCCATGATGGGCTCGCTGATGGCGCGTGCAGCCGCTCGGGGTTTTGGTTTTGCTAAATCAGTTTCCGTCGGCAACGAAAGCGATGTGACCGTGGGCGAGATCATCGATGCGTTAGTCGATGATTCCAACACCAAGGTCATCCTGCTTTTTCTGGAGACCATCCGCGACGCACCGACCCTGGCGCGCGCGCTTGAGCGCGCACGCGCGCATAACAAACCTGTTATCGCCTACAAGATTGGTCGCTCCGAACAAGGCGATGCCCTGGCGCAATCACACACAGGAGCCTTGGCTGGAAACGACGTCGCCGTTGATGCGTTTTTGCGCGCCCATGGCGTGTTGCGCGTCCGTAACCTTGAGACACTTTTTGAAATCGCGCCTCTGGCACAGCGATATCTTGGCAAAACCGCTCCCCACCCCCACCCTGCGCGCGTGGCAGTCATCACGACAACTGGCGGCGGAGCGGCAACAGTGGTTGACAACCTCGGCCTGCTCGGCATGGTGGCGGTGCCGCCTCCACCAGCGTTCGTGGCACACATGGCGCAACGCGGCATGAAAATCCGTGAAACCACTATTATCGATTTAACCCTCGCTGCAACAAGCGCTCAATACAAAGACCTGCTCGAACAACTCCTGCGCACAGACTGGTGCGATGCAGTGTTAAGCGTGGTCGGTTCGTCTGCACAGTTTCATCCCGAGCTGGCCGTCAAACCACTGGTTGAATCGGACAAGCCCGATACCAAACCACTAGTTGTCTTTTTAGCTCCCGAAGCAATGGCCTCGTTGAGCTTGCTACAACAAGGGGGCATTCCCGCTTTTCGAACACCCGAGTCTTGCGCCGATGCCCTGTCTGTGTTCTTTCAGAAGCAGATCGACGCACCTCCCGCAATACCTGCGACGAACTGGCCGGCCGATCTCCCCAAACAGGGCCTGCTGACAGAATACGAAGCAGGTCAAGTGTTTAAAACACTTGGTGTACAAACGGCGCAGGCTCAGCTGATCAGCGTTGAAGCAACGACGCATTCAGTCCCCTACCCTGTTGTGGTCAAGATCTCCTCGCGCGATATTCCGCATAAAACCGAAGCCGGCGGTGTGAAGGTTGGCCTGCTTAACGCATCTGAGTTTGAAACCGCAGTTCAGGACATTCAACGCAACGTGAAAGCCTATGCACCACAGGCGCGAATCGATGGCTTTCTGGTTCAGGCAATGGAGTCGCGCCTGTTGGAACTGATTCTCGGCTATCGCAACGATCCACTAGTAGGCCCCACGATTATTCTGGGCGCGGGCGGGATTACTGCAGAACTATCGCCGGACTTTGCAATCCGCCTGGCTCCCGTTTCGCTTGAACAAGCCCACGCGATGATTGAAGAGGTACGCATCACCAAACTCATCAGAGGATTCCGCGGCCTGCCCAAAGGCGATTGCGAGGCGCTGGCGCAAGCAGTAGTGGCCTTTTCCAAGCTCGCTGTCCTTAAAGGCGTCAACGTACTTGAAGCCGAAATCAATCCGCTCTTTGTCCAGGCAAACAAGGTGCTGGCGGTAGACGGTCTAGTTCGCGTAGGCGAGTAATGCAAAGCCAGTCCACCCCCTCTGCGACGGGTCAAGTCCACGGGCTGGCTCATTTTCTGGGCATTGCTCAGATCTGTTCTTACGGCACCATTTATTACGCATTTCCACTGATTGTCGTGGCGATGCAACGTGAACTGGGCTGGTCTAAATCGGACGTCTATGGTGCGCTGACGATTGGCCTGCTACTGGCTGCGGCGCTCGCTTATCCGGTTGGCTTGGCGATCGATCGTGGTCACGGCAAGCGGGTGATGGTGTGGGGCTCGCTGACTGCGGCAGTCTTGTTCATTGCCTGGTCATTTGTCCAAAGCCTGTTTATCTTTTATTTGATTGCTGCGGCAATGGGCTCGCTGCAGGCCGCTATTCTCTACGAGTCTGCCTTTGCCTTGCTGGCACGCCGCGTGGGTCCACAAAACTCGCGCGCAGGCATCACCACCATCACGCTCTGGGCGGGTTTTGCGAGTACGGTCTTTATCCCTCTTGAACAGTTTTTATTGGATGGCTGGGGCTGGCGCGCCTCGCTATGGGTTCTCGCGCTCGTGAACATCGCGTGCGCCGCAGGCTACTGGCACTGGATCAGACCTGAACTCGATGCAGTCAACGCCACACACACTGCCACAAGCAAAGCTGAAAATATCGCACGCGACAAACATATCGTCCACGAAGCTTTTCACAGCTCGGTGTTTTGGCTCCTGCTCATCGCACTGACGACTTACTCGATGGTGTTTTCAGTGTTTACATTTCACATGTATCCGATGTTGCTGGACAAGCACCTTCCAACCAACGAAGTCGTGTGGGCGATTTCTATCATCGGTCCTGCTCAAGTACTCGGGCGCATCATCATTAGTCGCTTTGCCACACGTGTGTCCATGCGCACGCTGGGCTCCATCATGCTGAGCATTTTTCCCTTTGTCTTTGCGACGTTCTTACTCGATTCGTTAAGCTTTCAACTTGTGGCGGCATTATTCGGGATCTATGGCTTAGCCAATGGCGTCTTTACGATCGTACGCTCACAAGTTGTTCCGGAAATGCTGAGTGCCCACGCCTATGGTGCGCTCAATGGGCTGATTACTGTCCCGACAATCATCGCGCGCGCAATTGGTCCAGTCGTGGCGGCCTGGCTTTGGGCGATCGATCAATCCTACGACATTGTGCTGATCGCACAGGTCGGTGCCGCCGTGTTGTTGACCTTGCTATTTTGGGCGGCCAACCTCGCGAGTCGCGCGTCCTCCAATAGACTTGGTTGATAGTGCGACTCGGTTAAAAATGCGCGAGATACCCGCCATCAACGGCGATGACTTCGCCAGTGACAAAGGAAGCGGCATCTGAAGCGAGGAACGCAACAGCACCCGCGATTTCCTCGGGACGCCCCCAGCGCCCCAGAGAGGTTCGCTTTTCAAGCATCTTTGAAAGAGCGGGATCCTGCACCATCGTTGTATTAGCCTCTGTGGCAAAAAAGCCTGGCGCCACGCCATTGACAGTGATGCCATAGCGACCGAAATCAGCCGCCAAAGCTCGCGTCATGGCAGCGAGTCCGCCTTTGGCCGTCGTGTAAAGAGGATCAGAAGCGCGTGAAATCGGTCCTGCAATCGAAGTGATATTGATGATGCGTCCTGGCCGCTGCTGGGCCACCATGCGCTGGGCAACCTGACGCGACAGTTCAAAGGGCGCAACCAGATTCGCTTCGAACATTTGCCTGACAGCCTCGAGCTCAAACGCAAACACGTCGCGCCGGTCCCGCATACCGGCGTTGTTGACCAAGATATCCAGCGGGCCAACGGTTTTGTCGATCTGACGCATGACATCCTCAAACTGAGACACATCGAATACATCGAACGCCATCGCCTCAACCTCCCCACCTTGCGCGCGCAACCGCGTCACAGCCTGAGCAAGCGCAGCCTCGTCACGGCCGTTGAGCAGCACGCGTGCCCCCTGTTTGACCAATCCCTGCGCAATCTCGAACCCGAGCCCGCGCACAGAGGCAGTCACGAACGCCGTTTTGCCCTGCAAAGAAAATAGACTCATTTCGCTCCTGTCCCGGTCTTGGGGCTTGTGAAGGTGGATTTTATTGCACAATAGTAAGCGCGCGACTGTGTTGACCTTTATCACACCGCTTGCAACGCCCTTTTACACACTACTTCTGACTCTTCATTCACCATGCGTACACCACCCTCCTCGAACCGCAACAGCCACTGGGATATTGTTTCAATGGACGCGACGAGCCTGTCTCGTGCCATCCACCGTCGAGCACTTTCCTGTGTGGAGGTGATGGATGCTTTTTTAGCGCAAATTGATGCACACAATCCTGCAGTCAACGCCATCGTCGCTATGCAAGACCGCGAGACGCTGCGCACCCAGGCACAAGAACGCGATGCGCAACTCGCGCGCAATCACAGTATGGGACCGCTGCATGGCTTTCCTCAAGCACCCAAGGATATCGCGCCTGTCGCGGGCATGGTGACGACGAACGGCTCGCCCATCTTCAAGGGACAAATCACCAAGGTGGATTCCGTGGCCAACGGTCGCGTACGCGCGGGCGGGGCCATTTTTGTGGGTCGTACCAACTCTCCAGAGTTTGGCTTGGGCGCGCATACCTATAACCCTGTCTACGGCATTACCCGCAATGCGTTCGACCCCTCGCGCACAGCGGGTGGCAGCAGTGGTGGCGCGGGCGTGGCACTCGCGCTGCACATGCTGCCCGTCGCAGATGGCTCCGATATGATGGGCTCCTTGCGCACGCCAGCAGCTTTTAACAATGTGTTTGGTTTTCGTCCTTCGCCTGGTTGTGTGCCGCACGGCCCCGGTGAGGAGGTTTTTTTCCAGCAGTTCAGCGTCACGGGTCCAATGGCGCGCAACATCCCCGATCTGGCCATGCTATTGGCTGTTCAAGCCGGTTTCGACCAGCGCTTGCCACTAACCCGTCGCCAGGACGATCCCAGACTCTTCACGCAACCACTTGAGACCGATCTGCGAGGCAAACGAATAGGTTGGCTGGGTAATCTGAACGGTCATCTGCCCATGGATCCCGAATTGCTCGCGGTTACGACACGCGCACTTGAGCATTTCAAAACACTCGGCTGCTCGGTTGAGGACGTTCAACCGGTTTTCGATCTCGAACAATTGTGGCGTGCCTGGATCACCTTGCGCAGCTTTACCTTCGCCGGTGGCAATGTGCAGCACTACGAAGCGCCTGAACGTCGCGCCTTACTCAAGCCTGAAGCCGTCTGGGAAATCGAACGCGGCCTGAAACTGTCCGGTCCCGAAGTCTTTGTGGCTGCCAAGGTCCGCACAGCATGGTATCAAGAGCTGCGCAGACTGTTTGAAACCTACGATTTCCTCGTCATGCCGACAAGTCAAATTTTCCCTTTTGAGGCTGAGCAGCACTGGCCAAAAGAGATTCAGGGCCAAAAAATGGATACCTACCATCGCTGGATGCAGTCGGTGATCCCAGCCACGATGGCGGGACTGCCTGCGCTCAGCATGCCCGCTGGCTTCAGCGCCACCGGGATGCCAGCCGGCATTCAAGTCATCGGTCCTTTGCAACACGACCTCGAAGTCTTGCAACTTGGGCACGCCTATGACTTGGCGAGTCAATATTCAAGAGTGTTGAGCCCACTGCTAAAGGGTGCATAGGTCTTGTTTGAGCCGGGCAAGTTAATATGGCGAATGTCGTGGTGCCCATTTGGGACGCCCCAGCTTGCTCAGGCGTAAAGAACGTGTCCTCAATTCAATCAGAAAAAATTGCCCTGGTCACAGGCGCCGGAAAGCGTCTGGGGCGTTGCATCGCCCTGGGTTTGGCTCAGGCTGGCTGGGATGTGGCGGTACATTACAGAACCTCCGCCGCGGATGCTGAACAAACAATACGGGATATTGAGGCACTCGGTCGTCGCGCCGTGGCACTGCAAGCCGACCTCGAAATCGAGGACTCCGTGTCTACTCTGGTGGCGCGTTGCACCCAAGAGCTTGGGCTGCCGAGCTGTGTCGTCAATAATGCCTCGCTCTTTGACTATGACGAGGCCAAGACTTTTAGCTATGGTCGTCTTGCCACACATATGCACATCAATGTCGCAGCGCCCGTCGCCCTGGCGCGCGATCTCTATCGAGCCCGCTGCGAACGGATCACGGAACAACATACTTTTAATCATCCGGCAGTCGTGATCAATTTGCTGGATCAAAAGCTGATCAACCCCAATCCGGACTTTTTATCCTATACCTTGTCAAAAGCCGCACTGCTCGAAGCGACGCGTCTGCTGGCACAAGCACTGGCCCCGCATGTGCGCGTAGTCGGACTGGGCCCGGGCATTACCCTCGTCTCCGGAGATCAGACTGAGGCGGGTTTCCAGCAGGCCCACAACATGACGCCTCTTGGCCGGTCTTCCACACCCGAGGACATTACCGCCGCTGCGGTATTTCTTGCCAGCGCACACGCCATAACCGGCACGACGCTGTATGTGGATGGTGGCCAGCACCTGAAATCATCAGATCGTGATGTGATGTTTTTGACATCGTAACGCGCATCAATCCTAGCCTTTTTTGAAATTTTGACCGATACAACTGACCAATGACATCCTCCCCTACCCAAAAGCTCGACCTGACACATTGCCGCCGTTTGTTCTTGAAAGCCTTCGAGATCAACATGAATATCGGTGTGCACGAATTCGAAAAAAAAGGGGAGCAGCGTGTCATCGTCAATATCGACTTGTATGTGCCGCTTCAGAGCAATACGCCTAGCCAGGACGACCTAAGCGAGGTGGTGGATTACGACTTTATGCGTCAAACCATCGCTGATATCATTGCGCCGGGGCATATTCATCTGCAAGAAACCCTTTGCGACGAAATCGTCAAACGCATGCTCGCGCATCCACTGGTCTACGCCACGCGTGTGTCAACGGAAAAACCAGACGTTTATCCGGATTGTGCTGGCGTGGGGGTTGAAGTGTTTCGCTCGAAATAAGCCACTTAATCCGGCAACACGACAACGGGGGCAAAGCCACCCCCGGCAGTCCTGAAATTGGTCGTCTGACCTGAATACATGCGAGCGGCCAATAACTGGATTCGCCCTGCATACGCATACGCACGCACATCAAACTTGAGTTCGGTCAGGACCTCGTCTTGCAAAATCAGACGTTCGCTTGGTCTGACTAATTCCTGCGCGACAAAGTCACCATCTAAAATTTCCGACCATACTTTTTTAGTCAGTTTGTCGCCACGGTAAGTTGCTTTGGATCCATACCCCGCCACCGGCTTGAAAAATAGATTGCGCCGATTCGCCCAGAGCGTCTCTGCCTGACTGGCGCGCACAAGCGTTGTTTGCGGGACGGTCTGATTCAATATTGCGCGATCAGCCTCTGAAACACCCCACTGCGCTAACAACTCATCACGACAAAACACGATCAGATTACGTTTGTCAGCGTATAAGGCATGCGCATGCGGATCGGGAGTGAGCACAACTTGACCAAGCGAGTATGCCTGATTGATTGCCTGATGCGCAGGCTCTTGCAGGTAAAAATCCGTGAGACGGTTATAGAGCATGTCCACGGGTTGTTGTTCCAGGTATAACGTTCCCTCACGCCAACTCAGCGAGGCAGGATCTGCGATATGCGCATCAATACCAGCTTTGTTAAACATCAGTCTAAAAAGCTCAAACTCTGGCGCCAGATATTGTTGATACGGGTCGTCATCCACAATCACAATCGAACGCAATGGCGCCTCGCCACGTTGCAGACCCCATTCACGTTTGAACATGTCGACAAACTGCTGCTCCAGAGCAGCCACGCTCTGCGTTGGGTGATCCGCCCATGCCATCTCTTTGCAACAAGCCTCCTGGGCTCCCGCCAACACAGCATTCAACAAGGCGCCACCCGCATTGGTATTAATCTCGATCAGCTTGGGACCTGAAGCATCCAGATGAAAATCAAACCCGAGGAATACACCTTTCGGTCCAAACCGTTGCCTGGCAATCGCTGGTGCGTGCTCAAGCGCCAGCGACTCATAGGCAGGAAGTGCGATCACTCGCTCAAAAGCCTCGATTGCCTCAACCATGAGTCGATTAGTCTCTGCAGAGATAAACACGACCGTTGAGGAAAACAGGTTGGGGCGGGACTTCCAAAGATCCGCCATGATGCCGCTCACGTCAGGATCGCGCTCGATGTGCTTTTGGAGCGTTTCTTTGTTAAGCGTTTTGCAATAACAAGAATGATTTAACAATTGGGCAGGATCAGTCATCCGTTCATTATAAGGATATGAAAGGGAAAGCATTCACAGCTTGATTAGAAGGGCATGCTGGTCAGGTCTTGAAATTTCCCTATAATGATTGAGTGAGCAAACTAAAGTCTCTGTTGATCGCCATCTTACTCAGCTGCCAGATCTCACTGGCCTCAGCTGTGGAGGTCTTTAATGTTGCGAATGACGAAATTCATCAATCCATCGCTCACGATCAGGTGATTGATCACCACCACCACGATGCTTTTTCAACGCACTTAGACCATCACAATGGGGAATCTGGGCATCACCACACGAGTGATTATTCTCAGTCAGTCGGTCTCGCCTCTGAGTCTGCCACTTTTGCATGCGCCAACATTGCAGATGCCTTAAGGGTGTCTCATGCCAAAGAGCCTTCTTCGGTCTATTTAGACGGCCCACTTCGCCCTCCTCGCTCCAGAGTCTAGTTTTGAACAATTTCGGGCGGATGTTTTGCGCCCGACTGTATCTGACTGCTTGAGGAAATCCAATGAGCGCTCTCTCTTCCCGTCACCTCGGAATGTTGTCACTCGCCCTGCTCCCCCTGCTTGCCTTCGCGCACGGTATCAGCGACGAAGACAAGCAACGCATGCTGGACGGCGGCTACGTCCAATACATTTGGCTAGGCGCCAGTCACATGCTGACCGGCTACGACCATCTCCTATTTTTGCTCGGTGTCGTTTTCCTTCTGAACACCTTCAAGGATGTGGTGAAGTTTGTCACGGTCTTTACGATCGGCCATTGCATCACGTTAATTTTTGCCACCTATTTCAAAATCACCTGGAACTTTTGGCTGGTTGACGCGATTATTGCCGTGAGTGTCATCTATAAAGGCTTTGATAACAACGGAGGATTCCAGCGCCACTTCAATATGGTCTCACCGAATCTTCTCAAGATGGTTTTTGCCTTTGGTTTGTTACACGGTTTTGGACTCTCCACCCGCCTTCAGCAATTGCCCCTTGGCGATGATCCCGTCCATATGATTCTCAGAATCCTGAGCTTCAACGTCGGGGTCGAACTCGGTCAAATCGTGGCCCTCGCCGTGATGGTTGCCGCCTTATCCCTATGGCGTAAAACGTCACACTTTGAAAAATTCAGCTACACAGCGAACCTTGCTCTCATCCTGGCGGGCATCTATTTACTGTTCGTACAGCTTCACGGTTACCAACACGATGTAAACGGCGAACTCTTCCGGTTTCCGACCGAAGAGCACCAGCACGCGCACGAAGATCTCGACGTCAAAAATACGACGGATCAGAGTCGGAATACTCTTTAATTTTAAGGAATCATCATGAAATCATTGATTCACGCAGCGCTTTTTTCTCTTTTCTCTTTTTCTGCGTTGACACCGCTCAGCTCCTACGCAGACCCAGGCGGAAGCTGCCATTTTCACGGATCCAAGCCCGCGGCTGAAGCAACCATTCTGAAGTGCGCGCAGCAACGCAAAGACACGCTAGTGAAAAACGGGAAACTCGATAAAAGCTGGGGGCCGATCAAGCACGAATCGATTACCTATGTAGACGGAAAAAAAGGTAAGGAATGGAAGGTTTCGTTTGCTAATCTTGATGCACCGGATAAGTCCAAAACAAATCTTTACATGTTTTTTACGCCACCAGGTAATTTCATCGCTGCCAATCACTCTGGCCAATAAAAACCTATGAGTTCAAAACAATTAGTCAGTCTCGTTTGTCCTTTCTACAATGAGGAATCGGGCGTAAACGCTTTTTACGAAGCGGTGACTCAAGAAATTGCAAAGCTTGATCGCTACGATTTCGAGTTGATTTGTGTGGATGATGGCAGCGAGGACGTCACACTCAAACATCTCATTGCCTTGAGCCTAATCAACCCAAGAATGAAGGTTGTTGAGTTATCCCGAAACTTTGGTAAAGAGGCCGCCTTGACTGCCGGACTCGATCTGGCGCAAGGCGATTTGATCATCCCGCTGGACTCGGACCTTCAGGATCCGCCATCCTTAATTAGTCAGCTCATCCAAACCTGGGAAGAGCACGACGTGGATGTGGTGTTAGCGAAACGCTCGAACAGGCAATCCGACACCCTAGGCAAACGATTGAGTGCGGCCGCCTTCTACGACACGTATAACTTTCTTGCACATATCAAGATCCCTACAAACGTAGGGGATTGCCGACTCATGACCCGTGTCGTCGTTGACACCTTGAAGCAGCTTCCCGAAAAGCAACGCTTCATGAAAGGTCTTTTCGCCTGGGTGGGATTCAAGACCATGACAATCGAATATGTTCGCCAGCCTCGGGCAAGCGGAGAATCCAAGTTTTCAGGATGGAAACTTTGGAATTTCGCCTTGGAAGGCATCACAAGCTTTAGCACCCTGCCTCTTAGGGTCTGGACATATATGGGGGTGATCGGTGCATTGATCACGGTTGTTTATGCACTGTTCATTGTCATTCGCACGATGATTTTTGGCGTGGACCTTCCCGGTTATACATCCTTATTCGTCGCTATATTATTTTTAGGCAGCGTACAGCTCATTGGCATTGGCGTTCTCGGTGAATATATTGGTCGCACCTATTTGGAGTCAAAACGCCGGCCCACTTATCTCATTCGGAAAACATACCAACAGTAAGGTTTTATCAATCGCCTGATGTGTTCGGGGTGCCGGTGGGTACAGGATGACTGTTTTAAATTAGAATGGACTTTCTTCATTACTTTCGGCACGCTTTACGTGCCACCTTATGGACATACTGATACTTGTCGCATTGATTGTTCTAAATGGTCTGTTTGCGATGTCTGAAATCGCTCTCATCACCTCCAAACGTTCAAAGCTCCAAAAGGCGGCTGAGGCGGGTGATGCTTCAGCAAAAGCGGCACTGAAGCTCGCGGCGGATCCCAACCAATTCCTTTCTACCGTACAGGTAGGAATCACCTCTATCGGCGTGTTAAGCGGTATTGTCGGTGAGGCCGCGCTTGCCAAACCACTCGCGCTTTGGTTTCAGGAATTCGGCGTGAATGTGGTTTACTCCAACTACCTCGGTACAGGTGTGGTTGTGCTATTGATCACCTATTTTTCCATTGTGATCGGAGAGCTGGTACCCAAGCGGCTCGGTCAGTCCAATCCCGAAGCGATCGCACGTCTGATGGCCAGACCGATCGCCTTTCTGGCGATGGCCACGCGCCCCTTTGTCAAACTGTTGTCTGGTTCGACCAAGTTTGTGCTGCGTATCTTACGTGTCAAGGAAAGAAACCAGCCGGAAGTCACACAAGAAGAAATTCAGGCTGTCCTCGAAGAAGGCACAGAAGCCGGTCTCATCGAATCCCATGAACACACGATGGTCAAAAATGTGTTCCGACTCGATGATCGACAGATCGCCTCATTGATGGTGCCTCGCGCCGACATCATTTATCTCGACATTCAATACTCCATAGAAAAAAACCTTGAAACGATTGAGCTCACAGACCATGCACGGTTCCCGCTGGTCAATGGCGAACTCAATCAGGTGCTGGGTATTGTGAATGCAAGAAAATTGCTTTCAAAGATCGCCAAAGGTGAAAAATACGAGCTGGCGAAAGGAGTCGAAGAAACGCTGTATGTGCCTGAGACCATCACCGGCATGGAATTACTGGCGAACTTTCGTTCATCAGGCCGGCAAATGGCTTTTGTCGTGGACGAGTACGGCGAAATACTCGGTCTGGTCACTTTGCAAGACTTGATCGAAGCAATTACTGGTGAGTTCACCCCTCGAGATCCATCCAAATCCTGGGCCGTCCGACGCGACGACGGGACCTGGCTGTTAGACGGTCACATCCCGATCCCCGAATTGAAGGACTGCCTCGAGCTGTCGGTCGTGCCCGAAGAGGAAAGAGGTCGCTATCACACCCTCAGCGGGATGTTTATGCTGCTCAGCGGCAAACTCCCGATCGAAGGCGACAAGGTCACCTGGGAAGGCTGGCAATTTGAAATCATGGATATGGATAGAAAAACGATCGATAAAGTCTTGGCATCTAAGATTGCTGAGCCAACGACACAATCCTTGCAAAATCAGAGTTGAACAAAACAAAACGGGTTACAGACTTTTGATCTGTAACCCGTTGGTATGACTGGTCGGGGCGGTGGGATTCGAACTCACGACCCTCTGCTCCCAAAGCAGATGCGCTACCAGGCTGCGCTACGCCCCGAAGACCGCTAATATACCAGAAATTTAAAAATCAGCCAAAGCGGCCGGTGATGTAATCCTCGGTTTCCTTGCGCTTGGGTTTGACGAAAATCTTGTCCGTCTGACCAAATTCCACCAGTTCGCCCAGATACATAAAGGCCGTAAAGTCCGAAACGCGGGCGGCTTGCTGCATGTTGTGGGTGACGATCGCCACGGTGTAATCAGATTTCAGCTCATGGAGCAGCTCTTCGATCTTGCCAGTGGAAATCGGGTCAAGAGCCGAGGTCGGCTCGTCAAACAAAATAACCGAAGGCTTGACCGCGACGGAGCGGGCAATACAAAGGCGTTGCTGCTGACCACCTGATAGGGATAAACCACTTTGATTGAGCTTGTCCTTGACCTCGCCCCACAGGGCGGCCTTGGTCAGCGCCCATTCAACCCGCGCGTCCATATCGCCCTTGCTTAAGTTTTCATACAAACGCACACCGAAGGCCACGTTGTCATAAATTGACATCGGGAAAGGCGTCGGCTTCTGAAACACCATGCCGATCCGCGCACGCAACATATTCAGATCCTGTTTGGGATCCAAAATATTTTCACCGTAGAAATTGACTTGACCCTCTGCACGCTGGCCGGGATACAAGCTGTACATGCGGTTGAGTGCGCGTAAGAGAGTGGACTTGCCACAGCCTGACGGACCAATAAAAGCCGTGACCTTGTGCTCGGCAATATTCAAATCAATATTTTTCAGACCCTGAAATTTTCCGTAGAAAAAGTTGAGTCCACGCACCTCAAGAGCATTTTTCAGGGACACTACATTTGCTTGACTATTCATAGAGAATCCAGAAAGTTAACCAGCGTTGCGTTCGCGGAACAAGACGCGCGCAATAATGTTAAGCACTAATACAGTCAGCGTAATCAACAAGGCACCAGCCCAGGCGAGCTTGACCCAGTTATCATAGGGACTCATCGCAAACTGGAAGATCACGACAGGCAGATTGGCGAGAGGCGCGTTCATATCAGCTGAAAAGAACTGATTATTGAGTGCGGTAAAAAGCAAGGGTGCGGTCTCACCACTGATGCGAGCGAGCGCCAACAGCAGGCCCGTCATCACGCCAGCACGCGCGGCACGCAAAGTCACATAGCTTGTGACTTTCCAGCGCGGTGCACCGAGTGCGAATGCGGCTTCGCGCAAGCTACCTGGCACCAGGCGCAACATATTTTCAGTTGTGCGTAAAACAACAGGGATCGCGATCAGAGAGAGTGCGAACGAACCAGCCCAACCTGAAAAATGCTTGACCTGAGCAACCAGGACGGCATAGACAAACAGGCCTAAAACAATGGACGGAGCAGACAACATGATGTCGGTCACAAAGCGCGTCACAGAGGCCAACTTGTTGCCGTCACCGAACTCCGCCAGATAAACACCCGCAAATATTCCAATGGGGGTACTGATCAAGACGCTCACGCCCACCATCATCAAACTTCCAACTATGGCGTTCGCCAGTCCGCCGCCGGGTGTCCCCGGAGCCGGTGTCGATTCGGTGAAAATCGCCCAGCTTAAACCGGCGAACCCGTTTTTAAACAGGATAAAAAGGATCCATAGTAAAACGAACAAACCAAGCGCCATCGCAAACATGGATAGCGACAGTCCAAGGATATTGACGAACTTGCGGCGTCGATAAAGGTTGCTATTCATTAGGTCTTTGCCCCTTGAGCTCTTTCAGTACGCCAAATCAAGATCTTGGCAATCGACAGCACAATGAAGGTGATGACAAACAAGAGAAATCCGAGTGCGAACAGAGTGGACAAATGAAACTCGTCGGCTTCGCCAAATTCATTGGCAAGCGTCGAAGCAATCGAAGTACCCGGCGCAAACAAGGACTCGCTGATGCGCTGAGAGTTACCGATCACAAACGTGACCGCCATTGTTTCACCCAGCGCGCGGCCGAGGCCGAGCATGATGCCACCAATCACGCCCTTTTGTGTATAAGGCAAGACGATGTAGCGCACCACTTCCCAGGTTGTACAGCCCAGGCCGTAGGCCGACTCGCGCAAAATAGGCGGAACAATTGCGAACACGTCGCGCATCACCGCCGCGATGAAGGGAAGCACCATGAACGCCAGGATGATACCTGCCGCCAACAGACCGATGCCGTTCATCGCGCCACCGAACAAGGGACCGATCAGCGGCATCTGTCCAAGCGTGGACTGCAAGGCTGGCTGACCATACTCGGCAAATAGCGGCGCAAAAATAAACAAGCCAAACATACCGTAAATAATTGAGGGAACAGCCGCAAGCAGTTCAATCGCAGTGCCCAGAGGGCGGCGCAGCCACACCGGACACATTTCCGTTAAAAACAAGGCGATACCAAAGGCCAGCGGTACAGCGATCAAGAGCGCGATCGCAGAGCTCACGAGCGTGCCGTAAATGGCGATCGCGGCCCCAAAGTCCTCGTTGATGATGTCCCACTCAACGGTCCAAATAAAATCGATCCCAAATTTCTTAAATGCCGGCCAGGCGCTAATCATCAGCGACACTAAGATGGCCGCTAGGGCGACCAAAACCAGCATTGCAAACACCATCGTGACTTTGTGGAATAAAAAGTCCTGAATACGCTGCTTTTTAACCACCGCCATCATATGCGGGTCCAACATGCCACTCGTCGTTGGGTGCGTACCCATCTACTACTCCTTAGAACCGAATGTCCAGGCCCAAAGGGCCTGGACAGACTGATTTGAGACTGTACACAACATCTCAGTTTGGATCGTGATTCTTACTTAGTGTTTGATCTGCGACCAGACTTTATCTGCGATTGCCTTGGTCAACACATCTGGAAGTGGCACGTAGTCCAAGTCTAGCGCCAGTTGCTGACCATCTTTAAAGGCCCAGCTAAAGAACTTGATCACGTCTTTTGAAGCTTGCTTGTTGGCAGGTTCTTTGTACATCAGGACAAATGAAGCGCCGGTGATGGGCCAGGCTGCGGCACCCTTTTGCTCAACCAGGGAAATCCCCATCCCAGGCACGCTGAACCAGTCTGCACCTGCTGCGGCAGCGGCAAAGGTCTTTTCGCTTGGTGCCACATACTGACCATCTTTATTCATCAATTGGAGGTACTTGATGTTGTTCTTCTTGGCGTAGGCGTATTCAACGTAACCAATCGAACCTTTCACACGCGTAACGTTTGCGGCCACGCCTTCGTTACCCTTGCCACCGACCGAGCTGCTAGCTGGCCACTTTACTGCGGCACCCTTGCCAACCTTGTCTGCCCAGGGCTTGCTGACTTCGTTCAAATAGTCGGTAAAAATAAAGGTTGTGCCAGAACCATCCGCACGGTGAACGACTGTGATGGACTGATCAGGCAGTTTTTTACCTGGGTTGAGAGCGGTGATCTTGGGATCGTTCCATTTTGTAATGGTGCCCATGAAGATATCGGCCAATACTGGACCGGTCAGTCTGAGTTCAGCCTGCGCAAAGCCCTCGAGGTTGGCTACTGGCACCACACCGCCGAGAATCACTGGAAACTGAACCATACCGTCTTTTTCAAGCTGGTCGCCCTTGACAGGCGCATCAGACGCACCAAAGGTCACGGTTTTTGCGCGAATCTGACGCAAGCCACCGGAGGAGCCGATTGACTGATAGTTCAAACCTACGTTTTCAACTTTTTTATAGACTTCTGCCCATTTGGCGAAGATTGGGTATGGGAACGTGGCGCCTGCGCCGGTGATATCGGCAGCCTGCACACTCAGGGCGGCTGCGCTCATGGCGAGACCCGCTGTCAGGGAGGTCAGTACGCGTTTGATCATTTTTAAATCCTCAATCAATCTATTAATGTAAATAGCTGTTCACTACAGACCGAATCTTAAGGATCGAAAATGACGAATTCATGACAATACTGACTTTTAGGGAAAAACCAGGCTTTTTTTAGAAAAGCAGTCTTTGTTTCAAAAAAATCTTAGCTCTTAATTAGCCAAGCTTGTCCATCAAGTGCTGGTGAAGCGAAAACGGCGCGCGACGATTGCGAATCAACGCGTAGGTTCCGTCCGGCTGCTGCAGCCAGGCGCGTTGATTATCACGCAGTGCGTAAGTGAACGCCTCTTCTATCACTCGCTTTTTCAAGGCGGGCTGCGTGACGGGAAAGGCGATTTCAACACGACGGAAAAAATTACGATCCATCCAGTCGGCCGAAGACAGATAAACAGACTCTTTTCCTTGATCATAAAAATAGAACACCCGCGAGTGCTCAAGGAAACGGCCTACGATCGATCGAACAGTGATGTTGTCCGACAAACCCGCCACACCAGATCGCAACGCACAGACACCTCGTACGATCAAATCAATTTTGACGCCAGCTTGACTGGCCTTGTAGAGCTCCTGGATCACCAAAGGCTCAAGTAAAGAGTTCATTTTGGCCAAAATACGAGATTTTTTACCCGCACGCGCCGCACGCGTTTCGGCACGGATCATGTTGATCACAGTGCTGTGCATGGTGAATGGTGACTGCAACAACATTTTTAATTTGCGACGCTCCCCCAGCCCGGTGAGCTGAGAGAACACCAAGTCCATGTCTTCGCAGAGCTTGGGATCGGCCGTGAGCAGGCCAAAATCCGTGTAGAGACTCGCTGTGCGCAAATGGTAGTTGCCTGTGCCCATGTGTCCGTAACGACGGATACGTCCTTTTTCCCGGCGCAACACCAACGCCATCTTTGCATGCGTTTTATGTCCCACTACACCATAGACAACGTGGGCACCCACCTCTTCGAGGCGAGCAGCCCAGTTGATGTTGGTCTGTTCGTCAAAACGGGCCATCAACTCCACCACAACGGTGACCTCTTTACCGGCTTTCGCTGCGGCGAGCAGCAGGTGCATCAGCTCCGAGTCCTCGCCAGTCCGATAAATCGTTTGCTTGATTGCCACCACATCAGGATCGAAAGCAGCTGCAGTCAAAAAATCCAGAATAGGCTTGAAAGACTGATATGGGTGATGCAACAGATGATCTTGCTTGGAGATCGCCTCGAAGATCGCTGGAGAGCGCGCGGGCAAACTGTCAAAGGGAACGGGGACGCAAGCTTTGAACTCCGGAAACAGCAGGTCCGGTGCTTTGACGATATTACAGATCTGCATGAGCCGCGCAACGTTTGCGGGACCATTTACGCGATAGGTATCCGCTGCCGTCAGGGAAAACTCTTTCTGTAAAAAATGTTCAATGTGCGCAGGCGTGTTGTGATCGATTTCCAAACGCACGGCAGAACCAAAATTACGCTGTGAAAGCTCACCTTGCAAGGCCTGCCGCAAGTTGGTGACCTCTTCTTCGTCGACGAACAAATCGCTGTTGCGCGTCACGCGCCATTGGTAACAGCCTTCCATATGCATGCCGGGAAACAAGTCGCCCACAAAAGCGCGCAGAAATCCGGTTAATAAAATAAATCCGTGCGGATGCCCCGATACTGCGGGAGGTACTTTGATCAGGCGCGGCAAAGCCCTGGGAGCCTGCACGATTGCAATCGTTGACTTGCGACCAAACGCATCCACTCCAGAGAGCGGAACGATGAAATTCAAGCTTTTGTTGTAAACCCTGGGGAATGGATGGGCGGGATCCAGACCGATCGGCGTCAACAACGGCATCACGTCACGATGAAAGACTTCGCGGGCCCATTTTCTCTGGGCGGCATTCCAATCGGCTGCCTGGTGCAGTACCACGCCCTCGGCCTTCAGCGCAGGCAAAACCTGCTCGTTCAGCAGCGCATACTGCCGATCCACCAACACGTGGACAGCTTGCTGAACGCGCTCAAAAGCCTCTTCAGTGGTGAGACCATCCGGCCCCATCAAATGAGGATGCTGCGCGATCTGGGCCTTGAGACTCGAGACTCTGATTTCAAAAAACTCATCCAGATTCGAGCCGACAATACAGACGTAACGCAACCGCTCCAGCGCAGGGGTATCGGGCCGTTCAGCCATCGCCAACACGCGCTCGTTGAATTGCAGGAGCGACAGCTCACGATTGAAATAAAGGGGTTCGGCTTTCTTTCTGGCGGGCATCTGGGTTAGAACCTGTAAATAGGTATGGAGTGGCGCAATTCAATGCTTTTGAGCACATGATAGCGGCATTTTCGTGGTTTAAGCTTATCCTGCCTGTATGACAAACTTTTTACAAGATAGCCTTTTATAATATCCACATCGCATTCTGGTTAAATTGTATGAAACACCTGTTGGCTGCAGTCGATCTGGGATCCAACAGCTTTAGGCTGTCAATCGGTCGGGTTGCCGAGCAAAATGGCGCCAAACACATCTATCAGATCGATCGGCTGAAGGAAACTGTGCGTCTGGCTGCTGGTTTGGACGCCTCCAAAAACCTCAATCAAGAGGCCATCGATCGGGCCGTAGAAGTCTTGCAGCGTTTTGGTGAAAGACTGCGCAGCTTTCACCCTGATCGTGTCCGTGCAGTCGCCACCAATACATTCCGCGTCGCCCGTAACGTTTCGGAATTCCTACCTCTGGCCGAAGCCGCGCTTGGTTTTCCAATCGAAGTCATTGCCGGACGCGAGGAGGCCCGACTAATTTACACGGGCGTCAGTCATACACTCCCCATTTCTGCTGAAAAAAGGCTAGTGATCGACATTGGCGGTGGTTCGACCGAGGTCATCATCGGCAAAGGCGACGAGCCTATTTTGACCTCTTCGCTCTACATGGGTTGCGTGAGTTTCAGCCAAAAGTTTTTCCCCGGCGGTCGGATTGATGCGCAAGGGATGAAACAAGCCGAGCTCGCGGCCCGGCGCGAAATCGAAGTGATCACTAAACCCTACCGAAAAATGGGTTGGGATGCCGCCTACGGCTCTTCCGGCACAGCAAAAGCACTGCTGGCTATTTTGACCGACGGCAAACTCACCACCGGCGGCATCACCCGCGACGGCCTGGAACGACTCAAAACCAAACTCATACGCTCTGGGCGCGTCATCACCGATGAGCTGCCCGGGATCAAAGTTGATCGGGCGGATGTGTTGACTGGCGGCCTGGCCATCATGAGCGCGTTTTTTGACGAAATGCGTGTCGAAACCATGACCACCGGTGACGGTGCTTTGCGTTTGGGCGTACTTGTTGACCTGGCCGGACGCGAAGAATCTCATGACCGTCGCGATGAGTCGGTGTCAGCTTTCATGAAGCGCTATCACGTGGACGCGCGTCAAGCGAATCGTGTCAAACGCACCGCACTCAGTTTGTTTGAAAGCTTATTTCCCAACCGCAGTCAGCAAGACGAACTACGCCATACGCTGAGCTGGGCCGCCGATTTGCACGAGGTCGGTTTATCGATCGCGCAAGCGGGCTATCACAAACATAGCGCGTATATTTTGAACAACGCCGACATGCCAGGTTTTTCGCGCGTCGACCAGCTCCACCTTGGTTTACTCGCGCTGGTCCACACGGGCAAACTTGCAAAAGCGCAATCGCTCGTCAAAGGTCGAGACCAATGGCTCACCATCCTATGTTTACGTTTGGCCGTGTTGCTTTGTCGACGCCGGGAGGATGTGACGCGTTTACCTCTGTCGGTGAGCGTGAACGGCAACTCGATTGTGTGCCGAGTCGACAAAAAATGGCTTGCTACGCATCCTTTGACCGATTTCTCTCTGCACGGAGAGGAATCCGAGTGGAGCAAAGTCGGTTTTGATTTTGAGCTGATTCTCGTCTGAGCTCAACCCAGATTGACAGCTGTCAGCATGGCAATGCCCTGCTCGACTAAACGCTCATCTTCGGCCTCAACCATCAGGCGCAGTTTTGGCTCGGTACCCGAGGCACGAATCAGCACGCGCCCACGATCACCGAGCATCGCCTCAACCTGAGCCTTGGCGGCCTGCAGTCCAGAATGATCGGCCCAGTTTTTACCCGGAACCCAGGGCACGTTGACCATGGTTTGCGGATACATCTTGAGCCCTTGCAGCCATTGAGGCAAGGTTTCGCCGCTGCGCTGGAGCGCCGCGAGCACTTGCAAAGCGGCCACGATGCCATCGCCCGTGGTGTGTGCGTCCAGACATAAAAGATGTCCGGAGCTTTCACCTCCGAATAGCCAGCCGCGGTTGCGCAACTGTTCGAGCACATATCGGTCGCCAACTTGGGCACGCTCAAAAGGGATGCCCAACTTGCTTAACTGTTTCTCCAGACCAAAGTTAGTCATCAGTGTTCCGACCACTCCCGCCACCGGACCGCGCGCCAAACGTTCACGCACCACGGCGTATAACAATTCGTCGCCATTAAACACGCGCCCCGTGGCATCAACCATCTGCAAACGATCCGCGTCTCCGTCCAGCGCGATACCAAGATCAGCGCCTCGGGCACGGACTTCTGCCGCCAGGCCTTCGGGATGCAATGCGCCAACATCCTTGTTGATATTGAAACCATCTGGAGAAACGCCGATGGCGTGTACCTCGGCACCCAGCTCGCGAAACACATGCGGGGCGATGTGATAGGCCGCACCATTGGCTGCATCAATCACAAGCTTGAGACCTTTTAAGTCAAGATCCGAAGGAAACGTACTTTTGCAAAACTCAATATAACGTCCCGGTGCATCGTCAATCCGACGAGCCCGGCCAAGCTTTTCTGAAGGCACGCACACCATGGGCTCGTCAATCGCCGCTTCAATGGCCGCTTCTGTTTCGTCGGGCAGTTTCATGCCCTTTGAAGAGAAAAACTTGATGCCATTATCATGGTAAGGGTTGTGCGACGCGCTAATCACGATACCCGCGACCAAGCGCCATGTCCGCGTCAGATATGCCACAGCTGGCGTGGGCAAAGGTCCTGCCAGCAAGACCTCCACGCCAGCCGAAGCAAAGCCTGCCTCGAGTGCCGACTCAAGCATGTAGCCACTGATACGAGTATCCTTGCCAATCAACACTGTCGGCCGTCCGCTGCGACCGCTCGAACTGACGTGAGATTCAGATAACACCTTGCCCGCGGCATAGCCAAGACGCAAGGCAAATTCAGCGTTAATCACCTCACCGCCTACCAAGCCTCTCACACCATCGGTGCCGAAATATTTTCTTTTTGACATTTTATTTTTCACCATCCTCTACCGCCTGCCAAACTGACAAGGCATCTCGCGTTTCCCTGACATCATGCACCCGCAACACACGTGCGCCGCGCAGTGTGCCTGCAAGCGCTGCAGCAATACTGCCGCATATTCGCTGATCAACTGGGCGTCCAGTGACCGCTCCGATCATGGACTTGCGCGAAACGCCAAGGACGACAGGATAACCCGCATTGGCGATTACATTCAAATTGGCGAGCAATCGATAGTTTTGCTCAACTGTTTTACCAAAACCAAAACCGGGATCCAAACTGATACGGGCCGCTGCAACACCCTGCGCCTCAAGGATCCGCGCCTGTTGTAGCAACTCCGTTTTGATGTCGAGCACAACATCGTTGTAATGCGGGTGCTGCTGCATCGTGCGAGGTTCGCCCTGCATGTGCATCACGCATATGCCACATTGTCCATGGCGCGCGACAATCCGCTGGGCCGCCTCGTCGCGCATCCCTGTCACGTCATTGATGATGTCAGCACCCACATCGAGCGCCGCCTGCATCACCTCTGGCTTGCAAGTATCCACAGAGATTGCCACGCCGCTATGCAGCAGGGCTTTGATCACTGGCATCACACGCGTGAGTTCATCCTGCACAGATACTGGCAACGCGCCAGGCCGTGTCGACTCTCCCCCGATATCGAGTATTTCCGCACCCTCTTGAATCAGAGTATGGGCATGGCGGATAGCCGACTCGGTTCGTGCATGCTGTCCACCGTCCGAAAATGAATCGGGCGTGACGTTGACAATCCCCATAAGAATCGGGCGCTTGAGCTCAAACTCAAAGCGCCCGCATGTCCAACGTTCAGCTATCAAACTTGGCACTGCCAAACTTAAACAACCGCGGCAGGATCAGTCGTGCCTGGGGCAGTCCCGCTTGGAGGCGAGCCTGTCGAATCCATCGGTGCATCAGGGACTTTGGGTGGACGGGGAGGACGGCCTTCGATAATATCGTTGATCTGATCCGAGTCAATGGTTTCCCACTCGAGCAGGGATTTCGCCATGACTTCAACTTTTTCACGGTTATTTTCCAGAATCGTCCGGGCTACTGCGTATTGCTCGTCGATGATCTTGCGAATCTGCTGATCAACTTTTTGCATCGTGTCTTCGGACATATGGGTTGTTTTAGTCACGCTGCGACCCAGGAAAACCTCACCCTCGTTTTCCGCATAGACCATTGGACCAAGTTCTTCGGACATGCCGTAACGCGTCACCATGTCGCGCGCCATTGCCGTCGCGCGTTCAAAGTCGTTGGAAGCGCCAGTCGTCATTTGATTCATGAACAACTCTTCGGCGATACGGCCACCAAACAGCACAGCGATCGTGCACAACATGCGTTCTTTATCCATGCTGTAACGGTCGCCCTCTGGCAACTGCATCGTGACACCCAGTGCGCGACCACGAGGAATAATCGTGACCTTGTGGACTGGATCAGTCTTGGGCAACATTCTTGCAACCACCGCGTGACCTGACTCGTGATAAGCGGTGTTGCGACGCTCTTCTTCGGGCATCACCAGGGAGCGACGCTCAGCACCCATGATGATCTTGTCTTTCGCCTTTTCAAAGTCAGACATGTCAACCGTGCGACCATTACGGCGGGCAGCAAACAGGGCGGCCTCGTTGACAAGGTTGGCCAGGTCCGCACCGGAAAAGCCAGGGCAGCCACGAGCCAACACGTGCGCATCAACGTTTTGTGCAACAGGCACTTTACGCATGTGAACTTTGAGAATTTGTTCGCGGCCACGGATATCCGGTAGCGGAACGACCACTTGGCGATCGAAGCGACCTGGACGCAGCAAAGCAGGATCAAGCACGTCAGGACGGTTCGTGGCGGCGATCACGATCACGCCTACGCCAGACTCGAAACCATCCATCTCGACCAGCAACTGGTTCAGTGTTTGTTCACGCTCGTCGTTACCACCGCCGAGACCTGCGCCACGCTGGCGACCTACCGCATCGATTTCATCGATGAAGATGATGCAAGGGGAATGCTTTTTAGCGTTTTCAAACATGTCACGCACACGCGCGGCACCCACACCGACAAACATCTCGACAAAGTCGGAGCCCGAAATGCTGAAGAACGGAACCTTGGCCTCACCGGCAATCGCCTTAGCCAACAATGTTTTACCTGTACCAGGCGAACCGACCATCAGCACGCCGCGGGGAATATGTCCGCCGAGCTTCTGGAACTTTGTTGGGTCGCGCAAAAAGTCAACCAGCTCCTGCACGTCCTCTTTGGCCTCATCGCAACCGGCCACATCGGCAAAGGTCACGATGTTTGTGCTCTCATCAAGCATCTTGGCGCGGGACTTACCAAAGCTGAAGGCACCGCCTTTGCCGCCACCCTGCATCTGGCGCATGAAAAATACCCAGACACCGATCAGCAACAGCATCGGGAACCATGAGACGAAAATGCTCATCAGGAATGAGGGCTCTTCGCGCGCTTTGCCTGAAACCTGGACACCAGCCTTCATCAGGTCAGAGACCATCCAGAGATCGCCGGGGGAAGTCAGCGTGTATGGGCGGCCCGTATCAGGCGTGACGTACAACACATCACTCTGCACATCCACTTTGCGGATTTTGCCAGCCTTGGCATCGTCCATAAACTGGGTGTAACTGACCGAATCCTGGGTAGGCGCGCGGCTGTCAAACTGTTTAAAAACAGTAAACAGCACCAAGGCGATCACCATCCAGACTGCGACTTTCGAAAACGAATTGTTCAAGGCCGATCTCCTGCTTGTAATTCCGACAAGCGATCACCCTAATGGCCTAAAGGGGATTTCGCGAATTGACTATACCTAATTCTACCCCGTTCCGGGCGTCGGTCGGTCTCGTTCCCCTACGTCCTCGAGGGATCAGAAACCGACTTTTTTGCTACTACTTTCGACCCTTTGCGATCAGAAAAGTTTCAGACGAACGATCACGCGATGCTTTGGGCTTGCGCTCAACCACGCGTTTGAAGTGACGTTTGAAGCTTTCGACAATCTGGGAGAATCCACTTCCATGAAACGCCTTCACGATCAGTGCACCATCAGGTTTGAGGTGTAAAAGCGAAAATTCAAGGGCTAAATCAACAATTTGCTGGATTCGAGCCGAATCCGCACTCCCCACGCCAGACAAATTAGGTGCCATATCCGACATAACCAAATCTACCTTAGCCCCTGCCAGCATTGTGTTCAGTGTTTCAAGTACCTCGTCCTCGCTGAAATCGCCTTGAATAAACTCGACCCCAGCGATCGGCTCCATCGGTAATATATCGAGCGCCAGAATACGTCCATCAATCACGCCTCCTTTGCCGACAAGCCTCTCTCGCGCAACCTGCGACCAGCTACCGGGCGCAGAACCGAGGTCCACAATCACATCGCCGCGGCGCATCAGCTTCTCTGCGTCGAGGATTTCGGTTAATTTGAAGGCCGCACGGGCGCGATAGCCCTTTTGAGTGGCTAATTTGACGAATGGGTCGTTGATGTGTTGCATCACCCACTCTTTTGAAAATTTGTTTTTGGCCATTCCCGTACAATCTACCTTATGACTATTATGGAACTCACCCCACGCGAACGCAGCGCTCTTCGTGCCGCTGCCCATCCACTGCGCCCCGTTGTCCTGATTGGTGACAACGGCTTGACCGAGGCAGTCCTCAAAGAAATCGACATGAATCTGTCGGCTCACGAGCTGATCAAAGTCCGGGCCGGCACCGCTGATCGGGACGAGCGCGACGCGATGCTCAGCACGATTTGCGAAACGCTCTCCTGCGCTGCCGTGCATCATCTCGGCAAGATGCTCATCCTGTATCGCTATGGAGCAAAAGGGACTTATCTCAAGCCCACGCCAGAACCCAGCACGCCAGCCAAACGCAAACCCTCAGAGCCTCACACACCGAAAAAACTCGCCGCGCTTGGAAAGAAGGTTGAAAAACCTACCCGCCGTACCCGTGCCGAGCGGGATAACGCTGAGGAGCTTGACCGTCCGCGTGTCTTTTCTGGGGACCGTCCCGCACGACCAAGTACCCGTGCGACAGGCTCCAAGGATACAGCACATGGGATCCCGCGTCGCAGTGCGCTCTCTCTGCGGGCCGGTGCGCGTCGTGGCGCACCTGGTTTGACTGCCCGCAAACGCCCTGCCCCAAAACATTAAATCATCAACTGTATTAGAGATATTTGATATCGACGATCTCAAACTCTCTGATACCGGAAGGCGCCTGCACTTGGACCACATCGCCTTCGTATTTTCCAATCAAGGCCCGCGCGACGGGACTTGATACCGAAATCAGGTTGGCGCGGATGTCAGCCTCGACATCCCCCACGATCTGATAGGTCACCTTTTCACCCGATTCGAGATCTTCGATCTCGACTGTCGCACCAAACACCACACGACCATCGGCATCAATCGCACTCGGGTCGATAATCTGAGCATTGGAGAGCGTACCATCGAGCTCGCTGATGCGACCCTCGATAAAACCCTGACGTTCGCGCGCAGCATCGTACTCGGCGTTTTCAGACAAGTCACCCTGGGCTCGCGCTTCGGCGATCGCGTTAATCACGGCAGGACGTTCAACGTGCTTGAGGCGATGCAACTCAGCTTGCAAACGCTCGGCCCCACGTGCGGTAAGAGGAATAGTGGCCATCGTATTTTTTCCCAAAAAGCAAAACCCCGGATCGATGCGAAGCCGGGGTGGTGATCAAGTCTCTATTGTGAGCAAAGTTGGCAGTAAATGCAAGCTTCTCAGATTTTGACTGTCGGGAGACCTTCGGGAATCATCACATCGTCAGATATTCCTGCTTGAGCCGTGATTGTTGATCAAGCTCGCCAAAAGTCCCGGAAAAACGCACATGGCCTTTCTCTAAAACATACACACGATCGCAAACCAATTTCGCAAAGTGCATATTTTGCTCAGACAACAAAATACTCATTCCCTGTTGCTTGAGTGCGAGAATCATGGCCACCATTTGCTCAACAATGATCGGGGCCACGCCTTCGGAGGGCTCATCTAGCAGAACCAAAAAAGGGTTTCCCATTAGCGTTCGTGCAACCGTCAACATCTGTTGTTCCCCGCCACTCATTTTTCCACCCAGCCGCTGAGGCATTTCCGCCAGGTTGGGAAACAACGCGAACAACCGTTCAACTGTCCAGGCTGGCGCGGGGCTTGCATCGGGCCAAGAACGGACAGGCTGCTGGCCGACCGCGAGATTTTCAAGTACGGTCAAGTCGGTAAAGACCCTGCGATCCTCTGGAACAAAGCCCAGACCGAGGGAAGCGATTTGATAGGGTGCAAGTGTTGAGATGTCTCGATCCGTGAAACGCACACGGCCCGTTCTTTTACTCAACAAGCCCATGAGGGCTTTGATCGTGGTCGATTTACCTGCGCCATTACGCCCCATCAGCGCAACCACCTCACCGCGCCTGACCTCGAGATCGACATCGAACAAAATCTGCGCGGCACCATACCAGCCACACAAACCTTCGGCACTCAACAGCGCGGGCTGCTGAGGTTTAGGCGAAGTTTTAGGCTCCTGAATGAATTGATCTGAGGGAGATGTAGCACTTGTTTCAGGTGCCACAAAAGTCGCACCCGAGCCAAAATACACCTCTTGGACAAGGGGACTGGCCCGCACTTCAGCAGGAGAACCTTCGGCGATGAGACGACCCCTGGCCAGCACGATGACGCGGTCCGCGAATGCAAAAACAACATCCATGCTGTGCTCAGTGAATAAGACCGCGATGTGCTGCTCGACCACCAGACGCTTAGTCAGGGCCATCAGCGCGTGACGCTCTTCGGGCGCCATGCCCGCCGTGGGTTCATCCATCAGCAAAAGCTTGGGTTCATTAGCCAGAGCCATCGCGAGTTCGACGCGCTTGATGTCGCCATAGGATAGTTCGCTACAGGCGCGCTCGGCCTGGTCTGCCATGCCAACCTGCTCAAGCAGGGCTCGGGCGCGCGCTTGCGCAAACTCTCTTGCGGGCGTTGCAAAAGAAAATATTCGTCGCTGGTGAGACAGCAAGGCCATCTGCACATTTTCCAGTGCGGTCAGCGAAGAGAAGGTCTCGGCGATCTGAAAAGTGCGGCCCACACCCGCACGCCAAATCTCACGCGGCGCCCGACCAAGCAGCTCTTGACCGGACAAACTCACCGAACCCCTATCGGCGGCCAGCTGCCCATTGATCATATTAAAGGTGGTGGTTTTGCCTGCGCCATTCGGGCCGATCAAGGCCAGCAACTCACCCGGACGGATTGAAAAACTCACATCATCGACCGCGGCAAGACCGCCAAAAGACTTACCCAGATTGTTCACGACAAGCAGGCTCATCGATCACCCCGCTTAAAGATGCGACGCGCTGCGCCAGCGAGCCCCTCGGGAAATAACAACACCAGCAACAAAATAATCGCACCGAGCATAGCTCGCCAATACTCCGTGTTACGTGCGACTGTGTCGTGTAACCACGTAAAAGACAAGGCGCCCACCAGAGGACCAGCCAGTGTTTGAATACCTCCTAGGAGAACCATGACCAGACCATCGACTGATTTGCTCACGTGCAAAACCTCGGGAGATATGCTGCCCTTGGAGAAAGCGAACAACACACCTGCCAGCCCCGCAACACCGCCAGCAATCATGAACGCGCACCATTGAATATGTTTAACATCGATTCCAATGGCGTCAGCTCGCAAGGCTGAGTCCCGCCCAGCACGCATCGCGTAGCCAAAAGGCGCATGCAAGATCCGTCTAAGACCCCATACAGCGACGACGACAAGCGCGAGTGTCAACCAGTAATAATGTTTTTTTTCTGTCAGCCATTGAGCGGGCCAGACACCTGTCAAACCATTGCTGCCGCCGGTAAAGCCATCCCATTGGAAAACAACAGCCCAAGTGATTTGCGCAAAGGCAAGCGTCAGCATCGCCAGATACACACCTGACAAGCGCACACTAAACCAGCCGAATAGTGCCGCGCCGAGAACAGCGACAACCGGTGCAAGCACGAGGGTGCCCTCCATCGGGATACCAGCATATTTCAAGAGCAAGGCAGCGCCATATGCGCCCAAACCAAAATACGCAGCATGGCCAAATGAATGCATGCCTGCAGGACCCATGATGAAATGCAAACTCGCTGCAAAAAGCGCGGCGACAAGTAGGTCGATACTCAATATCGTCACGTAGGGCAACGATGGTGTCAGCCAGGGCAAGGCCACGAGCAAGGCGATCAGAACAAGCCAGAAACGACGCGCCCATTCATTCCCTGCACGCAAAGGCTGCTCGCTATGCCCCGCGTGTCGCGCCAGGGCTTGCGGCCGACCCATGAGTCCCCAGGGTCTGAGCATGAGAACCGTCGCCATCACCAAAAACTCAACCACAAGTGTGAGCTTCGAAAAAGAAATCTCAACCCCAAACAGTTCAACCACACCCAACCAGATACAGATCGCCTTGATTTCAGCAATCAAAAGCGCTGCCACGAAGGCGCCAGGTATTGATCCCATCCCGCCCACAACGACCACTACAAAGGCCGCGCCAATGATGTTGAGGTCCATTTCCAAACTCGCAGGCTCGCGAGGCAATTGCAACGCACCGCCAAGACCCGCCAAGAAAGCGCCCAGAGCAAAAACACTGGTAAACAGCCAGGCCTGATTGACGCCCAGAGCCGAGACCATTTCGCGATCCTGTGTGGCGGCACGCACATAGGTCCCCCAGCGTGTTCGGGTCAATAACAGCCATAACAAGCCCAGCACGAGCGGGCCTAGCACAATCAATAGCAAGTCATAACTCGGAAAACTGCGGCCCAGAATCTGCACCGCGGACTTGAATCCGGGCGCTCGTGGTCCAAGCAACTCTTCAGGACCCCAGATCCACAACACGGCATCTTTGATCACCAACACCAGCGCAAAGGTCGCGAGCAACTGAAACAACTCTGGCGCGCGATAAATGCGGCGCATCAGGGTGAACTCCACCACTGCGCCGAGCACACCCACACATAGCGCCGCCCCAAGGATCGCCGGCCAAAAACCAATCACAGTGGAAAATTTCGTGACCAGTGTGTAGGCGACATAGATGCCCACCATGAAAAAAGAACCATGGGCAAAATTAACGATGCGTGTCACACCGAATATCAACGACAAACCGGCCGCCACCAAAAACAAGGAGGAGGCGCCGGCCAGGCCGTTTAGGAGTTGAACAATAAAACTCGCAAGATCCATACGATGCGCTCAGCGCGTTCAATCAGCCGGTCGAAGCTTTTTCACCTCAGCGGCTGTGGGCAAAAAGTTGGCGCCATCCATGTAGCGAAAATTGACCATCACACCTTTACCGCCTTCGTTTTTGGTGCGGCCCACGAACGCACCCATGGTGGACTGATGATCCTCCGGACGGTAAGTGATCGGTCCAAATGGCGTCATCAACTGCAAACCTTTAAACGCCGCGATCAACGCCTCGACGTCCGTACTCTTGGCTTTTTTGATGCCTTCCGCCAAAGACATGATCGTGCTGTAGCCAATGATCGAACCCAACCTTGGGTAATCCTTAAAGCGCGCCTGATAGGCTTTGAGGAAAGCTTCGTGTTCGGGCGTTTTGATGCCATACCAGGGGTAGCCAGTCACCAACCAGCCTTCCGGGGCCTCGTCCTTAAGCGGGTCGAGGTACTCAGGCTCGCCCGTCAGCAAACTCACGACTTCGCGCCCCTTGAACAAGCCGCGTGTATTGCCCTCACGCACAAACTTGGCCAGGTCAGCCGCAAACAGCACGTTAAAAATCGCATCGGGTTTTGCATCAGACAGCGCTTGTACAACACTACCGGCATCAAGCTTGCCTAATGGTGGCGCCTGTTCAGCGACAAACTCGACATCGGGCTGTGCCGCCTTGAGTAGTGTTTTGAAAGTCGCCGCGGCAGACTGACCATACTCGTAATTGGGATACACAATTGCCCAACGCTTTTTGTTCATCGCTGCGGCCTCGGGCACCAGCATGGCAACCTGCATGTAAGTGGAAGCTCTCAAACGAAAGGTATAACGGTTACCGTTTTGCCAGACAATCTTATCGGTCAGCGGCTCGCTCGCCAGAAAAAATATTTTTTTCTGTTTGGCGAAATCGGTCAAAGCCAAACCAATATGAGACAGAAAAGTGCCCGTCAGCACATCAACCTTGTCGCGCGAAATCAGCTCTTCGGCTACACGTACGGCATCGCCAGGATTGGCATTGTCATCGCGGGTGATGAGCTGGACTTTCTTGCCGTTCAGCCCACCGGCCGCATTAATCTGCTCAACCGCGAGCTCCATGCCTTTTTTGTAAGGCTCCAGAAATGCAGGCTGCGCCTTGTAGCTGTTGATCTCTCCGATTTTAATGGTGCCTTGCGCAAGCGCGGCAGAGGAAAATGCCAGCGCTGCTGCAGTCTGCCACAATAAACGGGGCCACTTGAACGGGGTCGGTCGACTCATTAGTTATGCTCCAGCAATATTTCAAAATCAGGGCCATGCACTCCGGCGAACAGCCACTATAGCCTTACAGAGAAAAAACGTTAAACAAAATGAAGAGATCACACGCTCAAAGCTTGCTTATCGCATGTGTTCACCGAAGATGTCTGCCATATTTGTTATAGTTTTTTATTATCCGCCTGAAAGAAAATCCCCCATGAGTGCCTTCAACGAAGAAAAAGTCCTTAGTGTGCATCACTGGACTGACC
Source organism: Zwartia vadi (assembly GCF_030410375.1). GTDB lineage: Bacteria > Pseudomonadota > Gammaproteobacteria > Burkholderiales > Burkholderiaceae_B > Zwartia > Zwartia vadi. Next base: position 63,999 of record NZ_JAUHHE010000004.1, read on the forward strand.
GACTTTTTAGTTTTACGACGACTCGGGATCCCTCATTGAGATTTAGTAATGGACACTTCACCATGATCGGGCTGCGCGTCAACGACAAACCCTTGCTGCGCGCCTATAGTATCGCCAGTGCCAATTATGAAGAGCACCTTGAGTTTCTGAGCATCAAAGTCGAGGATGGTCCCCTCACCTCCCGCCTGCAGCATATTCAAGTGGGTGATTCAATAATCGTGGGCCGCAAGCCCACCGGCACTTTGCTGATCGATTATCTGCTCCCCGGCAAGCGTCTGTATTTATTCGCCTCAGGCACGGGCCTGGCGCCCTTTATGAGTGTGATCCGTGATCCAGAAACCTATGAGAAATTCCAAGAGGTCGTTCTGGTGCATGGTGTACGCGAGGTAGCCGAGCTCGCCTATCACGACTATTTGACCCAAACCTTGCCTCAGCACGAATTCCTAGGCGAGATGGTAAGCAAACAATTACGCTACTACCCGACTGTGACGCGTGAAGCGTATGCCCATACCGGACGAATCACCTCTCTCATCGAAAACGGACAACTATTTTCCGACCTCAATGTGCCCTCGCTGGACCGTGAACAAGATCGCATCATGATTTGTGGCAGTCCCGGAATGTTGCGTGATCTTAAAGCGATGCTGGAAGCAAGCGGCTTTAACGAGGGCAACACAACGCGTCCCGGTGACTTCGTGATCGAACGCGCCTTCGCTGAGCAATGAGCAGGCAGTACACTGGCTATACATTTTTGAGGATTGACACATAGCATGACTGAAATCTGGCTCGTTCGACACGGGGAAACGCCGTGGAACGTTGAGGGTCGCGTACAAGGCTGGGAAGACATCGGTCTGAATGAAAACGGCATTGAACAGGCGCGCTCACTTGCACGTCATATCAAGCGCTTGAGTGAGACGGGTACGCATCTCAATGCGATCTACAGCAGCGACCTGCAGCGCGCCCACCACACCGCGCGTATCGTTGCCGAAACGGTCGGCTTGCCTTTGACTGTCGAGCCCGGCATTAGAGAGCGGCATTTTGGTGTGCTTCAAGGTCTGATTTACAGCGAGATGGATCATCATGAGCCCGAAGCGACACGTATCTGGCGCAGCCGGGATCCCGAAGCTGAGCTTCCAAAAGGCGAGTCTCTGGGCGTTTTTCACCGCCGCGTAGTCGGATCACTCAACCAGCTTGCTCAAAAGCACGCAGGCGAGCGTGTGATGGTAGTGAGTCATGGGGGGGCGATGGACATCATCTGGAGACACGCCAGTCAAGTGGGTCTGCAGGCTAAACGTGAAGCTCCGCTTCTAAACGCCAGCCTGAACCGCCTGAAAATTTCCCCAGCCCGCTGGGAAATTTTGAGCTGGGGCGAGGTCGACCATCTGGGCGGTGGCGCTCAAACGGACGTGACAGCCTAGGTTGTGACAAGCTTAGGCTTTTTGCTCGCTGTGCTTGCGTGGCTTGCGTGGGGCGTTCACAGCTAGTTTGTCGTACAGCCAGTCTGGCAAGGCACGCATGATTTTGCCGACAACCCCCATTTGCCAGGGAATCACGATATATGACTTTTTGCGTGCGATCGCATGCGCCGCGCGTGTCGCAAACACGTCCGCATCGAGTAAAAATGGCATGCTGTAGGGGTTTTGGGCGGTCATCTCGGTGCGAATGTAGCCTGGCGCGATCGTGACCACACTCACCCCATTGGGCTGAAGCTCAAGCCTCAAACTCTCGCAGTAGGTTGCGACTGCGGCTTTTGAAGCGCTGTAGGCACCTGCTCCTGGCAGTCCACGCACCCCGGCAACCGAGGCGATACCAACCAAGGTGCCTGCGCGGGCTTGTTTCATGTGATTGACGAAGGGTTCAAAGCTCGAGACAGTCGCCAGGACATTGGTATCGATAATCGCTTTAAACACATCAAAATCATCTTGTTGTTCGGTCAGTGTCCCTGCGCTAATCCCAGCTGAAGCGATCACGATATCGACTTGTCCGACCCGCTGAATAAAGTCCTCCGCTGCCTGATGCAAAGCTTGCCGATCGCGCACATCCACAACGTAAAGGTAATGTGTGCCAGGCAAACTGCCAGCGAGGGCTTCCAGACGCTCTCCCCGACGCGCCAACAGCCCGAGGGTATGCCCCTCACCCGCATAGTGACGTGCGAGGGCTGCACCCAAGCCGCTGCTTGCCCCGGTGATGAAGACCGACATGAATTAGCGACCAGCCTGTTTAACAACACCCGAGGCGAGCAATTGCTCGATAGTCTCTTGTGTCATCCCCATCTGCTGAAGAATCTCGATCGAGTGCTCGCCGATACGTGGTGAACTCTCCACAGGACGACGATAGGGATGTGTCGGCAGGCCAATGTAGGGGATCATTCCCACGCCCTGCTGCTCAAGCATTTGCGCCAACTTCAGGTGCAGAGCCTGGGGATGATTCAGCACACCTTGATAGTCGCGCACGACAGCATGCAGGACGTCGTGCTTTTTGAATAGCGTCGTCCAGTGCTCGGTCGACTGTCCGCGCAGCTGTTGATTCATCAACTCATGCAAAGCCGCCCGATGATCAAAGCGCGTCTGATTGTCGATAAACCGTGAGTCAGTCTTCCATTCTGGCCGACCCATTGCATCGCAAATGTGATGAAAATGTTCGGTATGGACTGTCACAACAGAAATTTTGCCATCGGCGGTATCAAAAACGCCGTTTGGCGCACTAACAGAGCCAAACGGACGCTTGCCGGCGATTGCTTCTTCGATAAAACACATCCCTTGAAACGATGCGCAGGCCTCGAACAGACTCACTTCCACATGAGTGCCCTGCTGACGCGCCAAGCGCTGATACAGGGCGGTTGCCGCCCCTTGCGCAGCATAGAGACCCGTCATGATGTCCGCAGCCAGCAATCCGATTCGACGGGGTGTGCCGCGCTCATCCTGATTGGAAAACATCAAACCACTATCAGACTGCATCACGGAGTCCGTGGCCGGCGCATCGGCATAAGGACCATCCGGTCCATAGCCACTAATCGACACATACACAAGATCTGGCTTGAGGGCGGATATTTCGTCAAACCCGATACCCAGCCTCTGCGCGACCCCCGGACGAAAATTTTGCACAATGACATCCGCCTGCATCGCCATATCGCGCAAAATTTTCCGGCCAGGCTCTGTCCGCGCATCAAGTGCCAGTGCTTTTTTACCCGCGCTGTTCTGAATACCGTAGGCGCTATGGTCACCTTTGGTCACCCCCACAAAACGTATCCAGTCACCTGCGGGTGGCTCAACCTTGATCACGTCCGCACCCTGCTGCCACAAAATGTGCGCACAATAGGGGCCAGCGATTCCCTGGCTGATGTCTAAAACACGTAACCCTGTGTAAGGAAGAATCATCAGCCAGTCCACCTATGTGACAAGTTAAGAAAGCAGCGAGCGGTGCAAGTCCTGCAGTGAATAGACTTTGATGCCAAGACCTTCGCGCAGATATTGCATGCCCTCGACAGCGGCCAGCGCGCCCGCGATGGTCGTGTAGTAAGTCACGCGCGCCGCCAAGGCTTGCGTGCGGATCGCCCGTGAGTCGGTGATCGCGTTGCGTCGCTCTTCGACGGTATTGATCACGAGAGAGACCTCACCGTTTTTAAGCATGTCCACAATGTGCGGACGCCCCTCGGCGACTTTGTTCACCAACTGGACGGGAATACCCGCTTCTTGGATCGCTGCGGCAGTCCCGCGCGTGGCAACCACTTTGAAGCCTAACGCATGCAAGCCACGCGCAACTTGGACAGCTTTCGGTTTGTCGGCGTTTTTCACACTGATGAACGCGGTGCCAGACTGCGGCAAGTTGACGCTTGCGGCCATCTGAGATTTGACGAAAGCTTCGCCAAAGGTCTCGCCCACGCCCATGACTTCACCCGTCGACTTCATCTCAGGGCCGAGAATCGTATCTACACCCGGGAACTTCACGAAGGGGAACACGGCTTCTTTTACAGAGAAGTAATGCGGAACGACTTCCTTGGTGATGCCTTGTGCGGCAAGCGTCTGGCCCGCCATCGCGCGTGCGGCGATTTTTGCAAGCTGCAGACCGGTCGCTTTGGAAACGAACGGCACAGTCCGGGAAGCACGGGGATTGACCTCGAGGACATACACATCACCGTTTTGCACGGCGAACTGCACGTTCATCAATCCTTTGACATTCAAGGCACGCGCCATTAAAGCGGTCTGACGCTTAATTTCCTCTGTCATTTCGGGTGACAGAGAGTATGGGGGCAGACAACACGCGGAGTCGCCTGAATGGACGCCCGCCTGTTCGATGTGCTCCATCACGCCGCCGATAAAGACCTCTTGACCATCACACAAGCAATCAACGTCGATTTCAATTGCATTGTTCAAAAAGCGATCAAGCAAAACTGGCGAGTCATTGCTGACCTTGACGGCCTCACGCATATAGCGTTCGAGATCATTTTGCTCGTGAACGATTTCCATCGCACGACCACCCAACACATAACTTGGGCGAACAACCAAGGGATACCCGATCTCTTGGGCATGGTTGAGCGCCTCGCTCTCGGTCCGAGCAGTGCGGTTGGGCGGCTGACGCAAGTTAAGCTTGTTGAGCAGTTTCTGGAAACGCTCACGATCCTCGGCCACATCGATCGACTCGGGGCTGGTACCGATGATCGGCGCACCGTTCGCCTCAAGCGCACGCGCCAGTTTAAGAGGCGTCTGACCGCCGTACTGGACAATGATGCCAACAGGTTTTTCCTTGTGGACAATCTCCAGGACGTCCTCAAGAGTCAGAGGCTCGAAATATAAACGGTCAGAGGTGTCGTAGTCCGTTGATACGGTCTCGGGATTGCAGTTCACCATGATGGTTTCGTAGCCATCATCGCGCAGTGCCAATGCCGCATGCACGCAGCAATAATCAAACTCAATCCCTTGACCAATGCGGTTCGGCCCGCCCCCGAGCACCATGATCTTTTTGCGATCAGTAGGCTCGGACTCACACTCTTGCTCGTAGGTCGAGTAGAGGTAAGCCGTGTTGGTCGCGAATTCGGCCGCGCAGGTGTCGACGCGCTTGTAAACAGGGCGCACATTAAATTGATGACGCAGCTTACGGACTTCGGCTTCGACGGTATCAAGCAAGAAGGCAAGGCGACGATCAGAGAAACCACGGCGCTTGAGTTGCAAGAGCGTTTCAACATCGAGGTCTGCCAGCGTTCGTTGCTCAAGCTTGAGCTCGATGTCAACAATCTCTTTGATCTGGGACAAGAACCAGGGATCAATTTTGGTGAGCTGATGGACCTCGTCAAGCGTAAAGCCTTGCGCAAAAGCGTCGCCTACATACCAGATGCGCTCGGGACCCGGTTCACCCAGTTCGACTTGGATTTTTTCACGGTCGGTGGTCTTTTGGTTCAGACCATCCACACCCACCTCAAGTCCGCGCAGGGCTTTCTGAAAAGACTCCTGGAAAGTGCGACCGATCGCCATGACTTCGCCAACAGACTTCATTTGAGTCGTTAAGCGCGCATCGGCAGTAGGGAATTTTTCAAACGCAAAACGCGGCACCTTGGTGACCACGTAATCGATGGTCGGCTCAAACGATGCAGGAGTGGCACCACCCGTGATTTCGTTTTTCAACTCGTCGAGCGTGTAACCAACTGCCAGACGGGCAGCGACCTTTGCAATCGGGAAACCCGTTGCCTTGGATGCCAGTGCCGAGGAGCGGGACACGCGCGGGTTCATTTCAATGACAATCATGCGGCCGTTGTCGGGATTGACGGCAAACTGCACATTGGAGCCACCCGTATCCACACCGATTTCACGCAACACCGCGATCGAGGCGTTACGCATGATTTGATATTCTTTGTCAGTCAGCGTTTGCGCAGGGGCGACGGTGATCGAGTCACCGGTATGCACGCCCATTGGATCAAGGTTTTCGATGGAGCAAACGATGATGCAATTATCCGCGCTGTCACGCACGACTTCCATCTCGAACTCTTTCCATCCGAGCAAAGACTCTTCGATCAGCAGCTCGCTTGTTGGCGAGGCTTCAAGGCCGCGACGACAAATCGTTTCAAACTCTTCGGCGTTATAGGCGATCCCGCCGCCGCTGCCGCCAAGCGTAAAGCTAGGTCGGATCACGGTCGGGAAGCCAGAGGAACCAATTTCGGCGGCAATCCGCTTTTGAACTTCCCAGGCTTCTTCGAGGCTATGGGCCACGCCTGATTTGGCGGACTCCAGACCGATCGCATTCATCGCAACCTTGAACTTTTGACGGTCTTCCGCCTTTTCAATGGCGTGCGCATTGGCACCGATCAATTCAACGTTGTACTTTTTAAGTACGCCATGCTTGTCGAGGTCGAGTGCGCAATTGAGCGCAGTCTGACCGCCCATTGTGGGCAAGACAGCATCAGGACGTTCTTTCTCGATGATTTTTTCGACAACTTGCCAGGTGATGGGCTCGATGTACGTGACATCGGCTGTCTCAGGGTCTGTCATGATGGTCGCAGGATTGCTGTTGACCAAAATGGTGCGGTAACCCTCGGCTTTGAGGGCTTTGCAAGCCTGAGCACCGGAATAATCGAACTCGCAGGCTTGTCCGATGATGATCGGACCTGCGCCGATGATGAGAATACTTTTTAGGTCTGTACGCTTGGGCATGGTGACTCTTTAATATTTACCGGCCATCAGGCTCATGAATTGATCGAACAGGACCACTATATCGTGGGGTCCGGGGCTAGCTTCGGGGTGCCCTTGAAAACAAAATGCTGGGCGGTCCGTGAGCGCAAAGCCCTGCAGGGTGCCGTCAAACAACGAAACATGGGTCACGCGGGCATTGGCGGGAAGCGACTTGGCATCGACAGCAAAGCCGTGATTTTGTGCGGTGATAAAAACACGACCGGTGGCGAGATCCTGTACAGGATGATTAGAGCCATGATGACCCGTTTTCATCTTGAGGGCCTTGGCGCCAATTGCCAGGCCCATGATCTGGTGTCCCAGGCAGATCCCAAAAGTGGGGATCTTGCGTTCAAGAAATACCTTGGTAGCTGCGATGGCGTAGTCGCAAGGCTCCGGATCGCCAGGGCCATTGGACAAAAAGATACCATCCGGCTTCAGTGCCAGAACCTGCTCAGCCGAACTCTGGGCTGGCACGACTGTGATCCGGCAACCGCGCTCGGCCAGCAAGCGCAAGATATTCGATTTCACACCAAAGTCGTACGCCACAACGTGAGGCGATTGACTGTCGTTTGTTCCGTAACCATGGCCAAGCTGCCAGGTGGACTCGGTCCAGTTCGCATTTTTTGTCGCAGAAACAACTTTGGCTAAATCCTGACCGGTCATGCCTGGGAAGGACGCAGCGAGTTTGAGAGCCTGCTCGGCATCGTCACCAACAAAAATGCAACCACCTTGTGCGCCACCCTCGCGCAGTATGCGTGTCAATTTGCGCGTGTCGATTTCAGCGATCGCGACAATTCCCTGTGACTTGAGGTAGTCTGGCAAAGACTGGGTCGAACGAAAGTTGGAGACGCGCGCGGGACAGTTGCGCACAATCAATCCTGCAGCGTGAATTTTGGTCGACTCGACGTCCTCGAGGTTCACCCCGGTATTTCCGATGTGCGGATAGGTGAGTGTGACGATCTGACCGCTGTAACTCGGGTCTGTCAGAATCTCTTGGTATCCTGTCATTGCGGTGTTGAAGACCACCTCTGCAATAGTGTGCCCAGGCGCACCAATCGAGATGCCTTTAAACACGGTACCATCCGCGAGCGCTAGAATCGCAATTGTGGGGGTTTCAAGCTCTATTTCAGTAAATATATTAGGCAGCACAATTAACCCCGGCATCAAAATCTTGTAAGCAAACCTTGGAAGTATAACCCGATGGCCAATCTTCTCGAATCTTTACGTTCCCACACTACTGTTGTAGCCGATACTGGCGACTTCGAGGGCATGAAACGCTATCAGCCGACCGATGCAACCACGAATCCGTCCCTGATCCTGAAGGCCGTCCAGCAAGATGCCTACCGCCCCATGCTCGCGCAATGCGTCAAGGCCCATCCCAAAGCGCGACCCGATGAGCTCGTTGACCGCTTATTGGTCGCCTTTGGAAAAGAGATACTTAGTATCGTGCCTGGCCGTGTCTCAACGGAAGTTGATGCCAGATTGTCTTTTGATACGCGCGCGACGATCGACCGTGCGCGCAGGATTATCACCCTCTATGAGCAGGTCGGTTTCCCACGCAAGCGCGTGCTGATCAAAATCGCCGCGACCTGGGAAGGGATCCAAGCCGCTCGTGTCCTCGAATCGGAAGGCATTCATTGCAACTTGACGCTTTTATTCTCTCTGTCGCAAGCGGTTGCTTGCGCTGACGCGGGCGTTCAGCTGATTTCACCTTTTGTCGGCCGGATTTATGACTGGCACAAGAAACAACAAGCAAGCGCGTGGAATGAGACAGTAAACAGCGGTCTCAATGACCCGGGTGTGCGCTCTGTAACTAAAATTTACAACTACTACAAGTATTTCGGCATCCCCACTGAAATCATGGGTGCGAGCTTTCGCAATACGGGCCAGATTCTTGCGCTTGCAGGCTGCGACTTGCTGACGATCAGTCCGGAGCTTCTAGGCAGTCTAAGTGAAACGCAAGGCAATCTAGCTGCCGCGCTCACGCCCGAAGGCGCACGTGCCAGCCAGCCTCAAGCCCTACCCTGTGATGAGCAAAATTTCCGCTTTCTGTTGAATGAAGATGCCATGGCCAGCGAAAAACTGGCTGAGGGCATACGCGCCTTTGTGGCGGATGCTCGCAAACTCGATGAACTGATCGAAGCGCAACGCTGAGCTTGCGTCTATGTGGGGCGGCGCTCCATGAGCGCCCATGCCACCGTCCCTGCATCGACATATTCGATTTCGCTCCCTGCTGGCACACCGCGCGCCAGACGCGTCACCTTGATACCCAGCGCACGCAAGGACTCCGACAGATAATGCGCGGTGGTCTCGCCTTCGGCAGTGAAGTTGGTGGCCAAAATCACTTCTTTTACGACACCATTGCCAGCTCTTTTCAGGACGCGCCCAAAATCAAGCTCGTCCGGCCCCCTACCCTCTAAGGGCGCGAGACTTCCCATCAGCACGTAATACAAGCCGGAGTATCCGTGTGTCGCTTCGATCGAGTTTTGATCGGCTGGTGTCTCAACGATACATAACAAGGACGTATCGCGCTCGGGATGTTCACATGTCGCGCAAACTGGCACCTCGGTGAAACCGTTGCACTGTTCACAATGCTGCAAACGCTCGACCGCCTCAGTTAAAGCCTGGCCAAGCTGTTGAGCTGCCTGCAAATCGTGCTGAAGCAAGTGATACGCCATACGACGCGCAGTCCGAACGCCCACCCCCGGCAAGCGACGCAAGGCATCAACCAGTGCGAGGAGCGGTTGAGGTTCGGAGTTGAGTTTGGACATCAGAGTGTAGTCATCAGAAAGGCAGTTTCATTCCGGGTGGCAAGGGCATGCCAGCTGTCACGGCAGCCATTTTTTCCGAGGAAGTCGACTCGGCTTTACGCAAGGCATCATTGAAAGCTGCGGCCACCAGATCCTCCAGCATGTCTTTATCGTCAGCCAACAAGCTCGGATCAATGGCGACGCGCTTTACGTCATGGCGGCAAGTCATCGTGACCTTGACCAAACCACCGCCGGAAGCACCTTCAACCAGAATATCCGCCAAGGCATCCTGCGCCTTTTTCATGTTTTCCTGCATCTGTTGCGCCTGTCGCATCAGACCAGCAATTTGACCTTTCATCATGATGAATTTTCCTGAAAAACAATTAAAAAATGTCCGGGTGCCGCCGCTTAAACAGGCGGACTCGGCCGAACGGATCCTGGCACCACCTTGGCGCCAAAATCTTGAATCAGTGCCTGCACAAAAGGATCCTGCTCAATAGCAATCTCTGCGGCCTGCTGTCGCGCGTGTTGAGCAACTTGATCAAGCGCATGGGCTGACAGCCCTTCTCCCGCGCCAATTTCAAAAACGAGCGCGACTCTGACACCAAAGTAATCGCTCAGCACGCTACGCAAACGTTCAACAGGTGCGCCCTCGGATAAGGCCTTACTGGGCACACGCAAAGTCAGTTGATGCTTTTCTATCGCCACGCACTCTGACTGTCTGGCAAGCTGCTGAGCCATACCCGACAGGGGTAATTTAGCAGCGAAGGACGCCCAGTCTTCGGGCAGAACGAGGATATCGGGAGCGACAGACTGTGAGGATCCTGCCGAGGGCGCACGAGAATTTTGCGCGGCAGGCTTGGCCACATTGAGGCCCGCCTGCTCTTGGGCATGCAAACGCGCAAAATCCTCGGCACTCAGCGTGTACGCATCATCGGAGCCGTCGGCCCGGAAGTCAAAGCCATCCTCGGGTTCTATTGACGACTCAGGCTCGAGCTCTGGTGCTTTTGCGGTTGCAGATGCGGGTGCAGGCTTAGGTGCAGGTGCAGGTGCAGATTTAGGTGCGAACTCAGATTTTGCAATAGCTTTCGGTGTGGCAGCTTTCAGTGTGGCGGCTTTTGCGACAGCAGCTGCTGGCGCGGATGCCGATGCCGATGCCGATGCCGATGCAGATGCAGATGCCGATGCAGATGCCGATGCAGATGCCGATGCAGAAGGTTGGGTCAAATCCGCCTCAGGCATTGCAACACCTGACGCGCCACCTAATGAAAGCATCCGTAGGCATGCCATCACAAAACCCGCGTATTCGTCAGGTGCGATAGCAAGCTCGGAACGACTGTGAACCGCTACGGTGTAAAACAACTGCAAGGCGTCCGGATGCAGCGATTTCGCAAAGCGACGGATATCCATGGCAACAGGATCCGTCTCATCGACTGCGGCACTGACGCGTTGTGCAATCGCAATACGCGACAACAAGACCGCCAGATCGGCAAGCGCCGCCCGATAAGATAGACCACGTGTTGCAAGCTCATCGGCAATCTCGAGGACTGCGGCTGCCTGACCAGACTGCAGCGCATCAAGCAATCGCACTAAATGTCTTTGATCGATAGTCCCGAGCATACCTCTGACAGCTTCCTCGGTCAGGTTGCCAGCACTGTAGGCGATCGCCTGATCCGTCAGGGACAATGCGTCGCGCATCGAACCTGCGGCTGCCTGTCCGAGTAAACGCAGCGCGGGTACTTCGAAGGGAATTTGCTCCGAACCCAGGACACTCTCAAGGTGACCGACAATCGCTTCGCCAGGCATTTGCTTGAGGTTGAACTGTAAACAACGGGACAAAACCGTTACGGGTATTTTTTGTGGATCGGTGGTCGCGAGAATAAATTTGACGTGGGGTGGCGGCTCTTCGAGCGTTTTGAGCATCGCATTAAAGGCGTGTCCCGTGAGCATATGGACTTCGTCGATCATGTAGACCTTGAACCGTCCTGCGCTGGGAGAATAGACTGCCTGCTCGAGAAGCTGGGTCATTTCATCGACCCCCCGATTGGAAGCGGCATCCAACTCAAGATAATCAACAAAACGCCCTTGATCAATCTCAGTGCAAGCCTGGCAAACGCCACAAGGGGTCGCAGTGATACCTGTTTCGCAATTTAGCGATTTAGCCAAAATACGCGAAAGCGTTGTTTTACCGACACCGCGAGTTCCGGTGAACAGCCAGGCATGATGCAGGCGCTGGGTAGTCAAGGCGTGCGTCAGGGCGCGGACAACGTGATCTTGACCGACCAGCGTATCGAACGAGCGAGGGCGCCATTTACGCGCAAGGACCAGATAGCTCATAAGTTTTACCGACCACAGACGGAAATTGAAGAGGCGAGCCTGACTTCGGCACTGATTCTGCACGACTATGGCTGCTTCGTTCCCGACCTGACCAGGTTTGCCGCCGAACCATGCGAAGGGGCCCGCCAACAGCAATTTTAGCAGGGCTTGCCTCAGACCACGGGAACATACTCAAACCAAAGCTGATCACGCGGAAAATATAAGGCTGCTCGGGCGGCAGCGCCATCAAAGGCGCGTAATTTTTCACAATACCGCTCTAACTGTGGCCTGTAGCGCGACATCATCCGCTGACCAAAGGCTTCTGCCGACTCGTCGGCAGCCGGTCGACTTGTCTTGAAATCAACGACCAACCAGCCAGTCTCGTCTCTGATCGCATAGTCGAGCACCGATATCTGTCCGCTATCATCGAGCAAGGCCCACTCACGTCGAGCCTGTGCTTGGTTCAGCAACCATCGGCCACGATCGCTTTCAAGCATGGCGACGAGCGTATCGAACACCTCTTGGGTCGCATCCTTGCACGTCTGTCCGACCAAACCCATTTGCATGAACTGACGGGCAATGCGGTCACGCTGCTTTTCCAAGCGTTCAGGCGACCAACTCGCGGCCCCCTGTTCACCTATGTGCGCCAACCAACCATGTACCAGCACTCCAATCAGGCGCTCATCGTTTGCTTGCGCCCTCCACGTGTAAGACATCCTTGTTTGAATTGAATCCTGAGCGTGAGTCGATTCAAATTGCCGAGGCTTGCGATGTTGAAGGCGCATCAAACGTGGCACTGAAAAAGCCGGGACATTCTGCTGGAGAGTAGAAGGTAACTGAACATGAGGCGGCAATTCTGGCATCTTGATATGAAGAGACAAACGCTCTAGTAGGCTGCCAGCCCGGGCAGCCAGATATTCTCCCGTCTCGGGGTCTCGCTGCAGTTCTGCGACAAGATGCAGGCTTTGTTGGGCGCGCGTAGCCGCCACATACAACAATCGGTCTACTTCAAACGCACTGCGACGCTTGTCGCGCTGGGCAAGATATTTAGAGATTTCATCCTGTTCCTTGAGCGCACGTGCCTTGATCGGTCCAAGCATCACCTTGTCCGCGACCTGTTCGATTCGAACCAAGGGGGCGCGATCCGCAACCGGCGCATGATGCAAACCAAAAAGAATGACAGACTCAAACTGCAAACCCTTGGCCTTGTGCATGGTCATGACCTCAACGCTGCGCGCACCCGACTCGGGCGAAGCAAACAATCGCGTCAGCCTTGCGTCCAGGATATCCACATCGAGCCCACCATACGGCGCGATTTTTTCAATCAGCGCGAACACACTTTCAGCATCTTGCAAATCAGTCGCCGTGCGCGCCAGTGCAACGCCACCCAGCAACCGCCAGACACGCTCGACTCTCGCCGCCAAGGGGAGAAGATCATCCTCAACCAGCGCCTGGAGTAAAACGGGGGCGACTGCACAGAGCCGCTGATGTTCGTCCGGGGCAAGCAAGCGTTGCGCCTGGCTGATAGATTCCGGCCCCGTTGCGCGCAAAGCCTGTTCAAGCAGTGTTGGAATCGTACTGATACGATCCATGCCAAACAAAACATGCAGACTCTCCAGACGCAGACCGCAGTATGGCGAACGCAAGACGGATAGCCATGCCGCCCGATCCCCAGGATGGGCCAAGGCACGAATAATTTGCACCAGGTCGACAACGTACGCGCGCAAGTGCAGCGGCACTAATTCAACCGCTCGACACGCGATCCCCTCTTGTGCGAGCAATTGAGTCACGTCTTTCAAATGAGAACGCGCGCGAACCAAGATTGCGACAGGATGTTCCGCGTCGGGAAACGCAGCCAAAGCCTCCTTGACCAAAGTCAACACAACATCTCGAGCACGCTGACCCGACTCAGGGCACACACCATGAAAGCGTACGGCTGGAGTCAAGGTCGCTTCTTTGAAGGCAGTCGAATGTGCGTAAGCGATCGCCCCCGCAGCCGGGTCATCTTGCGCTGGAAACAGCGATGAAAAAGTCTGGTTGACCCATTCAACAATTCCGCTTTGTGAACGGAAATTATCCGTCAAGGTCAGGCACTCTGGTCGGACCGACCCCAAACCCTCGTCTCTGACGCGGAGAAACAACACGACATCCGCTTTACGAAAACGATAGATCGACTGCATGGGATCGCCAACCAAAAACAAGGTCCGACCATCTCCCTCTTGCCAGCCGGCAGTGATTTTTTCAATCAAGGAAATCTGCGATTGACTGGTATCTTGAAACTCATCGATCAACAAATGACGGATATTGGCATCGAGTTTGAGCAAGAGTTCAGTCGGCTCCTCAACACGCCCAAGCGCTTGGTCCGCGCGGCGGGCGATTTCAATAAAGTCGACCTCCCCGACCTCCATAAATCTCAACATCAACTGTGCAGCAGCTGTTCGCAAACAACTGAGTTGCGCTTGCAGAATTTCCCACTGCTCCTGTGAAAAGACGGGCTGGGGCATTTCTATGATCGACTGCAGTCTCACTACCCATGGCGCGAGCTGTTCAGACTCGTGACTGCGCAGCCATTCAAGCAACTTATCTTTATGCGGCGTTTTAGGCAGAAAGCCCTGATTTTTATTGACAGTCTTTCTCAAACTTCCAGCACTCGTCAGCAAAAGAGCAGCAAGCCCTTTCCAGCAATCAAGCGCGTCTGCCTCAGTTTCAAAAACCTCGCCATCCCAATCCAACAATGCCACGATTGGATGCGATGGGTCCGATTGAGACAGTACCTCTGCCGCAGCATGCGCAATCGGCGCCAACTGCTGCGCCCAACCAACCGGCATCAACGCACGCAAGCCCCTCAGATCCTGGCGAACGGCATCATTGAAGTTCTCTTCAAGAACATGACGATCGTCACCCTCGGATAAAAGTGGCAGCCATTGATCCCGCTGCGCCAGCATATCCGCCAGCGCTTCACATGTTTGCGCTACGTCCAGATCCATATGTTCAAGCAGACGCGTGACCGGGGCAGACTCTCCCACCATTTCAAGCGTCAGACGTGCTGCCTCGAGATAATGCATGCGGGCGTCATCAACGAGCTTTGGCACCCCCCCCATCGAAGAAAGCCAGGGCATATTCCTGACCAGCGAAGCACAAAACGCATCGATCGTGCGTATGGAAAGACGAGCGGGATGCTCTAGCAAAGCCCAGCCAAACTCGCGGTCACGCTCGAGCGCAGCACGACCCAGTGTCCAGCTTTTAAGCGCATGCGCGGTATCTGGCGGTGAGGGATCTTGTGCGCGCCGCAGTTTCTCAAGCACGCGTTCGTGCATCTCTGCTGCGGCTTTTCGCGTAAAGGTAATGGCAACAATCTCTTCGGGGCGCGCGACAGTCGCAAGCAGAGCCAGGATACGATCAGTGAGCAATTCCGTTTTACCCGAGCCTGCGGGCGCTTGCACCAAAAAGGAATGCCTCGGATCGGTGGCGCGCAGCCGAACAGCCCAGTCGCTCGGTTGCTTAGTTGACATCGCCTTCCCCTGCTAACCGATCACCCTCAATATCCGCGATCTCTTCAAGCGTTTGTTGGTCATCGTCATAAAATCTCAGCAAAGCAGGTACATCGCAAAACTGCATATCGGTACGAGACCATGATTGATTGCTCGCCCGCCCCGAAGTGAATTCGCCAATCAGCGCATAGACCACATCCTTTAGTCTTTGCATGGTCACTGACCAGTCAGCATCCTGATAATTGGCTTTCTCAAAAAGGGTTGGTCCCTCTAATCCAATATCCTGACGTAACAAACCGACTGGAGGTTGCCCGCTTGCGTGCAATCGCACCAACACCAAACCGGCAATGCTGTCTAATACGCCCTCTTGAGCCAAAACGGCAGCATAAGCGGGCAACTGCAAGTGCACAGGGCGCTCGCGCTGCCAATCCGTGACGACCGCAGGAAGCTTGCCTCCGCCTTTGTAATCAATCACAACCCTGCTGCCGTCATCGAGCTGATCCATTCGATCCAGACGTACGCTGAGGGTGAGCCCATCTGTCACAATCGCGTGCCTTTCCTCGACCTGCGCAGCCACAAATGGCTCTCTTTCGCATTCGAGAATCAGCCAGGCACTGACAATCCTGAAGGCACGCTTTTCCTCGAGCGCCCGCAATGCCGGGTTGAAATCAATAAGCTCCAGATCCGAAGCATGGCGAATCGCTGCGCCTAGGATGTCCTCAAGTTCACCAGACGCCATCGCTCGCTGACACGCTTGCTGCGAGCCCAAGGTTTTCCAAACAGCTTCCATGACCGCGTGCAAAAACATACCGCGTGCAGAAGCCGGGGCAAGATCCGAATAGGCAGGCAGACCGTAGGCACCCAAGCGGTAACGCATAAACGCCCAGAGAGGGTTACGCGCCTGCGTTTCAAGCAGAGCAATACCGCCCTTCACATTTTCCTCGGCGCGCAAAACCGGTGCCTGCTCATCCTGAACAAACTCGACAGGTTCGCTCTGCGGCACCTCGTTAAAAGTCAAAGAATCGGCTGGAGTCACTTCAATATGCTGCATGAGCGGAGAAGGTCTAAGTCCACGCTCACCCTCGTGCTTGGCCGAGCTCAACACAACAGAGGGTGCGAGTGCGCAAAGCTGGCTAAACATGTGAGCGGCCCACTCTCTTTCGCGCTCGGGTGTGGCGCGCGGAGCCCCGACGCGTCTTAGCTCAGATAACGGAACGAAGGGATTCGGTTTTGCAATCGCTGGAAAAACCTCGTCGGTTAGTCCCAACACCCACACACCATCCCACTGCCCCCCCTCCGCTTCGAGCATGCCCAGCACATCCAGGCGCGCACTGACATCACGCTGAGGCTGAAAGGGTGTGCTACGAGCCAATCTTCCCAACACATTCAACGCCTCAGACGCCGATAACTGCTCCAAAAGCGGAGACAGAGAATCAAAATGCTCAAAAAGTTGATCAAGGGCCTCAAGCACTTGATAAACCGTCGAGCTCTGTTTGGTACGTCCGGGAAAGCCAAGTGTGGACAGTGTTTGTCTAAAGGCTGAGGACCAAAAACGAACAGAGCCATGACGCGGCAATTCAGTCCATGCCTGCCAAGCCAGATGCCACGCTGGAGAAAGCTGTTTAAGTGACTCGATTTTTTTTGACCAGCCCGTCACACTGAGCTCGCTCACTTGGTGATGACGCCACCCTGCATCGATATTCGCGCGCTCACCCTGCTCGGCAAGATCGCCCGCGCAATAGCCCGCCAAAAGAGCCGTGCCCAACTCACTGGCACGCACCTTGCGTTGCTCTTTGAAAAGAACAAAAGTGCGCAACCACGCCAACATCGCACGCGCGGCTTGCCACTCAGATAATGGACGCGCAACGGCCACGTTATAAGAGAAAGTGTGCGTGCCATCAGGATCGGCATCGCTCTCATCACTCAACACTCTGTCCAAGGTGCGGCGAGCAAATGCGACCTCTGCCTCAAGGCTGACCGCCACAATGGCGAAGCGCCCCTCTGGCTGTGCCGCTAAATTTGCGCGTGCCCAGCGGGCTGCAGCCAACCATTCATGTTGCGCAGTGTCGAGCAACATGCGGGATAGTTTCGTTTGTGACAAGGCCTCCTGTTCCAAGACCGAAATCGACACACCACGCTCCTCAAGTGCGTCGAACAACTCGGACATTCTAGGAGTGATTTCAGAAAAACCGGCAAGCAGTAGTTCCGATTTGACCGGCAATCCTGATCGCACAAGTTCGATCAGGCGTTCGATCGCACGATTCGGGTCAAGGGCATCGAGGCGTTCAAGCGCGTCCCTGTAATGTTCTCTCCACAGCATGAAGTGCTGGTATTCTTCAGTGGTTGACGAGGAATCAACCTCGATTTTCCACTCGTCAATGAGTCTGTCTGCCTGCTGTGCCGCGGCGGCTGCCTGCTGAGTATCGAGCAGCGGAGCCTGCGCCTCCAATGTTTGAATGACACGCCCCCAAAGAAGCTGTGAACCAAAAGTATCGAGCAGGACCTGATGCGTGGGCAGGGAGTCGTGAAATCCAGCCAGCACAAGCTGTTGTGACACCCAACCCGACCAGGGCACAATCTGAGGCATCTCACCAACCGAGCACAGCGCCCGGGTTTGCTGTGCGTACTCTTGAACCAGCCGCCTGGCCAGGCGGTTATTGACCGTGAGAACAGTCACCCCACCAGCCGGTCGTTGTGTCAATGTGACGAAAGAGACTCGGGGTCGTTCATCAAGAGTGGTCATGAATCCAGGCTTTTAGATTTAAAAGCCGCACATCGATGCAACGGCCTCCCAGCTGACTCGCATCGCTGGCGTCAGATAGCCCATGAAACCCACGGCGAGTACCACGACAAACGCCACGGCAAGCGAGACACGCAGCCATTTGTTGCGCCGCTGCGGAGGCTGGGACAATGGGCTCTGAGACGTCTGTGTGCTCATCATGCGCTCGCTTGTGGACTCGCCATGCCGGGCAGCTTGATGGCGATGGGTTTTTCTCGAACGGGCAGGCAGAGCGCGGCTGCGACAAGTGACAGAGCAATCGCCATCCACCAGACCAGATCATAGCTACCTGTAGTGGACTGTACCTTGCCACCCAGCCAAACACCAATAAAACTGCCTAGCTGATGCCCCAGAAACACCATGCCTGAGAGTGTCGCAGCGAAACGTAAACCATAAATTTGCGCAATCAGACCCTGAGTCAGTGGTACGGTACCCAGCCAAAATACCCCCATCCAGGCGGCGAATACATACAGGACCAACGGCGTCGTTGGCATCAACAAAATCCAGATGAGTCCGACCGAGCGCATGGCGTAAATACCCGCCAGTAAATTCTTTTTACTGTAGATACCACCTAGCTTGCCAGCCGTAAAGGAGCCGAATACGTTGAATAACCCGATCAAGCCAATCGCAATGGCTCCCGTACCGGCGTTGAGTCCCTTATCAACCACAAAAGCCGGTAGATGAAGGGTAATAAAGGCCGTGTGAAACCCGCATACAAAGTAACCCCAAAACAAAAAGTGAAAGGTCGGATGATGTAAGGCTTGCGAGATCGCTGAAAGCATGGATTGTTGCGGGCCCGACGTCGCACTTGGTTTGCCGCGTAAAAACCAAACGAGTGGCAGCGTCGCGGCGAAAACGGCCGACATGACCCAGTAAGCGCCTGTCCAGTCGAGCGTGTCGATCAACACTTGACCAGCAGGCACGACGAGGAACTGACCAAGGGAGCCGCCTGCACTCGCAATGCCCATAGCCGTACTGCGATGCGCCAGAGGCACTGTGCGGGCGATCACGGGCAGAACCACCGCAAAGGTTGTTCCAGCCTGTCCCAAACCAATGAATACACCTGCAGCGAGATAAAACTCCATCTCGCTACTCGCCAAGCGAGTCCCCACTAAACCCAAGGCGTAAAAGACAATCGACAATGCGATGGTGCGGCCTGATCCGTAACGATCCGCCATCATGCCCGCACCAATCGCACCAAAGCCCCACACCAGGTTTTGTACGGCAAACGCGAGCGAAAATACTTCGCGTCCCCAACCTCGCTCAAGACCCATCGGCTGGATGAACAAACCAATCGTGGCGCGGATGCCCATGGCCAACAGCACGATAAACGTGCCAATCAAGATCGTTCGGAAAGCCAGCGGATTGTCCAGAAGCTTTCCGGGGTCTGTGGCTGTGCTGTGCGTTTGCGTCATGAAAGACTCAGGCAAAAGAAAGTGAGTAGTTTGGCGCCGCCGAGACGAATCGAACGTCCGACTCCCTTCTTAGGAGGAAGGTACTCTATCCACTGAGTTACGGCGGCGTATTTGCTAGTTTAGCAAGTATGCGGGTGTCGCACTGCGCAGGCCCTTAACCTCGCGGATGATGCTGCGCGTGCAGGCTTTTCAGGCGCTCGCGCGCCACATGAGTATAGATTTGGGTGGTCGAAATATCAGCATGACCAAGAAGCATTTGAACCACCCGCAGATCTGCGCCGTGGTTGAGTAAATGGGTAGCAAACGCGTGACGCAGCACGTGGGGCGACAAGGGTGCACGCACACCCGCAAGTACAGCATATTTTTTAATCAGCAACCAAAATGACTGTCTGGTCATGGGAGTGCCACGGGCGGTCACGAACATGGCGGGGCTCGTGCGTGGCCCGAGCAAGACGGGCCTTGCTTCTTGCATGTAGGTTGCAATCCAATGTGCCGCCTCGGCCCCAAGTGGAACCAGGCGATCCTTTCCACCCTTGCCTTGAACCACCCGGATCACGGCGTCGGACATGCTGATTTCTAACACACCAATGTTGACAAGTTCGGATACCCGCAAACCTGTTGCATATAAGACCTCGAGCATGGCGCGATCGCGCAAGCCTCGCGGAGTATGCACAGGAGGCTGCTTGAGCAGTGCCTCGACCTGAGCTTCAGATAAGGTCTTGGGGATGCGCAAAGGCTGTCGCGCAGCCGTCAACTGCAGGCAAGGATCGGCCGATACACGCTGGTGACGAATCGCCCAGAGATAATAGCGCCTGAGCGTCGCCAATCTCCGGTTCGCGGTGCTGGGCTTGGTCTGGGCATGCAGCGCGGCAAACCATGATTCGATGTCGGTGTGCGTGGCCGCATCGATTTCGATGCCTCGTTCGGCACGCAGCCATTGCTCAAAAGCGCACAAATCACGTCGATATGCCGAAAGTGTATTGGCGGCCAATCCGTCTTCGAGCCAGACGGCATCGATGAAGGCACTGACTGCGCTTGATTCCTGAACACTCATGAAAAGGCAACAACGCGATAAGAGAAAATAATAGTAGCATTGGCCACCCATGCAGTTTACGGATTGCCATTCGTTTATTTGCGAGAAAGTTCACCACACATGTCCACGCCAGTTTTGAAATCAATTTCTCTAAATTTGCCTGACGAAGCCCAAACCAACAGGCTGGGGCAATCTCTTGCCCGGCTGGCAGCCGACCTGCGTGCAAGCCCGTCTGGATACGTTCCCGGACCCTTGGCTGGAGGACGTATTCATTTGCAAGGAGACCTGGGAGCAGGAAAGACTTCCTTAGCCAGGGCTTTTTTACGACAGTGTGGCGTTTCCGGTCGAATTAAGAGTCCAAGCTACGCACTACTTGAATCTTATGAAGTTTCTAACTTATACTTGTATCATCTTGATTTCTATAGATTTAGCGATCCAGCAGAATGGCTAGAGGCAGGGTTCAGGGATTTACTCAACGATCAGGCGCTTGTATTGATTGAATGGCCTGAGCGGGCAGGTGATTTATTAGGACATCCGGATCTGCTTATTCAGCTGGCTTATGCGGAGCATGGTCGGATCGCAACACTCAGTGCATATACAGTTAAAGGGCTTCAATGGATCGACGCTTTACCTCAGACAATGATGGACGCTCAGCCGGACTGAAAGCGCCTGCTCGTCGTCGTCTGTTGGGCGCCGCCACACTTTTACTTTTACCTGTTTTCCCAAACGTCGCGATGGCAGCAAAGCTGCTCGCGGTGCGTACGTGGCCGGCCGAAGATTACACGCGTGTCACGCTCGAGCTCGACAGCGAATTGCGTGCGGAACACTTCACACTGGAAAATCCTCATCGACTAGTGATGGATATTCAGGGCATGGAGATGAGTCCCGCCCTGAACGAATTGGTCCGCAAAGTCCGGCCCGATGACCCATACATTAGCTCACTGCGGGTTGCGCAGAATCGAGCTAACGTCATTCGCATCGTCTTTGACTTGAAACAGGCCATCGCGCCTCAGGTTTTTACACTCAAACCTGTCGGGGACTACAAGTTCCGCTTGGTGCTTGATCTCTACCCAAAAGTCGCGCAGGATCCTCTGGCTGCCTTGCTCAAAAAAATGCCTCAGAAAAAGCTGGATGAAGATCCGCTTGCGCGTGTGCTAAGCGATATCAGTAAAAATCCCAAAGGCACGGGCATGACAGCGATGCCAGTCATCCCGAATTCAGTTGCGCCCCCAGTTGGCTCAAGCGCGCCAAGTCCGAGTCCCAGCCCGACACCATTGGGTCGTCGTCGCATGGTAACGATCGCGATTGATGCCGGACATGGCGGTGAAGATCCTGGCGCAATTGGTAAAGGTGGCACGCGTGAGAAAGATGTCGTTCTGGCGATCGCGCAAAAACTCAAAGCCCGAATTGACGCCACGCCCGGGATGCGCGCCTACCTGACTCGTGACGGCGACTATTTTGTGCCTCTGCATGTGCGCGTGGAAAAAGCGCGACGCGTCAAAGCAGACCTATTTGTCTCTGTTCACGCAGACGCCTTTCCCCGACCCACAGCTGGGGGCAGCTCCGTGTATGTCCTGTCTGAACGTGGCGCTTCCAGCACCGCGGCAAAGTGGCTGGCTGAAAAAGAAAACTCAGCGGATCTGATTGGCGGTCTCAATATTCAGGCACAAAACAAACAAGTCGCGAAAATCTTGCTCGACCTGTCAACCTCAGCTCAGATCAAAGACTCGACCCAACTGGCCTCGACCATGCTGGATCAACTACGCGGGATCTATCGCCTGCATAAACCTCAAGTTGAGAATGCCGGTTTCGCTGTGTTGCGCGCACCTGACATGCCTTCTGTTTTGGTTGAAACTGCTTTTATCAGCAACCCAACCGAAGAACAAATGCTAAGAAGCCCGCAAACCCAAGAGCGCTTCGCGATGGCCATGCACACGGGGATTCAGCAGTTTTTCAGAGCCAATCCCCATCTGGCACACGTCGGTTAAGTCAACAATACGAACATCTGCCCGGACAAGCCTCTAGAATAGAGGTTCTCTTTTGTTCGTGTGCATTATGTCGATCCGTCGCCCCATCTGTGCCCTACCCGACCTGCTTGTGAGTCAAATCGCAGCGGGCGAGGTCATCGAACGCCCCGCTTCCGTGCTCAAAGAGCTGGTGGAAAACGCCGTGGACGCGGGTGCGCAAACTGTTGAAATTCGCCTCGAAGCAGGCGGTATCCGACGCATCGCCGTCATCGATGATGGTAATGGTATAGCCAAAGATGAGCTCGCCTTGGCGCTTACTCGCCACGCCACTAGCAAAATCAGTTCACTCGAAGAACTGGAGTCGGTGCATTCAATGGGTTTTCGCGGTGAAGCGCTCGCTTCGATTGCAGCCGTCTCACAGCTCACATTAATCTCTCGTCCGAAAGAAGCCGAGCATGCTTGGTGTCTGGAGCCGGGCGCTGACAAACCGACCGCAGCCTCCGGCGCTCTGGGCACAACAGTCGATGTGAAGTATTTGTTTGACCGCGTGCCTGCAAGGCGTAAATTTTTACGTGCCGAAGCGACTGAATTCGGTCATTGCATCGATGCGATCGAACGTATCGCCCTCGCCTTTCCGGAAGTTGGATTCAGAGTCTTTCATAATGACCGCGCGGTCCGACAATGGCTCCCCACCTCCGCCCTGAAACGCATCAGCGATGTGCTCGGCCCTGAATTCAACGAACACGGCATTGAAGTCAACGCCCAGGCAGGCTTGATCTCGCTGATGGGCGTTGTCACGCGGCCAACTGCTGCAAGAGCCCGTGCGGATCGTCAGTTCTTATTCGTCAACGGTCGCCACGTGCGTGATCGTACGGTCTCGCACGCATTGCGCAGCGCGTATGCCGATGTATTGCATGGCGACCGCCAGCCCGCTTATGTTTTATTTTTACAAGTCGAGCCTACCGCAGTCGACGTCAACGTGCACCCGGCCAAACACGAAGTTCGGTTTCGAGACTCTGGTGCCGTCCATCGTTTTGTTCAACAGACAGTCACTCAGGCACTCGCCGGCGTTGCGGGCGCGCAGCAAGTCTCGGCAGGCGTTCTCGAAACAGTCACAGATTCGGCACTGCCCCCCCAAGCCTCTTACATTACGTCCGATTTTCCAGTTTCACCTCGGCAAACCTCCGTCCAGCAGTCCTTTACATTACGTGAGACAGGTGCGCCCAATTCCTCCATATCGGCCCAAGCCTGGAAGACGCTCTACGCTCCGCTCGAGGAGCCAGTCCCCGACTGGCCGTTGGGGCGCGCATTGGCCCAAGTGCACGGTATTTATATCCTCGCGCAAACCAGCTCTGGTCTCGCCTTGATCGACATGCACGCCGCCCACGAGCGCGTCGTCTACGAACAACTGAAACACGCTCTGGACGCACAGTCACTGCCTCAACAAACATTGCTTGTGCCTGTTGTATTTCGAGTCACTGAAAAAGAACTCGCTCTTGTTCAAGAGTATGAAGAGACAATCAACAAACTGGGCTTTGAAATGGCTGCCGTGGGTCCTCAAGCGATGGCACTGCGCGCTGTCCCGGCGATGCTCGTACGCGGCGATCTCGAGGCGCTTGCAAGAGGTATTCTTCGCGACCTTGAGCAGATCGGCGCCAGCCAGCTGCTCACAGAACAACGCAACACGCTGCTCGCCACGATGGCCTGTCACGGTGCTGTGCGCGCCAATCGACAACTGACAATTGAAGAAATGAACGCACTACTGCGCCAAATGGAACAAACTGAACGGGCGGACCAGTGCAATCATGGTCGACCAACCTGGATTCACTGGAGCGTGTCGGATTTGGACAAGTTGTTTCTACGCGGCCAATGACAACGCTCTCTGCTCCTGAGATATCGTCACACGCACCGTCACTATTGTGCATTGCCGGCCCGACAGCCAGTGGCAAGAGCGCGATAGCCCGTGCGATCGCCCAAAAATGGCCCTGTGAAATCATCAATGTGGATTCAGCCACGATTTATCGCGGCATGGATATCGGGACTGCAAAACCATCTGGTGAAGAGCGTGCCTCAATCCCCCACCATCTTTTAGATATTCTCGATCCACTCGAGTCCTACTCGGCTGCAGCGTTTAGAAGCGATGCCCTTGACTGCGTGGCTCAAATCCGTGCACGCGGGCGTATCCCGATACTAGTTGGTGGCACGATGCTTTATTTCAAAGCCTTACGCGAGGGACTACATGATCTGCCCACAGCCGATCCTGAAATCAGAAAAGAACTCGAAGCGCAGGCGGCAAAAATCGGCTGGCCCGCCATGCATGCCCAATTACATGCGGTCGATCCAGCAACCGCCATTCGACTCTCACCAAACGACAGTCAACGTATTCAACGTGCCCTAGAAATCTGGCGGATCAGTGGCAAACCCATGTCAGTACTTCTGAACGCTTCCGAGCAAACTGATCAGCCTCTTCAAACGATCACAATGAGTCTGGAGCCAGTCGAGCGCCGTCACTTGCACCAGCGTATTGCTGAGCGTTTTGATGACATGTTGAAACAGGGTTTCCTTCACGAGGTCGAGGCTCTGCACGCTCGGGGTGATTTACACACAAACTTGCCCTCGATTCGGTGCGTAGGCTATAGACAATTGTGGTCCATGCTGGAAGGAGAAGTCACACCCGCCCTGGCAAGAGAACAAGCGATCGCTGCCACCAGACAGCTCGCTAAAAGGCAACTGACTTGGTTAAGGAGTCTGCCCAACCGCCTAACCGTCAAGGCCGATGCGCCCGGGGCATGCGAACACGCTTTATCAATCGTCGGTCAGCTGATTGATGACCGGACGATTGTTTCCTGATTCATCACTGTCAGAAAAATTACAGAACAACTGTTTGCGCATCGGTTTGCGCGCACTCTGCGATTTCGCCAAGCTGATAAACCGTCTCACCTTGCGCCCGCAACGCCTCGCTTATGACTTGCGCTTGTCCAGCAGGTACGACTGCCACCATACCAATGCCGCAATTGAATACCCGATACATTTCAGCATCCGCCACACCACCTTGTTGTTGTAACCAGCTAAACAACTTTGGCATCTGCCAGGCATCGCGGTGCAGGCGCGCCTGCAAGCCCGGCTGCAGAATGCGCGGAACATTATCGACTAAGCCACCACCGGTGATATGGGCCAAGCCTTTGATTTGCTTGCCAAAATCCTTTAATACCGCCAACACCGGCTTGACATACAAATGGGTGGGCGCCATGACCACGTCGCCCAAGGGCTGGCCATGAAAGTCCTGCTCGGGACGGGCGTTCGCACGCTGCAAGATCTTACGCAGCAAAGAGTAACCGTTGGAGTGCGCACCACTTGATGCCAGTCCCAACACCACATCTCCGGGCTGGATGGATTTGCCATCAATCAACGCAGACTTTTCAGCCGCGCCAACGGCAAAACCTGCCAAATCGTATTCGCCGTCTGGATACATGCCGGGCATTTCAGCCGTCTCACCACCAATCAACGCGCAGCCAGAGAGCTCACACCCCTTGGCGATCCCGCCCACGACCTGCGCGGCAACATCCACCGACAACTTGCCGCAGGCGAAATAATCCAGGAAAAAGAGGGGTTCGGCACCCTGAACGAGAATGTCATTGACACTCATGGCCACCAAATCAATACCAACCGTGTCATGACGTTGCCAGTCAAAGGCCAGTTTGAGCTTGGTGCCAACGCCATCTGTACCAGAGACCAGTACAGGCTCTTTGTAGCGCTTAGGCACCTCGAAAAGCGCGCCAAAGCCACCGATACCGGCCAGAACGCCCTCGCGCATCGTGCGTGCCGCCAAGGGTTTAATACGGTCAACAAGGGCGTCGCCCGCATCGATATCGACGCCAGCGTCGCGGTAAGTGAGGGGTGCTTGAGGTTGAGTCATGGGAAAAAGCCGTGGTTGTGTGACAATTGTGGACTTTCGTCCGTATTTTTACTAATTTTACGATGAGTCGATGAGTCGACAGTTACTTCTAGAAATCACCCCCACCCAAAGTCCTAGTTTGGACAACACCGTGGCGGGCGCAAATGCCGCGGCAATCGATGCGGCAAAGGGCTTGTCACCGGGGCGTGCGTTGTATTTATGGGGACCGCCCGGCTGTGGGCGCAGCCACCTTCTTCATGCCATCATAAAAGACAAACAGGCATATTTCTTCGACCTGAACACCCCAGCCGATGAAATCATGTTGCTTGCCACGCGGCCACTGGACCCGATCGACCCTCTCCGGCAAGCCGAATTCGTCGCGGTCGACGACATTCAGGAAATGAGCGCCGATCAACAGGGGGCAGTGTTTGCCCTGTACAATCATTGGCGCGAACTCGGTGCGACGCAACACGCTTTTGGACTCGTTGTCGCGGGCGATCGTGCGCCGATGATGATGCCCTTGCGCGAAGATTTGCGCACCCGTCTGGGCTGGGACCTGGTATTTCGCCTCGAACCCCTGTCGGATGCGGAAAAGCGCGAAGCCCTGACGGCTTACGCTTTCAGACGCGGACTGCCGTTATCCGAAGAGGTCCTTGACTGGATGTTGACGTATTACACACGAGACATTCGGCAACTTTTCGCACTTGTGGACGCATTGGACCGATATTCACTCTCCAAACACCGAAACGTCACCGTGCCGCTTGTTCGCCAAATGCTGACAGACCGAGAATTCTTACAATCATGACTTCCAGACGACTTGCACTTTTTGATCTTGACCACACACTGCTGCCGCTTGACAGTGACTATCAATGGGCCGTCTTTATGGCTCAATCCGGTCGTGCGGGCGATCCCGTCGAAGCCTTGCGCCGTAACGAAGAACTGATGGACCGCTACAACGCGGGTGAATTGACCGCCGAACAGGCCGCCGAATTCATGCTGGGTTTACTTGCCGCCCATCCTCCGCATTTGCTCGCTGCCTGGCATGAGGAGTTCATGCAAAAGGTGATTCGACCCGCCATGACAAAGCAGGCGATCGACCTCGTCCAACAGCATCTGGCAGCAGGGGATCTCTGCGCGGTCGTGACAGCCACCAATAGTTTTGTGACAGCTCCGATCGCGCGAGCCTTTGGCGTCCCCACTCTGATCGCGACCGATCCCGAATATATCGCAGGTCGTTACACAGGAAAAATTTTAGGCACGCCCAGTTTCAAACATGGCAAAGTCCTGCGGGTGAACAGCTGGCTCGAAGGCTTAAGCAAGCGACTGCACGATTTCGACGAGTCTTATTTTTACAGTGACTCGATCAACGATCTACCCTTGCTTGAGGTCGTCACGCATCCAATCGTGACCAACCCGAGCGAGAGTCTGCTGGCAGTTGCACAACAGCGCAAATGGCCGGTTTTGAATCTTTTTAACAAGCTAGACGACGATAAATCCTGATGCTTACAGACACCATTAAACGCTTTGTTGGCCGACTGTTAGGCCAGAAATCACAGGGTTTAAAGCGAATCAGTAAAGACAAGCACGGCATTGATCGCCGCTTTGTCTCACGCCATGCCATCAAAGTCTGCGAAGTCTTGCAGCACGAAGGCTATCAAGCCTATATCGTTGGAGGTGCCGTCCGGGATTTGATCGTTGGACTCGAGCCCAAAGACTTTGATGTGGCGACCAATGCCACTCCCGAGCAAATCCGTCCGCTGTTCAGGCGTGCGCGGATTATCGGCAGACGCTTTCAGCTTGTCCACGTCGTGTTTGGTCAGGAGATTATTGAAACCTCCACCTTCAGGGCGCCGGCTTCCGAATCGCAATCAACCGACGGGCATGGTCGAATTTTGCGGGACAATGAGTTCGGCACCCATGCGCAAGACGCCGCGCGTCGTGACTTCACGATCAATGCCCTTTACTACGATCCCACGACCGAAGAAGTCATCGACTATCACAATGGCGTCGACGACCTGAAACATCGCATCGTGCGAATGATTGGCGATCCTCGGACACGCTACCGCGAAGACCCTGTGCGGATGCTCCGTGCCGTGCGATTCGCCGTCAAGTTGAAGGGGAAAATTGAGCCTGATACTAAAGAACCGCTTTCTTCGATGGCCAACCTCATCGAGAACGTCCCCGCTTCCCGCTTGTTCGATGAAATGCTCAAACTGCTGACCTGTGGTCAGGCGATGGAGTGCCTGACGCAATTACGACAGGACGGTTTGCATCAAGGCATTTTGCCCTTGCTCGATGTCGTGCTCGAACAACCCGGCGGCGAGGCCTTCATTGAGTTGGCGTTGGACCGTACCGATCACCGTGTTCGCAGCGGAAAAACCGTCAGCCCAAGCTTTTTATTCGCGGCGCTTCTTTGGCATCAAGTCGATATCAGATGGAAAAAGCGGGTGGCCGCAGGCGAGCCTTCGATTCAGGCGCTGATGGAGGCTGCTGACTCCGTGCTCGACGAGCAGACAGAGAAACTCGCCATCCAGAAACGCTTTAGTGCCGACATGCGTGAAATCTGGTTCATGCAGCCCCGTTTTGAAAAGCGTCTGCCGAAATCGATCTGGCGAATGTTTGAACAACCACGTTTTAGAGCAGCTGTTGATTTTCTTCAGTTGCGCGCGGCTGCCCATCAGTTTGACAGTGTATTAGCACAGTGGTGGATGGATCTGGCGAATGCCGATGAGGAAGGTCGCCGAGACATGCTCGAAGAGCTAAGCAAGCTGCCCCGTGAGTCAAGCGCAACAGGTCCTCGCGCGAGAAGTCGTCGTCGCAAACGCAGTTCTGGCTCTGGTGGCGGGAATACGGCAGGCAAAGAGCGCTCCTCTTCCTCTGATGCGCACTCAGACAACTAAATGATGGCCAAGCAGGCATTCGTGGGGTTGGGAGCCAATCTGGGAAAGGCTCGCGAGACAATCGAGCATGCTCTTGGGACGCTCAGGCACACACAGGGCATCGACTCTGTCACTGAGGCAAGAATGTACTGCAGTGATCCTGTTGAGGCACAAGGACCGACTTTCATCAATACGGTGGCTCGACTCACCACCACTCTGGAACCGCTGGCGTTACTGGATGTCCTTCAGGCGATTGAACAGGCTCACGGGCGCGAGCGCCCGTTTCGCAACGCCCCGCGTACCCTGGATCTGGATTTGCTCTGGTACGAAGGTGTCAGCATGGATACACCCAGACTGACACTGCCCCACCCTCGCATGCACAACAGGGCTTTTGTACTGAAGCCCCTGAGTGAGCTCACGACTGATTTGGCGCTTGAGCAAGGGACGATCCCAGACCTGCTCGAGCAATGTCGCGACCAGAAAGTCTGGCCGCTATCGCTTTAAATCGCTTTATCTGCCTCGAGCCTGGCAATCACCTCATCGCTCACGCCCAAAGACTTGAGAATCGACAAAGTGTGCTCGCCAATCGCCGGAATGGGATCCATGCGAGCATCGAAAGCGCTGCTCGTGGCGGGAGGTAACAATGCCGGCAGAGCACCAACAGGTGTCTGCACCTCTGTCCAGCGATTGCGAGCCTTGAGTTGTGGATGCGCCCAAACGTCTTTCATTTCGTTGACACGCGCATTGGCGATCTGCGCCTTTTCCAAGGCGTCGATCACTTGATCAATCGTCATCTTTGAAAAAGCGTCAACAATCAAGCCACGCAAGCCATCACGATTGGCCACGCGCTTGGAAGTCGAGTCATAACGGGGATCCTTGGCCAAGTCGGGTTGATTTAAAACCTTGTCACAAAACACTTGCCACTCGCGCTCGTTTTGCAAACCGAGCATCACGTTGCTGCCATCGCCTACAGGGAAAGGGCCATACGGATAAATGGTCGCATGGGCTGCACCCGCACGAGGTGGAGGTGGCTGACCCTCGAACGCGTAGTAAAGCGGGAAACTCATCCACTCGACCATACTCTCGAGCATTGACACATCAAGATGGCTCCCCAAACCGGTCTTGTGACGCAACAACAAAGCATTCAAAATACTGGAATATGCATAGGAGCCTGCTGCGATATCCGCGATCGAACAACCTGCTTTTGCAGGCGCATCGGGTGAGCCCGTCACTGAGATAAAGCCGCTCTCGCTCTGAATCAGCAAATCGTAGGCTTTTTTAGTTTCGTAAGGTCCACCTTCACCATAGCCGGAAATATCGCACACGATCAGCTTCGGGAAACGCGCATGCAACGCCTCAAAAGACAAACCCATCCGAGCCGCAGCACCTGGCGCCAAGTTTTGAACGAGCACATCCGCCTCGGCGAGCAACTCATTTAAGATCGGACCCGCGTCCTCATGTTTTAAATCCAGCGTGAGACTTTCTTTGGACCGATTGGTCCAGACAAAATGCGAGGCCATTCCGCGTGTTCGCTCATCATACTTGCGAGCAAAGTCACCGACACCGGGACGCTCTACCTTGATGACACGCGCACCGTTGTCAGCGAGCTGCCGGGTACAGAAAGGCGCGGCAATCGCATGTTCCAAACTGACAACAGTGATCCCATCGAGTGGGCGAGGACCTGCTTTGTTCATGATTCAAACCTCAGTTCTGCTTGGTGGGCGAGCGTGCCATCTTGCTCAGCCCAGAGTTTGGCTTCGCCAGGCCCAGCAATCATACCGGCGACAGAGAATGGCGTCGGTGCGATCAGCGGACGCAATCCGCGATAAGCGAGATGGCGCACCCGCATCTTGGGGTTGGCTTTGACAAATGCACGACACATCAGCGTCGCAATCAAAGGACCATGAATAACCAGGCCCGGATAGCCCTCAGTCTGGGTGACATAGGGATGATCGTAATGGATGCGATGGCTGTTAAACGTGACAGCAGAGTATCTGAACAGCAGAACCGGGCTTGGATCGACGGGCTCTTTCCATTGCGCTGCGGGAGCAGGCTCAGTGCCCTGCAGTTTTGGCGGGCTAGGTTCGCGGTAGACGATATCCTGCTCCTCGCTCACGACAAGCTTGCCTTCCTGCACGATATCGTGTTTGACCGTGACAAACAACAAGGAACCAGTCCGGCCTTGCTTCTCTTTAATGGCCAACACAGTTGAGGTTTTTTGCGCCTCAATTCCAACACGCAGTCCCTCATTAAAAGATACGCGTCCACCCGCCCACATCCTGTTGCGATTGTCGGCAGGAGGCAAAAAACTCCCACGCGCAGGGTGACCATCCAGACCCGTCTGAGCAAGCGGAACCGTCTCAAGGAAAAAAGCCCAATGCCACAGGTGTGGCACGTGCTGGCCAACTTGCGGGGTCGGTTCACCCAGGGTCGCGGCAATACAAGCGGCATGACCTGGATCCATACGATCCACTACCGTCTGGGACTTGCCTAGCCAGGCATTTAAATCGGTCGTCGACATCTCATTTTCCTTGTTAAGCACTCAGATCCTGCATGCGCTGCAAGTGAAAGTTGGTGTCGCCCAGTAACAGATCAAGGTAGGTCAAACGCTTGAAGTAATCGCCAACCTCAAGCTCATCCGTGACGCCCATACCACCGTGGGACTGGACAGAGGCTTCACCTACAAAGCGTGCGGCAGCGGCCACCTCGACTTTGGCCATTGACACCAGGCGGCTGCGCTTGTCCGCATCGGTTTCGCTCAATCCAATCGCCGCCACATAGGTCATTGACAAACCCATTTCGGACTGAATAAGCATGTCACCCAAACGATGCTGGAGCACCTGGAAATTCGCCAGAGGCTGTCCGAACTGCTTACGCGTTTTCAAGTATTGAATAGTGCTATCTGTCAGATAAGCCATCGCGCCACACGCCTGCGCGCAAAGCGCGACAATACCGAAATCCAAGGCCGCTCTGAGATCCGCTTCGGCGGCGGAACCTTTTACAACCAGATTCCCGGCGGGGACGACCACCCGCTCGAACACAACGGTTGCTGCACGTGAACCATCGAAAGTGGGGAAGTCCGTCACCGTGACGCCTGCGGTGTCTGTCGGCACTAACAACACTGCCGTTTCGCCATCCAGCACAACTGAGACCAGCAAGGCATCAGAACCCGCCGCATGCCAGACCAAAATCTTTTTACCATCCAACTGGAAGCCGCCTTGATGGGCGGAAGCGCGCGTCGACAATGGGCGCTGCGCATCGCGCTCGCCTTCCTCTTGCCATGCCAACGCGAGAATCGCCTCGCCCTCGGCGTGCGCAGTCAGCCACTTCTCTTTGAGAGCCTGATTCTCACTCTGTGCAAGAAGCGTGACACCCATCACCGCGCTGGAAATCACGGGCTCACTCACCAGACCCCGTCCGAGTTCTTGATGAACAGCCAGCATCGTGGCAGGTGTTTCACCAAAACCGCCAAACGCCTCGGGTACCAACAAACCACCTACGCCGAGTTCAACCAAACTATTCCACGCCGCGACATCCAACTTACCTGCTTCTTGACGCGCGCGGCGCTTAGGTCGAGTCCAGTTGTCCGCGATCAAACGACGCAGACTGTCCGTCAACATCCGTTGCTCTTCTGAGTATGAAAAATCCATGATGTGTCCTAGACCCCAATAATTTGCTTGGCGATAATGCCTTTTTGAACCTCGTTGGTTCCGCCATAAATGGCCGTTTTGCGCATGTCGAAATAAGCGGCGGCTGCAGCGGCCGAATACTCCGGTCCCGGACCGTGAAAATCAGACTCGGCCAACATCCATTCAGGATCGTAAGGCCAGGCATCCGCACCGGCGACTTGCATTTGCAACTTGGCCAACTCCATCTGCAGCTCGGAGCCGCGGATTTTAAGAATGGAGGCTTTTGGTCCCGGGTCGCTTGACTCATCGGCCGCTACGCGCAACACCATCATCTCGAGTGCGAGGACTTGCGCCTCGACACGATTGATACTGTCGCGCACACGAGGATTCAGGCTCAGAGACTCACCACTTGCCATCGTTCGTTCAGCGAGCGACTTGAGGATGGCGAGCTCGCGATGACAGTGTCCAATACCGGCGATGCCGCTACGCTCGTGTCCGAGCAAATACTTTGCGTAGGTCCAACCGTTGTTTTCCTCGCCAATCAGATTTTCCAGAGGTGCCTCGACATTTTCGAGCCAGACCTCGTTGACTTCGGCGCCACCATCAAGCGTCTTGATCGGCCTGACTTGCACGCCGGGTTGGCGCATATCAATCAGGATCATTGAGATGCCGCGTTGCGCCTTGGCAGAAGGGTCGGTGCGCGCCAGACAGAACATCCAGTCCGCATAATGCGCCAGTGTCGTCCAGGTTTTCTGGCCGTTGATGATGTAGCGATCCCCTACGCGCTCGGCGCGAGTTTTCAGCGAAGCCAAATCGGATCCAGAGCCCGGTTCCGAGTAACCCTGACACCACCAGTCATCCACGTTGATGATGCGGGACAAAAATCGGTCTTTTTGCGCTTGACTGCCATATTTGATCAGGACAGGGCCAATCATTCCCAAACCGAAAGGCAATAAACGCGGCGCACCTGCTTTAAAGCATTCGATTTCAAAAATCATACGTTGAACGGCATTCCAGCCGGTACCGCCATACTCCTTGGGCCAGCTTGGTGCCCCCCAACCTTTCTCAGCCAAGATACGATGCCAGCGTAAATAATCGTCACGCTTGATGCGATGATGGGCAAAAGTCTTTGCGCGTAAATCGGCGGGTAATTTTGCCTGTGCGAACGCGCGCACTTCTTCACGAAAGGCGCGCTCTTCTGGGGTCCAAGTCAAGTCCATGAGTGTTCTCCTGTGCACGATATGTTAACGCCCTCGAGCCTTGGACTTGTCTGTCATTTTGGAAGTCCGCATTCAGCAAGTGAAAATGCCCGCCCGCCTCCGCCTTGTAAAAATCCCCCTACAATCCGAAAGATTCATGAAAGCCCCTTTTTTATCTTCAGTGCATTCATATTGATGAAAACCCTAATACAAGACGTCTATGCGTTCTTTTCAACCAAATGCCTGACATGGAGACAGCATGCTCAATAAAATAAAAGCGTCCCTGCAAGAAGCCATCGATCCTATTCAAGATGGCGCAGCCATCATGGTGAGCGGTTTTGGGGATGCGGGCATTCCTTTTGAACTCATGAAAGCTGTCCTCGATAAAGGACTGCGCGAACTCACCATCATCAGTAACAATGCAGGCACACACGAGACTGGCATCGCAGGACTGATCAAGGCCGGCCGCGTACGCAAGATCGTTTGCTCGCACCCCCGCCCAGCCAATTCGGATGTGTTTGCCAACGCATACAGAGCAGGCCAGGTCGAGCTCGAGTGCATGCCGCAAGGCACTCTTGCAGAGCGTTTACGTGCCGCGGGCGCAGGACTCGGACCCTTTTTCACCCCAACGGGTTACGGCACACTCATCGCCGAAGGTAAAGAACAACGCGTAATCGATGGCAAGGGTTACATACTCGAGCAGCCTCTTTCAGCGGATTTCGCGCTTGTGCGCGCCGATCTTGGCGATCGTTGGGGCAATTTGACCTACCGCTGGGCCGCCCGCAACTTTGGACCGGTCATGTGTATGGCAGCCAAACACACCATCGCCCAAGTCAACCGCGTTGTGCCGCTTGGTGAACTGGCCCCGGAACACGTCATGACCCCCGGAATTTTTGTTCAATCAGTTGTCTCAATCGGAGGCGAGCAATGAGCACAGCCGCAGCCAATACATTCAAACCGCTTTCGCGCGCCGAAATTTCCTATCTTGTCGCCCATGACTTTCCCGATGGCTCGGTCGTCAATCTTGGCATTGGCATGCCCACACAGGTCGCTGATTTTTTACCAAAAGACCGCGAAATACTGCTTCATAGCGAAAACGGAATTTTAGGGATGGGGCGCGCAGCAGTTGGAGACGAGATCGACACCGATCTGATCAACGCCAGCCGGACGCCCGTCACCCTACTGGATGGTGCGTCCATCACTGAGCACACGATCTCTTTCGCGATGATGCGTGGTGGTCACCTCGATTACTCTGTACTGGGTGGTTTTCAAGTGGCGGAGAACGGCGATTTGGCGAACTGGATCACCTCAGGGCCCGATGCGATCGCAGCAATCGGCGGCGCAATGGACCTCGCGATCGGTGCGCGCAATGTCATCGTCATGATGGAACATGTACTCAAAGATCAATCACCCAAGCTGATGAAACAGTGCACCTATCCGCTGACCGGAGCGGGCGTGGTCGATCAGATCTACACTGACTTGGCAATTATCGATGTCACGCCTGGTGGTTTCGAAGTGCGTGCAATCGTGGAAGGGCTCTCAATGGATGCCTTGCAGAAAAAAACAGGTGCTCCGCTGAAAGCGTCGGCCAAGCTTTCGACAATTCGCCGCGACGCACAAGGCAACCCGTACTACGGGTAGTCATCAATAGCGCGCAATGGAGTATGGTTCACAATAACTACACATCAAGGGCGGGCACACGCTCATTTGCACTGGGTCCCATTTGGGTTCAGTCAACCAGGAGACAACACATGAAGAAAAGTTTTTCAATTGGCCTGCGTCTGGCTTTAGGCGCGGTGACCCTCGTCGCACACAGTCTGGCATTGTCCCAGAGCTCCTCGAGTCAACCACTCACACTGATTATTCCTTACCCTCCCGGCGGCAGCGCCGACATGCTTGCGCGCCCCATGCTGCCCGAGTTGCAAAAGAAACTCGGTCGTACCGTTGTGCTCGATTACAAAGCGGGCGCTGGCGGAACGATTGCGACCCAAGCTTTGGCTCGCGCCAAACCTGATGGCAACACCATTCTAATGGTGTTGACTGCCCACGCGATCAACGATGCCCTATACCCCTCGCTTCCCTACAATACCCGCAAGGATTTCGCCCCGGTATCTCTTGTGGCCACACTGCCTTTACTGGTTGCCGCCCCCTTGGCGACGCCTGCGAATACGATCACAGAACTGATCGAGTACGCTAAGAAGAACCCTGACAAACTTTCCTATGCCTCAGCGGGCAACGGCAACACCAGTCACTTGGCTGTGGAGTTGTTCAAATCTCAGACTGGCACCAAGATGACACACATCCCCTACAAGGGTAGTGGTCCTGCTGTCATCGCCATGCTCGGCAATGAAGTCAATTTCATGTTTGACAGTATTTCAACTTCTTACCAGCAGGTCAAAACCGGCAAGCTCAAGGCGATCGCTGTCACAGGCGCTCAGCGCGCGTCGATTTTGCCAAACGTCCCAACAGTCGCGGAAACCTTGCCAGGCTTTGAAGTGAATGTGTGGTACGGTATTTTGGCTCCTGCCGGAACACCTGCAGCGATTGTCGACAATTTGAGCAAAGCCTTTGCCGAAGTCGCCGCCGATCCGAAAATCAAAGAACAACTCAATGCAAATGGATACGAGATGGTTGGATCAACACCCGCCGAATTTGGCAAACATATTGAAGTTGAACTCGTTAAGTGGAACAAAGCAGTGAAAGACTCTGGTGCAAAAATAAACTAATTTTGAAATGGAACGACTATGACTCACAAATTATTCAAATCAGCTATTACCCAGGCCTTACAAATCGCATGTGGGTTAACGCTCACCTTTGGTGCCACCACATCAGCGCTTGCTCAAGCCAATTGGCCTGATCGTCCGATTAAACTAATCGTCGGCTACTCACCCGGCGGCCCAGTCGATACCACCGCACGCATCTTCTCGCGCTTTCTAGGCGACGAACTCAAGCAAACCGTTGTGGTTGAAAACAAAGCGGGCGCCAGCGGAATGATTGGCGCGGACTCAACTGCCAAAGCGACTCCGGATGGCTACACGCTGAACTTTGTCGCGAGCCCGAGCCTGACTATCTCGCCGATTGTCCAGCGCAGCAAGCTCTTTAACCCGCGTACTGACTTTACGCTCATCAGTCCCATTGTGAACTATGCGAACGTGTTGCTGATCGGCCCGCAAATTCCGGCCAAAACTGTTGGTGAGTTGGTGGACTACGCACGCAAGAATCCCCAAAAAGTCAGTTTTGGTTCCGCCGGATTCGGAGGCTCCAATCATTTATCAGCCGAGCTTCTCAAACAGTCCACCAAAACCGAAATGCTGCATGTCCCCTACAAGGGCAATGCACCCGCCATGGTGGATGTGATTGGTGGCAAGGTGACGTTCATGTTTGACATCACAAGCACCGGCAAGGCCTTTATCGATAGTGGAAAAGCACGCGGACTCGCGGTCACCTCTAAAGAGCGCAACCCAAGCATGCCCAACATTCCAACCATGATCGAGGCCGGCATTGCCGACTACGAAGTCCTGGGTTGGTTTGCTGTCATTGGCCCTAAGAACATCCCCCAGCCTATCGTGGCCAAACTGACTGCTGCAGTCGATGCCGTCAAGAAAAATCCCGAGTTCATCAAAGCCGTGGAAGCTGGTGGCTATTCCCTCGACAAGGGTGATGCCAAGGCCTTGAGCGCTCGCATCGATAGCGAGTACAAAATGTGGGAAGACGTCATCACAAAGGGCAATATCTATCCCAACTAAAAAAAATCAAGCGACTATTTTAAAAATTTAGAAATCAATTATTGGAGTGCTTTATGATTGGAATGTTGGAAGGTAAAGTCGCAGTCGTCACCGGTGCGGGTGGTGGCATCGGACGTGGGATCGCGTTGGCCATGGCTGCTGCCGGTGCCAAGGTTGTTGTCAACGATATCGGCGCCAGCCTGGCTGGAGAGGGTTCCGGTGCAGGGCCAGCACAACAAGTCGCCGACGAAATCATCAAGGCTGGCGGACAAGCCGTCCCTAACACGGACAGCGTCGCCGCCCGTGATAGCGCCCACAACATAATCGAAACAGCTGTTCAGAAGTTTGGCCGTATCGACATCGTTGTCAACAATGCGGGCAACTTGCGCGATCGTCTCTTTCACAAGATGAGCGAGGAAGAATGGAGGCAGGTCATTGATGTCCACCTCAACGGTACGTTCTTTGTCAGCCGTGCAGCCGCCAACTATTATCGTGAACAAGAATCAGGCGCTTTCGTGCACATGACTTCGACATCCGGTCTGATCGGCAACCTTGGGCAGGCCAATTACTCTGCCGCCAAACTCGGTATCGCCGCGCTCTCCAAGTCAATTGCGCTCGACATGCAGCGCTTCAATGTTCGCTCAAACTGTATCGCGCCATTCGCCTGGAGCCGTATGACCAGTTCGATTCCCGCTAATACTGATGAGGAAAAGGCACGCGTCACCAAACTCCAGAAAATGGAAGCGCACAAAATCGCCCCGATGGCTGTTTATCTTGCCAGCGAACAGGCTAAAGATGTGACGGGTCAGATTTTCGGCGTGCGCGCCAATGAAATCATGTTATTTAGCCAGCCTCGCCCCATCCGTTCCGTTCACATGAGCACTGGCTGGACGCCGGAAGCGATCGCTGAAATCGCAGCACCCGCCATGCGTCATCACTTTATGGCGCTGGAACGATCTCCTGATGCCATTGACTGGGATCCCATCTAATCATGGACTATCAGCTGATTAAAAACTGGGTGTTCCCGGAAGTCGATCGCACCTATACAGAAAACGATAGTATTTTGTACGCCTTGGGCATTGGCTTTGGTCAAGAACCTACTAATCCGCATCATTTGAAGTATGTGTACGAACAGAACATGCAGGCTTTTCCTACGATGGCAGTAGTTCTCGGCTATCCTGGATTCTGGATGAAAGATCCAAAGGCTGGCATTAACTGGGTCAAACTGGTGCATGGCGAGCAACGCCTGACTATTCATAAGCCTTTGCCCCCTGCCGGGCGCATCATTGGTCGCACACGCATCACGCATGTCATCGACAAAGGTGCGGACAAGGGTGCGCTCGTACTCTCGGAACGCACCCTGCACGATGGCGCGGGTAATCATCTGGTCACACTTGGACAAACTACGTTTTGTCGGGGTGACGGTGGCTTAAGCCATTCAGATGACAGCCCGCCACCCTTGGAAGCAACCCCGGATCGTGTGCCCGACATGACCTGCTCACTGCCCACCTTGCCTCAAGCGGCGTTGATTTACCGTTTGTGCGCGGACAACAATCCGTTGCACGCAGATCCCGCGGTTGCCGAACGCGCGGGCTATCCGCGCCCCATCCTGCATGGCCTGTGCACATATGGGGTGGCAGCGCGCGCGATCGTTCAAGCAGCTTGCGACAACGATGCCTCAAAGCTCACAGCCTTGCATACCCGATTTTCATCTCCCGTTTTTCCCGGCGAAACCTTGGTCTGCGAGATTTGGCGCGATGGCAAGGATGCTGTACGCTTTCGGGCGAAAGTCGCCGAACGCGATGTAGTCGTTTTAAGCCATGGCTTCGCAGGAATCAAAGCATGACCACTGATGTGAAACAGCAGAACACCCCTCAGCGCCGTGCTCCGCTCGAGGGTATTCGAGTCTTGGACTTGTCCCGAGTATTGGCGGGTCCATGGTGCACACAAAATCTCGCCGATCTGGGAGCCGATGTCATCAAGGTCGAACGTCCAAAGCTTGGTGATGACACGCGGGCATGGGGACCGCCGTTTCTTAAAGACCAGAACGGTCAGGATACGACTGAAGCAGCCTATTACCTCAGCACGAATCGAAACAAACGCTCCATTGAAATCGACTTGGCAAGCCCCGAGGGCATCAAGCTCGTCAAAGAGCTTGCCAAGCACTGCGACATTCTGGTTGAAAATTTCAAGGTTGGTGGCCTCAAACAGTACGGCCTCGATTACGAAAGCATGAAAGATGAGTTTCCACAGCTCATTTATTGCTCCATCACGGGCTTTGGCCAGACCGGACCTTATGCCGAGCGTCCTGGCTATGACTTTATGATTCAGGGCATGGGTGGCCTGATGAGCATTACTGGGGAGCGTGATGATTTGCCGGGCGGCGGACCACAAAAAGCCGGTGTCGCCGTCACAGACATTATTACAGGCATGTACGCCTCTGTTGCAATCTTGGCTGCACTGCAAGAGCGCAATCGCAGCGGCTTGGGACAGCACCTGGATATTGCGTTGCTGGACTGCCATATCTCAATGCTTGCGAACCAGAACCTGAATTACATGACGTCAGGCGTCGCGCCGGGACGCGCAGGAAATGCCCATCAGAACGTCGTCCCCTATCAGGTCTTTAAAACTTCTGACGGTTTCATGATTGTTGCAGTCGGTAACGACTCCCAGTACCGCTCCTTTTGCGGTGCGATCGGGATACCGGAGTATGCGACAGACCCGCGATTCGTCACCAATCGCCAGCGCATTCTTCATCGCAGCGAGTTGATCCCTGTCCTTGAGAAAATCATGGAGACCGGAAAGCGCGATGAATGGATCGCCAAACTCGAAGCCGTCGGCGTGCCTTGCGGTCCCATCCAAACAATTGACCAAGTGTTTGATCATCCGCAAGTCAAGGCGCGTGAGATCTGGAAAAACATTCCACATCCCACGGGCGGTACATCGCCGACCACAGCGAGCCCCATGATTTTTTCGGCAACACCCGTTCAATACAAACGCGCAGCCCCTCTTTTAGGGCAGCACACCGATGAAATTCTAAAAGAATTGCTGGGGCGTGCACCCTAAACACACCTCTGCATGAGTAACTACAACGCACGATTCAATTTAGTTTATTTATAAACTCGGAGACAAAAAGAATGAAAAAACTACTTGTTGGTTTAACGTTATTGCACGCAGCACTTGCCACCCCCGCGCTTGCCAAAGACTATGTCATTGGAGCCGCCTTTCCCCTGAGTGGAGCCAACGCCGAGTACGGTCAGGTTTTTAGCTCAGCCGTTGACCTTGCTGTCGAGCACATCAACGCCGACAAAAAATTGTCCGGAAAACTCACGGCCGTATATGAGGACAGTCAGGCACTGCCGGCTCAGGGTGTCATTGCAGCCAACAAGCTGATCAACGTGAACAAGGTGCCTTTTGTCTTGTCAGCGTTTACAGGCGTGTCCAAGGCGATGGCTCCAATTGGTGCGCGCACCAAGACCGTCATGGTCAATGGTGGCGGCGTCGGTCCTGACCTCGCCATGCTCGGCGACTACTTCTGGAACACCATTCCACTGGCCAACTTTGAAGTCACCGCGATGGTGCCATACCTGGTCAAGGAAAAAGGTTACAAGCGGATTGCACTCGTATATGTTGACGATCCACTCGGTCAAGCTGTGTTGAAGGACCTGACCAAGGAAGTCAAAGCAGCTGGCGGCGAAGTGGTCGGATCTTTTTCTATCCCAACCACCGCGCAACAGTTTTCTGGTGTTGCCGCCCGCATTCGTGACACAAAACCCGATGCCGTTTACATCGCAACCTATGGCAACCAGCAGGTTCAACTGGTCAAGCAACTGCGTGACAATGGCGTTAGCCAACCTCTGGCAAGCTATTCGGCCATGTCTTTACCCTCGATCCTGAAGCTTCCAGAAGCCAAAGGTCTCGTCTACACCAGTCAGCAAGTCTCGCTTGATAAAAATGATCCTCTGACCAAGCGCGTCGAAGAAGACTATAAAAAGAAATACGGCAAAGAGCCAAACATGTATGTGCTCAATTACTACAACGCCGTGTTGACCTTTGCCGAGTTGGCTGCCGCGCTTGAAAAAGCTGGTAAGCCTGTGACAGGCGAAAATCTGCTTGCACAGCGCAAAGCCACCAAAAACTTTCAGTTCGTGGGCGCAACCGTCTCCTTTGCTGATGATGGCACCGTCAAGTCACCGATCCAGATCAATGAAATCGTAGGTGACGGCACAAGCAAACTGATCACAACGAGCAAATAAAGACTCGAGTCAGTCAACGCGTGGGGGATATCCGCCCACGCGTCCTTTTTGTCTTACCAGGAAACTGATCCATGCTGTTTGCCCAACTGCTCGCCAATGGGCTGCAAACCGGTGCACTGTATGCACTGATTGCGGCGGGGTTCTCGCTGATTTTCGGCATGACCCGAATTTTTCACGCCGCGCATGGCGCAACCTTTACGATCGCGGGCTTTGTTTTTTATGAATGCTACGCTGTGCTCGGCTGGGCCTGGCCACTCGCCGCGCTTGCCTCAGCCGCCGCAGCAGGTTTGTTCGGCATCCTCCTGGATCGCTGGGTCTATGCAGTCATCCAGCGCCATGAAGGTTCTTTCTTTACCGTTTTCGTCGCCTCGTTTGGCGCAGCCATCGTTGTCCAAAACGTGATCTCGATCGTCTTTGGGCGAGGCATGGTGACTGTCAGCACACCCTTGAGCAAAAGTATAGAGCTGGTTCCAGGGCTCTTCATCGCGCCGATTGCGGGTGTGGTGTTTGTCTGCGCAATCGTCTCTTTCGCTTTGCTGCAATGGCTCCTGACCCGGACCAATCTTGGTATCGCACTGCGTGCGCTGGGTGAAAATCCCGCACTGATCGAAGTCTACGGTCTTACCCCCCGACGCCTTTCTCAATATGTCTTTCTGATTGGTTCCATTCTTGTTGTGCCCGCGGCGATCTTGACGGCAGCCACGTCAGGACTGAACCCGGCGATGGGGCATCACATCATGCTCATCAGTATTGCCGCGACCATTGTCGGAGGAGTCGGTAGTTTGAGGGGCGCCGCTGTCGCGGGACTGCTGCTCGGACTGGCAGAGAATCTTTGTCTCGCCTTTATCGATCCCCAATGGAGCGAAGCCGTCACGTTCGTGATTTTATTCCTGTTCATCCTGTTCCGTCCCGGTGGCGTGTACGGTCGAGCTACGGTTACTTAAGGAAGGACACCTCATGATTGCCTATCTACAAAACATCGCGGTCCTTTTTTGCATCAACGGCATCCTCGCTCTGACCTTGAACTTCATCATGGGGTATGCGGGAATTTTCTCCCTCGCGCACGCAATCTTCTTTGGAGTGGGCGCTTATGCGACGGCCTACCTTGCGCTGAACTATAGCGATTCACTGTTGCTTTGCCTGCTGGCTTCAGCAACGATTTCCGCAGTGCTGTCCATGGCGCTCGCACTCCCGGCACTGCGCGTCAGAGGCGAGTATTTCGTTGCCGCCTCGCTTGGTTTGCAAGTGATCGGTGTCACCATTTTTTCCGAATGGAAATCGGTCACGGGCGGACTCGGTGGCATGATTGGGATTCCTCGTCCGAATTTGTTTGGCTATGTCTTCAATAATGACACTGCTTTTCTCGCTCTTGCCTTTGTCATTTTGCTGCTCGTCCTCGGCATCACGGCACTCTTGGTCCGGGGAAGCTTTGGACGCAGCCTGATGGCAATTCGAGACAGCGAGTCGGCTGCGCAAACCTATGGCAAATACGTGAATGCAGTCAAGACTCTATCCGTTGCGGTGTCTGCCGGTCTCGCCGGCGTCGCGGGCTCTCTCTATGCTTTTTATATGAGCTTTATCAACCCTGAGAGCTTCATGCTGGAGATGTCGATTCTGTTGATGGCCATGGTGATTATTGGAGGAACAGGCACCTTGTTCGGTCCGATTGTAGGTGCGGCTTTGCTGATGTCTTTACCCGCAGCATTGACCTACCTTCCCTTTCTACCGCCTTCGGAACTCGGCACCATTCAGCAAATCATTTACGGCCTGGCAATGGTCTTGCTCATGATGTATAGACCGGGTGGTCTGGTTGGCGGTCGAACCAAGGGGAAAGCAGCATGATGCACGCGACGGCAACACCTCTCTCGGACGCCTCGGCGAAAGAAAAAATGACTGACGCACCCGGCCAGGAAATCCTTCTTGAAATTCGTGCGTTGAATAAGAACTTTGGCGGACTGCAGGCCATCTCTGATGTCACGATGGATTTGCCCGCCGGTGTCATCACGACGCTAGTCGGTCCGAATGGCGCGGGCAAGACAACACTCTTTAACCTCATCACTGGACACTTGGTGCCCACAAGCGGTACTGTTCACTGGCTTGGCAAACCGTTAAAGGGCATCGAGCCCTGGCGCATCGCGCGCATGGGTATTGCGCGCACGTTTCAAGACTTGCGGCTCTTTAATCAAATGACGGTCGAAGAAAACATCATGACCGTGATGGAGCGCAGCAGTTGGCTCTGGCAAGGCGGCCAAGCAGCCGCCGAACAACGCGTGACGGAGATTCTCGAAGAGACCCAGCTTAGCGATAAACGTCAAGAGCGTGCTGTGGACCTTGCTTATGCTGAGCGTAAATTTCTCAGTCTCGCGAGGATCATGGCAAGCGAAGCCAAGTTGTGGTTGCTTGATGAACCGGCTTCCGGGCTCGACCCGCGCTCTTTCGAACGATTTGTCACGCTCTTGCGCGACTACGCCAAACGCGGCATCACCATCTGCATCATCGAACACAATCTTGACATCGTGATCAAACTCTCAGACCGTGTGGCCTTTCTGGATCAAGGCAAGTTGCTGGCGCAAGGCAGCTCGCAAGACATCTTGAAAGACCCGCATTTGGCGGCGATTTATTTTGGAGACCGCTCATGAGCCAAGGCCCGTTTCTCGAAGCACACAATCTGCGCGTCGGCTACGGCGGACGTCCTGTTCTCGAAGACTTCAGCGTTAGTCTTCAATACAACGAAGTCTTGTGTCTGA
Source organism: Zwartia vadi (assembly GCF_030410375.1). Lineage (GTDB taxonomy): Bacteria > Pseudomonadota > Gammaproteobacteria > Burkholderiales > Burkholderiaceae_B > Zwartia > Zwartia vadi. Next base: position 108,736 of record NZ_JAUHHE010000004.1, read on the forward strand.
TTGGTCACAATGGCGCAGGTAAATCCACGCTGCTGAAAGCTTTGTTTGGACTCGTGCCACTCGAGCATGGCTCACTGACGCTTGAAGGCAAAGCAATCAACAAACCGGATCCCCGGGAACTCAGCGCCGCGGGGATCGCACTTGTCCCTGAAGGTCGCGGCATTTTTCCGGGTCTGACTGTGGCCGAAATCATGAAGCTTGGCTTCTGGGCGAATAATATTCCCGCCGGTGAACAAACCGCTCGTCTCGAATGGGTGATGAATGTATTACCCATGATCAAACGTTTTTATACGCAACGAGCCGGCACCCTCTCGGGTGGTCAGCAGCAGATGGTGTCGCTTGGGCGCGCGCTGTTAAGCCAGCCTCGCTGCTTGTTACTCGACGAACCTTCAATCGGCTTGGCACCTAAACTGTTTCAAGATCTGGCTGGTCCGATCCGCGCCCTGCAGCAAGAACGCAAAATGTCGATTCTGATTGTTGAGCAAAATGTCCGCGAAGCACTGAAAATTTCAGATCGTGTCATCGTCATGAAATCGGGTCAAATCATTCGTGAAGGCTCGCCAGAGGCATTCAGCAACAACACTGAACTGATGGAATTGTATTGATATGTCGCATTCGGGTACGCTTTATTCGATCTATCAGAAGCATCTAGAGCGCAACCCAAACGCCGTCATGCTCCTTCAGGAAGGTCTTACGACGACCTATCGACAGTTTGAGCAAGAGGTTCAGGCAACAAGCGCCTGGCTCAGGGAAAAGGGAATTGAACCGGGTGATCATGTCGCAGTGTGGCTGGTCAACCGTGTTGAATGGCTTGTTCTGCTTTTTGCGCTTGCCAGAATCGGCGCGACACTTGTCGCCGTCAACACAAAATACCGTGCGCATGAGTTGCAATATATCTTGACCAACTCTCAAGCGACCACGCTTATTTTGCAACTCAATTTCAAGAAAATCGACTTTGCAGCTGTTGTTGAAGGAGTTGATCCAGACGCCCTTTTACACCTGCGCCGAGTCATCATGCTGGATGCGAATGACACAACGCCCGCACGCCTGCTGAATCGCCCTGTGATCGCCTACGGATCGCACCGAACGCAGCCTGACCAGTCAAATGCAGACGTTCCTTTAACCGCCAAGCGAGAGCGTGTTGAAACGCCTGCGCTCGCAGATCAAAACATCGCGTTCTTTACGACCTCCGGGACTACTAAAGGTCCCAAGCTTGTCATGCACACGCAACGCACGCTCAGTGAACATGCGCGTCATGTGGCGTCTGGTTATGCATTCGGTGCGTCCGGTGACAAACTGCTTGCGGCTCTGCCGCTTTGTGGTGTCTTTGGTTTAAACAGTGCGCTCGCCGCCATTGCCGCAGGCATGCCGGTTGTCCTAATGGATTTCTTTGAGGGACGCGCTGCGGCTGCATTGATTCAACATACACAGATCACGCACGTATTTGGCAGCGATGAAATGTTGCGACGCTTGATTGAACAAGCCGACCCCGTGCCGTTCCCCTCACTTAAAACATTCGGCTTTGCAGCCTTCAGTCCGCGTTTCATCGACCTAGCTAAAACTCTTATTCCTCGCGGTATTCCAATGCGCGGGCTGTATGGCTCGAGTGAGGTGCTAGCGCTCTTCTCTTTGCAAGACCCCGACCTCCCGATTGAAGAACGGGCTCTCGGTGGCGGACGTCCCGCAGCAGGGGCGCTCGCAAGCGTGCGCGCACGCGACCCCGATTCGGGGGATCTCTGTGCGTCAGGCGTCTCGGGCGAGCTTGAAATCCATTCGCCAACTTTATTCAAAGGCTATTTCAACAATCCAGAGGCAACTCGACAGGTCTTTACTGAGGATGGATTTTTTAAAACAGGTGATTTGGGGTATGTCAGGACAGATGGCAGCTTTGTCTATCAGTCAAGAATGGGTGACACCATGCGTTTGGGTGGCTTTTTGGTCGACCCGACTGAAATTGAGCAGGTTTTAGCAGAACAGCCCGAAATTAAAAGCGCGCAAGTCGTTGGCGTGGAGATAGAGGGACAACTCAGGCCCGTTGCGTTTGTGATTGCTTCAACAGCGCGAGATATAGATGAAACGGCCGTCACAACGGAGCCTGCTCGCATCCTCTCAAGGCTTTCGAGCCAACTTGCAGCCTTCAAAGTCCCGGTACATCTATGGTTCATCGACGCATTTCCCGCCACAGCGAGTGCGAATGGCGACAAGTTCCAGCGCGTCAAATTACGCGAGATGGCACAAGAAAGACTCGGCGCGTCGCGCTGAGCCTCTCTGTACGCCAGTCTATTAGCCTGCTACAACCGGAATCCCGGCAATCTTAGCCGACCACTCCTTGGGCCCGGTAGTATGGACCGACGTGCCATTGGAGTCCACCGCAACCGTGACAGGCATATCCACGACATCGAATTCGTAGATGGCTTCCATGCCCAGATCCTCAAAGCCAATCACCTTTGCGCCGCGTATCGCCTTGGACACCAAGTAGGCCGCTCCCCCCACTGCCATCAGATACGCCGACTTGTGTTTGCGAATCGAGTCGATCGTAGCTGGACCGCGCTCGGCCTTGCCGATCATGGCGAACAAGCCTGTTTTCTCCAGCATCATGTCGGTGAACTTATCCATGCGCGTGGACGTCGTGGGGCCGGCCGGTCCGACCACCTCGTCGCCCACGGGGTCAACGGGACCGACGTAGTAAATCATCTTGCCGTGGAAATCCACTGGGAGAGGCTCGCCTTTGGCCAGCATGTCCTGAATGCGCTTGTGTGCCGCATCACGACCCGTCAGCATTTTTCCATTCAGCAACAAGGTCTGACCGGGCTTCCAGCTCGCAACTTCTTCGCGTGTCAGCTTATTCAGATCAACTTGCTTGGATGACTTGTAGTCCGGTGCCCAATGCACATCGGGCCAGTCTGACAAAGAAGGCCGATGCAAATGAGCGGGACCCGAGCCATCCAGCACAAAGTGCGCATGACGTGTCGCGGCGCAATTTGGAATCATGGCAACCGGGAACGATGCAGCGTGCGTGGCGAAAGTCTCGATTTTCACATCGAGCACGGTCGTCAAACCACCGAGGCCCTGCGCACCGATTCCGAGCGCATTCACCTTTTGATAAATCTCTATGCGCAACTCTTCAAGTTTGTTGCTTGGCCCGCGCTCAAGCAGCTCATACATATCCAGATCTTGCATCAGGGAGTGCTTAGCCATCAGCACCGCTTTTTCTGCTGTGCCACCCACGCCAATTCCGAGCATCCCTGGCGGACACCAGCCGGCACCCATTGTTGGTACGGTTTTCAATACCCAGTCGACAATCGAATCATTGGGATTGAGCATCGCAAGCTTGGATTTATTTTCCGAACCACCGCCCTTTGCAGCCACCTGAACGTCAACGGTGTTGCCCTGAACCAGCTCAACGTTGACGATACAGGGCGTATTGTCCTTAGTGTTTTTGCGCAAGAAAATTGGATCGTCCAGCACCGAGGCGCGCAGCGGATTGTCAGGGTTGAGATAGCCGCGACGCACACCTTCGTCACACAGCTCCTGAATACTCTTTTTGGAGTTGAAGCGCACATCCATACCGATTTTCAGAAACACATTGACGATGCCGGTATCCTGACAAATCGGTCGACGTCCTTCGGCGCTCATGCGCGAGTTGGTCAGGATCTGAGCAATCGCATCCTTGGCAGCCGGGCTTTCTTCGCGCTCATACGCACGTGCCAGATGCTTGATGTAATCCGCAGGATGGTAATAGCTGATGAACTGGATCGCATCGGCGATCGAATTGACGAAATCTTCTTCTTGAATGGTGATGGACATGGAGATACCTATCTATGTTTAAAACGTTTAGTGTCTTGAATCAATTGTTGTCATTTAACGCGATTACTTCGCGCTTACTTGCCCTTCCAGACAGGCTTGCGTTTCTCAGCAAATGCCGTCGCGCCCTCTTTCGCGTCTTCAGACATAAAAATGTGCTCGATCAACGGACGCTGCAAATCAAACATGTCGGCGGCTGGAAAATCCAGTCCTTTATTCACCACACGTTTGACTGTCTGGATTGCCAAAGGTCCATTTTCGCAGATTCGGCGAGCCAAACCGATCGCTTCAGACAAGGCCTGACCAGGATCTGCCATCACATTCACGAGTCCAAACTGATGGGCGCGTTGTGCCGACAACATGTCGCCAGTGAGCAGAACTTCCATTGCAATATGGTAAGGAATTTGGCGCGGTAAACGCACCAGACCGCCCGCACCCGCCACAAGTCCACGCTTGACCTCAGGCAAACCAAAATTCGCGTTGTTGGCCGCCACAATCAAATCACAGGCCAACACCATCTCGAAACCACCCGCGACGGCATAGCCCTCGACGGCGGCAATCAAAGGCTTTTGTGGAGGCGCTTCATTCAGTCCGCCGAACCCCTTGCCTTCGACCGCCGAACGCTTGCGCGTCTTGGCGAAATCCTTGAGATCCATGCCCGAGCTAAATGTGCCGCCCGCTCCGGTCAAAATGCCAATTCTCACGTCCTCTCTGGCATCCATTTCATCGAACGCCGCGGAAAGCTGCTGGGCCGTGTCGAAACTGATGGCGTTTCGCGCCTCAGGGCGATTGATCGTGATGATCAGGATACCTTCGGTGAAATCCACACTGACCAGACTTGACATGAGTACTCCTTAGGAAAAAGGCAGAAAATTCAATAAAAGTGGCTGTATTTTTCAAATCATAGGCGATTCATGGCCAAACAGTCTCCAGCCCCCCCTCTTCAGAGCGCACACATCTCGCCCCCAAGCTAAAATGAACCCTTATTTCGCCTTTCATGCGTACAAATTTTCATGATCACGTTTCAGCAAATTATCCTGCGCCTGCAGGAGTATTGGGATCAACAAGGTTGCGCCCTGCTCCAGCCCTACGATATGGAGGTTGGCGCCGGCACCTCCCACACCGCCACCTTTTTACGGGCAATCGGTCCCGAACCCTGGCGGGCTGCGTACGTGCAACCCTCGAGGCGCCCCAAAGACGGGCGTTACGGTGAAAATCCTAACCGCCTGCAGCACTACTACCAGTACCAGGTGGTGCTGAAACCCGCACCTCCAAATATTCTGGACCTCTACATCGGCTCCCTTGAGGCACTGGGTATTCGCCCAACCGAGCACGACATTCGCTTTGTTGAAGATGATTGGGAAAATCCGACTTTGGGAGCCTGGGGTCTGGGCTGGGAAGTCTGGCTCAACGGCATGGAAGTCACTCAGTTCACCTATTTTCAGCAGGTTGGCGGCCTGGACTGCACCCCGACGACCGGTGAGATTACATATGGACTCGAACGCCTGGCGATGTACTTGCAAGGCGTTGAGAGCGTCTACGATCTCATCTGGACAGAGGGCCCGAATGGACGAGTGTTTTACCGCGATGTCTTTCATCAAAATGAAGTCGAACAGTCCACCTACAACTTCGAACACTCCGATGCGCAGACGCTGTTCCGCCACTTCAGCGATTACGAGACCCTTGCAAAGCGCCTGATGGAAGTTCCGCTCGCCTTGCCCGCTTACGAAGCGACCCTCAAAGCCGCCCATACCTTCAATATGCTGGATGCGCGCGGCGCGATTAGCGTCACCGAACGGGCCGCCTACATTGGACGTATCCGCAACCTATCTCGGGCCGTCGCGCAGGCCTATTACGAATCCCGCGAAAAACTAGGTTTTCCAATGCTGCACTCAACCAACGGGGCACAGTCATGATCACGCGCCCTTTGCTCGTCGAGCTCTTTACCGAAGAGCTCCCGCCCAAAGCACTTCCCAAACTCGGACAGGCTTTTGCAGAGGGCTTGTGCGCCGCGCTGGCTCAACACGGCCTTGTCGCGGCAGATAACCAGATCGTGCCGTTCGCGACCCCGCGTCGACTGGCGGTGCGCCTGACCCAGATTCTCGATGTGGCGCCCGATCAAGCTTTTTCCGAAAAACTGATGCCTGTTAAAGTCGGTTTAGATGCCTCAGGTGCCGCAACCCCCGCCTTGCTTAAAAAACTCGCAGCCAAGGGCTGGGAGCAAATGGACATCAGTCAGCTTGGCCGAGAATCCGACGGCAAACAAGACTACCTTGTCGCGAGCGGCACAGCCCCCGGCGCCAAGCTCGTTGACATCTTGCAGGCCGCGATTGAAACGGCCCTAGCCGGCTTGCCCATTCCCAAGGTCATGAAATATCAACTTGCCGACGGTCAAACCTCGGTCAAATTTGTCCGACCCGCCCATGGGTTGGTCACATTATTTGGCGACGTTGTGATTCCGGCACAAATTCTAGGTTTAACAGCAGGTCGAGTCACCCACGGCCACCGCTTTTTGCATCCCGGCGCCTTGACGATATCCAGCGCTGACAATTATGAAACTCAGCTAGCTGAGACGGGACATGTGATGGCGTCTTTTGAGAAAAGACGCGCGCGGATTCAAGACTTGCTCGATGCACAAGCAAGCAAGCTTGGCGCCTCGCTAGGTCATGACGCAGAAGTCCCCGCATTGCTTGATGAGGTCACTGCCCTGGTCGAAGCACCTGTTGTCTATGTCGGAAAATTCGAAGAACGGTTCCTAGCCGTTCCTCAGGAATGTCTGATTTTGACCATGCGTTTGAATCAGAAATACTTCCCTCTCTTTGACCCTGCAACCGGGAAACTCACCAATCAGTTTCTCATTGTCAGCAATATGCCGACTGACAAGCCCGTTGCCATCATCGAGGGCAATGAGCGGGTCATTCGGCCACGTCTGGCTGATGCCGAGTTCTTTTTCGAAACAGATCGCAAAACACCTCTTGCCGACCGTATCGAACAACTCAGCGCAATCGTCTATCACAACAAGCTAGGGACCCAGCTTGAACGGTCAACCCGGGTTCAAAAGATCGCAGCCTGGCTTGCCCGCGCGCTCGGCGCACAGGTCGCAGAGTGCGAACGCGCGGCGTTACTTGCCAAAGCAGACCTCAACACCAATATGGTGGGTGAGTTTCCGGAGCTGCAAGGCATCATGGGCGCCTACTATGCGCGCGGTGACAATGAAGCGCCAGGCGTCGTGCAAGCGCTTGCGGGCCAATATCGCATCAGGATCGAGACACCCGTCAAACCCGATGACCTGACTGCGATCGTTCTGTTCATGGCAGAGCGTTCGGAAACACTGGTCGGCATTTGGGGGATTGGGCTTGCTCCAACCGGAGAGCGCGATCCCTTTGGCTTACGTCGCGCGGCACTTGGACTGATTAGTGCGTTCGAACAATTAACAGCCGGCGGGGTCTTGCTCATTCAACAAGACGGCCCTCTCACCCTGCAGGGTCTTCTGCAAGCAAGCGCCGACACCTTTGCACCGGGCACCTTACAGACAGACACTGTTCAAGACGTACACGCATTCATTCTCGAACGACTCCGCAATCAACTCATTGCGCAGCACGATCGTCACGCTGTGGAAGCCGTCCTTGCACTGAACACATCACTCCATCAGATACCAGCGCGTGTGATGGCCGTGGAGGCCTTTGCGCAAAGTCCTGATGCAGCAAGTCTTGCCGCAGCCAACAAACGCATTGGCAATTTGCTCAAGAAAGCAGAGGGCAGTTTACCCGCGGTCAACCCGATACTACTCACCGAGGCAGCCGAACAAGCCCTTGCTCAAAGCATCACGCAAGTGCAACCTGTCGCGCAACAGCAATTCGATTCTGGCGATTACAAAGCTGCGCTCGCAACATTGGCTCAAACACGTACTGCCGTAGATACATTTTTTAATGACATCATGGTCATGGCTGATGACCCAGCCGTGCGTCAAAATCGTTTGGCGCTCCTCGCACAACTGCATCGGCTGATGAACCAAGTGGCCGACATTTCCAGACTTGCCGCATGAAGCTGATCATCCTAGATCGAGATGGTGTCATTAACCAAGACAGTCCGGACTACATCAAAAGTCCTGATGAATGGCATCCGATCCCTGGCAGTCTCCAAGCGATCGCGCGGTTGCATCAAGCTGGCTGGACCGTTGCCATCGCTTCAAACCAATCCGGCTTGGCACGTGGCCTCTTTGATATTTCAGCACTCACCGCAATCCATATGAAATTGAGAAGGGAACTGGCAAAACTCAATGGTGCGGTCGATGCGATATTTGTTTGCCCCCATGGACCCGAGGACGGCTGTGTCTGCCGTAAACCATCACCGGGCCTCTTTCAGGACATCGCCAAACGCTATGACGTCGAACTTCAGGATGTCCCGACAGTCGGCGATTCTCTAAGAGATATTCAAGCCGGTGCGAGTGCGGGCTGTCGCCCCTGGCTGGTGCAAACCGGCAATGGGCCCAAAACTCTTGCACAAGGTAATCTTCCCTCAGGGACGCAGATCGTTCAAGATCTCGCCGAAGCAGTGGAAAAAATACTCGCCCATGCTGAATAAAATTCTACTCATTGCTCGGGCCACGCTCTACACCACTCTGTTAGTGGTGACCGTCATTCCCTATGCTTTTGCCTGCATGGTGTGGTCACCGCTGCCTCTGCACTGGCGCTACAAACTGACTATGGGTTGGCCCCGTCTCGCCATCTGGGGCGCTCGCGTGATCTGCGGCGTTCGATGGAAAATCAAAGGCTGGGAAAACCTCCCAACGGGTCCTGCCATCGTGCTCTCCAAACATCAGTCCGCCTGGGAAACTTTATTTCTACCCGCTTATCTTCCGCGCGAAGTCTGTTTCGTCTACAAGCGCGAGCTCCATCGCGTGCCTTTTTTTGGCTGGGGTCTGGCCTTGCTTGCCATGATCCCGATCGACCGCAGCAAAGGTCGCGACGCCTTCGAACAAGTCGTAAAAGTCGGACAGGAACGACTCGATGAAGGCCGCTGGCCGATTCTGTTTCCCGAAGGCACCCGCATCGCGCCCGGAAAAACCGGACGCTTCAAAATGGGCGGCGCCTTACTAGCCACACGCACTGGTGCGCCCGTGATTCCCATCGCACTCAACGCAGGTGAATGTTGGCCGCGTCAAGCCTTTATCAAAAAACCAGGCTGTATTACTGTTTCCATTGGTCCTGCTATCGATTCAGTGGGGCTGACACCCGAAGCGCTGAATGAACGCGTCCAAGAATGGATCGAAGCCGAGATGCAACGCCTCAATCCCGAGCGCTATCCTCACCACCCATGAGTCAGCTTGAGCTTTTGCTGTCAGATGCAGATACCCCGAAACCGGGCTGGACGATTGCGCCTGAAACCATGCCGCTCGGCGCCAAATGGAGAGTTGTCAGGCACGGCGATCAAGCAGTCGGCTTTACCCTGCTGCGTTCACGCCGCCGAAGCATTGGCTTTGTGATCCAGGATGAAGGCTTGCGTGTGACAGCGCCAAACTGGGTGACATTGACTCAGATTGATGAAGCCGTCATTGAAAAAATGCCATGGATTCTGGCCAAATTGCAGGACTGGCAAGCTCGCAAAGAGCGTTTGGCCATGTCCCACACACGCTGGCAACCCGGTGGAGAGTTGCCCTACATGGGTTGCAAAATCATTTTGCAAACAGGAACGCCCAACCAGCAAAACGCTCGCGCGGTGGCTTATTTTGAAGGCAATCCAGAGGCACCACAACACGGCCAACGCTTGTGGCTTCCCTTACCCAACGATGCCGATACGCACCGCATCCGAGACATGGCCCAGTCTTGGCTCCAGTCCCGCGCAAAAATTTGGTTTGGTCAACGTCTGCAGCACTTTCTGGATAAAACAGGCCTGACCATCACGCGCTGGCGCTTGTCATCTGCTGCCACACGCTGGGGATCTTGCACGAGCGATGGCAATATCATGTTGAACTGGCGACTGATCCATTTCTCACCGATGGTCATCGATTACGTCATCGCGCATGAACTCGCCCATTTACGCGAAATGAATCATAGCCAGGATTTCTGGTCTGAAGTTCAGCAACTGTATCCTGATTATCAACAAGCAAAGAAATTACTCAAACAGCACACGCCCGATCATGTCCCCGACCTCTAATCTCGCGGTTCGAGCTGTTGTTATCATTGACCTTTCTGATCTGCTCTCAGTCTTTTAAGGAAAACGTATGAGAATCTTGCACACTATGTTGCGCGTCGGCAATCTCGAGCGATCCATTGAGTTCTACACCAAGGTGCTTGGCATGCGCGTGCTGCGCAGCACAGAGTACCCAAGCGGTCGTTTTACCAATACTTTTGTAGGCTATCAGGATGAAAGTGAAGGCCCGGCTCTGGAGCTGACCTACAACTGGGATACGTCCTCCTACGATCTGGGAACAGGTTATGGACATATTGCCCTCTCTGTTGATAACGCCTACGAGGCCTGCGATCAAGTTCGCGCACGCGGCGGTAAAGTCACGCGCGAGGCGGGTCCGATGAAGCACGGGACCACCGTCATCGCCTTCGTTGAAGACCCAGACGGCTACAAAATTGAATTGATCCAAAAAAAGACAGCCTCCTGATCCCATGAGAATTGTGATCGCCCCTGACTCCTTCAAGGAGTCACTCTCCGCCCCGGCAGTTGCTCAAGCGATCGCGCATGGACTGCGCCAAGCAGCACCCGAGGCGCATTGCATCTGTATCCCAATGGCCGATGGAGGCGAAGGAACCGTCGAGGCAATTTTGGCAGCGACAGGTGGAGAGCGAAAGACCAGCTTAGTGCAGGATGCGCTGGGTCGTCCTATTCATGCGCACTGGGGCTGGCTGGCGAATCAGGTCGCGATCATCGAAATGGCATGTGCGGCCGGTTTAGAGCATATCGCCGTCGCCGAACGTGACCCGTTGCGCGCCAGCAGTTTTGGTGTGGGCCAACTGATCGTCCAGGCACTGGATTCAGGCGCGAAACAAATCGTGCTTGGCCTTGGAGGCTCCGCCACCAACGATGCCGGCGCTGGCATGCTGCAAGCACTCGGTCTCGTTTTGCTTGACGACCAAGGCCAGTCGCTACCCCCAGGTGGAGCCGCACTGGATAGACTCGCACGAATCGATGCCACCCAACTTGACCCTCGACTCAAGCTTACGCCCATCACGATCGCCTCGGATGTGAATAATCCCCTTTGTGGTCCAAAGGGTGCCTCAGCCATTTTCGGACCTCAAAAAGGGGCGACACCTGCGGACGTCAAGCGACTGGACTCGGCCCTTGGTCACTTTGCAGACCTATGTGCGCAAACGCTTGGGCGCGATCTGCGTCATGCACCTGGCTCAGGTGCTGCGGGCGGTTTGGGTTTTGCGGCACATGCATGGATGCAAGCAAGCTTTCGTCCCGGCGTCGAGGTGGTGGCAGAGCTTGGCGGTCTGGCTCAAGCAATGAAGGGTGCCACACTCGTCATTACGGGAGAAGGTCGCATGGATGCGCAAACGCTTCATGGCAAAACGCCAATGGGTGTCGCCAAAATAGCCAAAGAAGCAGGCGTACCGGTCATCGCGATCGCAGGGTCTTTAGGCGAAGGCTATCAAGATTTGTACAAAATCGGAATGGTCGCGGCATTTAGTTTGGTTGCGGGCCCCACCTCGCTCGAGCAAGCATGCGCCCATGCCGAACAACTCTTGCAAGCGCGAGCCCAAGACATACTCAGACTCTGGATGGCGGCCCAACAATCACATTGAGCGGGGATTCAGCGAACACCCGCTTGCCACAACGCGTCTGTCATGCCGACAAAACCTGCCACGGAAACCTGCTCGGCTCGCCATGTCGGCTCAATCCCTAAAGTTTCCCACGGAATCAAAGCCGTCCACTCTCCAAACACACCACGTAACATTTTGCGACGCTGGGAAAAGGCGCGTTGTACTACCTGACTAAACAAGGTATCGCTCTGCGCACGGACGCGATCCGCCCCCAAGGGGATCATGCGCACGATTGATGAGGTGACCCTTGGTGGAGGATCAAACGCCTCGGGCAAGACATCAAAAAGTTTTTGAATGCGATAACGATATTGCAACATCACCGATAAGCGACTGTAGTCGGATTCGCCAGCTCGCGCGACCATGCGATCGACCACTTCTCTTTGCAGCATAAAGTGCTGATCAACCACCCGCTCAGCACAGCCGACCAGGGCAAACAACAAGGGACTCGAAATGTTGTAGGGCAAGTTACCCACGATCCGAAGCCTGTCGCCAAACTGCGCGAAATCGATCTGTAGGGCATCGCCTTCAACGATGTTGAGGCGCTCGGCTGGAAAACGTTCGCGTAAACGCTGCGCAAGATCTCGGTCGATTTCTATCACGGACAACCGCTCCAGTCGTTCGAGCAAGGGAGCAGTCAACGCAGACAACCCTGGTCCAATCTCAACCATATTGTCTTGGGGTTGAGGAGCAATCGCACGGACAATCGACTCCACGACGGCGACATCCACCAGAAAATTCTGGCCGAAGCGTTTACGGGCCTGATGCGCCGGTTGATTCAATGAGGCCACTCGCCCTAACGTCCGGACTGACGCAGACTCTTTTCAAGCCTGTTATCTATGAAGGCCTGCGTTCTCACCTGTTGCAGCCATGCCTCGAAAGCCGTATTCGAACGCTGCTGGAATATTTGCTGACGCGCCTGATTTCTCTTGAACTGTTCAGCCATATCCTGGGTGCGGCGAGCATCCACAACAATCAGGTGCCAACCGAACTGAGTCTGAACAGGCATACTGATTTCGCCTATTTTGAGCGCATTCATTGCCTTGTCAAAAGGTGGCACAGTTTCGCCTGGATTCAACCATCCGAGCGCGCCACCTTGGGGAGCGGATGAATCATTCGAATAGCGCTTGGCCATATCCGAAAAATTCTCGCCGCCTTGAACGATGCGTTCACGAATCTGCGCCAGACGCTGTCGTGCGATTTCATCAGTCACGACAGCTGTGGTTTTAATCAAAATATGTCGCGCCTGTGTCTGTTGAACAGGCATAGGTCCCTGCGGCACCGGTCCGCCAGGCGTACCTGGAGCCGGCGCAGCTTGTGGCTGTGGCTGAGGCTTCGGTGTGGGAGGCGTGCCGCCCGCACGACCAATCACCTTCAGAATGTGAAAACCATTCGCGCTTTGGATGATGTTACTGATACGCCCATCGGGCACCCCTGCGACGCCTTTGAGGAACAGATCGGGCCATCCGCTTAACGGACGCACACCCATATCCCCGCCACGGCTCGCTTCTGGACCATCTGAAGAAGATTTGGCAACTTCCTCAAAGCTTTCGCCACGACGCACACGCGTCAGCAGCCCTTGCGCTTTGGCGCGCAAGGCCTTGATTTCCTCTTCTGAGGAGCCTTCAGGCACCCGTACCAGGATCTGAGCCAGGCCCATAATGGCGGGCGTTGCCGCCTGAGGTTTAGGTGGCGGTGGAGGTGGCTTGGGCGCAGGCGGTGGTGGGACCGAGAGAGGCAAATTACCATCCTTGCGGGCCTGTTGTTCGCGCAAGTAGGCATCCACCTCGGAGTCCGACACAAAGATGGTGCTGTCGACCACACGCTGCCTCAATTGCTCAATCATGAGCTCGCGACGAATCATGGCGGTGTAATCAGACCAACCGATCCCAGCGCCCTCGATCTGCTTACGTATGACTGGGACAGTTGTGTTGTTACGCTTTGCAATAATTTCCAGCGCGGACTGAAGCATCCCGTCGTTGACTTCAATTCGCAGCTTTCTAGCCTCTTGCTGCTCAAGCGTTTCAGTGATCAGCCTCTGCAAAATCTGAGTCTCCAGCACAGTATCTGGAGGTGCCTGGACACGCTGCGCTGCGAGTTCGCGCTTGGCGATCCGTACCCGGGCATCCAGTTCGCGACGCGTGATCACATCTTTATTGACAACAGCAACAATCCCGTCCGCATCCACTCCCCCTGACGCTTTTTGCGCGGTGTTGGTGCGTGCGGCAGGAGCCGGCGCACCCAACTGTGCTGCAGCAGGCAAGGCCAAACTCGTAATACCCACGAACGCCAGCAGTGCCAAACAACGCTGTAATCTGGTCGTGCTTCTCATCATTCGTACCTTTCAAATTTACCCACTCGTGGAACCGGAGGATTAATCGGTTGATAGTCCGGGATACTGCGACCAATCACACCCATCGGGTTCTGACCTAAATTACCTAAGCCACCAAGTTCGAGTTGAAAAAACACACCCGTGTTGGTTTGATCCACACTCACCACATAACGCTGGAAAACCACTCGACCCGTCCAGCAACAATCACCCTTATACTCGAGACCCATGACAGCCTGTGTCACCTTCGGGATCGCGACAATTCGGGAAGGATCAATCACACTCGGTGAAGTGGCGTTATTGAGAGAATAATCCACTCGCCCGATCGAATACCACTTCTTTGTCAATGGCCATTGAAACGCCGCACTAACTTGATTTTGACCTTGCGACTGGTAAAGGCTCAAAGGCGGTGGATTCACCTGATAACGGTACGATAAAGCAAGAGTGGCCAACCTCTGCGGACGCCAGCGACTGGTTATTTGTGCCCGACTGATCTGACTGGCATAAGGGTTGTATTGCACGAGCGAAGTCAGATTGAGTGTATCTGTCAACGCGGCACTGCCGCCAAAGAGAAACTGTGATTTTGTATTGGTACGAGGAATTTGCCCCGGCAAGGTCACCTGCTGATCCTCGAAATAAAATTGTTGCGCGATGCCAAGCTGCAAGCGCTCAAAACCCGAGTTGGCATCGAGCCAGCGTGTCGTCAGGGCAAAGGTTGCCTGATTCGCGTTCGCGATCCGGTCAAAGCCCGCAAAAATATTTTCCTGAAAAGCGGAGGAAAAACTAAAGTCCGCAAGCGTCGTATCGTATACGGGATACTGCGACTGATCGCGATAGGGCACACGTAAATAGTAGGCGCGAGGCTCAAGAGTCTGCAGTGCGCCCTTTCCAAAGAATGTGGTGTCGCGCTCAAACGTCATACCCGAGTCGACCGACATGATAGGCAAGGCCCGACCATTGCTGGGCTGACCATAGCCAAACACCTGCTCCAGGCCATACCAGTTTGTCTGATACTGGGACAAGCTCATGGCGACTTTGGGGGTAATGTACCAGCCGGGTCGCACAATCGGATAAGCGATCGAATTATAGGAAAGCAAGCGTTGACCATCAGGTCGGAAACGCAAACTACCGTTCGGCCCCAGAGCAAAACGATTATCGAGCGGCGCCCGGAACTCAGTAAAAGTATTCAAGCTCTGTACGTCAAACCCGCCATAATCAAAGCGCTGGGCATTGACGGTGTACTCGGGAATTTTGTTGTACTGGGGCAGACCCGACAAGGTTTGAAAGGTCGAGACTTGCACGCTGGAACTGAAATATTGATTAGCCCAGCCGCCACCAACCTGGCGGGGGACGGCTGTAATCACAGCCTGATTAAAGCCCAGGCTTGCAAAATCATCAAAATACTTCGGGTCTGACACGCCATTGACGTTGTAGGCACCATAAAACCCTCGACCAAAGCTCTGGCTGTGTTGGGCGCTGTATAACCAGCGATCTTCGCCAGTCTGGAGATCTTTGGACAAATACGTCCCGGCCATCGTGCCACTGTAGCTCGACCCTAGATAGCGAAATTCGCCCCCGAGTTGTACGCCGCGCTTGGACATCGCACGTGTCTGGAGCGTGGCATCGTAATTGGGGGCAATATTAAAGTAATAAGGCTGCGTGTAATCAAAACCGGTATTAGAGGTATTGCCGAAAGTTGGCAGCAAGAAGCCGGATTTTCGCTCCTTTTTAATTGGAAATGTCAGATAGGGCGAAGCAAGAATCGGGACATTTTTAAAATACAGCACACCATTACGCGCCACGCCTTCGTTGGCGGCATAGTCCAAATCAAGTTTTTCAGTCTCGATATACCAGGACGGCTGAGGACAAGGGCAACCACTGTAGGTCACATCCATGATGCTCATCTGATCCCGGTTGAACACGTCCGCCCAGGAACCGACACCCGCTCCGCCATCGTCTAGCCAGAAGTTAGGCTGATCAATGCTGGCAGTTCCGTCTTCGGAGTTGTAAATGATGCTGGTGCCAGTGATGACGTTGCCATCCCGGATCAGTCGAGCGTTGATCTGCGCGTCCATGACGCCCGTACGCTTGTTGTAATCAATAATATTGGCCTTCAGGACCGCATCCTGCCGTCTGATGCTCGCTTTGCCTTTTAGCTTCGCATTGCCCAGACCATCGCCTTCTATTTGCGCGCCCTCTAGAAAAGCCGGCATTTCCTTGTCGGGTACCGTGCTGCGCTCCAACAGTGGGGAGAGACGCAAGCCAGGACCTACAATCGCTGGAGTCGAGGGCGCGGGAGTAGGTTGCGCATGCACAGCCGCAATACCCAGCCCCAACATCAACCACAACGAATAAAAGATGCGCACGTTTTGAAAAAAGATCTCTGAAAATATATTCAATCCTAGCGCTATTATAGAGAAGCCCCTCATCTTTGCTGCGATGCCCTAAACCATTTACCAGATTCACTTTTTCATTCAATCTTTACAACAATGTCAACCACACGAACCGATCCCAGAATGGCCAGTCTCATCAAGTGGCTAAGCGACTGCCCAGCCACTCTGAAACTTGATTTGGAGAGTCTTGCCCCGGCTTCAAGTGATGCAAGCTTTAGACGATATTTTCGGTTGAAAGCCGCCCAAGGCACGCTTGTCGTGATGGATGCCCCCCCTCCTCAAGAAGATTGCAGACCGTTTGTTGATGTCGCACAAAGACTCGCCGCGCTTGAACTCAATGTTCCGAAAATATTGGCGCAAGACCTGACTCAGGGTTTTTTACTGTTGACAGATCTTGGACCGACAACCTACTACGACTGCATTCAGTCGGGACTCGACGATGCAACTTTGCAAAAGATCTATCGGGAAGCCTTGGCGGCACTGGTGCGCATGCAAGCAGCGGACACGGCAGGCCTGCCCGTGTATGACGATGCTCGACTGAAAGACGAGCTAGGCTTATTTGTCGAATGGTACGTCTTGGTGCATTGCAAAGTGACTCTCGCTCCAGCAGCCTTGCAGGGACTTGAGCAAGTTTTCGACCTGCTAGTGAAACATAATGCGGCCCAACCCCGCGTCCTTGTTCATCGCGATTTCCATTCACCTAATCTCATGCGCTGTCAGCTCCCGGAACACGGCCCAAATCCTGGTATTCTGGACTTTCAGGACGCTGTCTCTGGGCCGATTACCTACGATCTCGCCTCGCTTGTCATGGATGCCCGTACGACTTGGGAAGAACCGCAGCAGCTCGACTGGGCGATTCGCTACTGGGAACTGGCACGCAAAAACGGCTTGTCCGTACCCGCTGACTTTGCCGACTTCCACCAAGATTACGAATGGATGGGGTTACAACGAAACTTAAGAATCCTTGGTGTATTTGCCAGATTGAATCACCGCGATGGAAAAGCCGCCTATCTGGCCCATATTCCGCGCGTCAATCAATACGTCCGTCAAGTCGCGGGACGATATCTTGCTTTTAAACCGCTCTTACGCGTGCTCGATGAGCTCGATCAGGTACAGACCAAGGTGGGATATACATTCTGATGCATGCCATGATTCTCGCAGCCGGTCGGGGCGAACGCATGCGACCACTCACGGATACTTTACCCAAACCCTTAATTCCTGTCGCAGGTAAGCCACTGATTCAATGGCATATTGAAAAACTGGCTGCGGCTGGCATTTACGAAATTGTCATCAATCATGCCTGGCTAGGTGAGCGCTTGGAGAGCTCACTGCGCGATGGCCGTCAATTTGGCGTCAATATTCGCTATTCAGCCGAAGCTGTCGCGCTGGAGACGGCTGGCGGGATCGCTACAGCCTTGCCGCTTCTGGGCACCGCGCCTTTTTTGGTCATGAATGGAGATATCTGGTGCGACTGGCAGCCAGCGCAAGCCTTTGAGATCGCACGCTCACTGGCCGAGTCGACGAAAGAGGCCTGGCTGCTTCTTGTCCCCAACCCGGACCACCACCCAAACGGGGATTTTGGTTTGACTGCGAGCGGGCTTGTCAGCGAACAAACAAGTGTCAAACACACCTTTGCGGGCATCGGTGTCTACCAACCATCACTTTTTGGGCAAACACCCGCAAACAAACCTGCCAAACTCGCCCCGCTTTTGCGAGAAGCGATTGCGCGTCAAACCGTTTGCGGGCAACTCCACGAGGGTGCATGGGTTGACGTGGGTACCCCTGAGCGACTCAACACGTTAGAATGCATGCTTAGGAATTGATGCCTGCGCAGCGGAGAAAGATATGGTCATACGTGTTCAACCCAAACGTGCGATTTTCAAACCCGCACCGTATGACACGCGCCGTGGTTCACGTGGTCTTCCCGGGTGGCTGATCCTGTTTTTAGTGGGTATTTTGCTGGGTGGCGGCGGCGTCCTTTTTTTGCAAGCCAGCTACGGTGAAAAACGCTTGTCCCTTGCCGAGACACAAAAGCTGACCGAAGAGCTCAAAAACTTATCGATTGAAAAGCAGACCCTGCAAACCCGCGTGGACGAGTCGCAAAAAGTGCTCGACACCGAAGTTCGCACGCGTGACGAGCAAATCAAGCAGCTGAAAAACAGCCTGACAACTGCCGAGTCCCTCATTGGCCCCTTGCGTGAGCAGCTCAACTTGTTCGCCAGGACCTTGCCCTATGATCCGCGCTACGGACCGATCGGAGTCAGCACCAGTCAATTCACCCAAGAAAAAAACTCCACCAAACTGTCCTACCTCGTTTGGCTGCTTCAAGAAAACAATCAAAAGCCTGAGTTCAAAGGCTGGCTTGAACTCTCTTTTGAGGGCCGTTATGCCAATGGCAAAGTCGAAACCATCACCCTGCCTCGTATCGCCATCAAACTCAATCACTTTTTACATGTGACTGGGACGACGGATTTGCCTGCGGGCTTTACCGCCACGCGCGCCAATGCCAAGGTCTTGGCCGAAGACGGTAAACGTCAAGTGACTTGGCGCATCCTGCCAGTTCAGGTCAAATAAGTCACGCTATTCGACTCACCGTGCAGAATTACGATGCCCGCAGCGCGACAACGACCGCTATCGCCTCCCGCCTGAGTTTAAAAACGCTGCTGGCGCTTGGGCTGATCATTCATTTTGGTTTTGGGTTTTTGCTCACGCTTTCAGTCGATGAAGCCCACTATGTGCTGTATGCAGCGAAACCAGACTGGAGCTATTTTGATCATCCGCCTCTGGTTGGCTGGATCCAATGGCCACTGGTCGCGGCAGGTGCGCCAGACTTCGTTATCCGTCTGATTCCGCAGCTGCTCTGGCTGGCCGCCTGTCTGCTGGCCCGACAACTTGCACTTAGACTGTATGACTTGAAGCTAGGGCATTCGACAGTAAACGCACAAAACTCCATCGCGAACGCCGCAGGCCCCTCATCCACCTTGCGCACATCGGTCGGCTTGTGGGCCGTCGGACTCGTGCTGCTGGCACCTGTCATGCATGTGCTGGCCGTGGGTTTATTGCCCGACAGTCTGCTCATGGTGCTCGTCCTGCTGCTCATGTCGGTCACGCTCAGCCTGGCGCAAAGTCAAATACCGACAAAAAAGAATCCACGCGAATGGCTGTTATGGCTCACACTCGGTGTGCTGCTTGGCTTGGCGGGGCTCTCAAAATACACCGCAATCCTGCCAGCGATCGCTGTGATTGTGACGCTGCTGCTAGCACGCGGGCTTCGCGTGCTGGCTGCACCGGGACCTTGGGTGGCAGCGCTGGTCGCGCTCATCCTGATCAGTCCGGTCCTGTACTGGAATGCCCAGCACGAGTGGATTTCCTTTGTGTACCAGCTCAAGCACGGAAGCGGCGGCGCCTGGAAGGCTCGCAGACTCGCAGCCTTTGTCGGCATCCAGCTTGTCGCCTACGGGCCACTATTGATCATGGGGGCATACCTTGCCACGCGCCAGATCATTCAAAGCAAAAATTGGGTGTTGGCTGCGCTGCTGTTATTTTTCTTGATCCCGTTTTTAGTGACTGGCCTGATGTCAGGAGGGGGTGGCAGCCTTCCGCACTGGACAGCGCCCGCGTGGCTGGCGATCACGCCTTTTGCGGCGAATGCACTGGCGCAACGCTGGGAAAGTGGTCGCCACGCCCTGATTTTGGCTTTCATTCGCACCCAGACGGTGATTTGTTTGGTCGCCTTTGCCGCCCTCTTTTTTGTGGGTGTGCCCGGTCTGTCACAAGACCACGCGCTGGTGCGTAAAAATCCTTTAGCCGATTTATGGGGCTGGGATGAAGCCGGTCTCAAAGCACGTGAGCTCGCAAGCAGCCACAACCTCGACTCGCTGTCCGTGCGCAATTGGACCTTAGGCAGTCGCTTGGCATGGTATGCCCGCCCCCTGCCTGTTTATGTTTTAGATAACCGATTTGATCAGTTTGATCTCTGGTTTGGCAAAATTCCGCCCGGTTCCGACAGTCTTTTTGTAAACTGGTCGCAAGTAAAGTTCGACTTGCCAACAAAGGCTGGAGAGTTTGAAGCGTGCTCACTCATCGGCACGTTTGAATCCAAGCGCTTCAACCGTCACGTCTCACGCTTTGACTTCTACCATTGCCGTCACTGGGGCGCCACCCCCACCACTAAATAAAGCGCTCCACTTGAAACACATTTTTAAACAACTCTGGCCTTACATTCGCATTGCGCTGTCCATCGCCCTGCTCTGGTTGGCCACGCGCAATATCGACTGGCAAGCCCTTCGAGATACAAAAATCGCCATTCAGCCCATATGGTTTGGAGCGGCCGTCGTGTTGCTGGTGCTGACCAATTTGCTAGCAGTGTTGCGCTGGGGGTGGTTGATGCGCAGCGTCAAGCTCTATCGGCCCGTCCGGGACTACATCACCCTCTACTTTGCAGGCGGCCTGATCAATCAGGGGCTCCCCAGCACAATCGGGGGAGACAGTTACCGCGCGGTCGAGGGCAGTCGACCCTACCATGCCCGCGCCCAGGCTCATTCACAAACCTTGCACCAGGAGCTTCATGAGTCGATTGACTTAAATCGCGCGCCCCCAAGGCTGCGGCTGGGCTTTTTTAGCGTCGCACTTGATCGCGGACTCGGTTTACTCGGCAACAACATTCTTGGAGCGCTCGGGTTGATTCTGGGTGGTGCCATTCTGGCCCCTTGGGGTGAGACACTGGGCTGGTGGGTGCTTGGAGGCATGATCGGTGCGGCAGGCTTTGCCTCGATCTTGCTGAGGACTCGGGCAAGCCGTGACTTGATCCAGCGGATCTTGAATAAGCTCGGCATGCCTCAAGCCATGCTTGCACTGAAAACCGGGCTGGGATGGCCGACTGTCGTACCACAAATCGTGATATCGGTGCTCACCCATGCATTGGCGCTCACCAGCTTTTGGTGCTGTCTGAAAGCCTTTGGTGTGACCGCACCATTTTCAGCGCTGATGATTGGCATGCCGGCACTCGGCCTGCTCATGATGCTGCCGATCAGCATTTCTGGATGGGGCTTACGCGAGGCCACCCTCTCGGCCACTCTGGCTCTTTGGAATATCGACAGCGGCATTTCAGTTTTAGCAGCAATCAGTTTCGGCATTGTGACGCTTGTCACGTATTTGCCCGGTGCGCTGTCGCTGCTCAGACGCAAACGCGAGGATGCTGGCAGTGCGGCACCCAGCGCTTCAAAACATCATTAGAATATCGAGTCTATGAGCCTAAGTGTTGACACCATGCGCACCATCGACCATCGAGTCGGTGTTCCGCTTTGCGCCCTCTTTACGCCAGTCGTCCTGATCCTTGACTGGATCTTGAGACTGTTCTCGGGCAAACCCGCCTTGCCACGCAAGGTTCTTTTCATTGAGTTGTCAGAAATGGGCAGCGCCATCATCGTGGATCCCGCCATGCGCGAGACCCAAGCGCGTGGCGCAGAGATTTTCTTTTTAATTTTCAAAAGCAACCGCGCAAGCTTAAGTCTTCTGAATACCGTACCGGCAGAGAACGTCTTTACGATCGACTCGAGCTCTGTCGTCTCACTGGCCCGCGATACGCTCAAATTTCTACTCTGGTCGCGCGCTCGCAAGATCGATACTGTGATCGATCTTGAACTGTTTTCTCGTTTCACCGCGCTATTAACGGGTCTGTGCGGCGCGCGTCGCCGTGTGGGATATCACATTTTCCACGGTGAAGGTCTCTGGCGCGGCAACATGCTGACCCACAAGGTTCACTATAACCCTCACATTCATATCGCAAAAAACTTCCTGTCCTTGATTCACGCAGCTTTTTCAACCGAGCAGGAAACGCCCTTCAGCAAAATTCATATTCCAGATGAAGCGATCAAGATCGCACAGGCTGTGATCGATCCTGCCGTGAGACAGACTGTGCGTGAGCGCATCGAATATCTGGCCCAACAGGCGCAATGCTCCCTCGAAGTTGGTCGACACGCCCTTTTTCTTGTGAACCCAAATGCCAGTGAGCTGCTTGTTCAGCGTCGCTGGGCACCTGAACGTTTTTCTGCCCTGATTGTTGAACTCAATCGCAAGTGGCCAGACAGTCTGATCTTGATCACAGGTTCGCCCGCTGAGTTCGATTATGTCGAGCATGTTCGACGAGGCGCAAATATTCAACGTGCACTGAATTTCGCTGGACAGGTTTCCTTTTCAGAGCTCCCAGCGCTTTACAGCCTCGCGGATGTAATGGTCACGAATGATTCAGGACCAGGTCATTTTTCCTCTGTCACAAATCTGCATACCGTCGTGCTGTTCGGACCTGAAACACCCGCCTTGTACGGTTCTCTTGGCAAATCCATCCCGATCACGGCTCAGCTCGCCTGCTCCCCTTGCGTGAGCGCTGCCAATCATCGCAAGACGCCATGCTCGGATAACGTCTGCATGCAGGCGATCTCGGTTGCCCAGGTGATGGAAAAAGTGGCGGTGCAATTTAAGGCGGCCCGAGAAAATGCTTAATCCTGGAGGGCGTCGAGAGACCACGCAGCCCCCGCAGCACCCCCCTCTTTCAACGGTGCAAGCACGCGACTTTTTATGGTGTCTGGTTCCACTGGTCGTTTGGCTGGGACTCTGGCTGTTTGCGCCTGAACCGCAATTATTCCTGCGCATCAATGCCTGGGCGCAAGCACTACCAGAACTGTTTTGGGTCAGCTTCAATATGCTGGGTAATGGTTGGGGAATATTTGCTCTAGCTTGTCCCTTGTTACTGCTAGCTCCCCGCCTGTTAACAGCCGCCTTATGTGGAGGTGCGATCGCTGGCATCATCTCTCGTGTGCTGAAACACACGCTTGAAATGCCTCGCCCCCCTTCGGTACTAGACCCTGCAAGCTTTTTTATTTTAGGCAAACCTCTCACCTCACTGTCGATGCCCTCAGGTCACACACTCACTGCGTTTGCGATTTTGACGGCATTCTATTTTGCAATGGAGGCGCACAAGCGGGGTGCTTATCGCTGGCTATTTGTCGTGGCGACGCTTGCAGGTATCGCACGCATCGCGGTTGGCGCACATTGGCCAGCGGATGTTTGCGCAGGGGCTTCGATTGGAATATTCAGTGGTGTTGCCGGTGCTCGCTTGACTCAGGGGATCCCGGCGCGCGCGCTGCTGCCACAGTCCTGGCTAATGCGGATCATTAGCGCCGCTGGTCTGGTGGGCGTATTTATTTTATTGACAACAACTATCGATTTTCCGCAGACGCGCCCGGTGCAATTTGTCGCCGCCGGGATCGCGCTTATCAGCATTACCTGGTTCACTTGGCGCTCTTTTGTTCGCGCCAAGCCCCCAGTTGCATCACCGTGACTTATTTCTGACCGGTCTCAGCTTTGTAACGTGCAAGGTTTTCAGCGTTAGGCGGATACAAGCCCGGCAAGGGATGACCCTTTTCAACCTGACTCATAATCCAGCTTTCGAGTTTTTCCTGCGCCTCTGCGGCAGTCACGACATCATCCAGCATCGCTGCAGGAATCAACACCGCGCCATCATCATCCACGACCACGACATCACCAGGAAAGACTGCCACGCCACCGCAACCAATCGGCTGTTGCCAGTCAACGAAAGTCAGACCCGCCACCGATGGAGGCGCTGCGGCACCCGAACACCAGACAGGCAAACCTGTGCCGAGCACACCAGCCAAATCACGCACCACACCGTCGGTCACGAGCGCAGCCACTTTCTTTTTGGCCATCCGGGCACAAAGAATGTCACCGAAAATGCCCGCATCCTGAACACCCATGGAGTCCACGACCGCGATACAACCTTCGGGCATGTCTTCAATCGCGCCACGCGTGGACTTAGGCGAGGACCAGGACTCTGGTGTCGCCAAGTCCTCACGCGCGGGCACAAAACGCAGCGTGAACGCGCGGGCGACCAAGCGAGGCTGACCCGAACGAATAGGTTTGGTGCCGCGCATCCAGACGTTTCGCAATCCTTTCTTGAGCAAAATCGTTGTCAGCGTTGCCGTTGAGATTCCGGCAAGAATATCTTTTACCTTGGGATCAAGTTGCATATTTACCATGAGTACTCTCCGAGTCACTTATTGTGAGGTTGTATGTTGCGACTTAGCCAAGCGCCGCGAGCTTTTTCTCTTGTCGGGCGATCAGGCGGGCGATGTCAGCCAAATCCTGCGCAGACAGCTTTGGACCAGGCTTTCTAACCGCAGCAGAGGCGATCGCGCCGCGTTGCGCCAGAATATGCTTACGCACTGCCAAACCCACGCCAGCCTGTTGCTCATACTTCGCCAAAGGCAGATAGCAATCGAAAATATCGAACGCGCGTTCGACGTTTCCAGCTTTGAAGGCATTCACCACATCAACCATCATCTCGGGGTACGCAAATCCAGTCATCGCGCCATTGGCACCGCGCACCATCTCTTCGGGCAAGAACAAACCGCCACCGTTGCCTGTCAAAATCGAAATCTTCCGCAAATCGCCCTTTTCAATCGCCTGGCGAACGGCCGATAGCTTGGCCAAACCGGGGAAGTCTTCGTGCTTGAGCATGACGCAAGTGGGCGAGTTTTTCAAAATACGCAACACAACACTTGACGACATTTGAACCCCAGTCGAGGTGGGATGATCCTGCAAACACCAGGGAACGTCAGGTCCGAGCGTCTCAGTGACCATGTCAAAATAACTGCAAATCTGATCATCTGTACGAACCGTGGAGGGCGGCGCAACCATCACGCCTGCCGCACCCATGTCCATCACACTTTTGGTGAGCTCGCTCATCGGTGCAAAACCCGCAGCAGAGGCCCCCACAACGACAGGAACCTTACCCTGCACGCGTGCGAGTACCTGACGTACAAACTGACGCGACTCATCGGCAGTCAACTTGGTGGCTTCACCCATGATGCCCAAAATCGTCAAGCCTGTTACGCCGCGCTCCAGACAGAAATCAACCATGCGGTCAGTGCTGACCAAATCAAGATCGCCATTGTCTTTGAAAGGGGTGACGGTAATCAGGTAGACGCCTTCGGCGGTTTCGTTAAATGTATTCGCGGTCATTACAATTGTTCCTTGTCTCGTAGCAAACCTGCAGGAATCAGCCATCGCAGGATTAAGTGCGCGTAACATTAGCACAAACAACGTTCAAAATACTGATTAAGCTCTTGACAAACGCTCCAGCAAAGCCTGGCCGGTCTCTTTGGTGCCAAGCTTGCCACCAATGTCAGTCGTGGACTCGCCCGCTGCGATCGCCTCAGCCATCGCAGCCTCCATTAGCTGGGCGACCTCGACAAACTGTGGTTTATTTTTGCGCTGGCCATACCAGGCTAGCAGCATCGCAACTGACCAGACTTGAGAAAAAGGGTTGGCAAGATTTTTACCCGCGATATCGGGGGCCGAGCCATGGGCAGCTTGAGCCATGGCGTAATTCGCGCCGGCATTGATCGAAGCGGCCATCCCGAGGCTGCCTGAAAGCTCGGCAGTCAGATCCGACAAAATATCGCCAAACATGTTTGTGGTTACCAATACATCATAGCGTTCAGGTGTGCGCACGACGTGAGCCATCATCGCGTCAACAATGATTTCCTCGATCTGTACTTCAGGGAACTCTTTACCCACCAGACGGCAAGAATCGATGAACATGCCATCACCAAGTCTCAGAACATTCGCCTTGTGCACAACCGTGACATGCTTTCTGCGGGTCATCGCAAGCTCGAACGCTGCACGCGCGATCCGTTCGCAACACACACGCGTGATCCGACGCAAAGAAACCACCACATCGGGGGTGATCAGCATTTCGCTTCCACCCGACTCGATATTGCGATCGGCGTAAAAACCTTCGGTGTTTTCACGCACAACCACGAGATCCAGTGGTTTATGAGGCGTGCTGCAACCGGGAAACGTTTTGGCAGGACGAATATTGGCAAAGAGATCAAGACTCTTGCGAAAAAATTTCGAGGGATTAATCTCACCCTTGGCTTCGTCTTTGAAGTCGTAGGTCGCCATAGGGCCCAACAGCAGACCATCCGCTTTTTTGACAGCCTCCAACAGACCTGGATGAATGGTTGTGCCGTATTTTTTCAGACTCTCATGCCCGGCGATATCATGCTGTAAAGATAAGTCGAGTTTGAATTTTTTAGACACAAACTCCAGCGCGTCCACCGCGACGGATACCGTCTCAACGCCAATGCCATCACCAGGCAGGACAATAATTTTCATGTTCAGTCTCTATATAGATTTTGATTGTGATTACAACAAAGAATAGAACAATTTATCGACATATTCAGCCAAATTTCAATTCGTCACCGGGGCGCTGAAATGCTTTGAGGCGCTTTTGAAAGGCTTCCTGCGTCGCGGGCACAGACTTACCCGGCACGGCAAGATAATATTCCCAAAAAGCCGTCGTCATCTGACTCACTACCCCCCACACAGCCTGATTCCCATGATCGGTCACCTTGATATCACGACTAAAACGACTGGAATCAATCGGCTCGCCCGCAAAACTCATATGGTCAGCGTCTCGCAACTTGAGTTGGATTTTTTTGCCTGCGGGCAGGTGCGCATAGATCAACTCGCGATTCGCCAAACTCACGCCAAGCTCAATCGCGTCCGCATCTTTTTTAAATGTCACAAACTGATCATGATCTCCCGTGATACAAAAAAACGGGATCCGCACCTTGGACATGGAGCGTGCCCGCTCAACAGACGTGGCACCCGGAGAGAATGCGATGACAGCCTTGATCCTGGGGTCGTACATATTTTGCCCCCCGAGAGGCTGCCCGGCGATGGTTTGCGCAGTCAGCGCACCATATGAATGACCGGCCAGACCAATTCTGGCTGCATCGATATAGGGCGCAAGCCGAGTGGACTGCAAGCAATAATCCAGTGCGAACTGGCAATCGGAGACGCGCAATCCATATTGCGGACCCGCCAGCGCCTGTTGCATATTGGACTTGAATGTTTTCTTGGGGCTCGTCTGCCAAATGGAGTCATCCGTAATGGGATGCGCAAGCGTCGCCACCAGAAAACCCGCCTGTCGCCAAGCCTCGCACCAGACCTCGCCATTGCTAACACCGCTGCCTAGTCCTGGCGAGTAAAGAATCAAACCGGTTGGCGCTTGAGTCGCTGGCAGACGGGTACGCAATTTAATGGTGCGTCCTGTTTTTGGATTTCTGAGCAACTCAACAGCAGGATCACGAGCGGATGAGGTGGCTGAACTGATCCCAGGTCGACCAAATCCCCCGATCGAACCGAGAATACCAATCCCTCCGGCGGCACTCAGCAAGCGCCGTCGCTTGATGCTCATGCGCTAACCGTTTTAAATGAACCGGGCAATACGATCTCTATCAACTCGAAATCCTCTGAGTGACAGATCTCCCGATGACGGATGTTGGGTGGCTGATGCACACACGTTCCTTCGACAAGTTTATGTTCGCCGTGACCTTCGTATTCGAAAATCGCCCAACCTTTTAGCACATAGACAAATTGGAAATTAATTTCGTGGCGATGCCATTCACCCGTCGCGTTGCTGCCTCGACTGGCACGGATCACGTGCATGACCGCGGCCCCCTGCGTCGCGTCAAATATACCCAGGTCGCGATAATCAAAATACTCACGCAACCCATCGTGCGTGAAAGGCTTGTCCTGAGCGTGCTGGATGCTGAATTTCATGTCATTTGCCCTTGAAACGTTTAATCATTTCACCAAAGCTGAATAGACAAGCGTCTTGTACAACATACGACTTTGAATTTTATGTGTTGGACCTTGCGTCAGAATGAGTGCCGTCAGGTTTTCCTTGAAGTCAAGCCAAAAACTTGTGCCCCACACGCCAGACCACAAAGACTCGCCAGGGGATCCTGGCACCCAGCACATTCCCTGGCTGAGCCTCACAGCAAAACCCAATCCAAACCCATAGCCCGGCCCGGTGTTGGCGAGAGTTGTTCCGCCCATGCCAGCCGTATGTTCTGAACACATGAACTCAACCGTGCGTCTGGACAAATAACGTCGTCCGTCAAGCTCGCCACCGCGCAGCATCATTTGCAAAAACCGCATGTAATCAGAGGCGGTCCCCAACAGACCTGCGCCGCCACGCAAATAGGTTCTGCCAACAGGATTGGTCGTCTGTCGATAGGCCTTGAGCATGCTTGCCTTGAGCGGATCTGAGTCGGGCGCCTCGGCCAGTCGACCCAGACGCGCAGGCTCGACCCACCACGAGGTGTCGCGCATGCCAAGCGGTTTAATCAACAAGACATTCAGAATCTCCTCGAGCGTCTTGTTCTCGACACGCTCAAGCAGCAGACCCAGCACATCCACCGCGACCGAATACTCCCAGAATGTGCCAGGCTGATGGGCAAGCGGTATTGTCCCGAGATTTTTAAGCATCTGGTCGCCGCTAATGTCTTGTTCTCTAGCCTCGATATTCAGTTCGTCATACAGTTTTCTAATACGAGGCGACTTGGCGCGATCACCATGCACAAAGCCTGCTGTATGGCGCATCAAGTCCTGTACCGTAATCGGCCGGATCAGCGGCACATCGCCCTCGGGTGCCTCGACCTTCAAATCTTTGAGTTCGGGCAACCATTGAGTGATCGGATCATAGAGGTTGAAACGACCACGCTCAACCAGCATCATCGCTGCAACAGTCACAAGCGGCTTGGTCATGGAGGCCAGCCGAAAAATCGAATCCCGAGCCATCGGGATCGAACAGGCGGCATCCTGGTGCCCATAGGCTTCAAAATGCACGCACTCATCGTTGCGCATCACCATCGTGACTGCGCCCGGAAAAATACCGGTGGCAATCTGTTGCTCCAAGGCTTCTCCCAAACGCTCCAGTCTGGACTGAGAAAACCCTTGCCGCACATGCGCCTCGTATTCGGGACCGGTGCGAGAAAATGAAGAAGGCGTCGAGGTCATGGCGTTCCACTCTAATGTTTGAGATGCAGTTACGGCATAATCTTACGTTAATTCAACCCTTTGTCTTGTAGGAATCTCTAGTATGGGCAAGCTTCGTCCCTCCATCACTGTTGCAGAACTCAACCAACGCAGTGGGGAAAACCTCCCTGGTCTGATGGGTGTCGAGATGATCGAATTATCAGAAGGTACGCTCAAAAGCCAGATGAAACTGCGCAAAGTCCACTTTGCTCCGAACACCTACCTCCATGCCGCGAGCGTCATCGCGCTGGCCGACACTACCTGTGGGTACGCCACAATCGCCCACCTGCCCGAGGGCGCCACATCCTTTACAACCATTGAGCTCAAAAGCAACCATCTGGGTACCGTGCGAGGCGAAGGCGCCATCATTCGCTGCACCGCAACAGCGCAACACCTCGGCGGCAATACTCAGGTATGGGACGCAGTCGTCACCGATGCCGCAACGGATAAGAAAATCGCGATTTTCCGTTGCACGCAAATGGTACTCTGGCCCAAGAAAGACTAATTTTCCAGCAAACAGAGCATCAGACATATAAAAATCATGCGCGCAAACCTGATCGTCCTGACTGCGCTTCGTCCCGAGCTTGATCATCGGAAGATGCCGCCAGGCGTTGAGGTTTTTTACACGGGTATCGGCAAGATCAATGCCACGATGACCGCTCTGCATGCGATCGCGCAAACACGTCCATCGCTGATTGTGAATTTTGGCACGGTGGGCGCCGTGAGTGAGGAGGTGTCCGGACTGCTTGAGATTGGACGCGTCGTACAGCGCGACATGATCGCAGAGCCTCTCTCGCCTCGTGGCCGCGTGCCCTTTTGTGAGCGCCCACACGAGTATTTTTCTCCTCAGGGAACGCACACCTGCGGTACGGGCGATAGTTTCGTGACGACCAAAGATCCCTGGCTCCAAGAACAAGGCATCCACGTGGTGGACATGGAGCTCTTTGCGATTGCCGCAGTGGCCCACGCACACGGGCTGCCTTGGTTGTCCTATAAGTACGTGACTGACTTCACCAACGAAGAGTCAGGGCAGGTTTGGCACGATAAGATCAACCATGGCGAATCGCTCTTTCTGGAAAAACTGATGGCACTCCAGCAGAGTGAACGTTTATAAAACCCAGAAGTGATGGGTTCCATCCCGTCCAAGCTGTTCAACCAAACCGAACTCCCAGTCGAGATATCCCTGCATGGCTTCGCGAGCATTGTCCGTTCCCTCGTACGGCCGCTTGTAACGATCCAGCGGCGGGGAAATCAAGTGCGTCGGCCCTTTTTCCAACCCAAAGCCAGCCTCGCGCCACGCTTGTGTACCGCCATCCAGGACGAACACTTCAACGCCAGGTCTGACACGGTTTACCTCGTCGCAGAACTCTTCGAATGCAAAACGCGCCATCAACCCATCCGGACAAGTCAGTACATAGCGCGCAACGTTGGGTAAACGGTTTATGGCCTCTTTGAGTTGTGAGCGCAAGACGTAACGCGCGTCAGGGATATGCGCTTGCACATATTGAGCGTGACGGCCAAGATCCACTACGATCGTATCTGAGCGTGAAACGACATCCTTAAGCCATGCAGCCAAGCGCGAGGAGTCAATCAAGGAAACCTCAGGAAGTGTTGGCATCTCAGGCTGCCAAGCACCCTTGACACTGAAGTCCTTGGGGTCAACGCCATCCAGCACATAAACATCCCAGGCCATTTGAGCGAGCCAAGAGGCTGTCATGTTTGCCCGAACACCGTCAGAGTCGGCCAACACCAGTCTTGCGCCACGGACAGGCGCGACCATCTCTGTCTCCTGGACCAACTGACCACCAGGTGTCGAACGAAATCCGGGCAGATGACCCGTTAAAAACTCTTCGGGATTTCGAGTATCAAGAAAATAAGTCGTGCGTTCTGTCTGAGCACGCCATGTCTGAACCTCGGCTAGCGAGGCGCGCTTGACGCCCGCGCGGTCCGCAACATGTCGCGCACGCTCAGCAGCCTTGCTTGTCGTCGCCTCAGAGACTTGAGGAAATTTTCTGGTTTGTCCTTTATCGAGAACCTGCTCGGCAAGTGTCCAACCTATCGTGCCGTTACGAAGTGCAGAGACCTGATTGGGAATGCCGGCATTGATCAGGGACTGGGTGCCGATAATACTGCGCGTACGACCCGCGCAATTGACAATGACCCGCGTCTCAGGTCGAGGTGCCAACTCCGCGATACGCAATACCAACTCAGCGCCTGGACAACTAATTGCCGTTGGGATACTCATGGTGTTGTATTCATCGAACCGTCGCGCATCGACGATCACCACATCCGCTTTCTCGTCTATCAATGCTTTGACTTCCTGAGCAGACAAAGAGGGCGTGTGTTTGCGTGACTCGACCAACTCACCGAAGGACTTGCTCGGCACGTTAACGTCTTTGAAGAGCTCTCCGCCCGCGGCGGCCCAAGCACGCACGCCCCCTCCAAACACACTGACGCAGGTGTATCCCAAAGACATCAATCGCTGGGCGGCCCGCATCGCATCCGAATCCGCAAGCGGCACGTCGCCTTCATCAATCGTCACAACCCACACATCTCGACGCGGCAGTTTGCTGTATGCATCGAGTTCTAACCGTGACAAAGGGAAATTGGCCGCGAATAACGGGTGCGATTGTGCATGAGGATCCTCCTCGCGGACATCCAAAAAAGCAATCTCGCGTTTGTCCAAAAGAGCCTGACGGACATCCTGATAATGACACAACTCAATCGCTACACTGGCAAGACTCTGCATCTGTATTAATTCCAAAGATTGGGGACGACGTCGCTGCTATAGCCCGAAACGAAAGACTTTTCCTGTCCAGTAACAGGATCAAACACATGGCGATGAATCCGGCCAATATTGCCGCCATACACGTGGACGCTGATCGATGTTCGGTCAGCATAGTAATTTGCGACTTCGTGGACGTCATGCGTCGAAGGCGAAACAAACCCCACTTGTCCGGGCAGCAATAATTTACTCTCGCCGCGGCGATAACTCCCATCCGCCTCTTTGAAATAGTGGGTGTCAATTTCTTGACCACGCAACATTCCGATCAGACCCCAGGTCATGTGGTCATGAACAGGGGTCTTTTGTCCGGGTCCCCACACAAAGCTGACCATGGAAAAGCGCTCCAAGGGATCGGCGTAAAGCAGATATTGTTGATAGAACTGCGGGTGAGGTCGAGTGAACGCCTCGGGGAGCCAATCATCGTGCTGAACAAGCTCCCCCAATAACGCGCCCCCTTCCTCCAAAATCAAGGGCTCGTGTGGCTTACCCTCGAGCAAGCGACTCATCCCTTGCACAAATGTCAATAGTCTGCCGTTTTTCATTTCCTGGTCTCCTAACGACTCGTCATTTAGTCATTCAATCAAAAATGTTTTCTTTCTTTGGGTAATGATATACGGCATTCCGGGGATAGAATGGTTTACCCAATTCTTTAAAGGCGGACTCAACCATGGCTTTTGCTCTGAATCAATTGCGCGTTCCGATTATTCAAGCACCGATGGCGGGTGGTGCCAATACCCCGGCATTGGTTGCCGGTGTCGCACAAGCCGGCGGGATGGGCAGTTTTGGCTTTGCTTACAGTTCTCCTCAAAAAATCAGTGATGATCTTGCTGCAGCCAAACGCCTGACCTCGGGCCCAATCAACGCTAATTTTTTCGTCTTTCAAGAAATCCCCACGCCCAGTCTGGAGCTCCAGCATCAGGCCGTCGCCGCGCTCAAGCGAATGCCGATCGCCCAGGACTTGAGACTAGTGTGCCCCCAACCGCCCTTTTTTCCGGATTTAAAGGCCATGCTGGAGCCAGTCTGGCTGCACCGACCTGCTGTCCTGAGTTTTCATTTTGGCTTACCTCAACCAGAGGTACTCGAGCGCGCAAAGCTATTAGGCATCGCTGTAGGCGTCACGGCCACCTGCCTGGCGGAGGGGCAAGCAATCGAGTCGGCCGGCGCCGACTTTGTCATCGCACAGGGAATCGAGGCTGGCGGCCATCGCGGCACCTTTCAGCCCGACACCTTGGACGAGGATCTTGCGACCCTCGCGCTGGTCAGACAACTCTCCGCGACCCTGAGGATTCCTGTCGTCGCCGCAGGCGGCATCATGACGGGAGGAGATATTGCCCGAGCCAAAGAGGCTGGCGCCTCAGCCGCTCAAATGGGCACTGCTTTTCTAGTCTGCGATGAATCGGGTGCAACGCCCGCACATAAGCATTTCTTATTAACTAAACCCACCCGTGGCACAGTCTTCACACATGGCTTTTCAGGAAGGCGGGCGCAGGGTCTACGCAATACCTTCATCGAGGCCATGCAGGGACAGCCCCACTTGCCCTTTCCCCTCCAGAACACGCTCACCACACCTCTGCGGCAAATCGCCGCGCAGCATGATGACGGCGAGCACCAAAGCCTTTGGGCGGGCAGTGCGTACGCTCAGGCGCGGCCCATGCGTGTCAAAGATCTCATGACCGTCCTGGAGCAGGAGTACCTGCAACACGCAACAGCTCGGGAAAACCCTTAAAAATAGCGCATCTCCAACGAATGGGTATGCAAAAATGAAATATCCCTACCCGACACTTTCCAGTTTCTCTATACTTCTTGCGTGCTGATCTGACGAGTACAGCCATGTTGGCTTGCAGAACGTAAGCGCTTAACGCAGGTAATTCAGGATGTGGATTGTTCGGATCGCACTAGATAAGCCATACACGTTTATCGTGATGGCTATTCTCATCTTGCTTTCCGCCCCCTTGGCCATCAAGCGCACGCCAGTCGATGTGCTGCCTGAAATCGACATACCGGTTATCAGTGTGATCTGGAACTACCGTGGTTTGTCGGCCGAGCAAATGGGCAATCGCATCGCCCAGAATCACGAGCGCTCCATTACGACAACCGTCAACGACATCGAACACATCGAATCGCGTTCGCTTGGCGGCATCACTATTATCAAGATCTACTTTCAACCTCAAGCCAATATTCAAACCGCGATCTCCCAAGTTGTCGCCGTCTCACAATCTGCACTGAGACAAATGCCGCCCGGTGTCGCGCCTCCCCTGGTGATCAAGTACACGGCCTCCTCGATCCCCGTGATTCAAGTGGGGATGTCGAGCAAAACGCTTTCCGAAAAAGAGCTCTTCGATGCCGCGTTAAACATCATGCGGCCGCAACTCGTCACGATCCCCGGCATTGCTGTGCCCTTTCCTTATGGCGGAAAGGTCCGTGCCGTGTCTGTCGACATTGACCCCGAAGCATTGCGCGCGAAAGGCATGACTTCTTCGGACGTTATCAATGCGATTACGGCACAAAACCTCACCCTACCCTCAGGTTCCGCAAAAATAGATGATGTCGAGTACAACATCTCGCTGAACTCTTCGCCGACCTCGATTGCAGAGCTAAACAACATTCCCATCAGAACCGTCAATGGCGCCACGACCTTCATGCGTGAAGTCGCCCACGTTCGCGACGGCTTCTCGCCCCAAATCAATATCGTGCGCCAAAATGGAGAACGCGGACTGATTTTGACGGCTCTCAAAAATGGCGGCGCTTCGACCTTGGACATTGTCCGGGAGGTCAAGGAAAGAATGCCCTCCATCTTGCCGCTGCTCCCGGAAGGCATTGACGTCAGACTCTTGGGCGACCAGTCAATTTTTGTTGAAAAAGCGCTCGCGGGCGTGATTCATGAAATCCTGATTGCAGGCGGCCTCACCGCGCTGATGCTCTTGCTGTTTCTGGGCAACTGGCGCACAACGTCCATCATCGCGATTTCAATTCCACTGTCAATTTTTAGTTCGCTTATCGCGCTGCATTTACTGGGCGAGACGATCAACATCATGACACTTGGAGGATTGGCGCTCGCAGTCGGTATTTTGGTTGATGATGCCACCGTCACGATCGAAAATATCGAACGCCATATCCACATGGGAAAGGATCTCTATCAGGCCGTACTTGATGGAGCTGGCGAGATTGCCGTACCAACATTTGTCGCCACACTCTCTATCTGTATTGTGTTTGTACCGATGTTTTTCCTGGGTGGTGTGGCGCGTTATCTTTTTGTCCCGCTTGCCGAAGCAGTGAGCTTCGCGATGCTTGCTTCCTATGTCTTATCCCGAACCTTGGTGCCTACACTGGCTTACCTCATGCTTAAGGACGCAGGTCAACCCGGCCCGATCGGTCGCTGGATTCACAAGGTGCATGTGGGCTTCAATGCCCGCTTTGAAATTTTTCGCGCCAGCTATGTGCTTTTGCTTGGACACCTCATGAGCAATCGAAAAAAATTCATAGCGGGCTTCCTGACTTTTTGCTTGTTGTCCTGCAGTATTTTTTTCATCCTGGGTCGTGATTTATTTCCTTTTGTCGACACGAGTCAGATCAAACTGCACATGCGCGCGCCAACAGGCACGCGTGTCGAACGCACTGCGATCTTGGCAGATGAAGTCCAACAGGTCATCCGTGAGGTCATTCCGGAAAAAGACCTGGACGGCATTCTCGATAATGTTGGCCTGCCCAACAGCGGTATCAACCTTTCGTACAGCAGTTCAGGCACGATTGGCTCGTTTGACGCGGACATCATGATCTCGCTTAAGCCCGGCCATCGTCCTAGCCTGGAGTACATGGAAGAGCTTATGCCGATTCTGCGCGAGCGTTTCCCCGGTGTTGAGTTCTTCTACCAGTCCGCAGATATCGTCACACAGATTTTAAATTTTGGCACACCCGCCGCGATCGATGTACAAATCGTTGGAAACAACTATCGCGCCAATCATCAACTTGCGGCAAAGCTCATCAGTAAAATTTCCGCTGTTCCGGGCGCCGCGGACGTCCACATCCATCAACGTCTGGATCAACCTTCCATCGCCTTGAATATGGATCGCACCCGCATGCAGGGAATGGGTCTGACGCCCGCAGATCTTGCACAGAACATACTGCTACCTCTTTCAGGCAGCGCTCAAACTACGTCCTCTTTTTGGCTGAACCCAGCTAACAACATCAGTTACGCCATCCAGGCGCAAACACCACAATACAACATTGACTCACTCGATGATCTGCTCAGGCTACCGGTAGGCCCCGCCAACGCTGCGGCTTCTGCTGCCTCCGCCACAGCCAACGCTGCCGCCAATCGCGGCACTCAACTGATCGGCAATCTGGTGAGTTCGTCACCCACAACTGAATTTGCGATTTTGACGCGCTACAACATTCGTCCCTCCATCAATATATACGCCAACGTGCGTGGACGCGATCTCGCTGCAGTCGCCATGGATATTCAGGTCATTCTGGACGAAGCAAAATCAGAACTCCCGCGCGGCAGCAGCATCACGATGCGTGGTCAGGTCGAGACGATGCAGCAATCCTATGTGGGCCTGGGCATCGGACTCCTTGGTGCGGTGTTGCTGGTCTATCTCTTGATTGTGGTGAACTTTCAATCCTGGCTGGACCCTTTCATCATCATTGCCGCGCTGATTTCGGCTCTGGCAGGAATTGCGTGGATGCTGGTGATCTCACGCACCAATCTCAGCGTACCGGCACTGACTGGCGCCATTATGACAATGGGGGTTGCGACAGCCAACAGCGTGCTGGTCATTTCCTTTGCACGCGAGCGCCTGAAAGATGGTCTCTCACCTCTTGCGGCAGCCCTCGAGGCAGGGGCGACCCGCATTCGACCTGTCCTGATGACCGCACTGGCCATGATTATCGGCATGATCCCAATGGCAATCGGCTTGGGGCAAGGCTCTGAACAAAACGCACCCCTCGGTCGAACCGTGATTGGCGGTTTGCTGCTTGCCACGGTCTCCACACTCTTATTCGTACCCGTTCTTTTCGCCAGTCTGCATGGTTGGCTCGACAAGCGCCACACCTCCAAGGAAGCAACAGAATGAAGGACACGCTCCACGATTCTCATGGTTTGCCTCTCGGACACCCAGATAACCCAGAGTCGCAAGTCAAATTGAAAAAAACGCTCAGGACGACGACTTGGGTTGCACTGATCGTCTTGGCCCTATTGATATTCGGTTTGGTGACCGCGCTGCTAGAACGCCGGTCTTTCGCTGAAGTTCTTGCCAAACGCGCCGACGATAGTGGCGTGATGCATGTGCTTGTCGTCAAGCCTACAGCACCGGATAAGAACAATCCCAATATGCGTTTGGTACTGCCCGGCACGCTTCGCGGGATCAATGAAGCACAAATTCATTCTCGCGTAACAGGCTATGTCAAACAATGGTTTAAAGACTTGGGCGATACCGCTAAAAAAGGTGAAACACTCGCTCTGATCGATATTCCTGAAATCAATCGCCAAGTTGAAGAGGCGACCGCGAACTTTAAATTAGCCAAAACAGTCTATGAGCGCTGGAAACGCTTGCGCGCGGAGGATGCCGTCTCTCAACAGGAAATGGATGAAAAAACCGGAATCTACAGACAAAGTGAAGCGGTTCTAAACAGACTCAAACAGCTGCAAAGTTTTGGCACGGTGGTGGCGCCTTTCGAAGGACGTATCACGCGACGCAACGTCAATCTCGGCGATCTTGTGAACGCTGGTAACGTTGGTAATGCGCAGGCCATGTTCAGCATGGCGCGTACCGACAAACTGAGCGTCTACGTTTATTTGCCTCAGGATCGCATCGCTCAAGTCAAAGTTGGAGATGAAGTGTCGGTCTATCAGACCAATGCGCCAGACAACATTATCAAAGGTCGTATCGCTCGCACGGCGGGCGCCATCGACATCAATACCCGCACACTACAAGTCGATGTTGAAATCCCCAACGAGAACAATGCGCTGATGCCGGGTGCCTATGTCGAAGTTGCCATGCAAATTGCCTTGGGCAATAGCCTGATCGTACCGACAAACACCTTGATTTTTGGAGCGGGCGGCCCCTTCATCGCAGTCGTCAAAGATA
Organism: Zwartia vadi; assembly: GCF_030410375.1. Taxonomy (GTDB): domain Bacteria; phylum Pseudomonadota; class Gammaproteobacteria; order Burkholderiales; family Burkholderiaceae_B; genus Zwartia; species Zwartia vadi. The sequence goes on from NZ_JAUHHE010000004.1 coordinate 146,817, forward strand.
ATCGAGTAGAAAAGAAAAAAGTCACGCTCGGCGTTGACTTTGGCAACCAAGTTGAAATCCGCAGCGGGCTGTCCCCTGATGACCAAATCATCTTGAATCCAATGGATTCACTCGTGAATGGTCAAGCGGTTGTGCCTCAGTCCCCTGCTCCGCGCGCGCCTGCCTCCAGGCGAGGTTCCTGACACGTCATGATGAAATCCAGACTCGCTCTCTGTTTGTTGGCCATCGTATGCGCGGGGTGCGCACCGATCGGTCCCGACTATGAGCGACCCGTTGTTGAGTTTCCCGAAAATTGGAAATCTTTGCCCGGCGCGAATCCAGCGCTATGGAAACCTGCCGTGCCGGCTGATGGTCTGCCGAAAGACAAATGGTGGAAAGCATTCGGTGACCCGACGCTGGACCAGCTGATGGAGACCAGCCTCGCGAACAACAACACCTTGCGCGCCTCGCTCGCCCGACTCGATCAAGCCATCGCGCAAAGCGATGCACGTGGCGCGGCGCTGTTGCCCACCTTGTCCATCGGTGCGACAGGTGCCCGTACGGAAACTTCTGCGAATCGCCCTGGAACCACCTATAACAGCACCAATCAATCAACCACCCAAAATAACTTCCGTCCGGTGGCGGTGATGACCTATGAGATAGACTGGTTAGGTAAAGTCAGACGCGAAGTCGAAGCCTCTCGCAGCACTGCCGAACAAGCCGCTGCAGACACTGAAAACGTTAAGCTTTTGCTAACGGCTCAACTTGCGAATGCCTACTTTCTGTTGCGTCAATACGATGAGGAAATCAGAGTCCTGACAGGTATCGTTCAAATTCAAGACAAACTTTTAGCCTTGATCAAAAAGCGCTACGACATGGGAGCGGCAGGACGCACAGAGCTCTCGCAGCAGACGGCACTGACTCAGTCCAGCGGCGCGCAACTTGAAATTCTGAAGTCTCAGCGTAACGTTCAGGAAAATCTGCTTGCAACCTTGACTGGCACTCCCGCATCAGCCTTTAGTCTACCTCCCGGAACGTTACCTGCAAAGGTTCCAGCTTTCCCGGTTGGTTTACCCTCGACACTGTTAGAAAGACGACCTGACGTCTCGGCAGCCGAGCGTGCGATGGCTGCTGCCAATGCTCAAATAGGAGTCGCGAAAGCCGCTTACTTCCCGACGCTCACGCTCGCTCCGGCTTTTCTTGGTGGGGAAAGCTCCATACTCAGCGCGCTTTTCAATGCGCCGTCGCTCATCTGGTCAATTGGACTCACGGCCACGCAAACAGTCTTTGATGGCGGTCGCATCAGCGCCAATTACCGCTTCGCCCAAGCAGGCTATCGACTGACGCTTGCCAACTATCGGCAATCAGTCATGGTCGCCATTCAAGAAACTCAGGACGCAATGAGCGCGCTGCAGCAACTCGATCGCGCGCGCGCCATGCAGGACGAAGCCGTCAACAATCTCAATCGTGCCTATCAAATCAGTGCGATTCGTTACCGGGAAGGTCTGGATACGGCCCAGACACTTGCCTTGATTCAACAAAATCAGCTCACGGCACAGCGCATCAAATGGCAAATGCACGGGGGGCAATTCATCGCGAGCGTTGCTCTTGTCAAGGCCTTAGGAGGGGGCTGGGAGGGCCTCAGTTCTTCAGTAAAGTCTGGATCCCCTTCTGATCGAGCCTTGTAACATTGCCATTGGTCAAACCTTTAGACAGCACATCGACTGAGCGACCCGCCAGAAATATTTTGGCGGCTGGCGCGTTGCCCAGCACCATTGAAGTCACACTCGCGAAAGGTACTGAGAGACTCTCTCCCGCCTTATAAATACGCTCTTCTTTTTTACCCTCAGCCGTCTGCAGCGAAACCCAGCATTCCCCGCTGAAATCGATACGCATTAAATTTTTACCATCCTGCATCGCAACAGGTTTTTTATCCGAACTGGGCTGAGTGGCCTCTACTTGATTTTGTACGGCAGCGGGTGTGGCAGCGGGTGCAATTGCGGGCGCGGAGGGAGGCGAAAGAGTGGAGGTTGTCGTTTTTGAGTCAATCCCCGCCTGCGAGGCTGCACCTGCACCAGCGGCTACTCCAGCTATCGTTGCGGTGGTGGACCCACCAGGATTTGAACTCGAACCTGAGGCGGCAGACAACACTTTGGGAGAAGACATAGGTGTCACAACCGAGGTGGTAACGGGCTGAATACCGTCAGTACTTACGACTTCTTGCGTATCGTCTTTGAAAGGCCAGCCTTCATAAATCGCCAAAACAATCGCGCCTGCAACAAGCAGACCAAGTCCGAGAAACAGAAAACGAGGTCCACGCCGCGCATACGACTTGGCAGCGACAGGTGACGCAGCAGTTCGGTGCAAATCAGCCACCCGCGCAGCAGGCGAAGCTTTGAGCGCCTCGGCAGACCAACCCTCGATTTGCGTCACGAGCTCGGTGACATCCGTCCGACTTTGCAGTCCAAGATAAAAAACATAACTCTTGATGCCTTGTATGTAGCGTCTTTCATGATGAAAGCTCTCGGAGGCTCCAGTTTCAATCGCAAGCAACTGAAGCTTGGAAAGCATCAAGCGACGTGCCACATCATTCACATCTTTTTGTTGGCTCAGCCGCTCGCGAGACAGCAACTCACCCAACCGGGCGCGCAAGGCGGTTGCTGATGGATCCTGCTCGACACTCTGCTGATCAACATTGTCCATATTTCACCCAATATCGCGCGCAAACAGCTTGGACACGTAGCCATCTGGCCGGTCCATTTCATGCAGCACAGTATAGTGGTTCAGCCCTGGCAAAACATGCAGGCCAACTGTGCAGCCCTGATTACGCAAATGTGCCGCCATGCGCTCAGACTCACCGATCCAATCCTTCGGTTCCGCGCCACCTACGATGACCTCATAGGCAACCTCGGGGGAAAACGGATGGCGAACGGGGCTCAGGACTTGCACATCACTCGGCTTGAGTCTGATTTCCTCATTGACCGAAATCTGTAAAACAGGTTCAACATCAAAGACGCCACTAATTAAGTAAGCTTTTTTAATCTTGTGATGTTTGAGTTGAAAAGGGGCACCAGTGTGCGCCAATGTTGCAGCTATGATGTGTGCACCCGCTGAATGTCCCGAAACATAGATTTGCTCAGGATCGATCTGCCATGCTTGCGCCTGGCTCTCTACCCATTCCAGTCCACGCTTGGTTTGAGCGACAATCTGCTGCACCGTGACAGCGGGGCAGAGGTCGTAGTTCATCACAACGACAGAGCAATCCAATGGCAACACCCCGTTCACAACAAAACTGTAATCCTTTTTGTCGCGAGCACGCCAGTAACCGCCATGAAAAAACACCATGACAGGACGGTTAGGCTTGCCACAGTAAAAGAAATCCGCATTTTCAAGCGGTCCGTCACCGAATCTTAGATCATAGCGTCCCGCATACTTTTGACGAGCCTGCTCGCTCAATCGCTCACCGAGCGCGCTAAAGTGCGCAAGCTGCTCGGGCGTGACCGTCGTGCGGGGGTTGTACTGTTTTTCAATCGCTTCATTCATCACGACATTCCTATGATTGGTCTCGTTCGTTATCCGCTCGCTCAGCTTGGTTCGAGAGTTCATTTGCCGAGCTCGCTTTTATATTTCATTTCAGGCGATTAATCTAGGGAGTGGGTGGGTTCCAGCCGCCGCCTAAAGCCTTGAATAAATCCACACCAGCCTGGAGACGCAATGCGCGATTCAGAACAAAGGCAAGGTTTGCCTCGTTCTGCACCCGTTGAGCCTCCAGCACATTCAAATAGTCCACATAGCCCGCTTCGTAGCGTACTGTCGCCAACTCCTGAGCCTTGGTCGCCGCGGCAACCTGCTCAGTCAAGTAATGCTCAGTCTGTAAAGTCTGGTTCACCGATACGAGGGCATCACTGACCTCGCCAAAAGCATTTCTTACAACTTTAACGTAATTGCCCAACACTTCTTGCTGCTGCGCCTTGGCGAAATCCAAACGTGCCCTGAGCGAACCTCCTGTAAATACAGGTTGCAACAAACCGAGACCTGCGGACCACACCGCACTCTGTCCGGACAGAAAAGCACTGAAGTCCACACTCTGCGCGCCAAATAAAGCGGTCAAAGACAAGGTTGGGAAAAAATTCGCAGTCGCAACACCTATGCGCGCATTCGCCGCCGTTAACTCTTGCTCGACGCGGTTCACATCAGGTCTGCGCTCAAGCAAAGTCGAGGGTAAGCCAGCAGGTGGCACAGGCGGAATAGGCAAGCCTCGCAAGTCGAGAGGGGCAAGTGTCAACTGCAGCTGCCCCGTCAGGATACCGAGTTGATTTTGAACAATCGCGCGTTGACGCGTCAACTCAGAGAGACCGGCCTCGGAAGCTGCTTTCGCGGCACGGGCCTGACTCACATCAATGGGCGATACCAGACCGCCATCGAGCTTGGCCTGCGCAACCCGTAGCGAGTTTTCTCTGGTTTTAACTGAATTAGTCACCACATCGATTTGCGCATCCAAGGCGCGCAAACGCAGATAGGTGTTGGCTACCAGAGCGGAAAGTGTCAAACGCACACTGTCCTGCTCATATTGACTCGCAGTGGCCACAGCAGTAGCCGATTCGATATTGCGACGCACGCGGCCCCAGACATCGATTTCATACGACGTCACCACACCCAACTGCGCTGTATTGGTTTGGAAACCGACCCCCGAGGGATTGACTGAAGTACCAGTCGAGGCGCGCGTCCCTGAAGCAGTTAGATTAACAGTCGGATATAACGCCGCACCCGCTTGTCGGGCGAGCGCTTGAGCCTGTCCTAGACGCGCGACAGCGATCTGTATATCCGCATTATTTTTTTGTGCGCTGACAATCAAATCATTTAAAACAGGATCGTTAAACAAAGTCCACCACTCTTTCATCACCTCGGCACTGGGCGATCGTGGCGCTTGATTCACGCTCGTGACGGCCACAGACTGGCTGGCGACTTGCGATGGTGTGCGATAGGCATCAGGCAGTTCGACTGCGGGACGCTCATAGTCTGGTCCAAGCAAACACCCTGACAGCATGCCCGTCAAGGCGCAGACGCCTGCGAACCGAGTGATGCATTGCCTTGCGGAGCCCTTACGATGCGTCATGTTTATTCTCCGACACAGGTGGCTCCGTTTCATTTTGATGAGCAGAGGACTTGGGCTCCTGAGGGCTTGGCTGCTTGTTCTTCCTTGAAAGCCAAGTAAAAAACATTGGGACAAAAATGGTCGCGATAAAAGTCGAGGCCAGCATGCCACCGAAAACTCCCGTACCCATAGACTGGCGGGCTGCTGCGCCCGCCCCCGTCGAGATCACCAACGGAAACACCCCAAGAATGAAAGCCAGCGAAGTCATCACAATCGGTCTGAAACGCAAGCGGGCCGCAGTGAGTGCGGCATCCATCGTGCTCATCCCCTGCGCGCGTTTTTGAGAGGCGAACTCCACAACCAAAATGGCGTTTTTCGCTGAAAGCCCGATCAGCACCAACAAGCCAATCTGAAAATAAATATCGTTCGGCATCCCACGCAGCAAGACCGCAAGCAACGCGCCAAACAAGGCAAACGGCACAGCCAGCAGCACCGCGATCGGCAAGGACCAGCGCTCATACTGCGCAGCGAGAATCAAGAACACCATCACGATGCCAAACATGAATGCCAAGCCAGACGCGTCGCCCGTACGAATTTGCTGATAGGCCTGTCCCGCCCAGGCTAGCTCATAGCCTGTCGGCAAGGTGGCGCGCGCTGTTTCTTGAACGATGTTGATCGCCTCGCCAGAGCTGATTCCCTGAACAGCACTACCAAGCACTTTGGCGGCCAGAAAGCCATTAAAACGCTCAAGCTGCTCAGGTCCCACCACTTGATTCACCGAAATCAGTGCAGACACAGGTACCATGCCGCCATTATTGGCGCGTACATAAATCTGACCAAGATCGGTCGGCTCAGTTCGGTACTGCGAATCGGCCTGCATCTGCACGCGATAGGTGCGTCCATTCAAATTAAAGTCGTTGACATACAAGGCACCCATCGTGGCTTGAAGACTTAAATAAACATCTGCCACGGGTATGCCGAGTGACAACGCTTTGGCCTCATCGACCTCGACATACAGTTGAGGCGCAGTCGGTCTGAAAAAAGTATTAATCCCTGTCAGCTTGGGTTGCTTTTTGAGCTCCTCGGTAAAGTTGTTCACCACCTTCGCCAACTCAGTGACGGATGGTTCGCCTTTGGACTGCACGTAAAACTCAAAACCACCTGCCGAACCCAAGCCGCGAATAGGCGGCGGATTAAAAACCAAGGCCATACCATCGGACAAACTCATACCAACACCCGTGAATTTCCTGGCGAGTTGCTCGGACGATGACGTGCGCTCATCCCAGTCTTTGAGCGGAATAAAAATCGTCCCGGCATTGGCCTTGTTGCCACCGCCAATGATGTCTCGACCGGCAATCACAAACACACGCGCGACACCCGGGTCCTGGACCACGCGTTTCTGAAACGTATCGCCTGTTTGTTCCGTGCGCTGAAGACTCGCACCATCGGGCAGCACAAGGGCGCTAATTAGATAGCCTTGATCTTCGGCCGGTACAAACCCGCCCGGCACCAGACGAAACATCACAAAGCATCCAACTAGAATCGCACCAAATACTGTGGTGCCAATCACTCTGTGATGCAAAGTCTTGTCGACGAGTTTGGTGTACTGACGGGTAAACGAGGCGAAGCCGCGATTGAACCATCCAAAGCCTTTCGACTGGTGCAAACCTGGCTTGAGCAAGACAGCACACAAAGCCGGCGTCAACGTCAAGGCGACAATTCCGGAGAGGATCACAGCAAGAGCCACCGTCACCGCGAACTGCTGGTAAAGAGTACCGGCAATCCCGCCTAAAAACGCGACCGGAATAAACACGGCAGACAGCACAAGCACGATCGCCACCACAGCGCCAGACACCTCTCGCATTGCCTCGTAGGCAGCTTCTTTGGGTGACAGATTGCGCTCGGTCATTAAACGCTCGACGTTCTCCAGAACCACAATGGCATCATCCACCACGATGCCAATCGACAAGACCATCGCAAACAGAGTCAGGGTATTGATCGAAAAACCAAATACCCACAAGCCTGCAAACGTCCCGATCAGAGAAACTGGTACTGCGATGAGCGGAATCAACGTGGCACGCCAATTCTGTAAGAACAGATACACCACCAGACCCACAAGAATCATGGCCTCGAACAAGGTCTTAATCACCTCGTTAATCGAAGCAGTGACAAATTTTGTCGTATCAAAAGGAATGACATATTCGATGCCAGGCGGAAATTTTTTCTCTAATTCCTGCATCTTTTTGCGGACACTTTCTGCAACGGCCAGTGCGTTCGCGTTCGACTGTAAATACGTCGCAACAAGCGCAACAGGCTGACCAACCAGCTTAGTGTTGGCGTCGTAGTCCGCCGCACCAAGCTCGATACGCGCGATATCTTTGAGTCTGAGCGTACCGCTCGCGCCGTCTGAACGGATCACGATGTCGCCGAATTGCTCGGGCGTGACCAACCTTCCCTTGGCCGTCACGGTATAGACGAGCTGCTGACCCTGGGGTGCTGGCTCTTGGCCAATCTTACCTGCAACGTTCTGTTTATTTTGAGCGGCGATGGCCGCTGCGACATCTGGTGCAGTGATTCCAAGCTGCGCCATCCGGTCGGGTTTGAGCCAGATGCGCATGGAATAATCTTTCGCTCCCAAAATCTGGGCATCCCCCACCCCCGGCAAACGCTTGAGCTCATCAACGATATTGACCAGAGCATAATTAGAGAGGTAGAGGTTGGAGAACTCCTCTGTGGGAGAAGTAATCGCGGTCACCAGCAAAATATCATTTGACCGTTTTTGCGCCGTGACGCCGAACTGGCGGACAATGTCCGGGAGCCTTGGCTCGGCGATTTTGACGCGGTTGTTGACGTTAACCGTCGCAGTATCAATATCCGTTCCAACCTCGAAGGTCGCCGTGATCACTAACGAACCATTCGACTGGGCACTCGAATTGAAATACAGCAAGTTCTCAACGCCGGACAACTGCTCCTCGATCGGTCCCGCGACAGTGCGCGTCAGTGTCTCGGTCGATGCACCTGGATAGTTTGCCGTGATGATGACGGTAGGTGGTGCGATCTGAGGATACTGCGCAATAGGCAAGCCGCGCACGGCCATCAAGCCCGCGATCACGATTGTGATGGAAATCACCGCCGAAAAAATCGGCCGGCCGATAAAAAAACTGGAGAAACTCATCGACCATCCTTTTGTGCTGCCGCCTGATTGGGCGATGAGGATGGCGCGGTACCAGGCGAGGCTTGGGCAAGCGGCACGACGGTGGGTTTGACCACAGAACCTGGACGGATTTTGATGAGTTGATCCGTCACGACACGATCACCCGCTTTTAAACCGGACAATACAATCCAGTTTTTACCAGACCACTTGCCAACCTTGATGGGTGTTGGCACCACTTTGTTTTCAGCACCGACAGTCCAGACCATAAAGCCGCGTTCGCTTTGGATCACAGCAGCCTGGGGCACTAAAAATACGTTTTCCTGCATCCCTGTTGTGATGCGAATGCGCAAAAACTGACCCGGCAAAATTTCACTTTTGGGATTGGGAAATTCGGCGCGCATTTGCTGCGTACCGAGTTTGGGATCGATAAAGGTGGATTGAAAATTTAATCTGCCTTGCTCAGGATAGACTTGTCCATTCGGCAGTAACAACTCCACACCTGTTTTCAACTTTGGATCTAAACGGCCTCCAGGCAATTGTGCGGTATCGCTGGTGGACAACCCAAAACGCACCCAGATCGGATTGATCTGATAGATTGAGGTCAGCAAACCCGCATCGCCCGTGCTGGAAATCAGATTACCCTCGGAGCGCAATGCACGCCCGGAAATACCGCTAACAGGAGCTGTGACAGTCGTCCACTTCAGATTCAGTTGAGCCGTCTTCAAGGTCGCCTGCGCGATCTCGTTAATCGAGGTTGCATCATCGAACTCTTTGCGACTCACGGCCTGTTTGCTGTAAAGCAGCTTAAGACGTGCAGCCTCGCGGGCAGTTTGCTTAGCGCGCGCCTGAGCTTCTTCGAGCGTAATTTTAAAGGGCTCTGGATCGATCTGAAAAAGCGGCTGACCCGCCTCAACGGGGCTGCCTTCCTCATACAGACGCTTGAGCAAGATCCCGTTCACCCGTGCACGAACCTCTGTTTCCTTGGCACCCTCTGCTTGTGCCGTGACTTCCAGCACATTGGGGAGATTGGTGGGCTGAGCCTCAATCACCGATACTGGCAAGGGACCCTGCGGTCCTGCTGGCTGAGCCTGAAGCCCGCCACCCGACACTACGCAAAGCAGCGCAAGTATGAACGTGTAACTTACCTGACGCGACAGATTCAAGATCTGCCAATTTTTCTTTAATAAATAGTTTGGTACTGTTTTGTGCACTGCACCGATCATGTGGGATTCCCGAACATTCAAGCAATCTTACGATTCTATACGGGTAAACCCAAATATTCTGGCCAAAAGGCCAGAATTCCCAAGAAAACGACCTCAAATACACCCATCACTAAATAAAATTTATTTTAGATTGCGGCAAATGGCTTGGGTCACATCCGAACAGGAAGCCTGGCCACCTAAATCCCGTGGAATTGCCTTGCCTTGAGACAGCGTGAGTTCCACTGCGCGCTCAATACGGCCTGCAGCGTCGATGAGACTCTCATCCAGATGACGGTCCCCGAGCCAGCGCAGCATAAAGGAACCTGACAACACTGTTGCCAGGGGGCTGGCGACATTCAGACCGGCGATATCCGGCGCTGAACCATGCGCGCCTTGAAATAAGCCATGTTGATCACCCAGCTCGCCTGACGGGGCAATACCCATGCCTCCCACTGTGGCTGCGCCCAGATCTGAAATGATGTCCCCAAACATATTTTCGGCCACAATGACGTCGTAAAACTCGGGTCGCTTGACCAGATGCACAGTCATGGCATCGACGTATGAATAATCAATCGCTACATCAGGATAGCTCTGGGCCACTTCCTCGCAAATTGATCTGAAAAAAGCATAGCTTCGCAAAATATTGGCTTTGTCGCACACCGTCATCCGACGCTTGTGATCCATCGGTGCGCCACCGCGCTTTAGAGACAACTCAAAGGCAAACTTGGCGATCCGCTCAATACCCTTGCGTGTCATCACCAGCGTCTCCGTTGCAACCTCGCCTCGCAACAAGACGCCTGCACCCCGGCTGGCATACAGACCTTCAGTATTCTCCCGGACAATAATGTAGTCAATGTCGCCTGCCTGGCGATTTTTCAGTGGAGAGAAGTCTCCTTGATACAGACGGATCGGCCGCACATTTGCGTACAGATCGAGCTTGAACCGGAGCTGCAAGTGCAAATCATTTCCAACCTCTGTGCCATCCGGATACGTCACATCTGGCAAGCCGGCCGCACCATGAAGCATGGCATGCGCGCTCTGACACGCGGCATATGTTTCCTCAGGCAGGACAAAACCGGACTTCAAATAGTGCGAAGCACCGCCTGGCAGATCATTGAAATCCATCACGCCAGAACCCAACGCCTCCTTGAGCACGGTTACCGTCGCACTGCAAACCTCCGGCCCGATGCCATCGCCCTCTATTGTCGCAATCTGGTACTTAGCCATTTAACTGATGTCTCCAATATTTAATTTTCGGGTCAACCCTTTTTATCAGGCATAGGCCCTCTCTCGTTTTGCACGCGTAGTATATGTTTACAATGACTTGGCGTCAGTTTCACTCTTTTCAGAATCGCTCTCATCCTACAGGAACTCATATGGCCATCAAGATCGACTATGTCTCGGATATTGCCTGTCCCTGGTGTGCCGTTGGGCTGGGCGGCCTGGAAATCGCCCTTAAAAACATCGGCGAAACGATCCCAGTTGAGATTCATTTCCAACCTTTCGAACTCAATCCTCAGATGCCGCCAGGCGGTCAGGAAGTGTTTGAACATCTGACCCAAAAATACGGCAAAACAGTTGCAGAGGTACGTGCAACCCAGGAAAACATCAAGGCCCGTGCAGCAGCCGTCGGCTACCCTTTTCATCCTGAGGGTCGCAAACATGTCTACAACACGTTTGACGCGCATCGTTTGCTTTACTGGGCAGGTTTGGAACACGGCCCTGCCGCGCAGCACAAGCTCAAACGCGAACTCCTCATCACCTACTTTCAGTTAGCCGTCGATCTCGATGACAAAAACAACCTGCTCGCAGCGGTCGAACGCGCGGGACTCGATCCGGTTCGCGCTAAAAATATTCTGGACAACGAGACTTTCAAGACTGAGGTGCGTGCGCAACAACAGAAATACACCAGCATGGGGATCCATTCTGTCCCCTCCATCATCATTAACGACCAGTATCTGTTGCAAGGTGCGCAACCACCCGAGGCATTCGAACAAGCCCTGCGTCAAATTGCCGCCGAAAGCGCCGAAAAAATTTAAACCAGTTCGACTCACTTTTTTCATTCATTCATCACTCGATCACTCAGATTTCGAGCTAAAGTACGGAGACTTGACATGGACTTACAACTTAACAATCGCGTCGCCCTGGTAACCGGGGGCTCTCAAGGCATTGGCAAAGCCGTTGCCATGAAGTTTGCCCAAGAGGGTGCGACGGTTGTCATCGCGGCACGCGGACAAGCTTTACTCGACGAGGTGGCGGCCCAAATTCGAGCTGCCGGCGGTAAAGTCACGGCGATTGCTGCGGACGTCTCGCAGGATGCGGAATGCACACGTCTGGTGCAAGAGGTTCTCAAGGCCCATGGTCGCTTGGACATCCTGATTAATAATGCTGGCACATCGGCAACAGGCGAATTCGAGTCCGTCACTGATGAAAAATGGCAAGCTGATTTTGACCTGAAACTCTTCGCGGCGATCCGACTGACGCGTCTAGCGATCCCCGAAATGAAAAAAAACAATTGGGGTCGCATTATCAACGTGACAAACATTGGCGCAAAACAACCAAAAGAAAAATCGATGCCAACGACCGTGACACGTGCTGCGGGTCTCGCGATGACGAAAGCCTTATCAAAGGAATTCGCACCAAACAACATTTTGGTCAACAGTGTCTGTATCGGCCTGATCCGGGCCGGCCAGCATGAACGCAAAGCTGAAAAAGCAGGCATTCCGGTCGAACAAATGTATGAAACCATGGGGAAAACCATCCCGCTGGGTCGCGTGGGACGCGCCGAGGAGGTTGCCAATGTCGTGACGTTTCTGGCCTCCGAAGGTGGCAGCTATGTCACCGGCAGCAGCGTCAACCTGGACGGCGGCTTATCCGCAGTGATGTAAATACGGAGCACTTTTCATGCCCTCACTCACAACTACTGTCAAAGCCATGGTATTCGATACGTTCGGATCAGTGGTTGACTGGCGCGGCAGCATTGCGCGCGACCTGACCCGATGGGGCCAGGAAAATGGCTTCGAGGCAGACTGGACAGCCTTTGCCGTTAAGTGGCGCAGCATGTATCAGCCATCGATGGAGGCTGTTCGCAGCGGCAAGCGTCCTTGGACGATTCTTGATGTGCTGCATCGCGAATCCCTTGAAGTGTTGATCAAGGAGTTTGGCCTGGAGGCGATGACTGAAGCGCAGCGCGTGCATGTCAACAAGGTCTGGCACAGACTGGATGGCTGGCCGGATGCGGTGGGAGGATTGACCAGACTCAAAAGCAAATACATCATCGCCCCATTGTCCAATGGCAATATTTCCTTGCTGACCGACATCGCGAAGTACACTGGTCTGCCTTGGGATCTGAATCTCTCAACGGAAGTATTTCACTGTTACAAACCCCAGCCGCAGTCCTATCTAGGTGTCTGCGCCGCATTGCAGCTCGAACCCGGTGAGGTGATGATGTGCGCTGCGCATAACGATGATTTGCTGGCGGCGCGTAACGTTGGACTTAAAACTGCCTTTTGGCCGCGTCCCACAGAACACGGACCCGGTCAAACCACCAATCTGGTTGCCGCGCATGACTGGGACATTGTCGCCAAGGACATTCGCGATCTCGCGACGCAGATGGGTGTTTAACGTCGGTCTAGCGCCAGGTCTGAGGCTCCAACGCCATCTGACCCTTATCCGAGGAAACAAAAAGCTCGCCATCCTGAATATTGACATGCACAGTCATTGTGCGTTCAGCCCAGGTGGCGAGTATCTTTGTTTGCTCAGACGGCAAACAGACAACCTTGAGATTACGCATGCGGGCGAGCTTGTTTTGCACGCCGTCCCACCATAACTTGCTGGTATGACCCGCATAGCAATAAATCACCACTTCCGCGGCGCGTCCGCAAGCTTTTAAAATACGTTTTTCGTCAGGCTGCCCAACCTCGATCCATAGATCGATTGCGCCCGTCAGATCCTTGCGCCAGAGGTCGGGTTCATCGGCATCACTGATTCCTTTGGTAAAAACAAGATTCTCATGCGCATTCAAGGCGAACGCCAACAGGCGTACCATCATCCTTTCGTCTGTCTCAGAAGGGTGACGCGCCAGAGTCAAGGCATGGGTTTCATAGTAATGGCGGTCCGAATCCGCCACATTGAGTTCAGCTTTATAGATGGTTGCGCGCAGGGCCATAAGTCGTCTTAGAAGTACAGTCTGACGCCAAGGCGTCACGACGGGAAGTTATGAATTATCCTTGATTACCAACTCTTAAGTGAATTTTCATGTCAAACCCACAAATCGACGTTATTGCTCAAGCTTTGTTAACGGCTCGTCGCACGCAGACACCCGCCGATGCAACTCTCTTCGAGGGACAACTCACAAGCGTCGCCGAAGCCATGGCCGTTCAGGACATCATCTTGAATGCCCTGGCTCCCGAGCAAGCGCCCCTGTCGCGTCATTGGAAATCAGGCGGCCCCTCCAGATCCGGTGAGATTTTGAATACAGCTTTACTGGATAGCGGGATTTGGAAAAGCCCCGCTCAGGCGGCCGCCTACCCGTTCAATCTCAGACTCATCGAAATCGAAATTGCCTTTAAAACCAAACATGCTGTAACGCCAGCCCAAGCGCGCAATCTGACCCAAGAGCAAGGCCATGCATTGATCGACGCATTTACCGTGACGATCGAAGTCGTAGACTCGCGCTGGCAGCAGGGCAACGACACGCCTGCCTTACTCAAACTGGCAGACATGCAGTCACATGGGGCTCTAATCATCGGACAATGGCAACCCTATGGGGAGCAAGAAGCACGTCGGGACTGGTCCAAGCAGCGCTGCACCGTCAAAATCGGCAATCAGGCGCCCTTGGAATTTATCGGGACCCATTCCATGCAAGATCCCCGCTGGGTCATTCCCTCCTGGTTACAGCACGCAACCGCCGCAGGTCACACGCTGCCAGCAGGTGCGATTGTCACCACAGGCAGTTGGTCTGGTGTGCCGGCCGCCCAGGCAGGCGATCTTGTCGTTGCTCAGTTTGATGGGATTGGCTCGGTCTCCGTACAACTCTGATCACCGGCGATATTTATGATTCATATTACCGAATTACGCTTGCCGCTTGAGCATACCGAGGAAGAATTGCGCGCCGCCATTATTGAACGGCTCGGCATCACACCCGCTCAACTCTTGTCTGTTGACATCTTTAAGCGTAGCTACGATGCAAGAAAAAAAAGCGCACTGACTTTTATCTATACCGTCGATGTCAAAGTCTCAGAGCCAGAGGCCATATTAAAAAAGTTTGCTCGCGATCCACACATTCGTCCTACACCTGATACCGAATACAAATTTGTTGTTCCGGCTGGGCTCGAAAACCGCTCAGAACGTCCGCGCCCCATTGTGATCGGCTTTGGTCCTTGTGGAATCTTTGCCGCGCTAGTCTTGGCGCAAATGGGTTTGAAACCAATCGTTCTGGAGCGCGGCAAAGCCGTGCGTGAACGTACGCAGGACACTTGGAAACTTTGGCGCAAGAACGTCCTCAACCCCGAGTCGAACGTTCAATTTGGCGAAGGCGGAGCAGGCACTTTTTCAGATGGCAAGCTTTACAGCCAAATCAAGGATCCCAAGTTTTACGGCCGCAAAGTTATCCGGGAGTTTGTCAAAGCTGGCGCGCCAGAGGAAATTCTGTATGTCGCCAAACCTCACATCGGCACGTTTCGACTCGTCGGTGTCGTTGAAAAAATGCGAGAGGAAATCATCTCGCTAGGTGGCGAGATTCGGTTTTCCCAAAAAGTGGTTGGATTCGACATTGAGAACCAACAGATTCGCGCCGTTCAACTGGAAAGCGGGGAAATCCTCCCAGCTGATCATGTCATCGTCGCGCTGGGACATAGTGCGCGCGATACCTTTAAAGTTCTCCACGACGCCGGCGTTTACATGGAGGCCAAACCCTTTTCCGTCGGCTTTCGAATCGAACATCCTCAGTCGTTGATCGACCGCGCCCGCCTCGGTCCGAACGCGGGCAACAAACTGATCGGCGCAGCAGACTATAAACTCGTCCATCACGCGACGAACGGTCGAGCAGTCTACAGCTTTTGCATGTGTCCCGGCGGCACAGTTGTCGCGGCGACATCGGAACCCAATCGTGTTGTCACGAATGGCATGAGCCAGTACTCACGCAACGAACGCAATGCGAATGCGGGGATTGTCGTTGGCATCACGCCTGAAGACTATCCGGGTGGTCCCCTTGCCGGCATTGACTTTCAACGCCAAATCGAATCACACGCCTATGTGCTGGGAGGCAGCACCTATGAGGCTCCCGGACAGCTAGTCGGAGATTTTCTGTTGGGTCGTGCCTCGACAGCACTCGGCAGCGTGATCCCGTCTTACAAACCGGGTGTTCATCTCACGGATCTGGCCACAAGCTTGCCGGCATACGCGATTGAAGCTATCCGTGAAGCCATACCCGCATTTGAAAAACAAATTAAAGGTTTTTCCATGCATGATGCGATATTGACAGGGGTTGAAACGCGAACTTCTTCACCTCTGCGTATCACGCGGGGTCAGGACTTCCAAAGCTTGAATGTCAAAGGGCTTTATCCGGCTGGAGAAGGTGCAGGCTACGCGGGTGGCATCTTGTCTGCCGGTGTCGACGGCATCCGGGTGGCTGAAGCGCTTGCCCTGAGTTACGTTTCGGCTTGATCGTGACGCGCGCTGTCAGACGTCAGACACGACCGGTCATCGATACGACCCTGGGCTATACCTATCCGACACACTTGCGCGACAGCATCGAGGATCTGCCGAACACGCCTGGCGTGTATATCTTTCATGGTAGCTCGGATGATCTGCCGCTTTATATCGGTAAAAGCGTCAACATTCGGGCTCGCGTCATGTCGCACCTGCGTACCGCTGACGAAGCCCGCATGTTGAGACAAACGCAAAAAATCACTTTCATCCGCACAACAGGTGAAATTGGAGCCTTGCTGCTCGAGGCCCGGCTGATTAAAGAACGGCAGCCTCTCTTTAATCAAAAATTACGCCGTACCCGACAGATATGCTCGCTGCGTATCGAGGGTGACAAGCCAGAGGTCGTCTATTCCAATCAAATCGACTTCTCCAACACCCCTGATTTGTATGGTTTGTATGCGAGTCGACATGCGGCGCTTGAAGCTCTTAAACATATCGCAGACGAACAACAACTGTGCTTGAGCATACTGGGTCTGGAAAAACTTTCCGCAAATCGCGCGTGCTTTCGTGCGATGCTGAATCGCTGTGCCGGTGCGTGTCATGGCAAAGAGACCCTCACTGCGCATCGTGCGCGTTTAATGGCGAGTTTGTCCCATCAACGGTTGATGTGCTGGCCCTATTCAGGCGCCATTGGCCTGGTTGAAACCCTGAATGACGAGACACAGATCCATGTCGTGAAAAACTGGTTTTATCTGGGCAGTGTCTCGACACTGGAGGAAGCGCGCACACTCCACATGACCGTCCCGGGCTTTGATAGTGATGGCTACAAAATCCTATGTAAACCCATCATGAATGGATCCGCGCAAATCGTCGAGTTGTAAATCGCTTGGAGCGTTCAATTACAACTCAGGGCTCAAGGCAACATTATTCAGCTTATTCAAGGTTTCTGGCCATTGACGTTTCTGAGCTGATTGCAGCAACACTCTGCCCCATGACATCCAACCATCCCAGCCGATGCGCTTATCCCAAGAGTTCCCCCAGCAAGCGGCCGTTTGAACACCAGCCTCGGCATATTGACGTCCCAAATCAAAGTTGCGCTCTGTCATGTACAGCTGCGATAACACCATGTAAGGCTCGGCCACCCAGGGATTGAGCTTGATCGCTTGCTCCAAGACTGCCGCAGTCGCAGCGGGTGACATCAGCGGCTGACTTTGCTGCATGACAGACCAATACAGCGCTGCAGCCGCAGCCTCATCACCAGGCGTCAAAATCTGACGACCTTTATCAAATACAGGAGGTTGAGGTACTTGATTTTTTAAACCAGGATGTTGCAGGAAATTGCCTAAACGCGAGATCTGTCCCCAGCGATAGGTTGTCGGTCGCATCGGTCCCGGCCAGAGCGCTGCCGCCCAATGCTGTTGGGCTGATTGAGGCTTGTAATCGGGGTAACCCATGTAAATGTCATCTTGCCAGCTATACCATTGCTCGCAGATATCAGCCATGCTGACCACGATAAAGGCCGCGACATCTCGTGCGCTCAACTCAAAAGGTGCGCCATGCAACGTGATTGTCAAACTGCCGGATTCAGTCAAATTCCCCTTGAATAACGCGCCAAGAAATTCGATACGCGACATGACACAAAACAAATGAATCAGTCGCTCGGCATCCTCACCAACCGCCTCTTGTAGACGTCCACGTTCACTCTTGGGATCGAATTTCATTAAATCCACATGCGCATTGCCATACACGCTGTGCAACAGACCAAGTTGACGCACATGCTTGGGCTGTTGCCACAAGGTTAACGTACGCGCCACTCCAATCAAGTGATGACGAAATGTGCCAGCCTTGTGCCAGTCTTGACCGACACCCCGACCAAGAACCAGAGGCATGACCGGTCCGAGATCGGGATCGTCCTGCAACCACTCTTCGTCAAGCAAGCTAATCGCCCGCGAGAGCTGGGCTTGATCGATTGTCGGTAAACCAGTCGTCATGGATGTTGTCCTGTTGAACAGAGAAGCAGTCTCTGGATCATTCACTCATTAGTGGGCGGCAACGAGGCGGGAGAGCACACGGCCGGGTCGCGCGCCGGTGGGCTTGCCCTGATCCCAAACAACGGCACCATTGACAATCACCGTATGAATCCCGCGTGCCATAGCGATGGGATTTTCATATGTCGCGACCTCGTCAATGGTTTCCTCGTTGAACAAGGTCAGATCGGCATAGGCTCCTTCCTTGAGCACTCCACGATCTGAAAGTCCAAAGTTCACAGCCGTCAGCCCTGTCATTTTATGCACGGCAGTCTCGAGAGAAAATAGCCCAAGACCGCGTCGATAATGACCCAGCACACGCGGGAACGTCGACCACAGACGGGGATGAGGCGAGGTATCGTGCGGCAAACCATCCGAACCAATCATCGTCGGTCCGAACTGCATGATTTTTTGCACATCCCCCTCGTCCATACGGAAATAAATCGCACCAGCCGGTAGCAAACGCTCAACCGCCTCTTCTTGGGAGACGCCCATTTTTGCGGCGATCTTATCAAGATCCTGACCCGCATATTCGGGCAAGGTCTTGGACCACGTCACAATCACGCGCGCAGAGGTCACGGCACGACTCATCGACAACACAGTCGAACCCGCCGCGTAGGGATAACAGTCCAGACAGATAGGCTGTTTGGCCATGCTGTTGCGGATAAATTCCAGCGTTTCATCTGAGCGACCATAGTTTTTTGCGCCAATGACTTTGTGGTGAGAGATCACGACTGGCACCCCGACCTCGCGACCGATGCGAAAAGTCTCCTCGAGCGAGTCCATCACCCCATCGGCCTCGTCACGCATGTGCGTGCAATACAAACCATTAAATTCTTTCAAGGGACGACAGATTTCAATCACTTCTTCAGTGGGTGCCGCAACGGCAGGTTCGTAGAACAAGCCTGTCGACACACCGATCGCGCCTGCTTGCATCGCCTCGACGACAAGCTCGCGCATTTGCTCGATTTGAGCGGGCGTCGCAGGCTTTTCCAGATCGTCAACGGTGGCTACGCGCAAGGTTGTATGGCCCACCAACATGGCACGATTGGTCGTAGAAGGCTGGGCACGCAGCGCATCCAGATACTCTTTAAAACTGCGGTATTTGAACCATTGGCCTTCATCATCCAATAAATTGAGCGGAGGTGTCACAGGATCCGGAATCGGACGTGGCATCGGCGCAAGTGAGACGCCACAGTTGCCCCCGATAATAGTGGTCACACCCTGACTGACTTTGGGTGTCATCTCGGGATTCGACAACATCATGCGATCATCGTGCGTATGGGCATCGATGAAACCGGGGGCTGCGACTTGGCCCTTTAAATCTATTTCCTGTTTCCCCGTGCATCCAGCAAGATCGCCGATTTTCGCAATGCGATCACCATTGATTCCGATATCACCTTTGAAGCGGTCTGCACCCGTTCCGTCAATCACTGTGGCATTTTTAATCAACAAATCAAACTGTGTGCTCATCGCTTCAAACTCCAGATAGATTGAAAGATCATGCGTATCAAGAAAAATCCTGTCTGCCGCCTGTCTGAGTCGGTGCCAAGTCAGGCTGCAATTTTGGCGCCCTTGTCACCCAAATCCCAAAACAGACCGGCCATCAGTTGCAAAGACTCACGGGCCACGGAACCAAGCATATGTTCGTTGGGCGCATGCTGCGAACACGCCGCATATGAATGAGGCACCCAGACTGTCGGCAAGGCGAGTATTTTTGAAAAAGCATCGTTCGGCAATGTGCCGCCCAAGTTTGGCAACACATCAACTTCTTTACCCGTGGTCTGCGTAATCGACTCTGCAGCCATTTTGACCCATGCATTATCCGGATCAAGACGCGTCGCCTCAGCAGCTTCGCCCCGACTCGGCATTGCTTCTACATCCGTAAAGCCATGTGCATCCAGATGTTCGCGGATATGCTTTAAAAAGTTTTGATTGTCGCTACCCACCACGTAGCGCAGTTGACAGAATGCGACGGCATAACCTGGGATCGCGTTGACGGGGGCATCAGGATTCCCTGTTTTGAAAGCCAACGTTTCAAAAGTATTCCAGGCAAAGACTCTCTCGGTCGGAGTCAAGCCCGGCTCGGCCCAATCCGGATCGATTTCAGGATCATTGGGACCACCGCCCACTTGAATATTGGCCAGAGCGCGACGCACATTGTCAGGCAGCGCACTCGGCAACAATTTGGGGACCAAAATACGCCCTTTAGCATCGACCATCGAGGCAATGGCATGGGCCAGTCGAATACCCGGATTTTTAAGCAAACCACCCCAGTTACCCGAATGATGGCCGCCCTCGCGTACATTCAGACGCAGTTCGAAATTGAAGGCGCCGCGAGAACCGAGAAAAAGAGTGGGGCGTGAGGCCGAGACGCGGGGACCATCTGAAGCGAGAAATAAATCAGCCTTGAGTAAATCACCATGCAGGGCGCACATTTCGCGCAAACCAGGCGAACCCATTTCTTCACCCATTTCGATGAGCAGTGTGACGTTGTAACCGAGCTTGCCTTGGCGGGCCGTGATCACCTGCTCAAGCGCGGCAAGATTGATGGTGTGTTGACCCTTGTTATCGGCGGTCCCCCGACCATACCAACGGTCTCCACGAATACTGAGCGTCCAGGGTGCGAGTCCCTCTTGCCACTGAGGAGCATATCCTCGCACCACATCACCATGGCCATAGGTCAAAACGGTGAAATGCGCATCTGGTTCAGTCCGACGTGCGACTAAAAACGGAGCCCCTCCCTCGATGGGATTGGGGACGATTTTGCAATCAAAGCCCAGCTTGACGAGCAGCGGGGATAACTCTTCGGTGAGATAAGACGTCAATAAAGGAATTTTCCCCGGCTCCTGGCTTTCGGTCGCAATTGCGATCCGGCGCTGGAGCGTGGCTTGAAACTGTCCTTGATCAAAATAGGCAGTCGCTAAATCGATGGCTTGCTGACGACTCATGGAAGGCTCACAAAAAAAGGGATCCCCAAGCTTAAAGCTTGGCACTCAATCGCACAACCTCGCCTAACGAGGTACGTTTTGAGTCATTTAAAGTGGATAATAAGGAAAAAATAACCTCGAGACAGACCCGGAAGCAGATGTCCTCCTCACGTATCTATCGCGCCGTCAGCGTCACCGGCGCCGCCCAAGTCATTGCGAGCGCCGGCGCGCACTATCTGCCCGCTGTGATCGCGATTCCCGCCAGCCGAGAATTAGGCCTGTCGCCAGCCATCTTGTTTGCCGGCTTTTCGGTCGCGCTCGGGGTGTCGGCTTTGACAGGCCCCATCGCAGGCAAGCTCGTTGACCGCTTTGGCGGGCGTCCCGTCCTGATGTTATCCAATCTGATTTTTGCCTTGGGTCTGACCAGCCTAGGCTTTGCTCAAGGCATGTGGTCTGTGCTGTTTGCCTACGCAATATTGGGGCTCGGGATGGCCACCGGGCTATTCGAAGTCGCTTTTTCAGCGATAGTTAGATTATTTGGTAAAAGCTCACGCAACCCGATTACAGGCGTCACCTTAATCGCTGGATTTGCCAGTTTCGTTGCTTGGACCGTCTCGGTGTATGTTGAATCCATCCTCGGCTGGAATGGCGTATGCTGGTTTTGGGCTTGCGTTCACCTGTTGGTTGGCTTGCCTCTCAATGCAATGTTGCCTGCCCCGCTTAGCCCAAGCGCCGAATTAAAACTGCAGACAGAAAGCAACCCGTCCGCAACCCAAGCAAACGCTTCAGCATCTCAAACCACTTCTTCCCCAAGCTCTTTACCAACCCCTGCAACGCCCCCGCCTGCCGAGCCCGCCCCCGTTCCAAATCGTTACACCGCCTTTCTTCTGGCCTTCGTCTTTGCTGCGAACGCCTTTGTCGGAATGGGACTTATGATCCACATGCCACGAATGCTGGAGGGAATGGGCGTACCGCTTGCGCTGGCCTTTACGATCGGCTCGCTTGTCGGACCCTCTCAGGTGCTTGGCCGCCTGATCGATTATTTTTTTATGCGACGCTGGCATCCTTTGGTCAGCACCCGACTCGCTGCGCTCACCCACCCGATCGGCGGTGCGCTGCTCTTGGCTTTTGGCGCGCCTCTCGCGATGGCATTCGTCATTTTGCATGGCATTGGTAATGGCATCCTCATCATTGCCCGAGGGACCCTGCCTTTGGCTATTTTCGGTACGAAAGGATATGGCCAACGGCAAGGCTGGCTCATGATGCCATCCAAGTTCGCGCAAGCTGCCGCGCCCTTTTTGTTCGGCCTGGCATTAACCGATTGGGGATCAAATGTGCTCTGGCTCTCATGGGGCCTGGGCTTAAGCGTGTTTGTCGCGCTGTGCATGATTTCCACAAAATATCGACCCGCTTAAACTGACATTTGAAGCAGGCTTTCATTGCTGACACTTTTTCTGTTCCGATCAATCAATTTTTACTGCAACTATATTTCACATCACTTCCATGACCGCACTCACCACCGACACCAAAAAAGCCGGACCGCTTTTAAGAAGCGATTTCAATTTCTTTGAAATGATTACGCTGCGCTGGGCAGACAATGATTCGTACGGACACATCAATAACGCTCATTACTACTCTTTTTTTGACACGGCGGTAGATGGTTTTTTAATGCACCATGCCATGCGCTCAGTATTGGCTGGTGAATACCAGACGCTGGTTGTGGCTTCAGAATGCCGCTATTTTCGACAAATATCCTCGCCCGGGGTCATCAAAGTCGGGGTGCGGATCGGTCGCATGGGACGCAGTTCAATCACCTACGAGGTCGCCGTCTTTAACGACGAGTCAGACGAGGCAGCCGCCCAAGGGCTGTTTGTCCATGTCTGCGTCAATCGTGCTTCACAGAGACCTGTTGATATCCCCGACACTTTTCGTCAGGCGTCTCACAATTTTTAGCCTACGGGATTTATCGACACGACACCCCGAGTAACGTTAAGATTGAAAAAACTATTTTGAAGACGGATCAGACATGACGACAGTTGTCACACGGGAACAAGCGCGTAACGAACGCCACCACTACCGCTTACCTAATGGAACGGACACATGGATCTCCTCGTATGTGGGAGTGAATTCAGTCGAGCGCCGCGCGAAAGGCTTGCCAACCCGCACACCAGAATCTTTTCCACCACCGCTCGAACCGATCGCTTTTTTAGTCGAACAAGGTCCCAACAGCGTCATCCCCGGCCATTATCACCAGGCAGATCAGTTTCAAGTATTCGTCTCCGGAGAAGGAAAGTTCGGTATCAAGCCTATCGAAGGCCTCACTGTTCACTATGCGATGGCATTCACGCCTTATGCGCCCATCCACGCGGACAGCACAGGTGTTGAGTACTACACCCTTCGCAACGGGTGGGACCCTGGCGCGCGTTGGATGCCCGAGCATCGCGAAGCACTCAAAGGCCGCACAAAATCCTATCGCCACGGCCTGGGATCAATTCCTCCAATGATTGGGGATGCGGATGGTCCGAAAAGTATCGAAGGCGTTCTGATGCAGCCCATCGTCCCTGCTGAGGATGACGGTCTGATGTGCGCCCTTTATCAGACGACAAGCGAAGCATTGATCAGTGGTCCTGCTCCAACGACAGGTCGCGGCCAATACTGGCTTGTCATGCGCGGTCAATGCGAGATCAATGGGCAACAGGCAACCGAGCGTTCGCTGGTTTTTATCTCGCCAGATGAGTCCGCACCCACCATCAACGCCGGCGCTGATGGTGTCGCGATCTTACTTATGCAATTTCCCAAAAGAGAAAGCGCCTAATCAACGACCTTTAAATTGGGCAGGTCGCTTTTCCATGAATGCGGCCCGTCCTTCTTTAAAGTCCTCGCTTGCGAAACAGTTTTTGACCATCTCCACAGCGCGTGGGATATCCTGTTCATCAGGGTGCGCGCACACAGTGCGTATGATGAACTTGCTCGCCGCGACAGTCAAAGGCGCATTTTCTGAAATCGCTTGCGTATACTGATCGACGACCGCGTCAATTTCCTCGGCTGAGCACACGCGCGAAACAAATCCCATACGCAGTGCATCCGCGGCATCAAAGCGACGTGCCGTCACAAATATATCCGTTGCATTCGCCAGTCCAATCACATCTGTAAATCGTTTGATACCGGTATGACCATAGCCCAAGCCTAGGCGCGCGGCGGGCATTCGAAAGCTTGAGTTGTCGGCACAGATCCGAATATCGCAAGCCGCTGCAAGACCAAGCCCCCCGCCAAAACAAAATCCGCGAATCTTGGCAATGACTGGTTTGGAACACTCGAGTGGTGCGATCATCGAATCCGCCACGGCATCTTCGTAGTCTTTTTGCGTCTGAGGAGAGCTGCGCAACGTGTCAAACTGGGAAATGTCGGCTCCAGACACAAAGGCTTTTTCACCCTGCCCTGTAATCACGATGACTCGCACCTCTGGGTCTGCATCAAAGGCGCGAATAGCCTTGGGCAAGTCCATCCACATTTGCACCGACATTGCATTCATTTTATTAGGATTGGATATCGTGATGGTCCCAACCGCTGCGTGTTTAGTAATCAATAACTCGGCCATGAAATTCCTTTTTAAGCATTGTTGTCGGATCTTTTCAAACCCCGTTAGTATCTCTTGCAATAATTCTCAAAGCAACATATAAAACATACAGTCCATTATTCAACTCTTATAAAAAATCATGTCGAAAATTCAGGCTTCATCCGCACTTTCCAATCTTCGTGTACTTGATATGTCGCGCGTCCGCGCGGGTCCAAACTGTGTGCGCCTGCTCGCAGACTTTGGCGCAGATGTCATTCGTATCGAACCGCCAAAAGGTGTCGACCCCAACGAAGGCATGTTTGCTGGCAATCGCGAAGGCGGCGACTTTCAAAACTTGAACCGCAACAAGCGCGCGATGACGCTAAACCTGAAAAAACCCGGCGCGCTCGACATCATGATGCGCCTGGTCAAGACAGCGGACGTGGTCGTTGAGAACTGGCGTCCAGATATCAAAAAGAAACTGGGCATCGATTATGAGTCGTTGGCCAAGGTGAATCCTCGCATTATTTTGGCTAGTATTTCCGGCTTTGGCCAAGAAGGTCCTTACGCCTCGCGGCCAGGTTTCGACCAAATCATGCAGGGCATGGGCGGATTGATGTCAGTGACCGGCATCCCTGGTCAAGGTCCCGTCCGAGCAGGCCTCGCTGTGGCTGACATGAGTGCGGGTCTCTATGCGGGTATTGGCATCCTGACAGCACTGCTTGAACGCGAGCGCTCCGGCAAGGGTCAATGGGTGCATGCATCACTGCTTCACGCACAGATCGCCATGATGGATTTCCAAGCTGCGCGTTACCTCAACGAAGGCGATGTGGCAGGTCAGGCCGGTAACGATCACCCGACCTCCACACCCATGGGCTTATTTGAAGCAAGCGATGGATCTTTCAACCTCGGAGCTTCAGGTCAGGGTAACTGGGTGCGTTTATGTGAACTGATCGGACATCCGGAATGGATTGCCGATCCAGATTTTGCGAATGAAAAATCACGCACAGTCAATCGAGTGCGCTGCAACAAGCTGTTGAGTGAAGTCTTTAAATCCAAACCTGTCGAGTATTGGGTCGAAGCCCTGAACAACGCGGGCGTTCCTGCCGGACCGGTCTATAACGTTCCCCAGATGTTTGCCGACAAGCATGTCAAACAAGCCAACATCTCGAAAATGGTCAAGGACAAGGCTGGAAAAGAAAAGGGGTTTATCACGCAACCGGCTGTACTGAGCCGTACACCTGCGGATGTCGTGACCACTGCACCGCAATGGGGTGAGCACACTCAGGAAGTTCTATCTGAGGTCGGCTATTCCGCCGAAGAGATTGCTAAATTCCAGGAACAAGGCATCGTCTAAGCTCAGACAGCCAAACCTTCGCTCAATAAAAAGTAAAAAGGAAGCACCGCACGGTATATCAACCCGCGGTGCTTCCTTTTTTTACTGCAAAACTTTACTGCAAGACATTTACTTCTCGTCAACGATTGGATTGCTCAATAAGCCAACGCCTTCGATTTCCACCTCAATGGTGTCACCCTGCTTCATGAATACGGGTGGCTTTCTGGCATAGCCCACACCCGCAGGCGTACCTGTGATCACCACATCACCCGGCTCAAGCGTCATGCACTCGGTGATCAAGACCAGCGTCTCCACCACTCCCCACAAAAAACTTTTTGTGTTGGCATCTTGCATGATCTGACCATTGAGACGAGACTGAATACGCAATCCATCAGCTGCGGGAGGCAACTCATCGGGGGTCACCAGCCATGGGCCAAAACCGCCCGTCGCATCAAAGTTTTTACCAATCGTCCATTGGGTTGATTTGCGCTGATAGTCACGCAAGCTACCATCGTTAAAGACGCTGTAACCCGCAACATGCTCCAGGGCATTTTCAGCAGTCAGGTGACGTCCAGTCTTGCCCACCACGAACGCAAGTTCAGCTTCGAAATCAAATTTATCTGAAGCTTTGGGGCGGATCATCGGTTCGAGGTGACCCACCATGGAGCTCGGTCCTCGCATGAAAAAACTCGGATACTCCGGACGGGCATGACCACCCTCTGCAGCATGATCCGCGTAGTTCAAACCCAGACAAACGATTTTGCTTGGTCGGTCAATCAGCGGAATAAAGCGAATACCGTTGAGTGTATGCACGACAGCTTTCGGGCTTTGAGCAGCCTGCTTGACACGCTCCATGGCGCCTGGTGTCGCGATGATCTCAAGTAAAGTCTTGGGCAAACTCGCATCTGTTGCGGCCAAATCAATAAACTCTTGCGATCCCGCTGATTTGAGTACACCCACACGCTTTTGATTGCTTTTATCTTGATAGCTGAATAACCGCATCCTCACTCTCCCTTATTTTTTTGATGACACTAAATGTTGAAACTTTAAAGCCACAGCCAAGCGCCGACGACCAGCCCGAGTCCAATACGGTACCAAGCGAAAGCCCGATAAGTATGGCGTGAAACGAACACCAAAATCGCACGCACCACAACAAGCGCACAGACAAAGGCGCTCACAAAACCCACCGCAATGGCAAGCATATCTTGTTGTGTCAGTAAATCTGCGTGTTTGTAAAAATCATACACAGCGGCAGCCAGCATTGTTGGCATTGCCAAAAAGAACGAAAACTCCGTTGCGGTTTTGCGTTGGATGCCAGAGAGCATCCCTGCAATGATCGTGGCGCCCGAGCGTGAAGTACCTGGCACCATCGCGAGACATTGCGCCAAACCTACGATCAGTGCTTGTTTCCAGCTGATTTTTTCTAAGGACTGTACTTGATTGGATGGCGCATCCGAGGTGTTTGCGGGACGCCGACGTTCAACCCACAACATAATGAGTCCACCCAGCACCAAGGTCACGACGACGACACCTGGATGGAAAAATAACGCCTTAATAGCCTTGATGAACAAGAGGCCGACGATCGCTGAAGGTAGAAATGCAATCAACAAATTACGGGTAAAGGCAACCTCAACAGGCTCCAAGCGTAAAGTGCCTCCGATCATTTGAAAGAGCCGATGACGAAAGATCCACACGACAGCCAAAATCGACCCCAGTTGAATCACCACCTCGAATACTTTCGCTTCGTTGGATTCAAAATTGATCCAGTCACCAAACAGAATCAAATGCCCTGTGCTTGAAATCGGCAAAAACTCGGTGATGCCTTCTACGATGCCTAAAAAAAAGGCCTTCCATAAATATATCGTTTGCTCGGTCATGCCGATGCCACCCCTAAACACGCATGCTAAAGAGTCGCTATTATCACCGCATTTAGTGTCATCGTGGCTCAGATTGGCTTAAAGTCAACTCAGTTAAGCTGAGGGACTGGTATGGCTCGATGAGAGACGAACTGCCCATTTGGTGCGACGCGCACGAGCATCACGTCACCCTGGCCAACAAACTCGCCCGTGTAGGCTGAAATATTCACCTGATGCGTCACAAGAATCAAAGGTTTTCGCGGCAACGGTGCCTTGAGGCGGTCAGAAAGCAAAGCCCGCAGCGCAATCGTCTGGGAATCTGCATCCGACATGTTCCGGAAAAAAGAGCCAAGTGAAGCTTCGACCTTCACAGGCCCGAGCCCAAGCAGGGTCGCCGTATCCACGCAACGGCACCAGGCGCTCGAGAGTATCTCCGCTGAATCGATTCCTTGTTGCTTGAGCCAGCGCCCCAACTCTTGCGCTTGTTTGCGACCCCGCTCACCCAGGTTTCTTTGCGTTGAACAGTCGCCCAGCCTCATGTGCGGGGGATCACTGACACCCGGGGCATCAGCATGTCGAATCATCAAAATATGCTGGCCATCTGTAAGTGCGCTGAGCAGGGCAGAGGCTCCCCGCGCGGGCTGGGCCGACAAGACCATGCACAATGAGAAGCAAGCTAACCAAAATGATCTGTTCATATTTTTGACTCAGCCAAACTTTCTAAGTTCACGATAAACCCAGAATGGCGAAACCGCCAAGATCACGTTTAACATGGAAAAAATAATGCTGGCCTGATAACCCCCCGTCCAGTCGTATAAAAGCCCGGACATCATCGCCCCCGTCGCAGCGCCGACCGACATGCACGCATAGGCGACACCATAAATCGTCGCCAGTCCCGGCCCCGGAAACAGTTTTGAAAATAGTCCGGAAATGATCGGTCCCCGCGCGCCTTGGGCGATCCCGAAGAAGCCTACAAAACTAAATAAAAACCAGTGGGAAGGAAAATAGCTCAAAGCCAGCAAGCTTGCCAGACCAAGAAAGGTGCATACGAAAGTCAGCGTCGCTGTTCTGCGCGCACCAAGAATATCCGCCAAACGCCCCGCGGAACTCACACCCAATACAGACAAAATACCTGCAAAGCCAAACGCACTGGCCGCCTCGAGCGGTGAGAAACCCGTCGATACAAGATAGGCAATCATCTGCACCAAGACCGTGTAGACCACCACGGAGGTAAAACAGAACGCCTGCGCCAGCCCCCAAAACCCAGAGTGTCTTAACGCCGCGCGCAAAGGTGAAGGATTGGGTATCAAGCCAACAGGTATGTTCAAACTCTGCATCTCAACCTTCTGAGAATTTTTTGATGATGAAAAACCAAGCTCCTGTTTTGCTTGACGCTCACGCGCACCAAACCCCGCACGGATCACCCGCCAAGGCAAGAACATCACGATTGGCAACGTGATGAGCAAGCATCCGCCCAGAACGTGATAGGCATCGCGCCAGTCCAAGGCCTGATTCAAGTACTGCGCAAAAGGCACTAGCACCAGGGTCCCGGCACCAAAGCCCGCATAGGCAATACCCATTGCAGTACTGGTGCTGCTGGGAAACCATCTGCTAATCAAACTTGCGGAAGGCACCATACCGATCGCGGAAATACCGATTCCACCTGCTACGCCGATACAAAGATGAAACTGCCAGAGTTGCGTCAGGCTACCCGCCAGAAAGTACCCAGAGCCCAAACTGGCGACACCCAGGCAGTAAACGAGACGAGGACCCCAGCGGTCAAACAGCACCCCAACAAAGGGAGCAGACAAACCATTGGCGACCATGTAAACGCTGTAGACACTCGAGAGCTCGGAGCGACTCCAGCCAAACTCCTCTTCGAGCGGTAGCAAAAAGGTGACGTAGGTATCGCCGACTCCACGCCCCAGCATATTGAACAAAAAACAAATCAGCAGAACCACCAACGCCATCTTTGCGTCGGAAAGATGCCGCTTCGGCCCTGCCTGGTGCAGCGTCATCAATTAGGCCGGTTTACATTTCATAAATCCAGAACGGCGACAGATACACACGATCTCACCACGCTGATTGATACCGCGATGCTCAAACTCAACAATACCTGCATCTGTTCGCGATTTGCTCAGTCGCTTGGATACGATCGTCGTCTCAACATGAATCGTGTCGCCATAAAACACAGGGCTAGGGAATCGTGTATCTGTCATACCGAGATTGGCAATCGTCGTACCAAGCGTGGTTTCACCGACCGAAATGCCAATCACCAGACCCAGGGTAAACAAACTATTGACCAGGATCCGGCCAAACTCTGTTTTGGATGCAAACTCGGCATCCAGATGCAGCGGCTGCGGATTCATTGTTAATGTCGAAAACAGAACGTTATCCATTTCCGTGACCGTGCGAGTCATTGAGTGCCTAAATACCTGACCGACTTCAAACTCTTCATAATACAAACCAGCCATCTCAATCTCCTAGTATGACTTTGGCAAGCCCAGTACGCGTTCAGCAATAAAGCACAAAACCAATTGCGGACTGACAGGGGCTATACGTGTAATTAAAACTTCTCGCAAATAGCGCTCCACATGGTATTCCTTGGCATAACCAAAACCACCATGCGTCATCACCGCTTGCTGGCACGCATTGAAACCAGCTTCACCAGCGAGGTATTTGGCAGCATTGGCTTGCGCACCGCAAGACTCGCCTTTGTCAAACAAGGTCGCGGCGTTAAACACCATCAGATTAGCGGCCTCCAACTCCATCCAGCACGCTGCAAGAGGATGCTGAATGCCTTGATTCATCCCGATCGGTCGGTCAAACACAATTCTTTCCTTGGCATACTCCGTGGCACGCTTGAGCGCCACACGTCCCAACCCAATGCCCTCGGCCGCAATCAAAATACGTTCGGCATTCATGCCATGCATGATGTAGTGAAAGCCTTTTCCTTCTTCGCCGATGCGGTCTTCTACAGGCACTTTCAGTCCATCGATGAATAGCTCGTTCGAATCCACCGCTTTGCGGCCCATTTTTTCAATTTCATGGACGCGCACAAAATTTCGATCAAGATCCGTATAAAAAAGACTCAGGCCATCGGTATGTTTTTTACATTCTTCGAGTGGTGTCGTACGCGCCAAGATCAACATTTTCTCGGCGACTTGCGCCGTTGATATCCAGACCTTCGTGCCACTCAAAACATAATGATCACCGGCACGCTCGGCTTTGACCTTGAGTTGTGTTGTATTCAGACCTGTGTTGGGCTCAGTCACCGCAAAGCACGCACGCTCACGTCCGGAGACAAGAGGCGGTAACATCCGCTTTTTCTGCTCTTCAGTTGCAAACTGCACGACGGGATTCAAACCGAAAATATTCATGTGCACAGCCGATGCACCTGTCATTCCAGCACCCGACTCACTAATCGCCTGCATCATGATGGTGGCCTCTGTAATGCCTAGTCCGGAGCCGCCATATTGCTCAGGAATACAAATTCCCAACCAGCCATCTTTGGCGAGTGCCTGATGCAACTCGACGGGGAAACCGCCAAGACGGTCTTTTTCGAGCCAATACTGATCATCGAACTGTTCACAAATTTTGTTGATTGCTTCGCGAATCGTTTGCTGATCTTGGGAAAAAGAAAAATCCATATTTATTCCTTCATGCGTATCAGACTACTCCGTGCGGAGTACCTTTAATCTCATTGAAAAAAATTCTGTTTCCTCGCCTAGATACGGGCTTGGGCGGTTGCCATGCCGACGCCTGCCCGACTGTCATGACGCTTCCTTGCCGATCGCAGCAGTGTGCGTCACGCCTAGTTGAATAAATCGAGCAATCGACTCTTCGCTGTAGCCAAGTTCACGCAAAATTTCCTCGCTGTGCTGACCCAGCATCGGCGCGGGACGTCCAGCCTGAGGCTGACTATCAGACCAGGTCGTGGGAACTTCCACACGACGAATACGACCTTCAGTGGGGTGATCTTCCCATTGAAAAAAGTTAATGGCCTCAAGGTGAGGGTCTTCAAAGATTGTCTCAAGATCGTGAAGAGGCATAGTGGGGATATCCGCCTTTTCCAACAGTTCCAACCATTCCTGCGTGGTTTTTTCCAAGAAAATCTTTGCGACTAAACCTTGGAGATCATTGATATGTTGTGTGCGAACACTCAGGCTTTTGAAACGCGGATCATTTTCAAATATTTCTGAGCGACCAATTGCACTAAAAAATGATGCCCACTGTTTATCGTTGTAAATCACCGCACACACATAACCATCCGAAGTTTTGTAAGGACGACGCTCTGAAGCCAGCAAGCGCGGATAGCCCGGTGGGCCAAACTGCGGATCGAAGGTCTTTCCGCCAATATGATCGCTGAGTAAATGGCTGATCATTGTTTCAAACATCGGTATATCAATACGCTGGCCACGACCAGTTTTCTCGCGATGATAAAGCGCTGCGCACAGTGAGGATGTGGCGTAGAGGCCAACTGTGCGATCGACGATATTGGAGGGCACATAGCGCGGCACATCCGAACCTGCTTGCTTGATGAGTGAAGGCAAGCCAATCGCCCCCTGGATCAGATCGTCAAAAGCGGGTTTGTGCGCATAGGGACCATCCTGACCAAAGCCAAAGGTTCCTGCGTACAAAATTCGCGGGTTGATTTCACGCACAACCTCGTAGCTCAATCCCAACCGAGCCATCGCCTGTGGTCTCACGTTGTAGAGCAAGATATCGGCCGTTGCGATGAGTTTTTTAATCGCTTCGAGACCCTCGGGCTTTTTGATATCGAGCACCATGCCGCGCTTGCTGCGGTTGACATGCAAATAGAGCGAGCCCATTCGGGGATGTAGCATCGGTCCGACATCTCTGACCATATCACCCTGAGGAGATTCGACTTTGATGACATCTGCGCCCATATCCCCCATGAGTTGAGCCGCATAGGGACCCATCAAAATCGATGTCATATCAATGACGCGAATTCCATCCAAAGGACCTACCATGATTGAGACACTCCTCGGTGCTTTAGGCGCGTTGCGCTGCAGCGATAATCTTTTTAGCCAGACGTAAATGAGGCGTATCGAGCATTTTTCCATCTAGCGTCGCCACACCGACACTTGCACTCGCCGCAAACGCTGCAATCACGCGAGTTGCCCACTCTTGGGTTGCCGCATCAGGAGTCATGGCCTCATTAATCACCGGTACCTGACCGGGATGAATGGCAGCCTTGGCAGAAAAGCCGTCCCGATAAGCTTGGCGGGTTTCGCGCATCAAGGCATCAACGTTGTTGATTTCGGTTGGCACGGTATCAATGGCTGGAACACCAGCTGCCGCTGCCGCAAACAGACAGAGCGAACGCACCAATTTGAAGGGGGAGGTCCATTCCGAGGAACCCTCTTCTTTATTGGTCAGGGCACCAATATCGCCTGATAAATCCTCAGCGCCCCACATCATGCCAGCGAGTCTGGGCGTCGCACCGCGATACTCATTTAAGCCAGCCAGGGAATCGGCCGTTTCGGTCACGATCGCAATAATGGAAGTCAACGCTGGAGTTCCGTTGGAGGCTTCGATTGGATACAAATGTTCAAAAGCCTCCAGATATGCCGACAACAGACCGAGGTCTCGAGCACCTGTCGATTTTGGCAATACGATCCCTGCCGGACGACAGGGCATCACCGCCGCCAAGTCCGCCAATGTCATGCCAGTCGTCAGCGCATTGACGCGCACATATAATTCGGGCGTATGAAGTCCGGCGCGTTTGGTCTCGGTCAAAAACTTGACCAATTCCACACGACCTTCTTGTTTGCGAGAAAGCGAAACCGCGTCCTCTAAATCAAATATCAACACATCTGAGCCGCTCTGCAAGGATTTTTCCAACTTGCGGGGGCTGTCCGCGGGCACAAACAGCAAGGAACGCATGACACATCTCCATCGTCTAGTCCAGGCATCGCAAAATCACCTGCATATTCTTGTTCGAGTATAGCTTGGCGGGATTCAGCGATAATTCAAAGGTGTTTTGTTCATCGAGCGAGCCTGCATGACCCAAATACTGACCTTGACCATGAATCCCGCCTTGGACATTTCCACCTCGGTCGCTCAGGTCGTTCCGACACACAAACTTCGTTGCACCGAGGAAAAAACCCAGCCTGGAGGGGGAGGCATCAACATCTCTCGGGTAATTAGGCGTTTAGATGGAACCACAACAGCGATATACCCTTGTGGAGGCTTTACCGGACAGATCCTGACCCGGTTGCTGGCTCAAGAAAATGTTGACATCCACTCCATATCCATTGCCCAAGAAACGCGGGAATGTTTTACGGTTCATGAAACGTCCAGCGGCAAGGATTTTCGATTCCTGCTGCCAGGTCCCACCCTCAGTGACGACGAACAGCAAGCCTGCGTGGATGCCGTGCAACGACTGGGGGCAACTGCGCGCTTTGTTGTGGCAAGCGGGAGTCTTCCGCCCAGCGTGGGAGACGACTTTTATGCGCGACTGGCTAAACACGCCAAAGAGAATGGTCATCGTTTCGTTCTCGACACCTCTGGCACAGCACTTAAAAAAGCGCTCGAAGTGGGTGTTTATCTTTTTAAACCTAGTTTGCGTGAACTTGAGGAACTACTTGGGCGGACACTTTCCTCGCAAACTGAGAGGCATATGGCTGCGCGTGAGATCGTTGCGCGTGGCCAAGCCGAAATCGTCGCGCTTTCACTAGGTGAGGACGGGGCTATGCTCATCACCGCCGATGAGAGTTTCATTGCCCGAGCTGTACCCGTCAAAGTCGTCAGCACTGTGGGCGCCGGGGACAACTTCGTGGCAGGCATCTTATGGGGACTTTGCCGAAATTTGACGCTTAAAGAGGCTTTCGGCTACGGCATGGCAAGCGCCGCAGCCGCCGTGATGAATGCGCAGAGCAACTTGTGCGACCCCAGCGATCTAAGAAAACTTTACGACAAAGTCCGCATCACTCAGTTGTAAGCTTGGGACCGGTATAGTGCTCTGGCCAAAGTTTTGCCACAGTTTCAGTCCCGCTCGCATACGCAAAGCAGCTATCGATTTTTGTCGGTCGCCCGTTCACATCGACAGGTTGCGGGCGCTTGCTGGTCACCGGCCATAGCGCCTGATACGCCGTTGTTGCCATCGGCCCGAGCAACTCCATCATATGCGTACAGCCTGCAGCGCCTTTGAGTTTTTCCCTGACAAGTTTGGACCAGCCTGCCCCGATTTTTGCACCAATCAATGATCTGAGCGTAGGCGGGGCATCCTTGCAGATGGAAAAAGGCGTCGAATCCGAACTTGCCGCCACATCTTTGATTTCAAACCACTCATCGATGACCAGACGCACCCAGATATCATGGACAGGATCGCCGGCTTTTCTCTCGACCTGCGCCAGAGGCGGGAGAAAGGGCGCAGTCTTGGTGTCAATCACGCGCCCCTCGATGTCGTACAGGCCATCAGACCTCTTGTAAGCTTTCATTACAACCTGGCGTTGATGAACTTCTTCGCGTTCAACTGTGGGGGATAGTGGCACGGTATTTCTCTCAAAAGCAGGCTATACAGAAGCAAAAATCGCTTGGGCTGAGTGATATTTTATCCTTCTTGAGGAAGCCGAAAATTTCCTCTTGTGAAAAAACAAATCTCCAAAAGACAATCATTCCTCAGTAAGATAATCGGGCGCCTATGACCTGAGCCTCGGAACCGACACGTCGATGACCTCCCTGCTGCAAACCTTTACCAATATCAGACGGCAAGAAGTGCTGCCCACGCTGGTAGCGGGACTGTTTTTTTTCTGCATTCTCAGCGCGCTCATGGTTGTGCGCCCCGCGCGGGAAGCGCTGGGGATGCAGCGAGGCATCGAAGCAATTCGCTGGCTGTTTCTGGCCACACTAATGGTCACTCTGCTGGTCAATCCTCTTTTCAGTCTGTTGGTCAGTCGCTTTCGACGCTTGATTTTCATCACAACGACCTACACCTTTTTTGCGCTCGGACTACTGTGCTTCTATGCACTGTTGACTCTCTCTCCCGCGCATATCGGCTCTGTCAGCGGACAGGTTTTTTATGTCTGGTTCAGTGTCTTTAATCTTTTCGCCACAATGCTGTTTTGGGCATTAATGAGTGATCGTTTTTCAAAAGAACAAAGCCAGCGACTCTTTGCGGCTATTTCTTTAGGAGGGACGCTTGGCGCCATGTTTGGACCGTGGCTGGCGAGTACTCTCGCTAAACCATTTGGCACTCCACTCCTGCTCGTCATTGCAGCGGGTTTTCTCATGGGTGCTGTGGCAAGCGCGTGGTGGCTCTCGTACTTAAAGGATGAAGTGGCGAACAGTGCGCAAGTCGACTCAGAGGAAGCCATCATCGGCGGAAGCGCTTGGGAGGGTTTTACAGCCGTCATCCGCTCACCCTATCTGCTGGGTATTTCAGCCTATGTGCTGATTCTAGCGATCGTCGCTACGCTGCTTTATTTCACACGCCTGCAGATGGTCGCAGCGCTCTCGCTCGACACGGACACACGAACGGCTGCGTTTGCTCGCATCGACCTGTACACGCAAGCTGCCACCTTTGTTCTGCAAGCCTTTCTCACCAGCCATCTCATCAAACGCTTTGGGATTGCACTGACCCTCGCGCTCCTGCCTATCACTGTTGCCCTGGGATTTATTGGGCTTGCCCTGTTAGGCTCCCTGGCGGCGCTTATTGCCTTTGAGGCAAGTTTTCGCGCCGTCCAGCGCGGCATTATGCGACCCGCGCGTGAAACTCTTTTCACAACGGTTCCTCGCGCCGAACGCTACAAAGCCAAGGCGTTTATTGACACGTTTGTATATCGCGGTGGCGATGCACTGGGCTCTCAAACCGAAGGTCTGTTGGGCCGCCTAGGCATGGGGTTAGCAGGCCTGGCTTGGTTTGCAGTCCCGCTCGCGGTCATTTGGATGAGTCTGGGTCTCTGGCTGGGCTACACCCAAAACAAACGCAACATACCTGTCACGCCCCCTTCACACTTTAAAATTTCCTGATCAGGAGACTTCCATGATGAACCGTCGCACGTGGCTTCAAACCGCACTCGCTGCCGCCAGTGTCCCCACGCTTTCGAGTGTCTGGACGAATGCTCTGGCCAATACTGGCAGTCTTATCACGCGCGCCATTCCCTCAAGCGGTCAACGCTTGCCTATCATTGGCTTAGGCAGCTCAGCCACTTTCGCGCAAGTTGCCCGCTCCGAGGATCGCGAAGCACTTAAAAATGTCATGGCCAAAATGGTGGAGTTGGGGGGGACCGTTTTTGATACCGCTCCAAGTTATGGCGCCTCCGAGGAGGTAGCCGGAAAAATCGCCCAAGATCTCGGTATTGCGCAAAAACTATTCTGGGCAACCAAACTCAATGTCGCGCCGCGAGGCGGTGGTGCCGCCGATGCTGCAGCGGCCCGCGCACAACTGGAAACATCGTTTAAACGAATTGGCAAACCCGTTATTGATCTCGTACAAATTCACAATATGGGCGATATCCAGACGCAGCTGCCAATCTTGCGTGAAGCCAAAGAAAAGGGCCGGATACGGTATCTCGGCGTGACAACCACATTCAGCAATCAATACGACAGCATGATCGAGACCATGCGCACGCAAAAAATAGACTTCATCGGTACCAACTATGCCATTGACGACTTGTTCGCCGAAAAAACGATCTTGCCGCTTGCGCAAGAACGCGGCATCGCGGTGCTCGTCTACGCACCTTTTGGTCGCACACGTTTATGGAGCCGGGTCAAAGGACAAACTGTACCGGATTGGGCACGCGAATTCGACGCGACCACCTGGGCCCAATTCTTCCTGAAATTCGTGGCCAGCCACCCTGCGGTGACATGTATTACCCCTGCCACAAGCCGCGTCTCCAATGTGATCGACAATATGGCGGGAGGGGTTGGCCGACTGCCGGATGCTGCGATGCGCAAACGGATGATCCAGCTGATTGACGGCCTGCCCAACGCTTAAGACCCATTGCCCTCCGTTGTGCTAAATTCATGGTGTCGGCGTTGTTTGCGCCGCACCATTTTTTTGATGCCCAATCGCATCGCGCATAATGTCCTTATTTAAACGTTCCGTCGTCTCCGAAATCACCAACCACTTCAGCGTCGTACTTTCGACGCTGATTGTCGTATGGCTCAGTGTTGTGTTGGTTCGCTTGTTAGG
The DNA here is from genome assembly GCF_030410375.1 of Zwartia vadi. GTDB lineage: Bacteria > Pseudomonadota > Gammaproteobacteria > Burkholderiales > Burkholderiaceae_B > Zwartia > Zwartia vadi. The sequence goes on from NZ_JAUHHE010000004.1 coordinate 184,765, forward strand.
CGAAGCCGCTGCCGGGCGCATTGGTGCGGATGTCGTCGTGGGCTTGGCGGCCATGACAACGATCGCCGCCTTACCGATTATTCTCGCCGTCTCCATCTTCATTGGCGTTCTAACCACCGTTACCCGCAACTTCAGAGAATCTGAAATGGTGGTCTGGTTCTCGAGCGGACTCTCGCTCCTGAACTGGATCAATCCGGTGCTCAGAGTCGCCATACCTGTTGCAGCCCTGATTGCCTCGCTAACATTATTTGGCACGCCTTGGGCAAACCGTCAGATCGGTGAGTACCGCGCCCGATTTGAGTTGCGCTCTGACTTGTCGAAAATTACCCCGGGCCAGTTTCTGGAAACCGAAGGTGGCGGACGCGTCTTTTTTGTTGAAGGCCCAAGCGTCCCCGATGGACCGCTTGGCCAGGTTTTTATGCGCATCATCGATCCGGACTGGCACACCCTTATTACAGCCTCCTCCGCCACTACCGCTATCGAGCCTAATGGCGACAAATTCCTGGTTCTGGGACCTGGGCAACGCTATGACGTGAAATTAGGGGCGCCCGAAATGCGGCTTGCCCAGTTTGAGGGCTTTGGCGCCCGTATTGAAAGCAAAGATGGTGAGAAATCACTGGAAAATGCGCGAGAGCGTACACTAGCCAGCCGTCGTGCGCGACCGACCGAGCTTCTGCTGACCGACAGAGTTCCAGCATCGTTCGGCCAGCTCATGTGGCGTCTGGCAGTGCCACTGGCGGCACTTAACCTTGCACTAATGGCGATTCCGCTTGGCGCAGTCAACCCCCGCATGGGTCGCTCCGGAGACCTGCTCATTGCCGGACTCATTGCCATGCTTTATCTCAACCTGATCAATATTTCCCAAGGCTGGATCATCAACAGCAAGCTGTCATTCAGCGTGGGGGTATGGCTTGTGCATGCAGTCTTTGGTCTCTTGACCATTGTTCTTCTTTGGCACCGTTTGCGTGTCAAAACACCAAAACCACCTGTCGTACTCAATGCGACCTGATCAACTTCACACTGGAATCAATCTATGAGCACACTTGAAAAAATTGAAGTCGCAGTGGGTAGTGGCACAGAAGCCACCAAGGGCGCCCATGTCACCGTCCACTATACCGGTTGGCTGCATGATGCTGCCGCACCAGAAAATAAAGGTGCAAAATTTGACAGTTCGCGCGACCGCGGTGATCCCTTTGATTTCCCCTTGGGCGCGGGTCATGTCATTCGTGGTTGGGATGAAGGCGTTGCCGGCATGAAAATCGGCGGCAAGCGCACCTTGATCATCCCTCCCGAAATGGGCTATGGCGCACGCGGCGCCGGTGGCGTCATTCCACCTAACGCCACACTGGTTTTTGATGTTGAGCTTCTTGAAGTCAACTAAGAAAAAATTGATCTATTTAGAAAATACACAAGGTCTGTCGCGACTCACAAAGTGCAAATCCGCAAACCCCGCGCGGGCCTTGGATTTTGTGTTGTCGGTATCTGAAGCCAAGGCCAACAAACTTATTTTTGCGAGATCGCTTCCATAGGCCTTGGTGATATCGGACAAGACATCCACGCGCTCAGATACCCATGCACCCGCCTGCTGAGCACCACTGCGCTGCACAATCATCTGCGTTCGATTTGTGTAGGCATTGAACTGTCGATGTCCCACAGGATGTTGATTGTCCCATACGTAGTTCAAGGCAGCATCCGGAACATGCTCGCCGTAAAGGTTCCGTGCGAACTGAAGTTTTAAACGCAAACCAAAATCAATCTTATCTGCAGGCAACTTAAAGGCAACATATACCCGCGCAGCATAATCATCACCGGCTTTTGTATTCATATCGGCACTTTTAACAACATCATCCACACGCCAACGCCAGCACAATATGGGTGTTGCAAGCAAATCCACATCGACCTCGCGTGCCAGCAAAGCCATACTTGAATGAGCGGTCGCCTCTACAGAGGGCACACCATCCCAGACGCGCGTTTGATAAGTCGTTGGCGGAATACTGGTATCAAATTGAATGAGACGCCAAGGTTCAGAGACCTCACCTGTCCTCGCTGGAAAACTCCCAACTATATTTGGCTCGCTTTGGGCGGATACTGCACCTGCTAAAGACAGCAATGCCATCAGTAGAGAAAATTTCATTTTGACTTTCTCTGTGTCAAAGCAGTGACTTTTTTCTAAAGGTTTCAGGCAAAAAAGCCAAATCCTCTTCATCGTCAATATCGCGTAAAGCTTTCATCTCAGCGACTGACCAACCTAAGCGCCTGATCCGCGAGATGGTGTCCACACACACACTCGAGGTACTCCAAGCAATACCCTCAAAAATGCTGTCATCAAAGCGATTTAAACCCAGCAACACATAGCCGCCATCCAAAGCGGGGGTAATCACTGTTGTGTGTTGAGTCAAGGAAATTGCCGCGTCCCGCAAATGCGAAGCCTCAAGATCGATGCAGTCCGTACCGATGCAGAGGACACTCTGTCCCTCGGAAAGTGATCTTCGAATCGCCGTCGCCATCCTACTACCCAAATCACCCTCGGGCTGGCGGGTCCAAAGAATATCCCCGTCCAAATTTATCGTTTGCCAAATCACGTGATCAAGATCGGGCGCGACAGACAACTCAACAGGGCCAATTTGCGACTCTTTAGCAATCGCCACTGTCCGACGCAGCATCTCTGCAGCGAGTTCTGCTGCCCCCTCTGCGCCCAGTGCACCAATTAAACGAGTTTTGCAAAAACCTGGTATTGGCGCTTTGGCAAAAATAATGATCCGAGTTTTCCTGCTGGTATCCATTGCACTTGTGAATTCAGTCATTGATGAGGTCCCGAGCGGTATAAACCCGCAAGCTCGCTACTCGGAACACCTCGCCAATAAGCAAAGCGTAAGCGCCACATCAGCAAAATAGTCCGCCAAACACCATGTTGATCCCAGCGTCGGCCTGAGGTTTCGACCTGTTCGCGCAAACATATCGGTGCACTCACACGTTTGAGGCGTTTGCTGATCTCAATGTCTTCCATCAGCGGTTGTTCTGGAAAGCCACCAACATGATCAAAAAGCGTACGTGTCATGAACAAAACTTGATCGCCTGTAGCAATTCCTGTGATTCTGGAGCGAATATTCATCATCCACCCAACCACCTTTAGCCAAGGTGATGCGCCAACGATACGCACATCAAACCGTCCCCACCCTATTTTTTGATTAAGATGATTTTCTATCTGTATCAGCGCATACGTTGGCAGGCGCGTATCCACATGCAGAAAAACTAAAATCTCACTCCTCGTTGCATACGCGCCTGCGTTCATTTGACATGCGCGCCCCTTTTCTGAAGACAACACCTCAAACCCTGCATCGCGCGCCATCGCGACAGTCTGATCCGTGCTTCCTCCATCGACCAGCAACACCTGCGCACCCATCGCACGCAGCAGATCCAACTCACCTAATTTTTGAGTGAGCACAGCACTTTCATTCAACACCGGCACGATGATCGCGGTTTTCATATTACTAACCTCGCCGCCATGCGTGATAGCGTCCCAACCAGCGCATCACAGTTGGGTTTGTGCGCGCGCGCCGCCATTCTCCCGCTGCATATTTATTCGCTTCGGCCAGGGTCGGATAGGTATGTATGGTTCCCAATATTTTGTTTAGACCCAAGCCGTGTTTCATTGCCAATACAAATTCAGCCATCAAATCAGCCGCATGCTCACCTACGATTGTCACACCCAAAATCTTGTCTTTGCCCGGAACGGTCAAGACTTTCACAAAACCATGATCCGTCCCATCTGCAATGGCGCGATCGAGATCCTCAATACCATATCGCGTGACTTCAAAAGCAACGCCATTTTTTGTTGCCTCTTGTTCATTCAGACCCACGCGCGCAATCTCAGGGGAGGTGAAGGTTGCAGAGGGAATTACTGAATAGTCAACCTTGAATCGCTTGAATTGACCAAACAAGGCATTGACACAGGCATACCAGGCCTGATGCGCGGCAGTATGCGTAAACTGATAGGGACCAGCGACATCGCCTGCGGCATAAATGTTGGGATAAAGCGTTTCAAGATACTCATTGGTGACAACCGTGCGCGAAGTCGGGATTCCAAGCGCCTCAAGGCCATAGCCCTCCAGTCTGGCAACGCGTCCGACTGCGCAGAGCAAGACATCAAAATCAACGCGATGCTCAATACCCTCGCGCTCAACAACGATACTTTTGACGGTCATCCCGTCAATATCGTTTTTTTCGCAACGCAGCGCCTGATGTCCAGCAAGGACTGTAACACCATCGCTTCGCATCGATTCCATCAGAATCGTCGAGACCTCTGGATCCTCACGATTCATTAATCGTTCGGACATCTCGATTTGCGTGACATGTGATCCAAGTCTGGCAAAGGCCTGCGCCAACTCGCAGCCGATCGGACCTCCCCCGAGAACAACCAGACGACGAGGTGGATGATCAAACCGAGAAAACTCATCCCACAACGTATCGCTTGTGACGTAGCCTACATCCTCGAGTCCGGGCAAAGAGGGGATATATGGCCTGGCACCTGCAGCGATCACGATACTTCGTGTTGTCAAACGCCTGATCACACCATGCTCGTCCTTAATTTCGACCGTCCAAGGATTGACGACACGGCCATAGCCTTGCAGCACTTCCACACCCAGCGCGGTATAGCGCTCGACACTGTCGTGCGGCTCTATCTTTCTGATGACGTCGTTGATCCTTGCCATCACCTGACGAAAACTGATCACAGGCTCGCATACTGATAAACCGTATTGATCCGCCTGTCGAATCTGCTGGGCAAGCTTGGCGCTCTTAATCAGAGCCTTGCTTGGGACGCACCCATAGTTCAGGCAGTCACCCCCCATCTTGTGGGCTTCGACCAAAGTCACTTTGGCTTTCACAACTGCCGCAATATATGACGTCACCAGACCCGCGGCACCTGCGCCAATCACCACGATGTTGCGATCAAATGTGGCTGGTTTTAGATGATTCCATCGTGCATAAATTTTATTTTTCTTAACTAATGCGAGCACTTTTTTTGTGATGAGCGGAAAAAAGCCTAATACAGCCAGTGACATGATCATGGTCGGAGAAACAATGCCACTGAGTGAATCAATCGCTGCCAACTGCGTACCCGCGTTGACGTATATCACCGTACCAGCCAGCATGCCGATCTGACTTACCCAGTAATACGTAAACGTAGGCATTTTGGTGAGTCCCATCAACAAATTGATGAGAAAGAATGGAAAAACCGGCACAAGACGCAAGGTGAAAAGATAGAATGCACCCTCTTTTTCAATTCCCTCGTTGACCGACTTGAGTTTTTCACCAAAGCGTTGTTGTACCCAATCGCGCAAGACAAATCGGGCAGCTAAAAATGCAAGGGTTGCGCCGACCGTAGAGGCGAAAGACACCAGTAAAAAGCCTTCAAGAAAACCAAAGATCGCACCGCCCGCCAGTGTCAACACCAAGGCTCCCGGCAAGGACAAGGCAGTCGCCACAACGTACAACAGAAAATATCCAAGCGCCATTTGAATCGCTGCGATATCCCGCCAGGCATGTAATTGACCTAGACCGGACTTCAGTCCTTCCAGTGTCATTTTTTGATGCATATCAAAAATAAAAAACAAACCCAGCAGCATAATCGCCACGATCAAAATCACGACTCGCATGAATATTTTTTTATTCATGATTCTTTTAATGCTCCGCCACAACTACTGCCTTGACCTGCGGTGCATCCATAACAATGGTCCGCCACAAATATTGAGTAGCCAGAGATATCGGTACCGAGCAAGTCTTTGAGATGAAGCCCACGATCTATGTCAGAAACATTTTTAAGACCATGCGGCAGTGGTAATCCCAATTGCTGATTGAAATCGCAATCATAGAGATAACCCTCCCAATCCACACTCACAAGATGACGACACATCACACTAGCAAGGTTTGCCTGCTGGAAATTGTCACGTAACAAACTCATATAGCTTTTGAACGTGCCTTTTGATATCAGCATGGAGCCAAAGCGCTGAATAGGCATATTGGTTAATGCGAAGAGTTCATTAAAGACAATCCCGAAGTGTTTGGCTAACTCGCGCTTGTAATCGCTTTGCAAAGCGCTTTGCTCTGGGGGCAGAGATGGCCCCTGTGGGTTATAGACAAGATTTAGGACCAGTGAGGATTCAGGTTGCCCATATCCCAACGCATTGAGTCGCTGCAACCCCACAATGCTCTTATCAAACACACCATGCCCACGCTGCTTATCGACATTTTCCGGGGAGTAACAAGGCATGGATGCGATCACCTCAACCCCTTGCTCGGCGAAAAATTCAGGCAAATCCTCGTAACCCGGCTCAAGCAATATAGTTAAATTGCAGCGGTCTATTACCCTCACTCCCATGGCTCTCGCTGCGACCACCAGTCGCCTGAACGAGACATGTAACTCTGGAGCTCCGCCTGTCAGATCCAGCACTTCGATCTTTCTGTCTTGTAGTACCTGCAAGACGAGATCGATATTGTTTTCGTCCATCATTTCCGTGCGATTCGGACCGGCATTGACATGGCAATGCACACAAGACTGGTTGCAGCGATAACCCAGATTGACCTGAAGTGTTGTCAATGCTCCCCGTTTGATTCTGGGAAAGTCGGTGTCTTTGAGCAATGGAAGCGTGGCGTGCATGATTTTCCTGATAACTAATGAAAATGGCTAAAACGTTTTATAAAACCGCGATCAATCCAGTCTTTCAATCGCCACACCCAACGTCCCTCAAATGAAACAGGACCCCATGAAGCAATCGCATATTTTGGTCCACAAGCCAGTAAATACAAAGAGTGAGCACGGGGCTGGTAGGTATCCAGCCGAGTTGAAACGGATGAAGACTCTTTTAAGACAGTAAAAAGGTTATTAGCAAGTACTGGCCCTGCCTTGACAGCATGCACGCCAGAACGCGCCATCTGGACGTCGGTTCGCGCGCAGGTGTCGCCAACAGCAAACACCTCATGATGCGATTGTGAGCGCTGGCTGGCATCCACCAGAATATAACCCTGTCCGTTGAGGGCCAAACCTGACTGCTTTAACCAGGAAAGAGGTTTCGCCCCGGTGGCTGCGATGACTTGATCCGCATAGAGTCTATGACCGTCCGCAAATTGCAAACCATCCGCCAAGCCTGATGCAGTTTGCTGCTGGAGCACGATACCTACCTGTCTGGTATAAGCCAAGACTCTTTTTCGTACGCCTTCGTTGTGACCTTTCAGCAAGCCTTCCGCTGATACAACCAGCGTGACGTGACCTGTTGCACCACTTTGTTTCAATGCATATTGAGTAGCCAAGGCGAGCTCTACACCAGCCGCCCCGCCACCGACCACGACAAGTGCGTAATTGTCTCGACGAATTGCCTGGCTGAGTACTTCAGGCCAGCAATCAAAAAATACATCAAGTGGCTTAACCGGAAGCAAACGCATGCCGAGAGCCTCAAGCCCGTCGGTTTGAGTCTCACTGCCTATGTCCAGAGACAAATAATCATAATCGAGACATTGACCATCCGCTAAAGTCAGCGTACGCGTTTGTGCCGACAAACCGATGACACTTCCAGACACCCACTGCACACCGGCCTTGTTGACGAGACCTAACAAATCGATCCGGCTTTGCTCACGGGTATAGTGGCCTGCAATCCAGCCGGGCAACATCCCGGAGTAATTTTGATAACGATTCGGCGTTACAAGCAGCACCTCAACGCCGTGCAAGGAATCGCGTGTGAGTTTCTCCAGGACAGAAAGGTGAGCATGTCCACCACCTACTAAAACCAATCGCTTCATGAGACTCCTTGGGCTGACGAGCCGCACTGCACATTTTTTGCATTCTGTCTGTATAGTCGAGATTGCACACCGATTTCTTACACTTTTACATCATAGTGGCAAACAATCGGTACAGATCCCTAAAATAGCATTTTGTGCGCGAGGACATGTATGCAAGAAGCCATAGTAGGCGTGATTGGAGGAAGCGGTCTTTATCAGATGGACGCACTCGAGCATCCAATCGAACACCGCTTAACCACTCCTTTTGGCTCACCGTCCGATATCTTGATTACAGGCAAAGTCGCTGAGGTCCCAGTCGCTTTTTTAGCTCGGCACGGTCGCGGGCATCAACTGCTGCCTTCCGAACTCCCCTATCGCGCCAATATCCACGCGTTCAAACAACTCGGTGTCAAATATCTGCTTTCCGTATCGGCCGTCGGCTCTTTACGCGAAGACTATCGCCCGCTCGACATGGTGCTACCTGATCAGTTTATCGATCTCACAAAAAAACGTGACAATACCTTTTTTGGCGAAGGGGCTGTCGCACATGTCTCAATGGCTGAACCTGTTTGCACCAAACTCATGCATATTTTGGCACGCGCCTGGGTTGAGAGTGGCGGACAGACTCAAACCATGGACCAGCCAATCCTCCACCAGGGTGGCACTTATGTTTGTATCGAAGGGCCTCAATTCTCTTCAATTGCCGAGTCAAACTGGTATCGCTCAATGGGTGCGAGCATCATCGGCATGACGAACATGCCCGAGGCAAAGCTCGCACGAGAGGCCCAAATCGCCTATGTCAGTCTGGCGATGGTGACTGATTTCGATTGTTGGCATCCGCGCGAGGCCAACGTCACAGCCGAATCCGCTATCGCGAATCTCATGAAAAACGCTGCAACTGCTCAAAAAATCCTGATCAAAGCCATTGCTCTCGTCGGCAAGGAGCTCCCTGACTCTGAGGCGCATCAAGCCCTGGCGAGTGGATTGGTGACACAACCCAAAGAGATGAGCCCGGATGTTTTTAACAGACTGCGTGTGATCCTGGGCAAATAAAAGCTATCCAACCACCAGCAGACCACTTGCACCAAGTGCCGCGCCGATTGCAAGCAGCAGCAACATGTGTATTTTGGTGCGGTAAACAATCAATGCGGTGACAGCTGCCAATAACCATAACGGCCAGTGACGTAATCCGTCGGTGTTAGCTGTCGCCAGCAGCCAACCTGCTGCCACCATCATCGAGATCACAACCGGACTCAAACCCAATTTAAAAGCGCGCACGGCTCGAAGATTTTGATGCGCTTGTACCCAGCGGGCAGTCACAAAAATCAGCACTGAACTGGGCAACAGAATTCCCGCCATACAGAGCAAGGCTGAAAATGCCGCCCAGCCGAAACCTCCGGCATTCAAACCGATATTCCAACCCATTAGTGCGACAAACATGACATTGGGACCAGGCGAGGCCTGTGCAATCACAACCGAGGCGCTAAACTGCTCGTCTGTCAGCCAGTTCTGCTGATTCACCAGGAAATGATAGATCTCTGGCAGCAACACCAGCGGACCACCGACTGATGCGATCGAAATGGAAGCAAAGTGTTTAAACAAATTGAACCAATCGGTCCATAACATCGCAACACTCAAGGTCTCGTTCATGCCTGATCCTTGAGTTTGAGGAAAGCAAGCACATAGCCGATCCCACCCAACACAATCAGCACATACAGAAGACGCCATTGTAAAATCGCAATACCAACAAACGTCAGTATGGCCAGTGCGGCGCAAATTTTCACGCCGAGCGGGTTCGTCTTAAGTGCCGAGAGTAATTTCAGTCCTGTCGCGCCAATCATGCCTGCAGCGACTGCCCCCATTCCGCGCAAAGCGTCCACAACCTGAGTTTGATTACCAAAGTGAGCGTAGGCGATCGCCAAGGTCAAAATGATCATGGTTGGAAACATGAACATACCCGCCAAGGAAACAAGCGCGCCTCTCCAACCAAAGTACTTGGCACCCACCATAATGCAAAGGTTTAATGCCGGAGGTCCTGGCATGGTACGTGCGATTGCCCACTCTTCGACGAACTCCGCACGCGTCATCCATTTCTTTTTCTCGACAAGCTCTCTTTCAATAAAAGCCAGAACCCCTCCAAATCCTTGGATCGCGAGCATGCTGAACGTGTTGAATAATTCGCCGAGTGATTTTGGATGAGGTGTATGCGGTGTGGTCATGTGTGCAACGAGGAAACTTAGGAGCTCAGCATGCTGAAACTCTTAAAGACTGATCAATAGGTCTCCATTTAACTCCAAAATCCTTCGCTAAACATCTTGGTCGAGCGCAAGAGGCCCATAGATCTTGAAAAGTCGAGGCTTTTCGACAACAACTCACGCCCGTGCACGGTCCTCAATCGCATCAAGAGCATGCCTCGCCAAACTTGTGCCAGCCTCAGAGTAGATGTTGAAGGACGGTACACCCAGCGCGGCCAATTCCTCAACCTCGCTAGCAAACTTTGCGATAGCAACCACTTTACATGCCAGGCCGCTGCTGGCGATCTGCTCGGCAGCGTAGACATTGCTACGATGATTCGGCATTGCCAGGACAATCAGTTCAAGCGTAGTGCCCGCCTTGAGTTTGCTCCAGAAATCTGTATCTGTTGCATCTCCGTATACGACATTGCGACCGGCTTCCCGCTGCTGTTTGACGCGCTGCGTATTGTGTTCGATCCCAATGATCTTTTGATCAAAATAAGAGCCAAGTTTGTCGTAGGCTCCACAGCCAACACGACCCATACCAATGACAAGCACTCGCGCCTCGCCAGTTTGGATCAGCTGATCGCGAGGATGATAGACAGCTTTTTGAAATGAATTCCAAAAATTTTTATAGCGTTTATAAATTTGCTCGGATCCAATCGAAAATGGCGCCGCAAGTGCGAAACTAAAGCTCACGCATATCGCCATAATGATAAGCCAATCCACAGGCAACCAACCTTGCGTCACACTCAGCGCGGCGACAATCAGCGCAAACTCCGAGTACGTTCCAAGATTAATCGCCACAAACAAAGAAGTCCGCGCGCGTAAGGCAAAATACTCAAGAATCACGTAATACAAAAATGCTTTAAACAGGAGCACTACACATAACAATAAAGAGACAAAAATGATTTCAGGTGTGGGGAGTCCCTGCATGCCGATCGAGAGAAAAAAACCCACCAGCATGAGTTCCTTAAAACTGAAAAGTGACTTGGACAAATCACTTGCCTTAGGATGATTGGCCAGCAGAGCGCCAAATACAAGAGCGCCTAAATCGCCTTTGATTCCGATTGAGACAAAATATTCGAAGCCGGCACCCAGGGCAAAAAACAAACCGCTCAGAACAAGCAACTCGCCATGGCCCGCCGCATCAAGCAGCTTGAATAATATTTTTCTAATAACCGGCAATAGCAACAATGAAAGTGCCCACACCGAGGGGTATTTGGCTTCGCTAATCGTTAAAAAAATCACAGCGAAAATATCTTGCATCACTAAAATGCCGATTGCGACCTTTCCATAAAATGCCCGCATATCGTCGCGATCCTCGAGGACCTTGACGGCATAAACCGTACTGGAAAACGAGAAAGCAAAAGCCAACAGCCAAATCACAAGCGGCGAAATATCGAATATTGGCGAAGGAAACAAGGTCTTACCCAACCACAAGACCGCAGCATAAAACAAGGTTGAGAACACAATATGGGCCAGCGATACACCCCATATTTCATTATTCGCCAAACTTTTGAAATCAAGTTTAAGACCGATAGAAAAGAGCAGTAGAGTGACGCCCAACTGTGAAATCATGCTCAGGCCTTCAGGTGCCTCAAAACCTGAAAGATTGAATACAAAACCCGCCAGCAAAAAACCGACCATAGGTGGTAGGCCCACGCGTTTGAGCAAGATTCCAAATAAAAAAGCGAGTCCGACAAGCGTGACTAACATCCAACTCTCTCAACGAGTCTTAACAGGTTCGCGCAGCGCTTTGAGCACTTGCTGCCCTGCTCTGCCATTCACAGTCATGCCTTTGGTTTTTTGAAATTCGCTTATTGCCTCGCGGCTCTTCGCTCCGATCAAACCATCGATCTCACCGATGTCGTAGCCGCGATTAGCTAAAGCTTGTTGGATTTCACGTCGCTCCGCACGGCTTGTCCCCGGATCATCGGTTGGCCATGCGGTTTTAAATACGCCACCGCCACGCAAACGGTCGCTCAAATGTGCGATGGCCAGCGCATAGGACTCCGCAGCGTTATAGCTGTAAATGGCATCAAAATTACGAAACACCAAGAATGCAGGTCCCTGCGGTCCGGCCGGGAGCAACAGCGCCGCCTGAGCCGTATCAGGAAGATTTCCGATCCCTGCGGGCTGAATGCCAAGGCTCTTCCATTGCGCCAAAGATTGTTTGGTTCGACGTCCCGAAGGACCTGAATAGTTCGCAGGTAACTTTACCTCGACACCCCAGGGCTGACCAGAAACCCATCCAGCGCGTTTTAAAAAGTTTGCCGTTGAGCCTAACGCATCGGGTACCGAACCAACGATATCTCGACGACCATCACCATCGAAATCAACAGCCAAACGCTGATATGTTGTGGGCATGAACTGTGTTTGTCCAAACGCACCTGCCCATGAGCCCACTAAAGCCTCTGCAGGGATATCGCCACTTTGTAAAATTCGCAGCGTCGCAAGCAACTCTCCTTTAAAAAAGGCCTGGCGTTTGTCTGCACATATCAATGTCGTTAGAGAGCGCACTAATTCGCGCTTGCCCTGAATGCGACCGTAGTTGGATTCCACACCCCATACTGCCACGATGACATGACGATCGACTCCGTACTTTTGTTCGGCTTCGGCCAGCACCTTGGACCACTCTTTTAATTTGGCACGGCCATCATCCACACGTTCCTGATCCACCAGGCCTGCCAGATAATCCCAAATCGCCGTTCTGAACTCAGGCTGAAAAGAAAATGCCTTGAGCACATCTGGATCTGGCTCTACGCCAGCCATCGCCCGATCAAAGACAGTCGCACTGATCCCCTGAGAAAGAGCCGACTGGCGAAGCCCCTGAATACAGCTGTTAAAGCTCGCTGTTTGTGCTGAAACTGCGGTTGCTCCGAGCAACAACAAAACTGGAGCAATCCATTTTTTGCACCCACTCGCCCACAACGTCAACAATCGACGACTCTCAAATTTCATGTGCCACGCCCGAAAAAAAAGTAATCTATTTGCTAATTGTAAGACCCCTGAACGTAAAAACCCCCTTTAGCTTGATTTCTCAAATTAAAGGGGGTTTAGTGTGGCGCATGCACAGACACCACGCAGCCGGACTTATTTCACTGGATTGAACTGATATCCATTACCCGATTGTGTAATCGTCCCCATTGCAGGAAAAGGAAAGTGAAAACCGCCCGCCATCATCTTTTCTTTGACAATCATGTCGAAAATTTTACGTCGTGATTGGCGCGCCATTTCGGGATCCATATCAAAGACAACAGCCCAGTCGGGATTACGGGCGAACAATGCTGGGACGTTTGTCAGATCAGCTACGTAGATGAATGACTGACCGCCAGACTTCACCGTGAAAAGCGAATGGCCAGGAGTATGACCGAACGCAGCAACAGATGTGATTCCAGGCGCGACCTCAGATCCCGCTTTAAACTTGACCAAACGATCGGCGGGAATGTTATTGAATACGCGCTGAGCATTAGTCATTGCAGCCTTTAAGCCTGCAGGAGCCTTCTCCAGCCGCTCTTTGTCCATCCAGAAATCATATTCTTCTGAGGGAACATGTACCTTTGCATTGGGATACACCAAGGATCCGTCTTTATAAAGCAAGCCGTTGATATGATCGCCATGGAAATGACTGATCACAACGTTGTTGATATCCTCTGGCTTGTAACCTGCAGCAGCCATGTTTTCAATCAGCTTTCCAGTCGTTGGGCCGCCATTGTTGGCAAAGCCTGTATCCATCAAATAACGTTGATTACCGTTGACAATCAAAAAGGGGGTGAAGGGCACATCGATGTAATTTGTCGGCAAATTTTGTGAGGCCAACAAAGCTTTGACCTCATCTAACGGAGCATTCTTGACGAATTCAGCTGCAAGAGGACGACGCGCGGCGCCGTCATTCAGAGAAATGACTTCGATCTCGCCGACTTTAAGCTTCTTAAAACCAGGAGTAGGTAACGTTGGTGTACCGAGATCAGGAGCAGTCTGCGCCCAAACTGGTGAAAACATAAGCGTGGCGGCGGCAGCAATGCCAACACCGAGAAATTTTAATCTAGTGATCATGGCGTATTCCTGATGACAAGCAATGAGTTAAGTGCGAAGAGCACGAGCGGCAAGTGTGAATGCCGACCTAATTTAGCAGCTTTATTCACCAAAGGATATATCACCCTGATTGAAAGAGTTGCGAACGCGAGCGCTCGTAAAATCTGACCAGGTCAGCAACATGTGCGCATTTGAGTTTGCGCATTAAATTGGATCGATGCATCTTGACCGTGCGTAACGAGATGCCCAACAAGTCTGCAATGACCTGATTTTTATTACCTTCGGATATGTACTGCAGAACTTGCAGTTCACGCTTTGTGAGGGATGTCTGCTGATACGTTTCGATTGCATTGTTCGGTACATCAATACTATTTATATGAACCGACTCTGTCGCAAGGATTGAAAGATAATGGCGACATGCGCGGTCTATCAGTTTCAAAAGTTCGGCGATTTGGAATGGCTTGAAAATAAAATCATGGGCGCCATCTCGCCACGCTTGATTGACTGCCTGCGCATTGCATTCACCACTCATAAAGATCATAGGAATGTGCGGGAAATCTTTCCTAAACTTGACCTGGGCATCGATACCCGTCATCCCTGCAAGGCCAACGTCCATCAAAATACAGTAAGAGATGTGTTCATCCGATGTCTGCCGACTAAACGGATGAAACTGATCGATGTTTGCATGGCAGTGCGCAAGGAACTCTTCAGCACTGGAAAATTCAAGCACAGAATAACCATGCCCTTCAAGCACTCCTTTTAAGGAAGTGCGCAAGGACTCATCATCTTCGACGACAAAGACAAACCGGTTATTCATCTCGCATTGTTTTTAAGTTAATCTTGCATTTTATGCGCAATATCTAGTTAATTAAACCTAGTACCTGACAAGGATTGATATGGGCCAACTAAACTTTTCAAGCCGTTTTTTACGCACCTGTGCACTGGCGATTGCCTGCGCCAGCATCGCCGGAGGCGCGCAAGCCCAGACTCCCTCTGTCTGGCCAGACAAAGCCGTCACGTTTATCGTGCCCTTTCCCCCCGGCGGTCCTGTCGACACCACAGCCAGACTGACCACACAGGCCATGTCTAAAAACTGGTCAACCCCTGCTGTGATTGACAACAAAGCAGGTGCAGGCGGTATTGTGGGCGCGCAAGCGGCTGCCAAGTCCGCGCCTGACGGCAACCACTTCTTTTTTGCAGCGATTCATCACGCTGTTTTACCAAGCTTAAAAACCAAGCTACCCTACGATATCCAAAAAGATTTCGTGCCAGTCGGCATGGGTGCCCGCTACCCGATCGTGCTGGTCGTCCACCCTTCCTTGCCAGTCAAGTCGGTGCAAGAATTGATCGCCTATGCCAAAGCCAATCCAAACAAGCTTTCATATAGCTCGGCAGGAACAGGCGGTGGTACGCACTTGGCCGGCGAGTTGTTCACCAGTCTGACAGGGGTGAAAATGCAGCATATTCCCTACAAAGGTAGCTCACCCGCTATGCAGGACCTCGTGGGTGGACAGGTTCAGCTGATGTTTGCTGACGCCACTTCAGCCCTGCCGTTCATCAAGTCTGGACGTGTACGCGCTCTTGCAGTGGGTAATCCCGAGCCTTCGGTCTTTTTCCCTGATCTCCCCACCATCGCCTCTGCAGGTGTCAAAGACTATGAGGCTTATTCCTGGTCAGGTGTCGTCGCACCTAAAGGTACGCCACCCGAGGCTGTCAGACAAGCAAATGCTCAACTCAACAAAGTCCTGAGAGATCCTCAAGTCATCGAAATGATGAATAAAGCAGGTCAGGAGCCCGTTGCCATGACGCCTGAAGAGTTCGCCGCCTTCTTGAATAATGAAATCAAGAAATGGGGCAAAACAATTCAAGCAGCCGGGATTCAACCTGAGTGAGGGATCGAGCCAATCCTCACACGTCCGGGCTGATCGATTAACGCCGCGGCAATCGTTCTTCGATGTTCTGCGGCCGTACCGCCTCTCAGGCTCCACGAGCTGACACGGCGGTACCAAAGATTTAAATCAAAATCACGGATGAAACCCATCCCGCCATGGATCTGTTGGGCGGAGCGCACCACCATCATGCACTGCTCATTACCAAAAGATTTGGCTTGCGCAACATTGACTTGATAGGGAAGCTTCTCTTGCATCCTCCAAAGCGCTTCCCTGGAGAGCATGGTGGTGCCATCTATCGCATTCATCATATTTGCGCACATATGCTGAATAGCCTGAAAGGCGCCGATCGGCTGACCAAATGCCTCACGTTGTTTAGCATGTGCGACAGCCATATCGAGCGTTCGACGCGCTGCACCTGCAATCATTGAAGCATACAGGACCGAGGATAAATCCATCAATTCACGCGCGATCATGTTTCCAGACTGCGCATGACCGATCCGTGCGCTAAGCGGGACCCGTACATCCTGAAAGCTGATATTGGACTCACCATCCTTTGCCATCGACAAAAGTGCTTCACTGCTCAAGCCTTTGGCATCCGTTGGAACCAAGGCCACACCCAGCGAGCCTGACGCACCAGCCTCACGATAAATCACCATGCATAACTGCGACGCACGAAAGCTACCCACAAACGTTTTAGAACCGTTCAAGACCAACTCATTGCCCTCGATACGGCCCTGCAATGCGATCGCATCAGTCGACCAGCGTCCAGTTTGCTCAGCCACTGCATGGCTCATAATCAACTCGCCCGCGATGACCGACTGCAATAAAGCCACCTGCTCCTGGCTACCATATCGATCAATAATCAGAGCAGGGACCATCGTCGCATGCAAGGGGATCGGGGCGATGTGATAGCCAGCCACCTCAAACAGCAAACCGAGATACGGTAATGGCAGCTCCTCGCCGCCCGCTTTGTTGGACAGACATAGCTGCAACCAGCCATTCTCTGCAAACTTAGACCACAGCTCGGGGGAATACTGCAAGGGATCGGTTTCGACTTTGCGTACCAGCGCAGGTGTGCACTCCCCTTCTAGAAATTCGGCTGCCGCCTCGCGAATTTGTACTTCTTGATCATCAAGCAAAATATCCATTTTCTAATCACCTGTCTCTTTATGATTTCGCGGCGCGAGGCAAACCAAGTCCAACACGTGCAACCTGATCACGCATCACCTGCACACTGCCATGATTGATGGTTGACTGATAGGCACCTAGAATGTTGTGGGCAAAAATGCCTTTCTCGATCGCGGCAGGTGATCCCTGCATCAACTGCGCAAAGGGTCCCAGGATCTGACTGTACGCTTCGGTGGCGCGCACGCTATGTTCAGGAGCAAATACTTTTTCCGCCGAGCCTTCGTAGGTGAATTTTCCGCCACGCTGTTCAATACTGATACTGCGCATTGTCATCAGTCGGCACACCTCTGCCTCTGTCCACATCTCGGCGATCTTATCGCGCACTTGAGGATCCTCTCGCAGCATGTTTTGCAGCTCCCCGTCCGTATGCAACCAATTGACGATATCCTCGTCTCGCATCACAGAGATCAGATAGCGCCATGCTCCCACACGGTCCAAATTCAAACCACGTCTTGCGACTTCCCAGCCACCACCCTCCTCACCCAGGAGGCAGGATACAGGCACTTCCACATCATCGAAGAACACCTCGTTGGTACGCTCTTCGCCATAGGTTGTACCAAATGGTGCGGGCGGATCGTTTTGTACCGTCCAGAGCGGACGGACTGTCATCCCTGGCATGCCCATGGGCACGAGCAAAATGGACAGGCCACGATGGCGCACAGACTCAGGATCCGTGCGCACCATTAAATAAATATGGGTCGCGTTTTGAGCATTGGTTGTATAGATTTTTTGACCAGTGATAATGTATTTATCACCGACGCGCTTGGCGCGACAACGTATCCCCGCAAGATCGGTACCACAGCCTGGCTCACTATAGCCCTGACAAAAAATAATTTCGCGCTTAATTGAGCGGGGAACAAACTCAGCTTTCTGAGCTTCCGTGCCAAACATCAAGATGGATGGTGCTCCAGTGCCACCACCCAGTGTGATGCCGGTGTAGCGGTAAAACTCTTCTTCGATCACGAACTGCGCCGTGCGATCTCCGCCACCGCCGCCGAACTCCGTTGGCCAACTCCAAGCAAACCAACGCTTTGCATTCACTTTTTCAAAGAAATCGCGGATGGCTTCTCCCCACCCCTCTCCGCGCTTGCCCGCGGCATTCTCTGCACGCACCTTTTCAGTGAAATGTTCCACAAGAAATGCACGAACCTCCGCGCGCAGCTTTTCCTCTTCGGGGCTAAATGTGAAGTTCATTGAATACCATCTCCAATATTGTGTACATCAAGCAAGTTATAGTGAAAGGATACCTCTTGTGAAATGATTTTTTGAGAAGAAACCTAATTGTTCTGTCCGGATTGTGAAAGTCCTCGCCGTGACAGAGCTTAAAAAGCAAGCAAAAGATTGTTGCGTCGCACAACAATAAATAAAACGCAAAATTGAATAAAAGTTACCCGAATCAGTACGGCGCAAGGAATTTGTACTTAGAATCTATGCATAAAATTCAAAACATTTTTCTTAGGTGACAGGTAGAGGACGCATAATGTTTAAGCCACTCAGCTCTCAAACTTTTAAAGCACGATTATTTAAAGCGCTTTTGTTATGGGTTTGCTGCCTCTCAAGCCCGATCAGTTTCGCTCAACAGACACCGATCAAATTAATGGTGGGTTTTCCAGCTGGAGGCGGTACTGATGTGATCGCACGCGTGCTAGGCGAGCAACTTGCAAAAATACTTGGCACGCCAGTAATTGTGGAAAACAGAGCCGGTGCCGGAGGTCAGATCGCTGCTCAAGCGCTTAAATCTGCCCCAACGGATGGTTCCGTTCTTTTCCTTTCGCACGATCATACGATTTCAATTTTGCCCCTCATCAACAAGAATGTCGGGTTTAGTCCAGCAACTGATTTTGTGCCCGTCGCAGGTTTTGCAAGCTTTTCAAACGGCATCGCACTATCCGGTTATTTGACGCAACAATCACTTGAGCAATTTGCCCAGGCTGTTCGCAGTGAGAAACAAGGCAAAGCAGCAGTCGGTGTACCAGCACCTCAATCCGTTCCCGAGTTTCTTGTCAAAATTCTTGCTAAACAATACAAGCTCGACCTCATTGCAGTTCCCTACAAAGGAAGCGCGCCGATGATTGCCGACATGCTTGGCAAACAAATACCCGCCGGTGTGGCCTCCGTGCCAGACTTGATCGAGTTTCAAAAGTCAGGCAAGTTGCGTATGGTTGCAGTGATGGGTGCACAGCGCCAAGCCCTGCTCCCGGACACACCAACCTTTGCCGAGCTCGGTATAGCTGGTTTTGAAGACCTGCCCTATTACGGCATCTTTGCTCCAAAAGGGACACCTGCCTCGATTCTTGAGCGCTACAGCAGCGCCTTGAAGCAGGTCCTTGAAATCCCTCAAGTGCGTGAACGATTGACCGGATTGGGGCTAACCGTTGAATACATGACTGGACCGACACTTGCCCAACGCGAAAGCGCCTACTCAACAAACTGGTCGCGAATCATTGCACAGAGCGGTCTCTAAGCCGTTTGACAATCAAACGGCATGTATCTTTGATTGACTGATCTATTGATCCAGGGGGTTTCCCATTGCAGCATTTGCTTCTTGCGCTTTGGCTGGACCCCGCAAAAAGCGCGCCACACCGACAGCGATCAACGCGCCGATCAAAGAACCGCAAGGGTAGATCCAGTAGGTCGAGAAATCACCCCTTGCAAAGTCCGGACCAAAAGCTCTAGCCGGATTAAAGGCGGCGCCATCGAATGGCCCACCCATTGTGCCCATCGCCATCACGTAAGCACCAACGGCTAGCGGGACTGAAGGACCCAGCAACTTGGGTCCATCCGTCATTCCCAGAATCAGCAAGACCATACCAAAGGTCAAGATCGCCTCGAAAATCACGGCTTGAACGTGCATATCAGGTTGAGGCACCGTCGCAGCCAAATTTCCACCCGTACCAAACAGTGCGGCAGCCGTGACGGAACCCGCTGCAGCCGCAGTGAATTGCACCACCATGTAACAAAGCGCCATGGGAAAACCCATGTCGCCCCGTAGTGCAAAACCAAGTGTCATAGCAGGGTTGAAGTGAGAAGAAATATCACCCAAAAAATATACAGCAGCCGTCAGCCACAGCGCCGCAATGGCCGACAGGATGAAAGCGTACTGATACGGAGCCAAATCGCCACCGCCATAACCGGCGAGGATGGCTGCGCCACCCGACAACACAAAGGTCAATCCCGAAGTCCCGATAAACTCAGAGACTAGTCTCCTCGCACGATGGTCATTACTTTTCCAGTCCGCATAAAAACGACTGCCGACTTGCTGTTGTAAGGCTTTTTCACCCGTGAGACTAGTCTGAGTATTCGATTCCAAGATTCGTGTGACCAATTAAAAAGTTGTCTATGAAGCGATCCGTTCACGCATTCGATGCGCAGAGATTAAGCCTTTTTGGCCGGAATATCTGCAGAGCCGGGCTTGGTCATGTTGATCGGCACGACCACACGATCGTACAGCGCCTCGTCCACACCGCAAGCCAACGCCGCAGCCTTGAGCGTGGTGTTGTGATCAATCGCATAGTGCGCAATCGAGGATGCCTTGTCGTAGCCAATCACGGGGGACAGGGCTGTCACCATCATGACCGAATTGTCGATATTTGACTTGAGTTGCGCCTCGTTGACGACTGCACCTTCGATCATGAACTCACGGAAATGATCAGACATATCAGCCATAATCAAGGCGGAATGGAGGTAGTTGCTAATGATAATTGGACGGAACGCATTAAGCTCAAAATTACCCTCGGCACCACCCATCTGAACCGCCACATCAGAACCCATGATCTGTATACACACCATCAACATGGCTTCAGCTTGAGTTGGATTGACTTTGCCGGGCATGATCGAAGAGCCTGGCTCATTAGAGGGGAAAGTCATTTCCATCAGACCCGTGCGCGGGCCCGAACCCAACCAACGCATGTCATTGGCAATTTTGAATAGCGTGACCGCAGCGGCCTTGAGTGCGGCGTGCGCGCGCACCATACGATCCAAGGTGCCTTGAGCCGTAAACTTATTGTCCGCCGTCTTGATGGAAAAACCCGTCAACGCCGACAGCTCTGCAGCAACTGCATCACCGAAACCGACAGGCGAGTTCAATCCAGTTCCCACGGCAGTGCCGCCCATGGCAACCTGCAACAATCCCTGTGTGGCATACTCGACATCTGCAATCGCATCGTCGAGCGCGCCGACATAGCCTGACCATTCTTGACCAACTGTCAGAGGTGTCGCATCCTCCAAGTGGGTACGACCGATCTTGACGATGTTGGCCCACTGTTTAGATTTTGTATCGAGCGCATCGCGCAGACGCTTCAAAGCCGGGATGGTTTTTTCAGTCGCCATCTTGTAAGCGGCGATATGCATCGCGGTCGGAAACGTGTCGTTGCTCGACTGACCCATATTGACATGGTCGTTAGGGTGAATGGGCTCTTGAGAGCCTAGGGTGCCACCGACTAACTGAATGCAACGATTCGAGATCACCTCGTTGACGTTCATGTTGGACTGCGTGCCAGAACCAGTCTGCCATACATACAGAGGAAACTCGGCATCAAGCTTGCCACTTATCACTTCGTCGGCCACTTGTTGAATCAACTGGCCTTTCCAGGGTGGTAAACGTCCGGCCTTCGTGTTGACGATCGCAGCCGCTTTTTTAACAAAACCATAAGCGTGATAAACCTCTTTGGGCATTTTGTCATGACCAATATTGAAGTGAATCAAGCTGCGCTGAGTCTGCGCCCCCCAATAATGGTCTGCCGGTACCTGGACTTGTCCAATACTGTCGAATTCTTGACGCAAACCCGTTGCGGAGATTCCAATAGGCAAGTCGAGGATTTTTGGTGCGGAATCAGTGGTCATGAGCAAGTCCTAAGAGGAAACAAATAAAAACAAATTTGGCATCAAAATACCAAATGCAAAAGCAAATGAGAGGCTAAATCTCTAAATTTCAGGCATGACAACAGAATCAGATATGGTTGTCAATGAAAGCCTCTATCCTTTTTGGTGTACCTCAACTATCTGATGTCGCAACGGATACTAAGACTTAAAACAAGTGGGGTCAACGGGAGAGCGGCCTGATTTGAGCCAAGTAAGCGTCCAATATGAGCTAGACTAAAACCACAACAGCATACTCGCTCACACACACGCTTAGCGTGTAACTTTGCGCAACCAAGGATCGTCCGAATTGTGGATGGCAACTTCTTTCTCATTGCTTATCTTTGTTTTGTAGCCTGGTTTAATTGGCTACCTCTCAAAACGACACGTCCCTACAATCCGCCTTACTTCTGGCGCTGGACGCTATTGCTCACTTCAAGCGGTCCACTTTTGTCTGCGCTTATTATGATTGGTTTTCATTTATTAGCCACATCGGAAGAAGCCCACGGTTATTTCATATCAACCGGATTCCTGATGATCGTGGCACTACTGCCCTTTCAATTACTGACTGCCGCAACCGTCTACCTTTTCATCTGCAGCTCACTCAAAGACCGAACACCGCAGTTAAAAGACGAGTCAATTTCCAGTTAACTCACAAAACCGTGTCGCGATCACCCCACATTGAATACCGGTATGCAAACGAATCTGTTTGAAACATGCCGTTCAGGTTCGGCCATTCACGTGTTGTCCCGGGATGGGCGTGTCGATTATTACCCAGCCATTTTTGACCCTGACACCTGCGCAGCATTGGTCAACGCACTCACTCACTCGCTCGATTGGCAAGTCGATCAGATTTACATGTTTGGCAAGCTGATTACCACCAAGAGAAAAGTCGCCTGGGTCGCCGATGAGGGTTGCTCCTATACTTACTCAGGGGTTAAAAAAACTCCACAAGCTTGGACTCCTGAGCTGATCGATATCAAAAATCAACTAGAAGAAATCTCAAAATGGAAATTTAATTCTTGTCTGCTGAACCTCTATCACGATGGCAGCGAAGGGATGGGATGGCATAGCGATGATGAGCCAGAGCTAGAGCGCGCGGCCCCAATCGCTTCTTTGAGCCTTGGAGGTGAACGCAAATTTTCTTTTAAACATAAGGCTGACAGAGAGAGCGTGTCGCTCCCTCTTGAAAATGGCAGCGTCCTCATTATGCACGCCCCGACCCAAGAGCACTGGCACCATAGCTTGCTTAAAACCAAGCGACCAGTGGCCCCTCGCATCAACTTGACGTTCAGATCTACTCAATAAAATCCGACAGCCTGAACCCAGAGATCCGCCTCGTAATCTTTCCCAAAAGCAACAATCCCTATGGAACGAACGGAAGAAGCTTTGGGTATTTCCGCAAGAAAATTTCCAGACGCTTTAAACATAGACCAAGGCAGTTGGATTGTCTGCCACTCACCGGTCGTATCGAAACCAGCTTGATAATACTGCCAAGGTAAAAGAGTGCCTTTTGTGCGGAGATGCACGAAGTAACGCTCTCCATTGCCCTTGACCTTCACCCAGACACCACTGAGACTCTTATCTAATGGCTCCTGAAGATTCGTACGAAACTGAATAAAGCCACCGCGATTAGCTGTACTGACAGTCCCGGACAAATGCGCAACAGGACTTCCATCAATGGTTACAAAGTTCAGACGTCCTTGGGAAACGCCACCCATGACCTGATCTGTCAGGAACTCCCAACGCGCTTCAGGCTTGTTCGAAAAGTTATCCATCATCGGACGATCTCCAGCAAAAGACGATCCGGCCAAAACAAGCAGGACGATACTCATGATTATTTTCATCGAATCGATCCTACGGCTCACGCTCATTGAAGTTTCTGATATTGTCCGTTATTAATTTTTGTAAAAAATACCTTCCTTGTCGTGTCGCCGTTCTTGTCAAACACGATGCTTTGCTGGAGTCCGGGATATGGACCATTGCGAAGAGCGGACTCTTTAACTGACTCGCCTTTCTTCTGGTTTTTAAGCGCTTGAAGCACGACAATCGCAGCGTCATATGCAGATACTGAGCTATAACCTGGATATCTCTGGAAACGCTTGAAATACGCTTCGCTAAACTGTTTGAATCTCTCCGAGGTGTCATCACGGTCATAGTTCTGGACGATGATCAGACCTTCAACGACTTTGCCACCCAAATCAATCAATTGCTCTGTTGCCGCCCATTCAGACGCGATGATGGCTAACTCAGGCGCCTGTCGTCTCGCTTGCTGTGCCAGTCGAGCGACGTCTAGCGCACCGGAAATAAACAAGAGTCCTTGTGGTTTGGCTCCAAGCATACTCTCCATGACCCGATCAAAAGGCGTCGTACTGCCTGACTCATAGGGGATCGCTGAAACCACCTGACCACCCTGACTCTGCAAAGCGGTTCTGAACTCACTGAGCCATGACTCAGTAAAGTTTTTATTCCTCAGATCATACGCAACGGATATTTGTTTGGTACCCTGATTCACCAGAAATTTTGCATAATCAATGGCATTATCTCGGGTGGTTCGATTAATACGGAAAAGATTGTCATCTTGACCGTAAAAGTCCATGGAAGTAATCGTGGGACTGACTTCAAATATTCCGGCTTTACCTGCGATTGGAACAATAACTTCCGCCATTCCGCTTGTAAAAGGCCCGATAATCGCCTGAACTTTAGCTTGTACCAGCTCATTAGTCGAGGCTTCTGCTTTTGCCTTATTTTGTCCGTCATCCTTGGCGATTAGCTCAACCAATCGGCCTTTCACACCGCCTTCCCGGTTGAATTCTTCAACTGCGAGTGTGACACCATTGAGTCCCGCCTGACCATTATCTGAATTGGGGCCTGATAAACCACCGATAAAACCAACCAAAATAGGTTCTTGTTTTCCGCAACCGACAATAAAAGTCATCAGCATTAATGCGAGAAGGTACCGGGCTATTTTGATCATTTGAATCAATCACTTTTAAAATAAGATGCGTTTAAACATTTTATACACATTGCTGTAAGATGATCTGCGAACTGGAAATTAAATCCAATTTGCACCTTCGGACGATGAATAGGGAACTGCGTGAGCACATCCGAAAATAATGCAGACACCCTAGCCGCCGAACCAATTTATCGACGACTGAGGCACGCCTGGAACCACTCCTTAAGATTCAAGCTTTTATGGCTTGGTCTCATGCCTTTGCTAGTCGCCTTCCCCATCGTGCTGCTCTCCCTAGGCATATCAGGCAGCACTCAACTTAGCCAGTTAATTCAAAGCCAACTGAACAGCAATTTGTCAGGTGCGCAAAACTATTTACGCGTCGTGCAATCAGAACTCCAATCGCGCATCGCAGACCTTGTCCAGTCTGAACGTATCACTCAACTTGTACAAGAAAAAACATCCCGACAACTCATTGATCAGACGCTTGCCGGAACTTTAAGAGGTAGCGGCTTTGATTTCTTACTCATCGTAGACAAAGATGGCACCATTCTGGGCTCAAGCAGCCGGGTGGCCCAAGACGCTCGCGTCCCGGAGAGTTATGTCATCAAGCAAGCGCAAATTGGTGTTGCGAGCTCAGGTTTTGAACAATTCACTCCAGATCAGTTATTAGCTTTTTCCCCTGAAAGAGCTAAACAACTCAATGCAGCACCTGTCACACCCGCCACGCGCGCAACACTCATCAATGCTGCGGCACACTTTCCCTTGTCAGTGACTGAACAAGACGCTGTGCTTATCGGAGGACTATTCCTTAACAACAATACTGCGCTGATCGATCACATGCGAGAGATCATTTATCCCGCAGGTAAACTACCCGAACGCTCGGAAGGCTTTGTTGGAATATTCGTCGACAATCAGAGTGTCATTAACAGTCGCTTAAAAACGCTCGGCTCTCATTCAGCCATCCTCGACGCGAACCTATCTCCAGATATTCATGTCATCTTGGCGCCTAATAAATACGGCACACAAGAAATTGGCGGAGTTAAATTTGGATTAGCTGTGTCTCCTATTATGGATGGCGATGAAAAAACAATCGCCGCTCTCGCTGTAGGCTTTCCTCTCGCGCCCTATACCAATACGGCATGGTTGCTGTTAGGAATCGTGAGTGCCATGCTCGGCTTGATCATGCTGACTATCTCCTTGATTTATCTGCAAGCTGGTCGGGCAATCGTTATACAAATTAAAAAAATCACAGACATCATCACAGGATTCAGTCAAGGCAATCGGCTCGCACGCATTGAAAATATCGAGCGACGCGATGAGCTTGGAAATTTAGCCAAACACGTCAATAAACTCCTGAATACCATCTCCAGACAAGAACAAGAGCAAGCCGCCGCTCAACAATCAATATCGGACGAAGCCTCGCGACGTCGCGCTATTTTCAATAGTGTGACGGATGGGGTGATGATCCTGAGCGAACAAGGCGAAATACTTGAGGCAAATCCACAAATATTTTCTATGCTTGGCTACACATCTGATGAACTCAAACTATTAAAAATTTCTGACTGGGACCTGGGTTTTCAAACGATCGATTTTGTTAAAAAAATCAATCAAATGGTGCATGAAGGAGCAGTCTTTGAGTCGAACCATCGTCGAAAAGATGGCTCGTTATATACAGCGGAAATCTCAATCAGCCATGCAAAGTGGGCAGGGAAAAAATTCATACTGATGCTGATACGCGACATCACCTTGCGTAAACAGCAAGAAGATAGACTAATCATTTCAGCGAGCGTGTTTAATGCTGCTCTCGAAGCGATCGTCATCACAGACCCACGGGGCATCATCACGGATGTTAATCACGCCTACACAAGAATCATAGGCTTTGAAAAAAACGAAGTGATCGGATTAAATTACAAAATCGTGGGTTTTACAGATGTCGAGAGCCACATGTTCGATAATATTCTGTCGAGCGTAAACAATATCGGCTTCTGGGCGGGAGAAATTGAGCTCAAAAGAAAAAGCGGGGAACCGATTCCCGTACAACTCAAAGTCAGTGCCGTGCGCTCTGACGATGGCACGATCCAGCATCTCGTTGCGATGTTCTCCGACATCAGTCTTCAAAAGCAACAGCAAATCAGGCTCGAACAGCTTGCCTTGCATGATCCTCTAACGCAGCTCCCGAATAGACAAAAACTCAATGAACGCCTTGCCCTTGCTATGGCGACAAGCCAGCGCAGTGGCCAGTACGGCGCATTGATGATGCTCGATCTGGATAATTTCAAACCTCTTAACGACCAATATGGTCACGCGGCTGGCGATCAACTCCTGATTGATGTCGCGCAAAGGCTCACTGCCTCCGTGAGAGAAATTGACACAGTCGCCCGCCTAGGTGGAGACGAGTTCGTCATCTTATTGGAATCCTTGTCTGAGGATCCAACAAAAGCCCAACAATATGCATATCAGGTCGCTGAAAAAATAAGGATATCCGTTTCTCAACCCTATTTGATCAGGGATGGAGAGAAAGGCACCCATCTCGATGGTCACTCTCACATTTGTACAGCCAGTATTGGACTGACTTTGTTTTTAGGGAAAGAGCTTAATCAAATGAAAATTTTGAACAGAGCTGATGCTGCAATGTATGAAGCCAAAATTGCGGGTCGAAATAACATTCATGTTTGCAACGCTGTGTAGGAACATCATCTTTTATCACGACACACCCAGTCTGCCAGTATCACAGATATGAGGGTTCGTTATTTTTCAGATGGAAAAAGAGCTTGTGACAACAGAAACATCACAGCCGTGCTCCAACCAAACGAGAAAAATCCTGAAGCGGCCATGATCACGGTCATGAGCTGCCAATGAACAGGTAGCGGATCACTAACAAAACCGACTGTCGTGTAGGTGCTTCCAGCAAAGACCATCGCTTGGTGCATGTTGGGGATAATATCAAAAATATTGAGAGAAAGTCCCCACACGTAAATTTGTACCAAATGAGAAATCAGTAACAACAAGATTCCGGCGAAAAATACGATTTGTGCCAATATCCATCTGTCACTATTAATTAGATTTCGAACACCAAGCTTAAACTTGGTCGTGACAATCATAACGAACAATGTTTGCACAACCAAGCAAAGCAAAATCGTCACGCACCCTAAAATCAGGGCATCAAAATTAAAAACATAATTCATCGCAGTGTTGTTCATGCTTCATTGCTTATAAGCTGACCAAGCGTCAACATCAAAACCCGGTGTGGCCCGCCATCGTTGCAGCGCTTTGGACTGCGAAGGGAAGACAAGTGGCGAGGCAAGATCCGCACGACGCCCGCCGATGAGTTTGCTCTGATTCATCCAATAGCCCTGACCGAGTGTGGTGAACTTGAGCGAAACAACCTCTTCATTATCAAGAGAACCCACAACAGGTATTTCTAGCGAATCGATTGGATTGATTGTAAAAATCCCGCTGGATCCCAGACAGCCGTTTCCGACAGAGTTGGCCACGACCGTGTAAGCCTGAGCTGTTTTAGCAGCTGCATACCAAAAAACCATCGTATTGGCAGCGTAAGGATGATCGAACAATCCGGCCGCATCTTGCAATCGCCCTCCATATTGACCAGACCAATTTACTGGTGCGGCAATAATATCTGCGCGACGCAAAGACAACATCCCTGAGGCTTCAGGGAACCGGAAATCATCATTCAATAAAATCCCAACCTTTCCGATCGAGGTTTCAAACACAGGCAGATCATCGCCCGCACTTAAAAACTCACTTTCAGCAGGATCGAGATGAGTTTGACGATACTGACCCAGTACTTTTCCATCAGGGGCGAGCAACACCGCAGTATGAAAATAGCGTGCTCCATCCTTTTCAATAAAACTCGCGACAAGATGGGTCTTTAAACGCACAGCAAAATCACTTGCGGCTTGCGTGGATCGACCAAGAGCTTTTTCAGATATTTGCTCAACATTGTTCTTTGAAACAGGGCCGCTAAACGAAAGCGAAGGCAAGACCACCAAATTGAACGCTGCCGATCCTCCCTGCATTTTTTGAATCAATGCATCGCACCGATTTAAATTCCCCTCGAAGTCATTTTCGTCGAGGCGATATTGCACGGCTGCGGCAAAGACTTCACAAGGATTTTTTGTGGCAGCCGTATCTGTCGGAGCTCTATAAAAAGCAAGCTCTTTGTACAACTCAGGACGGCGACGCTCAAGCGTCTGCTTTTGCGCGTTATCAAATCGAGCGGGATCGATCATTCCGTATATGATGGATGGCTTGTTTGTCATGGTTTTGTTGTAGTCGGTCGCGGACGCGTGCGCGATACGCTCTCCGTCAGCCTGCCAGATCGAGGCTGATCCACCATACGTAACGGTCACACCAGTGGTGGGATTAGTCTCGGCATTATTACGATCTGCAGCAATCATTGCCAGACCGCTCCAGGCGCTCTGGTGTTGAACAGCAGCAATCGTTGAATGCTTGCCAGCAGCCTGCTCTCCGAGTTGCGGCAACAACCGATCAGAGGAGCAAATGTAGGCGATCATGTCGCAACCTTTTAAGGCTGCCACACGCGCAGGTTCCCAATACGTATCGTCGTAACAAATAATCATCGTGATGCGCCCGAGCTCAGTCTCAAAGACTGGATAACCAGTATTGCCAGGCACAAACCACAAAACGTCAGAAGGATTTAATCCATTCTTACGATATTTACCTATGAATCCTTGGGGACCGATGAGCGCCCCAGTGTTGTAAGTCAAACCCGTATCTCGATCAATCTCAGCGATGCCGATCGCGATGTAACAGTTATATTTCTTGGTCACGCCTGCAAGAGAATCAGTTGTCTTGCCAGGAACAGTATCCATATAAGGCAAGAACTGCTCAAGATCACGATAGATGTAACCCGATACGGCTGCTTCAGGCATCACAATGAGTCGTGCGCCATTTTTTGCCGCCTCCTCTGCAATGGCAGTCGCAGCAATAATATTTTTATCAAGTTCCATGAATTCCGGATTGAACTCAATAGCAGCGACTTTAAAAGCTTCTTTCACAACTGACATATTTTTTTCCTAGCATTTGAGTTCAAGCAGACATGTCGGAGCCTTCTTTTGGCCACGTGGGTGATGGCCAATTTCGAAGCACACTGGTGACATATAGGACGGAAGCAGTCAGTGTTGCGCCCGCAGTCGCAACATAGAAATTTGTAGTGATGGTCAATCCATAGAAAACAAGGCTTCCGATAATGAGAGCCGTTGCATACCAGTGCGCCTGACTAAAGACGGCAGCCCTATGGCGTGTCAAGGTATCGATCGCCATGCCACCAACGGTCGCTGTTAACACGCCACACAAGATAATCGAGACAAACGGCACTTCATGGATGAGCGCCTTTTGGCACCCAATTGAAATGAGCAAACCAATCGCTACACCTTTTAAAACAAGGTAGGGAATTCGCTCCGAAATAAATTTATAAAAAAAGAATGCGCCAAAAACTGTCGCCAATAGAATCCAGGGGAAATAATAGGGACCCGTAATCGCGATCGGCTCCAAACCCAACAATAGGTCTCTGACAATCCCACCTGCCGCACCACCCAAAATCCCGGCAAACAGGGTCCCAGCGACAGGGACATTCCGACTGCGGGCAGTCGCAGCACCATAAATTGCCGTTGTTGCCATCGCAGTGACATCAACCCATAACGGCAACGTCGGCATTGTCTCAAGCATTTTTTATTCTCAAAATAAGGAATGGGATATTTATTAATTTTAACAAATTGGTCAAAATATTAAGGAAAATTAGGATTGATATGAAAACGATCAAAACTGAATCATATGTTGAAGTCGAAGATGGCTACAAGGTCTGGACGCAATCTATCGGCGGTGGCGCGCCGTATGAACGACCACCTTTGCTTGTGCTCCATGGCGGGCCAGGGATGGGTCACGACTATCTGGACAATCTTGAAGCACTTGCGAGCGACAGACAAAAAATCATCTTCTACGATCAACTCGGCTGCGGGCGTTCCGATGCGCCAGATGATCCCAACCGATGGAAATTCCCGCGCTTTATTGCCGAAATCGAATCAGTTCGAAAGTCGCTTGGACTCGACAAAGTCGTGATCTATGGCCAATCTTGGGGAGGCATGCTTGCGATTGAGTACTTCTTAACTCAACCAAAGGGTGTCATCGGCGGCATTCTCTCCAACGCATTATCGAGCGCTCCTGCGTTTAGCGATGAAATTCAACGTCTGGTAAGTGCGCTCACTTTAAAAAAATCTTCTACGCGTGAGCAAGCCGCTCAAGGCGAAGTCGATCAAGCCTCGCATGATCAAGAAATCTTGTTTAATTTTTATTCACAGCATGTGCTCCGGCTGCAGCCATTTCCAAAACATATTCTGGAAAAGATGGTAGCCACGAATCAAGTCTATGAAGTGATGTGGGGCAAAAATGAATTTACCGTGACTGGTAACTTAAAGGACTGGGATCGCAGTAAAGAGCTGTCAGCGATCAAACTCCCCATTCAGATTATTTCTGGTGAGTTTGATGAATCCACACCGAAAGTTAATGAAGTGCTCCACCGCGGACTTATTGATTCAACGTGGGTCATGATGCCCGGCTGCTCACATCTACCTAACTTTGAAAACCCTAACGAATATTTTGTGATCATTCAAAACTTTTTGGACCGGCTCAATCACTGAGTTCAATCACTGCTTACAGAGACTGCTGCTTGGCAGACCTTCTGGCGCACCCCAATCATTATTCGGCACGTTTGAAAATCTGCCAGTAAAGTCTTGACGCATGATGTTGAATGCACTTGGCTGTCCCGATGTATCGTAATCAATGACCCAAAAAAAATTGTAATTACTACCGCTCCAAGTGTGCGGAACACGATGCCGATAAGGCTCTGGCAACTGATCAATCTTCAGTAACTGACGCAACTCTATGAGGGCGTCTGATTCGCTTTTTTGTAATTTATGATTGGCGATATGTTTATGCTCCCAAGCCATGACAACTGTCTGGCCACGCCAACGAGAGTCTGTCATGACCTCAGCAGCGGCACGCTGCGTTTGTCTATTGAGCCAAACAGTAGTCTCAGCATCGCTCATTGACTTGAGCGGAACGACGGCATAGGTCGTGACTGGCAATCCCCATGAATCCGCAGAAGGCGCAATCAACTCCAGCGTGTGCAAAGTGATAGCAAAAAAAGCAGCAGGCGGAGCTGTTGGAAAGAGTGATTTCTCCGCGCCTTTACCGAGATACTGTGCCTTTAAAGCAAGCGAGCGATCTTGGCCGACATCGCACAAGGCATAGGCATTCTCCTTTTCACCGTGTCTCAGCACAACAATACGCGCAGGTGCACTGATAGCAGAGTGAGCGATCAAAAAAAGAAATAAAGCCGTGACGAATCGTTTCATGATCACCCCGTATGTGATTGATCTTTTGCTTTGGTCAGCCACAGCAGCAACACACCAAAAGCCGGTAAGAACAGATCCGAATAAAACATAATCCCAGCGTTGCCAGGGGCGAAATTATTGGCAACGATCATCTGATAGACATGGCCGCCAGCCGCGCCCAGCATAAACAAGCCAGGGCCGACTACGGCAGCCAGCCTGAGCCACCAGTTCTTTTTGAAAGCGATGAATCCCACGAATGCATAACCTAGACTTGCAAAACCAACTTCCAATTGAAAAGGGCTATCGGCCCAGCCAATAAATCTTGCTGACACTTCACCAAAAAAAGTATGCACAATAAAGTTGTAGAAATAGGTCACGCCAACTGAAAAAAGTACAAACCACTTGAACACTATTTCATAAATATTTTCTGCCGTGCGGTGTTCAGGTGAGGCTTTAAAGATCTGTATGACTGCAATCAACATCCCAATCACGAAAAATGTGAGCGTGAAATTAAATACCGCAAATTTAATGATGTCAGCCATATGTATCTCCAAAATGTATGAACATTGTCAAATACATCCATGACGCTTCAAATAATAAGTCATTCTCACCTTCCCTCGGAAACTAAAATTTGCTATGGTCAATATTTAGCTAGCTTATGAGAGCATCCTCGCTGGAGTGAAATGTTGAAAATTTACGTCGCAGGCTATCAGCACGAAACCAATACCTTTGCCCCTACCAAGGCAGACTGGGCAGCTTTTAATCGTGGCGAGTCATTTCCGGCTTTTATCAAGGGCCAGCCAATGCTTGATAGCTTGCGTGATGTCAATATTCCTATTGCAGGATTTATGGAGGCGGCGCGAACCGAAGGCTGGAAGCTGATTCCGGGCTCATGGTGCGGAGCGATTCCATCTGCGCATGTCACCCGCGACGCCTTCGAGCGAATCAGCGATTCGATCCTGAGCGATATTCACCAAGGAGGGTTTGATGCTGTTTACCTCGATTTGCATGGCGCCGCTGTAGCCGAGCACATTGATGATACAGAAGGCGAACTCATTGCGCGTATTCGCGCAGCAGTCGGTCCTCATGTCCCTATTGTTGCGAGTTTGGACCTGCATGCCAACGTTACGCACCGCATGCTTGCCGAGGCCGATGCGCTTGTTTCCTACCGCACCTATCCGCACGTGGATATGGCCAAAACAGGAGAGCTCGCTGCAACACTTCTAAAACGACGCGTGAAGCGGGGCTTAAAAGAACCTTTGTTCTTCCACCGACTGCCATTCTTGATCCCACTCAACGCTCAAAGCACTTGGCTCGAACCTGCAAAATCTCGCTATCAGGAAATCGTTGATCTTGATCGCGAGTTTGATACCTGTCTGAGTTTCTGCATGGCATTTCCGGCCTCGGATATCGCCGAGTGCGCACCCATGGTTTGGGGATACGGTGATCGAGCCGAAATGGCTGTACAACGTTTGTATGACAAAGTCAGCGAACCTACTCAATGGGCACTTGAAATGCTTTCCGCCCGGGATGCAGTCGAACGTGCCTGCTTACTCGCTGAAACAAGCGAAAAACCGGTTGTCATTGCCGACACTCAAGACAACCCGGGGGCTGGGGGCGATAGCAACACGACTGGCCTGTTAAGGGCTCTGCTTGAGAAAAATGCCGGTAAACGCCTTCCCGGCAAAGTTGCCTTGGGTTTGTTATTTGATTGCGATGCGGCGACTATGGCTCACGAAGCTGGATTAGGCGCCTCGATCACCACATCCATCGGAACGGCAGTGCCGACTTTCACTGGACAACTCAGCGATCCGCCTGTGCAGGGCACCTTTAAAGTCAAAGCGCTCTCTGATGGCAAGGTAACGCTCAAAGGCCCCATGATGACGGGTTCCACAATCGGACTCGGGCAGTGCGCCCTGCTTGAAATTGAAGGCGTATTGGTTGCCGTTGCCAGCGGCAAGAAACAGCTTCTTGATCGCGAACTGTTTAGGATGCTAGGCGTTCATCCTGAAACGATGAAGGTTTTGGTCGTGAAAAGTTCAAACCACTTCCGCGCGGATTTCACGCCTATCGCTTCGCATATATTGGTTGCCAAGGCTGCGGGACCGATGGCTGCAGATCCAGCCGATTTACCCTGGACCAAGCTGGCCAAAACGACTCGTACTCGGCCGTAGGTCCCCTCACTCATTCACGAATGGTTATTTTGGTTTGAACGCGGGACGGGGCTGATGCACAAAAAAATCTGCAATATCGATTGCTTCTTGTTCGGTGAGAGAGTTGTCTTGACCGACCGGCATTTTGGATTGAATGAAAGCAGCAGCTGCAAAGGTACGGGCCATGCCTGCGGCCACATTAAATGATTCATCTCCCCAGAGCGGGGGAAACACATAACTTCCTGTCGGCAGTTTCAGGCCTGCACCCTCGGCACCATGACAGCTGGCGCACTTTTGTGCATACAGCGCTTGGCCCTTTGAGCGATCTGGAGTCAGTTTCTGATTGATCTCCTGAAATCCGCGACCTTTGACGCTCTGACCAGTTGGAACACCAGTTGAAAGCCATTGCATATAAGCCAGCATGCTAATCATTTCGTCCGAGGTGTAAGACAACGGACGACCATTCATTGATCGCTCAAAACAATCATTAATTCTCTGAGACAGTGTCACCACCTTGCCGTCCCTCGAATTGTATTCAGGAAATACCCCCCACAGGCCGACAAACGGCGCAGTTTTAGGAACAGTACCCGCGCTAAGATGGCAACTCGAACAATTCAACCCATTCCCAACATTTTTGGGTAAGAGTGATTGAGTTTGATCAATGAGTTTCTTGCCTTGCTTGATTGCGACGCCAAGCTCCCCTGGAGGAATGCTCGACTCAGGCGGCACAATGAAATTTGCCAGATTAGTCTGCGCACTTGCGTAACTGATGGCGCCAAGCATGATTAAGCATCCAACGAGTCGAAACTTGATTGTCATAAAAATCTCCTTAAACAAATCGTTTACGACTAGTTGTGCAAAATCTCCGCTATACCTAAACAGCCTCAAGCCTTGAGTCTATGTTGCATCTGGGAAAAATTCAATCGATTTTATGGTCGTGAATTTTTAATGTAGTGATCAACGAAACAAACCACATAGTAAAAATGGTGACAAGTACCGTGTTTTGGTAAATATCCATCGTATTCCACTCTTTGCCTGTGGGGTCCGTCACGATGGTATCGACACCGATCATCGGCAAGACCATCATAGGTAAACTCAGAATGAAATATATACTGACTGCTTGATACCAGTGCGATCGACCAAATGGCGTTTGATGATCTCCCTCCGAGTTTGAGCGGCGCTTAAGATACATCGCAAAAACAAGGAAAAAACTAAAGGTACACAATAACCATCCCATGTAATTGATAAAGGGAACGCCAAAAATATGTCCCCCGTCATGCCAAAACCAACCCTTTCTAATCGTAGATGAAATACTGTCTACCTGCAGATCCCACATTGTCATGACAAACGACGCAACGAGCGGAACACTCCATAGTTGGTGGCCAGTCAGTTTTTTATCAAAGGCATTGAGTAAAACCAATGCAATCACCCAGGAGAAATACCCCACAACAAAATAAGTAGGCGCGATGATGAGCGGGATCAGAAAGAGTTTTGGACCGAGAGAGTCCGCATGGTTGTAATATCCGAACGGAAATCCAGTCAACACACTCATGTTTTCGTATGCGTTGCTGATCACAAAAACAATGACAAAGAAAATACCGAGAGTCTTCAGTCCGTAATGAGCTTGAGCATGCAAAACAGTGATTGCCACCAGAATCGTCATATTCAACATCATCGCGACGGTCGGGGAAAACAAACCTGTGAATGTTCTGAGAACAATAAAGCACAGATATGTAAAAACTAAAATCCAAGTCAGACGCGTTGAGATTTGCATATGTCAGCCATATTGATTGGGTTTTTAAAGTCGCTTCATAGACTTCAGATATTCGATGATATCCAATCGCTCTTGATGGGTCAGTAACCGACCGATGACACCAGCACCTGGTTTATCTGAAAACTCATGACCTTGATTACTGTTACCCGTGATCGATGTATCAAACAAAAAACCATTTTCAATTTTTGTGTGAATGAATCCTAGCTTCTCTGGATCATATTCATATGATCCTACCCAGAACTTCGAAGATCTTTCAGAAACGGGGCTCAAAAGTTCATACATATTCGGCACAGAACCATTGTGTAAATATGGTGGGCTGCTCCATACGCCATTAAGGGTTCGTGCGCGATACACCAACACACCTTGCATCACGTTTGATCGACCAAAACCGTCAGCGATACGACGTTCTTCAGGGGTGTAATTCAACAGGTCATAGGCTCGATTTTTAACCATTTCAGTGATGTACGACAAAGCGGTACTACCAGACACCCTTCCCTGTTCATTCGATATTTTCGAGATATCGAAAGTCTGCGTTGCAAATTTTTGAGCGTAAACAGGATCTGTCCCGATACGTTCAATGGGAATGTTCGTCACACTTAATTGAAATTTTTGGTTTAGGGGATTAGGGTTGGCCTTTGCGCCATGACAACTTGCACATTGTGATGCGAAGAGTTTTTCACCCCGCGCTGCCTTGATTGTGTCGTAGGGCCCAAAAATCTCACTTGGCCACTCAGGCGACAGAAGCTTTCTGAATCCGATGTCAGTACTTTCGAGGGCTTTAATGTCAACTGAACTATTCCATCTCGAAGGGACTGGATTTGGATTTCCCTTCGCATCAATGAAATTCGTGTAACCATTCGCACCCAGAACTTGCAACACGTTTTGCGCCATGGGCTGGCTAAACGAGGAGTTGTAGTGCATCCAGTCAAAGCGCCAGATATCCCATAGAAATGGAGTACTCACGGGAGCGGAACTTTCATGAAAATTCGAAGCAGTTTTGAGGCTCAATCCCATAAGAAGATTGCCAATCCCATTCAACGCATCAAGCCTGCCTGGACCATTGACGACGCTGCCTTTCGCCACCTCTGACAGCTCCTTAGATGCCCACTTTCTGGCATTCAGCACACTCAACACTTCATCGCGAAGTTCTTTGTCAGTCTGTTGACTGCCTCGGCGAACAGCTGTGCTGAATTTCTGCCATTTTTCAGGATTGTTATAAGTTTCGACAAGCGAAGCACTGTATTGTTGAAAAAAAATAGTCAAATCAACCAGACTGACTCCGCCATCTATCCTGACTCCCTTCTTACCGTATTTGATTTGAGTGGTGTGACAGGCTGCACAGGTAAAACCCACCATCCCCTTAGCGAAAAGCTCATCCTTGCCTACGGCGAATCCTATTGGTAACTCATATGGATTTTTATTGGTTTTTTTATCGTAAAGAAAACCAATACTTTGAAGAAACTTTTGATCGGTCAGCTTTTGATTTGTCCCGACTCTTTCTAGAGCCAGCAGCCAGTTAATTGGTGCAAAGGCTTGGCCTGCGGATATATAGTGCCAATGGTTCCTTTCTTGCTCTGTCCAGCCTTGATCGAGCCACTGATATTCCTGCGGTTGATCGAACGCTGTCAATGCAATGTCGGATGAGCAGCTTATGACTGGAAAAAATATGGCACTCACAGCCACT
The DNA here is from genome assembly GCF_030410375.1 of Zwartia vadi. GTDB lineage: Bacteria > Pseudomonadota > Gammaproteobacteria > Burkholderiales > Burkholderiaceae_B > Zwartia > Zwartia vadi. The sequence continues at coordinate 222,687 of NZ_JAUHHE010000004.1, forward strand.
AATTGAAGGAAATTTCTAAACCAAAGAGAGGTCTTCATTGTTTGAATTTCGAAGTCCATTCCCAATCAAAATCAACTGCAGGTCTTGGAGAAGGTGGGAGTTGATCAAGTACTTTCAGATATTCGATCAAATCCATCCGTTCATTGTGTGTGAGTTTAGGACCGATAATGCCAGGCCCTTTTCCATCATTAAACTCATGGCCGCTATTCGAGTTCCCGACGAGTGAAGTATCGAGCAAGAAATAGTTGCCATTGGATTTTGTCGAGGTATAGCCAAGTTTGACAGGGTCATACTCATAGCTCCCCGTCCAGAATTGTTTGGAGCGCTCAGCGACAGGACTCAATAATTCATACATATTCGGCACAGAACCATTGTGCAGATAGGGTGGAGTTGCCCAAATCCCTTCCAACGTTCTAGCCTTGTAAGCCAGCGGTCCACGGATTTCATTGGCACGTCCAAAACCATTTAGTTTGTCACGTTCGTCTTTGCTAATACGTAACTTGTTGTAGGCATAGTTTTGAATCGAATCGATCCCAAACTTCAAGCCCTCCGAGCCTGATACAGGCGCTGAATTTCCACTCAATTTCGATAGATCGTATCTTCGGTCATGATAAGTTTTTGCGTGGGCGGGATCTGTCCCGATAATCGAAAGAGGTACAGTCACAACGGCTAATTCAGCTTTGAGATTGTGAGGGGGTCGAATAGGATGAGCGGCATGACAGCTTGAACAATGTTGTTCAAAAAGTTTTTTGCCATTATTTATTTTTCCCTGATCGATTCGTCCGAGCAGGTCCTCCGGCCAACGGGGAGCAGTGAGGGAACGTATTGCCTCCTCCATGTCAGCCGCAGCTAAAAAATCAACCGAAGTGATCCATCGATCCTCACCTTCAATAGGATTTCCTTTCGCATCAATAAAATTAGTTGTGCCGTTGTTGCCAAGAACCTGAAGAATGTTACGCGCCATGGGTTGACTAAACGAGGCGTTGTAATGCACCCAATTGAATTTCCAAATATTCCAAAGCGGAGGATGATTAGCCGGTGCATTCGTTTTGTGAAAATTGGAAGATTCAAGCAGTCGCTGCCCGAACACATAGTTTCCAATCCTGTTTAATGCATCGGCTCGACCAGGTCCGGGTTGTGTGGACGTTCCGGGCGCCTTGTTTGATGCTTCCGTACTCCAGGCCATATTACTCAGTACATGAGTGATTTGCTTATTTAAATCAGCATCGCTGATGCTTTCGATTTTTTGCACACGCGAGACAAAGCGATTCCATTTATCTTTATCTTTAAAGGTACTGTCGAGTGAAGCATAAAATTCACCCAAAAGACCGCTGATATCAAAGTTTGCTGATCCACCGTCCATCCTGATCGACTTGCCTTGATAAGAGATCTGACTGGTGTGACATGCAGAGCATGATAATCCTACGTGGCCCTGCACGGAGGAACCCTTTGGTGCGACAGCAAAACCAATTGGGAGATCGTAAGGATTATGTTTGTTCTTTTCCTCGAACAGAAAACCTAGACTCTTGAGGTATGTTCGGCCCATCAAAAGTGAATTTGAATCTTTTCTTTCAACGGATACAAGCCAACTCACCGGCGCAAGTGCTTGTCCCAGGGAACGATAGTGCCAGTACTCTCGTTCGTTTTTAGTCCAGCCCTGGTCCAGCCATTTTGTCTGTAGGCCGTCTTGCGCTGCATGCACAGGGGTCAGCAAGGCTAAATAAAGAAATAAAAATTTAATTTTTTTCATGATAGGTGTTCAAAATTGCGGATTTTGATCCTACGAAATCGTATCAATACTATCTGTTAAAGAGCCGGATAAATCTTACGAATTCTGACAACTGACATCATAAGAATTTGAGGCAACCAAACTCATTCACGAAAATGTCTGTAGACCCCTGCAAATCCTGCAACAACAATTCCTGTGCCGCATCAGAAAGTCTAAAAGTCTTGCCTCGATGGCATCTCAGATTAACTCTGACAACTCGATTAAATTTAGGTCCGGATCTCTAAGGTAAATTGAGCGAATCTTGCCGATCGCACCTGTACGTTGAACGGGGCCTTCTAAAATTTCCCAATTAGCATGATTGATTTTCTCGATCACCGAATCCAATGTGTCCGTGACGATAAAGCATAAGTCCAGCGCGCCGGGGACTGGCAAATGTGCCCTGGGTGAAAGCTCAGCACCCTGCACATGAAGATTGATCTTTTGATTACCAAACTTGAATGCCTTGCGTTGAATGGGTGGCGAGCCTGCAACAAAGTTTTCAAGATGCATGCCGAGCACACGCGTGTAAAAATCAATACAAGCTTTTTCCCGTGAGGTTGTTAAGACGAAGTGATCAAGTCTTTCAATCATCTCAAAACTCCATTTATCTTTAATTTATCTTTAAATCACTATAAATTTTTTTATTGTGTCATCGATCCAAATCCTCTACAAATTTGCAGGGATCAATGGATCACGACAAGTCACTTGCTGATAGCACATTGAATTTTAAGATCTCCAGCACTCTATCTTCATCATAGTTAATCAATACCAAGAAAGTTGATACTCGACAGCATCGGCTAGATTGTCGTTATTGGTCGGATTTAAAGAATTTCTCCTTCCTATAATTATCTAACTTTATCCATTTAATAGAGAATTGATACAAAATGAAAATCTTCTTGAGATCCTTCATCGCATCATATCTTCTCATTACTGTGATAGTTCCGCTTTCTGCTCACTCAGCAGAAAAGCTCGATCTACCAAGTGTGATTATTTTTAAAAATGTAGATGTTTTTGACGGTAAGTCTCCTCAGCTTGTAAAGAACGCTTACGTTTTAGTGAGGGAAAACCAAATCGAGTCCATTACCCATACTGAACCTGTCGTTTCTAATCAATCGCGCATAACGATTATTGATGGTTCCGGACGAGTGTTGATGCCCGGTCTGATTGACAACCATTATCACACTGCTTTTGCGTCGGGTAAGATGAGTTCGTTTTTTACGAGCGATCCATCGCTTGCATACTATCGTGCCGGACGAGAGGCGCAAGCAGTGTTGATGCGCGGTTTTACATCCATCAGGGATTTGGCTGGAGGAACCTATGGTTTAAAACAAGCAATCGATCAAGGTGTGGTGAATGGTCCGCGCATGTGGGTATCGGGAGCGGGCATTTCTCAGACAAGTGGGCATGCTGACTTTCGTAGTATCAATGAGATTCCTGCGGCTGAAAGTAACGCGCCCAACTTCATGGTTCGAAATAATCACGCCATCGTTGCGGACGGTGTCGCGGAAGTTCAAAAACGCGTTAGAGAGCAACTGATGCAAGGGGCGAGCCAAATTAAGATCATGGCCGGAGGTGGAGTGACGTCTCTGTATGATCCCATTGACGTCTCCCAGTACTCTTTGGCTGAAATGAAAGCTGCAGTCGAGGCAGCGGAAAATTGGAATACCTATGTGACTGTCCATGCTTACACACCCAGAGCTGTTCGTATGGCGATCGAGGCAGGTGTTAAAGCAATTGAACATGGGCATTTGCTTGATGAAGATACCGTTAAGCTGATGGCCGATAAAGGTATCTGGTGGAGTTTGCAACCTTTTTTGGATGATGAGGACGCCAATCATCAAACCGGAATGGCTTACATAAAAAAGCAAATGACTCAGAAAGGTACTGAGCAGGCTTACCGACTCGCAAAAAAATACAACGTCAAAACTGCGTTTGGTACCGATATTCTTTTTTCTCCTGAAGGCGGAGTCAAGCAAGGAAAGATTTTGACAAAGCTCACGAGATGGTATTCACCGGCAGAAATTCTGAAAATGGCGACGCACGATAATGCTGAGTTGTTGGCGCTATCAGGACCGAGAAGTCCTTATCAGGGAAAGCTTGGAGTCATCGAGCAAGGTGCTTTAGCGGACTTGATTCTAGTAAATGGCAATCCACTTGAAAATATCCAATTGATCGCTGATCCTGATAAAAACTTTAACGTGATAGTGAAAGATGGAAAAATTTATAAGAATACGCTTCAGGTAAACAAGAGAAATTGATGTTTCAACGCGCACGATTATCGCGTGACTAATGTTCGCCATCCTTGAATAATGAGAGTGCGGTGCCTAACCTCAAGTTGTCCACTTCTTTTTTGATTGTAGTAACAAGCTCCCATCTTGCCATGAGCACATCTGTCTATGCTCAGTGGGTTCCCAGTACTGAATACCAAAACCAACCTGCACTCTCGATTATCGGTGTGCATAACCCTGATCCACTCAACCCATCCTCTTATGACCAGGGCTTTACCGGTAATGGTGTCAGGGTCGGTATCATCGACTCCGGTATTAATCCTGACCATATCGAGTTCAACAACAAAATTTTGGCCGGTATGAGTGCGGGAGCAAACCCAGTGTGGTCTGGGCTATCCGGCTTTACAGGACGTCTTTACGATAGCAATGATGAAAAAGGAGATGGTCATGGCACACATGTGGCGAGTATTGCCGCAGCACGTCTAGATGGAAACAGTACGCGTCCAAACAACATGCAAGGCGTCGCGTACAACTCTAGCCTAGTGATTGCAGGATGGGATGCTAATGGTATAGATCCCACATTGACACCGGTGGAAGCACTTAGCCGACTGGATCCTCAATGGGGAAGAGCCTTTGATTATGTGACAAGTCAAGGCGTACGTGTCATCAATAATAGTTGGGGTGACAACAGTCCCGGCCTTGATCCGAAGCAGGAGTCGCTCGCGTTTGTAAAGAATGCACCGCTTACGGTGCAGGCAATGGAACGTGCACTTGCAAACAACGTGGTGATCGTATTTGCCAACGGTAATGATCGCGACGAACCAGGAATGGGACTCAACCCGGGAGCACCCACAGCATTGCCGACTTACATACCTTCGATTGCCGCCTACGGAGGCTGGATTGCCGTGACATCAACGGACCTTGCAACCAGTGGTCCGCTAGCAGAAAGAATTCCGAGTTATGCAAGTTATTGCGGGGTGGCAGCTTCATATTGCATCGCAGCGCCTGGTGGCGGTTCGGAAACTGGGCAGGGGATCAATGGTGCCGCCTCCGGAACTCGGGATCCTTCAACCAATATTTACACGGTTAATGACCGCTATGTCGGAATGACTGGCACTTCCATGGCCGCACCAATCGTCGCTGGCGCGGTTGCCTTGGTGGCGGAAAAATATCCATGGATGACCAACCGTAATCTGGTCACTACCATTCTGACAACTGCAAGCGAAGCGCACAATGCACCAAGCCCTATTTACGGACGGGGTCTGCTCGACGTGAATCGCGCGATCAATGGCCCAGCGATATTTGAAGAGACATTCGTTGCAAATCTGCCCAAACAAATGACTTCTATTTTTAGCAATCCGATTTCTGGTGATTATGGGCTGAAGAAAATCGGGCAAGGCACCTTGAGACTGTCTGCTAACAATACGTTCAAGGGACCAACAGAAATACTTGAGGGTGTGCTTTACGCCGATAAAGACGTCAGTCTTGGCTCAGATAAAAGTCAGGTGGTGATTTCCAATGGGACTTTAAGGCTAGGTTCGGGTTTTGTGACTGCCGTTGATGGGCAATGGCGAAAACCAATTGGAGTGGGTGCTAATGGTGCGGTCATCGATACCAATGGAAACATTATTTCTTATGCGGGTGGGCTGATTGATTTAACGAATAAAGATGGCTCAATGGGAACGCTGTCATTTATCGGTACGCCGATGTCTATCGTGGCAGATTTAAAACTCAACGCTGACTGGAACGCTGATCTGGTTATCCCGTCTGGCTTGAGCTTAAGTGGCAGTGGAGCCATCCTCGGCAAACTCACTATGAATGGAAGTTACCGTCCGGGTAATTCACCGGGTACGGTAACGAGTACTGGCTCAATGCAGATGACCCCTCAATCAGTGCTTGAAATCGATATTGACGGGCCAGGCACGTCTGATGGTCCAGGCAATTTTGATCGGCTAATATTCACATCAGTAGATAGCAACTTCAACGCAAATGGCACTTTAAAGGTTTTGCTACGTGGTATCAGTGCTTCTGCAAACAACAATTACAGTCCAGCACTTGGGCAGGGTTTTGAGTTTCTCTCGACCTACGGTGTCATATCGAATTCATTCACTACACTCGAGCAGCCTACTTCTGGGTTGTTGCCTGGCACGCAAATGGATGTGGTTTACAGTCCAAATATGCTGAAGCTACATGTAACGCCGGCTTCTTATGCAAACATCAGTGCAGCGTCTGTCTCAAGCAACGTCAACCGCGATGGTTTGGGAAGAATTTTGCAAGGGATTCGACCTACGGCAGGCGTGCGAGAATCAGACATCACCCGCAAAACTTTATTTGATGCACTTGCACCTCAATCGACATCAAGTTTGCCAGTGAGTATGGACCAGTTGGCTGGCGTATCGTATGTGCAACTTCTAGGCTTAGCTCAGCAGAACACTTTATTTCTGTTGGGAGAGATGAATAGTGCTTCAAATTTTAATCGGTGGAGTCGACCTGGCAAAACTCCTTCAAATCAGACGACACAAGAAAATGCGAATAAAGACAGCTGGGGGAGAGTCATTGGTCGTTATTCTTCTTTGGGTGGCGACAGCACAATCGGAACTACCACCGATACGCTTGGTGGCGTAGTGTTGGGCACACAACGCAAGATCGGTGATCAGACACATCTTGGGTTTAGTATGGGCTATGGCAACAGCAGCTCAAAACTTCCATCAAATATGGGCTCAGGCTCTACACAAAACCTGCAGTTGATGACCTATGGTTCCAGAATTCTCAACGATGGCTTCTATCTTCAAGGCGGGATCGGACTTGGGGGCAATATCTTGTCAGCCAATCGTTCTTTGTCTCTGGTTAGCTCTGATTACAACGCCACGATTAAGACAGCAAACATTTCTGCCAATCTGAACATTGGCCAGTTTATACAAAAGGCCGACTGGTATTACGAATGGAATGTAGGCCTGAACTACCTAGGCATGCGTACCTTCGGTTTCAATGATTCGCGTGGGATGAACGCATACCAAGTATCAGGCCAGTCCACTAACAACACATCTGTTCAGCCCGTTATAGGACTGACAGCGGGTATTCCGTTTCAAACAAAAGAAACCGCGTGGCAGTTACTTGGATCAGTCAATTATGCATACGAACTGGCGGACAATCGCGCTTATCTCAATACAGTTGTTTTAAATGAAAATCTGCGTATTCAGAGCTCAGAGATCGGCCGCAGTCGTTTGACTCTTGGCGTTGCACTCAATGCCAATATCAGCGAGAGTGCAGTTTTTTCACTGAGTCTCATGAATCAGATGGCGACGAACTGGAACGCACTGTCGGCGTTTGCTAATTTAAGTGTACGTTTCTGAAAGACGGAATCTGACATGACGTTATTGAGGTAAGAGAAATATCATGCATTTATTTGTCTATTACAAATTCATTCCTGCAGATTATCCAAATTTGCACGCTAACATCAATCGCCTTCAATTGAGTGTGACGAGTCAAATTTCAGGATTGCAATGTAAACTTTTAAAACGTCCTAATTTGGATGATCAGGGTCGAGAAACCTGGATGGAACAGTACGACTTTCCTGATGAATTTTTTGATCAGCTGATGATCAAAATCAATGAAGAAACTGCAAAACTCGAACCGACTCCGCCTCGGATGAATGAAGTCTTCATTGACCATTGATCAACCAACGAAGCAGTCTTACACAAGGAATATTTTAAGAATAATTTTAGGTGCGCAATGGAAATTGATACTTCAACGCGATTAATTATTGCTGGTTTCACTTTCGCTATTTTTGCAATTTTCGAATCGCTCTATCCACATCGCTGTGCTTACATTCAAAAATCTCAACGCTGGACTGCAAATCTTGGACTTTTCTTTGTTGATTTATTTTTGGTTGGTATTCCTCTTGGTGCAGCAGCCTTTGGATTTATTTTATTTGCACAATCCCAAACATGGGGGCTGATGAATCAAATTGATCTGCCTTTCTGGTTCAAGGCTGTCATTGGTTTCATTTGTCTTGACGGCTTGCTGTACTTTCAGCACAGACTGTCACATAAACTTCCAATTTTGTGGCGCTTACACCGTGTCCATCATGCTGACACTGAGATGGATGTCACAACGGCCAATCGAGTTCACCCGCTTGAGTCTGTTTGGCTAACTTTTCTGCGAGTTGCGCTGTGTGTTTTTCTTGGAATACCGTTACTGGTATTGATCCTTTACCAAATTACATTAAATGTCGTGTCTATTTTTAATCACGCAAACATACGATTTCCAATGGGGATTGAACGCACTGTCAACAAGCTCTTCGTGACGCCAGCGATGCACGAAACCCATCATTCGGCACATGAACAGGATTTTGATACCAATTTTGCGTTCGTCTTTTCATTTTGGGACAAATGTTTCGGCACTTATAAGCATCAATCAATTAAGCAGAATGGGGAGGTTGTGCTTGGAATTGATCAATTTCGCGACACAAAGGATTTGAGCGTAATCGGCTTACTGACTATGCCGTTTCGTTGATGCAGTTGTGATCAGAATGGATCAGTTTTCGCCATTCATTCGCTCAAAATTTCCAAAATACTGCGTGTACTTCTAGTCGAACAGAAAGTTAACGAAAAATATCGCTCTAAGACCTGAGATTTGTTACTGGAGTTGATCGTATAGCTGCTAAATGCTTCAGTCCGAAAGTTATAACCGCACGCTTTTCTAATTCTCATCTCTATGCATTTTTAAATAAAATCAATGAGATACGATTGAGTAGTGCTGAATGTGTATCATCCACATGATGAATTTTATTTCATTCCAATCAAGCAAACCGTTCGTGTTTATTTTCGATTGAGCGGTTAGCTAATACTCTCTACTATCCCATAACAGTCTTAAGGGTCGAGTTTTCGCTCCATAAAAAGCCAATAAGGTAAAAGGGCAGCTGGAGGCTCTGCCCCATCGTAAGCGGAGCAAAAGGCAAAGCCATGGGACAAATACAATGATTGTGCGTCCTTCATGAAAACACCCGTGTCCAATTTAAGTGTCTTGAAACCGCTTTGAGTCGCATCTGAAATCAAGCGCTTTAACATGGTTTTGGCAACGCCGCGGCCGCGATGTTCTGGTTTTGTGTAAATCCGGACCACTTCCGCATCACCACCGGGCAAGATCCTCAAACCACCCATGGCCACCGCACATTTGCCATCGACTAAAAGATAATACTTTGCATCACTCTGGTTGGTTGGACAGACTTCCTTTGCCGCAGTTGTAATGTATTGATCAAGAGGCATACCCACAACATCACTTATAGAAAACGAACAAGTTTTCTGAATTTCTTTATCCATCCAATCAAAATACTCCCTAGTCAAGGTCAATGCGTTTTCGGACCATTCATCTGCGTGTGCATTAACAAATTCAAGAGTACTCATAGGATCGCTGATTAAAAATTTATTTTTGAAAATTCTTTACAGGCTAATGGATCGAAACGAAGGAAAAAGATTTGATCCTTTAAATCAAACGTCACTGATTCACGAGTCCTTGCATTGATGCACGCAATAGGATGCTTGCATCATTAGCATCATCAACCCACTTGGAATAAGCTCGATTCACTTCCCCCATGGTTTTTAATCGACCCGTTAAAACATCCGCCATTCCTGCGTCTAGGATTTGGAATGCATCTCTGTATAGAAGCAGTACACGAATATTTTTATCACCCAGATTGTTAAAAAGTTCTTTTCTACAAGCAATTTGCTGAGGTCGAAACTTCACCAAAGCATCCTTAAATGCCTGACTAACAGGAGTTGTTGAAGTTAGGCTTTGAAGATAACGAGGATCTTCGGCGCCGATAACAAGATCATTAAATTGTGTACTCGTCTTGCGTCTTTCTGCTTGCCAAGCCCTGTTGCAAGCAATGAATTTCGAGTTTGCGTGATCCCAAGCTTTAAGGTTTTCTGCATCCCTCTGCTGCATTGCAGTTTTGTGCGGGTCAGACGAAGAGCACCCCATTAATATCAGGCTAGAGAGTAGACAAAAAAACAAACTTTTCAATCTCAAAGACATGGGGCGTCCTTTTAATATTGAGTGACATCTTTCACGCGGACTTTAGTACTTCCTTCAAGTCTTCTGGACGGTTAAACCCCCACATTTCTTCTGACATTTTTATCTCCTATGCTAGGTTGGCAAAGTGAAAAGATATTGCAGGAAAATGATTTCGTCAATCTGCTTTTGACCAGGATAGATTCAATTTCTTTATGGATCTTATTTATGTTTCACTCTGAATGAATCCAATCATCTTTGATAACGACAAATACTGACAAAACAAAACCAAAAAAGATCAGACTGTATTTCCTCAATTAAGATCAACGACACTCAAACGGGCTCCTTCTTTGGTGTGTAAGCCCACGGGAATTTATATGCATTCAGTTGAGTTGCAATCGTTCCATCGAAACTTTTAAATAGGAGAAACTTATGAAAAATCCAGTTATACCTATGCTTGCAAAAGAGTGGAGTGGCACGCTCACACTCACATCAATGGGCGCAACCTCCGTCCACAACCCAACGCACAAATCATTTCGTGACGACGGTAAAGAGGAGCCACCGACTTGGAACTCTTATGTTCAGCCACGCAAGATCATTATCACGAAGCAGAATGGTCGTCATATCGAATTCACTGTTAAGGGGCCACGCGCAGATTCTTTCTGGGTCGGAACTTTGTCGGCAGACGGCAAGGAGTTTGTCTACGCGAGCAAGCATGGCGCTGGCATTGGGAAAATTGAGGGCCACCGAATGACTGGGTGTGGTAGCTCTCGCGGTATCGATGGTAATTTTGAGCATTGGCTCGAGCATTATGCCGCGTGGTACTGGGAATTTACTAGTAACGAATGATGCGCTAGCGTGTTTTCATTATTCAATTCAGATATCGAAACGAAAGAAGCCAACCTTATGGTTGGCTTCTTGAGCGATACATGCAGTCGTATCGTAGTCTAAGCGGATTTCAAAACCTCTTTAATATCTTCGGGCATTGCAAAACCATCCCATTCGCCAGGCATCATCATCTCCTTTGTTCGTGATTTGCTAAGAAATCCATCAGCCGAACCCTTCTCTCGGCGATTTCAATATTGTAGGCAACATAAACTTTATTAACATCCCCCATTGTTTTTAACTGCCCATCAAGAATCTTTACAATGCCATTGTCTAGCTCATAGAAGTTCTTCTGATACATCATCTTGACTGCTTGATGACCGTTACCAAGCGCTTCGAAAAAAGCCTTCCGACAAGCAATTTGTTCTGGTCGGTATTTAATTAGGCTCTCTTTCAATTCCTTTGTCAAAGGTGACTTTGAGGTCATTTTTTCCAGGTATAACGGATCATGAGGCCCAGTAACCAACTGGTTCCATTGGGGCGCATATGCAACGACCTGATCCCAGCGGGCTTTTCTACAAGCTTTAAATTGGTCTGCAGCTTCACTCCAGCTCGACGCTTGATTGCTCACTATATTTTTGGGGTGATCTGTTGCGCATCCAGCAAGTGCGGCAGTCAGTGAGAATACACATGCGATCGAAGCTAGTTTGATACTCATTTGGATGTTTTCATTTAATTTAAAGTGCTGATCAAATGTAGCATTCCGCCTCGAATTAAATTAATAATGTCAGAATTCGTCAAAATCGTACTAAGTTGGATTTCAGATTCATCCAAGCCAGTTTCCAGATTGGGATAAGTGACGACACAGCACATTTACAGATAATAATAATCGAGCGTCTGGCAACTGGATGCTTGATTCAGCTCACTAACTAATATCAGGACTCGCCCTCAAGTCTTGAACAATGAAACCCATATTTTCAATTTCAATGTCGTGTGACTGATCGCGCACTGTCTCATTCAGTGCATCCTGTTCCCATTCAAGCATTGCAGGATGACTCAATAATTGCTCTACATAACCCTGAGAACGATCGGTTAACAAGATTCCGTATGTTCGAAATCTAAATGCAACTGGACCAAAAAAAGCATCAACCGCAGTGAAACGATCGCCAGCTAGCCACGTACCATTAAATCGATTGAATCCGTCAGCCCATAAACTTTCAATTCGAGCAATATCAGATTTAAGGGCAGCACTCATTTCGCGAAGATGCACACGAACGCCCACACTCATCGAACATTCATTTCTTAAGGCAAAGAAACTTGAGTGCATCTCTGCGCATGCACTTCGAGCCCAAGTCCGATTGACTTTTTCAGATGGCCACACATCTGGGTACTCTTCTGCTAGATATTCGACAATAGACAGAGTGTCCCAGATAGGAATTCCATTACTTACTAGAACTGGTACCCTGGCGCTTGGAGATAAGGTAACAAATGTGCTTGGTGTTCCTGGAGGTGAAAAATAATGAAGCTTTTCTACAAACGGAATAGCAAGGGCTTTCATGAGTAGCCATGGGCGTAAAGACCAAGAAGAATAGTTTTTATTCGCGATGTGAAGTTCAAACATTGATGAAAACAGTTCTGAATTTAGAGGTGAGGTCACAGCAACAATTACAGAAATTAACGAAAAAAATTGGTTGAAAATCTGAGGTTGGGTGCTGGAGCTGATCGTATGGCAATGAATGGCTTAATTGAGGATGTCACAGGTGAATGGATAATATTTAAGTATTTTCTAAACTGATTTCATCACAAAATCAATGAGATAAGAGTAGTTCATCTAGTCTGTGTATAATCTCAATCTTGAACTTTGCGTTCATTCCAATCTAGCAAACCGTTCGAGTTTGTCACTGATTGGGCGGTTAGCTCAGCGGTAGAGCACTGCCTTCACACCCGCAGCTTTTAAAGTTTCCGACCTTTTCCCCGCTGTCAAAAAGTTTAATACCCCCTGCTGGTGCGGCTATTAACTGATTTGAAAATATAAATTTCATATTTTCTGGTCGCGATTTTCTGCGACCTGCGTTAGCGTGTGTTCAAAAACTTCAACACTTTTTGAGCCGCTATGGTCACGCTGAAACTGCTGAAATTTGACGCACACGAATACGCAACCCAAACAAAATCCAGAACAGCCGAGATTGAGCGAGCGTACATAGATGGCTGTCCCCCGAAGCTGTGGATCTATCGCTCGCTTGCTACACGCTACTGGTGGGTCAGGTATTACTGGAATGGACGGGTACACAGAAAAAGCACAAAGCAAACGGGGCGGCGTGAAGCCATCGTGTTTGCCAAGAGCTATTACGACACCATTACCACGCAGGGCAAAATCTCCGACATTCAGTCGAAAGCGACCAACTTTACTCAGTTAGGTATAGCAGTGGGCGTGTCACAGCGAGCAAAGCTACAGCGTGGTGAAATTACCAAGATGACATTCGATAACTTTGCCTATCGTTATCAAAAATCTGTCCTGCCATTTTTTGGCAAATTGGACGTGACGGAAATCAACTACCAAAAGCTAGAAAACTATGTCACTGAACTCAGTGACACAGGCATCAGTGGTACCACTATTCGCTCATACCTGTTGATTGTTCGCAAAGTATTAGTCTTGGCCTGTAGGCGAGGATTACTGCCAGCGGTACCTGAGTTCCCCACAGTCAAAATCAAACTCAAAGCCCGAGGGTGGTTTTCACCCGCAGAATATTTGACACTTTATAGGACAGCAAGACGCTTGGCTGGTGTCACGATGGAGATACGCAAGTACCAAGACAGCTTGGGTATCAAGCAAACGCAATACATCAGGCGTGATGATGTGGCTAACAAGCTGGGTACTCGTATGTGTTACGTCAAGATGATGACTGACTTGCGTTGGTTGATCGTGTTTATGGTCAATGGCTACATACGTCCCACAGATATTCGACATATGAAGCACAAGCACGTGGATGTTGTGCGTGGTGATTACACATACTTGCGGCTGCGTCTACCAGAAAGTAAAGGTCACACCAATCCCATTACAACAATGCCACGAGCGGTCACAGCGTATCTTGCTTTACGAAGGGAGCACGAACAAGACAGGGCAGGTCTGGAAGTTGATGGGGAAGATTATGTATTTGTCCCCAAGTATGCTGACAGCAGAGATCACGCACTAAATTTATTACAGCGGCAATTTGAAGTGTTGATAGGGGTATCGGGCTTGCCACGTGAAGTACAGGGCGAGATACGAAGTCTGTATTCACTCAGGCACAGCAGCATCATGTATCGCTTGTTATATGGCGATGGTATTAATACTTTAGTTCTAGCTAGAAATGCCCGAACCAGTGTGGAGATGATTGACCGCTTCTACGCCAAGCCACTTTCTGGCGAGATGAATATAGACATGCTTCAAAGCAAGCGTAGGAGGAGAGGGAGGGCGCGAGTAGAGTGAGCGAAGTTTGTCCTTTCGAACGGACGAAACCTCAAGCGTCTAGTTACGGGACGCTTAGAACTACTGGAGAATGACACTAAGATACACATTCAGGCTCGACAAATAGGCAATAACATGCTGATGATTGAACGTCAATATTCAAAATTGATCTCAACAATGGCAGCTGAGCAGTTGGCTGTTTGGGTCTCGTACTATCAACAAAACAGGTAGGTACCGGAATGTATGATCCAGAATCTATGTATCAAAAAAATGGCTTCACACCAGTAGAATACATACAGCAATCCTACTTTACGGTTCGCGAAAGCCTAAGAAATTGATTGCCATTTAATCTTTTTTATAACCGAATATATCTGATAGGGGCGGTTAGGAGTCAGAAGGGATAAGGTTGCTTTACAAAGTAAGTTTTCAATAATGTGCGGGGATACAATTTTGGGCGAACTTCTTCTATATGTATTTGCAATTGGCGCTCTTGTCACTGGTATCGTATCTGCGCTGGTTTATTTCAAAATATTTTTCGGTGAGAACCAAAAGGATCCAAGCTTTTTTGGATGGGTGCTTACGTGCTTAACTATGTGTCCTGTTAACGCTTTAATTTGGCCATTTGTCATTAAAGGTTTAATAAACACATTAAAAAATTACGATGCCGAACTTAGGCGAAAAAAAGAGCAAAAGCGATATCAAGAATGGGTTATGGGTCTGCAAGATAATGACGATTACCCAGCACCGCCTTGGATTAATCCGAAAACATTCGGTCCAGAATTTGTAAAACAATGGGGCAATTATTACAACAACACTGCTGACACTTCGTCTACCCAAAAATTCCAAGCGAGTATTACTCAAGTAAATTCAGCTAGACTTACATCTGAAGAGATGAGACGCGGCTCCTTTCCGCAAAGATATGCGACTGCGCAAAAATTGGCTCAACAGCACAAGGTGGCACAAGAAAAAAAGAAAATTAAAGACAACAGGAGCCTTGTTGAACTCGAGCCAAAACTGTCTCCAAGTAGAACAAATATTTCCATTGAAGTAGATAGAGTGAGTGTCGACGAAGTCTCACCTAAAGATGCGAAACAAGAAAAAATTAATGCTAGGCATGCCTTTGTACAAACAACTTTGAATAAGCCAGAACAATTAAAGCCTTTTACAAAGTCCGTTGTTTGCCATGTATGCAGACATGTGCTTATTGTTGATACTCTTGAGAGAGAATCTACATGCCCAAATTGTAGACAACATCTTATTGTTCATTGAGTGAAAAACTGTAACTGCAATCTATTCAAACTTTAATATCTTCTGAAATTGTGACTCAAGGTCAGGGAAATAATGGGACACGTATACGACTGTGAGTGTTTGGATTGTGGAGAAGCGTTCAAGACTAGCGAAGGTGGTGGTTCTAAATTTGTTCAGTGGTTATGCTGCCGCTGCGGGAAAAGTATGGCGGTCCCGCGGTACGCCCCGAGAGTCAGTCGTAAAGAACAGAAAATCATCACTGCGCTACAAAGGCGTACTAACCTTTTAAGGTTTGGATTCATCACAATTAAGATGCCATTTACATGGCGAATCGACAAAGACCACAAAGAAATACCTTTCGATAAGATAGAACGGTTTACACCAGAGACACTTCGTTCATTTCTTGATGATCACTCGGCTTGGTGGAGAACAGGTGGAGATTCTTGGGATGATTTTGAAAAAAATATGCTTCGTCAAGTTATTGGTTCTTGCTATTGTGGAGGCAACTGGATTGACCCCTACGATCCAGAGCATAGGGCGTCATTCCGTAATAATCGCCTAGCGTATCATCGGTGTCCAAAATGTCGCTCCAAGAACTTCAAATACCAAGAAACTGTGCTTTTTGACTAAGAAATTTAATGAATAAAAACTCAACTTTTATTTGGGTTAATAGGCAATAGATGATGAGTATCAGTACAAGTATTGAGCAACGGGACAGTTGATCGTTATTGAGTTGGAATACTCCTCAGCCATACACTTTCTTGTACGATAGACAAGGAGCTCCATATTGATGTTCGAATGGGACATAATTCGAAATGATTGCCGCTATTGCTGCGGATCAGTTGGCTTAATTCGTCTCCATCCTTTTATTGGATACTTACGAATGGTAGAGCGTCTAGTCACGGGATGGTTAGATCACAATAGTGATCGGACGGTCGCTTTGAGTGTCAGACCTTATTGATTGGGGATACAGAATACTGCTGATCCGGCTTAGCTGGAATATTTAGATGCTGCGTGCATGATCGACAGGTTGAAAACGTCCTTTTGAACGGACGAAACATCGAGTGTCTTGTCATTGAACCCTGAAATAATCAAAGTGTGACAGCCAAATCATCAAACGCTTTACCCCAAGTACGTATCTTGTAGCTTCGACGATCAGGCGAATAATACGGATCAGACTCAATCAGCTCAATCACTCGCTCTCTGCTAGGCACATCAAGCACCCACAATCCACCAACATATACTTGACCGGGCTCTTCTCGACAGCCACCTGCCAACAGGATCTCATCGCTATGTTTTCGCAAATACGCAAGGTGATCGGGTTCGCGTTCCTTCCTGATAGCTAACATTGCAGGCGTATCCTCGAAAAATACAATCCAACGCATTATTCACCTTGCTCGTTAAGTCTTGGTAATATGACTTTAGCACCAACAATAAATCAGCGAAATGAAAATTATCCGCAGCAAAGAATTCACAGCCGGTCGCCCATGAGGTGCGCTAGATATTGCCGACATGAACGGCATCACGACACGTCTGCATTGGACTGATCAGCCATACAAATGGCACATCAATGACGGAGAGGAGATTTTTACTGTGCTGGATGGTCGAGTTGAAATGCGATATCGGCTCGATGGACAAGAATTATCTACAATGCTTGAAACAGGCGATATTTTTTATGCATCCGTTGGCACTGAACACGTAGCACATCCAATAGGACAGGCTCGAATACTTGTTATAGAGTCGGCTGGTAGCGTCTAGTTACTGGACGGTTAACTTGCCAGCGTAAATAAACGGTAGATCTGAGTGCCGAACCTTACTGGGTGGGGATGTTTAATCCTGCCTGACCGTGGGTCAGCTTGGAAATTTACCTTATAGACGCTTGAATAACAGGTTAGAAACGTCCTTCTGAACGGACGAAACCTAAAGCGTCTAGTTACGGGACGGTGAATCAAAACTGTCGTGTAACACGACAGTTTGAAATCAGATCTACGGATCATCTATTTGGTTAATTCCATAAGCATTGCTAAATTTATCACTGCATTTCTCACCAATAACCAATAGCAAAAGATCAATTACTCATCCCATTTTAGGGATAGCTTTATTGCTGATTTCAAGTTACAAGCAAAGTCTAAAGCAATTACACTTTCAATACATTTGAAATAGAAAGATGGCATTTGATTGGATTCAGGTGGTTATAAATGATTGATATCTTGCCTTCATCATCTTGGCGCGAGTTCCGCGGGGAGCCTCCCAATAAGGGGTTGAATTTAACTACGCATCTGGCATTAGTGGAGGATCCCAATGGAAAATTGCATGAATGTTATGTGAAGATTTGTCCACAAAACTGGCCAAGCCCTATCACCGAAGCTATCGGCTGGCAATTAATTCGCGCCCTAAACTTACCTGCACCTGACTTTGCAGCGCTAATAATGATTCCTATGAATAGACTTCGTCAGTCGATGAAGCTAGATCATCACTGGCTTAACTACAATCACCCTGAAACTTTAGCCTTTTGTGTGTCCGCCGTTGAAGGCAGGCCTTTAATAAGCAGCTGGAAATGGATTGACAGTTTAAGAAAAAAAAATGCCTATAAAAAGGCAGAGGTAGCAGCTATCTGCGCATTTGATCATTGGATTGATAATAAAGATCGCAATACAGGAAACTTGCTTAAAAAGAAAAATGGAGAACACGTCGCAATTGACAATGAATACATTCTGTACGATCTACTGTGGAATGGTAAATTTGGATTTGAAATCGGTGAGAAAACAATTCTGTCCGAAGCAAAACAGATCTTAAACACAAAAGAATTTGATAGTTTTAAGGTGGCAGTTGCTCACCATGGCGGAAATCATCTTGCTGCCTTAATTGCAATTAAGGCCGATTTAAGCAAATTAATTTTTACTCTATTACCAGATAGAGCTTTAGCCCAGCAACTTTGGGATTCATTGGATACGTTTATGACGGCGCGTGCCGATGCTGCATGGCTGCCAGCTGAGCTTGGAGTAATTGCACAATGAATATTGCAAACTTAGATGACAAAGATTGAGGTTCCCTCTGTGTTTCGTCTACCAAAGGGATAGGTTCATGCTACCAGCTTTTCTTTTGGTTGCTGACTAAGCCAACGGTGCAGGTAATTGTTTGGCGATAAATATCCGAGAGTTGAATGCTGC
>NZ_JAUHHE010000050.1 GCF_030410375.1 Zwartia vadi
TGTATGAGGACGCAACCGACTTGTCTGAGAACAACGTCGGGTTCTCGAGGATATAGAACTCAAATGAAGCATCCAAGCGACCACCTTCACGAAGCACTTTAAAACCCAGAGTTTCGTCTTTCAAAGGCTTTGAAACAGTTTTTTCAAGCACAACCTTCCAAGGTGTTGTTTCTCCTGACTTCCTGAGCCTTGACGCTGTATATCTTTTCTTAATCTCAAGTCCTCTTCTTATTTCCTCGTACTTACACAGCACTTTGTAACAATTCCATTCGAGTGAGTCGTGATCT
The DNA here is from genome assembly GCF_030410375.1 of Zwartia vadi. GTDB lineage: Bacteria > Pseudomonadota > Gammaproteobacteria > Burkholderiales > Burkholderiaceae_B > Zwartia > Zwartia vadi. Next base: position 288 of record NZ_JAUHHE010000050.1, read on the forward strand.
GTGTTTAGAAGACCTTGATGGCCTGCTTGAATACGCTCAAGGTGATCAACAATCTTTTTGATACGTTTATCACTTGATTTTCGACTCAAATACTCCGATACATTTTCAAACGTGTTTGAATGACGCAAAATGTAAAGATGTTCATTACTCAAACCTTTTACATCAATATTATTCAAGTATTTTGCAAGTACGAATTTCTTAGGTTTAAGAGTCATTTGGTTCAATCCAAATAAGGATTCAAGGGTTGTATTCCTAGTTCAATTGTTAACAATGATCAAAGTCATCTTTCTTGTTTACCATCAGGAATACTTCAAGAATACAGATTTAAACGCATG
>NZ_JAUHHE010000051.1 GCF_030410375.1 Zwartia vadi
TTGACTGCCCCGGCCACGCCGACTACGTCAAGAACATGATCACCGGTGCCGCACAGATGGACGGCGCAATCCTGGTGGTCTCGGCCGCTGACGGCCCAATGCCCCAGACGCGTGAGCACATCCTGTTATCGCGTCAGGTGGGCGTGCCTTACATCATCGTGTTCCTGAACAAGGCCGACATGGTTGATGATGCCGAGTTGCTTGAGCTGGTCGAAATGGAAGTGCGCGAGCTGCTCTCCAAGTACGACTTCCCAGGCGATGACACGCCAATCGTCAAGGGCTCAGCTAAGCTCGCCCTCGAAGGCGACACAGGCGAGCTCGGTGAGCAGGCCAT
>NZ_JAUHHE010000052.1 GCF_030410375.1 Zwartia vadi
TGAGCCACGCCAATGTGCTCCAGGCGCTTGAGCGCCTGCGCAACCACCATGGAGCGCTGCGCTTGCGCACAGTCACCGATCGCAGCTCCGGCACCCTCATGGTGATCGACCCTGCCTCGGCGCTCCCTCCACTCAAGCTGCCTGCCCTCGACCTCAGCCACCTGAGCCCTGAGGCTGCCCAGCAGTCGATGCTCGAAGCTTTCCAGAACCTGAGCGCCGAGCTCGATCCACAGCAGCCCGGTGGCATCATGACAG
>NZ_JAUHHE010000053.1 GCF_030410375.1 Zwartia vadi
CCAGCCTTGGCTGGTGGTTACCGGGCTGCTCTGGCACATCAGCGCGCCTTTTTGGCTCGGATTCAGGGACGTAAACCAGTTCGATTGGCTGAGGACAGCTACCTTTGGGCGCAGGTTCAAAAACTGCGTAGGCAGCGATTCTCGCCGGAACAGATTGCGGGCATACTTCCACGCATGTTCCCCGATGATTCCTCGATGCGTGCCAGTCACGAAACCATTTACACGGCGCTTTACGCGATGCCACGCGGTGAGTTG
>NZ_JAUHHE010000054.1 GCF_030410375.1 Zwartia vadi
CCAGGATTGCGCCGTCCATCTGTGCGGCACCGGTGATCATGTTCTTGACGTAGTCGGCGTGGCCGGGGCAGTCAACGTGCGCGTAGTGACGGTTAGCCGTCTCGTACTCGACGTGAGCGGTGTTGATAGTGATACCGCGCGCACGCTCTTCAGGAGCGGCATCGATCTGCGAGTAGTCTTTTGCTTCGCCACCAAACTTCTTGGACAGAACAGTCGTGATCGCTGCGGTCAACGTCGTTTTGCCGTGGTCAACGT
>NZ_JAUHHE010000055.1 GCF_030410375.1 Zwartia vadi
CCTACAGGTTAAAGACCTGATTGTTGTAGAGTTAAAGTGCCGTTCAAATAATTATGTACATATTAAGATATGTAAGGTAGTCAAAACATCCAACCCGTGTTCAAACGAAAACACGTCATGCTTCTTCCCAGATTGGAATGCGCAAAGCGCACGCGAGCAGACCCTTGAGGTCGGCGCTGTGCCTCTGAGCATTCAACAAGCTACGCTTGACGACCATAGCGAGGTGGTCCCACCCCTTCCCATCCCGAACAGGAC
>NZ_JAUHHE010000056.1 GCF_030410375.1 Zwartia vadi
CGCTGATGTGCCAGAGCAGCCCGGTAACCACCAGCCAAGGCTGGTCGGCCAGACCTGGCAGGCTGAGATCGTGGATCACACCACTGATTTCGCCCCAGCTCACGGCTGATGGAGCTGGCGCTGCGATCCAGACTACGAGCAATTGCCCGAATGCTGCAGCCTCGCTCAAGACTCAATTGGATCAAGGTTCTCTCTTCACAGCTAAGATGTTTGTATTTGGTATTCATCGCAACACAGTACCTCAGGGTTAGTGTT
>NZ_JAUHHE010000057.1 GCF_030410375.1 Zwartia vadi
TGGTGTGCACATGTGTGGCGGTGGCCTTCGGGTGATCGTTGTGCGTGTGTGTCACGAATAACGGGTTGTGATTGCATAGTAATTTGTTCAATTCTCAAGCTCTGTTGTGTGTTGATGACTGGCTTTTGGCTGGTGGTGAGCACGTGATGGAGTGCCAAAGATGAAGAACGGCACAAACGCTACAAGTAAATCAGCGTCTTATAGCCTTTATGGTTATAGGATCAAGCGACTAAGTGCATATGGTGGATGCCTTGG
>NZ_JAUHHE010000058.1 GCF_030410375.1 Zwartia vadi
CCAAGGCATCCACCATATGCACTTAGTCGCTTGATCCTATAACCATAAAGGCTATAAGACGCTGATTTACTTGTAGCGTTTGTGCCGTTCTTCATCTTTGGCACTCCATCACGTGCTCACCACCAGCTAAAAGCCAGTCATCAACACACAACAGAGCTTGAGAATTGAACAAATTACTATGCAATCACAACCCGTTATTCGTGACACACACGCACAACGATCACCCGAAGGCCACCGCCACACATGTGCACACCA
>NZ_JAUHHE010000059.1 GCF_030410375.1 Zwartia vadi
TGATGACATCGATCACTTGGGCAATCGTCGTGTGCGTTGCGTGGGTGAATTGGCTGAAAATCAATTCCGTGCCGGCTTGGTGCGTGTTGAGCGTGCGGTGAAAGAGCGTTTGGGTCAAGCGGAAACAGAGAATCTGATGCCGCATGACTTGATCAACTCCAAGCCGATTTCCGCAGCGATCAAAGAGTTTTTTGGTTCGAGCCAATTGTCCCAGTTTATGGACCAGACTAATCCTCTTTCCGAAATCACGCACAA
>NZ_JAUHHE010000005.1 GCF_030410375.1 Zwartia vadi
CGGGGCGTGTTTTTTTGGGTTAACCTTCTCCCTACGATGAATACACCTCACTATCCCCACCCGATTATTGCCCGCGAGGGTTGGCCTTTCCTTGCCGGTTCGATTTTGATTGCTTTGCTTGTGACCTGGTGGTCACCTGCCTGGTCAGTGATTTTTTGGATCATCGCGATTTTTGTTCTGCAGTTTTTTCGTGATCCGGCGAGATCGGGATCGACTGAGCCACTTGCTGTGATTTCACCTGCCGATGGTCGGATTGTCGTGGTCGAAGAAACACAGGACCCTTATGCCAACCGACGCGCGCTCAAAATCAGCGTGTTCATGAACGTGTTTAATGTGCACAGCAATCGTTCCCCTGTGGATGGTGAAGTGCTGATGACGCAATACTTTCCTGGCAAGTTTTTCAACGCGGCACTGGATAAGGCATCTCTTGAAAACGAGCGTAACGCCATGGTTCTACTCACACCGGCTGGTCACACCGTGACGGCTGTGCAGGTTGCGGGCCTGGTAGCCAAGCGTATCCTGTGTTACACCAAAAAAGGCGATACCTTATACCGTGGTCAGCGTTATGGTTTTATACGTTTTGGTTCGCGTGTTGATGTTTACTTGCCCCTAGGCTCGCGTCCACGCGTGGCGATTGGGGACAAGGTGAGCGCGACGACTACCGTGCTGGCCGATTTGCCTGCAACTCTTACGTAAGCTTCCACTATGCCTGTAGACCCTTTGCGCGATCCCGAGCAACGCCACAGAAGCATTTACTTGCTTCCGAATGCGTTCACGACTGCCGCGTTATTTGCGGGTTTTTATGCTGTTGTTCAAGCGATGAACAACCGTTTCGAAATGGCGGCTATTGCAATTTTTGTTGCGATGGTCCTTGATGGGATGGATGGCCGCGTCGCGCGCCTGACTAAAACTACCTCTGCATTTGGTGAGCAATACGACTCGCTTTCCGATATGACATCTTTCGGAGTGGCTCCAGCGCTTGTGATGTACGAATGGATGTTGCACGATTTGGGACGCTGGGGTTGGCTGGCCGCGTTTGTCTATGTGTGCGGGGCGGCTTTGCGTCTTGCTCGGTTCAATACCAATATCGCGGTGGTCGACAAAAGATTTTTTCAGGGCTTGCCCAGTCCTGCTGCTGGTGCGTTGATTGCCGGCTTTGTCTGGCTGGTTGTCGATAATCGCCTGCAGGTTCCCAAAGAGCTGCTCGCCTGGACCGCTTTCGTCATCACGCTTTATTGCGGTGTAGCGATGGTGTCGAACCTGCCGTTTTATAGCGGAAAGTCCTTCGCGCTCGGGCGTAGTGTCCCTTTTTGGGTGATTTTGGTTTTTGTTGCCGGTTTTGTATTTATTTCCAGCAACCCACCCGTTGTCCTGTTTGGTTTGTTTATTGTTTACGGACTGTCGGGCTGGGGAGTCTGGCTTTGGCGCTGGCACCGCGCTAAACGGTAGCGCCAGCGCTCAAATCCGAGTTCACTTTCAGCGCGCCCTGTCGCTGTCGTTGAGTGTTAAAGGATCAGGCCCTGGGTGAAAGCGGTTGGCCAAGTTACCCTGAGGACCCATGTACACATACATCATGGCCGCCCATGTATCGCTTTCTTTGTAGCGATAGGCCCAGACGATTTCGTTACCTTTTGCGATGCCATACTTGTTAGCGGGCTCACCGTACTCGCAAAGTACTTGCTCAGCTGTCCATCTGCCGGTCGCCAGTTTCTGGAAATTGGCGTCGGTCAGCAGTTGTTGAAGGCCGACGATGGTTCCCTGTGGGGTGGTGTTGGTGCCCCAGGCATACTGGCCATATGGCTGCATGGTCCAAATCAGGCGTTGCGTCCCGTCCTCGCGCTTGCAGGTGGTAGTGGGTTTTCCGAGCTTTTGCACGGCTTGTTCAATCGTCATGCCGGGCTGAACGGACTGGTAGTTGACGCATCCGGCCAGCAGCACAACAGAAAACAAGGCACATGCCACCATACCTCTTGGTCTTGAAGGCGAATGGCTCAGGTCAATATCTGGAGCGGGACTGGTAGTCATTTTGGTCATTTTCAGGCTCGAATCAAGGCTTATGTGGGTTCGGCATTGAATTGCAATGCCGATTGGGTTGATTTTAGCCAATCGGCTATAATTCCGTGGCTTTATCGTTATTTTTAGTTATTTAGTTCTTTTAGGTTAATCAATCACGTCAGGACGCCTCGGTCCTGACGCTTGTCATCTGAGGTCATAAAATGTCTGTTGCTGATATTAAAAAATCTGAAATCGTCGCGCAATATCAACGCGCACAGGGCGATACCGGTTCTCCAGAAGTCCAAGTGGCTTTGCTGACAGCTCGCATCAATGAGCTGACGGGCCACTTTAAAACCCACATGAAAGACCATCACTCACGTCGCGGTCTGCTTCGCATGGTGAGCCGCCGACGTAAGTTGCTAGATTATCTCAAGAGCCGCAACCCAGATTCCTATCGTGCACTGATCGAAAAACTCGGTCTGCGTAAGTGATCGGTATCCATGGGGCAGTCTCCCCGTGAGTCAACCGTGGTCGGTGCGGCACTACTGCCGCAACGTCCACGGTTTTTCATTTGTAAGGAATAAATTGTCATGTTCAATAAAGTGACCAAATCGTTTCAGTATGGACAACATACTGTCGTGCTTGAGACCGGTGAAATTGCTCGCCAGTCGTCCGGTGCGGTGTTAGTAACGGTCGAAGATACTGTCGTACTTGCGACTGTTGTCGCCAAAAAAGATGCAAAAGCCGGTCAGGATTTTTTCCCATTGACCGTTGATTACATTGAAAAAACGTATGCCGCAGGCAAAATCCCCGGTGGATTTTTCAAGCGTGAAGGCAAGCCCTCTGAAAAAGAGACACTGACCTCGCGTCTGATCGACCGTCCTCTGCGTCCATTGTTTCCAGAGGGTTTCTACAACGAAGTCCAGGTCATCATTCACGTGCTGTCCTGCAATCCAGAAATCGATCCCGATATCCCTGCGATGATTGGTGCCTCGGCAGCTTTGGCTGTGTCGGGTATTCCTTTCAACGGCCCGATCGGCGCAGCCCGCGTCGGTTACATCGATGGTCAGTACTTGGTCAACCCAACTGCCACGCAGCTCAAGACCTCGCAGATGGATCTCATCGTTGCCGGTACAGAGGCTGCCGTGTTGATGGTTGAGTCTGAGGCGCAGCAACTCTCCGAGGAAATCATGCTCGGTGGTGTGGTGTTTGGTCACAATGCGATGCAAGCTGTGATCGGCGCGATCAACGATCTCGTGAGAGAAGCTGGCAAACCCGAGTGGGACTGGCAGCCTGCCCCCAAGAACGAAGCGCTGATCGCCTCGGTTACTGCTGCCGCACAGGATGCACTCTACGCGGCTTACCAGACCCGTCAAAAGCAAGAGCGCACCACCCAATTGCGTCAGGTGTATGCCAACGTTCACGCCAAGCTCTCTGAAGCTGCCGCGGCGCAAGGCGTTGCAGCACCAGATGGCGTCACGGTCGACAACATTTTGTTTGACCTTGAGGCCAAAATCGTTCGTAGTCAGATCCTGAGCGGTGAGCCACGTATCGATGGACGTGACACACGTACTGTGCGTCCGATTGAAATTCGTTTGGGTGTGCTGCCACGCGTTCACGGTAGCGCCTTGTTCACCCGCGGCGAAACACAGGCTTTGGTGATTGCCACGCTTGGTACCAAGCAAAACGAGCAAGTAATCGATGCGCTCATGGGCGAGTACCGCGATCGCTTCCTGATGCACTACAACATGCCTCCGTTTGCGACCGGTGAAACAGGTCGCGTGGGTACCCCCAAGCGCCGCGAAATCGGTCATGGTCGCCTGGCCAAGCGCTCGCTCGTGCCTCTTTTGCCAGATGCTCAGGACTTTCAGTACACCATTCGTCTGGTCTCTGAAATCACTGAATCAAACGGCTCTTCTTCAATGGCTTCCGTGTGCGGCGGATCACTGGCCATGATGGATGCTGGCGTGCCCCTCAAGGATCACGTCGCCGGTGTTGCAATGGGCTTGATCCTCAACGAAGGCAAGTTCGCCGTATTGACCGATATCCTTGGCGACGAGGATCACCTTGGCGACATGGACTTCAAAGTCGCGGGTACCGAAAATGGTATTACCGCTTTGCAGATGGACATCAAAATCCAGGGCATCACCAAAGAAATCATGCAAGTTGCATTGGCTCAAGCCCGCGATGGCCGCCTGCATATCTTGAACAAAATGCGCGAAGCCATCCAGAATTCGCGCGGTGAGTTGTCAGCTTTCGCACCTCGCATGCTGAGCATGAAGATCAATCCTGAAAAGATTCGTGATGTGATCGGCAAAGGTGGCGCGACGATCCGTGCGTTGACCGAGGAAACCGGTTGCCAGATCGATATTTCTGACGACGGTACGATTGTGATTTCGAGTGCTGATCTGGACCGTGCACACGAAGCCCAGCGTCGCATCACTGAGCTCACCGCTGATGTCGAAGTCGGTCAAGAGTACGACGGAAGCGTCTTGCGTTTGCTCGACTTTGGCGCCATTGTTCAAGTCCTGCCAGGTCGTGATGGTCTGTTGCACATATCCGAGATTGCAAACTACCGCATCGCCAATATTAATGACGTACTCAAAGTCGGTCAGGCTTTGCGTGTGAAAGTGATTGAGGCGGATGACAAAGGTCGTTTGCGTTTGTCAGTCAAAGCGATTGGCGGCATCGAGCAACAAGGTGGTGCAGCGCCTGACTCCGCAGCGCCTGCCGCTGCCGATGCAGGACAGCCAACACCCGCTCAGTAAGTATCGCCAGACAAGAACCCTGCCAGCTTAGATGCCGGCAGGGTTTTTTTGTGCCAGTTCATATAGCCCCGCCAATCTGAACAGACGATCGCGACGCAAAATGCCCAGCATGGGTTCCGGTTGTCTTCGGCTGCTTGAGACGAGTTCATTAACCGTTTTGTCCAGAGCATCCAACAGTGTTTGACGATGAATCGGCCACCACTGGGAGAGTAGGCGGTCAGGGTCAATTAATCCCAATTGCTGACGCCTGAGCTCTGAACGACTAAAGTCTTTGATATTCCAAGTCAGGACACTGATTGGACCATGCTGCGCAGCCGTGAACGCAGCGATGCCTGTTGCTGCCACATGCTTGTCTTTGCGATCGGTGTGCTTGAGAGCGGTCTCAAAGGACGTCACGTCACCCATGTTCGAGGCGGGAAACTGCTCTTGCATCGCCTGCCATTCGCTTTTCAATAGCGCGGGCTCGATCGGCCATAAACGCGCCGCGTTACGCTGCCACTCCTGACCAATCTTGTCAGTCCAGAGGGGCGTAAACAGCCCTGTTTGAGCCAGTTGGAGAAAGAGCGGCCTGAGCAAGCCCGACATCATGATGCAGGCATCCAGAACGAGGGCAGGGCGTGGAGACGAACTGACTGTTAAATGTTGGGCGTCGATCATGCATGGATTAAATTAAGTCAGAGCATGCTTCGTTGCCCGGACGATTGTTTCTGCATCCACTCCAAAAAAGGCCCTGAGCGCAGCGCGGGTGTCGCTGCGACCAAAACCATCCGTACCCAGCGTCATAAAACGACGGCTTGACGGGATGTACGCCCGAACGGTTTCCGGCACTGCTCGCACATAGTCTGTCGCTGCGACAATGGGTCCTTGGCTTTTGGAGAGTTGCTGGTAGATAAATGGTACACCAGGCGCCGACTCGCCTGAGAGTGCTGCGCGTTCGCAGGCCAAACCATCACGCGCCAGCTCGCTCCAGCTGGTGACGCTGTAAACAAAAGTCGTGATGCCTTCGGCACAAAGCTGTTGAGCGGCCTTGATCACTTCGGTCAGTATGGCGCCAGAGCCCAGCAAGGTAGCTTGCGCTGTTTCATTTTTCGCTTGGTAAACATTAAAAAGATAAGTCCCGCGAATGATTTCTTCGCGTACGCCCTCCGGCAAAGACGGCTGAGCATAGTTTTCATTCATGAGCGTGACGTAATAGAAAACGTCTTGTTGTTCGACCATCATCTCGCGCACGCCCTGATCGATGATGACCGCCATTTCACCTGCGAAGGCCGGATCATAAGCTTTGCAATTCGGAATTGTCGCAGCATGCAAGTGGCTTGTGCCATCCTGATGTTGCAAGCCTTCTCCGCCCAGCGTCGTGCGACCCGACGTCGCACCCAATAAAAAGCCCCTTGGACGTTGATCCGCAGCAGCCCAAATTTGATCACCCACACGTTGAAAACCGAACATGGAGTAATAAATGTAAAAAGGCAGCATGGCCAGACCATGCACGCTATAGCTCGTTGCCGCAGCTGTCCAACTCGCGATTGCACCGGCCTCGGAGATGCCTTCCTCGAGGATTTGACCATCCAGGGCCTCTCGGTAACTCAACACCGAGCCGATGTCTTCGGGTGCATACCGTTGACCAACGCTTGAATAAATTCCGACCTGTTTGAACAGGTTAGCCATGCCGAAGGTTCGTGCTTCGTCGGCCACAATTGGAACGATACGTGGACCGAGAACAGGATCTTTGAGTAAGTTGCCAAGCACTCGCACAAAGGCCATCGTGGTGCTCATTTCCTTGCCATCCGCTTGCACGGCAAACTGACTGTATTGAGACATCTCAGGGACGGCGACGCTGTCACACGTAGTGTCCCGCTTAGGTAAATACCCGCCAAGCGCTTGGCGTCTCTTGAGTAAATATTGCATTTCCGGACTGTCGGCCTCTGGGCGATAAAAGCTCAGTGAGGTGGCCTGTTCATCAGTCAGTGGTAAGTTAAAGCGATTGCGAAACTCAATCAAATCATTGTCGTCGAGTTTTTTCTGGCTGTGCGTGGTCATTTTTCCCTGACCGGCACTCCCCATGCCATAGCCTTTTTTGGTGTGCGCCAAAATCACGGTGGGTTGTCCTGAGTGATTGGCCGCCGCTGCATACGCGGCATGTATCTTGACGAGATCATGTCCGCCACGCTTGAGACGGTCAATTTGATCATCAGTCATGCCTTGTGCCAGTTTGGCAAGCTCTTCATTTTGTCCAAAAAATGTGTCGCGATTGAAGCGACCATCTTTGGCGGCGAAGGTTTGCATTTGTCCATCGACTGTATTGGCAAAGGCTCGGGTGAGTGCGCCAGTCAAATCCCGTGCAAACAGGCCATCCCAGTCACTGCCCCACACCAGTTTGATGACATTCCATCCAGCGCCGGTAAAGAGCTTTTCCAGCTCATCAATGATGCGTCCGTTGCCGCGAACCGGGCCATCGAGGCGTTGCAAATTGCAATTGACCACCCAAACCAAATTGTCGAGACCCTCGCGGGCGGCGAGAGTTAAAGCGCTCATCGATTCGGGCTCATCCATTTCCCCATCACCAAAAACGCCCCATACCTTGCGTCCATTACAATTCAATAATTGACGATGTGTGAGGTAGCGCATAAAACGTGCGTGATAGATCGAGCTGATTGGACCAATGCCCATCGAGCCAGTTGGAAATTGCCAGAAATCTGGCATCAGCCAGGGGTGTGGATAGCTCGAGAGTCCTTGTGCGCCATGTTCAAGTGCTTGGATTTCTTGACGGTAATGAAGTAAATCCTGCTCTTGGAGACGGCCTTCAAGATACGCGCGTGCATAGACGCCGGGGGCGCTATGAGGTTGAAAAAACACCAAATCGCCGCGATGCTGCCCAGGCCCCGTGCCGCGACGCGCTTCAAAAAAGTGATTGAAACCTGTTTCAAACAAGTCAGCCGCACTGGCGTAACTGGCGATATGACCACCGAGCTCGCCATAGGCCTGATTGGCCCGTACCACCATGGCCAGCGCATTCCAGCGCATGATCGAGGCTAGTCGCTCTTCGATTGCGAGGTCTCCGGGGAAAACGGGTTGCTGATCGACAGAGATCGTGTTGACGTAGGGTGTGCTGAGCTCAGGGCGCCAGCCGACTTGCGCACGATTGGCTGTGCGTACCAGTTCGTCGAGTAAAAATTTAGCGCGCGCAGGTCCCTCGGTTTGCAGAACCGCCAACAAGGCCTGCTGCCATTCTTGGGTTTCCTGGGTGTCGCTATCCTTGGCGCTATCGGGCCAAAAGGAAGGGCGGGGGTCGATCGCAGCATTCATGATGTGTTCAGGCTTTGGTTGGTCTGAGGTCGCGCGCAGCGCATGTTTGTTAAGCATCATTCTAGGTATTTATCACGAGCATTAGATGCCTATAATCCTAGTTAAAATGCTTATTTGCAGCATTTAATTCTAAATTTATAAATAAAACAGCATAATGAAACTAGATTCGATAGACTTGAAGATTTTGTCTGAGTTACAGGCTGATGGCGCCCTGTCAAACATCGAGTTGGCGCGACGGATTCATCTGAGCCCATCGCCTTGTTTGGCACGGGTACGCGCCTTGGAGTCCGCCGGAGTGATCGACCGCTATGTCGCCCTGGCCAATGCTGCGGCACTCGGTCTTGGTCTCAACGTATTTATCAATATCAGTCTAAAAAGCCAAAGCAAGGAAGCACTCGCGCATTTCGAACAGCGCATCAGCGAGCATGATGAGGTGATGGAGTGCTATTTGATGACAGGTGACAGCGATTATTTGATCCGTGTCGCAGTCGCAGATATCGCCGCTTTGGAAAAATTCATCCTGGAGCAGCTGACTCCGATTCCGGGAATTGAAAAAATCCGTTCGAGTTTTGCGCTCAAGCAGGTCAGGTATAAAACCGCCTTGCCGCTTCCAAGAAAAACAGACGTATAGTTACGAATTGAGTGCGCAACCATTTAGTTTTTAAAAATTTATCTAAGGATTCGTCGGACATGAGTGAAGTCTTCACCCCTACACCCGCCTGGCAAGAGCAAATATTCAAAGTTCTCAAAGAAGGTGGCATTCAGCAAGTGTCTTACGTGCCGGATGCCGGACATGCGCATGTTATTCGCCGCGTGAACGAAGATCCCGATATGCGTGCCATCGTCTTGACGACTGAGGAAGAGGGCGTGGCAGTCGCTGGCGGTGCATGGCTCGGAGGTCAACGGCATGCATTGCTCATGCAGAGCAGCGGTGTGGGTAACTGTATCAACATGATGTCGTTGCTGCAAAGTTGCCGCTTTCCGTTTTTGACACTGGTGACGATGCGCGGCGAGTATGCGGAGTTCAATCCTTGGCAAGTACCGATGAGTAAAGCGACGCAAGCTTCGATGGAGTTGATGGGTATCAAGGTATACCGTGCGGAGCGTGCCGATGAGGTTGAGGACGTTGTGGGGGCCGCACTCGATTTCGCCTTTGAAGGCGGAGAGCCTGTTGCCGTGCTGCTTTCGCAGCGCTTGATCGGCCGCAAGAAATGGTTGCGTAACTAATCTTAACGATGACGTAACGAATCGCTCATTCATCGCGAATCAGTCATCAATGATCAGATAGGAATTTTAATGAGTCAAGTTCAGTCTTCTAACAGTGTGATCGATCGTCGCGAATTCGTGCGCGCGCTGATTGCAAAATGTCCAGAGTCTTTGATCGTCACCGGCCTGGGTTCCGCAACTTATGACGTCTATGCTGCGGGCGATCGCGATAAAAACTTTTACCTGTGGGGTGCCATGGGTGGTGCGGCCGCAATGGGCCTCGGCCTGGCGCTGGCTCAGCCAGACAAATCTGTGCTGGTGATCACAGGTGATGGCGAGCAGTTGATGGGTATCGGATCTTTAGCGACCATCTCCGCTCAAAAGCCTGCCAACCTCACGATTGTTGTTCTCGATAATGGCCACTTTGGCGAAACCGGCATGCAGTTCAGTCACTCCAGCCTCGGGACGAATATGTCCGCCGTTGCCAAGGCTTGCGGGATTGCTAATTCTTATCAAGTTAAGGATATGGCGGGTTTGGCTCAGGTCGAGCAACACGTCAATGCCCGCCAGGGTGTGACCTTTGCGCAGATTCTAGTCAAAGCGGACGATCTGCCACGCGCCTTGCCTTCGCGTGATGGTGTATTTGTCAAAAACCGTTTCCGCGCAGCCCTGGGTCTCGCACCGTTCTAAATAAACACTGGCCCCGATTCAATAAGAAAAGGGGCCAGTCAGTCGCAGCAAATGCATCAAATTCTTGCAGTGACCAAATTTCTGCAGTTACTTCTTTGCCGGATACAGATGGCAGGCGACCTCGCCCTGGGCGTCCCGTAGCAAACGAGGATGTTCAACAGAACATTCGGGTCGGCGCTGTTGGCATCGGGGATGAAACGCGCATCCTGTCGGCGGGTGCAAGGGGTCAGGAAAGGAGAGTCCCAGCCCCATATCTGGAATGCCTAAACCGGGTTCAGGTGTCAGTACTGAGGCCAGGAGCGCCTGTGTATAGGGGTGCCGGGGGTGTTTGAATAATTCAGCCGTCTGAGTGAGTTCAACCACGCGACCCAGATACATCACCGCAACTTGTGTCGCAATGTGTTCAACCACGGCCAAGTTGTGGCTGATAAAGACATAGGTCAGGTTGAATTCTTTGCGCAAGTCCAACAGCAAATTCAAAATCTGGGCTTGAACCGAGACATCCAGTGCGGAGGTTGGCTCATCGCACACCACAATTTCAGGGTTGATCACCAAGGCGCGTGCAATCGCCACACGTTGACGTTGACCACCAGAAAGTTGTCCGGGCGTGTTGTCCGCATAGCGAGCGGGCAAGCCTACACGCTCAAGCATCTCGATCGCCTTTTTACGACGTTCGCTTTGAGTGCCGACGCCTAGTACGTCAAGAGGAAAAGATACGATGGAGGAAATCGTGCGGCGTGGATTCAGCGAGGAATAGGGGTCTTGAAAAATAGGTTGAACCCGGCGTGCGAGTTCACGGCGATCAATTTTATTAATATCTTGTCCGTCGATCAGCACACTCCCGCGGGAAGGGGGCGTGAGCCCCAGCAGCATGCGTGCCAGTGTCGATTTACCGCAGCCTGACTCGCCCACGATACCCAGCACGTCTTTGCGCTGCACGGAGAGGTCAACGCCATTGACCGCATGCAGTGTCTGACGGGCCTTAAACATGCCGGCACTAACTGAAAAAGTGCGCTGCAGATCTTTTGTTTCAATCAGGGCAGTCATTGGCCTGCTCCGCTCTGGTTCAGTTCGTTCATGACACAACGCCATTGTTGACCCTGGGCTGTCTGATGCAGGGGGATGGTTTCACTGCAACGTGCCTGAGCATGCGCGCAGCGATCCTTGAAGGCGCAGCCTTTCATTTCGCCGATGAGTGAGGGGACGACACCGGGAATGGTGCCGAGCTTGCCGCCGGGGATTGTTTTGCCCGGGATAGGAATACAGCTGATCAAGCCGCGCGTATAAGGGTGCTGGGGCGCGGCAAAGATATCCTGCGCGGCTCCTTCTTCGACAATCTGGCCCGCATACATGACGGCCACACGATCGGCAATACGTGCGACCACGCCCAGATCATGGGTGATGAGCACCATGGCGATGCCCAACTCATCCTGGAGATCAGCCAACAGACGCAAAATTTGCGCTTGAATGGTGACGTCCAGCGCCGTGCTTGGTTCGTCTGCGATCAGTAGTTCTGGGCCGCACATGAGCGCCATAGCGATCATGACGCGTTGACGCAGACCACCGGAGAGTTGGTGCGGATACTGTCCGAGCCGCTCGGCAGCCGAGGCGATCCCCACTTTTTCCAATAACTCGACCGCGCGCAAGCGCGCCTCTTCGGCGGAGGCTTTGCGGTGGTGGCGGTAATGCTCGGTGAGTTGATCGCCAATCGTATAGGCTGGATTCAGAGCGGTCATCGGCTCCTGAAAAATCATGGCCATACGATTGCCGCGCAAATCATTGATGCGTTGTTTGCTTGCTTGAGCGAGGTCTTCGCCTAAAAACTCGAAGACACGGCTCTTGCGTGTCGCGGTTTTGGGCAGCAGTCCCATCATGGATAGCGAGGTGATGGATTTGCCGCAGCCAGATTCACCGACAATACAGAGTGTTTCGCCACGTTTGACCTGCAAGGAGATATCGCGCACCACATGCAGCGTGCCACGGGGTGTGGAGATATCTACAGTCAGTCCCTGTACATCCAGAACAATTTCGTCAGTCACCATGATTAAGCTCTCTCGCCCGGTGTCAGGAGCTGATGGAGACCATCACCTGCCAGGTTGATGGCGAAAATCAATAAAGCCAAAGCCGTACCGGGAATCGCAATCAGCCAAAATGAAAAGAACATGTAGGACTTAGCCTCTGAAATCATCAAGCCCCAAGAGGGTAGCGGGGGTTGAACACCGAGCCCTAGAAACGACAGTGCCGCTTCAAGCAAAATCGCGCTCGCAGCTTCGAGTGTGGCGATCACAATCAGATGAGGCATTACATTGGGCAGGACCTCTGTCAGCATGATGCGCAGTGTCGATGCGCCAGCAGACTGCGCCGCAGAGACATATTCCATGGATCGCACTTGTTGCGTCGCGCTACGCATCACCACGGCAAAACGGTCCCATTTTAGGAGGCCGAGCACCATAATGACGACCCACAAAGAGCCTCCAACCAGTGCAACTGTCGCGAGCGCCACCAAAATGACAGGCATGGACAGGCGTGTGGTCACCATGAAGGACACGATCATGTCGATCCGACCGCCAAAGTAGCCAGCTAGCATACCCATCGTGGTGCCGATCAGTCCTGAAATCACAGCAACGCTCAGGCCAATCAGCAAAGAAATACGCGCGCCATAAAGCAAGCGTGACAAATAGTCGCGACCGAGCTGATCGGTGCCAAGGGGATGTGCCCAACTACCTTTTTCGTACCAGACTGGCGGAACAGTCCGATTGGTCAGATCCTGAAAGTAGGGGTCATACGGTGACAGCCAATGTGCGAATACTGCACAGAAGACGATGAAAAGCAGTAGACCGCAACCCACATAAAGAGCCGTATTTTTTTTCATCTCAAGCAACTCGAATACGAGGATCAAGCCAGGCGTTGGCAATATCTGAGGCCAGGGTCAACAAGATATAGATGACTGACAGCAGCAAAACAATCACCTGCGTGACTGGGAAATCTTTTTGAATGATGCTTTGGTAGGCGAGATAGCCCAGACCATCGAGTGCGAAAATAGTCTCGATCACGACGGAGCCGCCCAGCAAAAAGCCGAGTTGCACAGCTGCGAGCGCCACGACCGGGACAATCGCATTACGCAAGGCATGCTTGAAAATGACAGTGCCGGTTGGAAGGCCTTTGGCACGCGCGGTGCGGATGTAGTCCGCACTGAGTACTTCTATCATGCCGGCCCGAATCAGACGCATAAATGCAGGTGCGGCGTAATAGCCAAGCGCGATGGCTGGCATCACGAAATGTTGCCAGGTGCCGCTACCGGATACCGGCAACATGCGCCAGGTAATTGAAAACAGCATAATCAGGATCAGCGCAAAAAAGAAATTGGGCATCGCCTGACCGACCACAGCCACACCCAGACAGAGGCGGTCAATCCAGCTGTTTTTATAAATTGCTGCTAGTACGCCCAGCGGTACTGAAATAAGCAGGGCAAAAGCCAGCGAGTAAATCGCAAGCAAAAGAGTGGTTTCAAGCTTGGTAAAAATAAGCTTGCCTACATCTGTTTTGAAATAGATCGACTGACCCAGGTCGCCCTGAACCACTTTAAGCAGCCAGTTACCAAACTGGACAATGATTGGCTGGTCAAAACCATAGGTTTTGCGAACCATGTCGATGTCGACCTGTCGTGCGCCCTCTCCGGCGATCGCCAATGCTGGATCGCCTGAGAGGTAAAGCAGCATGAAGGCAAGAATTGAAACTGTCAGCGCGACCAGGACAGCGAGTCCTAGCCGCTTTGTAATATATGCCAGCATGATGCCTTACCTAAGATACAAATAGTAAAAACAAAAAGAGAGGATTACTTCCAGCTCATTTCCCAAAAACGAACCAACTCGTCATGGTAGGGCTTGAAGTTTACCTCTTTGCTAGCAACGTAGTAGACAGGTAGAGTCCAAAGCGGCACAGCGTATGCTTGGTCGGCAATAATCGACAAAGCCTTCTGATATACCTCCTGGCGCTTCTTCATATCGACCGTGCTGTCGCCCTCGTTCAGCAATTTGATGACCTCAGGGTCGCGGCTCACATCGTCTGCACCGCCACCAAAGTAAACCGGCGTGGAGGCCGACATGTCGTTGACAAGGTTCGATCCCCAAGTCTGGTGCGTGAGGGAGGTCTTGTTGGCGCGCGCCAAGTCCCGCATCGCTGCGTATTGCATGAAGCTCAGCTTTGGCTTGATCCCGACAGCGCTCAGATAGTTGATCATGGCTTCGGTTTGTGGACGCTCGCGGTACGCCATCAGATCCACTTCAAAACCATTGGGGTAGCCTGCTTCGGCCAGAAGTTTTTTCGCCAAGGCAGGGTCATAGTTGTAGACCTTGACACCTTGGCTGGTACAGCCTACCTGTGAGGGTGTGCAAATTGAGTTGATGATCTCTCCGCCACCCACGATGTTTTTCAAAATCGCTTCGCGGTCTATCGCGTGGGCGATGGCATGCCGGACGCGTACGTCCTTGAGTTGAGGAGCGGGCGTACCATCACGTGTGTTCATCTGCAGGAATACGATACGCATCGTGTTACCGCTTTGAACTTGCAGGTGAGGCAGGGACTTAAGCTTTTCAGCCTGATCCTTTGGAACGTGCATGATGAAGTCTTCGCCACCAGACATCACCTCAGCCATCTGTGTTTGGCGGTCAGGGATGAAGCGAATCCGGACTTTGCCGATAGTCGGTTGTTTTTTTGGTGAGTCTTTGAAGTAATCTGGGTTGCGCTCAAGGGTCAAAGACTTGCCGGGAATGTGCTCAACCACTTTGTAAGGGCCGGAGCCAATCGGCTTGAGGTTCATGCCATTTGGACCGACTTCTTTGTAGTACTTGGCCGGATGAATAGCAATGGCTGTCGCGAGATAGTCAATCGCGGCAGGGAAAGGCTGTTTACTGATGATTCGGACTTTGTATTTGCTAACTTTTTCCGCTTTCTCAATCCAGCCTGTCACAGTTTGCTGTCGTGCTTTGTTAGCAGGGTCGGAAACGAAATTCAGCGTGTATACAACAGAATCCGCGTCAAACTCTTCTCCATTATGGAACTTGATGCCCTCTCGCAGATCGAACTCTAAAGTGCGATCGTCGATTTGCTTCCAGCTTTTTGCAAGTTGACCTTTGTATTCACCTGTCACGGGGTCGCGGTATACCAGCGTATCCCAAACGTTGGCGGCAATAATCACGCCAATCCGGACATTGTTGTAGTAGGGGTCGATGTTCTCAGGCGTTTGGTCGTAAGCAAAACCTAGCGTGTCGTTCTTTTTGCCCGCATGGGCAGGCAAAGTGAAAGCTACAGTGGCGGCCAGGGCACAAGCAAGCAAGCCTGCACGCAGATTAAATTTAGCCAAAGGGGCTTTTAAAGCAATGCTCGAATAGTTCATAGTCTTCCTCTGATTCGGTTTGTCACGACATCGTCTAGCAAGCATGTTTCTTTTAACAGGTAAATCATCCCACAGGCAACAGGTTGCAATTAGGACTTACACCCAGTTGATAGTTGTATATGCAATTACTGTGCCAAAATTGTCCACAATCAAAGTTTTTACACATTAAATACTCATTTCGACTTTTATTTCACAAGGTGATGTATGCAGAGCCCCGCACTAGAACAGGCCGTACAGTTTGCGATCGATCATGAAAGTACTTGGGACCGTGACTGCACAAGCAGTAATTGGGGTGTACATCATGGCGATCCTGCGCCATATAACAAGCTTTATGGTCCCGTGCACTCTCGTGGACCGAACTCAGGCACTATTTTGTTGCGTGGCAAACATCTGGTCTCCTGGGGCGAGCCCAAGCGTGCAGATCTGACTTTTAGCGTGGCCAAGACCTACCTCGCTTTGTTAGCAGGTGTGGCATTTGATCGTGGACTGATCAAAGACTTGAACGAGCCGATTGGTAGGAAATTGAAGGGAATCGGTTTCGATGAAGGTAATAATGCGCAAGTGACTTGGGAGCAGATGCTCCAACAGACCAGTGAATGGGAGGGCACATTGTTCGGCCTGCCTGATCAGGTGGATCGCTATCGTGCCGTGACGTTTGCCAAAGCACCGGACGGCGTGAAAGGGGATGCGCGGCCTTTGCAGCCAGCCGGCACCTATTGGGAATACAACGACGTTCGCATCAACCAGTTGTCATTGGCTTTGTTGCACCTGTTTCAGCGTCCATTGCCTGAGGTCTTTCGCGAGGCGATTACGCGTCCGGTGGGCGCAACAGAGAACTGGAATTGGGTTGGTTACGATGACGCCTGGGTGGAGATCGCCGGCAAACGTGTCCAGTCTGTTCCCGGCGGAACGCATTGGGGAGGGGGGATGTCCATTAGCAGCGAAGATCAGGCCCTGATCGGTCAGATGATGCTGGATGAGGGAATGGCCAATGGCAAACGCGTGCTGTCAGCTGAATGGATCAAGCGTATGCAAGTGCCCTGCAAGCTGGCACCATTCTATGGCTACCTCGTTTGGCTGAATGATCAGCAGAAGGTATTTCCAAGTTTGCCGGCTTCAAGCTATTTTGCGGTCGGAGCGGGTAGTTCATTTACCTGGATCGAGCCTGAAATGGGTATGGTGGTGATTATTCGCTGGCTCAACTCCGCGCATGCGGATGCAGTGTTTGGAAAGATTTATCAAGCAGTCAAGGCCATGGCCTAACACACAAGGCGGGGCGCTAACTTCGCCCCTTTTATCTTTAAACCCAGAAACGGGATCTATGATGCAGAAAAATAAAGTCCGCAATTTTTCACTGACTGCCGCGACCGCTGCGATGGTGTTGACGCTGGCCACAGGTGGCGCTCTTTTTAGCGCATCCCTAGTCCAGCCTGCCTTCGCGCAGGGCACGACACAGTCGGCCAACTTGACCATGCCTCAGCTTGAGTCGTTGGTCTCGTCGATCGCGTTATACCCGGATTCATTGTTATCGCAAATGTTGATGGCTGCGACCTATCCTCTCGAGGTAGCCGAGGCTGCCAATTGGTTGCGTAACAACACGCACCTCAAGGGTGATGCTCTACAAAATGCGCTGAAGCCTCAAACCTGGGACAACAGCGTGAAGTCTCTGGTCTCGTTCCCTGACGCACTCAACATGCTTGGCAACAACTTGAGCTGGACGCAACAGCTTGGGGATGCATACCTCGCCCAGCCAAAAGATCTGATGCAAGCTGTACAGGCGTTGCGCGCCAAGGCGAGACAGTCTGGAAACCTCAAGTCCAATCAGCAGGTTTCCGTTTCGAGCGATGCACAGTCAAACATCATCATCGTTCCTGCGAATCCTCAAGTCGTGTACGTGCCAACATACAACCCTATGATGGTTTATGGTGCTTGGCCTTATGCCGCTTACCCCCCTTATCCTGTTTACAACCCCGCCTGGGGTTTGATGAGTTTTGGTATCGGGATGGCAGTCGGTGCAGCCTTGTGGTCCACGCCTCATTGGGGTTCTGGATCCATCACGATCAATAACGCGACCTTTAACAATTTCAATAATCGTTTCAATTCGGCTTCTAACTTGCGTTCTGATCGGTTCGGTAATGACAGCACGTGGTCGCATAACCCCGCTCATCGCGATGGCATACCTTACGGCAATTCGGCACTGAATAATCGCTACGGTGCGGGCAACCACAGCGCAATCACCCGCAACGATATCGCGCGCCAGCAAAACGCAGTCAATGACTGGAGAAATAACGCTACGCCTGAGGAAAGGCAGCGCGCTGATCAAGCACGTCAAAACGCGCAAAATGCTTTTAATCGCAGTGCGACCCCTCAAGAGCGCAGTCAGGCCAGCCAAATGAATCAACAGGCCCGAAGCGACTGGACTCAGGATCGTGCCGATCCAAACCGCGCGCGTGAAGCGCGTCAGGAAAACCAGTTAGGCCGCGAAGGCCGTAGTGACTTTAATGCGGACAGATTTGGTGGAGGCGACCGCTTTGGCGGAGGTGACCGTTTCGGTGGCGGCGATCGTTTTGGTGGCCGTGGCTTTGGTGGCGGACATTTTGGCGGTGGATTCAGACGCTAGTCGTCTTTTCCGCTCAACCCTTCAATTTTTTTGGAAACAGTCATGATGAATAAACTATTAGCGACCGCGCTCTTTGCGGCTCTTCCTTTTGCCTCTGGTGCGCAAAATGTTCCCCCGTCCGACGTTTCTCTGGGCGCCATGATCAATTTATGTCAAAGCCGCACCGATCTCGAAGCACAAACTTTCTGCTATGGTTTTGGCGAAGGTGTTTACCAGGGATCAGAGCTTACAAAGGATCCGAAAGCCCCTAAAACAGTGTGCTTGCCACCAGGTGGCGTACCCCGTGACGAGGTTCTGGCGGAGTTTATTCGCTGGGCGATTGCCAACCCCCAATATCATCAGGAAAAGGCCGCCGCATCGATTTTGCGTTACCTCCCGATCCGCTTTCCCTGCAAAGGCTGATGGACCTCGGCGCTTTTGGATACAATAGCGCCTCGTGAGTGGCCCCGATGATGAAATTGGTAGACATAGCAGACTTAAAATCTGCAGCCTAAGGGCGTGCCGGTTCGATTCCGGCTCGGGGCACCATAAGATCGTGCAATAAAGTTTTTGAAGTCCATAAAAACTATATAAATCAATGTGTTGCTGATTGATTTTGTCCGATATAGTCCAATAATACCTGACTAAATCCGCATGGCAACGGGGGTATAATTGGGGGTATGCGCTGAATTTGTAGCGATGATCTTTTGGAGATACCCCCAATATGCCTCTCACAGACATTGCAATCAGAAATGCCAAGCCTAGGGCTAAGCCGTACAAGCTCTCCGATAGTGGGGGGCTATTTGTTTTGGTCACGCCAGCCGGAGGAAAACTTTGGCGATACAAGTATCGATTTGCTGGAAAAGAAAAGTCGCTTTCGCTTGGTGCCTATCCTGAGCTTACGCTCGCCCCTGCGAGGGTATTGCACTTTGAAGCGCGACAGCAGCTGAATCAAGGAATCGACCCGGGCGCAGTCAAGCAGAGCGCCAAAGCCAAGCTGCTGCAATCTGTTGAAAATAGTTTTAGCGCCATATATCAAGAGTGGCAGGAATCACGGGTAGGTGTGATCCAGCAGGCGCAGATCGACAAATCGCGATCTCGCATCGAGAAAGACGTACTTCCATGGCTCGGAAACAAGCCTGTGAGCGAAATTACGGCATCGGACGTTTTGACTGTTCTTCGCCGTATAGATGGTAGAGGCGTGCGGTACACGGCACACAGGGTCAAAAGCGAAATCAGCCGCGTGATTCGCTATGCAATCGTGACGGGCCGAGCAGAGCGGGATCCATGCCAAGATCTTAGGGGTGCCTTGCCACCAGCTAGAGAGACTCACCGTGCAGCACTCGTTTCGCCTCTGGAACTCAAAGCGTTGTTGCTTGCGATTGATGCATTTAAGGGGACGTTTGTCGTTTTGTGTGCATTACGATTACTGCCTATGATCTTTTGTCGACCGGGAGAATTGCGGACGATGAAGTGGGCTGATGTCGATTTTGAACGAGCAACTTGGCGCTATACCGTCAGCAAAACAAACACAGATCACCTAGTGCCCTTGAGTAATCAAGCCTTTGCAATCTTGAAAGAACTCAGCATGCTTACGGGGAATAGGGATCATGTATTTCCCGGCGGTCGTGACCCAAGACGTCCGATGAGTGATGCGGCTATCAATGCAGCCCTGCGACGACTTGGTTACGATACCAGCAAGGAAATGACGGCGCACGGGTTTAGAGCTACTGCACGAACAATTCTGCACGAAGAGCTCGGTTTTGCACCAGAAGTCATTGAGCACCAGCTTGCTCACAGGGTACCTGACACATTGGGTGCAGCATACAACCGTACAAAATTTATCAAGCAGCGAACCGAAATGATGCAGCGATGGGCCGATTATCTTGATGCGTTAAAGCTGGAAAAGGCGGACGTGATTCCGATCAATCGCGCTGCCTTGAGGTGAAGGCATCTATTCGCCTCTACTCTAGACGCCATCAGGCCTGAGATTCAGGTTGAACATGACTGGCTGATTTTCGCCATGCGAGTGTTCAACAGCCTTACGTTTGGGTGCAACGTATTGCGCCAGTTCTGCGTACATTCGGCCACGAAGCTCAGCTGTGTTGTTTGCATCCATCGCTAAGTCCGCCATTCCCTGTATCGGGTCGCATCCCATGCTGGCTAACCTGTCCTTGATTTCAACTGTTTTTTTGTTTGGTGTCCCGAGCAGTCGCCCACCCGTTTTTTTGCCAATCGCCATTTTTTGGATTAAAGTTTTATTATTTTCATTATAAATCAATTGGTTACGTATTTTAAACGCTGTTTGTACGCAGCAACATAAAGTGTGACATTGTGTGCTCTTCATCTAGGTTCGTTCAGAAGTCCACACTTCTGTAAGAGCATCGCTTATCAACCTGTTGAGTGCTTGCAGCCGATGCTAGTCACTAGGGTTTTGAGGTCGAACTCAATGCTCACGTTACGCTTTGGAAACATACGAAAACTTTTTTCTGAGTGAACCCCTAGCCGTCAACCCAATATTTTTTATTTTGAACCCAAGCCTAAGCGCTAACTCACGCCATTACTCCGAGTAAAAATTTCACCCAGAGTAATGGCAATTTACATCATCCCCTTTAGAAGACACAGGCTTTTCAATCTTTAAGCCCTTACCGTACTCTGTACAGGCACGAGGTGTGAATGAACCAGTTTCTCAGAAGGAACGGTAGTAGTTCTTCTAGAGGCCTGCTGAATTGATAAATTGGAGGGTTCCAAGAACGTCCATGCACCTTGGCGGTATCCATCCGGTGAGATGTCGAGACCTTGAAAGTTATTGATCCCATACCAAGTGACAGCATAACGACTCGGGCCTATGCCGAACCCTCCCTTGCGAGTGCAGACGATTAACTCACGATCCTCAAGATTTTTTCGTGCACGTTGTACAACTGAGTTTGAACTCCAGCCGCGCGACTTCAGCCACGGGTAAGATGCTTGCAAGTGGCCGTTGTTATACCCGTCGTGCTGACGCGCTATTTCAAGTAGCAAAGCCTTGGCTGTATGGCTACAACCACGATAGGCAACGCTGTCAAGCACTGCCCATGGAAGAGCAGTGTAGCCACCCGTTACACGCTGTGGTCTTTTTGTTTTCTTTTTCATCTGTAACCCTTCCTAAGTTTTGATGCTGCTGCCATTTTTGATCCAGTGCTTTTGGCACGTGTAAGCCTGTTACGAATAGGCCCGTGCTGGCGCTCCAGCTCTGGTAGCGCACGAGTGATTGCTTTATGCAACCAACCGAGATCGGCAGCTTCGAATGTAAAAAAGCTTTCATCCTTGACGGCTTCTGAGATGTATGGACACACTGCTTCACCCGGAAGCATTTTTCGTTCGGATGCCAATGGATCCAGCGGACATATTGGTGCTGAGCATCGAGTCCACTTAGGACACTCCTGCGGCGAATGGAGGGGTACTCCTGCGATGGATATAGCCTTGGTTGGATTGCTCATGGCTTGACCTCCGAGAGATCACGCAGGAGTGCATCAATTTCGTCAGAGCGCCAGACCGTTATACGCATTCCAAGCTTGATTGCTTGAGGGAATTTTCCGCTTTTGACACCTGCCCACCAGGTCGAGGCTGACACTGGTAAAAGCGGGGGTACCCCTCTCTTCTTGTGTCCAATGATCTGATAAAGACGAAGGTAGTGAAATTGCGGTTGTGATGTAATTTCCTGCATCTTGGATTTCCAAAATGAACGAAATTGCGCACAAAAAAAAGGCCTGCGCGCACTTTCGTGAACACAAGCCTCGGTATCTTTGGATCCTGCTCCTCACGGAAGGCGATCCTCTCCTGCCCTGCTGGGCGCACAATCAAGGGGGTAGTGACCAAACCTACCAAATAAACTATCCAACAGGCTTAGACATATGGACAGAAAACGCAGTCAACGTTTGTTGTAACCGTAAGTATATTTTATCGTGCTTAATCGGACGGTGCAATACAAACCCATCTCCTGTCGACAGCTTCTTGAAAGGCACCGGCATAATGTGACCAACCCTCCTAAACATTCGGTGAGTGTGGTGTTTAACATTCGGTGAGCGTGGGTGTTTAACTTTCAGTCTTGCGTCCCCAGATTAGTAGATTTGCTCTATGCTGATGCTTTCTAATTATGTCTTAGCTATAAGTATTCCACCCAGTCTAGCTGACAACACCATGATGAGAAATAGCAGCTTGATGCCAGTCTTTTGAGAAAAACATGATCGATAGCGCTTCACCTCTTACATCGGCATTGGAGCAGTTACGCCTAAAACTGCTCGACCTGACAGGGCGAAACCGCCTTATTAACTTCAAGCACACTGCGGGCAAATCTTTGCAGTTTGTCGAGGGGCATCCTGCCGCTATCTATCAAAAGCTGGTTGAGACTAACAACAAAGCCAATATTAGCGTCCTCGGGCTGCCTGAACCTGGTCGAATAGACTGGGTTGATCGCAATGGGCGATTGCAGCGACCCGAGCCCCGTGAGTGGGCAAAATCCGTAGGCGTCTCAACGGGGTATGACATTTTAGGTGCGGGGGAAGAATCAGACGAGTCAAATGTTCGGGCACTGATGTACCCGGACGATCTGGCCAAGCATTGCCGCAAGATCGAGCGCGAGGCTACGTTGGCGATTGAGGAGACCGGCGCGAACATGCTGTTCCTGGTGCTCGGGTTCTTGGAATTTCCGGATCAGCGAGACAGCGATAAGACTTTCACAGCCCCCTTGATCAGCGTACCCGTGTCGCTGCAAAAGAAGGAAGTTGCAGGCATCCAGCAATTCTCCCTGCAGTACACGGGCGACGACATCTCCGAGAACCTCTCACTGCGAGAGAAGCTGCGCAACGACTTCGGGCTGGTATTGCCTGAACTTGGTGAAGAACAGATTGACGTCAACGGCTACTTTGTCGAGATTCAAGCGATCATCAAAAAGCAACCTGGCTTCGCACTCAAGCACCGAGTCTCTTTGTGCTTGCTCAGCTTCAGCAACATGCTGCTGGTTCGAGATTTAGATCCAACCAAATGGCCTTCAAACGGAGATGAGAACTCCCTCATTGATCACCCAATCGTTCGTGAGGTGTTCGAGGGCAGAGCTGACGACGGAGGAGCGGGCCTAAGCCTAGCCGAAGAGCATCTAGTGGAAGAGGGCCCAGGGGCAAGCATCCCACTGGTCTACGACGCCGACAGCTCTCAGCACAGCGCCCTCATCGATGTCTTGTCACTCAAGAAAAATCTGGTGATCGAAGGACCGCCGGGTACGGGAAAGTCTCAGACCATCACGAACTTGATTGCTGCCTGCCTGGCTGAAGGCAAGAAGGTGCTCTTTGTCGCCGAGAAGTTGGCGGCTCTTGAAGTCGTGAAGAACCGCCTGTCACTGGCTGGCCTCGATCCATTTGTTCTTGAGCTGCACAGTAACAAGACCAACAAGAAGCGCGTGCTGGAGGAAATAGCTAAGCGCACCACCTTCAGGCCCAATCACCCCAATGATCTTCCCCGTCTGCAGCAGCAGCTGGAGGCTCACCGCCAAGATCTCAAAGCCTACACAGACCTGATCAATTCCATCGCGCACAACGCATTTGGTTTGACGCTGCATCAGATCATGTGGCGAGCCGAGAAGCATCGCCAAGGTTTGAGCAACGAAGAGAGCATGCTCAGCCAGATCAGCATCGGCGATGCAACTCAAATTTCCGAATTCGAGTTCGGTCGACGTATGGACTGCCTGGGTTACCTGGGCTCCCAATACAAGTCGGTCGGAGGCTTTGACGCAAGCTGCACCTTCTGGGGCTTCTACCCTGAGCGCCTGATCCCCGGGGATGAAGTCAAACTCACCCAACTATTTGAAGCAGCAGATGAGTGGGGCCAGGCCTTGGTAGATGCTTCTAAGCAATACTCGCAAGTGCTCGGAGGCCGCGTTCACAACCTCTCACTGGAGTTCAGCAGTGAGCAATTGGCCGTTCTCAAGAAACTGCTTGAGACTGCCAATCAGCAATTGCCTCTGCACCTCATTCCTGGGTTCTTTGAGGACGACGAGACGGGAACCAAATCCGCTCAGGCACTTGAGGCCTTCGCCAAACAAGTCGAACAGTTTCACAGCCTCGAAGGGGCGGTCAAAACAGCGCTGAAGCTCGAATCCAGCGTCACAAAGTCAGGGACCGACAATCTAAAGGGCTTGCAGCGAATCGCGGGGAGTTTGGGCGCAGACCTGGGCACGCTCAATGAGCTTCGCATCCTGCATCAACAACTGGTTGAGACTACGGGCAAGCTTTCGACGGCCAACGCCAACTTGGTGATGTTCCTGGGCGAGAAGAAGATTCCTTACAACGGATCGACGCAGAAGCTCGAGCAGTTGCTCGGTTTTACCGATCTCGTGCTGGATGCCCCAGAGGAGCACTTCCATCTTCAGACCCCTGGACTGACTCGCGACGGCGCAGTCCAGGCCCTTGATCAGTTGCATGCCCTCCAGGAAGAGTGGACCGGTCTTGAGAAAGAACTCGGGGATTCGCTCTATGTGGACACCTTGCCGCATGAAGGAGATATCAAGCAAGCCATCCTGACCCTGCGAGAAGGCGACGCGTGGTATCGCATCTTCCAAGGTCGGTGGCGAAAAGCGGTAGGGCTGCACAAGGCACTCCAACGCACCAAGATCAAAATGCCTGGCCACAAGCGGTTGGAGCAGCTCGAACAAATCGTCAAACTGCTGGGCCTCAAAGAACAGTGGAAGTCATCGCCGACCTGGACGCAATTCCTCGGCTTCCCCGCGCCAGGCACCCCCTTGCCTTTGGAAGGTTACCTTGCGCTGGCGAAATGGAATCGAGGCATCAAAATTGCCTCAGAGGATATTCAAGCCGTCCTGATCGACCCAATCAGCTTCACCACCGACCAAGCCCGCGCCCTGCGCCGGGAATTCTCGACAGTCAAGCTGGAAATCACGACTGCTATCGCAGCATTCAAAGACATCAACGCAAAGCTCAAACGCCTCTCAGAATTCAGCGGCAGCAATCTGCTCGACAAGGTGTTGGAGAAGATCAGTGAATTCACAGAAGCACTCGAAGACCGATTCGAATGGCTTGAGTTGGAAGCTCGCAGCCAAGCTACGTTCAGCCAAGTGATCATCGGATGCGACGCAGCCTTGGAGCGCTCGTCACTGAAGTCACAGATTCAAGCCAATGACTGTGTCAAGTCGCTCCTGGGCGATATTTATCTGGGCGTGGACACAGACTGCTCGACCGCCCTCGAGGCTCTGTCCTTCGGTCAAAGCATCGACGGTCTTAATTTGTCGCCGCAGGTCAAGTGCAAGCTGCGCACCGGGCATCCGATTGAAGCCTGTCGAACTCTGGTTTCCGCACTGGAACCTGTCCACACGGGATTGAAGCAGGTTGAGGGCTTAAGCAATGCTCTGTCCCAGTTCGGGAAGTTCGAGCTGGACACATGGACTGGCGTACCTGCAGACGAGGACTTGGAGCTGTTTGTCAGCGCCCTGCATGACGCAGTTCAAAAGGCAGTCGAGGACAAGGACCTTCTGATTCCTTGGTCCCTGTACCTGACTCGCCGCAAGGAGGCCAACGAGCTGACCTTGTCTGAGTTCGTCGAGCTCCTTGAGAGAAAACGCATTAAACCCGATGAATTGCCAGACGCCTACGCTTATTGCACCTACAGCACGATCACTCGGGAAGCCTTCCGCAACATTCCCCAGCTCGGACGCTTCACGGGCCTCAAACACAACCAGATCCGCGACGAGTTCAAACGACTGGACAAGGAGATCGTTGCTCTGCGTGGCAAGGCAATTTCTTACGAGTGCACTCGCAAGGCCTCTCCTCCTCCCGGCAGAAACGGTGCCCGCGTTGACGATCGTACTGAGATGGTTCTCCTGAACTACCTCATGCCACAGCAACGCCCACGCATGCCTGTTAGGAAAATCCTCACCCGCGCTGGTGGGTCTATCCAGGCATTGAAGCCTTGCTTCATGATGGGACCTCAAGCTGTGGCGCAGTACCTGACCCCAGGCGTGATCAAGTTTGATCTCGTCATCATGGATGAGGCTTCTCAATTGAAACCTGAAGAAGCAATTGGCTCAATTGCACGAGGTGGCCAATTAGTCGTTGTAGGTGATCCCAAACAGCTACCCCCTACATCATTTTTCTCCCGGATGTCACAGGATGGAGAAAGTAACGAGGACCAGTTCACCACTACTGACGCCGAAAGCATTTTGGATGTCTGTTCCTCCCATTTCAGGCCGACCCGGTCGCTGCGATGGCATTACCGCTCACAGCATCATTCGCTAATCGCATTTTCAAATCAAAGCTTTTACCGTGGCAACCTGATCATCTTTCCTTCTCCTTATGGACAAGGTGGGAAGCTGGGGGTTCGTGCTGTTTACTTGGCCGACGCCATTTACGAAAACCAAACTAACCTGCGCGAGGCCAAGCGAGTTGTGGATGCGGTTGTTGAGCACATCGCAAACCGTCCCAATGAATCTCTCGGCATTGTTACGCTAAATATCAAGCAGCGTGACCTAATCGCTGAGCTGCTTGAAGAACGCCTCAGGTCAGTTCGAGGTGCAGATACCTATCGTGAAAACTGGATCAATGAAGGCGCACCCCTGTTCATCAAGAACCTCGAAAACGTACAAGGTGATGAACGCGACGCGATCATCATCTCAACAACATTTGGTAAGCCTCCTGGCTCTAGTGCAGTTCGTCAGAACTTCGGACCAATCAGTCGCCAAGGAGGTTGGCGGCGACTTAACGTTTTGTTTACACGAGCAAAAAGATCAATTGCGCTTTACACGTCGATGCGCCCTGAAGACATCGTTATGGATGGGACAACACCTGACGGCACTAAAGCATTGCGAAATTACCTTGAATTCGCACGAACAGGATCATTGGCCACGGTCGAAGAAACGGGACGTGAAGCAGATAGTGATTTTGAAATATCTGTGATGGATGTACTGAAGCAGCGAGGCTATGAAGTTACTCCTCAACTTGGTGTTGCAGGATATCGCATTGATATTGCCGTCAAACATCCAGATTCACATGGCTCATATTTAGCAGCAATTGAGTGTGATGGGGCTACTTACCACTCCGCACTATCCGTCAGAGATCGTGATCGTATTCGTCAAGAAATCCTTGAATCTCTTGGTTGGCGTGGACGCATTTGGCGGATCTGGTCTACAGATTGGTTCCGCACGCCAAGACAAGAAACTGAGAAGCTCATCCGTTTCCTTGAAGATCAGCGCGCAAGCTGGGAACCTGAACACGCTTCAAGTGAAGCCTGGATCGAGGAGGGTCATGTGTCGGTGCAAGCTGCAGCACAAACAAGTAATGCAGCTGAAAAATTTGAACAGACTGCTCATTCTGAGACAGACCGGGAAGCGGTTAGCTCTGTTCTTATCGATACAGAGGACGACTTGGAAATTGAAGTTGGGGATGTTGTTCGCTATGCGGATCTCGCGCAACCAAATGATGTGCTTACCGTTCAAATCACTCAAGGTAAAGACGACTTCGCCAACGGCATCGTCAATGTAAATCGTCCTCTTGCTCAAGCATTAATTGGCGCAGTGGTGGGGGATGAGGTATTGCTGCATCTTGCTGGTAGTACATCAAAGACTTTCCAAATAATAGAAATTAAACGAGCGGAACAATGAGAAGCAAAGAAACTCAAGATCAAAGCAACCTGAAGTGGGTTGCTGACTTCATTTGGAATATTGCTGACGGCCGTTTACGCGACGTCTACGTTCGCGGCAAATACCGCGACGTAATTCTCCCGTTTACCGTGCTGCGACGACTCGACGCCGTGTTGGAGTCGTCTAAGCTGGTGGTGCTGGAGCGCAAGAAGTTTCTCGACACGCACAGCGTGGCCGAACAGGACGGCGCACTGCGTATGGCATCCGGGCAGGCGTTCTACAACACCTCAGAGTTCACCCTCGCCACGCTCACTGCCAGTGGACAAGGACAGCGCCTACGCGACAACTTCGTTGATTACCTAGACGGCTTCTCGCCGAACGTTCAGGACATCCTGGCGAAATTCAAGTTTCGAGACCAGATTCAGACGATGGTCGAGGCTGACATTCTCGGTCACCTGATCAATGACTTTCTAGACCCAGAGGTCAACATCTCTCCGCTGCCGGTCAAGGATGCGGATGGCCGCATCAAGCTGCCCGCATTGGACAACCATGGCATGGGCACGGTGTTCGAGGAACTGATCCGCCGCTTCAACGAAGAGAACAACGAAGAGGCTGGCGAACACTTCACGCCGCGCGACGTGGTCAAGCTGATGGCCAAGTTGCTGTTCCTGCCGGTAGCCGACCAAATCCAGTCGGGCACCTACCTGCTGTACGACGGCAGTTGCGGCACGGGCGGCATGCTGACTGTGGCCGAAGAGGCGCTGCACGAACTGGCGGCGAGCCACGACAAGGAAGTCTCGATTCACCTGTTCGGGCAGGAGATCAACCCCGAGACCTACGCCATCTGTAAGGCCGACCTGCTACTCAAGGGGGAAGGTGATGAGGCCGAGAACATCGTCGGCGGCGCGGACAAGTCTACGCTGTCGGCCGACCAGTTCCGGTCGCACGAGTTCGACTTTATGATCTCCAACCCTCCTTACGGCAAGAGCTGGAAGACCGACCTCGAGCGGATGGGCGGCAAGAAGGAGTTCAGCGACCCGCGCTTCATTGTCAACCACGGCGGCGATGCCGAGTTCAAGCTCATCACTCGCTCCAGCGACGGGCAGTTGATGTTCCTGGTGAACAAGCTGCAGAAGATGAAGCACAACACGCCGTTGGGCAGCCGCATCGCGCTGGTGCATAACGGCTCGGCGTTGTTCACCGGCGATGCAGGCCAAGGCGAGAGCAACATCCGCCGCTGGGTACTGGAGAACGACTGGCTCGAAGCCATCATCGCCCTGCCTCTCAACATCTTCTACAACACCGGTATCGCCACCTACATCTGGGTGCTAGCCAACAACAAGCTCGCGCATCGCAAGGGCAAGGTGCAACTGATTGACGCCTCGCAGTGGTTCCAGCCGATGCGGCGCAACCTGGGTAAGAAGAACTGCGAGCTGGCGGACGCGGACATTGACCGCATCCTCAAGCACTACCTCGACCAGCCGCCCGCCGATGAGGATGCAGCGAAGGCGGTGCCCGAATGCAAGTGGTTCGACAACGCCGACTTTGGCTACTGGAAGATCACTGTCGAGCGTCCGCTGCGCCTCAAGAGCCAGCTCACGCGCAGCGCCATCGAGAGCCTGCGCTTTGCTACCGGCGACGAGGCACTGCGTAGCGAGATCTACACTAAGTACAGCGACAAGCTGTACACGGAACTCACCAAGCTCAAGCCCGAGATCGAGGCGTGGCTCAAGGGCGATGACGGCGACGAGGATGCAGACGACGAGTCGGATGATGAAGACGC
This sequence comes from Zwartia vadi, assembly GCF_030410375.1. GTDB lineage: Bacteria > Pseudomonadota > Gammaproteobacteria > Burkholderiales > Burkholderiaceae_B > Zwartia > Zwartia vadi. The sequence continues at coordinate 29,365 of NZ_JAUHHE010000005.1, forward strand.
TAAGACCATCAAGAAGGCCGTGCCGGAGAAGCGGCGCAAGAAGCTGCTCGACCCCGCGACCTGGCTGCGCGACAAGACCCTGGTGGATCTGGCGAAGCTGGCGCAGCAGGAACTAGGCGAAGGCGTGTTCGACGACCACAACGAGTTCCGCACGCGCTTTGATGCCACGATGAAGGCGCACGGCAAGAAGCTGGGTGCACCCGAGAAAAAGGCTATCTACAAGGCGGTAAGTTGGCGCGATGAGTCGGCCCCGCCGGTCATTGCCAAGCGCAGTAAGCTCAGGGCGGGTGAGCATTTCGAACCCGGCTACGACGGCGCGTACCTGGGAACCATCGGCAAGGATCGCTTCATGGTCGAGTACGAGGCCGATACGGACCTGCGCGACACCGAGCAGGTGCCGCTCAAGGAGCCCGGCGGCATCGACGCCTTCTTCGCCCGCGAGGTGCTGCCCCACGCGTCGGATGCCTGGATTGCAATGGACGCCACCAAGATCGGCTACGAGATCTCGTTCGCGCGCTACTTCTACAAACCGACCCCGCTGCGCACGCTGGATCAGATTCGCGCTGACATCCTCAAGCTGGAGGAGCAGACGGAAGGCTTGCTGCACAAGATCGTGGGGGATGTTTGATGCAACAAATTCCTCGCCACACCGAATACAGAGCGTCTGGCTTGGCTTGGGTTGGAGACATTCCAAGTCATTGGCAAACCCGCCGAAACCGATTTCTGTTTAGAGAAGTTGACAGTCGTTCTGTGCACGGCCAGGAGACTCATCTTTCAATGAGTCAGATTCATGGTCTTGTTCCCAGTCAATCACTCGGTAGAAAAAGTCTCCAGTCTGAGAGCTACGCCGGTGGGAAGTTGGTCGCTGAGAGTGACCTTGTTCTGAATCGCTTGAAAGCACATCTCGGTGTATTCGCTCGGGCTAAACAAACGGGCGTCATCAGCCCAGACTACTCCGTGTTTCGGTCGAAGTCCGACGTCTCAGTGCCTTACTGCGAGCTGCTATTCAAGACACCATTTTATGTTGCCGAATTCCGGCGGCGCACCAAAGGTATTGTTGAAGGGTTTTGGCGTCTGTACACGGACGACTTTTATGACGTCTCGGCACTGATCCCACCCCGCACCGAGCAAGATCAGATAGTCGCCTACCTCCGGGCGCAGGACGTTCACATTGCGCGGCTCATCAAGGTTAAACGCGACTTGATTGCACTGCTCATCGAGCAGAAGTTACGCATCATCGATCACGCCGTCACGCGAGGCATCAATGCTTCTGTCGCGTTGAAGCCTTCAGGCATCGAGTGGCTGGGAGACGTTCCCAATCACTGGGATGTCGCCTTGGTGAAGCACGTCGCTGATGTGCGCTTCAGTGGCGTTGACAAGCACTCGCATGATCACGAGATTCCAGTTCGCCTGTGCAACTACACAGACGTCTACAAAAACGACAAGATCACTGACAACATGGATTTGATGCGCGCCACTGCGACGGCAGGAGAAATTGCCCGGCTCACGCTGAAAGCAGGCGACGTGATCATCACCAAGGATTCCGAAACACCGGACGACATCGCAGTACCAGCGTGGGTGCCGGAAGGGCTTCCTGGTGTGGTCTGCGCCTACCACCTTGGATTGCTCCGCCCGGACCCCGGTCGCATCGAGGGTGAGTTCCTGTTTCGCGCCATCGGGTCTGCCCGTATCGCCGAGCAGTTTCACTTGCTGGCAACTGGCGTCACGCGCTTCGCACTCGGCAAGCATGACGTGAAAAACGCTGTCATTGCATTGCCACCAGTCGAAGAACAAAAGGCCATCTGCAAGTGGATCGACGACGAGTGCAAACCACTCGAAGACGCCATCCAGCGTGCCGAAGAGGAAATCAAGCTGATCCGCGAGTACCGCGACCGACAGATTGCCGATGTCGTCACTGGTCAAGTGGACGTGCGTGGCTGGGTGCCTGGACCGGACGATGTGGTGACTGAGGAAGCCTTAGCGGCATTGGGTGGCGACGAAGAAATCGATACCGATGGGGAGGAAGACGATGGCGACGACTGATACTAGCGAGAAGGGCTTGGAAGCCCTGATCGTCCTCGGCCTATGCACCGGCGGCGGCTACGTGCAGGGCCAGCCCACCGACTACAACCGCGACGTGGCGGTGGACACAGTGCAGTTGTTTGCATTCCTGCAAGCTACACAGCCCACGGTCGTCACCGCGCTGGAGCTGGCTGTTGAGGGCATCAAGCGCACGCAGTTCCTGCACCGCATCCAGGGCGAGATCGCCAAGCGCGGCGTGGTGGATGTGCTGCGCAAGGGCGTCAGCCACGGTCCGGCGCACGTCGACCTGTACAAGCTATTGCCGACCCCGGGTAACGTCAGCGCTGCCGAAAACTTCGGCAAAAATATTTTCAGCGTCACCCGGCAGCTACGCTACAGCAACGATGAGTCGCAGCGTTCGTTGGACATGGCGATCTTCATCAACGGCCTGCCGGTGTTGACCTTCGAGTTAAAGAATTCGCTGACCAAGCAAACTGTGGCTGATGCCATCACGCAGTACCAGACCGACCGTAACCCGAACGAGCTGCTGTTTCAGCTCGGCCGCTGCGTAGCACACATGGCGGTGGACGATGTCGAGGTGCGCTTTTGTCCGCACCTTACAGGCAAGACGTCTTGGTTCCTGCCCTTCAATCAGGGGTGGAACAGCGGCGCAGGCAACCCGCCGAACCCTCATGGATTAAAGACTGATTATCTGTGGAAGCAGGTGCTGCTGAAAGATTCGCTGGCCAACATCATCGAGAACTTCACACAGGTGGTGGAAGAGGAAGACGAAAAAGGCAAGAAGCGGCGCAAGCAAGTGTTCCCAAGATTTCACCAGCTACGTACCGTCCGCGCCTTGCTTCGCCGCGCCCGCGAAGACGGGGTCGGCAATCGCTACCTGATCCAGCACTCGGCGGGCAGCGGCAAGAGCAACACCATTGCGTGGCTGGCTCACCAGTTGGTCGAGCTCAAGACCGCTGTCGATGCAATGCTGGCCCAATTCGACTCGGTCGTTGTAATTACCGACCGACGTGCGCTGGACACCCAGATTGCCCGTACCATCAAGAGCTACGACCACGTTGCTTCGATTTTCGGTCACTCCGAGGATGCCGCCGAGTTGCGCACCTTTCTGCGCAAAGGCAAGAAGATCATCGTGACGACGGTGCAGAAGTTTCCGTTCATCCTTGATGAACTGGGCGACCTGGGCAGCAAGAAGTTCGCGCTGTTGATCGACGAGGCTCATTCCAGCCAGGGAGGTAAGACAACCGCCAAGATGCATATGGCCCTGTCCGGTGCTCCGGGTGATGACGAGGATGACGAAGAATCCGTCGAGGATGCCGTCAACAAGCTGATTGCGTCGCGCAAGATGCTACCGAACGCCAGCTACTTCGCTTTTACCGCCACGCCGAAAAACCGGACGCTGGAGCTGTTCGGTGAGCGCTACGTGGAGGGCGGCGAAGTGCGCTACCGCTCGCCAGAAGATTTGACCTATACCACGAAGCAGGCGATCCAGGAGGGATTCATCCTCGACGTGATTGCGAACTACACGTCGGTGGACAGCTTCTACCACGTCGCCAAGACCGTCGAGGATGATCCGGACTTCGAAAAGGTCAAGGCGCTGAAGAAAATTCGGCATTACGTCGAATCGCACGACAAAGCCATCCGCAAGAAGGCCGAGATCATGGTCGATCACTTCGTTGCCCAGGTGGCGGGCAAACAAAAGATCGGCGGCAAGGCGCGGGCCATGATTGTGTGCAACGGTATCGCACGTGCCATCGATTATTTCCGCGAGGTGTCGGATTATCTTGCTACGATCAAAAGCCCGTACAAGGCAATTGTCGCGTACTCGGGCGATTTTGAGATTGGCGGGGTGAAGAAAACCGAGGCCGATCTTAATGACTTCCCGAGCAAGGATATTCCATCCAAGCTCAAACAAGATCCATATCGCTTCCTGATCGTCGCGAACAAGTTCGTTACTGGCTTTGACGAGCCGCTGTTGCACACGATGTACGTGGATAAACCGTTGGCTGGCGTGCTCGCAGTGCAAACGCTCTCAAGGCTGAATCGTGCCCACCCGCAGAAGCGCGACACCTTTGTGCTAGATTTTTCCGACAACGCTGAGGCTGTGAAAGCGGCGTTCCAGGACTACTACCGCGCCACGATCCAAACTGGCGAAACCGACTCCAACAAGCTGCACGACCTGAAGAATGATCTCGATGCAAAGCAGGTATACAGCTGGCAGCAGGTAGAGGATTTAGTCGCGCTCTACGTCACTGGCGCAGACCGCGACAAGCTCGATCCCATCCTTGATGCCTGCGTTGCCGAGTACATCGACGCGCTGGTCGAAGACGATCAAGTCGAGTTCAAGGGCAATGCAAAAGCATTCGTGCGCAGCTACGGCTTTCTCGCGGCGATCCTGACCTACGGTCACCCGGCGTGGGAAAAGTTGGCCATCTTCCTGAATTTCCTGATCCCGAAGCTACCAGCTCCCAAGGAGGAAGACCTATCCAAGGGCGTGTTGGAGGCTATCGACATGGACAGTTACCGGGTAGAGGCGCAGGCGTCGCTGAGGATGTCAATGGACGACACTGATGGAATCATCGAACCAGCGCCAGAAGGAGCCGGAGGCTTCGGTGGAACGCCAGACATCGACAAACTGTCGAACATCATCAGGGCTTTCAACGACATGTTCGGAAACATCGAGTGGAAGGACGGTGACAAGATTCGCAAGGTCATCATTGAGGAGATTCCGGCTCGTGTAGCGCAGGACAAGGCATATCAGAACGCACAGGCCAACTCTGACAAGCAAAACGCCAAGCTGGAACACGACAAGGCGTTGAATCGCGTAGTGCTGGAATTGATCTCCGACCACACCGAGCTGTTCAAGCAGTTCAGCGACAACCCCAGTTTTAAGCGCTGGCTAACCGACATGGTCTTTGATTCAACTTATCACCCTGGCCTGCAATCAACACCAGCTCATCCTCATGGTATCGGTGCTAGAAATTGAGAATTTAATATGGCAAAAGCAGAAGCAACGGTTGAAGAACTAGTAGGAATGATTGAACGCGGCGAGCTGCGCTTGCCCGAGATGCAGCGACAGTATGTTTGGCGCTCAACTAGAGTTCGTGATTTGCTTGATTCCCTCTATCGTGGCTACCCTTCTGGGGCGATCTTGCTTTGGGAAACCGATGAAGATGTGCCATTGCAGGCGATGGCAGTTGGACAGCAAAGCAATCCCTACAAAACTACTCGGCTACTGTTAGACGGGCAGCAGCGGCTTACATCTCTTTCCGCTGTGATTCGAGGTGAACCTGTAAATGTGCGCGGCAGAAAGCGCCCTATTGAAATTCTTTTCAACCTTGAACACCCAAATGAGCTTCAAGGCTTTATGGAAATTGACGAAGAGAGTGATGTTGATGACACCGAACCTGATCAGGTAGATGCATCTGAGGATGAGCTTCAGCAGCGTTTTGACCGAATGACCTTCGTTGTATCGACCCGTAAGTTGGAAAGCAGTCCGCGCTGGGTCAAAGTCTCAGAAGTTTTCAAGAGCACAAGCAACACCGAATTCCTCAAGCGGGCTGGCGTTACCTCCTTTGATGACCCTCGCGCAGACCTTTACAGCCAGCGCCTTGATCGCCTCAGGGCCGTCAAGAAGTATGTGTACCGCATGGATGTACTGGAGCGTACGCTTTCCTATGACGAGGTGACTGAGATTTTTGTGCGCGTCAACTCACTTGGCGCAAAGCTTCGAAGCTCGGATCTTGCACTGGCCCAAATCACTGCGAAGTGGAAAAACTCACTTCATTCCTTCCTTGCATTCCAAGGTAAGTGCAAAGAAGTCGGATTTGATCTTGAGCTGGGTATCCACTTGAAGAATCTGGTTGCTATGGCCACTGGACAGTCTCGCTTCAAGACGGTGAGCTCGCTTGACATTACCCGGCTTCAAAAAGCGTGGGATGAAGCATGTGAAGGCATGAACTTCGCCATGAATTTTCTGAAGAACAACGTCGGGATTGACAGCCCAGCATTGCTGTCTTCGCCGTTCATGGTGGTGGCCATTTCGTATTTCGGTCACAAGCGCAACTACCAAATTTCGCCAGATGAGTCCAAACTGCTGCGTTATTGGGTGCTGGCAGCCAACGCTAAAGGAAGGTTCTCGCGTGGATCTAGTGAGACTTTGCTCGACCAGGATATTGCTTCGATTCGAGATGGGGGCACCATCCAGGACCTAATAGACCGCCTACGCTCACAGGTTGGCAGGCTCGAAATTTCCCCTGAGGAGCTATCTGGTAGAAACCAGCGTAGTGCACTGTTTAAAACCATGTTCTTGGCCTTCCGGTCGGCTGGCGCAAAAGACTGGCATTCCAATCTGACGATTGCACTTGACCACAATGGCGTTCAACATCGCCTCCAGTTTCATCATATCTTTCCAAAGGCTGTGCTCACAAAGGCAGGCGTGATTTCGCGAGAGGCGGACGATATAGCCAACTTGGCATTCATTGGCGGCAAGACTAACCGTGTAATCAGCGACAAATCGCCAAAAGATTACTTGGCCTTTTTTGCGGCAAAGAGTGGCGAAGAGGGATTCAGCGTCCAAGAGATACCGGTTGACCCAGAGCTGCTTGACACTCCCGCCTACAAGAAGTTCCTTGAAGTACGTCGCGAACGAATCGCGAACAGGCTCAACGTGTTCATCACCGGCTGAAGCCAAAAACGCTCTGAACAACGAAATTTCATTCAGCTTGGTTTAAAGCCTGTTTTGCCTGTACCCTCAAATTCAAGGCTGGGAACTAAGTATGAAAAAGTCATGAGGTTTTGAAACAAACGCGGTTTGAGATTACTTTTCCGGGCCAACCCCACATGCTGCAGTCATGAGCCCAAATCAAAAAGCCCTGCGTGGCGCATGACCTGAGGCTACCTCGAGACCTGCTGAGCAGGTTTTAGGTCTTCATACTGGATTGATCAAGTTTCGAAAACTCACTCAATTTAAAGTTAAAAGCTCATTTGATTTGTTGCTATTTTGTGTGAATATTTGCGGGACCAAAAGAGCCCTAGCCAAGCCATTTTTTGAAGGCGAAACCTTGAGGACACTTGTTCATTATGTTGTTGATTTACGGTGAGTAAGGGTGCGTCCGGGTCATCTAAGGTATGTGGAGTCCTCATGCCCCGGGTGTATTTCAAAATTTGGTCCCGGGGGGGGCATGCTGCCTAAGTGTTGTAGCGATTATCCAAGGGTTTAAATTTACTGTAGTGTGTGATGGAATTTTTTTGGGGGTATATTTGGGGGCTTTAAGGAAATAAAAATTAACAATAGCATTTAAAATCAATGACTTATCTGAATTAATCGATTCCGGCTCGGGCACCACAAGATCGTGCGGTGAAATGGTTAACATTTTTTCCCACTAAAGTTTGTGCTGGATCAAGCTTTACCCAGCTTCCGCTCACTCCAATGCGATCTGTCAGGCTAATGTAGTCGTCATGAAAGGACTTTCCTCATGACAATGACACAAGACGCAACACGTTCCACCTTTTCCAACTGGTTGCCCTCGACGGGCACCTGGTTTAAATACCTCAATATTCTTGGCCGCTCCCTTTCGCCTATTGTGCAGGGTGGGATGGGAGTCGGTATTTCTGCGCATAGACTGGCAGGTGCCGTCGCCCGCGAGAATGCGATGGGGACGATTGCCAGTATTGATCTGCGCCACCATCATCCTGATTTGCTCGAAGAGTCTGAAAAAGTCCGCGATCGTGACATCATTGATCGGGTGAATTTGATCGCCCTTGACCGCGAAATCAAGGCTGCTCTCGCGCATGCCGACGGCAAGGGTCTGATCGCAGTCAACGTGATGAAAGCCGTGCGTGATCATGCGGCGCTTGTGCGTCAGGCCTGCGAAAGCGGGGCGCATGCGATTGTTATGGGGGCGGGCTTGCCGCTCGATTTGCCTGAAATGGTCGCTGATTATCCTAAAGTCGGCTTGATCCCGATTTTGTCCGAGTCCCGCGGCGTCGCGATCGTAATGAAAAAATGGCTAAAAAAAGGGCGTCGTCCGGACGCCATCGTCATTGAGCACCCCGGTCATGCAGGTGGTCATTTGGGTGCGGTCAAGATTGAAGACATCCACGCAGAGCGCTTTGAATTTGAACGCGTGATAGCAGAGTGTCAGGATCTGTTTCTGGAGCTAGGTCTTGGGCGAGATGTCCCGCCACTGATTCTGGCCGGTGGTATTGATAGTCATGAAAAAGTCCGTCACTGGCTGCATGCAGGTGCTGATGCCGTTCAGCTCGGAACGGCCTTCGCCGTGAGCGAGGAGGGCGATGCTCACATCGACTTCAAACAGGTGTTGCTTGGGGCCACTCCCTCAAAAATGGTTGAGTTGATGAGTGTTGCAGGCTTGCCTATGCGCGCAGTTTCAACCCATTGGTTACGTCAGTACCAGCGGCATGAGCCAAAGATGCAGGCCGCTGCCAAAGCCGATCCCAGGCGTTGTTCGCAGCGGATGGACTGTCTGACTCAGTGTGGTTTGCGGGACGGAAACAGTAAAGCGGGACAGTTTTGTATCGACCTCAAACTTGCAGCGGCTCTGAAGGGCGATGTACAGAAAGGATTGTTTTTTAGAGGTGCCGGCCGTCTACCGTTTGGGGATGCCATTCGACCGGTTAAAGATTTGATTGAATACTTACTGCACGGATATACATGTCAAACGCCAGCTTAGCTACCGTCGATTTTGACCCCGCGCTCATTGCTCAGCATGATCGTAGCGGTCCGCGCTATACCTCTTATCCCACAGCGGATCGTTTTACTGAAGGCAATGCTATCCAGGCCTATCTCGATGCTTTACAGGCCAGACAAACAGAGCGACCCGAGGCAGACTTGTCGCTCTATGTGCATTTACCCTTTTGCGATACGGTTTGCTATTACTGCGCCTGTAACAAGATCGCGACCAAAGATCGGGCGCGTGCGGATACGTATCTCGATTATCTCTCCAAGGAAATTTGGCTGGTCCGTAAACGCTTTACCAAGATTCCGCGTGTCAGCCAATTGCACCTTGGAGGAGGTACGCCCACCTTTCTGACAAACGAGCAGCTTGAGCGTTTGATGGGGTTGCTGAAAAGCTCTTTTACCTTCACGGAACATGCGGAGTGTTCAGTCGAGATTGATCCCAGGCGATTAAACGAAGGGACGCTGGCGCTTTTGGCGCGACATGGCTTTAACCGAATGAGTATAGGTGTTCAGGATCTCGATCCTGTGGTGCAAAAGGCTGTGAATCGAATCCAGCCCGCCGAGGTCACGGAGCGTGTCATGGCCGAGGGAAGATCCCTGGGATATCGTTCCGTCAATATTGATTTGATTTATGGCTTACCCAAGCAATCCGTCGACACCATGCAAGCGACGTTGACCACAGTCTTGCAATGGCGTCCGGATCGTATCGCGCTCTACAGCTACGCCCACTTGCCTGAGCGTTTTATGCCTCAACGCAGGATCGAGTCAGCGGATCTGCCGATGCCTGCTGTAAAGCTTGCGATGCTTAAACTCGCCGTCACACGTTTACTCGCGGCTGGGTATATCTACATTGGCATGGATCATTTTGCCTTGCCAGAAGACGAGCTTGCCAAAGCATTAGTGGCAGGCACGTTGCAGCGTAATTTCCAAGGCTATGCGACGCAGGCAGATTGCGATCTGATTGCATTAGGTGTTTCTGCGATTAGTCGAATTGGCAATGTTTATGCTCAAAATCATCGTGTGCTGGAGGAGTATTACGCCGCGCTTGATCGCAAAGAGTTGCCATTGTCCAAAGGTTTGACGATGACCACGGATGATCTGCTCCGGCGTGCGGCCATTCATGACTTGTTGTGTCAATCTGAAATCATCATCCCAAGATTTGAGGCGCAATGGGAGATTGATTTTGAACATTATTTCGCTCCAGAGCTTGAGCAGCTGGAGCTGCTTGCCGAAGATGGACTGATCGAACTCAGCGCGCAGCGGATTGGCATCACGCCCAAAGGACGTTTTCTGGCGCGCATTGTTGCGATGAGTTTTGACCGGTATTTACGCGAAGCCAAAACAACTGCGCGTTACTCCAAGGTTATTTAAGGCTGTTGCGCCACCCAGGAACCAGACTTGCCGCCATGCTTTTCCAGTAGCTTCACACCATCGATCACCATCCCACGGTCGATGGCTTTGAGCATATCGTAAATCGTAAGCAAAGCGATCGACGCTGCAGTGAGTGCCTCCATCTCTACGCCGGTACGACCGACAGTCTCTGAGGTGGCTGTGCATGTGACGGAGGAGCTCGTTGTTTCCGGGACAAAATCAACCGTGACGCGTGTGAGCGGAATCGGATGACAAAGAGGAATCAACGCGCCGGTTTGTTTGGCCGCCATGATGCCAGCCAGGCGGGCCACACCCAGTACATCGCCTTTTTTGGCATCACCCTGTAGGAGTTTGGCAAATGTAGCGGGCTGCATCGTGATGCGACCCGTGGCGATGGCCCGCCGGTGAGTTTGTTCTTTGGCAGATACGTCAACCATATGTGCCTGGCCACTCGCATCAAAGTGCGTGAGATCTTGAGTCATGAAGGATTCCGATGAGAGTTCAAGGACTCAGGTGTATTGAAATTGGCAAAAGATGCGGCATGATCAAACATGACAGGTAGGGCTTTGATCGTGTCGAGCCATGCGTGCACTGCGCTGTGTCCGGCATCGAGTTGCTTGCCAAGAGAGGCAGCCACAGACGGCTTCATGAGACAACACAAGGACTGAGGTCCTTCAGAAGTTGTTGCATACGCAGCGAGAGCCTCGGGATTGTTTGATAAGGCCTCTTGAAGACTTTCGAACAAATTAGCAGGTAGCAAAGGCGTATCGCAAGGTATGACGAGCAAGTTATTTTTTTTGCAACGCATGAGACCTGCTTCGATGCCTGCGAGTGGGCCGACAAAATTAGATCGCTCGTCTGATACAACCGTATGACCGGTTTGTTGGTACGCATCCACATTGCGGTTCGCACTAATGAGAATCCGCGCGGGTGGCGGGGTTTGTTTTGAAAGTACCGAGAGAGCATGCTCGACCAGCGGCAAGCCCTCCCACATCACCCATCCCTTGTCTTTGCCGCCGAGTCGAGTACCACGACCGCCCGCGAGGATTAAAGCATCGTAGGCTTGTTTCATTTCCATCGCGCAGCGGCCTTGTCATCACTGTCTCGAGCCTCGATCCAGCGTGGTCCATCGGGAGTAAATTCTTTTTTCCAAAAGGGTGCTTCAGTTTTTAAGTAGTCCATGATGAAGTGGTTGGCTTCGTAGGCATCCCCTCGATGTGCGCTGGCGGTCAACACCATAACGATTTGGTCTCCGGGGTACATTTTTCCGATGCGATGAACGATGCGAGCGGCTTGCAAAGTCCACCGTTTGGCAGCTTCATCCAAAATTTTACCTAAGGACTTTTCTGTCATGCCTGGATAGTGTTCAAGCTCAAGCGCGACCACATCATCAGCTAGGTTGAGATCGCGCACAGTCCCGACAAAAGCGACGACAGCACCGATTCCCTTGTCGTTTGCCAACAGCTCGGCATACTCATGGCCAAGTTCAAAGTCCTCTTGCTGGACAGCAACGCTAAAACGACTTTTCATTCAGCCTCCAGTAACAGGTCTGAAAATCGCAAGCTCCGCACCTTCGGTCAAAGGTGTGTCCAGAGCGATCATTTCCTGGTTCATCGCCACGCGAAAAGCTTGAGAACCATCAAAGGTTTCTGCCCAGATTCCGCCTCGCAAAGAGAGGTGTTTGATCAGGTCATGCGCAGTTTTGACAGAGGCGGGCGTCTGAACGATCTCGGAAGGCACGCCAAATTTTTCTCTTAACTGAGCAAAATAAAGTATGTTGATTTGCATGATCTTTGGCTCTTTGTTTGCTTAGTAAAGGAGTTCAGAGAGAGCCAGATAGCGCAAGACATCGCCCCGTGCAATTTTTGTTTCGGGCGCAAGATCAACCAGGCCATCTGCCCAGGCCAGACTGCTCATGACCCCCGAGCCTTGATTGGGCCATAAATCGAGCACGGGTGTGCCCGTCGATGACGTCGAAATTTTGACGCGCAAAAACTCGCGACGACGATCTGGTTTGGGCCATTCAAAATTCGCGGTCGCAGTCAGATATTTCAGTGCTGTCTCGCTCGCACCCATGCGTTTAAGCAAGAAGGGCCTTGCCATTAATAAAAAGGTCACAAAAGCGCTCACCGGATTGCCGGGCAGTCCGATAAAGTCAGCCTGACCAACGCGCCCATAGGCAAGTGGTTTGCCAGGCTTCATGGAAATTTGCCATAAGTCGAGGCTGCCAAGCGCCATCACTGCCGCTTTAACATGATCTTCTTCTCCAACGGACACACCGCCACACGTGATGATGACGTCATTTTCGCTTGCGGCCCGGCTGAGCGCCTCACGTGTTGCCTGCGCCGAATCGCGCACAATTCCATAGTCTTTGACTGTGCATCCCAGCTGAGCGAGCAGGCCATTGATGGCATAACGATTGCTGTTGTAAATCGCTCCCGGCGCAAGGGTTTGACCGGGTTCCGTCAGCTCGTCGCCAGTAAAAAAGACGCCGACTTTCAAGGGTTTGAATACCGTGACGTTTGCGACGCCAATCGAAGCGAGCATTGCTAATTGCGGAGCACCTAAACGCTGACCTGTGGCCAGTACCAGACTGCCCGCGGCAATATCCTCACCCTTGCGACGGATGTGTTGACCAAGCTCGACAGGGTGTGTGAGCGTGATCAATCCCTCGCTCTCTACTGTATTTTCTTGAGGCACCACGATGTTGGCGCCCTCGGGGATCGGAGCGCCCGTAAAAATTCGCGCTGCGGTGTTAGGAGCGAGTAACGTACCTGTTTGTCCTGCAGCGATACGCTGAACGACCGGAAAACGTTCCGGCAAGGACTGAATATCTTGCGCATGGAGTGCGTAGCCATCCATGGCCGTGTTATCAAAGCCTGGGACATTGATGGGAGAAGAAATCGGCTGCGCGAGAGGGCGGCCGAGCGCAGCGAGCAGCGGCAGTGTTTCAGTGGCTTGAAGGGGCGTGGCATGCGCCAACAAAGTTTGGCGTGCGTCTTCAAAGTTCAGGAGGTTGGCTCTGGGTTTCATACTGATACGTTTTGGTGAGACTGATTCCAGACTTTAACCTACCTGCACGGAAGCATTAACCCCCAGTTTGGGACATAAAGCGGATAATTTTTGTGGGGGCTTCTCGGAACTCATGCCGCTCGGGTTTCAACTCGATACCCTCGCGCAAAGTCTGCTCGAGCTCGGCATCTGTGATGCCTGCGCGCAGCAAGGGCCTGAGCTCGACTTTTTCTTCTTGACCCAAACATAAGTAGAGTGTGCCATCGACGGATAAGCGCACCCGGTTACAGGTTTCACAGAAGTGTTGGCTAATAGGTGTAATCAGACCGATTTGTCCGCGGCCATCTGCCGTGCGCCAGTATCTCGCCGGACCGCCACCCATTTCTTTGATTTCAGGAATGAGGTCGAAGCGTTCACGCAAACGTTCCAATACAGGCCCGAGTGGTGTGTAGCCCGAGGCAAGGCCGGTGCTTCCCATCGGCATGGTTTCAATCAAGCGCAAAATAAATCCGCGATTGATACAGAACTCCGTCATCGCTTCGACTTCGTGCGCATTGACGCCAGGCATCACCACCATATTAAGTTTGATGGGTGAAAAGCCGTGTTGTTCGGCGGCATCCAGTCCAGCCATCACATCATCCAGGGTGTCGCGTCCGGTAATTTGCGTGACACACTCACGATTCAGACTATCCAGACTGATATTCAGGCGAGTCACGCCCGCCGCACGTAAAGCCGCAGCATGTTTTGGGAGTTGTGTGCCATTGGTCGAGAGTGAGAGGTCCCGAATGCCGGGCAGGGCGCTGATACGTGCGGCAAGCTCAGGCAAATTCCGTCTCAACAGAGGCTCCCCGCCCGTCAAGCGGATACGCGAGGTCCCCAGCCGAGCAAAGGCACCCACCACACGCTCGATCTCGTCAAAGGTCAGCCAGTTTTTGGGCTCCTGATAGCCTTTAAAACTTTTAGGCAGGCAGTATGTACACTTCATGTCGCAACGATCGGTCACAGACAGGCGCAGGTACTCAATGCTTCTGCCAAAGCGGTCGATTAAAGGTGCAGATGTTTGCGTCATAAAAGTTATATCCGGCAAAACATAACGAGTTTTCTTAATGTACTCTCATTTTGAATGGGAATGATCAACTAGCCCTTCTAACAACTTGGGTATAGGCGCTTTTAACCAAGCCTTTTAAGGTATGGTTCTTATAACTATATGTTTTTATTGAATTTTAGGTGTGAGCGTGAATATATACTGGGGTGCCTTATTCGCAGCGGGTCTATTTGAGATTGGTTGGCCACTTGGCTTGAAAATCACCGCGATCCCGGGAATGAAGATCTGGGGGATTGTCTTGGCCATCATCAGTATGGCGTTGAGTGGGGCACTGCTCTGGTTTTCCTTGCGCGGTATCCCGATCGGTACAGCCTACGCAGTCTGGACCTCGATCGGTGCAGTCGGCACGTTTACAGTCGGCGTATTCTTTTTTGGAGATCCGAGTTTGCCCATCCGATGGGTCGGTATCGCTTTTATTGTGATGGGTGTGACGATGTTGAAACTGGGTTGAGCAAGTCCGCCTTATTCTTTTTTATGACAAACATGTCATTAAACTGATTCCCTCATGAAAGGATGATTCATCTATCGTCATGGCATGAGAGATATGTCACAGAAATTGGAGCTCGACAGATGAGTGTGCAGATGAAAAGCATGGTGCCCGAACAAATGTTGACTAGACGCTCGATCCTATTAGGGTTGCTGGCGCTAAGCGCGATCCCCCTGCATGTGCAGGCTCAGCAAAAGGTCGTCATCAATGTTTGGAAAGACCCAAACTGTGGTTGCTGCGCAGACTGGATGGATCATCTGCAAAACAATGGGTTTGTGACCAAGGTGGCGGATACGCCGCATCAGGCAAAGCGTATGCAACTAGGGATTCCATCAAAATATGCGTCTTGTCATACTGCGGAAGTTCAGGGATATGCCATAGAGGGGCATGTTCCGGCAGCTGATATCAAGCGGTTACTTCAGGAGCGTCCCTCAGCATTGGGATTGGCAGTTCCCGGTATGCCAATTGGCTCTCCCGGGATGGATGGTCCTGCTTATGGGGGCAAACGAGAGGCTTATAACGTCTTGCTCATCCAAAAAGACGGCACGTCTAAGATTTATAGCTCTTACTAATTGTTTTCGTGAGTTTTTGGCTCTTCATCATTAAGGGGGGACAAGGGTATTCATTAAACTAGTTTTTGCGAAGAACGGGTTTAATGGAGGTAATACCGATGTCCCCAATTGATTCTATCCTAGGACTGCCAGGTGTAGTCATTCAGCGGGTGGAGAGAAGGAAGAGTATTCATGTCTGGGCCAGGCCGTCTGAGCGGCCATCCTGCCTGCACTGTGCCAGTGACGCCCTGCGGATCAAAGCCACCCACCGGCGCACACTCAAGCACACCCGCCAAGCCAATCAGATCATGGTGCTGCACCTGAGTGTGCCCAAGTATCACTGCAAAACCTGTCACCGCTACTTTCGACATCGTTTTGCAGGCATTCGCCCAAGGTTGCGTGCGACAGAGTCCTATCGGCTGGAGGTCTTTGAGGCGCATGATGGGGGTGTCACCCAGCGCAAGCTCTCCATGACCCACCGAGTCAGCAGTGCGACTGTGGAGCGCTGGTATCAGCACCACCTCAAGCAACGCCTGTCCGAGCTGTCAGGCAGGACGTGCCCCAGGGTACTGGGCATCGATGAGCACTTCTTCACCCGTAGAAAGGGCTACGCGACCACCCTGGTGGACTTGAAGAATCACAAGGTGTTTGACGTGGTGCTGGGGCGCTCCGAAGCCAGTCTGAGGCAGTATTTAAGCCGATTGCCAGGGCGTGATCAGGTGCAGATCGTGGTTATGGATCTGTCTGAGACCTACCGTCAGATCGTGCGTAAATACTTTCCGAATGCCAAGATCGTGGCAGATCGGTTCCATGTCGTGAGGCTGATCAACCAGCACTTCCTCAAGCTCTGGCAGCTGCAGGATCCAGTCGGCAGAAAGAACCGGGGATTGCTCAGCCTGATGCGACGGCACCAGTGGAACTTGAGCAAGGCACAGAAGGTCAGGCTCACGGAGTATCTGGAGCGATACCCTGTTCTCAAGGCGCTTTACTTCGCCCGGCATCGCTTAAACAAGCTGATGTCACTGAAGACACTCAATGCCAAGCGAGCGAAGCGATTCATTCCCAGATTGATGGAGCTGCTCGGGCAGCTGGTTCGAAGTCCAGCCAAGGCGCTGGCTGATACCATGCTGTCCTGGATTGAACCCATTGTTCGAATGTGGCGGTTCTCCAAGACGAACAGCATCACGGAGGGTTTCCACAATAAAATGGAGATGATTTCCAGACGAGCGTATGGGTTTCGGAATTTTGAGAATTACCGCATCAGAGTCTTGGCTCATTGCGGTTGGAACGGCGTAATTAACCGTGTTTGGTGAATGCCCATCCCCCCTAAATGGAGTAGAGCCAATGCCCATCCCCCCTAAATGGAGTAAAGCCAGTTTTTGGCGGAAGCGGTGAGATTCGAACTCACGGAGGGCGTGAACCCTCGCCGGTTTTCAAGACCGGTGCCTTAAACCACTCGGCCACGCTTCCATATAGAAGGGCTGAATCATAAACGATTTAGCAAGATTTTTCCTGCGGATTGGCGACGCACCCCCTTTAGATTAGGCAACAGGATACAATCATGGGTTTGCTGCTCTCTCATTCATCGCTCAAAATGACTGCATCACGCACTCGACTCGTACTTGGTAACTGGAAAATGCATGGCAATCTGGCCGAAAACGCCAAGTTGCTGACCGCGTTGTTGGCTGCTCCAAGGACTGCATCCTCCACGCAGATGGGGGTCTGTGTTCCCTTTCCTTATCTTGCACAGACTGCGCAATTGTTGAAAGGCTCATTGATTGCTTGGGGTGCTCAGGATATTAGTGTGCATGCCCATGGTGCCTACACCGGCGAGGTTTCTGGTGCGATGCTCAATGATTTTGCATGCCGTTATGTACTAGTTGGTCATTCGGAGCGTCGAGCGATGCATGCTGAATCGGATCAGCTTGTAGCCGACAAGGCTGCAGCAGCGCTCAAAGCCGGGATGACGCCCGTCGTCTGTGTGGGAGAGTCTCTGTCCGAGCGCGATGCAGGTCAGGCCGTAGCTGTGATCGCACGCCAGCTTGCACCTGTTTTGGCACTCGGCGCGGATGCAGTCAATAAAATGGTGGTTGCCTATGAGCCAGTTTGGGCGATCGGTACAGGTCGCACAGCCTCTCCCGAGCAGGCCCAAGAAGTGCATGCGGCGATTCGTGCGGCACTCAAGGGCATTGGTGCTGAAAAAATACAGATTTTGTATGGTGGTAGCGTGAAAGCGGCAAATGCCGCCAGTTTGTTTGCCATGCCTGACATCGACGGTGCGTTGGTCGGTGGGGCGTCTTTAGTTGCAGAGGATTTTCTGGCTATTGCTGCCTAGGGCAGTGCCGGCCTAGAGTCTTCCTCTCTATTTAGTTTTCGGAGCGTTTCAATGTCTTGGATGTTTAATCTTCTGCTTGTTGTGCAGATCCTGTCTTCACTAGCCATTATTTCTCTCGTGCTGCTCCAGCAGGGCAAGGGTGCAGACATGGGTTCGGCTTTTGGTAGCGGTTCGGCGGGCAGTTTGTTTGGTGCCACGGGCGCCGCAAACTTCATGTCGCGCGCAACCAAGTGGGCGGCCGTTGTGTTCTTTATTTCAACGATCGGCTTGGCCTATGTGGCCAATCGCGGCAACACAGGACAAGACACGGGCATCATGCAAAACTTTACGCAGACGCCTCCAGTTGCACCGCCTGCAGGTTCAGCAGTCCCAGGTGTTGCGCCGTCTGCACCCACAGCACCGACAGTGCCAGCCGTCCCTGGCGTTTCAGGTGTTCCGGGCGTAGCGCCTGCAGCCCCCTCAGCCCCTGTTAATGCAGTACCTGGTGTGCCGAGCGCACCTGCGGTTCCCGCAGTGCCCGCCACGCCTTCTGTTCCAGCAGCGCCCCCCGCACCTTCTGCACCTGCTGCACCCGCAGCTAATTAAAGGGCTGGCCGACACGTCAAAGATTGTGGCGCCGTGCTACAATCTTTGGCTAATCAAGACCACATAAAAAGCCGACGTGGTGAAATTGGTAGACACGCTATCTTGAGGGGGTAGTGGCGAAAGCTGTGCGAGTTCGAGTCTCGCCGTCGGCACCATAAAATGTCTTGCAAGTTTTCATATCTTGAATATCTTGCACACCCCACAAATCTTGCATACTTTGCACAGCCCGCTTTTCTTTCACAGCTGCTTTCCTCATTCGGCCGCTTTCCTTTTACGCAATTACCCAAGCCCAGAACTTTTAGGTATATTGTGCCTACGTACACGCTCGGGCGAAAAAACCTGACGCAAGATCACTTATTACAAACCAAGAAGGACTGAATAATGAAAATTCTCGTCGCCACAGATGGCTCAAAAAATGCGATGCGCGCTGTGAAGTACGCAGCAGACTTGTTGAAGAACAGTACCGACAAGTCCAAGAGCCTCTCGCTGATCAGCGTACATGATGATGCAGGCCTTCGTCATGCCAAAGCGTTTGTGGGTAAAGAGGCGGTTGCCGACTATTTACGCGAATTGAGCGAAAAGGAGCTCAAGCCAGCAATGAAGTTTTTGAACGAGCAGGGAATCAAGCACAATATGGTGATACTCACCGGCAACGCTTCTCAGGAAATCGTCGCTGAAGGCCAAAAGGGCAAGTACGACATGATCGTGCTGGGTTCCAAAGGGCGAAGCGCGATCGCTGATATGTTGTTGGGCTCAGTTGCTCAGCGCGTGTTGACTCAGGCTAAGCAGCCAGTCGTATTGGTGAAGTAATGTTGGCAAAGAATGGATGGTGAGGTAATCCCCGTCCTTCCTTATTAACCTAGTCAGACAGGAGTTTAGAAAGATGGTGTAAATCATCTCTTTACTCCAGTGCCCCAAAGTTACTCAAAGGACGAGCCGAAATATTTGTTTCCGGCTCGTTTTTTTTTTGAAATCGCCTCGAAATGCCCGATTTTGGCTCATTTGCGCTGTTGTGCCGTTGCCACAGAAAGCAGGGCGTAAACCCCCTGTTTTTAACTGAAATCCTTAGTATTGTTGCGACAACCCAACATAAATGACCCTATATGCATCTTTTCTGTCTGGTTTCATAGCCATGGCCGCCGATTTTTGATGCAATAGCGTCAACTTCCCTTAGCGGAGTTAGGGGGGCGGCAAACAAATAGTTGTTTGTTGCTCTTGTCACTCAAATCTACGGAGATTTCTTAAATGAAAAAGACTCTGCTCGCCGCCGCCCTGTTAGCCGGCTTTGCTGGTGCCGCTTCGGCCCAATCATCAGTAACTTTGTACGGTATTATCGACGGTGGTTTGCGCTACCAGAACATCAGCTTTGCAAATGGCAGCGGCCTTTCAAACTTTGGCGCAGCCTACGGTACGCAGTCAGGTAACCGTTTTGGTTTGCGTGGCGTGGAAGATCTCGGCGGTGGTAACCGTGTGTTCTTCCAGTTGGAAAACGGCTTCAATTTAGGTAACGGCACGATGGAGCAGGACGGTCGTATTTTCGGTCGTGCAGCTTGGTTCGGCGTTGGCAACAACTCCTGGGGTGATGTTCGCCTGGGTCGCATGACCAACCTGACATCAGACTGGATGGTCGGTTCGTTTGACCCGTTCGCAGCAGGCTTCGGTCAGCTCAACATGGGCCACGCTTTCACATCGGGTAACACTGTTCGTCTGAGCAACACCTTGATGTACCGCACACCAACAATGAGCGGCTTCCAAGCTGGTATCGGTTACTCCTTTGCAACTGGCTTGAGCTCGAACGGTGCTTCAGCTGCTGCATTCGGTACAGCGACCGGCTACAACTTCGAAACTTCGAACAACACACGTCAGTTGACGATCGGTGCTAAGTACGCTAACGGCCCAATCTTGGTTGCTGCAACATACGAAAAAGCCTACGCTGCTAACACGAACGTTGCCCAGGGCGGCCAGACAATCAGCAACTGGAACATCGGCGGTTCGTACGATTTCAAAGTTGTGAAGATTGCTGCTGCTTACGGCCAGACACGTGACGGCTTCTGGGCTGGTTCCGGTGCCGGTTCAACTGGTGCTCAGTTGGCTACAAACTTGTCGGGTAACAGCGCCCTGGTGTTTGCACCTAGCGTCGGTTACAACTCCTACATCGTTGGTGGCACAATTCCTGTGAACCCAGTTTCACGTGTTCTGTTGTCATGGACTTTGATTACACCTAACGGCAATATGCAGGATCTGGGTGCATCTAACCAGAACTCCTACAACTTGGGCTACACATACGACTTCACCAAGCGTACAAACCTGTATGCTTACATCGGTACAAGCCAGAACTACGCAACAGTTGATACTGCCAAGAGCACTGTTGTTGGTGTCGGTATGCGTCACGCATTCTAAGCAACGGCTTAGAATGGCAGCCTGACTTCGGTTAGGTTGTTTCAAGTTAGTTAGTATTAAGCGAGCCACTCTTTTGAGTGGCTCGCTTATTTTTTAGCAGGTCTTTCCGGCTGAAACTCTAGTGCAGGATGCTACAATCATAAAGTTTTGTTCAACAGCCGGAAACGTTCGATGAATCTGGAACAATACTTTCCCGTTTTATTATTTATTGTGGTGGGCACGTTGATTGGCTTTGCGCTGATTACTGCGGGCTCGCTGATCGGCCCTAATCGTCCGGATGCGCAAAAACTCTCACCCTATGAGTGTGGTTTTGAGGCCTTTGGTGACGCACGCATGAAATTTGACGTGCGCTATTACCTAGTAGCAATTCTTTTCATTTTGTTTGATCTTGAAATTGCATTTTTGTTCCCTTGGGCGATTGCAAATGGCGCGGTAGGTATGGTTGGTTTTGTAACGGTCATGATTTTTCTGGCTGTCCTGACCGTTGGTTTCATCTACGAATGGAAAAAAGGCGCGCTCGATTGGGAATAACCCACTTGATGCAGAGAGACACCTATGGCTATTGACGGTATTCTGAAACAAGGCTTTGTCACCACGAGTGCTGACAAATTCATCAATTGGGCTAAAACAGGTTCAATGTGGCCCATGACGTTTGGACTGGCCTGTTGTGCGGTCGAGATGATGCATGCTGGTGCTGCGCGTTATGACTTGGACCAGTTCGGTATTATTTTCCGACCCAGCCCACGTCAGTCTGATCTGATGATTGTTGCCGGTACGCTTTGCAACAAGATGGCACCCGCCTTGCGCAAAGTATACGATCAGATGCCTGAGCCTCGTTGGGTGCTTTCAATGGGGTCTTGCGCCAACGGTGGTGGCTACTATCACTACTCCTACTCGGTTGTGCGCGGCTGTGACCGCATTGTTCCGGTCGATGTTTATGTGCCAGGCTGTCCGCCTACTGCAGAGGCACTTGTATACGGCCTCTTGCAGATGCAAAACAAAATTCGTCAGACCAACACAATCGCACGTTAAATCAAATACGTTGAGTCATCCTTTAATGAGGATACCTCAGCGGTTGAATCAGGCTTAAGACATGTCCAGGCTAGAAAACCTGCAACAACAATTGATCACACTGTTCGGTGAGCAGGCAAAGATCACTTTATCGACAGACGAGATCACGCTCGAGATTTCAGCAGAGCAGTGGCAGTCTTCTTGTCAGCGCTTGCGTGATGAACCAGGCTTGAACTTTGAAACCTGTATAGATCTGTGCGGCATTGACTACATGACTTACGGCGCAGGTCGTGTGGGCGAAGTGCCTGCCTCAGCGGTCGTGCCGGCGGCGCGTTTCGCGGTGGTCGCACACTTGCTCTCGATCAAGCACAATTGGCGCTTGCGCGTGCGCACCTATGCGATCAATGCTGAGTTTCCAGTACTGGACTCCCTTGTTGAGGTTTGGCCGTCTGTGAATTGGTTTGAACGTGAAGCGTTCGATTTGTTTGGCATCGTCTTTGAGGGCCATCCAGATCTGCGTCGTATTTTGACGGACTATGGATTCATCGGCCATCCCTTCCGCAAAGATTTCCCAATTTACGGAAATGTCGAGATGCGTTACGACCCCGAGCAGGGGCGTGTGGTGTACCAGCCTGTGACGATTGAGCCGCGTGAAGTCATTCCGCGTGTGATTCGCGAAGACGGCTATGGAGTAGGGCGCTAATCATGGCAGAAATAAAGAACTACACCCTGAACTTTGGTCCTCAGCATCCGGCCGCGCACGGAGTGTTGCGCCTTGTGCTTGAGCTTGATGGCGAAGTGATTCAACGGGCTGATCCGCACATTGGTTTGCTCCACCGTGGCACGGAAAAGCTTGCCGAGCATCGCACGTTCTTGCAGGCCTTGCCTTACATGGATCGTCTCGACTACGTCTCGATGATGTGTAACGAGCATGCCTATGTCATGGCCATCGAAAAAATGATGGGTGTGACGGTGCCAGTCCGTGCGCAATACATTCGCGTGATGTTCGATGAAATCACCCGCTTGCTTAATCACCTCATGTCGCTTGGCTCCCATGCGCTTGATGTGGGTGCAATGGCGGTGTTTTTGTATGCGTTTCGCGAGCGCGAAGATTTGATGGATTGCTACGAGGCAGTGTCTGGTGCCCGGATGCATGCCGCCTACTACCGTCCCGGCGGCGTCTATCGCGACTTGCCAGATGCGATGGCCCAGTATGGTAAATCCAGCCAGTACCGCTCAGCGAAAGACCTCAAGGCGATGAACGATGCGCGTTCTGGATCCTTGCTTGACTTTATCGAGGACTTCACCAATCGCTTTCCCGCTTGTGTGGATGAGTACGAGACCTTGCTGACTGATAACCGGATCTGGAAGCAGCGTCTGGTAGGTATTGGTGTGGTTGATCCTGAGCGCGCAAAAGCGCTTGGCTTTACTGGGCCCATGCTGCGTGGATCAGGTGTGGCCTGGGATCTGCGCAAGATGCAGCCTTACGAGGTCTACGATCGCCTGAAATTTGATATCCCAGTGGGTGTGAATGGTGACTCCTACGATCGTTACTTGGTCCGTATCGCAGAAATGCGTGAAAGCAATCGCATCATCGCGCAATGTGTGCAGTGGCTGCGTAACAACCCCGGTCCGGTGATGATTGACAACCACAAAGTGTCTCCGCCGCATCGCACGGGGATGAAGTCCAACATGGAAGAGCTGATCCATCACTTTAAGCTCTTCACCGAAGGCTTCCATGTCCCGGCTGGTGAGGCGTATGCCGCTGTTGAACACCCAAAGGGCGAGTTTGGTATTTACATGGTGTCCGATGGGGCGAACAAGCCCTACCGTCTGAAGATTCGTGCTCCTGGTTTCGTGCATTTGCAGGCGCTTGACGAAATGTCTCGCGGCCACATGATCGCCGATGCTGTCACGATCATCGGCACTCAGGATATTGTTTTCGGCGAAATCGACCGCTAATGCTCATTGCGCTTTGACTGTGCTACCACCGGATTTAAATCATGCTGCTCTCTGAACAGGCCTACAAAAAAATCGATCGCGAGGTCGCCAAGTACCCGCCGGATCAAAAGCAATCCGCCATCATGGCATCTCTCGGGATTGCTCAGCAAGAAAAAGGCTGGGTGTCACCCGAGGTGATTCAGGATATTGCTGATTATCTCGGTCAGCCTCCTATTTTGGTTCAGGAAAACGCAACGTTTTACAACATGTTTGACGTGCGTCCTGTTGGCAAGTTCAAGATCACAGTCTGTACCAACCTGCCTTGTGCGTTGCGTGATGGTGAAATGACCGCCGATTACTTGAAAAAGAAACTCGGCATCGGTTTTCGCGAAACGACGCCCGATGGTGTGTTCACCCTGATGGAAGGTGAGTGTATGGGTGCTTGTGGTGACTCGCCCGTTTTGTTGGTGAACAACAATCATATGTGTGTGCGCATGGAACGCGAAAAAATCGATGCGATGATCAGTGATTTAGAAGCCGCAGCCAAGGGAGGCGCAGCATGAGCGCCGCAATTCTGTCTAAATATTCGCAAGGCTTGGATGCATCGCCCGGCACTTTAGCCGATTCCATGGCCTTGCACGGACGCCATATCGGTCCGCAAATCATGGCGGATCTCGACGGTAACAACTGGAGATTAGCCGACTACGTCAAACGTGGTGGTTATGAGGCCTTGCGCAAGATCCTCACTCAGGGCATGAGCCAGGAGGAAGTGATCGCCGAGGTCAAGACCTCTGGTTTGCGTGGGCGTGGTGGTGCGGGCTTTCCGACAGGACTCAAGTGGAGCTTTATGCCCCGCAGCTTTCCTGGTCAGAAGTATCTCGTTTGCAACTCCGATGAGGGCGAGCCCGGTACATTCAAGGACCGCGATATCCTGCGCCTGAATCCCCACATCGTGATCGAAGGCATGGCAATTGCTGCATACGCCATGGGGATTTCGGTCGGTTACAACTATATCCACGGTGAAATCTTCGAAGTCTACGAGCGTTTTGAAGAGGCACTTGAAGAAGCGCGTCAGGCTGGCTTTTTAGGCGACAAAATTCTCGGTTCAAGCTTCAGTTTTCAGTTGCATGCTTTTCATGGCTATGGTGCCTATATCTGCGGCGAAGAAACTGCCTTGCTCGAATCGCTCGAGGGTAAAAAAGGCCAGCCACGCTTTAAGCCGCCTTTCCCCGCCAGTTTTGGGCTGTATGGCAAACCAACAACCATCAACAATACCGAAACCTTCGCTGCAGTGCCGTGGATCATCCGCAATGGCGGTCAAGCGTATCTCGAGGTCGGCAAGCCTAACAACGGTGGCACTAAACTCTTTTCTATTACCGGCGATGTTGAACGTCCCGGCAACTATGAGATCCCTCTTGGGACACCTTTCTCAAAATTGCTCGAACTCGCCGGCGGTATGCGTGGCGGTTCAGCACTGAAGGCCGTGATCCCTGGAGGCTCCAGTGCGCCGGTGCTTCCAGGCCACATCATGATGGACACCACGATGGATTACGATGCCATCGCCAAAGCAGGTTCGATGCTGGGTTCGGGTGCCGTGATCGTGATGAACGATACGCGTTGTATGGTCAAGTCGCTTTTGCGCTTGTCTTATTTTTATTTTGAAGAAAGCTGTGGTCAATGCACGCCCTGTCGTGAAGGCACAGGTTGGCTCTACCGCATGGTCAACCGCATCGAGCATGGTCAAGGTCGGCCCGAGGATCTCGATTTGCTGGATTCTGTTGCAGGCAACATCATGGGGCGTACGATTTGTGCGTTAGGTGATGCCGCTGCGATGCCAGTGCGTGGTTTCCTCAAGCATTACCGTGATGAATTTGCACACCACATCGAGCACAAGCGATGTGTCGTAGCCCCCTATCTCTAAGGTCTGGACAAAGTTATGGTTGAGTTAACCATCGACGGCAAGAAAGTCGAAGTGCAAGAAGGCAGCATGGTGATGCACGCCGCGCATAAGCTTGGCGTGTATGTGCCGCATTTCTGCTATCACAAGAAACTATCCATCGCGGCAAACTGCCGGATGTGTCTGGTTGAGGTTGAAAAAGCACCCAAGGCGATGCCTGCGTGTGCGACGCCCGCAACCAATGGCATGGTAGTCCACACCTGTTCCGAGCGCGCAGTCGCCGCCCAGAAAAGTGTGATGGAGTTTCTGTTGATCAATCACCCACTTGATTGCCCGATTTGCGATCAAGGGGGCGAGTGCCAGTTACAGGACTTGGCGGTTGGCTACGGTGGTTCGACCTCTCGCTACAAAGAAGAAAAACGGGTCGTCTTTCACAAAGAAATGGGACCCTTGGTTTCCGCGGAGGAAATGTCCCGCTGCATCCATTGCACGCGTTGCGTGCGTTTTGGTCAAGAGATTGCTGGCGTCATGGAGCTCGGCATGCTGGGCCGTGGCGAGCACTCCGAGATCACAACCTTTGTCGGCCGTTCAGTCGAGTCTGAATTGTCGGGCAACATGATTGATGTGTGCCCAGTTGGTGCCTTGACGTCAAAACCTTTCCGCTATCAGGCGCGTACCTGGGAGTTGGCTCGTCGTCGTTCCGTTTCACCTCATGATAGTTTGGGTGCAAATCTTGTCGTGCAAGTCAAAGGCGACGAGGTCATCCGGGTGGTGCCTTTTGAAAACGAGGCGTTAAACGAGTGCTGGATCAGCGATCGTGATCGTTTCTCCTACGAGGGATTAAACGAAGATCGCTTGACGGTGCCAATGATTAAGGGCGAGGACGGGCAGTGGAACGAAGCGACCTGGTCCGATGCGCTGCAGGTCGTTGCGCATGGGTTGATGGATGTGCGTGACGCTTTTGGTGGCGCGCAGATTGGTGCCTTGGCCAGCGAGTACTCAACACTCGAAGAGTTGGCTCTACTGGCGCGCGTCACTCGCGGCTTGGGTTCTGAAAATATCGATTTCCGCCTGCGTCAGACTGACGCGTCGCTGGATGCTGCCTTGACGGGCGCCCCATGGCTTGGTTTTCCTGTGGCCGAACTCGATACGTTGGATCGTGTGTTGGTTGTGGGTTCGTTTTTGCGCAAAGACCATCCTCTGATGACTCAGCGCTTGCGCCAGGCTGCCAAGCGTGGCACGCAGATTTCTGCCATCGACATCGCTGGTGATGATCCCTTGCTCAAGCTGACCGCGCGTTTGACGGTTCAACCGGATGCCTTAGCGAACACTGTTGCGCAGGTTGCTGTGGCCCTGTGCAAGCTCAAGGCTCAGGAAGTCCCCGCAGCACTCGCTTCGATTCAGCCTGATGCCGTTGCGCAAACTATTGCGCAGAGTCTCGCAAGCGGTGAGCGCGTGGCTATTCTCTTGGGTAATACGGCTGTGAATGCTCCGACAGCGACCACGATTGCCGCCAATGCTCAATTAGTCGCCCAGTTGTCTGGCGGGAAACTTGGTTTCCTGACCTCGGGTGCCAATACCGTTGGAGGTTATCTCGCCGGTGCGGTGCCTGTGAAAGGCGGCAAAGGCGCTGTATCGATGTTGTCCCAGGCCTTGAAGGCATATGTCGTCTTGCATGCTGAGCCGCTCTTGGATGCTGACAATGGTGCCCAGGCCGTCGCCACGCTCAAGGCGGCTGATTTTGTGGTCGCCTTGACTCCTTACGCCTCCAACGCACGCGAGTGGGCGAATGTGATGTTGCCAGTCGCGCCGTTTACAGAGACCTCTGGTACGTTTGTGAATGCTCAGGGAACAGCCCAGAGCTTTAAGGGTACTGCAGCCCCACGTGGACAAAGCCGTCCGGCTTGGAAGGTGCTGCGTGTCTTGGGTAACGTCTTGCACCTCAATGGTTTCGAAGACGAAACCTCCGAGACTGTGCGCGATGCGGTCATGGCCAACGGAGTGGATGGTCGTTTGTCTAATGCGCTGAACGCACAGCCTGGTTTGGTGACTGTCGCGACCCAAGGTTTACAGCGCGTCACAGATGTGCCGATCTATCGCAGTGATGCAATGGTGCGTCGCGCGCCTGCTTTACAGGCGACAGCTGCTTCGCGTGCGCCGGTTGCGCGCATGCACCCGCAAACTCTCGCAGGTCTGGGCGTACAAGCTGGAGACACTGTGCGTGTCAAGTCCTCAACCGGGCAGGTGAGCCTGATTGCTGAATCAGACCGCACCTTGGTGCAAGGTGCGGTACGTATCGCCGCCGCGTTTGAACAAACGGCCGCGTTGGGCAGTGCCTTCGGTCAACTTCAAGTGGAGCGTGCCTGATGGAATTGTTCAGTGCTGTTGAAACTTTTGCGACGGATCTGATTGGTCCAACAGCTTGGCATGTGGTCTGGACGCTTCTGAGGATTCTGAGCATCACCATTCCTATTATTTTGTGCGTGGCCTATCTCACTTACTGGGAACGTAAGATGATTGGCTTCATGCACATTCGCCTAGGCCCGAATCGCGTGGGTTTCCGAGGCTTACTTCAGCCCTTTGCAGACGTTTTCAAACTGCTGACGAAAGAAGTTGTCGTCCCTACTCAGGCGAACAAGGTTCTGTTTATTTTGGCGCCTGTTGTGACACTGATGCCTGCACTCGCAGCATGGGCAGTGGTGCCGTTTGGTCCGGAGCATGTTCTGGCTGATGTCAATGCCGGTCTGTTGTACGTCATGGCCATCACTTCGATTGGTGTGTACGGTGTGATCGTCGCGGGTTGGGCCTCTAACTCCAAGTATGCATTTTTGGCAGCGATGCGTGCTTCGGCTCAAATGCTTTCTTATGAGTTGGCAATTGGTTTTGTCTTGGTCACTGTATTGCTCGTGTCCGGAAGCTTGAACATGACGGAGATCGTCAATGTTCAAACGCGTGGCTGGTTTGCCGATATGGGCTTGAACTTCCTGTCCTGGAACTGGTTGCCTTTATTGCCGCTCTTTGTGATTTATGTGATCTCAGCAGTTGCTGAAACCAATCGTCACCCTTTTGACGTGGTGGAGGGCGAGTCCGAGATTGTGGCGGGTCACATGGTTGAATACTCCGGTATGGCGTTCGCGCTGTTTTTCCTCGGTGAATATGCCAACATGATCTTTTTGTCATGCATGGCCGCGATCATGTTCCTGGGCGGATGGGCCGCACCGGTCGAATATGCTCCTTTGACCTGGGTGCCAGGCTGGCTTTGGCTCGGGATCAAGACTTTCTGTGTGGTGTCCTTGTTTATCTGGTTCCGCGCTTCGTTTCCGCGTTACCGCTATGACCAGATTATGCGTTTGGGCTGGAAAATTTTTATCCCTCTGACGGGTGTGTGGCTGGTCGTAGTGGCGATCTGGATGCAAACACCCTGGAACATCTGGAACTGACCGCGACTCGACGGCAAAAAAGGCATTTATGGAAGCGATCAAGGATTTTTTCGGTAGCCTCTTGCTGCTTGAGTTACTCAAGGGCATGAAGTTGACCGGCAAGTATTTTTTCAAGCGCAAGATCACGCTGCGTTATCCTCAGGAAAAGACGCCGATGTCCCCGCGTTTTCGTGGTTTGCACGCCTTGCGCCGCTACCCGAACGGGGAAGAGCGCTGCATTGCATGTAAATTATGCGAGGCGGTTTGTCCGGCCATGGCTATTACGATCGAGTCGGACCAGCGTGAGGACGGTTCTCGTCGCACCACGCGTTACGACATTGATCTGACCAAGTGCATCTTCTGCGGATTTTGCGAGGAAAGCTGCCCGGTTGACTCGATTGTTGAAACCCATATCCATGAGTACCACGGCGAAAAGCGTGGTGACTTGTATTTCACTAAAGACATGTTGTTGGCAGTGGGAGACCGTTACGAAGACGAGATCGCCCGCAATCGCGCCATCGATGCGCCTTATCGCTGATCGCCGGGGCTAAAAGAAATCATGTTTATCACTATTTTGTTTTATGTCCTTGCCATCGTGCTGGTGGTGGCGGCTTTTCGCGTCATCACCGCAACCAGCCCAGTGACGGCTGTTTTACATTTAATTCTTGCCTTTGCAAATGCATCCATGATCTGGATGTTGCTGGGTGCGGAATTCCTCGGTTTGCTGCTCGTGCTGGTGTATGTGGGCGCGGTAATGGTTTTGTTCCTGTTCGTTGTGATGATGCTCGACATCAAAATGGAAGAGCTGCGCACCCAGATCAAAACGTATTTGCCGATGGGACTTATCGTCGGGCTCATCATGGTGGTCGAGATGTCCTTTGTGCTCGCGACCTCATGGGGCCAGGTTGGTCCTGCTGCCGAAATGGGTGACGATTACAACAATACGCGCGCCTTGGGCGAGTTGATGTATACCGAATATGCCTATGCAGTTGAGGTGGGCGCTGTACTTTTGCTGGTGGGCATGATTGCCGCCATTTCGCTGACGCTGCGCAAGCGACGCGACGTCAAATACAACGATCCCGGAGCATCCGTTCGGGTGCGTGCAGCCGATCGTGTGCGACTGGTTGACCTGCCTAGTCAGGAAGCCGTCAACGCTAAATCGGGAGATCAGGCATGATGACTTTGACACTTCCCCATTTCTTGGTACTCGGCGCCATTTTGTTCGCAATAGGCGTGTTCGGGATTTTTTTGAATCGCCGAAATCTGATCGTGTTGCTGATGTCGGTTGAACTGATGTTGTTGGCGGTGAACATGAACTTCGTCGCGTTTTCCACTTGGATGGGTGACGAGGCGGGTCAGGTGTTTGTGTTTTTTATCCTGACGGTGGCTGCAGCCGAGGCTGCGATTGGTTTGGCGATCCTGGTGCTGTTGTTCCGCAATCTCAGCACGATCAATGTTGACGAACTTGACCGCCTAAAGGGCTAATCGGGATATAGAAGAATATGTTTAGCTCACCTAGTCTCTATTTAGCCATTGCACTTGCCCCTTTGCTGGGTGCCGTGCTGGCAGGCCTGTTTGGAACGGGCTTTCTGGGTCGTCAAGTCGGTCGACGTACCTCACATATGATCACCATCGCGCTGGTTGCGTTTTCTGCTGTCGGTTCGGTGCTGGTTTTGCTGGACGTTTTAAACGGACTGCGTTATGACGGTACGGTCTACACATGGATGATGCTCGGTCAAGCCAAGCTCGAGATCGGCTTTCTGATCGATCCTTTGTCGGCCTTGATGATGGTCGTGGTGACCTCCGTCTCGCTGATGGTGCACATTTACACGATCGGCTATATGGCTGAGGATCCTGGTTACCAGCGCTTCTTTGCCTATATTTCCCTGTTTACGTTCTCCATGCTGATGCTGGTGATGGCAAACAACATGGTTCAATTGTTCTTTGGTTGGGAAGCCGTGGGTCTGGTCTCCTATCTGCTGATCGGTTTTTGGTATACCAAACCAACCGCCATTTTTGCCAATATGAAGGCCTTCCTGGTTAACCGAGTCGGTGACTTTGGCTTCGTACTTGGCATTGGTTTGCTCTTTGCGTATGCCGGCACCATGCACTACGGCGACATTTTCAAGCAGGCTGACGAATTGGCAAAACATACCTTGCCAGGCACGAATTGGATGCTGTTGACTGTTGCGTGTATCTGTCTGTTTATCGGTGCGATGGGTAAATCCGCTCAGGTTCCTTTGCATGCTTGGCTGCCAGACTCGATGGAAGGTCCCACACCAATCTCGGCGTTGATTCACGCGGCAACCATGGTGACCGCAGGAATTTTCATGGTGGCGCGCTTTTCGCCAGTGTTCGAGCTCTCTGATGTGGCGCTATCTCTCATCATTATTGTTGGTGGTATCGGTGCGCTTTTCCTGGGCATCCTTGGCATCATTCAAACCGACATCAAACGCGTGGTTGCGTATTCAACGCTCTCTCAGCTTGGTTACATGACCGTCGCTCTGGGCGCCTCGGCTTACTCGGTCGCGATTTTCCACCTGATGACGCACGCATTCTTTAAGGCTTTGTTGTTCCTGGGTGCCGGCTCGGTCATCATCGGTATGCATCACGATCAGGATATCCGCAACATGGGTGGTCTGCGCAAGTACATGCCCATCACATGGATCACGTTTTTGATTGGTACGTTTGCGCTGGTCGGTATGCCTTTCTTTGCAGGCTACTACTCCAAGGAGCACATCATTGAGGCGGCAGCAGCTTCGACGGTCTGGGGCGCTAGCTTTGGCTACTATGCAACGCTGCTGGGTGTGTTTGTCACCTCGCTTTACTCTTTCCGTGTGTATTTCCTTGTGTTCCACGGTAAAGAGCGTTTCGATACTTCAGGTCAAGATAGTCACGGTCACGATAGCCATAGTCATGACAGTCACGGCCACGATGACCACGGTCACCACGGTGGCAAGCCGCATGAGTCACCCTGGGTGGTGACCTTTCCCCTGGCAATGTTGGCGATTCCATCGGTCATTGCCGGTGCGCTGCTAGTCGATCCGCTGTTGTTTGGTGGTTACTTCAAAGACTCAATCGTTGTGCTCGCTCAGCATCCTGCTATGGCGACGATTGCTAAAACATGGCATGGCTGGCTTGCTTACGGACTGCACGCTTTCGTGACGGTTCCCTTTTGGTTGATGGTTGCGGGAGCAGTCGTGGCCTGGTATTGCTACCTGATCAATCCAAAAGTACCTGCCGCAATTCAAAGCAAACTCAAGTTCATCAATTGCATCCTGGACAACAAGTATTTCTTTGACTGGTTTTACGAGCAAGTGGTTGCGCGTGGCTCGCGCCTGTTGGGTAGAGGTCTCTGGCAACAGGCCGATCGCGGTTTGATTGATGGTCTGCTGGTGAATGGTTCTGCCAAAGTGGTTGGAATGATTGCTGCGGTCACACGCCACCTTCAGACTGGGTATATCTACCACTACGCATTTGCGATGATCATCGGCCTGATGGCGGCGATCACCTACATTATCTTTGGTACCAAATGATGGCGAGCGAGATGGCTTCTTTTTCTACTCCTTGGCTCACGCTTTCGATTTTTGTTCCGATCGTTTGCGGTCTGATTGTGTTGGCCCTCGGACGAGATGATCGTCCCGGCCTGACACGCAGCCTTTCTCTGGTCGGCGCCATCATCAGTTTCCTGGTGACGATTCCTCTTTATCTGGGTTTCGACAGTTCGACGGCTGCGATGCAGTTTGTTGAAAAGACTATCTGGATCGAAGCCTTTGCAGTGTATTACCACCTCGGTGTGGATGGCATCTCGCTTTGGTTTGTATTGCTCACCGCCTTTATCACGATCATTGTCGTTGTGGCGGGTTGGGAGGTCATTACCTCGCGCATCTCGCAATACATGGCAGCGTTTCTGATTTTGTCGGGCTTGATGATCGGCGTCTTTGCCTCGCTCGATGGTTTGTTGTTCTATATTTTCTTTGAGGCCACCCTGATCCCGATGTATATCATTGTGGGTGTCTGGGGCGGTCCGAATCGTGTTTATGCTGCGTTCAAGTTTTTTCTCTATACGCTGCTTGGTTCACTCCTGACACTGGTCGCCTTTTTATACTTGTGGAACACCTCTGGCGGGTCGTTCGATATTCTGACCTGGCATACCTTGCCGTTGGAGTCGACACCCCAGACCTTGATTTTCTTTGCCTTCCTGGCCGCGTTTGCAGTCAAAGTGCCGATGTGGCCTGTCCACACCTGGTTGCCTGATGCACACGTTGAGGCACCGACCGGCGGTTCAGTCGTCTTGGCCGCCATCATGCTTAAACTCGGCGCCTACGGCTTTTTGCGCTTGTCCTTGCCGATCGTGCCCGATGCGGCAGCAAGCATGGCGGATTTCATCATCGTTCTATCGTTGATCGCTGTGATCTACGTTGGTTTGGTGGCTCTTGTGCAAGAGGACATGAAAAAGCTCGTGGCCTACTCATCTATCGCGCACATGGGTTTTGTCACGTTAGGCATGTTTATCTTCAATACCGCTGGTCTTGAGGGTGCAATCGTTCAAATGGTTTCACACGGTTTCGTGTCCGCAGCGATGTTCCTGTGTATTGGCGTGATGTACGACCGCATGCACACGCGTCAGATTGCCGAGTATGGCGGTGTGGTGAACACCATGCCTAAATTCGTGACCTTTTTTGTGTTGTTTTCGATGGCCAACGCCGGCTTGCCCGCGACGAGCGGTTTCGTTGGTGAGTTTATGGTCATCATGGGCGCGGTGGAGTACAACTTCTGGATCGGCTTGCTGGCAGCAACTGCCCTGATCTTGGGTGCGGCGTATTCACTTTGGATGGTCAAGCGCGTTGCGTTCGGTGATGTCGCCAACGACCATGTCCGCAATTTACAAGATTTGTCCTCACGGGAGTTTTTGATGCTCAGCATCATGGCAGTTGCCGTGATCTTTATGGGTGTCTATCCCAAGCCCTTTACCGACGTCATGCACGTGTCGGTTGAGGCCCTGTTGCAACACGTCTCTATTTCTAAACTGTAAGCCTCGCCATGATGCAATCCCAATTCGATTTCGCCCTGGCCGCACCAGAAATTATTTTGCTGGTGCTGGGTATGGTCATTCTGGTCCTGGATGCGTTTAGCCAGTCCCCGCGCCGTACATTGGCCTATGGTTTGTCACTGCTGACGCTTGCTATCCTGACTGCCGTGTCTTTGTGGCAGTTGAGTGTGGGCATGATTGGCGAGACTTTCTCAGGTCTTTATGTTGCTGATCCTTTTGCCCATGTACTCAAGATTGCCTCGTACATCGCAGTTGCCTTGACGCTGATTTACGGCCGTGAATACATCCAGACGCGCGATATGCTGCGCGGCGGAGAGTTTTACGTGCTGGTGTTGTTTGCGTTGCTTGGTCAGATGGTGATGATTTCCGCAGGCAATCTGCTGACGATTTATCTTGGACTGGAGTTGATGTCACTCGCACTGTACGCGCTGGTGGCGATGCGTCGCGATCATGCTCAGTCGACCGAAGCGGCGATGAAGTACTTTGTTCTGGGCTCGCTTGCCTCGGGTTTCATGCTTTATGGTATGTCCATGATGTATGGTGCAACCGGCAACCTCGATTTGCGTAATATCGCTGATGCAGTCGCATCGGGTCAGATTGACTTCCTGCCACTTGCTTTTGGCGTGGTGTTCCTGGTGGCGGGTTTAGCTTTCAAATTGGGTGCCGTGCCGTTCCATATGTGGGTGCCTGACGTTTATCAAGGCGCGCCGACTGCGGTCACGCTCGTGCTGGCCGCTGCTCCTAAGCTTGCAGTCTTTGCGATTGTCGTGCGGATGTTGATCGTTGGTTTTGGTGAGCTGGCCGCTCATTGGCAGCCCATGCTGCTGATTTTGGCTGTGTTGTCGCTCGCAATCGGCAATCTGACCGCGATCATGCAAACAAATTTCAAACGCATGCTGGCATACTCAACGATTTCACACATGGGCTTTGTGATGCTGGGTTTGGCATCCGGTTCAATCGATGGTGACATTCAGGCAAATACCTCAGCCTACGGTTCGGCATTGTTTTACATGCTGACCTATGTGTTGACGACCTTGGCGGGTTTGGGATTGGTCATGTATCTCTCTCGCGAAGGTTTTGAATGCGAAAACATCGATGACTTCAAAGGCTTGAACAAACGCAGCCCGTGGATTGCCGCAATGATGCTCATTTTGATGTGCTCCATGGCAGGTTTGCCACCTCTGGTCGGATTCGACGCAAAGCTGCTGATTTTGCAGTCCTTGCTTCAGTCTGATCGTCTCTGGCTGGCAGTCGTGGCGGTAATGTTCTCGCTGATTGGCGCGTTCTACTACCTGCGGATCATCAAGGTCGTTTACTTTGATGAGCCAGCCGAGCCTGTCATGCCAGTTCCGAAAATGAGCTTCATGCACAACGGTTTGATGTTGGTCAATAGCATGTTGGTTCTGGTGCTTGGCTTGATGCCTGGTGCGTTGATCGCCTTGTGCCTGCAGGTGATGCACATCACTCTTTCATATTGAACCCAGGCGATCTGATTCGCGGTTGTTTTGTTTCAAACGGGGGTCATTGGTGATGGATCAAAGTGCCGCAGTCTGGTTGTTGATCGTTTTGGCTTGTGTGGCGGCGAACCTTCCTTTTGTTAACGAAAGATTGTTCGCAGTCTTGAGCGTGCCGCGTTTCGCCAACGGTATTAAGCCCTTTTGGGTCAGAGTACTGGAGTTTCTTGTCTGGTACGGGGTGATTGGTTTGATTGGGTTGTTTTTTGAGCGAATGATCGGTAACGTTTTCACTCAAAAGTGGGAGTTTTATGTCACCGCGCTCAGTTTGTTTGTGGTGCTAGCGTTTCCAGGCTTTGTCGTGCGATATTTGCTTAAGCGAAATTAGACAAGCGCAATTACACAAGCGCAAAACATTCGGCGCACTTCATTCAAAACACTTAATTTTCAAACCAGTTCAGTACGCCATCCAGCCCTGCAACGTTGAGAGCATAGCGCGCTTGCGCTCTCACAACCGGTTTTGCTCGATACGCAACGGAATAGCCTGCAAGTCCAAGCATTTTTAGATCGTTCGCACCATCGCCAATCGCAATGATTTGATCCGGACGGGCGTCAAGCTCCTGGGCCAACGCACGCAAGGTGTCCGCTTTGCCTTGAGCGTCGAGGATTTTGCCTCGAACTGTGCCAGTTAAAACGCCATCCGTTACCTCTAAAACATTAGCATGTGCAGCATCGAGATTTAACAGTGCTTTGAGTTTTTCCGTAAAAAATGTAAATCCGCCGGAGACAAGCAAAACCTTGAGTCCCGCTTGCTGAGCGGTTTTCACGAGCTGTTCTGCTCCTGGGTTCAAACGGAGTTTCTGATCAAAAACAGCCTGAAGCACATCGGTCGACAAGCCTTTTAAAAACGCCACGCGACGAATCAAACTTTCAGAAAAGTCCTTGATCTCACCGCGCATGGCAGCCTCGGTAATGCTCGCAACTTGTTGCTTGACGCCCCCAAAGGCGGCGATTTCATCAATGCACTCTATGTTGATGAGTGTGGAGTCCATATCCATCGCCAAGATCTTGCAATCAGTCAGGCGCGCGCCAGCCAAAACGTAGGCGGTGTCAACGTTCACGCGTTCACCCCAGAGCCTGATTTCCTCATGAATACTCGAATCTGTGCTGACACCCAAGATTCGTGCGGCGGTTGTGCCCAGGCGCTGTACGCCAGAGGCTTCCGCAATGGCGGCCGCGTGTTCGATCAAATCACCCGAGAGGGCAGGGGACTGAATGACAAGATTTTCTGTGCGCATGGAGGCGGTCATGGGTGAAAGGAGCTGAGTAATCAGAGTAGGTAAAAGTAATAATGACGAAGGGTTGAGTGAAATGCTTTGTTTAATGTAACGCCCTTATCACGGAACGTGTTGCATCAAAACGTGCAGGGACATCTGAGGCTTTGATTTCGA
This sequence comes from Zwartia vadi, assembly GCF_030410375.1. GTDB lineage: Bacteria > Pseudomonadota > Gammaproteobacteria > Burkholderiales > Burkholderiaceae_B > Zwartia > Zwartia vadi. The sequence goes on from NZ_JAUHHE010000005.1 coordinate 66,183, forward strand.
CACGAAGCTTATCTTGACCTGAAAAACGGATGTGACGCTGTTTCTGGACAAGTTCGATCAGCTTGAGTGGATCGACTGGCGCATGTTGTTTGAACTGTAAAACGATTTGAGTTTCGCTGGCATCGATCTTTTGTAAACCAAGCGGAAGTCCGAGTAAACGCAGTTTATGCGTGGCAATCAGTGTGCGCGTGGGTTCCGGCAGCTTGCCAAAGCGATCGATCAGCTCCTCTTGAATCGCGATGAGGTCATCCTCATTCGTCGTGTTGGAGAGACGTTTGTAAATGGAAAGGCGCGCATGCACATCACCGCAATAGTCTGCAGGTAGTAGAGCAGGGGCATGCAGGTTGACCTCGCAGCCTGCGTTAAAGGGCGCATCCAAATCCGGCTCAACGCCTGCTTTCAAGGCTCGTACAGCTTCGTTCAGCATGTCGTTGTACATGGAAAAACCGATTTCCTGGATATTTCCGGATTGAGACTCACCGAGTACTTCGCCAGTGCCTCGAATTTCAAGATCGTGCATCGCCAGAAAGAAACCCGAGCCAAGCTCTTCCATCGCCTGAATCGCTTCTAGACGCTTTTTAGCGTTCTTGGTGATCGCGTCCTCACCGGGTGTCATAAGATAGGCGTAAGCCTGGTGGTGCGAGCGACCGACACGGCCTCGCAACTGATGCAGCTGAGCCAGTCCAAACCGATCGGCGCGATGAATGATAATGGTGTTGGCGCTCGGTACATCGATGCCTGTTTCAATAATTGTCGTACAGAGCAAGACGTTGAAGCGCTTTTGATAAAAGCCTTTCATCACTTGCTCAAGGTCTCGCTCACCCATCTGGCCATGTGCGACCGCGATGCGGGCCTCCGGCACGAGCTCTTCGAGCCGGGCGCGGCGATTGTGAATAGTTTCGACCTCGTTATGCAGAAAGTAGGCCTGTCCACCCCGTTTGAGTTCGCGCAGCAAGGCTTCGCGCATCGTGCTGTTGTCTTCGCGGCGGACAAATGTTTTGATTGCCAGACGTTTTTGAGGCGCAGTGGCGATGACGGAAAAATCACGAATCCCCTCGAGAGACATCCCCAGCGTTCGCGGGATGGGGGTGGCGGTGAGCGTTAGTACATCGACCTCGGCGCGCAAGGATTTCAGTGCTTCTTTTTGGCGGACACCAAATCGGTGCTCTTCGTCAATGATCACTAAACCCAGTCGTTTGAACTGCACGTCTTTGGAGAGGATTTTGTGCGTGCCAATGACAATGTCCACTGTGCCGTTGGTGATGCCTTCGATCGCGCTTTTGACTTCTTTGGCAGAGCGAAACCGCGATAACTCGACAACTTTCACTGGCCAGTCGGCAAAGCGATCGGCGAAAGTCTGCGCATGCTGTTCAGCCAATAGCGTTGTCGGACAGAGCAGGGCAACTTGTTTACCGTTGGCGATTGCGAGAAACGCCGCGCGCAAGGCTACTTCGGTTTTACCGAAACCCACATCGCCACACACCAGACGATCCATTGGGCGGCCTGAGGTCATATCCTCGATTACGCATTTGATGGCAGCAGCCTGGTCGGCTGTTTCATCAAAGCCAAAACCTTCGGCAAACAGATCGTAATCGGCTAGTGGTAATTTGAACGCATAGCCCTGTCGCGCGGCCCGCTTGGCGTACAGGTCGAGTAACTCGGCGGCCGTGTCGCGAACTTGTTGTGCGGCTTTGCGTCGCGCCTTGTCCCACTGACCGGAGCCAAGTAAATGCAAGGGTGCGGACTCAGCGTCCGTGCCGCTGTAGCGGGCAATGACATGGAGTTGAGAGACGGGTACGTAGAGCGTGGTTTTGTTGGCGTACTCGAGATAGAGAAACTCCATCTCGCCTTCACCCATGTCCAGATTGACCAGGCCGTGATAGCGACCAATACCGTGCTGGGCGTGGACGACTGGATCGCCTTCACGCAGTTCGGACAGGTCACGCACCATGGCTTCGACGTTACTGGCACGTTCCTGGTCTCGTTTGCCGCGCCGTGCCGTGCCGCCATGACCGGGGTATAGATCGTTTTCCGTTAGAAACAGCAGACCTTTGGCAGGAATACCGAAACCTGTCGTCAGCGGCGCTACGGTGATACCAAAATGGGCGTCACTTTCAAGAAAGAGCGCGACGGATTCCGTTTGCGCATCGGGCGCCAGGCCATGCTCTGCCAGCATTTGAACAATGGTTTCACGTCGGCCATGAGAGTCTGCGCACAGCACGATTTTTTTTGGGTGAATGCTTGGATGATTGCCCGCACCCGTCGATGGCGCGAGTAAATCGCGCAGTTTTGCGAGCGGATCTTCGGCACGTCGCGAAATTCCGATATCGGGCGCGGCGACAAAATCCGGATGCTTGCTCTCCGATGTGAGCGCGAGTCTTGGGAAAGCTTTGAGATGCTCGAACAATGCCTCGTTTTGTAGAAAGAGGGCATCGGGAGGCAGTACGGGACGTTCACGGTCGCTTTTCAAAAAGTTGTAGCGGGTGGCGGTGTCCTGGGTAAAGCGCCGCATGGCATCATCAATATCGCCAAGGGTGACAATGATGGTTTCACTTTTTAAATAATCAAAAAGTGTCGCGGTTGTCTCAAAAAAGAGAGGCAGGTAGTACTCAACACCAGCAAAAGGGATGCCATTACCCATATCTTTGTAAGGCAGTGCACGCGACGGATCGCCTTCGAAAACTTCTCTGAAGCTGGCACGGAAATGGTTGCGAGCCGCTTCGTCCATCGGAAACTCACGTCCGGGCAGGAGTTGCACCTGACCGACGGGGTAGAGGCTGCGTTGAGTATCGATATCAAAGGCGCGGATGGACTCAATCTCGTCATCGAACAGGTCGATGCGGTATGGTACGACCGAGCCCATGGGAAATAAATCAATCAAGCTTCCCCGGACGCAAAATTCACCGGGTGCGGTGACCTGTGAAACATGTGAATAGTTGGCCAGTGTCAACTGAGTGCGTAGCGCTTGTTCGTCTAGCTTGTCCTTTTGTTTGAAAGAAAAGGTATAGGCTGCCAAAAAGCTGGGTGGGGCCAGGCGATACAAGGTCGTGGTGATGGGCACAGTCAGCACATCGACCTCGCCTAGCATCAAGGCGTGAAGGGTGCGTAAGCGCTCTGAAATCAGATCTTGATGGGGAGAAAAGCTATCGTAAGGCAGCGTTTCCCAGTCCGGTAGGGGGCGGACCCTAAGAGTCGGGGCAAATATCGGAATTTCTTCGGCTAATCGCTGCGCTTCGAGGGGCTCTGCTGTCAGAATCACAAGAGTCTTGCCACTCGCATGGGCAAGTTCGGTCAGCAGCCATGCATCTCCGGAGCCCGCCGGAGTGGGTTGGACAAAACGCAGACCGGGCTTGAGCGAGGCGAGAAGGGTTGAAAAAGACATGAATCACACCGACTAAACCATTGATTATAAAATCAAGCGCATATGACGCACGCTAAGCCCCTCTTTGATGTTTCTTTTCGTATTGTTGCGCTTGTGCCAGCCGCAGGGATTGGTGCGCGCGCACTCAGTGCAGGGCAGGCCCAGATACCCAAGCAATATCGCTTGCTGGCAGGGCAAGCGATGCTTAGGCATTCCGTTCGCGCGTTGCTCGCCGATCCGCGCATTCAAGAGGTGCGCGTTGCGGTTGCGCCTCATGATGACCAGGCGGCCGGGTTGTTGTCCGATATGCCCCGGACGTCTTGCTTTCCTTGTGGCGGCGCGACGCGTGGGCAAACTGTTTTAAACGCGCTGCGCGAGGCTCAACTCAAGGCTGAGGACTGGGTCTTGGTGCATGATGCCGCGCGTCCTGGCCTGCCGGCTGATGCCCTTTCGCGCTTGATTGATGCCTGTCTGGAGGACGGAGTGGGGGGGCTGTTGGCCATGCCCGTTGCCGATACCCTCAAGATGTCTGCTGCAGGTAATGATGCCAATGCCAAAGCCGATCGGGTGGCGCGCACCGTCTCCCGCGAGGGACTGTGGCAGGCGCAGACGCCACAAATGTTTCGTGCCGGTTTGTTGTTAGAGGCGTTAACACGGGCGATGGCCGCTTCCGATGCTCCCACCGATGAGGCGCAGGCAATGGAGGCAATGGGTTATTCCCCGATACTGGTACCGGGCTCTGGCAGAAACACCAAAATTACTTGGCCTGAAGATTTTAAATGGGTGGAGTCGTGGTTATGAATGATTTTTCCATTCGTATCGGGCAAGGCTTTGATGTCCATGCGCTGGTCGAAGGCAGGCCTCTGATTCTGGGTGGGGTGACTATTGCCCACACGCACGGTTTGCAAGGCCATTCAGATGCTGATGCTTTGCTACACGCCATTACCGATGCTTTGCTCGGTGCGGCGGGGCTTGGGGATATCGGACGCCTTTTTCCTGATACCGATCCGAGGTTTAAGGGAGCAGACAGCAGGGTTTTGCTACGTGAGGCCTATCGACGCGTGCAGGAGGCTGGTTGGACACTTGTTAATCTTGATGCCACGATTCACGCTCAGGCTCCCAAAATCGGGCCACATGCGCCAGCGATGGTTGCGCACATCGCAAGTGATCTGGGCGTCTCAATCTGCGATGTCAATATCAAGGCCAAAACCAATGAGGGTCTGGGACATCTGGGTCGCAAGGAAGGTATCGCAGCAAATGCCGTGGTGTTGTTACGGAAGTGTTAACCGTCGATCTGTCTGGTAAAGACTTCCACCTGCGCAATCAGACCCCCGCCAGCACGCGAGTGAAAGCTTAGCGAGCCATCCATCTGTTGTAGCAAACGATCGACGATTGCCAGACCAAGCCCTGTGCCCGAGGCGCCTGTGCGTGCTTGATTGCCGCGCCAGAAAGGTTTGCGCACGCGATCGATATCATGAGCAGGGATGCCGGGTCCTCGATCGGAGATCTTGATTTTGAAGGAGTGACTATTGCCCTCCAGGCTCACATCCAGTGCAGGTGCGCGGCCGGGTGTCAGACCGTAACGTCTCGCGTTTTCGATCAGATTAGTCAGGATGCGCCGTAAATCCGTCGCGGATACTTGCGCATAGATATCTGAGGCAATTGAGGTTGAAAGCGTGCCCCCCGCATGCTTGGTCAGGCATCGCTCCCGCTCGGTAATTTCAGTAACAAGTTTTGAAACGTTGAGTGGACGAGGGGGTTCGATGCTTGCGGGTCGCGCATAATCCATCAGTTGTGACAGCGAATGATCGATCTGGGCAAGATCCTGATCAATCGCAAGCCTTGCCTCCTCTGACATGGTGCTGAGTTCGATTTCCAGTCGCATGCGCGTTAGTGGTGTGCGCAAATCGTGAGAAATACCTGCCAGCATCAAGGTCCGGTCTGCGTTGGCTTGGTGAAGTTCTCGGGCCATCCTGTTAAAGCTGCAATTCAGTGCGCGCAACTCGCGTGCGCCTGTCTCGGGGAGTGAGGGGGGCGAGGCGCCTTTCGATAAAAGTTGCGCTGAGCGCGCCAGACTGGCGAGTGGACGATTGATATAGGACACGCCAATCGCAGCGCCGATGAGTGAGAGTAGGAGCGCCGCAGCACCCCAGCTGAGCCATTCAATACTGCTAGTCAGGCGAATCTCATGGCGATCGAAGGAGAGCCAGTATTTTTCATGATCCAGCCTGAAACTGACCCAGAAACCGGGTACCTCGTTGACGGACCAGGCGATGATGGTTTCTTCGCCGAGTTGAGCGCGCACGAGTTTGGCCACCCGCTGCCAGTACCTGCCACTTGGTAATGGTTCAGTCGCATCCAAGCCGCTCCTGGTGTAAACATCAAGCCCCTCGCGCAGAGAAAGTGTATGCAACAGTGATTGCCGTTCATTACTCGGCGCATAGGTCAGTGTCGCTTGCGTCAGGTTAATCGAGGTTGCAATCCGCTGGCTCATTTGCGCTGCCCGCGGTCCCATTTCCAGACTTAAAAATATCAGAATCCAAGCACCCAGACTGGCAAGCATGAGTGCGGAAAGAAGCAAAAAACTACGGGTAAAAAGATCGACGCGGGACAGCACATCCAAGAGCCAGACCCATCTGCGCTGGATCCCTGCGCGCCATAGCCGTGCCTGAAGCGTGAGTTGCTTGAGTTGCAACGTGAGCACGCTAATTGCGGCCATCCGGAACAAAGACATAGCCCATTCCCCAGACAGTCTGGATAAAGGCAGGTTTGGTTGGATTGACTTCGATCAGTTTGCGCAGACGGGAAATTTGAACGTCCAGACTGCGATCGAAGGCTTCGTATTCACGACCGCGGGCAAGCTCCATGAGTTTGTCGCGGGAAAGAGGGATTTTGGGGTGGCGCGCAAAGACTTTTAAAACGGAAAACTCACCGGTCGTGATGGGAACGATTTCTTGATGGCGCGTCAGGCAACGTGTGGATAAATTGAGGGTGTATGGCCCGAAACTAATCGACTCGTTTTCCTGGCCCGGCGCACCAGGGTGTTCGTCGGCATGACGGCGCCTGAGTACAGCGTTGATCCGTGCAAGGAGTTCGCGCGGATTAAAGGGTTTGGACAGATAGTCGTCCGCGCCCATCTCAAGACCGATTATTCGGTCGATTTCCTCGGCCTTGGCGGTCAGCATGATAATTGGTGTTTTGTCATGGGTCGCGCGCAGGCGACGGCAAACGGATAAGCCATCCTCGCCGGGTAACATTAAATCAAGCACCAGCAAGTCGATATGCTCACGTTGCCAGATTTTGTTCATTTCTCGCGCATCCTCTGCCGTGAGAACCATGAAATCTTGCTCGGTGAGGTACCTGCGCAGCAAATCCCTCAGTCTGAGGTCATCATCCACGACGAGAATTTTTCGCGGGCATTGGGTATTTAGAGTGTTCATAAGCAAAAATGTAACCGTGGTCGATTCCGAGATCGCGTGAATCTCACAAGGTTTTACAAACTCTGACACATGCTTAACAGCATGTAATAAAGTGTTTCAGTCGAAAGGCTCAGCCAAGATTTTTAAGCTGGCGGTTTGGGTGCGCAGACTCGCTTCGATCAGAGGTTCATTACAATCCTGATATGACGAAAATTTTGGCATTTGAAACCTCAACATCGACGGGGACCGTCGCACTCCTTTCGGAGAGTGGATCTACGATCACTGTGACGCAGCGCGTCATCGAAGGAACGACTGGCCATGCCTCCGCGATACTCCCCTTGGCGTACTCTATTTTAACCGAGCAGGGGGTCACGCGTCAGGACTTGACCGCAGTGGCTTTTGGACAAGGTCCCGGGGCGTTCACGGGTGTGCGCGTGGCTTGCGGTGTGGCCCAGGGTATCGCGCTTGCACTGGATATCCCTGTCATTCAGGTGGGTGCCTTACCTGCTGTGGCCAGCCAAGCAGCGCAGCGATACCCTCGGGCACTTTTGTACGTCGCGCTCGATGCGCGCATGGACGAGGTGTATTTTGGCGTGTATGCGTACTCGTCGTCGTCCGAGCTTGTCGTGCTCCAGCCCCCGGTGCTGCTGGCGGCAAAAGATGTTCTGTTATTCATTGAACAACGCCAGCAGTTTTGGCGTGCGCGCCATCCGGGACACCATCTGGTGACCATCGTAGGTGAGGGCTGGACGGTTGTGGCACAACAGACCCAAGTCGCTTGGCCTGCCTCGTGGGTCAGTGATGATTTGCAGGCTCGACCGCAAGCGAAGGAGGTGGCTGCATTGGCCTTGCAGGCCTATCGGGTGGGCCAGATGCTCTTGCCGGAACACGCCGCACCCCTCTATCTGCGCGACAAGGTGGCCTTCACCACGCGGGAGCGCGCACGCGGCGATGGGGGCAATCCTCGTGCGCAATCACCCGGTGCAGCCGCCTTGCTGCCTATGTTGAGGTCGGATTTGGTTGAGGTGGTCGCGCTCGAAGCTGCGGTACAGTCATTTCCATGGACATTAAAAAACTTTGAAGACGCGCTCGAGGCGGGTTATGAATCCTGGGTGTTGCGCACAGCAGAGGGTCTTGTTGGATTTTCGGTCACGATGATCGCGCCGGACGTCGCACATCTGCTGGTCATTGCTGTGGCTCGGGACGCGCAGCGTCGAGGCTATGGCAGACAAATGCTCGCGCATGTCACCCAAATGGCGCAAGGCGCCGGCACTGAAGGGATTGTCCTTGAGGTGCGACCATCCAATCATTCGGCTCTGGCCTTTTACCTGGCCGAGGGATTTGTACAGATTGGCATCAGACGGGATTACTATCCCGCTGCAAGGGGGCAACGTGAAGACGCCCTCATCCTGAAAAAAGGTTTTGATCGCTTATGACCGTTTCGAAGCCACAACCGCTTGGATATTCGGCTCTGCAACTGGCTTGGTTGCAAGAGCTCGGTATTGAAAAGCCGTGGTTGCCCGGCGAGACCGCCTTGCCTAAGAAACCGCTCACGCCTCCGGTTGTTGCCTCCAAACCTTCCTCGGCTCCCAATTCTGTTACCACTTCTGTTCTCGCCACAGTACCCTCTTCAGTTCCATCTTTACCTCCCTCTTCCGCTCCCACTGCAAAGGTCGTCAACTCCGAATCAGACGTCCCGACCGATACCAACGCTGTTGCGAAAGCGGCGGCAGACTTAGAGAGTCTTGCTATGACGATCGGGGCATGCAGGGCTTGCGGTCTTTGCAAGGAGCGTCAGCAGATAGTTCCTGGAGAGGGGGTCATGCAACCGGCCATCATGGTGATTGGAGAAGCGCCGAGCGATCTGGATGATCGTGAGGGCAAGCCGTTTTTAGGTCGGCCCGGACTGATGCTGGACAACATGCTTGCGTCCATCCAAAGTAGCCGCACGCACAATGTGTATGTGAGTAATATTGTTAAATGTCGTCCGCCCGGCAACCGTAATCCCAAGCCAGAAGAACTTGCAGCGTGCAAACCCTATCTAATGCGTCAAATTGAACTCGTCCGGCCATTTAGTATTTTGGCGGTCGGTCGGGCCGCACAGTCGCTCCTTGCTACGGATGGGCGGCTCGATACCCTGCGCCAAGTCACCCATACGCTGACAGTCGCGGGACAAAAAATCCCGCTGATCGCGACCAATCATCCCATTCAGCTGCTGAATCATCCGGCATTGAAGGCTGCAGCGTGGCAGGATCTGCAGCTAGTCAGGACCGTTTCCGGTCTCTGACTGGCTTTAAAAAGGATTACAGGGCATTACAAGGCTTTGCCATGGCCTTCCTGGCCGATTTCATCGAGAAGTTTGGGTTGCTTGCGCAGGTTGCTCAGGTTCCAGCGAATCATGATGATCATGATGAATGCGACAAGCCCACCGAAAATCCAGATGATGATGTTGATGGAAAGGTTTAGCCACAGCAAGAGTGTGTAGACGGCCACCATCACCAGGATATTGAGTTGCTCGTTAAAGTTCTGGACAGCGATGGAGTGACCGGCCGACAAGAGAACATGACCCCGGTGTTGCAGGAGCGCATTCATTGGCACCACAAACAAGCCTGAGGTCAGGCCGATGAGCATCAGCAGCAGATAGGCCACCCAGGGGATCGGTGTGCCCAGCACATTGATGCTCATTTCGCTGGTGACAAACGGCATGAGCATGACAATAAAGCCCATGGCCACGCCAAGCGGCAGGACTTTCAGGGCCTTGGGTAGTTGTACCCGTCCCGCCAGAATCGAACCGGCAATGGTCCCGAGCGCGGTGATGCCCATTAAGATGGACGCTTGATCCAGACGATAACCAAGGTTGTTTTTACCCCACTCAATCACGATGAGTTGCAGCGTTGCGCCAGCCCCCCAGAAGAGTGTGGTCACACCAAGGGAGATTTGTCCGAGTTTGTCGTTCCAGAGAATACGTACATAACCGGCAAAGGTTTTAACGAGTTTGAGCGGATTTTTGTTTTGTTTGGGATAGACGACGTTTGTATTCGGGATCAGAAGGTTGCACGTCGCCGCCGCAATATAGACAAAGGCAATCATCAGAATGGCTGCTTCAGCCGGCGTGTCAACAATACTACTGATCCACGCGTGGCTCAGCAGCCAAGCGGACACCGTGGGTGAGACGAGTACTCCACCCAGCACGGTCCCCAGGATGATCGATAAAATCGTCAGGCCCTCGATCCAGCTGTTGCCTTTAACGAGCTGGAGAGGATGGAGCATTTCGGTGACGATGCCGTATTTGGCCGGAGAGTAGGCGGCCGCCCCGATGCCAACCAACGCATAGGCCGCACAGACCAGCACGACCTGACCATCCTGGGCCAGACCGAACATTGCATAGGAAAACATCAATAAACAGCCGCTGACCTTGATGGCATTGGTCAGAAACATGACGCGCCCTTTGGGGAACGAGTCGGCCATCGCGCCAACAAAGGCTGCCAGCAGCACGTAAGAGGCTGCAAACCACCATTTCATCATCGGCGCCATCCAGTCAGGACCGTGAAGCTCCTGGATCAGGGCGATTGCAGCGATAAACAATGCATTATCCGCCAGCGAGGACAGCGCCTGCGCAGCCATGACGGTAAAAAAGCCTCGATTCAAGATGGTTTCCCGAAAAAATGAACGCTCGCAACAATGCGGCATTCCGCATAATAAAAGAATGAGGGATTCCCCGCGGTTTTGCCCCTTTTCCACAGTCCGATCACATCAGAGCGGTGGCGATCAACGTCTTATTTTCGCTCAGGCTGCGTTATGATCTTAAGGATTCCATATGAGATTGTGCCTATATTGTGCGTCTAACCCAGATCAAACTTGCGGGATTTAAGTCCTTTGTCGATCCAACCGTGATTCCGACTCCCAGCCAGCTCGTGGGCGTCGTGGGCCCCAATGGCTGCGGTAAGTCCAATATTATCGATGCTGTTCGATGGGTGATGGGCGAAAGTCGTGCCTCCGAACTGCGCGGCGAGTCGATGCAGGACGTCATTTTCAGTGGTTCGGGACAGCGCAAGCCTTCTGCCCGCGCATCGGTGGAGTTGGTGTTCGACAACAGTGACGGTCGGGCAGTCGGGCAATGGGCGTCATACTCCGAAATCGCTGTGCGTCGAGTCCTGACACGTGACGGGACCAGCAGCTATTTCATCAATAACCAGCAAGTTCGCCGGCGCGATGTCAACGACATCTTTTTAGGAACGGGTCTTGGTGCGCGTGGATACGCGATCATCGGCCAGGGCATGATCAACCGTTTGATCGAAGCCAAGCCAGAAGAGCTGCGCGTCTACCTCGAAGAGGCCGCGGGTGTGTCTCGCTATAAAGAGCGTCGGCGCGAAACTGAAAACAGACTGTCTGACACACGTGAAAATCTTGTCCGTGTGGATGATATTTTGCGTGAACTCACTGCGCAGCTTGAGAAACTGGAGTCCCAGGCAGAGGTGGCGCGCGAGTATCGTGCGCTGCAGGCCGAGGGTGAGAGTAAGCAAAACGCATTATGGTTCCTCAAGGAAGCCGCCGCGCACGAAGAGCGCGCGCGTACCCAACAAGAAATCGATCGGGCGCAAACAGAGCTCGAGGCTTCAATGGCGGGTTTGCGGGCAAGCGAAGCCGCGCTCGAAGCGCGTCGCCAAGCCCACTATGCGGCAGGTGATGCAGTCCATGCCGCCCAGGGTCTTTTATACGAATCAAATGCCAAGGTCAGCAGCCTCGAAGCTGAAATTCGTCACGTGGTGGAGTCGCGCAATCGCGTTCAAACCCGTCGTGCCCAATTGCAAGTCCAGATGACGGAGTGGGACGCGCAAAAAGAGCATTGCGTCCTGCAAATACAGGAAGGCGAAGACGAGCTGATGACGAGTGCCGCACGTGCTGAACAAGCGCGCGAGCTGGCACAGGCGGCGCAAGAGGGGTTACCCGATATCGAGGCGCGTGTCAGGCAGGCAGCTGCGCAACGAGAGGAAATGCGCGCCACGCTTGCGCGCTTGGAACAGAGTCTCGCCCTGGTTGCTCAGACTCAGCGCGATTCGGATCGTCAGTTACAAACGCTTGAAATGCGACGCGAGCGACTCCAGCAAGAGTTGCGAGGCGTGGAGACCCCTGATGTGGATGCATTGGAGCGTTTGACAGGCGACAAACTTGTCGCTGAAGAGTCTCTTGAAGAAGCGCAAGGTGCGCTTGCCGAGCTCGAGGACAAGCTGCCCGAGGCTGACGCGCGTCGTGCCCAGGCGCAACAGCAGGCGCAGGCCGAGGCTGAAAGCCTGGCACGCCTGGATGCTCGACTGACGGCGCTGGTTAGATTACAAGAGGACGTTCAGAAAAAAGGCAGTCTTGAGCCCTGGTTGGCCAAACATGAGCTCAGCGCATTGAAGCGTTTGTGGCAAAAAATACAAGTTGAACCTGGCTGGGAAACTGCGCTTGAGGCCGTGCTCAATGAGCGCATGACAGGTCTGGAAGTTCGAAATCTCGATTGGGCACGCGCGTTCGCGAGCGATGCGCCACCTGCGCGGTTGGCTTTCTATCAATTGCCACCCGCGGCGCCAGTTGCCTCAGCGCCTGCCGGGTTCAATCCCTTGACTTCTGTGCTGCGCATTACCGATCCTGAGTTGCGTACATTGCTGCAAGGCTGGTTAGGCAATGTGTATATTGCCAAAGACGTCACCGAAGCGCTTGCCACACGCACCACATTACCTGCTGGTGCCATGCTTGTGGTGCAAGGCGGACACTTGGTTGATGCGAACAGTGTGCGTTTTTACGCACCGGACTCCGAACAAGCGGGCTTGCTTGCGCGTCAGCAGGAAATTGAAAATCTCCAGCGCGAAATCAAGGCGCACCAACTGATCGCGGATCATTCCCGTTCAGCTGTGGCGCAGGCCGAGTCAGCCTGGCAGCAGGTATCGCAGGCTTTGCCACCTGCACGTCAGCGTGTCGCTGAAATCACGCGTCGGCTGCATGATATACAACTCGAACACACGCGCTTGCAACAACAAGTTGAGCAAACCCGCGAGCGTTCGGGACGACTCGAGCAAGATATTGCCGAGGTGATCTCGCAGCAAGAAGAACTGACAGCAGCCAAACTTGAGGCTGAAGCACGTTTTGAAGAGCTCGACGCTGAGCTCGGTACGCAGCAGGAACTTTACTCCGAGGCAGAGATCGCGGGAGAGGCCTTGTCCGAGGAAGCCGAAACTGCCCGTAATCGTTTGCGCGACCAGGAACGAGGGGCACAGGAGGCTGAGTTTGCAGAGCGCGGGATACGCGCCCGGATTGCTGAATTGCAGCGCAATCTGCAACTCGCAACGGAGCAGGCAACACGCGCGCAACAAGAGCTGCTCTCTCTTGAGTCTGAACTCTCCACCCTGGATGCCGCGGCGGCCGAAGCGGGCCTTCAGGAGGCGCTTGAATTGCGTGCGGAACGCGAGGAAACGCTTGGCCGCGCACGCATTGAAATGGATACGCTCGCAGCTCAGCTGCGCGAGGCCGACGAAGAGCGGATGACGATCGAGCGTTCACTCGAACCGCGTCGTGAACGCATCATGCAGCTGCAGTTGCAGGAGCAGGCCGCTCGTCTGGCGACTGAGCAGTTTGCAGAACAGCTTAATGAGCGCCAGGTTGATCGGGCCGAGGTGCAGGCCTTTTTGGCGCAACAAACGGATGAATGGCAACGTCCGGCCTGGTTACAGTCCGAAGTGCAACGCATCACGAGAAAAATTGAAAGTTTAGGCTCGGTGAATTTGGCGGCATTGGATGAGTTGACTGCTTCGCGTGAGCGCAAGAGCTATCTTGATGCGCAGTATCTTGACTTACAGACTGCCATCGAAACGCTTGAGGATGCCATCCGCAAAATTGATCGCGAGACGCGTGATCTGTTGCAGACGACATTCAACGAGGTGAATGGACATTTCGGTGAGTTGTTCCCCAAGTTATTCGGGGGCGGTGAAGCGCGTCTGATCATGACGGGTGATGAGATTTTGGATGCTGGCGTGCAGGTCATGGCGCAGCCTCCCGGCAAGCGCAATACCTCCATTCATTTGTTGTCGGGTGGAGAAAAAGCCCTGACGGCAACGGCCTTGGTGTTTGCGCTATTCAAACTCAACCCCGCGCCTTTTTGCCTGCTTGACGAGGTGGACGCGCCGCTTGATGATGCGAACACTGAGCGCTATGCAAATCTCGTGAGCAACATGGCAGACCATACACAGTTTCTCTTTATTTCCCATAACAAGATCGCCATGCAAATGGCACGCCAACTCGTCGGCGTGACCATGCAGGAGCAGGGTGTGTCGCGTATTGTGGCCGTTGATATCGAATCCGCATTGCAGCTTGCTGCCGAAGCTGCGTGACACTTGAGGCAACACATGAGTGAGTTGCAGATTTATCTTATTGTGATCGGTGCAGCGATTATCGTGCTGCTGCTTGGCTTTAACTGGTTCCAGGATCGTCGCGTCAGGCGTCGGATGCAAGCACAAATGCCTGTGATCGAACAGGATCCGCTGCTTGGCGATTCTCTTGTCGCTGCAGGCGAGCTGCGGCGCGAACCTGGTCTGGGTGGCGTACGCGTGGCAATAGATGACGGCCTTGCGCACTCGGTCAGTCATGCCGCCGAGGAGCATCCCGATGCAGCGTTAGATGAGCAGGGGCCTGATCCTTCGACTGAAGTCGTGATCGAAATCACTTTCCAGGGGCCGATGCTGGGCGAAGACCTGGTGCCGCTGTTGCAGTCTCTGCGAAATGCGGGTCGCAAACCCGTCCGTATGTTTGCTCAGGATGCGGAGGGCCAGCTGGACGCGCGATTGCGTCTCGATGGTCAATACGTTTCTGTGCACTTGGCTGTTTTGCTTGCCAATCGCAGTGGGGCACTGTCAGCGATTGAGTGGTCGCAAATCTGGAATCGTGCACAAGGCCTGGCGGATCAGCTCGAATCCACAATCGAAGGCCCGGACCAACAGTACGTCCTGGATGCGGCTTCCCGTCTGGATGACACCTGTGCCGCGCTGGATACCCAGGTCGGTTTAACGCTGCTGCTTGGGAGCATGCGTCCTGTCACGGAGGTGACTACAGCGGCTGTCAACATGGGTTTTGTTCCGTTTAATGGCGGACTCGTCTGGTTGGGCGACTATGGTTTGGTGTGTTTCACGTTGTCACGCGCGGATGCGGAGTCGTTCGATGCTGGTATGGCAAGTGTTGATCGCTTAAGCCTGCTTCTTGATGTGCCGTGCAGTCCTGTCGATACGCGAGCGTTCGGAAAGATGGCCGAGGTCGGTTTCGAATTAGCGCGTCGGGTTGGAGGCGAGTTGGTGGATGATCAGTTGCGTCCCTTGCAGCCAGGGGCGGATGTGGCGATCGATGAGAAACTTAAAACTCTCTATGCGCAGCTTGAAACCGCAGGTTTTGCTGCAGGTAGCCCACGCGCACGACGCGTTTTTGCTTAGAGCAGGCTCTCGACCATGTCTCAGAGGGACTCGGTGACCGAGCGCTTGCTTTGGTTACGTAGTGAGATTGAGCGGCACAATCAGGCTTACTACGTCCATGACGCACCCGTGGTGAGTGATGCGGAATATGACGCGTTGATGCGTGAGTTGCAGACACTCGAAACCGCTCATCCCGACTTAGTGACTGCAGACTCTCCTACACAGCGTGTTGGAGCTTCCCCGCTTGTCGCATTTGGCAGTGTCACGCACAGTGTCCCCATGCTCTCTTTAGGGAACGCCTTCGAAGACGCTGAAGTCCGGGCCTTTGACAAGCGGATTGCAGACACGTTGCGCGCGGCTGGCAAGCTCGCGCCTTCAGAAGAAGTGACATACTTTTGTGAATTGAAGCTCGACGGCTTGGCCATCAGTTTGCGTTATGAACAGGGCGTGCTCGTGCAGGCTGCCACGCGCGGAGATGGTCAAACGGGCGAGGATGTCACCCAAAATGTGCGTACGATCAAGTCAATCCCACTCAAACTCAAGGGGTCTGACCAGGAAGTCCCGCGCGTTCTGGAAGTGCGTGGCGAGGTTTTCATGAATCTTGCTGACTTTAGTCGCCTAAATGCCGCACAGCAGTCTCGTGGCGAGAAAATTTTTGTTAATCCGCGCAATGCAGCTGCTGGGAGTTTGCGTCAGCTCGATTCGCGTATCACCGCGACCAGACCGTTGAGTTTTTTTGCATATGGATGGGGTGATATCGGAGAGGTTCAATTTCCGCGTCATCGTGACATGCTCGCGTGGATGCAAGCGCTTGGCTTGCCAGTCAATGAAAAACAACATGTACTGGCGCGTGGTGCCGATCAGTTGTTGCAGTTTTATGCCGAGGTGGGCGCACGGCGCGCGCAATTGCCCTACGACATTGACGGTGTGGTCTACAAAGTCGATGACTTAATTGCTCAACGTGTTTTGGGCTTTGTTGCACGCGCGCCGCGGTTCGCTGTCGCACACAAGTTTCCAGCCCAAGAAGCGACCACCGTATTGCTGGATATCGAGGTGCAGGTAGGTCGCACAGGGGCGATTACACCAGTGGCCCGTCTAGCACCTGTATTTGTGGGGGGCGTCACTGTGACCAATGCGACCTTGCACAACGAAACTGAAATCTTGCGCAAGGATGTGCGGGTGGGGGATACCGTCATCGTGCGTCGCGCAGGTGATGTGATCCCCGAAGTCGTTGGTCCGATATTAGAAAAGCGCCCCATTTTCGCTGCTTCTTTTGTGATGCCAAGTGCCTGCCCTGTTTGCGGATCAGCGATCGAGCGGGTGGAGGATGAGGCCATTGCGCGTTGTACGGGCGGACTATTTTGCGCTGCTCAGCGCAAGCAGAGTTTGATACACGCGGCAGGCCGTAAAGCGCTGGATATTGAGGGTTTAGGTGAAAAGCTGGTCGAACAACTGGTCGATCGGGGTCGTATCCATTCTTTGGCAGAGATCTACACATTACGTGTCGATGAGCTCTCGGAATATGACCGCATGGGTCGCAAGTCAGCCGAGAACCTGATCGAAGCGATTGCTCAGGCCAAGCGCCCACAACTGAATCGTTTGATTTTTGCTCTGGGGATTCGACACGTTGGCGAAACCACGGCGCGAGATTTGGCCTTGTATTTCGGTTCGATCGAAGCGCTGATGCAGGCTACCCCTGAAGCGTTGCTAAATGTCCCGGATGTGGGGCCTGTGGTGGCGGGTTCGATCGCCCGATTTTTTGCCGAACCACACAATCAGGAGGTGGTGCGTGCCTTGCGTGAGCAGGGTGTCGAGCCGCAGGCGCCAGAAGCGCAGCGCAGTTCAGGTTTGGCGGGCAAGACTTTTGTACTGACAGGCACGCTACCGACTTGGTCGCGCGAAGAGGCGTCCAGTCGCATCATCGCCGCAGGCGGGAAAGTCAGTGGATCTGTTTCACGCAAGACAAGCTATGTGGTTGCTGGCGAAGAAGCTGGTAGCAAGCTCGAAAAAGCGACTGAGCTAGGCGTGACGGTGTTGAATGAAGAAGGCCTCAAGACATTGCTTGAGGCCTCGCAGTAGCTTCAGTCTAATGCAGGTGAGTCAGTATTACTGAATCTTGGCTTCGCTGCGCAGTTTTGCCTGATAAGCGGCCAGCGCTTGTTCACGCATCATTTGCTCGAGCTCTTTGCGAACCTGATCCAGGGGCGGGAACTCGATTGGACGAACGTCCAAGACTTCGATCACGTGCCAGCCAAACTGAGACTGGACGGGCTTGTCGGCAAGCTGTCCTTTCTTGGTGGCTGCCACAGCCTTGGCGAAGGGCTCGACATAATTGCTGTCTGGCGCCCAGCCGAGCTCACCACCACGTGCGGCACTGCCGGTGTCCTTGGATTGTTTGGCGAGATCTTCGAACTTGGCTGTTTTTTTCTTGAGCTGGTCCTGGATGTCGTTGGCAGTCTTTTCGTCTTCGACCAGGATGTGGCGCACGTTGTATTCAAATTTACCAGCTTCAGCTTTTTTAAGTTTCTCGTACTCGGCTTTGACAGCTTCCTCGGTGATTGGATTCTTTTTCAGGTAGTCGGCCATCAGGGCCTGTACCAAAATGCCTTGACGCGCGAGTTCGAGTTCGATGGCGACTGTGGGGTCCTTGGGGATGCCTGCCGCATCAGCGGCCTGGACCATGACCTGACGGTTGATCAGTTCTTGCTTGATCTGGTCGCGCATTTCCGGGGAGTCAGTCGCGCCACGGGCAACCAACAATTTTACAAATTGATCGACGTTCGCCTGGGTAATTGCTTTGCCATTTACAGTGGCAACGTTTTGAGCATGGAGAGGTGCAACCAGCACAAGTGCGGCGGCGAGCATAACGATACGTTTCATGAATTTCCTTTGGAGGGCGCCCGAGTAGTCAGCGCAAGCGCATGAATCGGGTGTGGGATTAAATCGCGCAAAAGATCATACACCAGCCGATGTTGCGCAATCATCGGTCGGTTGTTAAAACATTCGGCCACGATTGTGGCGCGGAAGTGACTGGCGTTACCTGGATTACCGGAGTGTCCGGCATGCAGGTGAGACTCGTCGACAATGTCCATTTCAACGGCATTGAGCGGGGCCAGCCGCTCTTTGAGCAAGGCGAGGTGAGGATTGGTCACACTGGTCATGGTTTGATTTCCTTGGACTCGGGTGACGCAAGCTGCTCTGTAGGTTCTTCTTGTTGCATATGCTTGCCCAGCCAGATGGATTGGGCAATCACAAAAACAATCAGTAACGCCATCAGGCCAAAGACCTTGAAATTGACCCACTGACTTTCGGTAAACAGACCGGAAAAGGCAACGAATACATTCAGTCCACCCGCGGCCAGGAAAAAAAGTGCCCAGCTCAGGTTGAGTTTGCCCCAGGCCTCATCAGACATCGAAACCTTGGCGCCCAGCAGCTTTTGCATCAAGTTGCGTCCCATCAGGTATTTGCTCACTAGTAATACCGAGCCAAACAACCAGTACAGTACGGTTGGTTTCCATTTGATAAAGGCTTCGTTCTGGAGCCAGAGCGTCGCGCCGCCAAAAAATACGATCACGGCAAAGTTGACCCAATGCATGGTCTCGACGGGTTTGCGCGTGAGCTTGATCCACAGTATTTGCAGGACGGCGGCTGCAATCGCGACGGCAGTGGCAACATAAATGTCCGCAAAACGATAGGCAACAAAAAATAATATGAGGGGAAAGAGGTCGAACAGGAATTTTTTCATGTTTTGACAGGTTCGAACGTCAGGGACAGAGAGTTTATGCAATAACGCAGCCCTGTGGGAGGTGGGCCATCGGGAAATACGTGTCCCAAGTGACTGTCACAGACGTTGCACATGACTTCTGTGCGCACCATGCCGTGAGAAAAATCTGATTCTTCTTTGACGTTTTCCGGATTGATCGGCTCAAAATAGCTTGGCCAACCACAGCCAGCGTCAAATTTAGTGTCCGAGGCGAACAATGCAGTCCCGCAGCCTACGCAGCGATAGATGCCGTACTCACGATGATCCCAGTAGCGCCCCGTGAAGGCGCGCTCGGTCCCTTTTTGGCGGGCAACGTAGTATTCCTCGGGCGAAAGCTGAGCTTTCCATTCAGCGTCGGTTTTATTGATTTTTGGCATATTTACTTGGAGTGATCGTTTTGGAAAAAGTTCTCATGCATAATCATTCACCATGTTAATCGAGTTTAAAAATATCTTTGTCGAACGCGAGGGCCGTCAAACGTTGGCGGACTTGAGCTTAAGCCTGTCTGAGCGTCGCATCGGCATCATTGGTCCGAATGGCTCTGGTAAAAGTACTTTTATTCGACTTATTAACGGTTTATTGCTTCCGCAAGTCGGTCAAGTCTGCGTGAATGGACTAGACACTCGGCATGAGGTTGAAAAGATACGCAGGAAGGTCGGTTTTGTATTTCAAAACCCTGATAACCAGATTGTTTTTCCTGTCGTGAGTGAGGATATCGAATTTGGTCTGAAACGACGTGTACCCGAAGCCTCGGCCAGACGCCTGCGCATCATTGATGCCTTGAGTCAACTCGGTATCCTCCACTTGCAGGATCGCTTGATCCATACACTTTCAGGTGGCGAGAGACAGTTGGTCGCACTTGCCGGCGTGTTAGCCATGCAGCCAGAGATTCTGGTGTTTGACGAACCAACTACGCAACTTGATTTGAGATTGCGCAACCGTTTCGAGCAGCATCTGTCCGCGCTGCCCCAATCTGCCGTGATTGTGAGCCACGATCTGGAGTTGATGCAAACGATGGATCGTGTACTGATCCTTAAGGACGGACGACTAGCGTTTGATGGGCTGCCAGATTCGGCCACATCTTGGTATCGGGAGCACTGCGGCTGATGGGCGCTTTTTATTTTCCCGGGCAGAGTTGGCTCCACCGGATGTCCGCAGGATTCAAGCTCTCGTTACTCATGCTGGCGGGTGCCGGATTGATGGGGGTGCGCGACTGGCGAATTCTGTTGATTGCATTGATCGCTGTGCTTGGTCTCATCCAGCAGTCTGGAGCGCGGCTGGACAAGCTATGGCACCACATTCGTAGCTTAAGTTGGCTCGTATTGGCCATCACTGTGTTTGCGGCAGTGGCGCAGTCACCTCTTGCAGCCCTCGAGGTAGGGTTGCGCATGGGGGCCTTGCTGCTTGGTGCGCTATTGGTTTCGATGACGACTTCAATTGCGCAAATGATGGATGTATTGGTCTGGGTGCTGCAGCCTTTGCATGCTCGCGGCTGGGTCAACAGCGGGCGCGTCGCGCTGGTGTTTGGTCTGACGCTGCGTCTGATCCCTGAGCTTTCAATGCAATGGACGGAAATTCGCGAAGCGCAGGCTGCGCGAGGACTGAAAGCGAGTCCACTTACAATGGGTGTCCCCATGTTGTTGCGGACATTGCGTCGCGCTCAGGATATAGCCGATGCGGTGGACGCCAGGCAGTAGCGCTCGATTGAATATTTCTAATTTTGGATAACGGATGTTGAACACAAAAGATCTGGTATTGGTTGCCCTTTTTACAGCGATGATTATCGTGCTGGGACTGATTCCTCCTGTGCCCGTCCCTTGGGTGCCCGTGCCGGTTACCTTGCAGACTTTTGGTGTGATGCTTGCGGGTTTGATCTTGGGTCCCTGGCGGGGCGGCTTGGTGGTCTTGACCTATGTCTTGATCGCCATGATCGGTCTTCCAGTATTGCCTGGCGGACGAGCGGGTTTGGCCGTGCTGGCAGGTCCAACAGGAGGCTTTCTCTTGGGCATGATCCCGGGTGCCCTTGTGACAGGTTGGCTTGCGGGGCGTTTGCCAAGTGGTCAGGCCTCAGGTGGACAGCAGGGTTGGTCAACCATCGCGCCGCAGGTTTTCAGATACTGGTTGGCCAGCGTTGCGGGAGGTATGCTGGTGGTCTATGCCGCGGGCATCCCCTGGCTGTCGATGGTCACCGGAATGACTTTGAGCAAAGCCGCCTGGGCCATTGTGGTTTTTATTCCTGGCGACTTGCTCAAAGCACTGATTGCAGGTCTTGTTGCACAGCGCGTTCGGCGACTGGCACTGGTTTGAGGATCAAGTTTGCTTGAGCGCCTTGCGACGCTCAAGCCAGGCACTAAACTCGCCCACGATACCGCGACGAAAAGCCAGCACGCAAATCACGAAAATCAATCCGATCACGATCGTGACGGATTCACCCAAACGTTGAAACCATTCAATCCCGGTCCAGCTCGTAAGCGTGGCACCAAGATCGCCGACTTTGTTTTCAAGCAGCACGACAATAAAGGCGCCGATCACCGGACCGACTAAGGTACCCAGCCCGCCAATCAGTGTCATCAGGATCACCAAACCAGACATTTGCCAGGTCGCATCGGTCAAGGTCGCGGAGACAAAAATGAGCATCTTGGTCGAGCCAGCCAGACCGGCCAACATTGCCGAGAGAACAAAGGCCAGAAGCTTGAAGCGGTCTACGTCATAACCAAGTGAGGTCGCGCGGGCTTCGTTTTCACGAATGGCTTTGAGTACCTGTCCAAAGGGAGAGTGAACAGTCCGCCAAATGATGAAATATCCTAAGACAAAAATCACCATGACCAGGTAGTAGAGGTTGAAGTCGCTTTTCAAGTCAATCAGACCAAACAAGGTTCCACGCGGCACACCCTGCAAGCCGTCCTCACCACCCGTGAACTTCGCTTGCAGAAAGAAGAAATACACCATTTGAGACAGGGCAAGCGTGATCATCGCAAAGTAGATCCCGCTGCGACGAATGGCCAGTGCACCCATCGCCAGCCCTAGGACTCCGGCCACGAGCACGCCAAAAGCCAGCCCGACTTCAGTCGGGAAACCCCATATTTTTATTGCGTGCCCCGAGGCGTATGCGGCACTCCCGAGAAAGGCTGCATGACCAAATGAAAGTAGACCCGTAAAGCCCAGCAAGAGATTGAAAGCGCAGGCAAAGAGTGCGTAGCACATGATCTTCATGACAAAAACAGGATAGATACCTGTCAAGGGCACAAGGGCCAACAAGATCAACGCAATGAGATAGCCGAGATTCTGACGATTCATTTTTCTTTTCCGAACAAACCGGCTGGGCGAATCAGCAAGACAATCGCCATGATGATGAAAACGACCGTGCTTGAGGCTTCTGGCCAGAAGACTTTTGTCAGTCCCTCAATGACACCGAGCCCAAGACCTGTCACGATTGCCCCCAAGATTGAACCCATTCCGCCGATCACAACGACCGCGAACACAACGATGATCAAGTTGGACCCCATCAACGGCGAGACTTGAATGATCGGTGCGGCCAACACGCCGGCGAAACCAGCCAGGGCAACTCCGAAGCCATAAGTCAAGGTGATCATCAGCGGGACATTCACGCCAAATGCTTCGACGAGCCTTGGATTTTCTGTTCCCGCGCGCAAGAGTGCGCCGAGTTTTGTGCGCTCAATAATGAACCAAGTGATCAGACAGACCGTCAAGGAGGCCACGACCACCCAGGCCCGATAATTCGGGAGCATCATAAAGCCAAGGTTTGTGGCGCCGCGCAGAGCCTCTGGTGTTGAATAGGGCTGACCGGACGCGCCATAAAAACTTCTGAATAAACCTTCGATCAACAGTGTGATGCCAAAGGTCAATAACAGGCCATACAGATGATCAAGTTTGTAGAGATGCTTGAGTAGAAATTTTTCAATCAGGATGCCAAAAAGCCCTACCAAAATTGGAGCAAGGATCAGCATCACCCAGTAATTAAGCCCAAGGTAGTTCAAGCCCATCCAAGCCAGAAAAGCGCCCAGCATATACAGCGCGCCGTGAGCAAAGTTGATGACGTTGAGCAAGCCAAAAATAACAGCCAAGCCCAGCGACAATATGGCATAGAAGGAGCCGTTTACCAGGCCCAGCAACAACTGGCCTAGAAATGCCTGCAAGGGAATACCAAAAATAGTGATCATCGTCTGCCTACTTCAACAAGCCAATTGCCAGAACAGAGTAATACCCCCGGACAGACCGATTGGTCGCCGGGGGTGGGGTCTGCTTACTTCTTGACGAGCTTGCAGGTGGATTCGGAGAGTTTGGTAAATACTTCCTCACCGGGCAGCACGGCGATCTGTTTGTAATAGTCCCAAGGGCCTTTGGATTCGCTTGGTTTCTTGACTTCCATCAAGAACATATCGTGCACCATGCGTCCGTCTTCGCGGACATATCCATTCTTGGCAAACATATCGTTGACTTTATTGGATTTCATCCATTTCATGACCGTATCGCCGTCATCGCTACCCGTCGCTTTGATGGCATTCAGGTAAAAAGACACGGCTGAGTAGTCACCTGCTTGAATCATCGAAGGCTTACGCTTGACGCGGGCTTCAAATTTCTTGGACCATGCGCGTGTCTCATCATTTTGATCCCAGTACCAACCGTCTGTAAATTGCATACCTTGGGTGGCTTGTAGACCGAGAGAATGAATGTCATTAATGAAAATCAGCAGACCCGCCAATTTCATCGTTTTGCCGATACCGAACTCATTGGCGGCTTTAATCGAGTTGATGGTGTCACCACCTGCGTTAGCCAAGCCCAGGATTTGCGCCTTTGAGCTTTGAGCCTGCAGCAAGAAAGAGGAAAAGTCGGAGGAGTTCAAGGGCGCGCGAACCTGTCCTTTGACTTCACCACCTGATTCCCTGACGACTTTGGCAGTGTCTCGCTCGAGGGCATGACCAAAGGCGTAATCAGCCGTCAGGAAATACCACGTCTTACCGCCTGCTTTTACAACAGCGGAGCCTGTTCCGCGGGCAAGAGCTACAGTGTCATAGGCCCAATGAACGGTGTAAGGTGTGCATTGTGAGCCTGTCAGATCCGATGCGGCAGCACCGATCGCGAAAAATGGCTTTTTCTTTTCAGCTGCGATACCGGCCAAGGCGAGGTTGACGCCGGAGTTTGTTCCACCTACCAGCATGTCGATTTTTTGTTGGTCGAACCATTCGCGGGCGCGTGCCGCGGCGACGTCAGCTTTGTTTTGGTGATCTGCAAAAACGAGTTCAACTTTTTTACCATTGATTTCACCACCCGCGTCGGCAATCGCCATGCGAATGGCTTCGACGCCACCTGCACCATCGATGTCCGAATAGACGCTGGCCATGTCAGTCAAAAAGCCGATACGGATCACATTGTCCGAGATGTTTGCCTGCGCGGTGTGGCCGACAAGTCCGAGGCCCGCCAACATCAGCGAAGCGCTAAGGGTACGAAGTTTCATTTAATTCTCCTGGGATTCGCTGCTAATAAAATATTATTGATTGTGTATGTTTTTAAACGCCTAGCAATTCATTCAACACTGATTGCTTTTCCTTTAATTCATTGGCACTGAAGCTCTCGACGATCTGTCCGTGCTCCATCACATAAAAACGATCAGCGAGGGGGGCGGCAAAACGAAAGTTTTGCTCGACCATGACGATTGTGTACCCCTTGGCTTTAAGCGTGGTGATCATCCGGGCGAGTGCTTGCACAATGACGGGAGCCAGACCTTCTGAAATCTCGTCGAGCAAAAGAAGATTGGCACCCGTGCGCAAAATGCGGGCGACTGCCAGCATCTGTTGCTCACCACCAGACAAGCGTGTACCGGGAGAGTGACGGCGTTCCAGCAGATTGGGAAACATCTCGTAGATTTCCGAGAGTGTCATGCCGCCGCCAGGCACGCCAACTGGAGGAGGCAGCAGTAAGTTTTCCTCGCAGGACAGACTCGCAAAAATCCCGCGCTCTTCCGGGCAATAACCAATCCCCAAGTGCGCAATCTTAAAGGTCGGCATATCGATGGCTTCTTGCCCATGCACGCGCACCGACCCCTTGCGCGAGCCCGTCAAACCTAAAATCGCTCTCAGTGTTGTGGTGCGTCCAGCGCCATTGCGACCAAGCAAGGTCACGACTTCGCCCTTATTGACTGTGAGGTCCACGCCATGCAGGATGTGGGACTCGCCATACCAGGCATGTAGATTTTTGATCTCAAGAGCGATGGTGTTCATCCGTGTGCGCCCTCCAGTTCGCCTTCGGTAGTGCCCATGTAGGCCTCCATCACGGCAGGATTTTTAGAGACCTGAGCATAGGTGCCCTCGGCCAGCACCGCTCCGCGTGCGAGCACGGTGATGGTGTCGGCAATCGAAGACACGACATTCATATTGTGCTCAACCATCAAAATGGTCCGGCCGACGCTCACGCGCTTGATGAGTTGGGTCACGCGGTCAACATCCTCGTGACCCATGCCTTGAGTGGGTTCATCGAGAAGCATCAGTTCTGGTTCCATAGCAAGCGTGGTCGCGATTTCCAAAGCGCGCTTGCGGCCATAGGGAAGACTGGCAGTCATTTCGTCTGCGAACTCGCCAAGATCGACTTGATCGAGCAATTCACGTGCGCGTGCGTTCAATTTGTCCAAGCGCTTGTCACTCATCCAAAAACGAAAGGACAGGCCCGTTTCGCGTTGTAAACCAATGCGGACGTTTTCAAGAACGGACAGATGCGGGAAAACTGCAGAAATCTGAAAAGAGCGAATAATGCCTCGCCGAGCAATGTGTGCAGGCGAGTCGCGCGTGATGTCCAAACCATTGAACAGGATTTGCCCGTTGGTGGGCGTCAGAAATTTCGTGAGTAAATTAAAACAAGTCGTTTTGCCAGCACCATTGGGGCCAATCAAAGCATGTATCTGGCCTCTCTGCACGCGCAAGGACACATCGTTGACTGCGACAAAACCCCGAAATTCTTTTGTGAGTCCACGTGTCTCCAGAATGATGTCTTGCATACAACCGCCCGCCCATATCGTTTTAAGCCTGATAACTAAGTATGGCGTAGATTGGATGAAATACTCAATGCGGGTTTGTCATCGGGTATTAACCCTTAGTCTTTTTGGAGTATTCGCATAGGTCGGCGATTCCGCACTGCGGGCATTTCGGGGTGCGTGCAACACAGACGTAGCGTCCATGCAAAATCAACCAGTGATGGACATCAAGTTTGAACTCGTCGGCGACGAATTTTTCCAGTCCTTTTTCAACGGCCACCACATCTTTGCCTGGAGCGATCTTGGTTCGATTCGAGACTCTGAAAATGTGGGTGTCTACGGCGATCGTTGGTTGACCAAAAGCGGTATTGAGCACGACGTTGGCTGTTTTGCGACCGACACCCGGAAGTGCTTCCAGCTCTTCACGCGTTTGAGGGACTTCACCGCCATGCTTGTCGAGCAAAATCCCGCAGGTTGCGATGACATTCTTGGCCTTTGTTTTGTAGAGACCGATTGTCTTGATATAGTCTTTAAGCTTATCTTCGCCTAGCGCCAGCATTGCCCTAGGTGTGCCATAACGAGGGAAAAATTTCCGTGTCGCGATGTTGACGGCTTTATCCGTGGATTGAGCAGACAACATGACAGCGATCAGCAGCTGAAAGTCGCTTGCATATTCAAGCTCTGTGGTGGGGTTGGGATTCGCCGCACGTAAGCGCGTGAAAATTTCTCTACGTTTGTGTGGGTTCATGCTGAATTGGCACTGCGTCTCGCACGCGCACGCGCGAGAGCAGCTTGGACAGCCGTTTGTTTATCCAGGAGCGTGTTCGGCTCTGCACGGAGCTGTACAGGTGAGCAGGGGGTGGATTTTTCTGGTGCGGGTGATCCCTCGTCACGTCTCAAGCTCAGAGGCGTGCGCTTGAGTCTGCTTTGTCTGCGCTCGTAACGCACACGCGCTTTGTCAGCATCGTTGCGTGTCCAGGTTCGCGCAGGTTCGACATTGACCATTTCGATGCAGTCCACCGGGCAAGGTGCTACGCACAAGTCGCATCCGGTGCAGTCTTGTGC
Source organism: Zwartia vadi (assembly GCF_030410375.1). Classification (GTDB taxonomy): domain Bacteria; phylum Pseudomonadota; class Gammaproteobacteria; order Burkholderiales; family Burkholderiaceae_B; genus Zwartia; species Zwartia vadi. The sequence continues at coordinate 93,211 of NZ_JAUHHE010000005.1, forward strand.
AATAACTGTATGCATCAATTTTGAGGCACCCAGTATCGCATCGACGGGACAGGCCTGAATGCAGAGCGTGCAGCCAATGCAGTATTGCTCATCTATGACAGCGACTTGCAAAGGCACATGGTGTCCGCACGACGTGTCCAAAGGCAAAAGTGGACGATCAAGCAACTGCGCCAAGGCCGCAATACCCTCATCTCCACCTGGTGGACAGCGATTGATCGGGGCTTGATCCAGTGCAATGGCTTGCGCATAGGGGGCGCATCCATCAAAACCACATTTCGTGCACTGTGTCTGCGGAAGCAAACGATTGATACGCTCAGCCAACATCAAAACCGACGGACGAATTCCGCTATCTGGGGGCAAATCGTCGTACGCCAGCGGCGTCCGGAGAAAATACCGTAATGCCCGCAATCTGGAGCGGTGAAATGCTGTTTCCGCTTGGCTGGGATGCCTGAGCAGAGCGTTTGCGCTGCGCGTGTCTGTCCTTCTCCGGATATATCATCGAGCTCGCCTTCAATCGTGAACAATGCGACTGATTTGATATCGGCGGGACGCACGAGTTGTCCGTCAATTTCCCAGGTGCCGTTTGGCAAGTCAAAGTCCTGAAAGACCACGCGGATCGTGTCGAGATAAAAGTCGGCAGACATATCCAGCACAGCGTTGTACTCGTCGTAAAAACGGCGATGCGCTTCTGCATCATCATCGTCACCACGCAGCAAATCCAGATAGAAATCGTAATGCGATTTCAAATGACGGTCCGGATTCATCGATAAAAAGCCGGCGTGCTGCAGGAAGCCAGGATAGACACGGCGTCCCGCACCGGGATACTGAGGCGGCACAGCATGGATCAGTTTTTCTTCAAACCATTCGAATGGTTTGGTGGTGGCTAGACGGTTGACTTGGGTGGGTGAGCAGCGGGGGTCGATCGGGCCGCCCATCATCACCATGCTACGTGGCAGGCAAGGATCTTTGTTTGTTGCCATCAGCGAGATCGCAGCAAGTACAGGAACCGTTGGCTGACAAACCGACATGACATGAACGTCAGGTCCGAGATAGCGCACAAATTCCTGGACATAACGCACGTAGTCATTCAAATGAAAGGGTCCGTCAGACATCGGTACCATGCGCGCATCAATCCAGTCGGTGACATACACCTCATGGTTGGGTAGCAGTGCACGCACCGTGTCGCGCAGAAGGGTCGCGTGATGACCGGACATAGGCGCCACAACAAGCATTTTGGGCGTCGCACGACGTAATTTTTCTGGGATATCTCGTTTGAAATAAATCAGATTGCAAAAAGGTTTGGAGTGAACGGTTTCCTCGGTCACTGAAACAGTTTTGCCGTTTACCTCAGTGGTGGGCAAGCCCCACTCAGGTTTTTCATATTTCTTGCCTAGGCGATGGATCAGCTCGTAGCTTGCGGCCATTTGTCTGGCCATGGGCGTGTAAGCGAGAGGACTGGCAGCATGGGAAAAGAGTTTGGAACCCACTTCGGTGAAGTGTGCAAGAGGCGACATGATGGCCCGGTGCATTTCATGCAAATGATAGAGCATGTGTCATTCCAGATAAGGTCGCAGATAGGCCTATTATCCTCCTGATCTGAAAGCTTGCACGTGTCAAATGCGCGGTGACTTTCTGTGGTGCAGCAAAATGTCGCAAAACCACAACGCAATCAAGGGTTTACCAGTAGTTTTCAACAGCGAGATTGCCGGCGACGCCGCGTCGGCCGGGCGCGAAACCGCGGGCCGAGAGTAAACCGCGCATATCCGTCACCATGGCAGGGTTGCCACACAGCATGATGCGCGCGCGCGCAGGGTCAAGATCAACGCCTGCGCGTTGTTCGAGCTCTCCGCTGTTCAAGAGCGTTGTCAGGCGGGCGGGGCTGAGCCATTGGGGCTGCACCGAGGGGGAGAGGTCACATGTCAAGGGTTCTTGGGATGTGACGGGAAGGTAGATGAACTGGGTGCGCTGGCTGTTATGGAGCGAGGCGAGCGAAAGGAGCTCTTGGCGATAGGCCAGCTCGTTCGCATGACGCACGCCATGGAGCAGGATGATGCGTTTGAAACGTTTCCAGGTGGCAGGATCGCGCAGCATGGAAAGATAAGCCGAAAGCCCAGTCCCTGTCGCGACGAGCCACAGATCTTCTCCATCCACAAAACGCTCTAGCGTCAAAAATCCAAAAACAGACTTGTCAATCCAGAGCGGGTCACCCGCTTCAAGCCTGGCAAGCGCAGGGCTGAATTTGCCTTCGGGAACCACTACTGAAAAAAACTCCAGCAAATCGGCATCGGGCTTCGAGACCATGGAATACGCGCGCCATTCGTTTGGAACGAGATCAGCTGCTGTACCAGTGTTGTCATCACCCACGCACAACCCCAAACGGGCAAATTGACCCGGGATAAAAGAAAACTCCGGGTCGCGCGTGACGGTCACCGAGAACAGTTTGTCGGTGAGCCATTGTGTTTTGCCGAGCACCGTCTGGCGGGTATAGCGCGGTAGGCTGGGCTGCGTGGGTTGATCACTCATGGACGCATTCAGGGGCGGAGTGTGCGTGCGGATTAGCGCTCAAGGTACTTGAGTTTGTCGGGAACACCGTTCCAGTTGTCCGCGTCTTCGAGAGGTTTTTTGGAGCGGCTGATGCTTTTGAAAGTTGGGGAAAGCTCGGCATTCAGCGCGATGAACTTCATCTGGTCTTGCGGGACGTCTTCTTCGGCAAAAATCGCGTTGGCCGGACACTCCGGGATACAGACGGCACAGTCGATGCACTCATCCGGATCAATGACCAGGAAATTTGGGCCTTCACGAAAACAATCAACAGGACAAACGTCCACACAATCTGTGAACTTACATTTAATACAGTTTTCGGTCACGACGTGCGTCATGTGCTTCACCAAGGTGCGATTAGATGGTTATATTTTACCCAAAGCGATGTCGCATGTTCGGGATACCCCTAAGATGTGAGGTGGCTGTGCTAATGTTCAAAAAAATTGCTAAAAACAGCTCATGATCATCAAATCACTTCTGGACACCGACCTGTACAAATTCACCATGATGCAGGTGGTGTTACACCATTTCCCTGCGGCTCAGGTCGAGTATCGCTACAAATGCCGAACACCAGGAGTGAATTTGCGTCCTTATCTGGATGAAATCCGCTCAGAGATTCATAGCCTCTGTCAATTGCGCTTCAACGAAGAAGAGCTGGCTTACTTGCGAGGTTTACGCTTCATTAAGAGCGACTTTATTGACTTCCTCGGCCTATTTCATCTGCCTGAAAAGTGCATCACAGTGACAGAGGGTGCATTGCCCGGGGAAATCGATATCCAGGTCAAAGGGTCATGGCTGCATACCATTTTGTTTGAAATCCCGGTCCTCGCAATCGTCAACGAGGTGTATTTTCGCCGCACGTGTCTCAATCCCGACTGGGAAGAGGGCCGTAAACGGTTGCAGACCAAAATGAAGTTGGTACTCGAAGCGACTGATCTTGACGACTTCAGGGTGGCTGAATACGGCACAAGACGACGTTTTTCGCGCGAATGGCACGAGGAAGTGGTCATTACGATGAAAGCCCAAATGGGCAAGCATTTCGCCGGAACCAGCAATGTCTGGTTTGCTATGCGTCATGGCGTTTTGCCCTTGGGCACCATGGCGCATGAGTATCTTCAGGCCTGTCAGGCGCTCGGCCCCAGATTGCGAGATTCACAAGTTTTTGCGCTGGATACTTGGGCCAAGGAATATCGAGGAGATTTGGGGATTGCGCTATCGGATGTGTACGGTGTGGCAGCCTTTCTACGCGATTTTGATATGTATTTTTGTAAATTGTTTGACGGCGCGCGTCACGATTCCGGCGACCCCTTTGACTGGGGTGAGCGCATGATTGCGCATTACAAAGCCAACCGTGTGGATCCCCGCACCAAGACCCTGATTTTTTCAGATGCATTAACATTTCCCCGTGCGATTGAATTGACCCGTCGATTCGCCGGGCGCTGCAAAACAGCTTTCGGGATCGGTACCAACCTGACGAATGATTTGGGCCACGAGCCCCTTCAGATCGTGATGAAAATGGTGCGCTGTAATGGTCAGCCGGTGGCCAAAGTCTCTGACGCACCCGAAAAAACCATGTGTGACGATAAAGCCTATCTTGCCTATCTGCGACAGGTTTTTGAACTCCCACCCCCCTGATTGAGTCATACCAACTGATGCCTCTGGCATCTCTTACTTTTCAAGGAACAGCAATGAGCAACATTAAACGTGTAAACGTAGGCAAACGGTTATCCGATATGGCGGTCTACAACGGCGTCGCCTATCTGGCCGGTCAGGTTGCTGAAGACACCACTCAGGACGTTACAGGCCAGACCGCACAAGTATTAGCCGCGATCGATGCTTTGCTTGCGCAAGCGGGCACTGATAAAACCCGTATCTTGATGGCTCAGGTTTTTGTTGCCAATATCGTTGAATACGACGGTATGAACAAAGCTTGGGAGGCCTGGGTGCCTGCCGGAAACGCCCCTCCACGTGCCACGATCGAGGCCAGACTGGCAGGTCCTGATTACAAAGTTGAAATTGTTGTGACGGCTGCAGTCTAAAGTCTGTCATTTTCTTACTGTTTAAAAATTGGCGTCGTCCACACCGCAAATCGATCTTAATACCCTGACCGTCGACATGACAGAAGACGATCAGGCCTTGTTGCGTCGGGCGGCCCAGTGGGCGAGCCAAGCCCTTGGAGATCAATGCACGCCTTCTGGTGAGCGCTTAATGGATCATGCGTTAGGCTCAGCGCATATTCTCTGCGGCATGCAAGCGGATCCGGCAACGCGTACGGCCGCGCTGCTGGTGGCCACATCCGAATTGTTGCAACCTGATCTGAGTCCGAGCCGACCAGTCGATCCGATCAAGGATCAATTCGGTCCCGAAATCGCCCGTCTCGTTCAAGGCACGCGTGAACTGCTCCGGCTAAGCAATATTGCCAGTGGTGCAAGCGAAGGCTCTGACGACGCGCCGATGCAAAAGGAAATGTTGCGCAAAATGTTGCTGGCTATGGCGGCAGATTTGCGTATTGTTTTGTTGAGACTGGCATCGCGCCTACAGACTTTGCGCTGGCATGCCAGTGCGAAAGTCCCTTGCAGGCCGGCGCTGGCTCGAGAGACGCTTGATCTATACACTCCCTTGGCCAATCGTTTGGGGATCTGGCAGATCAAGTGGGAGATGGAGGATCTGGCGTTTCGCTTTACCGATCCTGCGCGTTACAAAGAGATCGCGGGACTGCTCGAGGAAAAGCGTGCTGAGCGAGAACAATTCATTGCTGAGACCGTCGAGCAGCTGACCTCTGCACTCAAAAAGATGGGGATCGCGGCCGATGTGACGGGTCGCCCCAAGCATATATACAGCATCTACAACAAGATGCGTCAGAAGAACCTCGATTTCAGCGAGTTGTTTGACGTGCGGGCGATGCGCATCATCGTGCAAACAGAGCGTGACTGCTACAGCGCGCTCGGACTCGTGCATGAGCTCTGGATGCCGATGGGGGATGAGTTTGACGACTACATCTCGCGTCCCAAACCAAACGGCTACCGCTCTCTGCACACGGTCGTTGCCGATACCAACGGTCGTCCGTTTGAAGTGCAAATTCGCACGCGCGCGATGCATGAATTTGCAGAGTTTGGTATGGCTGCGCACTGGCGCTATAAGGAAGGTCCTCGCCCGGGGGCGGGTGATCCTGCGGTCGGAAGCGGGCAGTACGACCGACAGCTAGCCTGGATGCGTCAATTACTCGCCTGGAACACTGAAGCTGCGAAGCGGCCAGGAGGCGGCACAGGGACGGCCGCGGCTTCAACACTGGATTCTGGCTCGGTGACAGAGCGTCGCTCCGCGGCGCGCATAACCAAGCCGCCCGAAGAGCGGATTTACGTTTTATCCCCGCAAGCCCGTGTCGTCGAACTCCCGACGGGTGCGACGCCTGTTGATTTCGCATACCACTTGCATACTGATCTCGGTCACCGTTGTCGGGGTGCAAGGATCGATGGTCAGATGGTGCCTTTGCAAACCCAGCTGCATACCGGACAGACAGTTGAAATTGTGACCACCAAGTCTGGTGGACCTTCACGTGACTGGCTCAATCCCCAGCTTGGTTTTCTGGCTAGTCCTCGTGCGCGCGCGAAAGTTCGCGCTTGGTTTAATGCGATCGAGCTTCAGCAGCGCATCACCCAAGGACAGGCTCTGGTTGAAAAAGAGCTCCAGAGATTGGGTAAAACTGCCGTCAATCTTGAGCATCTCGCACAGCAGCTGGGCTTTGCCCAGGCCGATGATTTGTATGTGGCTGCCGCTAAGGAAGAGTTCAGTTTGCGTCAAATCGACGCGGTGTTTCAGCCCGTTGCGGCTGTGGCCGAGCCGAGCCTGGAGTCCTTGGTTGTGCCCGCTTCGCGCGCCGAGCGCAGCGGGGCAGGGACCAAAAGTGGTGTGCTGGTGGTTGGGGTCGACTCTTTGCTGACTCAGTTGGCGAGATGTTGCCGTCCCGCTCCACCCGATGGGATCTCAGGTTTTGTGACACGGGGGCGCGGCGTCTCGATCCACCGTGCGGACTGTGCAAGCTTCCTAGCTCTAAAGCTCAAACAACCAGAGAGAGTGATCGACGTTACCTGGGGTGAGACCCAGGCTCAGGCGCTTTTCCCTGTCGATTTATATGTACAAGCCCAGGATCGCGCGGGCTTGCTGCGGGATTTGTCGGAGGTGTTTGCCAGATTGCGTTTGAACGTTGTGGGGGTCAATACCCACAGCAAAGCATCGATCGCGTATATGTCGTTCACGGTTGAAATACGTGATGGCACTGAGTTGCAGCGCGTTTTGTCGTCATTGCAAGAAGTTGCTGGCGTGATGACAGCCGTGCGGCGCTCGACCGGCGCCTGAGGGGGCTGAAGCGGGGGCGCTCGGATTGGGGGATTGCCTAGGGCTTTTCCTTTCAAGCACTGGTAAAATCCAACCTTTAGAAAGTATCACGCGCCTGGCATATTGTTGTCGGCGTAGCGCGGTCTGATCTGGAGATCCGGTCTTGAAACCCTATGACTTCCCCGACGCCAAAGGGCATTTTGGCCCCTACGGTGGTGTATTCGCAGCAGAAACACTCATGCAAGCTATTGAGGAGTTGCGTCTGTCCTATGACAAGTACCGCAACGACCCTGATTTTCTGGCTGAGTTTGAATACGAGCTCAAGCACTTCGTCGGTCGTCCGACGCCGGTCTACCACGCGCGTCGATGGTCCGAGGAGCTCGGGGGTGCCCAGATCTGGTTCAAGCGCGAAGACCTCAATCACACGGGCGCCCACAAAATCAACAACAGCCTGGGTCAGGCCTTGTTGGCTCGCCGCATGGGCAAGCGACGCATCATCGCTGAGACCGGCGCCGGTCAGCATGGCGTGGCGACAGCGACTGTTTGCGCGCGCTATGGCATGGAGTGTGTGGTGTATATGGGTAGCGAGGACGTCAAGCGTCAATCGCCCAATGTGTTTCGCATGAAGTTGCTGGGTGCGACGGTGGTGCCCGTGGAGTCAGGTTCCAAAACCCTCAAGGACGCGTTGAACGAGGCGATGCGTGACTGGGTCACCAATGTCGAAGACACCTTCTACATCATCGGTACAGTAGCGGGACCTCACCCTTATCCGATGATGGTCCGTAATTTCCACTCTGTCATCGGTCAAGAGTCGATCGAGCAAATGCCCCTGTACGCGGGCCGTCAGCCCGATTACGTGCTGGCATGCGTGGGCGGCGGCTCCAATGCGATGGGTATTTTCCATCCCTACATTCCTTATGAACACACCAAACTGGTTGGCGTTGAAGCCGCTGGCGAAGGTGTCGAAACGGGCAAGCATTCTGCCTCATTGACGGCCGGTCGCGTGGGTGTGTTGCACGGCAATCGCACCTATGTCCTGCAGGATGAAAACGGACAAGTCTCAGAAACACATTCGGTCTCGGCCGGTTTGGATTATCCAGGCGTTGGTCCTGAGCACGCTTGGCTCAAAGACAGCGGACGCGCTTCTTATGTGAGCGTGACGGACGATGAAGCGCTGGCAAGTTTTCATCACTGCTGCCAAATCGAAGGCATCATTCCGGCGCTCGAGACATCGCATGCGCTCGCTTACGCCGCCAAGTTGGCGCCGACGCTCTCCAAGGACCAAGTCATTCTCGTGAATTTGTCCGGGCGAGGTGACAAGGATATCAACACGGTCGCACAACGTGCGGGCATCGTGCTCTAAGGTTTTAAAGGCTTTTAAATTAATATGGCTCAACAAAAAGATCGCATCGCCGCCGCGTTTGACCGCGCAGCAACCCAGCAACGCGCTGCGCTGATTCCTTATATCGCAGCGGGTAACCCACTGCCTGCAACCACGGTGCCTTTAATGCATGCACTCGTAAAAGCGGGCGCCGATGTGATTGAGCTCGGTATTCCTTTTTCAGATCCCATGGCTGATGGTCCCGTCATTCAGCGAGCCGCCGAGCATGCGATTGCCCAGGGCATTGGCTTGAAGCATGTGCTGTCAATGGTTGCTGAGTTTCGTCAGCATGATCAGGAAACACCGATTGTCTTGATGGGTTATGCCAACCCGATTGAAAATATCGGTCAGCAAGCGTTCGCCGAGCAGGCAGAGCAAGCCGGTGTGGATGGGCTGTTGACAGTCGATTATCCTCCCGAGGAGATTGATGATTTTGTCGGCTTGCTCAACAAGCACCACATCGCCCCGATTTTCTTGCTGGCTCCGACTTCGACTGAGGCACGGATTCGTGCAGTCGGAAAGATCGCGCGTGGTTACGTCTACTACGTCTCGTTGAATGGTGTGACGGGTGCCGGCCATCTGGACACCGCGGATGTAGCGATGCGTCTCAAAGGCATCCGCCAGCATGTTGCCCTTCCAGTGGGCGTAGGTTTTGGGATTAGCGACGCAAAAAGCGCGCAAAGTATCAGTCTGGTTGCTGATGCCGTTGTGATTGGTAGCAAACTGATCGACACCATGACCAAGGCTGCTGCGGGTTTGCCGATCGAAAAGCAGTCTCAGGCTGCAATTGACGCAGGCGCTGGCTGGCTAGCCGGCATACGCCAGGCAATGGATGTCGCACGCCATGCGGAGCATGCGAAATGAGTTGGCTCGGAAAGCTTCTCCCTCCTCGCATCAACAAAGCGCCTGCACAGGAAACACCCAGCAAGCGCGTCCCCGAGGGGCTTTGGGTAAAATGTCCCTCGTGCGAGTCTGTTCTCTACAATGAAGACCTCGCGGCAAACCTACATGTTTGCCCGAAGTGTGATCACCATATGCGTATTGGCGCGCGTGCGCGAATCGAGTCCTTGCTTGATATCGAAGGCCGCGTTGAAATTGGTTCCAATACCCGTTCAATGGATCCGCTTAAGTTTAAAGATTCGCGCAAGTACCCCGAACGTGTCCAAGAAGCAGTCCGTCAAACAGGTGAAACGGATGCCTTGGTGGTGGTCAGTGGCGCCATTCGGAATGTGTCGTGTGTCTTAGCATGTTTTGAATTTGAATTCATGGGTGGCTCGATGGGTTCAGTCGTCGGAGAGCGTTTTGTTCAGGGCGTCCAAGCAGCAATTAAAAATAAAGTGCCTTTCATTTGCGTGGCTGCCTCAGGTGGCGCACGGATGCAGGAGAGTTTATTTTCATTGATGCAGATGGCTAAAACGAATGCCATGTTGACGCGTTTAGCCGAGGCAAAGCTGCCTTTCATCAGTGTCCTGACCGACCCCACGATGGGTGGTGTGTCGGCAAGCTTCGCGTTCATGGGCGATGTCGTGATTGGCGAGCCCAAGGCACTGATTGGCTTTGCAGGCCCGCGCGTGATCGAGCAGACCGTGCGCGAGAAGCTTCCCGAGGGTTTTCAGCGCTCGGAGTTCCTGCAACAAAAAGGTGCGATTGATATGGTTTTGGATCGACGTCAACTGCGCGAGGAACTCGCGCGTTTGATGGCAATTATGACGAATCAGCCCGTCGATAGCGTTGCAGCAGCTTAAATTCGGATCAAGATAAAAGCTGGGTCAAGAAAAAAAGCTGAGCCAAGAAAAAGGCGTATCAACTGAGTTGATACGCCTTTTTTACTGAGCGCTCAAAAGCTTATAAGAAGCTTATAAGCGGGTCGTCTCTACCTGAACCAATGGCTCGTTAGAAATCACCGCGCGGGGCTTAGGCTCGCGACCAAGCTTGACCGGCACGATTCGTTGGCTGGCCATCGCTTGCGCCACGCGAACAGGATCACTCTCTACCCACTGCAGACCAGCGCGTTGCACAATTGCATGCAGCGTTGCTTTGTCAGCAGGTGCGACCGGAACCACAATCGGAGCAGAGGAGGCTGTTGTCGTCTGAACAGGCGCCGGTTCTGGTGCAACTTGAGGCGTTACAGGTGCAGGTGCTGGTTCAGAAATGACTGCGGTGGCTGCGGTTTGGATCGGTGCGGCAATCGGTGCAGCGATCGGTGCAGCAACAGGAGCCACAGCGATCGGTGAAACAGCAGGAGGAGTCGCAGCTGCTACAGTAGCCTCAGGTACCGGGGCAGATGTAACAGGAGCTGATGCAACGGGCGTCAGAGCAGTGGCAGGTGCTTGCGAGGTGTTTGAACCGGGCTCAACATAGTTGACCGGCGCAGCTGAAAGCCCTTGGCTCGACACATGGTTGTAGCCATCAACTTCTTGCGATTGATCATCGCGGCTGTCCATGCTCGTGCCTTCCTCTGCGCCACGACGACCGCGACGACTGCGGCGACGACGGCGTTTGCGCTCTGGATCGGCCTGATCGGCATCATCCTCTGCAAAACCCTGAGCATCCAGACCTTGTTGAAGGTTGGCTTGGTCATCAGAAAGCTGTGCAACAGAGGGTGTTGGACGCGCAGCCTGGGGGCGACGCTCGGTGGCAGCGGGAGCGGCTGTATCCAATGCATTGGCTGACAGGCCTTCTGTCTGCTCTGTGCGGACATCACCTGTGTCTTCGCGACGGTTGCGACCGCGGCCACGACGATTGCGGTTGCCACGTGGGTTCTCGTCACCTTGTTCGGCGCTTTCGATGCGGGCTTGAGGCGCGCGCTGGGTGAGTTCGTCTTTTGGAGGTCGGCGTGAATCGGCTGTCGCTGTTTCGCCAGTTGCCGGGCGACTCTCGCCACGGTTGTCCGGACGACGTCCACGCCCACCACGATTACCGCCGCGTCGGTCACCTTGAGCGGAACGGCCGCGATCGCGGGAGTCGGAGGGCTTGGGGGCCTCCTCTTTCTTGTCGGCAGAGGAACCACCCGTGAGCCAGCCAAACAAGCGTGAGAACAAGCCAGGGGTGGCAGGCGTTTCAGCTTTCTTGGCAGGCGTGGAGGAAACCGGTGCAGGCTGCGATGGAGTGATGCCTTTGACGAGCGCTTCGGGCTTGGCTTTGATTTCCTGCTCTTTGGGTGCCCAACTCATGTCGGTCGAGGGTGCATCCACGAGATCAAAGCTGGTTTTGATATCCTCAAGACGTGGATCATCATGACGCAGACGTTCGATATGGTGATGCGGCGTTTCGAGATGGCGGTTGGGGATCAGGATCAAGTTGACCTTGAGGCGCGTCTCGATTTTGGTGATATCCGAGCGTTTCTCATTCAACAAGAAAGTCGCCACATCAACCGGCACCTGCGCGTGCACGGCCGCTGTGTTTTCTTTCATGGCCTCTTCTTGGAGCAAACGCAAGACTTGCAAGGCGCTGGACTCTGCATCACGGATCACGCCTGTGCCATTACAGCGCGGGCAGGTGATGTGAGATCCCTCGTTTAGGGCGGGTCGCAGACGCTGACGGGAAAGCTCCATCAGGCCAAAGCGGGAGATTTTGCCCATCTGAACGCGTGCGCGGTCAAAATGCAGCGCATCACGCAGACGGTTTTCGACCGCGCGCTGATTTTTGGTGTCTTCCATATCGATAAAATCGATCACGATCAGACCACCCAAATCTCGCAGACGCAGTTGGCGGGCGACTTCGTCGGCAGCTTCCTGGTTGGTGCGCAGGGCTGTTTCTTCGATATCGGCACCGCGAGTCGCGCGGGCAGAGTTCACGTCCACCGCGACCAAGGCTTCGGTATGATCAATGACGATCGAACCGCCGGAGGGCAGTTCGACTGTGCGCGAGTACGCTGTTTCAATCTGGTGTTCGATCTGGAAGCGCGAGAAAAGAGGGACATCGTCGCGGTAGCGTTTGACGCGCTCGACGTTATCCGGCATCACCACGCTCATAAAAGCGGTTGCTTGGTCCGCAATATCGTCCGTATCGATCAAAATCTCGCCAATATCAGGCGAGAAATAATCTCGGATTGCGCGAATCACCAGACTCGATTCAAGATAAATCAGGATCGGTGCGGGGTTTTCTTTGGCGGCACCATCGATGGCCGTCCAGAGTTGCATCAAGTAGGACATGTCCCACTGCAGCTCCTCGGCATTGCGACCGATGCCGGCTGTACGGGCGATGATGCTCATGCCGGGAGGGATCGTCAGTTGATCCATGGCTTCACGCAGCTCTTGGCGCTCTTCGCCCTCGACGCGACGCGAAACACCGCCGCCACGCGGGTTATTGGGCATCAGAACCAGGTAGCGACCGGCGAGCGAAATGAAGGTAGTCAGTGCCGCGCCTTTGTTGCCGCGCTCTTCTTTTTCGACCTGAACGATCAGCTCTTGACCTTCGCGCAGCGCATCTTGAATGCGCGCGGCACGAACGTCCACGCCTTCTTTGAAATAGCTGCGTGCGATTTCTTTGAAGGGTAAAAAGCCGTGACGGTCTTCGCCGTAATTGACGAAACAAGCCTCGAGGCCAGGTTCGATGCGGGTAATGACACCTTTATAGATATTGCCTTTGCGTTGTTCGCGTCCGGCGATTTCGATATCAAGGTCGATCAGCTTTTGCCCATCGACGATTGCAACGCGTAGTTCTTCTTGGTGCGTCGCGTTAAACAACATGCGCTTCATGAGAGGGTTTCTCCATTTAAATGGCGCGCCGGAATTCGACGCGCAGCCACGGGTTGTTGGCTGCGAAACACAGAAGCAGGCAAGGAGGACGCGCACCCTTGTTGAGGGCGAACGAAGAAAAGGTCTTTAGACCGGCACGGTGCGCCCTGAGGCGCGAGGTTCATTCAGCAGGAAGGTCAGAGTCACAATAGTGGTTGACGAAAAAAAGATGCTGAGAACAACATCAGGCGGATAAGTGTCAAACGCCTGGTGCAGGGATACGACGGTTTCTTGCTATTAATCTTGCACTTAATTCAGTATTGCGCGCGGCACGAAGGGAAATGTCATCTCGGCGCGGGCGAAACGTTAATACGTCGCAACAACGCGCTTCAAGAGCATCCCGGTCTAGCCGACGACCAGCAACCCAGAAGGAAAGAAAGCAAGCGGTACAATACAAACATCGTGCAGTGCGCGATCCGGACGGAGACGCTACAACATGCTGCATCTCAACGCAGGAGGGCTTAACAACCCGGCTTTCTTAACCCTTTTAAGGCTTCGCCGATTATAAGCCGCTTTTGCTGATGCGCAAAGATTCCATACCCCCCACACATAAAACTGCCGCCGAGGCCCCTGTCGTCAGGATGGTCGAGGTCACTGAAGAGCATGACGGTCAGCGACTGGACAATTTCCTTATGCGCCTGTGTAAAGGCGTTCCCAAAAGCCACATCTATAAAGCTGTCAGAGGGGGAGAGGTTCGGGTCAATAAAGGACGCGTTGCGCCGGATGCCCGACTGAGTCTCGGAGACCTTGTGCGCGTTCCGCCCATGAGATTGCCTACGCCAGATGAGAAAAGATCCGTTCCCGGCAGCGAGTTTCCGATTGTTTTCGAGGACGAAGGCTTGTTGGTGATTGATAAACCAGCCGGAACAGCTGTTCATGGTGGTAGCGGGGTCTCTTTTGGTGTGATTGAAGCCTTGCGCGCAGCCCGGCCTGGCGCTAAATTTCTTGAGCTCGCGCATAGGCTGGACCGTGATACCTCGGGATTATTGATCATCGCCAAAAAAAGAAATGTTTTGCTCGCTTTGCATGAAATGTTTCGTACAGGCGGAGGAAGAAAGCATTACTTAGCCTTGGTTGAAGGGGATTGGGTCAATGCGCGTCAGCACATCCGACTGCCACTGGTTAAATGGACGACCCAGAGCGGCGAGCGTCGCGTCAAAGTCCAAGCCGAAGGCCAGGTTGCTCACACAATTGTGAGTGCGCAACGTCGCTTTAATGGCTACAGTCTGGTCGACGCAGAGCTGCGAACGGGGAGAACACACCAAATTCGGGTGCATTTAGCCTCGAGCGGATTCCCGATCGTGGGTGATGATAAATATGGGCGTGATGAAACCCGCGCCCAATTCAGTAAGTTAGGATTCTCAAGAATGTTTTTGCATGCCTGTCGATTGGAAATGCCCCATCCACTCACCCAAGAAACGATGGTGCTTGAGGCGCCTTTGCCGCCGAGTTGCGAAAATATCCTCCAAAAACTGGAGGCGAGATGAAACCCTATTCCGTGATTGTGTTCGATTGGGATGGCACCCTGATGGATTCGACGCACAGCATTGTTGCGGCGATACAGGGAGCGTGTCGCGATCTCGAGCTACGCGTACCCACTGCCCAGGAGGCTGCGTGGGTCATCGGCTTGTCGCTCGAACCCGCGTTGAGACGCGCGGTGCCGGACTTGAAGGCCTCGATGGAGCCCTTTTTTCTGGAACGCTATCGTTATCATTACCTGGCAAAAGACAAACAGCTCAAGTTATTTGACGGCGTACCCGAAATGCTCAGTGACTTGCAGGCCGCAGGGGCCACGTTGGCGGTTGCAACGGGCAAAAGCCGCGTGGGCCTGAACCGTGCCCTGGCTGCCACGTCTTTACATGGCGCGTTTGCGGCCACCCGGACCGCCGATGAGACCTTCGGTAAGCCTCACCCAGGCATGCTTCTGGAGCTGATCGATGAGTTGATGGTTGAGCCTGAGCAAATGGTGATGGTCGGGGATACCTCGCATGACTTGACCATGGCCGCCAATGCTGGTGTCCACGGGATTGGCGTGGCATACGGTGCCCATCCAGAAGATGAACTTCGAGCCTGTCCCCATCACACGATTGCGCCCGATGTATCGAGCTTGCACCAGTGGTTGCGTGAACGTATCGCTTAATCCCAAGAACAATGGGTGATTGAAGCGCCTGAAGTGTGTTCCAATCTTTAGGAATATTCCTAATAAGGAGCTCCAGATGCCTGTTTACCGTTACCCACGTATACGCGCCAGTGAAATCACGCCCGAAGAAATTTGGGAAAGTCGACGTCAATGGATGAAAGCCGCTGGAGCTTCCGTTGCAGCGGGTGCCCTCGCTGGTTTGCCTCAGATCGCATCTGCTGCCAGCCTGGCAAAGCTCGATGCTCAGCGCTCCACCCAATATGTGTTGATGGAGCCCGTCACGCCGGAAAAAGACGCGACCACCTACAACAACTTCTTTGAGTTTGGCATGGATAAGGATGATCCAGCCAAATACGCGCACAAAATGCAAACTTCCCCATGGAAGCTTCGCGTGGAAGGCGAGTGCGCTGCGCCCAAGACGTTTGATATTGATGATTTGCGCAAGCTTGCCCCTCTCGAAGACCGCACCTATCGCATGCGTTGCGTTGAGGGTTGGTCAATGGCGATTCCCTGGATTGGCTATTCAATGTCGGAGTTGATTAAGCAAGTGCAACCGAACGGCAACGCCAAGTTTGTGGAATTTGTGACGGATATGCAGCCCAAAAATATGCCTGGCTTGCGGACCCGTTCAGTCGACTGGCCTTACCGTGATGGTTTGCGCATGGACGAGGCGATGCATCCGCTGACGATGCTAGTGATGGGGATGTACGGAAAAGTCCTGCCAAACCAGAACGGTGCGCCTGTGCGTATGGTTGTGCCGTGGAAATATGGATTCAAGTCTGTCAAGTCCATCGTGACGATTCGTCTGCTGGAAAAGCAGCCAGTCGGTAGCTGGGAGCAGTCCCAACCCTCTGAGTACGGGTTTTACTCAAATGTGAATCCTGAGGTGTCGCATCCTCGTTGGAGTCAGGCAACCGAGCGCAGGATTGGCGAAGACGGCATTTTTTCTCCTAAGCGCAAAACGCTGATGTTTAATGGATACGCGAGCGAAGTGGCCTCCCTTTACGCAGGGATGGACTTGCGTAAAAATTATTGAGGCAGGGCGTGCAGACGCTCTCTTCCAAAACACTTGACCGCGCAAAGCCCCTGCTTTTTTTAGCGGGGCTTTTTCCTTTGCTCAGATGGGTGGTGCTTGGTTATCAACAAGCTCTCACGGCGAACCCCGTCGAATTTTTGACCCGCTCGTCCGGTACATGGACGTTAGTGTGCTTGCTTGTCACACTTGCCATCTCACCTCTTCGTCAGTGGCTCAAACAACCCGCTTTGTTACGTTGGCGACGCATGTGCGGCTTGTTCACTTTTTTTTACGCGGTGTTGCATGCCTTGTCCTGGGCCTGGTGGGACCAAAGCTTTGAGTGGATGCCGATGCTCGCGGATATTTGGAAAAGACCTTTTATTTTGGTGGGGGCGGCGGCATTTTTAACCATGACCTTGTTGGCCATTACCTCGACACATGGTTGGATGCGCAGGTTGGGCAGACACTGGCAGACTTTGCATCGTTCTATTTACTTGATTGGAATATTGGCCATTTTGCATTACTGGTGGCATAAGCAAGGTAAAAATGATTTTGATACGGTCTTGATTTATGCCGCGGTGCTTGCCCTTTTGCTGGCGTGGAGGGTCTACCGCGCATGGTTTAAAAAGCGCATGTAAGTCTCTGCGGTTAAAAAAGATCGCGTTAGAGACCAGAGCCTGAAGTTGGCAAGGCCATCAAGCGCGCAGCGGTTTGAGGATCAGGGCGACTAGTGACCAAATCTGGTCTGTAATGCATCTGAAAGGCGCCGATGGCGGCCAAGGTGCCTGCATCAAAATAATTAGACTCCGGGACCTGATAGCCCACGCGCTTAAGTTGTTTTTGAAACCAGCCGGCATCTGGATAGCCTGTACGAATGAAGTTGGCCTCGTATTTTGCGGCGGCTGCCTCGTCAAACCAGCGCCCGACGCCCGCTTGAGCGAGTTTTTTCCAGGGGAAAGAAGGACCCGGATCAATTTTTCGCATCGGTGCGATGTCACTGTGTCCGACGATATTTTCCGGGGCGATGCTGTGACGTTGGGCGATCTCCTTGGTGAGCGCGATCACTGCGGCAATTTGGGTATCGGAGTAGGGCATACCTTTATCCCCCTTGCTATTGCGTGTCCACCCGGGATGCACAATCTCGATGCCAATCGAGCGTTGATTGATGAATGTCTTGCCATACCAGCTGCTATCGCCCGCATGCCATGCGCTTTTGTCTTCGTTGACCAAGCGATAAACGACCGGCGGTTTGTCGTCGCTCACAACGTAATGTGCGCTGACATCGCGATTGGTGAGTGTCATCAAGGCGCTGGGTTTGGTCGAGGCGGTGTAGTGCAGGACAATGATATCGACACGACCACTTTGCCCGCGTGATTTCATTGAATCATCAAAGCGGAAAGGCCCGCTGACTTGAGAGGCGCAGCCAGAAAGCAACAACACGAGAAGCCATACGCTCAGACGTGAGTAAAAAGTGCTGAGTGGTGAGACAAGCGTTAGCATCAGGCAGCCTGAAATAAAAAGAGGGTAGGGTGTTTGTCCAGCACGGGGATCGGTTGATTTTTCCATTGCGAGACAGTCAGGGTGCGCACCCATTCATCTCGGGTAGTGACCGAACGAGCAACACACAAACGCGTATTGCCCTTGAGATGTTCGATCAGGCTAGCAAACATTGCTTGGTTGCGATAGGGGGTTTCAATTAAAAGCTGTGTTTGTTTTTGTTTCGCCGAGGCTTGTTCCCATGCCTTGAGTTGCTTGACCCGCTCGACAGGCTCAACAGGAGCGTAACCATGAAAGGCAAAGCGCTGACCGTCCAGGCCGCTGGCCATGAGCCCCAGCAGAATTGAAGATGGGCCGACCCAAGGCTTGACGCAGACTCCCCATCTGTGGGCTAGGGCCACTGCGTGCGCACCAGGGTCCGCAACGGCGGGACAGCCCGCATCCGAGACCAAACCAATATCCTGTCCAGCTTTAAGTGGTGCGAGCCAGGCCTCGAGCGCAGCCTCGTCAACCCGCGCATTGAGTTCATGAAGCGTAATGTCTTGTAGGGGATGGGCCAAGGGAGTCAGTTTTAAAAAGGCCCGGGCGACTTTGGCGTTTTCAACAATATAAGTTTTGAGCTTGCCCGCTTGCGCTTGCGCGTGAGCAGGCAGCCAATCATCGATGGGTGCCTCACCCAGACCAACGGGTATCAGGTGTAACGTGCCGTAGCCACTCTTACTCGATGGTGGCAGGCGACTGGATATGGGGGCTGAGTGAGAGTCGGACATCGTTAAATTTTGTCAGTAGGGGAGGTGTGTGGCAAGCGGGCATGATCAAGTGGATCGAGCCCAAACTGAGCGAGCAGACGAGTCAGTTCAATTAAGGGGAGGCCGATGATCGCGGTCGGGTCGGAGCTTGCCATGCTTTGCATCAAAGCGATGCCCAGAGACTCGGCTTTTGCGCTACCAGCCGTATCAAAAGGCGTATCGATCGTGAGGTAGCGATCGATGGCATCGTCACTTAACGGTCGAAATACGCAGGTGGTCGGCACCTCAGTTGTCTCGGCGCGCTGGTCCAGGACGACACACATCGCGCTGTGAAAGACCACGGACTGACCAGATAAAGCGCGCAACTGCATCTTGGCGCCTGCCCGGTCACCCGGCTTGCCGACTGGGGTACCGTGCAACGAGGCAGCCTGGTCTGCCCCGATCACAATGTGGCCGGGGTAGTGTGCTGCGACCGCCTGCGCTTTGGTCTGTGCCAGGCGTAAAGAAAGTGCTCTTGGGTTCTCATTCGGGCCTGGTGTTTCATCTACATCTGGCGAAACCGTAAAGAAAGGAATTCTTAGTCTTGAGAGAAGTTCACGACGATAAGGTGAGCTGGAGGCAAGAATCAGTGGGTACGTCACCGTGGTTAAAGCCTAGTTTCAAATTGACGATGTAGGGGAAAACACGCTATTATCTCTTGCTTTGCTGGGCTTTTGTTGTAGTTCAGATGCCAGCGAACTGATCACGGCGATTGCGGAGGCGAGTGATTGTGTCAGAGGATCTTAACGCTGCATTCAGATTGGGTATTCCGCCGATCGTTGATGCGTTTGATTTTGCTCGTCGCGGGCAGGTTTTGAAAGGCGCCTTCAGTGTGCACCGCTTAGATCGGTTGCTCGAGGGTTTGCCGGAACAGCCTGTGGCCGAGTTGACTGTGCTCGATGGGGCGCCTGCTGTGCCTGGCGTCGTGAGATACGTGATTGAGGGCAGACGAACCAAGGACGACAAGTCCGAACTCGTTTTGCAGATACAAGCTAATTTAGTACTCGAGTGTCAGCGTTGTTTAGGGGCTCTCGTGTTGCCGATTGATCGGCAAACAGTATTTGAACTGGTGCGGCGTGAGTCGGATCTTGGCGATGAGGATATCGACGAGGATGATTTGGACCGACCAGAAAAGATAGTCGGATCTCCCAAGTTTAACTTGTGTGATCTAGTTGAAGATGAATTAATTTTAGAAGTTCCCTATGTCCCGCGACACGAAATTTGTCCGGAAACAGCGGATTTGGATGCGCAAGCCGAAGAAGAAGCTGGCAGGGAAGAGCCCCTCTCGCCTTTTGCGGTGTTGAGTCAGCTCAAAACCAAGGGTCAGTAGTTATTACTAAGACGGTTGGCGTACAATTCGCCATCCCACAGGAGTTGTCATGGCTGTTCAGCAAAACAAAAAATCCCCGTCCAAGC
Source organism: Zwartia vadi (assembly GCF_030410375.1). Taxonomy (GTDB): domain Bacteria; phylum Pseudomonadota; class Gammaproteobacteria; order Burkholderiales; family Burkholderiaceae_B; genus Zwartia; species Zwartia vadi. The sequence continues at coordinate 113,063 of NZ_JAUHHE010000005.1, forward strand.
GCGGTATGCACCGTTCGCACGACTTTCTGGTTAATCCCCCAACGGCAATCGAGCCTAATACGGGAGAGCAGCACTTGCGTCACCACATTAGCCCCACAGGCTTTTATCGTGGTCGCAAAGTCCTCAAGACCAAGACAGACGAATAACACGCGGTTGACGACGGGATTACCGCGTCCAAACGCGCTGCGTTGCATCATCCGTGGCCTCCGACATTCGCATCGCGATAGATTGTATGGGTGGTGACGAGGGTATCCCCGTCACTGTTCCTGCTGCGTTTGATTTTGCCCAACGCTTTTCCGATACGCATTTGCTTTTAGTTGGCCTGCCCGAGGAAATCGAGCGGGCCGTTGCCGTTTGCTCCAAACGGTATCCTGAGGTTTCCTCTGCGCGTTACACAATTGTTTCTGCGACAGAAGTCGTGACGATGGATGATCCTGTCGAGGTCGCATTGCGTCGCAAAAAAGACTCATCCATGCGTATCGCTGCACAAGCCGTAAAGGACGGTCATGCGGATGCATGTATTTCAGCTGGAAATACTGGCGCGTGGATGGCTATCACGCGCTATGTTCTCAAAACGCTGTTTGGCATCGATCGCCCCGCGATCGCGTCTGCCTTGCCCAATCAAAAGGGTGGTGCAACGACCATGCTCGACCTTGGTGCGAATGTGGATTGCACGCCAGAGCATTTGTTGCAGTTTGCCATCATGGGAACGGCTCTGGCCCAGGCCGGTCTTGCAAACCATGCGCCATCGGTCGGACTGCTTAACATCGGCGAAGAGGTCATCAAAGGTAACGATATCGTCAAGCAGGCGGGTGAATTACTGCGTCAAAGCTCCCTGAATTTTTACGGCAACGTCGAGGGAGACGATATCTTCAAGGGCACCGTGGATGTCGTGGTGTGCGATGGTTTTGTGGGCAATGTCGCGCTCAAGTCTGCCGAGGGCGTGGCACGCATGATGTCTGTGATGGTGCGAGAAGAGTTTGGTCGCAATCCATTCACCAAGTTACTTGGTCTGGTTGCAATGCCTGTTCTGTCAAAATTTCGTCGTCGCGTCGATAATCGCCAATACAATGGCGCGGCTTTGTTGGGTTTGCGTGGTGTTGTCATCAAAAGTCATGGTTCAGCGGATGCGTTTGCTTTTGGTTGCGCGCTAGAGCGCGCCCGCGAGGCAGTCAGGACCGGCCTGTTGAAACGCACTGCCGAGGCGATTGCCCAGTTAACACATTCACAAGTCGAAGCACTGTCTTCGACTCAAGCGGGAGACTCCGAATGACACAGGTCATGCCTTATGCGCGCATAGTCGGTTCAGGCAGTTTTTTGCCCCCGCGCATCGTGACCAATGATGATTTGGCTGCAGAGTTGGCAACCCGCCAGATTGAAACGTCAGATCAATGGATCACCGAGCGCACAGGTATTCGTCAACGCCACCTTGCTGACAAAGGCATGACGACCAGTACATTGGCCACCGAAGCAGCGCGCCGCGCGCTCCAGGATGCCGGTGTGAGCGCGAGCGAGGTGGATTTAATCATCGTCGCAACCTCGACGCCCGATTTCGTCTTTCCAAGTACTGCTTGTCTTGTGCAGGCCAATCTTGGCAATAAAGGTGCTGCGGCCTTCGATGTCCAGGCCGTGTGCAGCGGCTTTGTTTATGGACTGACCACCGCAGATAGTTTTATCCGTGCCGGGCGGGCGCGTTGCGCGCTTGTGATTGGCGCCGAGGTATTTTCCAGTATTCTCGATTGGAGCGACCGTTCCACTTGCGTGTTATTTGGTGATGGCGCGGGTGCAGTGGTACTTAAAGCAAGTGATGCCCCGGGCATTATGGCCGCCGAATTGCACGCAGATGGTAGCCAGATGAACATTTTATGTGCGGCTGGCAATGTTGCTTTTGGACAGGTGACGGGTGATCCGTTTTTGCGTATGGATGGCCAGGCTGTCTTTAAACAAGCTGTGACTGTGCTCGATCGTTCCGCGCGCTCGGTCACCGAGCAGTCGGGTATCGCGTTGTCCGAGGTTGACTGGCTGATCCCGCATCAAGCTAATCTGCGCATTTTGACTTTCCTCGCTAAGAAACTGGATATTCCCGTTGAAAAAGTCGTGATTACCGTCGATCAGCATGCAAACACTTCGGCGGCGAGCGTTCCTCTTGCGTTTGATGTGGCGCGTCGCGATGGGCGTATCAAGTCCGGGCAGCTTGTCTTGATGCAAGGCGTCGGGGGTGGGTTTACCTGGGGGTCGGTACTGGTGCGCATGTAGCAAATACTTGTAACAATCGCTCGCCACACAGGCATGTGACGATTCGTATTGATTGCGCATGGTGTAAGGTTCTATTTTGAATGTTCGACTAATTTTTCTGACAGCGACAACATGAAATTTGCATTCGTATTTCCCGGTCAAGGCTCACAGTCTGTTGGCATGATGGATGCTTGGTCAGGCCATCCCGCAGCCATGCAGGTGATCGCCGAAGCCTCTGCAGCCTTGGGTGAGGATCTCGGTGCGCTGATGGCGCAGGGACCTGCAGAGCAGTTAAGCTTGACGACCAATACTCAGCCGGCGATGTTGACAGCTGGGGTCGCCATGTTCGAAGCCTGGCGTGCCGCAGGTGGGCCCCAGGCATCCTTGATGGCTGGACATAGTTTGGGTGAATATGCTGCGTTGACCGCTGCAGGCGCCTTGTCGCTGGCCGATGCTGTCCGGATTGTTCGGGTGCGTGCAGATGCCATGCAAGCTGCTGTGCCAGTTGGTACGGGTGCCATGGCTGCCGTACTAGGTCTTGAGGACGATGCAGTGCGTGCGGCCTGCGCCGAGGCCGCTCAAGGTCAGGTTGTAGAAGCCGTCAATTTCAATGCCCCGTCTCAGGTTGTGATCGCTGGTCATGCCGATGCCGTGCAACGCGCGATTCAGGCGGCCAAGGCTGCCGGAGCAAAACGCGCGATGCTTTTGCCAGTCTCCGCACCGTTTCACTCAAGCTTGCTGAAACCCGCTGCAGAAGTGCTCCAAGGTGCGCTTGCAGGGATAGAGGTTCGCACCCCGCAGGTTCCAGTGATCAACAACGTGGATGTGGCAATTGAACAGGCGCCGGATGCGATTCGTGATGCTTTAGTGCGTCAGGCTTGGCACGCGGTCCGTTGGGTCGAAATTATTCAAGCCATGCGCGGCCAGGGCATCACCCATGTGGTGGAGTGCGGCCCCGGCAAGGTGTTGACAGGCATGGTCAAACGTATTGACCCGGATTTGGTGGCTCTTTCCGTCACCGACCCAGAGTCCATGCAAGCCGCGCTCGACGCGCTGGCAGCCGCTTAACGCTCAGCTCAAGGAACCTGTCATGGATCTCAAAGATAAAGTCGCACTCGTAACGGGCGCCTCGCGTGGAATCGGCCGAGCCATTGCGCTTGAGCTGGCTGCTCGAGGCGTTAAGGTCATTGGAACTGCAACCACAGAAGCTGGAGCCTTGGGGATCACGGACATGCTCGCGGCCCTTGGTGGTCGAGGTGTCGTGCTCAACGTGACAGATGCGGCAGGCTGTGAAGCCTTGCTGGACGAGCTTGGTAAAGACGCGGGCGGACCCCACATTCTGGTCAACAATGCGGGCATCACCCGTGACAATCTGACCATGCGGATGAAAGACGAAGACTGGGATGCCGTGTTGCAAACCAATCTCAGCGCAGTATTTCGTTTATCCCGTGGCGTCATGCGCAACATGATGAAGGCCCGTTGGGGGCGTATTATCAATATCACGTCGGTGGTCGGCTCTAGTGGTAATCCCGGACAGGCAAATTACGCAGCAGCCAAGGCGGGTGTCGCAGGAATGAGCCGCGCGCTGGCACGCGAGTTGGGTAGCAGAGGCGTCACGGTAAATTGTGTTGCGCCCGGTTTTATTGAGACTGACATGACGAGCGCATTGGATGAAAATCAGACTTCGGCGCTCTTGGGCCAAATTCCGCTTGGACGACTGGGTTCGGCCAGCGATATCGCGCACGCGGTGGCGTTTTTAGCGTCACCTCAAGCAGGCTACATCACAGGCACGACATTGCACGTCAATGGCGGCATGTACATGTAATAGGTTTTTTTTCTTCCGGTTGGCTATAATTCGCCGGACTTTTCCCCTTTGGAGATATGCATGGAAAGCATCGAACAGCGCGTCAAAAAGATCGTCGCTGAACAACTTGGCGTAAACGAAGCCGAGATCAAGAACGCATCTTCCTTTCTTGACGACCTCGGTGCCGATTCGCTCGACATGGTTGAGTTGGTCATGGCACTCGAAGACGAGTTCGAAACCGAAATTCCTGATGAAGAAGCAGAGAAGATCACGACCGTACAACAGGCCGTGGACTACATCACTTCCAATTCCAAGTAATTTTTTCGGTATACGGGCTTTGTCTGTATACCGAGCACATCCCACAAGGATTGTGCGCTCAAGGTTCAGGCGGTTAGGATAATCTGCAATGCTAGGATGGAGCTTCAGGTTCCGGTTTCCTTGCGTCAGGTTGCTTGGCCGCCATTATCATATTTGAGGAGTGCTCCGTGAAGCGACGTGTCGTCATTACAGGTCTTGGTATTGTGAGCCCGGTGGGTAACGATATTGCCACGGCCTGGGACAATATCGTTAACGGTCGGTCAGGTATCGGACGGATCACACGCTTTGATCCCAGTGCGTTCAATGCCCACATTGCCGGCGAAGTTAAAGGTTTTGACATCACCCAACTGATTCCCGTCAAAGAGGCGCGGACGATGGATACTTTTATCCATTACGGCATCGCGGCGGGTATTCAGGCCTGGAAAGACTCCGGTTTGGAAGTCACCGAGGCCAATGCTGAGCGTGTGGGTGTGATCGTGGGCTCCGGCATAGGCGGCTTGCAGCGTATCGAGGAGACTCAGACCGAGTATCTCGAGCGTGGACCCAGACGTATTTCTCCTTTTTTCGTCCCCGCCTCCCTCATTAACCTGATTTCAGGCCAGCTCTCCATCATGTTGGGCTTTAAGGGCCCTTCTTATGCTGTGGTATCGGCTTGTACAACGGGCTTGCATTCGATTGGCGATGCGGCGCGCATGATTGAATACGGTGATGCCGACGTCATGATGGCAGGCGGCGCAGAGTCAACTGTTTCCCCGTTGGGTATTGGTGGTTTCGCCGCTATGCGTGCCTTGTCCCAGCGTAACGATGATCCCACTACGGCCTCGCGTCCATGGGACCGCGACCGTGACGGCTTTGTCCTCGGAGAAGGCGCAGGTGTATTGATTCTCGAAGAGTACGAGCACGCTAAAAAACGCGGCGCGCGTATTTATGGCGAGTTTGCTGGCTATGGCATGAGCTCGGACGCCCATCATATTACGGCGCCTGATCGCGACGGCCCTCGCCGCGGGATCGTCAACGCCCTTCGTAACGGCGGGATCAACCCCGATCAAGTCCAGTATGTGAATGCCCACGGTACATCAACACCTCTTGGTGACAAAAACGAAACCGAGGCGCTCAAACTGGCTTTCGGTGACCATGCCAAAAAGCTGGTGGTGAACTCCACCAAGTCGATGACCGGTCATTTGCTCGGTGCAGCTGGCGGTATTGAGGCGGTTTTTGCCACCCTTGCCGTGCATCATCAGATTTCACCCCCAACCATCAATATTTTTAACCAGGACCCTGAGTGCGATCTGGATTACTGTGCGAACACTGCACGTGAAATGAAAATCGATGTCGCTCTCTCGAACTCCTTTGGTTTTGGTGGTACGAACGGCTCAATGGCCGTGCGCCGTATTTGACGTCAGAGCACCCCTCACCCGATTGCCTTGTCCCGCTTACTCAGCCTAGCTGGGTAGTGGGCCTTCATTGCGTGTTGCTTGGCATAGCCTGCTGCGCACTTGTTTTCTCTGCCCTTGAACTGGGCGCAGATCTATGGCAGTCTGGCCTTCTTGCGGCAGGCACCATATTGGTGCATTCCGTGTCTCGACGGCGTCAAAAAACACTTGAGGGCAGAGTGTTGGTTATTTGGCCAGACAGGCCATGGCAACTTGCTTTATTTTCGGAAAAAACCGGTCTGACTGATAGCATAGAGGTTGTTGTCAAAAAGCGTTGGCATCATATTTTTGGACTGAGCCTGGGTTTGAAATTACACAAATACCCCCATAACACTTCACAGACCCTGATTATGGTGGTCTGGAGACAGTGCTTGAGTTCGGCGATGTTTCGAGAGCTTGCGCTTCAGAGCGCTCGCCAGCTCGATGCCGCCGGATATCGTTCTAAAGGGGATGTAGCTTGAGTGAGCGCGACGTAGACGCTGAGTTAGTGGCGCGCGTACAACGCGGGGACAAACAGGCTTTTGACCTGTTGGTCTTGAAATATCAGAGAAAAATCATGCGCTTACTGTCGCGGATGATCCGCGACCCTGGTGAAATTGAAGATGTGGCTCAGGAAGCCTTTATTAAAGCCTATCGCGCATTGCCTCAATTTCGAGGCGAAAGTGCCTTTTATACTTGGCTTTATCGTATTGCCATCAATACCGCCCGCAACTGGCTGGCTCAAAATAATCGACGTCCAAGTACGCCTTCTGCACAAGAAAACGAAGAAGGTGAAACTTTTGACGCAACTGACAACCTAACAGACAGTAGCAATCCGGAATCGGAGATGGCGAGCCGGCAAATTGCCGATACGGTTAATAAAGCCATTAATGATTTGCCCGAAGAATTACGAAATGCGATTGTGATGCGTGAAATTGATGGAATGAGTTACGAGGACATTGCAGAAAGCATGAATTGTCCGATTGGCACGGTACGTTCTCGAATATTTCGGGCTCGCGAAGCCATCGCAACACGTCTGCGTCCATTGGTCGGTGATACCGGCGATCGGCGTTGGTAAGGAGTTCAACGATGAAACAGTCTAACGAGATAGCAAACATGAATCAGTCAACCCAACAGGCCCATCATGCGATTTCAGCTTGGATGGATGGTGATGCGGAAACTGACATGCCCGAGCACTTGAGGTCTGCTGAGGGCAAGGCGACTTGGGAGCTCTATCATTTGATTGGCGACACGTTAAGAACCCCAGCCCTAGCCATGCCGACCACGCATTCCTTGCAGAGTCGTATCTCTCGTGCGCTGGAACAGGAGCCAGCGATCATCGCTGCTCCCAAGCCCGATTCAAACACAAACACCTCCCCGGTACGTTCAGTTGCAAACGGTTCACATTTTTGGTCCCGTAATTTTTTGCCCGGCATCGCGATGGCTGCCGCCGTCGCCTCGGTGATCTGGGTCGCCAAGCCCTTTTTGCTTCCTGAATACTCAGAGCCTGCCGGGCAAGTTGCAGAGGCCTCGACTTCTCAGGTGGTTCGTCCTACTGAAGTGGCTTTCAACACACCTGATATCCGTGATTATGTGAGTACGCACCGCGACATCTCCGGTCCCGCGAACGTTCGACAAGTGTCATTTGGAGCCATGCGGTAATGTCGCGCAAGTTTGGTTGTGCTCTGACGCTTATGTTGGTGAGCGCAAGTGCGCTCAGTCAGCCATCTCCAGCGACGAGTTCCGTTCAGCAAGCAACTGCTGCGCCACTCGCGCAAGCCTTGACTGATCAGTCCAAGCTCAATGACATCGTTCGACAAATCCAGCATGCTGCCCGCACCCTGAACTACGTCGGGGTGTTCGCTTTTCAGCAAGGCGAGCGGTTCGAGTCGTCGCGAATCACGCATTTGTTTGACGGAAAAAATGAAAAGGAGCGTATCGAGGTGCTCGATGGCGCGCCGCGTGAGTACTTGCGCTTTAACGATGAAGTACAGGCTTTGATGCCGGATCGCAAACTCGTGTTGCTGGAACGTCAGCGTGGTGATCGGTTTCCTGGCTTGTTGTTGAACAATGCACAATCGTTAGAGAAAAATTACAGCGTGCGTTTTGCGCCGGATCTTCTGCGTATTGCCGGGCGGCCTTGTCGCGGGATCGAGATTACGCCGCGCGATACGCATCGTTATGGCTATCGCTTGTGCGCGGATCTTGACACCAATTTGTTGCTTAAGGCGCAGATGGTAGGACATGATGGTGTGGTTATTGAACAAGTTGCCTTTACGCAAGTCACGATTGGCGCAGACATCACGGAATCCATGCTTGCGCCAAGCTGGGTGACAACTGATTGGCGCAAAGTGCGCGCTCAGCACTCTACTGTCGACGTCTTTGCGCAAGGATGGCGTATCCCTGCGCCTGCAGGCTATGTTGCCACCTCTCAAGTTGAAAGAATTTTTTCTAACAATAAACGAGTCAATCAACTTGTTTTGTCAGACGGTCTTGCAACGATTTCAATTTTTATTGAACCTTATTTGCCAGAACGGTCTGAGTATGAACCCCAAGGCGCTGCGCGTAGTGGCTCAGTGAATATCTTCGGGATCAAAGTAGCAAACTTCTGGTTGACTGTTCTGGGTGAAGTGCCGGCCGAAACTCTTGAACAGTTGGCTCAGTCAATTCAATACGTTCCGCCAGTGTCCGCACGCTAATACGTGGCGAGCACTGAGTCGGAAGGTTTAAATCGGAGTTCATGATGCAAGATCAGTCTCATTCATATCTGTATCAGCCTGTTGATCGCATGCGTCGCATGATGACAACTTTAATGATGGCCATGGCCTTGGTTCTGGGCAGCTTGCAGCTTGCGCCTGTTCAAGCACGCGGCACGGGTTTGCCAGACTTTACAGCGATTGTTGAAAAAGCTGAACCCGCTGTGGTCAATATTCGCACCACTGCAAAGGTCTCCTCGCGTGGAGGCTCGGGGGGTGGTTCAGGTGGTGTGCCCGGACAGGATCCTTACGAGTTGTTCAGACATTTTTTCGGCCCTGACTTTGTGCCACCAGGCGGACGTCAAGGTCCTCAGCAAGGCCAGCGTGGCCGACGTGCTGAACCAGAAGAGCGTTCCGTTCCTCGAGGTGTGGGATCGGGCTTCTTTATCTCGGCCGATGGTCATTTGTTGACAAATCATCACGTCATCGCGGGTGCGACAGATATTTTTGTCACCTTGACAGATGGGCGCGAATTCAAGGCGACTGTGATCGGGAGTGATCAGCGCACCGATGTGGCGTTGCTCAAAATCGATGCCAAGGATATGGCTACCCTGCCAATTGGTAACGCCAAGAATTTAAAGAAAGGTCAATGGGTCCTGGCAATCGGCTCCCCCTTTGGTCTGGAGTCAACGGTGACCTCCGGCATCATCAGTGCGCTTGGTCGTGAAACAGGTGACTACCTGCCTTTCATCCAGACGGATGTCGCGGTCAACCCCGGAAACTCCGGTGGTCCGTTACTGAATCTCGACGGTCAGGTTGTTGGTATTAATGCACAGATTGTGTCCCGAAGCGGTGGATTCATGGGTATCTCTTTGGCGATCCCGATTGAAGAAGCCATGCAGGTCGTAGATCAGCTCAAGTCCTCTGGTCGAGTCACGCGTGGACGTATCGGTGTACAGATCGCCGAGGTCAGCAAGGATGTGGCGCAGGCCATTGGTTTGCCCAAGGCAGAGGGTGCACTGGTCAGTGGCGTGGAGCCAGACGGTCCAGCTGAAAAAGGTGGCATTATGCCCGGTGATGTCATTTTGAAGTTTGACGGCAAAACGATCTCCCGCATGTCTGATTTGCCACGACTGGTTGGTCAAACCAAACCGGGTGCTGTTGCGCCTGTTGAAGTCTGGCGCAAAGGCAAGACTGTCAAGCTGAGGGTCACAGTGGCCGAACTCAAACCAGAGAAAACAGCTGAGGCGCCTGCTCCTAAGGAAAAACCCGCCGAGGCACAAACAGTCGTGCTGGGTATGTCGGTTGTGCCAGTGAGTGCGGACGCTCAGAAAAAGCTGCGTATAAAGGGTGGTGTGCAGGTCACCTCGGTTGAGGCACCTGCCTCGACTGCGGGAATCGCTGAGGGTGACATTATCCTGGCTGTCAATGATAGCGATGTCACGAGCCCTGAGCAGTTCGCCAAGCTCATCTCGGGTCTGGACAAGTCCCGTCCAGTCGGTCTGATGGTGCGTACGGGTGATCAAACCCGTTGGGTTGCAGTGACACCCGCCAAATAAGTGCAAGAACGGCTAGAATAGGGGTTTGCCGCAAAAGGGGCGCAGGGCGCCCCTTTTGCTTGCTAGCTCGCTTACTTTTCAGGTGTTATGCAGCATATTCGCAATTTCTCCATCATTGCCCACATCGACCATGGCAAATCCACATTAGCGGATCGACTGATCCAGCGTTGCGGAGGCTTGGCGGATCGTGAAATGTCCGCCCAGGTGCTCGACTCCATGGATATCGAGCGTGAGCGCGGCATCACCATCAAGGCCCAGACTGCTGCGCTGCATTACAAAGCGCAGGATGGCAAGATTTACAACCTGAATTTGATTGATACCCCTGGGCACGTCGACTTCTCTTACGAGGTGAGTCGGTCCTTGTCAGCCTGCGAGGGTGCTTTGCTCGTTGTGGATGCCTCGCAAGGTGTGGAGGCTCAAACGGTGGCCAATTGTTATACCGCCATTGAGCTCGGTGTCGAGGTTGTTCCCGTTTTGAACAAAATGGATTTGCCACAGGCCGATCCAGATAGCGCGCGTGCCGAGGTCGAAGAGGTCATTGGCATTGATGCCACTGACGCTATTCTGGCCAGCGCCAAGACAGGCATGGGGATTGATGACATTCTCGAGGCTGTTGTGGCGCGCATTCCTGCACCGCAGGGTGATCCTGACGCGCCTTTGCAGGCATTGATTATCGATTCTTGGTTTGACAACTATGTTGGCGTTGTCATGCTGATTCGCGTTAAAAATGGCGTGCTCAAGCCCAAAGATAAAATTTCTTTCATGGCAACGGGCGCCGTGCATTTGTGCGAGCAGGTTGGTGTTTTTACCCCAAAGTCAGAGCCGCGCAAATTTCTTTCTGCTGGTGAAGTGGGTTTCGTCATCGCGGGTATCAAGGAGCTTGCGGATGCCAAGGTGGGTGACACGATTACCCTGCTGGCCAAACCCGCAGACGCGCCGCTGCCAGGGTTCAAAGAGGTGAAGCCACAGGTGTTTGCCGGACTCTATCCGGTCGAAAGCAGCGAATACGATCAGTTGCGTGACTCGCTTGAAAAACTCAAGCTTAATGACTCCGCGCTGATGTACGAGCCCGAAGTCTCGCAAGCCCTCGGGTTTGGTTTCCGTTGCGGCTTTCTTGGACTCCTGCATATGGAAATTGTCCAGGAGCGACTCGAACGCGAGTTCGATATGGACATCATCACGACGGCACCGTCCGTGGTGTACGAGGTGGTGTTGCGTGATAACTCGGTCATCCATATTGAAAGTCCTTCAAGAATGCCCGAGGTTGGCAAGTATCTCGAGGTGCGCGAGCCGATCGTGACCGTGACATTGTTCATGCCTCAAGAATATGTGGGCACGGTGATGACCTTGTGTAACAACAAGCGTGGCGTGCAGCTCGATATGACCTACCACGGCCGTCAGGTGCATCTGCATTATGAAATCCCGCTTGCCGAGATCGTGCTCGACTTCTTTGACAAGCTCAAATCTGTCTCGCGTGGTTATGCCTCGATGGATTACGAGTTTAAAGAGTATCGGGCAGCCGATGTGGTCAAGGTTGATTTGTTGATCAACAGTGACAAGGTTGACGCGTTGTCGACAATTTGTCATCGCTCCAATGCACGCTATCGAGCGCGCGAGGTGGTTTCACGCATGCGCGAGTTGATCCCACGTCAGATGTACGATGTGGCCATTCAGGCCGCGATCGGAGCCGAAATCATTGCGCGTGAAAACGTCAAGGCGCTGCGTAAAAACGTGCTCGCCAAGTGCTACGGCGGTGACATCAGCCGCAAGAAAAAACTGCTTGAAAAGCAGAAGGCCGGTAAAAAGCGCATGAAACAAGTCGGTAGCGTCGAAATTCCCCAGGAAGCTTTCCTTGCGATTTTGCAAGTTGATGACAAATAATTTTTTCGCAAGGTTGAATTGATGAGCTGGAACTTTGCACTGATTCTTTTTATCGCTCTAGTGGTGACTGGCGTGATCTGGGCCCTGGACAAGTTTGCCCTCAGGCAAAAACGTCATGCGCGGATGATGCAGGCGATCGAGTTGGCTCGACCCAGTTGGGCCGCGCTGCCAGACGATGAAAAGCGCAGCAGAGAAGAGCAGATCCGCGCCGAGCTCGGTAAGCAACCCTGGTGGGTGGAGTATGGCGCAAGTTTTTTTCCAGTCATCTTGTTTGTTTTCGTGCTGCGTTCTTTCATTGTCGAACCGTTTCGCATTCCTTCGGGTTCGATGTTGCCTACGCTTCAATCCGGTGATCTGATTTTGGTGAACAAGTTTTCTTATGGCTTGCGTTTGCCTGTGCTCAACGAGAAGGTGATTCCAATCGGCGAGCCTGCGCGTGGTGACGTCATGGTGTTTCGCTATCCTGTTGATCCTTCAGTCGATTACATCAAGCGAGTGATTGGTCTGCCTGGCGATGAGGTTGCTTATCTCGATAAACGTCTCTATATCAACGGCAAAGAGGTTCCACGCAAGCGGGATGGCGAGTATTTTGAGCCGGATCGTGTGGCATATACAGCACAGTTCACGGAGTATCTCGGAGAGAAGCCTCACCAGATATTGCTAGATGAGCGAAGATGGCAGGATTTAGGGCCGACTTCGAGCTTTCCGCATCGTGAAAAGTGTGAATATCTTAGAAATGGCATGCGCTGCACCGTGCCGGCGGGTGTTTACTTTATGATGGGTGACAATCGCGATAACAGCCTGGACAGTAGATTTTGGGGTTTTGTGCCCGAGGCGAATATCGTTGGTAAAGCTTTCTTTATCTGGATGAATTTTGGGAACCTAGGTCGAATCGGTCCTTTCCATTAAATCACTCAGATCCTTGTCACCCGTTTGATGTTACCCGCTTCATGCCTTTGGCCGCCCTTGAGACTTCGCTAGGATATAAGTTCGTCAAACCTGCTCTGCTTGAGCAGGCTCTGACGCATCGCAGCCATGGCGCGCGTCACAACGAGCGTCTGGAGTTTCTGGGTGACTCGGTGTTGAACATGGCGGTGGCCGCTTTGCTTTTTAATCACTACGGCACGCTCGACGAAGGAGACTTGTCTCGCGTTCGCGCCAATCTGGTTAAACAGGCTTCGCTGGCCGACATCGCGCAAAAGCTCGATCTGTCAAAGTTTCTCAGGCTGGGCGAAGGCGAACTCAAAAGTGGTGGCTTCAGGCGTCCTTCCATCTTGGCGGATACGTTCGAGGCCATATTAGCCGCTGTCTATCTCGATGGCGGTTTTGTTGCAGCCCAAGAGTTGATTGAACGTTTGTACAAGCCGATTTTGGCAAGCGTCGATCCCTTGACTCTTGGCAAGGATGCCAAAACTCTGTTGCAAGAGTTTCTCCAGAGTCGCAAACTCGCCTTGCCCTTATACAGTGTCGTTGCCACGCATGGTGCGGCGCACAGCCAGCAATTCGAAGTCGAGTGTGCGATCCCCTCGCTAGAGATCAAGGTCACTGCGCCAGGGTCGAGCCGTCGCGCTGCCGAGCAGTCGGCTGCCAAGCTCGCACTCGAGGCTGCCGAGACTGCGAGTCCCACCCCAGTTAAAAAGCGTTCTACCCGGGCGCGCAAAACGGCACAACTCACGCTGCCGGTTGCGGTCGCTCAGGAACTTAAATGACAGAACATACAGACACAAATCATTCCAGTACGGCCAAAGATACCCCTTACCGTTGCGGTTTTATCGCAGTCGTGGGACGTCCGAATGTCGGTAAATCGACACTGACAAATGCGCTGATTGGCAGCAAGATTTCAATCGTCTCGCGCAAAGCGCAAACTACACGTCATCGTATCCAAGGCGTCCTCACGCGCGAGCATGAGCAGTTTGTCTTTGTCGACACGCCAGGCTTTCAGACACGCCATGGCGGCGCGATGAACAAAATGATGAACCGCGTGGTCACACAGACCCTTGCGGACGTGGACGTGGTGTTGTTTGTGGTCGAAGCAGGCAAGTGGTCACCCGGCGATGAAAAGCTTTTATCTTTGTTGCATCATCCGGAGCGTACGATTCTTGTGATCAGTAAAATCGATCAGCTTAAAAATCGTGATGAACTCTATCCCTTTGTCGCAAAGATCGCCGCTCAGTTCAAGTTCGACGCGGTAGTGCCAGTCAGCTCGACTAAGCGCCATCAGCTTGATCAGTTGCTCGACGAAGTTGCCAAGCGTTTACCGGAAAACGAACCATTTTTTGATGCCGACACACTGACTGACCGGCCGATGCGTTTTATTGCAGCAGAGTTGATTCGCGAGAAAATCTTTCGCCTGGTCGGTGACGAGTTGCCCTACGGTTGTACGGTTGTCATTGAGCAATGGGAAGAAACCGCTAAAGGTGCGCATATCAACGCCTGTGTGATCGTTGAACGTGACAGCCATCGGCCGATTTTATTGGGCGCAGGGGGTGGGCACATGAAACGGATTGCATCCGAGGCGCGCCAGGATATGGCAAAGCTCATGGATAAACCTGTCCACCTTGAGGTCTATATCAAGGTGCGCAAGGGTTGGGCTGAAAAAGAAAGCAGCCTTCGCGACTTGGGATATGAGTAGACGCGTTCTTCGTGTCCTTGAAACGCCAGGCTATGTGTTGCATGCCACAGCCTGGAGAGAAACCTCTCTGATTGTTCAAGCCTTTTCAAGAGATCATGGCTGGGTCAGCATGGTCGCTAAAGGCGCTAAACGGCCGCACTCCGTATTGCGACCTGCTTTATCCGTTTTTCAGCCGCTTTTGCTGTCATGGACAGGCTCAGGTGAAATCAAAACCATGACGCGCGCTGAGTGTGCGGGTGTCCATGCTTTGCCAGGATCCGCCATGATGTCCTGTTGGTATATGAACGAATTGTTATTTCGTTTGTTGCCGCGCGAGGATCCCCACCCGGGCTTGTTCGATGCCTATGTGATTGCTTTGCAACGGTTAGCGGCTGGTCAACCCGCTGCAGGAGCCTTGAGACGTTTCGAGTGGATTTTGCTCAAAGAAACTGGCTATGGGCTGGATGCCGAAGAGCCTGATTTTGATGATGCGCAGAGTGAGCCGTCCTTGCGGGCATTATTGCGGGAGCGTTTGTCCGAGCATTTGGCGGGCCGTCCGCTGACCACCCGCCAAGTCTTGGTTGCCCTGCAGCGTTTTCAGCCAGCCAAGTCAGCGAGCTGAGGGACTGCTGACAGGCTATGCCGTCAACACTGCTCGGCCTGTGACTTTACCTTCGCGCAATGCAGTCAACACTTTGTCTGCATCTGCCAGCGGGTGTGTATGAACAGGGATGGGTGTGATTTTATTTTCTTTGATCAGGTCAAGCAGCTCTCTGAGCTCATCGAGCGAGCCGGTATAGCTGCCGATGATCTGCAAGGCCTTCATCGGTATAAATGCAATCGGCCATGAAGCACCACCACCGAACAGACCCACGATGACGAGCTTGCCACCTTTGATCAAAATATCGAATCCCAAAGAGGTCGTGGATGGGGCGCCAACAAGATCAATCATCGCTTGAACCATTTTGCCGCCATTGGCCTGAATGATTTGTTGCGCGGCATCCGGTGCCGCACCATCCACAACTGCCAGCGCGCCTGCTTCGAGCGCGGCTTGTCGTTTTGCGGGATCGATGTCCACCACGATCGCACCGACACCTTTCAAGGCTTTGACCAGCGCCAGACACATCAGTCCGAGACCTCCTGCACCCATAATGACGACGGGGTGTTTCTGAAAGACATTGGCACCGACTTTGTTGAGGGCACTATACGTTGTCAGCCCCGAGCATGCGTAGGGAGCGATGAGGGCAGGATCCATATCGCCAATATCGATGAGATAGCGCGGATGGGGGACTAGTAGGTGATCTGCATAGCCCCCGGGGCGCTGCAGCCCCAGATATTGCGGGCTCGAGCAGTGGTTTTCCAGCCCCTCCAGACAGGCAGGGCATTGGCGGCAACCAATCCAGGGATAAACCAGATAGTTGCGTCCTTTCTCAATGCCTGTCGCCTCAGGTCCCATTGCTACAACAGTCCCGGCAGTTTCATGTCCCATTGTCATTGGCAACTTGATGCCGCGATCTTTTAGCAACAAGCTGCGGCCATTGCCAAGGTCGTAGCTGCCTTCCCAAAAGTGGATATCGCTGTGACAGACACCGGCCGCCCGCACCTCGACCAACACTTGTGTGCCCGTTGGAGCAGGAGTTGGTATTTCCATCAAACCAAGCGGTTCTTTGAAATTCATGACGCAATAGCATTTCATGTGTGGGCTCCTGAGGTGCCTAGAGGGTTGTTCTCGGTTTACATCACCAGTTCGATCAGGCGGGGGCCTTTTTCCTTGGCGGCAATCCGCATGGCCTCGGCAAACCCTTCAAGGGTCGTGACTTGCACGCCGGGGACACCGTGACCGCGCGCGATCGAGACCCAGTCCAGGAAAGGCTGATCCAGATCGAGCATGCGGCGAGCGTTGTCACCCGCTTCCGGACCTCCCATGTTGGCGAGTTCACCGCGCAGGATTTTGTAGGAACGATTTGCGAAAATGACGACGGTCACATCAAGGTTTTCGCGTGCCATCGACCACAGGCCTTGAACGGTATACATCGCGCTGCCATCACCCAAAAAGGCAAAGACCTTGCGTTCCGGGCAGGCGACAGCGGCACCCACAGCGGCTGACATGCCCCAGCCAATTGCACCGCCGGTAATATCGATACAGTCATGCGGCGCTGCCTGCGGTGTCACCTTTGCGAATTGACGACCCGTCGTGACAGCTTCGTCGACCATGATGGCATTTTCAGGAAGGAGTGCGGCAATCACGGTGCCAATGTGTTCAGCGACGGGAGCGCCGGTTGGCAGGTCTGTGATGATTGGTCCAGTGCTGAGCTGCGCTGGCGCAGTATTTTGCGCACCCAGCGCATCGACGAGTGCTTGCAAACTGGCTTCAATGTCGTGTGTCAACGTAGCAAGTGTATGCACCTCACAATCAGGCTGCTTAATCATGCGAGGCTTGTTGGGATAAGCAAAAAACGCCACAGGAGGCGCACTTCCCACCAAAACCAAGTGCTTGGTGTCTTTCAGCATGGCGACTGCGCCATCGACCGGGAAGGGCAGGGGCGTGATATTGACGCGGCCCCGGCCGCGCTCCATACGTGGATTACGTGGCTCGGAGGCCAGTTTGCATCCTGTATGCGCTGCGATTTTGCCAGCCAGGGTGGCTTCCCGCGCGCGCAAGGCGCGACCACCCAGCAAGAGCGTGGTGGCGGCAGCCGTTTGACGGTCTGACAAGAGGCGTGCCAGCGCTTCGATGGTTTCTTTGAGTGGTGCGGCAGCGGTTTGCGCGGGCGCAGTCGAGTAGTGACCGGGATCTGAGTGTTCCCAGGCACAATTAGCGGGCAGCACCAGCGTGGCGATACGACCGGGCGTACTACGCGCCTGAGAGATCGCCTCTGCGGTGTCCAGAGGTGCCGCGGTGGCAGACATGGTGGTCTTGACCCAGTTGGACATGGGGCGCGCCACCGCCTCGACATCAGAGTTCAGCGGGGCATTATTGTGAATGTGATCCCAGGCGTGCTGGCCAACAATGTTGACCATGCCGGAGTAGGCACGTTTGGCGTTATGGATATTTGCCAGCGCATTGCCCAAACCCGGCCCCAAGTGCAAGAGCGTGGCGGCAGGTTTTTCCGCCATCCGGTAGTAGCCATCTGCCGCGCCAGTTGCGACGCCCTCGAATAAACCCAACACGCATCGCATACCGGGGGCGCGATCCAGCGCTGAGACAAAATGCATCTCCGAGGTGCCTGGATTGGCAAAACATACATTGACCTCCCCTGCGAGCAGGGTGTTAACCATCGCTTCTGAACCGTTCATTTTTTTATAACCCTCCAGTTTTATTTTTCATTGTTTCGCGCGCGATCACAACCTGTTGCACTTCGGTTGCACCTTCGTAAATGCGCAATGCTCTGATCTCACGATACAACATTTCCATTGGATGACCGACCTTGACGCCTAGTCCGCCATGAAGTTGAACACAGCGATCGATGATGCGCTGTGCGGATTCGGTCGCAAACATCTTGGCCATGGCTGCGGATTTCGTTGTGCGTTGTTTGAGCACATCGCGTTCCCATGCGGCGCGATAGATGAGTAAAGTCGCTGCATCGATTTCAGTACTCATATCGCCGATCGCGGCTTGCGTGATTTGCAGGTCTGCAAGCGTGGCGCCAAACATGGGACGCGAGGTGGCACGCTCGATCCCCATGTCGAGTGCCGCTTCAGCAAATCCCAACGCCGCCGCACCGACAGAGGCGCGGAACACGTCGAGGTTTTGCATGGCGACTTTGAAGCCTTTCCCGGGTTCTCCAATACGCTGGCTGGCAGGAATATCACAGTCTGTAAACGTCAGCGTGCCGATAGGATGAGGGGCGCACACATCAAAGCGCTCCGTTACTTTCAAACCCGGTGTCTTGGCATCGACGACAAACGCTGTAACGCCCTCTGCCTCATCGTTTTCCACGCGTGCAAAGACAGTATAAAAATCAGCAATGTCCGCGTTTGAAATCCATGTTTTGACACCATTGAGTCTGTAACCATCTTTGCTGCGGGTTGCACGAGTGCGCATGGCGGCGACATCGGATCCGGCATCAGGCTCAGATAAGGCGAATGCAGCTAGCATCTTTCCGGAGGCGACATGCGGCAGGTATTTTTGCTTGAGTGCTTCCGAGCCAAAGAGAGAAATCGGACCGCTTCCCAAACCCTGCATCACAAACGCAAAGTCAGCCAGTCCATCGTAGTAACCGAGTGCCTGGCGCATTAAACACAGACTGCGCGAGTCCAGATCTTTGAGCGCACCGCCGTATTCAGCGGGGACACAGAAGCGCAACCATCCGGCATCGCCCATTTGTTGAGTGAGCCGGACGCAGTGCGCATCAACGCTGCCTGCATGCACGCGATTCGTCAGTGTCTGAGCGGACCATTCCCTGACCTGCGCATAGAGTGCGCGATGGCTGTCGTCGAAAAAAGGTAGTTTCAGCGAATCAGGATTGAACATTCTCAATATTTCCTAAAAGGTCAAATTTCATTTGTACGTAGCGTGTCGGAATTTCAAGACGCGCAAAATAAATCACTTTTTCACCGATGCAGGCAAAGCGACGTAGCTCGGCGACCGGAGCAGAGAGCGGAAGCTGCAGCGCCTCGGCCGAGTCGGCGCCGGCCTCGATAATAGTGAGCAGCTGCCGGGCATGGGTGAGTTTGTCGCCATGCAACGCATCAAGAATCGGTGCGACAGTGGAGTGCCGGTATCGGGCTGGATGCTGCCGGTAAATTTCACGCTCAAGGTACATTTCCGTATAGCAAAAAGGACCAGAGGCCGTGGTGTGGATGCGACGTAAATATTGAAAACGCCCGCTTGTATCGTAAGGACACTCCATCCCGAGTAGCGGGAGCGGGACGTCTGCGTTTGACTCCATTAAGGTCGTGGTACCAAGTTCCTGGGACAGCGCGACGGTATCGGCCCAGGTTTTGGGGAGAGCGAGCTTATGCGTTTCAGGTATGCTTTTATTGACGAAGGTGCCCGATCCTCTTGAACGATGAATCAGTCCCTCGCGCTCTAGCAGCCCCAAAGCTTGTCTGATGGTGGCACGTGATACGCCAAGCGTATCAACCAGTGTTTCGAGCGCCGGGACTTGATGCCCGCGTGGCCAGACCCCGCGCTCGATATTGCGCCGCACGATCGCGGCCACTTGTAAATACAAGGGCTGTGGACTTCTCGCATAGAGGAGGCCGGAGGCCGGTTTCATGAATGTGCGGCCAACAAAGCATCCGCCATATCACGCAGTTTATTCTTTTGAATTTTGACCGCATTGGCGCTTTCAACTGAGGGAAAGACACTGACAACTTCGAAGCGAACAGGCACTTTATAGCCCGCCATCAGGCGCTTGCATGCTTGCGTCCAGCCTTCTGGATCGGCCTTGGCGCCTTCTTGCAATATGACAAAGGCCACTGGCAAGATTTTGGTCCCGAGCGTGCCACCTACGACCTGGCAGGCTTTAACACCCTGGAGTTTTTCGACTGCTTGCTCGATCTCGGCTGGATTAACTAAAAAACCGGAGAGCCGCATGGAATCGCCCATTCGGGTTTGAAACACAAATTGCCGATCACTGATGGCATAGCCCAAATCACCAGTTTTGAAATAGCCGTCCGCAGTGATCGCTTTGGCTGTGGCCTCTGGTTGATCGAGGTAACCCACCATGCGACTCGGACTGTAAATTTCGATTTCGCCGGATTCGCCTTGTTTAAGAGTCATGCCGGTTTCTGGATCGGAGGTCCTGACACGTGCCTCGGGATGAATCAAACGTCCCCCAGAGAGATAGCGAACACTGAGATCACCATCGCTGGCTTTTGTGGGTTGCGCGGCGACAAGCGCTTGTAATTCACTTGAGCCATAGAGTCCGGTCAATTCAACATGATTGCGCTCGGCTTGTTCGAGCAAACTATTGATGGCAGGCGAAAAGCTTGCAAAGCCAAATAGCTCGCAGCTCTCAAAATCCGCAGGTGACTGGGCGGACTCGAATAGTTTCAAAATCGATTCGTTATTAGCATAAGTATGTGTGACGCGGTGTTTGCGGATTTGAGCCAAGGTGCTTTGCGTATCCGATACGGGCTCGCTCACTGTCGTACATCCCGTCACGAGACCGCCGGTTAAGGTTGCAAAACCAAAGGCGCCGCAAAACGGGGCACTGGCAAGGATACGGCTGTTTGCGTTATAGCCATAGGCTTGTTGCATCACTTCACCATGTTTGATCAGGGTGGCTTGATCATGCAGGACAAACTTTGGCAGGGAAGTGGTCCCTGAGGTGGTAAAGCAGAGTACGCCCGCATTGCCAAAGGCAGGAGGGGGCGTGCAGGGAGTCTCGAGCAGGGTCTGATAGCCAATCACGGTAGCGCTGCGTGCTGCAATCGCCCGGGTTGCTGCGCCTTGTGTATCGCCGAGGGTGATGATGGCGCGTAATCTGGACAATACTTCCTGTGGGACGTCCGCCAGAATATCCGCAAAGGCGATCCCTTTAAAGTCTGGCCACATGATGAGCCAGTCTGCTTTACCTCGACCCACAATGTCCGCGACTTCCTGGCTGCGAAAGCGCGTATTGACCGCCAAAACCGTCGCACCCAAATGCGCACACGCTAAAAAGGCCTGCAGCCAAGCGAGACAATTAGGCAGCCAGACCGCGACTCGGTCATTCGAACCAATGCCAAGTTTTGCAAGGTTGCCGGCTAGCTGGAGCGATTGCGCGTGGAGTTGTGCAAAGCTGGTTGGAACATCCTGATCGATGAGTGCGGGATGTTGGCCGTGGCTCTTGGCCAGTGCGGCTATGCGTTCAGAAAAATACATTGGATGCCTCAAGTGGACTTTGTGCTGTGATCAGCATTGAGCTGCTATAGTTGATGAGTAAAACACTTACTATAGTACTAATTTACGTACTTTTAATTGAAATTTTCATACTTGAAAAATGCCTCATCGAAGGCGTATATCAATAGGAGCAAGTCCTTATGAAGTCTACCCGTTTTGTTATTCGCGCCATTGCGGCCGCTTTGACCTTGGGTGCCGCCACCTTTGGCGTTGCCCAGGCTCAAAACTTTCCGACGCGTCCAGTCACCCTGATTGTGCCTTACCCAACTGCGGGTGCTGCGGACACGTTCGGCCGCTCGATTGCACAGGCTATGGAGACCACGCTCAAGCAGCCAGTAATTGTTGAAAACAAGCCGGGTGCCGCGGGTAACGTTGGCTTGACGCAGGTCGCACGTAGTAAGCCCGACGGTTACACGATCGGCCTTGGTACGATTGGCACGCAAGCGATCAACCAGTTCTTGTACAGCCAGATGCAATTTGATCCTGCGACTGACTTGGTGCCGATCGCGCTTGTGTCCACCACGCCGAACGTCCTCGTGGTGTCCTCCAACTCACCCTGGAAAACTCTCAGTGATGTTCTGGTCGCTGCACGTGCTGCGCCCAAGGACAAAAAACTGAGCTATGGCACACCTGGTATTGGATCTTCGCCACATTTGACCGGCGCGTATTTTGAAGCAATGGCGGGTGTCGAGTTGTTGCATGTTCCCTTCAAAGGCGTGTCGGCCTCGATGCCTGCGCTGATCGGTGGTCAGATTGATCTGCTGTTTGACAACTTGTCGGGATCGATTGCGCAAATCAAGGACGGCTCGCGCGTTCGCGGGATTGCAGTGACCTCGCTTGAACGCACCCCAATGATGCCAAATCTGCCAAGCTTTTCTGAAGGTGGTGTCAAGGGCTTCGATGTGACAGCTTGGTTTGCGATTTATGCACCCAAGGGCACGCCACAGCCTGTGATGGACAAACTGATCGAGGCAGCGCGCGTTGGCTTGAAGTCCGAGCAGGTCATCAAGGCTTATGAGCGTTTGGCTGCTGTGCCAGGCAACTTGTTTGGTGCAGATCTTGCGAAGTTCGAAGCTGCGGAGCGAGCCAAGTGGGGCAAGCTGATCAAAGAACGTGACATCAAGGCACAATAAGATGACAGGCACCACAGCACTCGTAACCGGCGGTAGCCGGGGAATCGGCCGCGCTGTGGTGCAGTCTCTGATCGAAGATGGCTATGAGGTCATCAACTTCAGTCGCACTGCACCTGCACAGTTGTTGCCCGGCGAGATATTCGAATCCGTCGACTTGGGTGATCCAAAACGCGCCCGCGAAGCTGCCTTTGACTGGGCCGCAAAAAAAGATATCCTGAACCTCGTCAATAATGCGGGGATGATTCATGTCGGCAAGATCGAGGACATCACACTCGAACAGATCGAGGACATGATGTCACTCAACATGATTGCGCCCTTGATCATGACGCAAGCTGTCCTACCTGCGATGCGCGCTAATCAATTTGGTCGCATCGTCAATATCGGTAGCCGTGCCGCACTTGGAAAGGCTGGCCGTACGGTTTACGGCGGGACCAAAGCAGGCTTGGCTGGGATGACCCGCACGTGGGCGCTGGAAACCGCGGCCGACGGTATTACTGTCAACGCGATTGCGCCAGGTCCCATTGCGACTGAATTATTTTTGGCGAGTAATCCGCCGGATTTACCTCAAACCAAAAAGATCGCAGCATCTATTCCTGTGGGTCGCTTTGGCGAGCCCGAGGAAATCGCGCATGTGGTCCGAATGTTTCTCGATCGCAAAGCTGGCTTTTTGACCGGACAGTTGTTGTATGTATGCGGCGGTATGACCATCGGTCTCACAGCATAATCAAACCCGCCTTAAGGCTCAGACCTTAAGGCGGTTCGGCAGACAGGCCATGTGGAGGTTTGGCAGACTAGCTATGTCGAATAGCTTCAAACTTTTTGTCGTGCATGACTTCTTCCACTGATTGCCCTGCACGCACGGCTTGCACCATCCCGTCCTGACGTGCGGCGATGCGCTGCCCCAAGGCGATGACTTCTTCGATTTTTTCAGCAGGGATAAAAACAGTTCCGCAGCGATCTGCGATGACATAGTCATTTTCCCGCACAGTCACACCAGCCATTTGCACAGGATTACCCGAGTCGATTTGAACGATGCGGTTGCGCGCGCTGATCATCGTCACACCCCGACCATAAACAGGATAACCAATCGATTCGCTACCTTCGATATCCCGACTGACACCATCAATGACTGAGCCTCGAATGCCTTTCATCTTGGATGCGTTGGCCAAAATATCGCCCCAACAAGAAATACCCTCCGGTCCTCCCGCGATGACAAGTATTTTGTCATCGGTGGTAATACTTGTGATCACAGGTGTAATCAAGTGGACCGTTGGTGCGGTACCTTGTTTGGGGCCAAGCAAAATCGTTGCGGCGCGTCCAACGATTTTCGGGCAGTCCCATAAGGGCCTCAAACCAAAGGTCGCGCCTGGCAGCCCCATGAAGTCCAGCGCGTCAGACACCGTGTTCGTGTCGAGCGCCTCTAGATCACGCAGAATGTTGGCTATATCGGTCATCGTGTTTTCCAGATTTAATCCTTAATGCCCGTGATCGAAGCGACCATGGCGCGGGGGTCACGCATGGGCCAGCGACCGCTTGCCGCGTGCGATAAAAAATTTCCTAGGATGTGATTGAACTCGTTTGGCATTTCGATATTCATCGTATGGCCGCAGTTTGGCAAAATAGCTAGCGCTGCAGAGGGAATGGTTTCTTTGAGCATCAGGCCTGGTTTGAGGCAAGGCCAATCCTCATCGCCATTCAAAATCAGGGTTGGCACAGTCAGCTTGGCAAGCTTGTCTTTTAAGTTGTAGAGAGAAGGACGCTCGCGTTGTACACCGAGTTGCGTGTTTGCAGAGCCAAGTGCGGAGTGCCCATAGAATTGCTGTTTAAACTCTGCAAAGCCATGTGGATCGGCGCGTTCGAAAGACAAGCGCGTTGGACCGTGGGCATACTTGTCAACAAAGGCTTTCATACCTTGAGTCAAAAGCATTTCTGCGCTGGCTTCGGCTTCTTTTTTAAACTGCTCTTGTTGATCAAGTTCGGCTCCGTAGCCGCAACCCGCCACGCACAGGGACAAGGCTCGATCCGGATGCTGCAAACCAAAATGTAGCGTGGCAAAGCCGCCCATCGACAAACCGACAATGTGCGCCTTGTCTATTTTCAAATGGTCCATCACAGCAATAATATCGGCAACGGCACGATTTTGTGAGTAGGATGACACGTCAGGTGGCACAGAAGAGGGAGGATAGCCGCGAGCGTTGTAAGTAATTACTTGATATTGACGCGAAAAGTGACGGACCTGAGGTTCCCAGCTTTCTTTGTGTCCTGCAAATTCATGGACAAATACGATTGGGGTACCAGAACCATGGGTTTCATAAACTAAATCCACACCATCGTCGGTTTTAACGGTCAACATAAGTTTCTCCTAAGAAGTAAAACAGCTTTGCACGCGGTAACAACAACGTCAAGTGATCTTGAGTGCCTAAACCTGCTTTGCGTTTGCGGGGCTCACCCGTGTGTCAGACCGTCTGTGCAGCCAAGCCCATCGCAGAGATCATCGCATCAACAACGCCCCTGTCTGAGACCCGAAGGGGCGAGTTTGGGCGTTGTGCGATGAGATCAAGACGGGCGCAGGGAAGTCCGGGCATGCCCGGACCAAACATCGGTCTGACACACGGGTGAGCCCCGCAAACGCAAAGCTTTTGGCTCACTTTTTCTTATTCAAAATTGCCGCAAAGGCCGCTTGCGCTTCCGCGGACTTTAAACGCTCGTTAAAGTGCGCCCACTCATAGTCGAACGCAGAATGGATTTTGGGGCGCAGACTGTGCTTGAGCATACGCTTGGAGGTTTGGAGGGCTTCAGGTGGGAGCGAAGCGAGCGCGTTTGCTTGATTGATGGCCGTCTGAAGCGTTTGACCGGCCGGACAGATGTCAGTAATGAATCGGGCGTCCCGCGCCTCTTGGGCTGTAAAAGCCCGACCGCTCAATAGCCAGTCCGTTGCTCGACGGATACCGACGATTTGCGCCATCAGCATGCTGGAGGCGCCTTCGGGGCATAGACCGAGCGGCACAAAGGGGATTTTAAAGGTCGCATTGTCTGCCGCATAGATGAAATCACAATGCTGCAGCAGGGTTACACCAATCCCGATCGCGCTGCCTTCAATGGCCGCAATGATGGGTAAATCACAGTCTGTCAGGCTACGCAGAAATTTGATCCCTGCGCTATCGCCGTCCGGACGTGGGGCCTGAAAGTCTTTCAGATCATTTCCAGCGGTGAAATAGTTGTTCGCACCTGTCAGAACAATTGCCCGCACTTCCTTGTTTGTGCCTGCCGCCCAGACTTGCTCAGCCAGACCCAGGTAGGTTGCGACATCGAGTGCGTTGCGTCGCTCGGGTCGGTTGATTGTCAGGGTGAGCACCCCATTCTTTGTTTCAGTCAGGACAGTTTGAGTCATCGCAATCATTCCAAAATAAAAAAAAGGTCCACCTAAGTGGACCTTTCTAACACATTACGTGGACTTTCACTGAAGACTAGGAAGCCCTCAGTGAAGATTTATTCGCGGCTGCCGCCAAAAATTCCAAGGATGGCGAGCAGATTCGCGAAGACGTTGTAGACGTCCAGGTAAATTGCCAGCGTGGCAGAGACGTAGTTGGTCTCGCCACCGTTGACGACACGCTGCAGGTCGATCAACATGAAGGCGGAGAACACCACAATCGCCAGCACCGAGACAGTCAGCATCAGTGCAGGAATCTGCAAGAAGATGTTCGCCAAGCTTGCGACCAGCAATACGATCACGCCAATGAACATGAACTTGCTCAAGCCCGACAAATCACGCTTGATGGAGGAGGCGAGCGTTGCCATCGTGCCGAACACAATTGCCGTGCCGCCAAACGCCAACATCACCAGCGAGGTGCCGTTGCTCATACCCAGGACGAAACCCAGCATGCGCGAGAGCATCAAGCCCATAAAGAAGGTGAAGAGAAGCAGTAAACCTACTCCAAGCGAGTTGTCTTTATTTTTCTCAACAGCGAACATCAAGCCGAAAGCGCCAGCGAGAAAGACAATCGCGGTAATGCCAGGGCTTGCCGCCATAACTTGATTCAGACCACTGTACATGCCAACGGCAGCGCCGAGGACGGTAGGAATTAGCGAAAGCGCCAACAGCCAGTAGGTGTTGCGCAAAACCCGGTTGCGCACGACCTCTGCTGCACCTGTCTGATAGGGGCTGCGTGATAGTGTGGGACGCGGATCATTCATTTACATCTCCTTTCTCTTGATTGGACCCAGGCTAAATTGAGCCAGTCCTGAGTCTATGACTGAAAGCATACCTTACAGTTCCCTGAAAGGCTAGAATTCCTACAATTTTTACAACATTAATGTTGAGAAGCTCCCGGAGACTGAAGTGAGTAAGATTTCAGGTCATGGCCGGCAGTCTGGTAGGTGCGCCATCGCTGGCGCGCAGCTTCTTTGTCCTCGGGTTCCTCCGAGACGATTTCCAGCACCCTTTGCAGGGCTCCGAAAGTCGGTGGGCATTGGTCGTCGAGATTGAGTAGCCACGTCTCAGGAGCGATGCCTTCGAGAGCTTGCGCTAAATCTTTGTCAACCAGGATAACCGGTGTGCGGGAGGCAAGAGGATCATCGACCCAAACGTGGGGGACAAAGGCCGCCTCGTCAACGGCCCAGAGTTTTTGATCGAACTGCTTCAAGCGCGCGGTATCGCTGCAATAGACAATCAGCTTTTGACCTGCCAGATACTGTTTGAGAGTTGTCTGGCAGGCTTGGGTCAGGCGATGGGTGGCGCCGAACGCAAAGTTAATACGGGCCATTTGATACGCTTAAGCTTGGTTGAGCAGATACTGCACCAGCAGCGGAACGGGGCGTGCAGTCGAGCCTTTTTCCTTGCCTGTGCGCCAGGCTGTTCCAGCGATGTCGAGGTGCGCCCAAGAGTAAGCCTTGGCAAAGCGTGATAAGAAACACGCTGCCGTGACGGCCCCCGCTGGTTGACCACCAATGTTGGCCATATCCGCAAAGTTTGACTTTAACTGTTCTTGATAGGCATCGTCCAGCGGCATACGCCAAGCAGGATCGAGCGCTTGTTTGCCTGCGGCGAGGAGCGCCTCAGCCAAGGCATCATCGGTTGAAAACAGACCGGAATTCACAGCGCCCAGCGCCACGACGCATGCGCCTGTCAGCGTAGCGATATCGATCACAGCCGAGGGCTTGAAACGTTCGGCATAGGTGAGGGCATCGCACAAGATTAGACGACCTTCAGCGTCAGTATTAAGAATTTCGATGGTCTGGCCGGACATGCTGGTGACTACATCGCCAGGCTTGTTTGCCGTACCGCTTGGCATGTTTTCGCACGTGGGAATCAAACCAACCACTTCACCTGCCCATTCAATCTCGGCGATGGCGCGGAAGGTTCCGAGAACGCTTGCCGCACCGCACATGTCGAATTTCATTTCGTCCATCGTGCCAGCGGGTTTGATGGAGATTCCGCCTGTATCGAAGGTAATGCCTTTGCCGACCAGAACGATTGGTCCTTTACCTTTGGGGTCTTTTGCGGATTTCTTGGCGGCATCTTTACCCTTGTAGTGCATCACGATAAAGCGTGGAGGTTCGGCTGAGCCTTTTGATACAGATAAAAAGGAACCCATGCCAAGCGCTTCGATTTGCTTGCGGTCTAGCACGCTAACCTTGATACTTTTGAATGTGCGAGCCAATTTTTTAGCGGTATCACCCAGGTAGGTCGGCGTGCACAAGTTGCCGGGCATGTTGCCCAGCGTACGTGCAAGCGACATGCCCTGCGCGAGGGCGGCACCCTCTTTGAGACCTTGATTTGCTGCGCTTTGATCGGCTTTGGCCACAAGCAAAGAGATTTTTTTCAGTTTCGGACGCGCTTCCGGATCAGGTTTTCCAAAGCTCAGGTCGTAATGATAGGTTGCTTCGCCAACCGAGGAAGCAGCGATACGCGCGCGATCTCGAGGAGTGCTTTGTTCATAGGCAATGCCCGACAAACTTGAAGTGGCTTCAGTCAAGCGCGATTGCACGCAGAGATTGGCAAAGGCTCGCTCGGCGCTTGCCTGCGCGCGGGCGTTGTAGTCAGCTTGCTTACCTAAGCCAACCAGTACGACGCGTGCTGCAGTCACGCCGGTGAGATCTCGAAGAACGAGCGTTGTTCCTGGGCGGCCCTGGAACTCACTTTTGACTACGGCACGGACCGCACCCTGGCTCGCGCGATCGACGATGTCGGCTGTGGTGCTCAACACGCCATCGGTAAACACGCCGACGGCGAGTGCTGCGGTTTTAATCTGGTGGGGAGAAACGGTGACGACTGTGTGGAATTCCATGGATCCTGCCTGTTCGAGTGCGTAGAGAAGTGATTAAAAGTGTGGATCGATTATCTCGCATGTTTAGGCTATGCGGGTAGAGTTGAACAGCCTGCATAATCAATTCTGAGTCATAGTTTATTCTAATAAGTTATTTAGATTATTTTCTATATTACTTATAATCGTGTTGATAGGAGATTCAACATGAATTTGCAGCAGTTCCGCTTTGTTCGTGAAACCATTCGCCGGGATTTCAACCTCACCGAGGCTGCCCGTAGCCTCTTCACCTCACAGCCCGGGGTGTCCAAAGCTATTCTCGAATTCGAGGATGAGCTCGGGGTGCAAATTTTTGAGCGCCATGGCAAACGTATCAAAGGGCTCACCAAGCCTGGTCGAGCCGTGGCACAAGTCGTCGAGCGCATCATGCAGGAAATCGACAATCTCAAAAAAGTCAGTGATGAGTTCGCCAGACGTGACGAAGGCAGTCTGATCATTGCATGCACGCACACCCAGGCCCGCTATGTTTTGCCCAAGGTAATCCCCACTTTTAGAAAACATTTTCCCAAGGTGCATCTGTCTCTGGCAGAGGGCAGTCCTCCACAGCTTGCGCAAATGGTATTGAGTGGCCAGGCGGATTTGGCGGTGGCGACTGAGTCTTTGGCACTCACTCCCGGGCTTGAAACGATGCCTTGCTATGTCTGGGAGCACTCGGTCGTCGTTAAGCCCGATCATCCTTTGGCTGAGCTTGCCCAAAAAAAGGGTTTTGAACTCACACTCGAACATCTGGCAAGTTACCCGATCGTCACGTATGACAAGGCTTTTTCCGGACGACTGTCGATTGATCGAGCCTTTGAGGCGCAGAGCATTCGTCCGGACGTTGTGCTCGAGGCGATTGATGCCGACGTGATCAAAACCTATACGGATGTGGGACTGGGTATTGGCATTATTGCGGGGATGGCCTATGAACCTGCTCGCGACGGCCATCTTGTCAGTCTGCCTGCCGGTCACCTGTTCGGTCAGCAAACCACTAAGGTTGCACTGAAATCTGGCGTTTTTTTGCGGGATTACGTCTACACCTTTATTTCCATGCTTAACCCAGAGTTGGACGCTGAAAGCGTGCGTCAGTTAATCGAAAATAAACACGAATGAGTATTATTACGCTTGCTATTTAAATAAGAATCATTATCATTTAGTCTGTTACTATTTTTAGGAGCAGACGACATGTCAACACTCAGTTTTTCTTTTTCCGACGGTTCCGCGTTTAAATCTTCCAAAGGCTCTGCGCTCGGCAGCCCTGCACTGAGTCCGGCCCTCAGTCCTGCTCTCAGCGCGGTGGTGGTGGGCGCGGATCGCCTTGGAAACATCCCCGATCTTTTGCGTGGTCACAATATTTCGATCACCCATCACATTAGCGGTCGTGACCCGGCCCATCAAAAAAAGACACTTGCTCTACCCAGCGGGACTCAGATCGTGATTCTCTTGACCGATTTTTTGGGTCATAACGTCATGAAGACATTCAGGAATGCCGCACAAAAGTCAGGAGTCAGGGTCGTAGCCTGCAGACGCTCTGTCTGCGCGATGCAGCAGGCACTGGAGCAATGTGGATTGTGTGATTGCGCAGACTTAGCGCGATGCGATCAGCGTAGGATCTAGACGTCGGGCGCCCGTGTAACGGGCCGTCCAATAGCGAAGCGTCATGTCTTCGACGCGCACAACACTGCCACGTGTTGGTGCGTGGACAAATTTGTTTTGACCAAGGTAGACGCCAACATGGGAGTAGCGCGTGCCCAGTGTGTTGAAGAACACCAGATCACCCACCTGCAAGTCTTTTTTGTTGACCTTGTCGCCAAACTTGGCGATGTCATCGGCGCGGGGGGGGAGTTTTAGGCCAAGCGATCTCTGTGCCGAGTAGACTACCAGACCGCTACAGTCGAAACCAGTATCGGGGGATTTACCACCCCAACGGTAATTAATGCCGAGCTGATTGAGAGCCTGATTGGCCAGAGGGTGATCGATCAGTCCGAGACCCGCAACATACCTTGGGCCGGCTGCAAAAGCGCCAATCGGATCCGCAGCGTTACGCCAGTCGTAACCAGCTCGCTTGCCGCCCGAGCCATCTTGACCCGCACATCCCACCAGAACAGCCGCTCCCAAACACACGAATACCATGCGCGTGCTTTGCAGCATTTGCGTGGCGATCGAAATTGTTGAGGTTACGGTTGTTTGAAACGTCATCGTTCTAGGGCACTCAATCACTTAGAGCAGGCATTGTAACCTGCGAAACGGCGAAAAATTTATCAGTCAAACACACGAAAAATACCAAAACGGAAAGGCTCGTGAAAGCTTGACCTGTAACAATGTTAGTACAAAAAGCGTAAAAATTCCAAAAAAGCAGTCGGAGACAGCCATGAAGGCGGTTAAAAGCACCCATCATCAGTCCCTGAATGACAGGGACGCATTCTGGTCTAAAGAGGCGCAACTTGTCCATTGGGAAAGACCCTTTAATCAGGTTCTGGACTTTTCCAATCCCCCGTTTGCAAAGTGGTTTGTGGGGGGGAAGACCAATTTGTGTTTCAACGCGGTCGATCGCTGGCTGCAGACCCAGGCCGATAAGCCGGCTCTGATCTGGGTGTCGACCGAAGTCGAACAAGAGGAAATTTACACCCGTCGTCAAATCTACCAGGAAGTCAACGCCGTGGCCGCAATGCTGGCTGCTCAGGGGGTGGGTCAGGGCGATCGCGTCCTGATTTACATGCCAATGGTCCCGGCCGCAGTCTTTGCCATGCTTGCCTGCGCGCGGCTTGGCGCGATTCATTCGGTTGTTTTCGGAGGTTTTGCTTCGGTCAATCTTGCGCAGCGAATCGACGATGCCGCACCAAAAGTGATTATTTGCGCGGATGCCGGCTCGCGGGCAGGCAAAGTGACGCCCTATAAACCCTTGATGGATAAAGCGATTGCCTTGTCGACGCGCCCTCCGGAAAAGGTCATCGTCGTTAATCGTGGCTTGTTCCCCTTTGAGCCCGTTCCAGGGCGAGACCTGGACTACGACAGTCTGCGCAAGGAGTTTGCTGGTGTTGAGGTTCCCGTGACTTGGCTGGAGTCTTCGGATCCCAGCTACGTGTTGTATACGTCGGGGACGACGGGTAAGCCCAAGGGCGTCCAGCGCGACACCGGAGGCTATGCCGTGGCTCTGGCCTCTTCGATGCAGCGTATTTTTAACGGCAAACCCGGCGACACCTATTTATGTACAAGCGATATTGGCTGGGTGGTGGGACACTCTTATATTGTTTATGGCCCCTTGATCGCCGGCCAAACGACCATTCTCTACGAGGGGACGCCAGTGCGTCCCGATGGCGGCATTCTCTGGAGTCTGGTGGAGCGCTTTCAGGTCAATACGATGTTTTCTGCGCCAACAGCTATTCGGGTGTTGAAAAAGCAGGACCCTGGCTTACTCAAAAAATATGATCTTTCCAGCCTGCGTGCTTTATATATGGCGGGTGAGCCGCTTGATGAGCCGACCGCTCAGTGGATTGCGGACGGGCTTGGCAAGCCGATTATCGACAATTATTGGCAGACCGAGACTGGCTGGCCGATCTTGGCGGCACAACCCGGGATCGAGCATGTCGAGACTAAATTCGGTAGCCCATCATTTCCAGTCTACGGTTTTGATGTCCGGGTACTGGATGAGTAAACTGGCGAGGACCTGGGTCCTGAGGAAAAAGGCGTGGTAGCGATTGTTCCACCTTTACCTCCCGGTGCGATGACAACCATTTGGGGTGATGACGCGCGTTTTGTCGATACGTATTTTTCTTCCATTCCAGGTCGCAAGGTCTATTCGACTTTCGATTGGGGGCGAGTCGACAAGGATGGGTATTGGTTCATTCTAGGCCGCACGGATGATGTGATCAATGTGGCCGGTCATCGCTTGGGTACGCGCGAGATTGAAGAGTCGATTAATAGTCATCCCGCAGTGGCTGAATCGGCCGTGGTCGGGATCGCCGATGCCCTGAAGGGCCAGGTTGCGGTGGGTTTTGCCGTGTTGCGTGATCCGTCACTGTTTGCCGATACGGGCGCCCTGATGAAGCTCGAGGGCGATATCATGAAACTGGTGGATGAACAGCTCGGCCCGGTCGCCCGCCCGGCCCGCGTGCGTTTTGTCACAGCCTTGCCTAAAACCCGGTCTGGTAAAGTGCTGCGCCGGGCTATTGTGGCAGTATGCGAAGGGCGTGATCCCGGCGATCTCACCACAATCGAAGACCCAAGCGCACTTGAACAAATTAAGGACTCTATATGAAAACCAAAGTTGTATTGACTGATACCGATGTTTCCCTGATTCTCGATGCTGCCAAAGCCCACGCCCGTCAAAACAAGTGGGCGGTCACAATTGCTGTCGTCGATGATGGCGGCCACATGCTCGGTATGCAGCGTCTGGATGGCGCCAACACAATCTCGGCTTACATCGCTCCGGCTAAAGCTCATACAGCGGCTATGGGTGCGCGGGAATCCAAGATTTACGAGGATGTGATCAACAAGGGACGCATGTCTTTCCTGTCCGCTCCATTGTTGCAAGGCATGCTTGAAGGTGGTTTACCTATCCTTGTGGATGGCGTGACCATCGGTGCTGTTGGCGTCTCCGGCGTTCAGTCTCATGAGGATGCCCAGGTTGCCGCGGCTGGCATCGCAGCGCTGAAGATTTAAACAAAAACCCACTTCCTGACGGATGAAAGAGGAGACTTAATCCCATGTCTAATTCGATTCAATCGGTGATGATCGAAACGCGCGTATTTCCGCCACCAGCGGAATTCGCCAAACAGGCCAATGTTTCTCAGGCGGCCGGCTACCAGGCTTTGTTGGAGGAATCTGACCGTGATCCGGAAGGTTTTTGGGGGCGACTAGCCAAACAAGAGCTGCACTGGACCAAACCGTTCACCAAAGTGCTGGATGAGTCGCGCGCACCGTTTTACGAATGGTTTGGCGATGGCGAACTCAACGTCTCGGCCAATTGTCTGGATGCCAATCTGAAAAATGGCAACGCCAACAAAGTCGCGATTATTTTTGAGTCCGATAGCGGCGAGGTGAACAAGGTCACCTATCAGCAGCTTTATGAACGGGTGTGCCAGTTCGCCAATGGTTTGAAGTCGCTTGGATACAAGGAGGGTGATCGTTCGATTATTTACCTGCCGATGTCGGTCGAAGCTGTCGTGGCCATGCAGGCCTGTGCCCGTCTCGGTATCACGCACTCCGTTGTGTTTGGTGGATTTTCCTCCAAGAGTTTGCATGAACGCATCACCGATGTGGGCGCCAGTCTGGTGATTACTGCTGACGAACAAATGCGCGGTGGCAAAGCCATTCCACTCAAGCCCGCGGTGGATGAAGCACTCGCCATGGGTGGTTGCGAAGCGGTGCGCCATACGGTGGTGTACAAGCGTACAGGTGGCAAGATTGCCTGGGACGCCAAGCGTGACATCTGGATGCATGAGCTGTCTGCCAACCAGGCAAAAGAATGCCCAGCCGTTCCTGTCAATGCGGAGCATCCGCTGTTCATTCTCTATACCTCTGGTTCGACCGGCAAGCCTAAAGGTGTGCAGCACTCTTCTGGTGGTTATTTGCTGTGGGCAAAAATGACCATGAAGTGGGTATTCGATGCAAAAGCCAACGACATTTTCTGGTGCACGGCCGATGTTGGCTGGGTCACGGGTCATACTTATATCGCTTACGGTCCTTTGGCCGCAGGGATGACACAGATTGTTTTCGAGGGTGTGCCCACCTACCCGGATGCTGGACGTTTCTGGAAAATGATTCAGGACCACAAAGCGACGATTTTTTATACGGCACCCACAGCGATTCGTTCGCTGATCAAGGCCTCCGAGGCGAGCGAACCCCATCATCCCAAGTCCTACGATCTAACCAGTCTGCGTTTGTTGGGTTCAGTTGGCGAGCCCATTAATCCTGAGGCTTGGATGTGGTACCACAACAATGTCGGCGGTGGACGTTGTCCGATTGTCGATACGTGGTGGCAGACCGAAACAGGCGGGCACATGATCACGCCTTTGCCGGGTGCAACCACACTCAAGCCGGGCTCGTGCACCACGCGTTTGCCTGGTATCACTGCTGCGATTGTTGACGAGGTCGGAGGTGATGTTGAAGCGGGTCATGGTGGTTTCCTGGTGATCAAACGTCCTTGGCCCTCGATGATCAGAAATATCTGGGGGGATCCCGATCGTTTTGTAAAGAGCTATTTTCCTCCCGAGCTCGGCGGCTATTACTTGGCAGGCGATGGTGCCCAGTGTGACAAGGATGGTTGTTTCTGGATCATGGGACGGATCGACGATGTGCTGAACGTATCCGGTCACCGGTTGGGCACGATGGAGGTTGAGTCCGCGCTGGTCGCGCATCCGATGGTGGCTGAAGCGGCAGTCGTGGGAAGACCCGACGATACGACTGGTGAAGCGGTGGTCGCGTTTGTCGTGCTCAAGAGCGTCCGACCCGAGGGTGACGAGGCGGTTGCGATTGGCAAAGAACTGCGCAACTGGGTCGCCAAGGAAATCGGTCCTATCGCCAAACCAAAAGAAATTCGTTTTGGTGACAACTTGCCTAAAACACGTTCAGGCAAAATCATGCGTCGTTTGTTGCGCGTTGTGGCCAAGGGTGAGAAAGTCACTCAGGACGTCTCCACTCTGGAAAATCCAGCGATCCTGGATCAGCTCTCCAAACCAGTGTAAGCGTCAACGTAATAGCCACATGACGTGTGGGTTTAAAGGGTCTCGAGAGAGGCCCTTTTTGTTGCTGTGTACAAATGAAGGGTAGACTGCGACTCACCTAACTGGAGATCATCATGTCAATCGCGATTCTGATTGTGCTGCATTTGCTGGCTGCTTTAATCTGGGTGGGCGGAATGTTTTTCGCTCATAGTGCGTTGCGTCCAACTGCCGCGGATGTCCTGCAACCTCCTGAGCGTCTCACCTTACTGTGTGGCATTTTTAAAAGATTTTTCATTTGGGTCAAGGTTTCCATCCTTGTCTTATTTGTGACAGGTTTTGCCCTCATCTCTCTGATGGGTGCGCAAGCCAAGCTTGGCGGACATGTACATGCGATGTTGTTCATTGGCGTAGTCATGACAGTGATTTTTGGCTACATCTACGCAGTCCCTTTTAAAAAGCTCAAGGCCGCAGTTTTAGACAAGCAGTGGCCGACAGGCGCACAGGCTTTGGGCCAAATCCGCATGCTGATGTTGACGAATCTGGTGCTTGGCGTAGTGACTGTTGTGATCGGTGCAGGCGGCCGTTATTTCTGATCACATCTGATTGATTGATTTGGTTTTGCGTTAGCTGTTAAATTGCGAGTGAATTCAACCAAGGAGAAGTGATGAAACTCGTACGTTACGGCGCGAAAGGTAAAGAAAAGCCCGGCCTAATCGACAAAGAAGGCAAGTTGCGTGACTTGTCTGGTGTGATTTCTGACATCACGACCGAGCAGCTGTCCTCAGCCGCACTTGCCAAGCTCGCCAAAATCAAAACGAGCACCTTGCCTCTCGTGAAAGGTAAACCTCGGTTCGGTGTTCCACTTGCCAACGTGGGTAAATTTCTTGCCATTGGTTTGAACTACTCGGACCATGCCGCAGAAGCCGGCATGCCTTGTCCGAAAGAGCCCATCATTTTCTTTAAGGCCGATACCAGCTTGTCTGGGCCGAACGACAAGGTGATGTTGCCCAAAGGTTCCAAAAAATCAGACTGGGAGGTCGAGCTTGCTTTTGTGATTGGTAAAAAAGCGCGCTATGTCAGCAAGAAAGATGCGCTCAAGTATGTGGCGGGATATTGCCTGGTCAATGATGTTTCCGAGCGTGAATACCAGCTTGAGCGAGGCGGTACCTGGGACAAGGGCAAGGGTTGCGATACCTTTGGTCCTGTTGGCCCCTGGCTGGTCACAACAGACGAAATCAAAGATCCGCAAAATCTCGATATGTGGCTGGATGTGAACGGCAAGCGTTTTCAAACTGGCAACACCAAGACCATGATTTTTGATGTGGCCACGATTGTGAGCTATGTCAGTGAGTTCATGACACTGATGCCCGGCGATATCATCACGACCGGCACGCCACCCGGTGTGGGGATGGGCGTTAAACCCAAACCACGCTACCTCAAAGCCGGTGATGTCATGACCCTCGGCATCCAGGGTCTTGGCGAACAGCGCCAGGAAGTGATCGCGTTTAAAAAGTAAATTCAGGTCAGAAGCGGTCGCGAAGCGCCTGTGCGCAGAGCTTCACGGCCGTGTTGGCTTCGTCGAGGATACGACCCAGTGGCACAAAGCCATGGATCTGACGCGTAAAGCAAATGTATTGCGTCGGCACACCCGCAAGGGATAGTTTGTCTGCGTAGGCATAGCCTTCGTCATGCAAAGGATCAAAACCTGCTGTGATCACCAATGCAGGGGGCAAGTCCGAGTGATCGGGCGCAAGCATCGGTGAAGCTCGCCAGTCCCGCCGCATCCATGCTTCGGGCATGTAATGGCCGTAGAAATAATCCATTGAGTCTCGCGTCAACAAATAACCCTGACCGTTGGTACGCATGGACTCGCGTTCGCAACTGGCATCAGTCACGGGATAGATCAGAAGTTGCAGGACCGGCTTGAACGCGCCGTCTTGTTTCAAAGCCAAAGCGACCACCGCGGCGAGCTGGCCGCCTGCGCTGTCACCTCCCACAGCAATACGTGAGGCATCTATTTTGAGTGTGGAGGCATTCGCATGCACCCATTTTGTCGCGGCGATACAGTCGTCTGCCGCGGCAGGAAAAATGTGTTCGGGGGCGAGTCGGTAGTCTACGGAAAAGACTGCGCAGCGCGCCTGATTAGAGAGTGTTCTGCACAGCACATCATGCGTCTCGAGATCCCCGATCACATGACCACCGCCATGGTAGTACACCAAGGCTGGTAAAGTTTCCGATGGCGCGACGCCTAGTGGTCGATAGTGACGGACTTTGAGCATGCTCGCCGGTCCAGGTACCTGAATATCTAGCGCTTGCGCGACGTCTGGCGGATCGGGCTGGCTGAAAAAACGTCGTTCAGCATAAAAGATCCTCGCCTCAACCGGTTCGGTCGTGTGAACCGGTGGGATCCCTTTTTCAACAACGAGATCAATCAGAGCCTTGGCTTGTGGATCCAGCATGTGCGTGCCTCCAGTGTAAAGGTCTGAACAAACAGTTAGCGCAATTCGATCTCGACAAATACAACTTCGTGATCGCTTGCATTGATGACGTTATGGTTGACCCCGGCACCTCGTGTGTAGGACTTGCCCAGCACGAGTGGAAACTCCTTGAGTCCATCGGGTGTTTCAAGGTGTAACAGACCATTGGTGGTGGGCACCACGACATAATCGTGACCATGTGTGTGCCAGCCTGTTTCTGCGCCGGGCGCAAAGCGCCATTCCGTGACGATGACGCGCGCGTTATCGATCTGGGTGGTGGGAGTTGCTTGTGGACGTGTTGTCATGATGGTGTATGCCTGAGAAGTTACATGCCTGTGTAAACAGGTCCCTCGCCACCTTGCGGGGTGACCCAGACGATGTTTTGAGTGGGATCCTTGATGTCGCAGGTTTTGCAATGCACGCAGTTTTGCGCGTTGATTTGCAGGCGATCCGCACCCTGATCATCTTTGATGTATTCGTAGACACCAGCCGGACAGTAACGCGCCTCGGGTCCACCAAACTTTGCAAGGTTGATGGACACGGGGACAGAGGCATCCTTCAATGTCAGGTGGATAGGCTGGTTTTCTTCGTGGTTGGTATTCGAGATGAATACTGAGCTCAACCTGTCAAAGGTCAATACGCCATCTGGCTTTGGATAGTCGATCTTGACGCAATCCGCCGCAGATTTGAGACAGGCGTGATCTGGTTTATCGCGATGAATCGTCCATGGCATGTTCCCCTTGAGGAGCCATTGTTCGATCCCTGTCATGAGCGTGCCGACAGAGCGCCCTTTTTTGAACCACTGCTTGAAGTTACGTGCTTTATTTAGTTCAGTATGGAGCCATGAGCGCTCGAAGGCGGCAGGGTAGGCGGGCAGCTCATCGTGACTGCGCTGCGCGACGAGCGCATCAAACGCAGCTTCGGCAGCCATCATGCCGGACTTGATCGCGGCATGGCTGCCTTTGATGCGTGAGGCATTCAGGAAACCTGCCTCGCAGCCTACGAGCGCACCGCCAGGGAAAACCAGCTTGGGCAAAGACAGTAAGCCCCCCGCGGTAATGGCACGTGCGCCATACGCAATGCGTTTGCCACCCTCGAAGGTGCCGCGGATGGCGGGGTGTGTTTTATAGCGCTGGAACTCTTCGAAAGGTGAAATCCAAGGGTTGGCATAGTCCAACCCCACCACCATGCCGACTGCAACCAAATTATCCTTGAGATGATAGAGGAATGAGCCTCCATACGTATCCGCATCGAGTGGCCAGCCAGCTGTGTGCACCACAAGTCCGGGCCGCGATTTCGAGGGTTCGACCTCCCACAGCTCTTTGATGCCGATGCCGTAGCTTTGCGGATCGCGACCTTGGTCGAGCTTGAATTTTTCAATCAACTGACGGCCGAGTTGTCCGCGCGCGCCTTCGGCGAAGATGGTGTATTTGGCATGAAGCTCCATGCCTGGCTGGTATTGATCCGTGGGTTGACCGTCGCGACCAACACCCATATCGCCGGTTGCCACACCGCGTACGGCACCTTTGTCGTCATACAACACTTCGGCAGCGGCAAAGCCAGGAAAAATTTCAACGCCTAGTGCTTCGGCTTGTTCACCCATCCATCGGGCGACACTACCTAAACTAATGATGTAGTTACCATGGTTTTGAAAACACTCGGGAAGCAACCAATTGGGAGTTTTTTTGGATCCAGTCGGAGAAAGGAATAGGAACTCGTCCTCCGTCACGGGGGTGTTAAGGGGAGCGCCCATGGCTTTCCAGTCGGGCAGCAACTCGGAGAGGGCCTTGGGATCCATGATCGCACCAGACAGGATGTGCGCACCAATTTCGCTGCCTTTCTCGAGCACGCAAACTGAAATCTCGTGGTTGCGTTCTGCCGCGAGCTGCTTGAGGCGAATGGCCGTTGCCAGTCCGCCTGGACCGCCACCGACGACAACAACGTCGTATTCCATCGATTCACGTTCGGACATAAGAGTCTCCCTGCTTCCAAGTATGATGTTTGATTGTGGGGATTGTATTGCACGCGTGGT
Source organism: Zwartia vadi (assembly GCF_030410375.1). Classification (GTDB taxonomy): domain Bacteria; phylum Pseudomonadota; class Gammaproteobacteria; order Burkholderiales; family Burkholderiaceae_B; genus Zwartia; species Zwartia vadi. Next base: position 153,020 of record NZ_JAUHHE010000005.1, read on the forward strand.
AGATTTCGGGCATACAAGGCTTGCAAAAGCATGAACCGACCCTTTCGCTTTTTTTTGTGGAGTAGGCGTTGACACAGACCGATGGCGCAGCCCGAATGCTTGAAGTGGGCGATATTTTTGATTTTGACTTGCCTATGCGTTGGGCAGATGCGGATGCCTTGAACCATCTGAATAACGCCAATTATTTTCGCTATATGGAAGAAGGGCGCATCCGGATGTTTTACGAGGGTAAGGTGCGGCAAAGCGCCCGTTATAGCCCGGTCGTTGTGCACTGCTCCTGCGATTTTAAAAAACCCATTACCTATCCCGCCCAGATTCGAGTCAGTCATCGGGTCGAGCGAATTGGGCGCTCGAGCATGGAGCATTCAGTGGACTTGTCGGTGATCCATCCCGAGGGTCTTGAGCTGTGCGCGCAGGGTAAATCGATTATGGTGTGGATGGATTTTGAATTAAACCGCGCCCATCCCTGGCCGGAAGATGTCTTGCAAGCATTGGCAAGCAGCATAAATCGTCGATAATCAAATCTTAGGTGACCTTTCAGGAGTCGTTCTGATGAACAAGCTGTATCCGAGCGCGAAAGACGCGCTGACCGATATTTTAAAAGATGGCCAGACCATTGGTGTGGGTGGTTTCGGATTGTGCGGGATCCCGGAGGCCTTGATTGCGGCCGTTAAGGAACTCGGCAGCAAAAATCTGACCTGCATCAGCAATAACGCTGGCGTGGATGGTTTTGGCTTGGGCATTTTGCTTGAGTCCCGCCAGGTTCGCCGCATGATTGCTTCCTATGTCGGTGAAAACAAAGAATTCGAACGCCAGTACCTTTCCGGTGAACTCGAGCTTGAGTTCACGCCACAGGGCACTCTGGCGGAGCGTTTGCGCGCTGGCGGATCGGGGATTCCCGCATTTTTTACCAAGACAGGCGTGGGGACCATTGTCGCGGATGGCAAGGAAGTGCGCGAGTTTGATGGTCAGCAGTACATCATGGAACGTGCATTGGTGCCTGAAATCTCTTTGGTTAAAGCCGAGGTCGCTGATCGCAGCGGGAACTTGATGTTTAGTAAAACGGCTCGTAACTTTAATCCGCCTGTCGCCATGGCCGGCAAGTTGACTGTGGTGGAGGTTGAGCGCGTGGTCGAAAACGGCGAGCTAGACCCTGAAAATATTCATTTGCCCGGTATCTATGTGCACCGCATTGTGATCAACGCAACGCCCGAAAAGCGCATTGAGCAACGCACCGTCCGCGCGGCGAACTAAGGAGAAAAAACATGGCATGGACTCGTGATGAAATGGCCGCGCGTGCGGCACGCGAACTGAAAGATGGTTTTTATGTGAATCTGGGCATTGGCTTGCCAACTTTGGTCGCCAACCACGTGCCCGACGGCATGGAAGTCTGGCTCCAGTCAGAAAATGGTTTGCTCGGAATCGGACCTTATCCGTTAGATAGCGAAGTCGATCCTGATTTGATCAATGCCGGCAAGCAAACTGTGACGACCTTGCCCGGCTCGGCGATTTTTTCTTCTGTCGACTCTTTCGGGATGATTCGCGCCGGTAAGATCAACCTCGCTATTCTAGGTGCCATGCAGGTTTCCGAGACGGGCGATCTTGCTAATTGGATGATCCCCGGAAAAATGGTCAAGGGCATGGGCGGGGCGATGGATCTGGTCGCCGGTGTGGGCCGCGTGATTGTGTTGATGGAGCATGTCGCGCACAAGAAAGACGGCACGACTGATTTGAAGCTTTTACCCAAATGCACCTTGCCTTTGACGGGTGTGGGCGTGATCGACATGGTCATCACAGATTTAGGCGTAATGGAAGTCACACCGAGCGGTTTGAAGCTTTTGGAGATCGCTCCCGGTGTGACGCTTGATGAAATCCAGTCAAAGACTTCGGCCAAACTCGATGTATCCGCAATCAAACAGTAAAACCGCGCTCTCCGCGCTGCGTGAGGCTATGCGTCACGCCCATGTTGACGCCTGCCTCATTCCCTCGGCTGATCCGCATCTCTCAGAGTATTTGCCGGCTTATTGGCAGATCAGGCATTGGCTGACCGGATTTACCGGGTCAGTCGGGACGGTAGTCGTGACACAGGACTTCGCCGGGATTTGGGTCGATAGCCGTTATTGGGTGCAAGCCGAGGCCGAGTTGGCGGGTTCAGGTGTGTCATTGATGAAAATTGGCGTGGCCACGGATCCGGCCCATGCTGCATGGCTTGGCGAGCAGGTGCCCCGAGGTGGAGTAGTGGCCGTTGACGGCCGCGCGTTGGGTTTGGCTGCTCGCGAGGCGTTGCTCGAGCAGCTCGCACCCAGAGACATCAAGCTGGAATTGTCTCTTGATCTGCCCGGACAATGCTGGCTTGATCGCCCAGCGCTGCCAATGTCGCCAGTCCGAGATTTGCCTGTGGACATTGCGGGTGAATCACGACAGGAAAAAATAGCGCGTGTCCGCGCAGAAATGTCCCAGAAAGGCGCGCAGTGGCACCTGATCTCGACGCTCGATGACATCGCCTGGTTGCTGAACCTGCGCGGCGCGGACGTCAGCTTCAATCCAGTGTTTCTGGCGCATGTCCTGATTGGACCTGAGTGCGTCTGGTTGTTTATCCAGCCAGGCAAGGTCGATCCGGAGCTGGCTCAGATCCTGGCACGGGACGGCATAACCGTCAGACCTTATCAAGAGGCTGGTCTTGCCTTGGCTGAACTGGATGTTCAGGCTTGTTTGTTGTTTGATCCTGCCAGAACGACCTGCGCGTTAGTGGATCAGGTGTCGTGCCGGCTTGTGCGTGCGATCAACCCGAGTACATTTTTTAAATCTCAAAAATCAGCTTTTGAACTCAATCATGTTCGACGCGTCATGGAAGATGACGGGGCAGCCTTGTGTGCATTTTTTGCCTGGCTCGAGGATGCGATCGCGCGGTGCGATACCGTGCCGCTCAATGAATTAATGATCGACGACCAACTTATGGCCCAGCGAAGTCTGCAGCCTGGTTTTGTGTCGCGCAGTTTTGGCACGATCGCGGCTTTCAACGCCAACGGCGCAATGCCTCATTATCGTGCCACCCCACAGTCTTTTGCCGCGATTCAGGGTGATGGCCTGCTGTTGATAGACTCGGGTGGTCAATACGTGGGTGGTACGACTGACATCACACGTGTGGTCCCTGTCGGTCAGCCTTCTGCTGCGCAGAAAGATGATTACACGGCAGTTTTGCGCGCCATGATCGCTTTATCCCGCTTGAAGTTTCCGCGTGGCGTCTTGTCGCCTATGCTCGATGCTGTCGCGCGCGCGCCGTTATGGGAACGACTTGTCGAGTACGGACACGGGACCGGGCACGGAGTTGGCTACTATCTGAATGTGCACGAAGGTCCTCAAGTCATCTCTTATCGAGCCGCACCGGGTCCGCAGACAGCCATGCAACCGGGAATGATCACCTCCAATGAGCCTGGACTATATCGTCCAGGTCGCTGGGGTATTCGGATCGAAAATCTGGTTTGTAACGTTTCGGCCGGCACATCCGAGTTTGGTGAGTTTCTGGAGTTTGAGACGCTGACGCTTTGTCCGATCGACACCCGCTGCATTCAGCTGGCTCAATTGCGTCCAGATGAACTCGACTGGCTCAATGCTTACCATGCCGAGGTGCGTAGACGACTGGCGCCCAAGGTGACCGGCCCGGCCCTGGCTTGGTTGCTGCATCGCACCGAACCACTTGCTTGAAAATGTCAGAATTGACTGAAATGCGGAAAATTTTGTAGCTAAATCTATACGGGTTTTCCGCAAAAGTTGGACAGGCGGCTATAATCCAAATTTCCCGCATACGCCCTATCATGGGGCGTCGAACACATGACCAAATTTGTCTTTGTAACCGGTGGTGTGGTGTCCTCGCTAGGCAAGGGCATCGCCGCCGCGTCTCTGGCCGCCATCCTCGAGTCTCGTGGCCTGCAGGTGACCCTGCTAAAACTCGACCCCTATATCAACGTTGATCCCGGCACAATGAGCCCGTTTCAGCACGGCGAAGTCTTCGTTACAGAAGACGGCGCTGAAACTGACCTTGATCTCGGGCATTACGAGAGATTCATTTCCTCGAAAATGCGCAAGGTCAATAACTTCACAACCGGACAGATTTATGAATCTGTTTTGCGCAAAGAGCGTCGTGGTGATTATCTGGGCAAAACTGTCCAGGTTATTCCGCACATCACCAATGAAATCCAGGATTTCATTGCGCGGGGGGCCGAACAGTCCTGGAATGGTGCGACGGATGTGGCGATTGTTGAAATCGGTGGAACCGTAGGCGACATCGAGTCCTTGCCCTTTCTCGAGGCTGCCCGCCAGATGAGTCTGCGTCTTGGGCGCAATAATGCAGCCTTTATCCATCTCACACTGGTTCCCTTTATCGCCTCGGCTGGTGAGCTCAAAACCAAGCCGACCCAGCACTCCGTTCAGAAATTACGCGAAATCGGCATCATCCCGCATGCCTTGCTGTGTCGCGCGGATCGCCCGATTCCTGATGAAGAGCGCGCCAAGATTTCTTTGTTTTCGAATGTGCCACTCGATGCGGTGATATCTGTCTGGGACGCGGACTCGATCTACAAAATCCCCTCCATGCTGCATAAGCAGGGACTGGACAATTTGATCTGCGAGGTCTTGAACCTGAATCCTCCCGCCGCTGATTTGTCGATGTGGGACAACCTGGTCTATCGTCTCGAACATCCCGAGCGCGAGGTTCGTATTGCGATGGTGGGCAAATACGTAGACTTGACGGAGTCTTACAAGTCTCTGACCGAGGCATTGATTCATGCGGGGATACATACAAAGTCCCGTGTCAAGGTCGAGTACCTCGATTCCGAGAGCATCGAAGAGAATGGCGTGGAGGTTCTTAAGCCTTTCGATGCCATTTTGGTTCCCGGCGGTTTTGGCAAGCGTGGTACCGAAGGTAAGATCGCTGCCATCCGCTATGCCCGCGAAAATAATGTGCCTTATTTGGGGATTTGTCTGGGCATGCAACTGGCCGTGATCGAATTTGCACGCGATGTGGCTGGCTTGGGCCATGCCAACAGTACCGAGTTCGATCCTGCGTCCCCCCATCCTGTGGTCGCTTTGATCACGGAGTGGATGGACCGCGAAGGCGTGACTGAAAAGCGCGATGCGCAATCCGATCTTGGCGGCACGATGCGTAAAGGTTCGCAAAAATGCCCGGTCAAGCCCGGCACGCTTGCCCACAAGATCTATGGGCCCGAAGTGAACGAGCGTCATCGTCACCGTTACGAGGTCAACAACATTTACGTGCCTCGCCTCGAAAGCGCAGGGCTGGTCATCAGCGCACGCACGCCTACTGAAAATCTGCCGGAAATCATGGAGATACCGAACCATCCCTGGTTTGTCGGTGTGCAGTTCCATCCCGAGTTCACTTCGACGCCGCGTGACGGGCATCCCTTGTTTACAAGCTACATAAACGCCGCGTTGGCGCATCAGACTCAGCGCAAGGGAACATGATGAAGCTGTGCGGATTCGAAATTGGTCTGGATCAGCCGTTTTTTTTGATTGCCGGTCCTTGCGTGATCGAATCCAGACAAATGGCTTTTGACACAGCGGGCCAGTTGCGCGAGATCACTGCTGCGCTGGGCATACCATTCATCTATAAAAGCTCGTTCGACAAGGCCAACCGGAGTTCGGGGACTTCCTATCGCGGTCCCGGGATGGACGAAGGGCTTCAGATACTGGCCGATGTGCGCGCTGAGCTTGGCGTGCATGTCTTGACCGATGTCCACGACAAAGATCAGGTCAAGGCTGTTGCCACGGTTGTGGATGTGTTGCAGACGCCCGCGTTTTTGTGCCGCCAGACGGATTTTATCGAGGCTTGTGCAGCGAGCGGCAAGCCGGTCAACATCAAAAAGGGACAGTTTCTGGCCCCGCACGACATGCTACAGGTCGTCAACAAAGCGCGTCATGCTGCGCGCCAAGCCGGCGTCGCTGAGGACATCATGGTGTGCGAGCGCGGCGTGTCGTTTGGTTATAACAACCTCGTTTCTGACATGCGCTCGCTTGCCATCATGCGTGAAACAGGGTGTCCAGTGGTTTTTGACGCGACACATTCGGTTCAGTTGCCCGGAGGGCAGGGAACTTCTTCGGGCGGACAGCGCGAGTTCGTGCCTGTGCTGGCCCGCGCTGCAGTCGCTGCCGGTATTTCAGGCCTTTTTATGGAAACACATCCGGATCCTGCCAAGGCCTTGTCAGACGGACCTAATGCTGTGCCGCTTGGTCAGATGAAAGAATTACTCACGACCTTAATGGCGCTTGATCATGTGGTCAAGCAACAAGGTTTTTTAGAGTCACGTTTTGTTTAACGGAATTTTTATTTTTCAGGAAAGACAGAAATGAGTGCAATCGTAGACATCATTGGTCGTGAGATTCTCGACTCGCGTGGTAACCCTACTGTCGAATGCGACGTGTTGCTTGAATCGGGCGCCATGGGCCGAGCCGCCGTGCCTTCGGGCGCATCGACAGGTAGCCGTGAGGCCATTGAGTTGCGTGATGGTGACAAATCCCGCTATCTGGGCAAAGGCGTTTTGCGCGCAGTTGAAAATCTCAACACAGAGATTTCCGAGGCCTTGATGGGACTTGATGCTCAGGAGCAAACTTTTCTCGATCGTACCCTGATCGAACTCGATGGCACCGAAGGAAAGTCTCGCCTAGGCGCCAATGCAATCCTTGCTGCCAGTATGGCGGTTGCGCGCGCCGCGGCGGACGAGTCCGGTTTGTCGCTGTATCGCTATTTTGGTGGCAGTGGTCCGATGAGCATGCCCGTACCGATGATGAACGTGATCAACGGTGGTGCGCACGCAAACAATACGCTCGATATGCAAGAGCTGATGATTCTGCCGATCGGGGCGTCGAGCTTTCGCGAAGCCTTGCGTATGGGCGCTGAAACTTTCCACGCACTCAAGAAAATCATCAATGACCAGGGCATGTCGACTGCAGTGGGCGACGAAGGCGGCTTTGCGCCAAACGTAGCGAACCACGAAGCTGCCATTCAGTTGATTTTGCGCGCCATTGAAAATGCAGGGTACGAGCCCGGTACGCAAATCGCGTTGGGTTTGGACTGTGCGGCCTCTGAGTTTTACCGCGATGGTAAATACACGTTGCAGGGTGAGGGGGGTGTTTCACTTTCTTCCGAAGCTTTGACAGATTTGCTGGCGACTTGGTGCGACAAATATCCCATTATCTCCATCGAAGACGGCATGGCTGAAAACGACTGGGCTGGCTGGAAGCACCTCACAGAAAGACTCGGCCGCAAGGTTCAGCTCGTCGGTGATGACTTGTTTGTGACGAACACTAAAATTCTCAAGCAAGGGATCGATCAGGGCATCGCCAATTCAATCCTGATCAAAATTAACCAGATCGGAACCTTGACTGAAACGTTCGCAGCGATTGAAATGGCGAAGCGTTTTGGCTATACCGCAGTGGTGTCGCATCGCTCCGGTGAGACTGAGGATTCGACCATTGCTGATATCGCGGTTGCGACGAATGCCATGCAAATCAAGACCGGCTCTTTGTCCCGTTCGGATCGTATGGCTAAGTACAATCAGTTATTGCGTATCGAGGAAGAGCTCGCCGAAGTGGCGACCTACCCCGGTCGTGATGCGTTTTATAACCTGCGCTAAATTGACTTTCCAGAACGGTCTCAGACCGTTCTGGATTAACAAGGTGCTATGCGTCTGCTGCTGATTGTCATGGTTGCGCTAGTCGGTCTGATCCAGTATCCCTTGTGGATGGGTCGGGGCGGCTGGTTTTCCGTTTGGGATATGCAATCGCAAGTCGCGGATCAGCGCATGATCAATGAAGGTCTCACCGCGCGTAACATGGCACTCGCCGCCGAGGTCGAAGACCTGCGTTCGGGTACCGAGGCCTCCGAGGAACGTGCCCGCAGCGAGTTGGGCATGATGCGACAGGGCGAAGTCTTTGTGCAGGTTTTGCCTCCAGGCGTTAAACCTCCAGAGCTCAAGTCCACAGCAAAACCTGCTGCGACCGCTAAGCCCCAAATAAAGCCTGCTCCTGCAAAGCCCGCCGCGACAACGCGCTAAACGCCAGACTCTCGTTGCTCATTTGCTCATGCTCATTGCTTGCGCATTGACGGCATCATCTTCAAGGCGATACGAGGCTCCGATGCCTGAGCACCCGATGCTCCACGACGATCGGAATAAAGCCTTGACGCCAAGCTTGTCTCGACAGTGATTGTTGTTCCAAGCGCTGAATGCCTTGGCTTTGGGGATGAGGAAAGTGACGCTTAAGTGTGCGCAAGATGCCTTGCAGCCATTCTTGCTCGGGCCTGTACAAGTAGGTGAGTTGGAGATGAATGGTTTCGGGTGTTGAGCGCAGTTCGATGGCCTGCCAAAGAGGTAAGGAAAATTTAATTTTGAATTGTGCGTGTTCATGTTCACGCCGAATATGCGCATTCTGAAAGCGTCCGGCAGGCAAAAATAATCGCGAAAGGGACTGGTCAAGAGCCTTCTGCCATATTCCCGGATCTGCTTGATGAACGGCCGCCACGCGTCCGGCCTCATGCAAGGCTAACGTGAGCAGATGCCTGACTTGATAGCCGCGCGCTAGCTCAATACACAGACTACCTAGCAGAATGATGGGTAAAAGCGCGAGCAGGGTTTCGAGTATGGTTGCCCCGCCTTGTGTATGCGGAAAATTGCCTTTCAGATTTTTCGCTTCCGTATTGGGGTTGAACGTATGAGTCCGACGCATTGGCGCGCGGGTGATTGAGTAGAGGGAGTGTGGTGTGGACATCATGAGGGACTCATCGATAGCGTGGTGATCGGCACAAAGTATGTTCAAAGTGTGGCGTCCAAGGTACGCCGTGTCGATACGGATGAGCGCCTATTGATAGCGGCAGGTTAAAATCGTGTCACTTTCACAAGGATCGGATATGACCTCGTCAGCAGCTGCGTTTCCCTATTTCCCAGGTGTGCGTTTACTTCACTCGCCCGGACCATCCAACGTACCCAAAGCGGTGCTCGATGCGATGACCAAACAACCGATGGACATGGGTGATCCGCGTGTGGATGCTTGCGTCGATGCCTGCGAGGTTGGTCTAAAGAAGCTGCTGAACACCCAGGCTGCAGAGGTGTTTTTTTATGCGGCCAATGGCCATGGTGCCTGGGAGGCGATGATCGTCAATTTGCTCGCGCCCGGACAAAAGGTCTTGATCCCCGGAACGGGTCACTTTTCTGAATCATGGGCCATCATGGCTGAGGCGATGGGTGCCATTGTGATACGCACGCCTTTTCACGAAGGTTATCCCATCGATGCTCAGGCCGTCGCCCAAATCTTGAAAGAAGACACGCGCCATGAGATCGTGGCAGTCTTCACTGTGCATACCGATACGGCCAGCAGCACCACAAGTGATATTCCGGCCTTGCGTCGCGCTATTGATGCAACGGGCCATCCTGCTCTGTTCGTTGTGGACGTGGTGGCATCTCTCGGAGCCATTCCTTTCGAGATGGACAAATGGGGTGTAAACGCCGTTATTGGCGCCTCCCAAAAAGGTTTGATGGTGCCGCCTGGCGTGGGTTTTTGTGTGGCTGATTCCCGTGCGATAAAAGTGTGCGAAAAAAATCCCGCTCCCCGCTTTTACTGGGACTGGCTGCGTCGACGCAAAGGACCTTCCTACAGTCGTTTTTGCGGCACGGCACCTCAAAATTTATTGTTCGGCATGGAAGCCGCGTTTGAGTTACTGGAGCGCGAGGGTGTGGCGCAAGTCCATGCGCGTCATCGCGCATTGGCTGGGGCGGTTCGTGCCGCGGTGCAGTCTTGGTCTGAAGCAGGCAATCTTGATTTTCTGTGCAAAGTCCCTGACGCACGCTCTGATTCAGTGACGGCTATTTTGGTCAAGCCTGGCATCGATCCTGAGAGCATTCGCAAAACTGCGCGTGAAAATTTTCAGGTGATGATTGCTGGAGGTCTGGGACCTTTTGCGGGGCGCGTATTTCGTATCGGACACTTGGGCGACCTCAATCCAGCCATGATTTTAGGTTGTCTTGCAGGTGTGGAGGCCGCCATGCAGTCCTTGGGTATTGAGGTGGGAGATCGCGGCGTACGCAGCGCAGTCGAATTTCTATCGCGAGAAGCAATCTAATCATGCGCTTCGTGCGCACGCTACTGTGGCTGTTCCTGACAGTTATTGGTTTCGCTGCGCACGCGACGCAACACGATCAGATCCTTGCGCGCGCGGTCTTTATCGAGCCGGCTCCTGGTGTCCTGACGATTGACCAGGCCGTTGCTCAACAATACCAGCCGTTTGGGCTGGTGTTAAATCGCGGTTTCTCTCCCACGGTTCGCTGGATTCGTTTGTTAGTCGAGGCGCCTGCACAGGGTACTGAGCAAGTAATCCTGCGTGTCGGTCCGCACTACATTGGCGAAATACAAGTTTTTGAACAGCACAATGGCAGCTGGAGCAGTCGTATTGCTGGTGATCAGTATCCGGCCAGCCAACATGCTTGCGCTGATAATTTATATTGCTTTCCCATCACGACGCGTGCCGGTGTCGATAACTACTTTTATCTACGTATCAACACCATTAATGGCCTGTTCCTGACAACACGCGTGATGTCGGCCGAGGCCCTTTCAAAACTAATCGTCGATCAGCAACAGATTTTCGGACTTGAGTCCGGCGTCATCTTTGCGATTTGTATCTGGGCGATGCTCGTGTACTTCAGAACACGTCACAAGCTAGTGGGAGTATTTTTAGTCTCCCAGATCGTGACACTTTTATTTAATCTTTCTTCTTCTGGGTTGTTGGCGGCTCTGTACTTTGAGAAACACGTGTGGATGGACAATCTGATGTTCAACACGCTTTATGTCCTCAGATTGCTGATGTCTTTACTCTTAACAAAAGAGCTGTTGCAAAATTACGGACCTCCTAAATGGTATGGCTATTACGTCAAAATTACCGCAGGTATTTTGCTGCTGGAGTTGCTGGCAATCAAGCTTGATCGCGTCACGCTGTTGGCGTTGAATTTCAACTTTTTACTAGTGACCCTGTTGCCGTTCATGCTCTTGTTGGCTCTTCCCTGGTGCGCACTCATGCCCCCGATGCATCGCCGTCTGATTGCTTTGGGTGCGTCGGTGATGTGCGGATTGTTGTGGGTGGATATTTTGCCTGTTCTAGGCTGGGTGCGGCCAGACATCGTTGCCGCGCCTGGAAACTGGGGAGGATTGATTGTTGCGGTCGCACTATCTATTATCGTTGGGAGCGACATCTCTCATCGAAGGGTGATTTACGACCGGGAAATGCAGGAGCTGCAGTTTTTGCGCGCACGCAACCTGGTCGAGACCGAGCAGATTAAAGAACGCAGCATGTTGATTGACATGCTCACGCATGAGTTAAAAAATCCTCTGGCGACCATGCGCATGGCTGCAGGTTCGTTAAGACGCAGTCTGAGTAAGTTGTCGGGTGAACAAGCGGCGGATTCTGCCGATCGCATCGACAGCATGGTGCAGGCGATTAACAATATGAATACCGTGATTGAGCGTTGCGTCCAGGTTGATCAGCTCGATCAAAAGGGTTTTACACCCAAGTTCGAGGATTTCGACGTCAAAGAAAATGTCGAGTTGATCGTAGCGAGTCAGCCTGAAGCAAAGCGCATCGATTGCTTAGTTCCCGCCTCATCCATGATCTTCCGGACTGATCCCAATCTCTTTGCGATTATTTTGACCAATTTGCTTGATAATGCAGTTAAATACTCTGATCCTGATAGTCGAATCGTTGTCCAGTTATCCGCTCAAGACGCTCTGCAAGCGCAGCCTGCACGCTTGATCGTCCGTGTCAGCAATGCCGTTCAGGGAAGAGATATTCCCGATCCTGAGAGCGTTTTTAACCGGTATTACAGAGGTCCCTATGCGCATGAAAAATCGGGTACCGGATTAGGCTTGTATCTTGTGAAGTCTTTATGCAAAATTCTCGGTGGTTCGATACGCTTTGAACAAAAGGATGGTCAAGCGCACTTTACGGTGGAGCTCAAGCAATGACTCAAGAAGCCCCTCACATTCCCGCACCAAATGTGAACGCTCAGCCAGAGGAATCTGTCAGCTTGTTCACCCTCGCGCCGATGCGCGTAGCACTCGTCGAAGATGACCCCTTGCTGCGTAAAGAAATTCACTATCACCTCAAGCAACAGGGGTTTCTTATCTTTGCTGTCAGTAGTGGCCGTTCGCTCGATGATCTCCTGATCACGGAGCCGATTGATGCCTTAGTGCTTGATTTGTCTTTGCCTGGTGAGGATGGCATTTCGATCGCGCGTCGCATGCGCAGCAGTATCCCGAGCATGGGAATCATCATGCTGACCGCCCGTTCGGCCATACCCGACCGCCTGAAAGGCTATGAGGCAGGTACAGATATCTACCTCACGAAGCCGGTCGTCCCCGAAGAGTTGACCGCGGCGCTGATGAGCATGTACAGACGTTCGCGATTGATGAATCAGTCTGCTGGCAGTTGGATCATCAGTTTGCAAGACCGCTCGATGACGAGTCCACATTCACAAGAAAAGATTTTTCTGACAAATAGCGAAAAAGCCTTATTAATCGGGTTGACTCAGGCTTCTCATCACTTGTTGGAAACCGAAGTGATTTGTGAAATGCTCAGTCAGCGTCCCGATGCCGATGATATTGGCAAACGTGCCCTTGAGAGCCTGGTGAGTCGCCTGCGCAAGAAACTCGCCACGATTTCCCAGGAGGGGGCTGAACCTGCTCTCAAAGCTGTTTGGGGCGTAGGCTATGAGCTATGCATCCCGATTGAGATACGCCCATAGCTGCGAATCGTCTCTCGCGGTCGTCAGTGAACTGACTTGCCTGAACCCGGTGCAAGCGGTTGAAACAGCATTGCTGAATCAACTTCGTCAAAAAGATAAGGCTGTCCACAAAACTCACAGGCAACCTCGATTTTGCCTTGTGTCGTAAGGATGTCTTCAACTTCGGCGCGGCCCAGCATTTTCAGCATGTCAGCGACGCGCTCTCGCGTACATGAGCACTGCCAAATAACGGGTTTGGATTCAAATGTCAGCAGTGTTTCTTCCCAAAAAAGACGATGCAAGAGAGTGTCTTGTGTCACTTCAAGCATTTCTTTGGTGGTCAGGGTTTGGGCCAAGTGTTGCGCCCGTTGCCAAGACTCATTGGCACTCAATACCTGTGCATGTTGATTGCCGCCCTGCAGAGGGAGGCGTTGCAACAAAAGACCTGTGCAATATTCGGTATTGGCTGCGAGCCAAATGCGGGTATCAAGTTGCTCGGAGCGCAGCATGTATTGTTCGAGTGCTTGAGCGATCGAGTCGCCTTCAAGCGGAACAATACCTTGGTAGGCTTGACGTCCAGGCGTATTTTTCGGGGGATCCAGGACGACAATAAATTTAGCGGTTCCGCCTGGGTTAAGAAGCGACTGCAGGTCTCTCTGGATCGGCAGCGGCCGATCACGCATTTTCACTGTGGCACGGATACTCATGTCTGCGCGACACTCGACCACCATTAGGGCGATGGCGCCATCACCCTGGAGCTGAAGCAATAGCGAGCCATCGAATTTCAGCGTGGCGGCAAGCAAAGTCGAGGCCGCCACGAGCTCACCTAATAACGCCGCGACGGAGGGTGGGTAATGATGGTGGGACTGTGCCGACTGCCACGCTTGGTGGATATGAACAGATTCGATACGAACGCTGCGGTCTTCAGAGAGGAATTTTTTGAGTTGATCTGACATACGGGCCGATAAAGGAGTCTCAGCCTAAACGCTTGAGTTGTTGACGATACATTTGACCGCGCTTGGCGTAATGCTCGATGTTGTGACGAATTTGTGCGATTTCTTCTTCGCCCAGCGTACGCACGATCTTTCCCACACCAATGACCAGACTACCATCAGGAATCTCACGACCCTCAGGGACGATGGCGCCAGCGCCAATCAGGCAGTTGCGACCAATGCGCGCGCGATTTAATACGATGGCTTGCATCCCCACGAGTGAGCCTGTTCCGATCGTACAGCCATGTAACATCGCCTGGTGACCGATCGTGACGTACTCTTCGATGGTGAGCGGTGCATCCTCATCAGAGTGAAGCACACTGCCTTCCTGGACATTGCTGTGGTGTCCGATGTCAATAAGGGTGTTATCCCCGCGAATGCTGACATTCGCCCAGATACTGGCGTGTGCGCCTATGGCGACATCACCGATGATGTCTGCAGAGTCAAAAATGAACGCGGTGGGATCAATGCGAGGGGTCAGGTCGCCGAGCTGATAAATCGCCATATTATTCAACATCCAGTAGAGCGTTGAGGAATGGCTTAAGTTTACTCTGTCGGCGGCGTGGTGTTTATCTGGACAGGGGCGGGGGGTGGTGGAGGCCTTTTATTTGGGAGTTGGTTTTTACGCCCCGCATGCCATAGATAACCGTCTGCATCGATGTAGGCAAGTTCACCCGTGCGCCACCAGCCCTCGGCGTCGAGAGCGATCTCTGTCGGATCGGCTTTCCAAATTTTGATCGGGAGAGCCGGATCCGGATAGCCGTGCCGATCAAGCTGATTGAGGGCGATTTCACCTGTTTCGCCAAGTCGCGTTTGAGAGCCATTCTCGTTGAGCAAGGTTAAACGATGGCCCGGGAATGCTTTGCCAAGACTGCCGTGTCGACCTGGCCATTTTTGCTGGCTATCGCCAATCAGGGCGGGCATTGCAGTCGTGCCAAAAAGATGATTGGGCCGCACGCCGAAGTGACGTTCACACCAGATGGCCAGGGACTCATCGAGACCCTCGTCTAGGATCGCGATACTACGCAGCCGCTTGTCCTGAGGCGCAGGTTCGGACGTTGATATCATTTTGATCTGTTTGAGCACAGAGCTATGCATCAAGGCGTGCGTCACACGGTAGCGATTGAGGAGTTGAGGACCTTGCCCCGGCGTGGTGGCACCACGCAGCCCAACAAGTGCACGACCAAAATAGAGCGTGGGTAGCACAGCACACAGCAGAGCGCTCGAATGTGCCCAGTCCAACGGCGTCCAAAAAACCTCCGCACCTTGTGGAAACCAGTTTTGAGCTGCAACAAAACCAGGCAAGGCACCAAATAAAGCCCGATGAGGGAGCAATGTGCCGCGCGCAGGATGCGTTGTATCGCTGTTGTAGAGTAAAAGCGCGGGATCTTCAGCGCGCGTCAAGACAGGCTTGAACTGCTCTGGTTGACGCGTCATTAGACTTCGCCAGGGCAGCAGACGATCGTCATCGACGCCGACTCCAATGACCTGGGTTAATTTAGAGCAGCGGGACAAAATACCAACCAGATTGCCAGCGGCCTCTGCGCCGACAACAGCGACCCGTGTTTCAGAGTCCCGCAAACGAAACTCGAGTGCTTTGGGCGTCAGGTTGCTTGCCAACGGCATTGCCACAGCCCCAACACTAAAGGCCGCTAATTGGGCCACGACAGCTTCAGGGCTTTGGGCAAGAATGATTGCCACCCGATCGCCCGGTTTGACACCCATGCGTGTGAGTGCATTGGCGAATTGGTTGGTGGCCGCTCCGAGACGTTCATAGGTCCAGACATCTCGATGGCCCGAAGCGTCCTCAAAAAATAAGGCGATACGGCGCGCATCTGCTGAGCTTTTTGCCCAACGATGACAGCATTCGTCACCAATATTGAAATTGGTTGGCACTAGCCAGTGAAATGATTCACACAGTGAAGCGTATTGGTCCAACATGCCTAAGAGGGTGGGTAAGCAATGCAATGCTCGCTAGCATGGCTTACCGGAGCATTTGACGCAACACCGGCGTGCAGGGAGAAGACGAAACTAAGGGTTTTTACTAGGCTGTTTGTTGGGTTGAACGTTCATTAAACGTGTTCCAGCCAAGATATCGTGCAGAAATTGTTGATCTGCCCTGAACCATGTGGGGATAAACACCAAAAAAGGGGTGGCAACAATCAACATCAGCATGGCATTCCAGCCAGAGACTGACGCGGCCAGCCAGACTAGAACCGCACCGAGCAGGGGCAGCACCCACATATAGATGTAACGCAGCAGCAGGCGCCACGTTTCAGCGCGACCGCCTTGAGCGGAGGATACCTTGATATGCCAAGCCTTCATGGGGAGGGTTTGGCCGCTGCGGCGCCAGCAGATCAGAAAATAGACGCCAATCGCGATAAACAACCAAACCTGACGGCCGCCACGCAGCATGAGCGCGTGTCGACTTTGGGTAAGCGTATCAAAGAGATACCCAGCTAAAAAGACAACTGCGAACAGTAAGACCCCCTCATACATCATCGAGGCGAATCTTCTGAGTCGCGGTGGTGCAACCGCAGAAGCTTGGGCATGAGGCAACACAGTCTGTTGCGCCTCGGCTTGCGGTTGTTTGGTTCGAGCAGTGCGGGGTTTCATAAACAATATTATCCCGCACTTTTGAGGGTGATCCCGCGCACCCTCAGGTCTAATTTAGACCATATCGCTCAGTTTGCCGCTTGCACGGGCCGAGGCAGCAAACGATGCAACTCCGTGAACAAATTTGCTCACAGCGCGCAGTGGGCGAAAGCGGAACTGATCTTCCATGGCTTTAGCGAGTAATTCACGCTCAAGAGTGTCTGTCAGGCGAGTCGTTGTGTTGTAAGTCATGATGTTTTCCAGTGTTTGTTAGGGATAACCCTATTATTAGGGAAAACCCGAAACTAAGCAAATGTTTTTAAGGGAAAACCCTTAAAACCCCTGGAAAAATACCTGATTACGTTTTTTGTTGCGTTGTTGCAACGTTTCGATAGCTGCTTTCAACTAACTCAAAGTTAAAAAGACGGCAGTCCAACGCACCATTAAAGATCGGTGTGCGACGATTGGCCTTTAGTCGAAGATGTTTAGGTAGATCAAGATCCGAAGTAATGATGTTGACTTGCCAGCCGGCAAATTCACGTTTCAGGTTGGCCGACCACTCCCGCCAAAACTCCAAGTCTTCTTCGTCTAGCCTCTCCCCATAGGGTGGATTGGTCAGGATCCAGCCGTTGGGTGCCGGGGCCACGGCATCGCGTGCGTCACCGATCTCGAACTGAATGGTTTCCTCTGTCAAACAGGCTCGTTCGGCGTTGCGTTGCGCAGCGTCGATGGCCTCGGGATTCGCATCAATGCCGACAAGAGGCGCCTCGAGCTCTGGAAGAATTCGGCTGCGGGCATCCTCTTTGAGATCTTCCCAGGGCCTCGATTCATGGTCTCGGAGTCGTTCGAAACCAAAGGGGCGATTGATGCCGGGGGGGACTCCCAACGCGATCCAGGCGGCTTCGATCAAAATCGTGCCACTGCCACAAAAGGGATCAAGCAAGGCTGCCTGAGGATCCCAACCGGAAAGCGCCAATAGGCCTGCTGCCAAATTTTCTCTGAGCGGCGCATCGCCCTTATCGAGACGCCAGCCGCGCTTAAAGAGCGATTCACCCGATGTATCGAGATACATCGTGGCTGTATCTTGGGAGAGAAATAAATGTACGCGCGCATCAGGGCGTACAGTGTCTATTGAGGGACGAGCCCCTTCAAGGTCACGCAGCCTATCACAAATGCCGTCCTTGGCGCGCAAATTGCAGTATTGCAAGCTCTGCATCGGACTCTTGACTGCTGAAGTATCCACGCGCAAGGTATGTTCTGCGCCAAACCAGCGTTCCCAGCCAATACTCTGCGCGAGCTCGAGAATATCGTCTTCTTGCTGAACAGGCGCCTGTCCGACCCGCACTAATATGCGCGTGGCCAGACGCGAGTAAAGATTGGCTCGTTGGACGCCCCACCAGTCGGCTACAAAATGACAACCCGCCCGGGTGGCTTGTACCTGCTCATAACCCAACGCGCTGAGCTCCGCACTCAGCGCCTCTTCAAGACCGACCGGGCAGGGTGCAAAAATATGAAAGATTTCCGTGGTCGGACTCACAATCGTGGCAGGCAAGCTAGCTTGCACGGTGCTCGATTGCAGGGTACTTGATTCGCGCTGTGCGCGATTGCTTTGGACTTGTGGCAAAGCCTTGGGCGCTGCGCTGCGCGGTGAGCGATCGGTCAGGGGCCGTGCGCGTTCGCCCGGTGCCCTGAACTCGTTTGGACCGCTGCGCAACATTGTGTTGGAGCGGGCGGTCTTGTCTTTGGTGATTTTTTGTTGCGCAACCCGACGGGCGCGTGCGCCAATTCGTACGCGCGGTCGTTCGCTTGAACTCTCATCAGGTGTGTCACCACGCTTTTTGATAGTGAGAGTTTTACGAGTGGGATCCTGTTCAGACATGAATTCTCATTAAAAAGGCTTGATGACGACGAGAGCTGTCGTTGCAGTCAGGATCAGCACAGGTAATTCGTTGAACCAGCGATAAAAAACGTGAGAGCGCCGATTGGCGCCCTGTTCGAATTTGCGCAGCAACACGCCGCAACTGTAGTGGTAGCCCAGCGCGGCCAAGACGAGGACGAGTTTGGCATGCATCCAGCCATTGCCAGGCCCTAAACCAATACCAAAACCTAAATAAAGCCAGATACCTAGCAGGACCGCAGGAACAGCAAGAATCGTCATGAAGCGGTAGAGGCGTTTTGCCATTCCATCCAAAACGCTCAGCACGGCAGGATCAGACTGTTGCGCCATGTTGACAAAAATACGCGGCAAATAGAACAAGCCCGCAAACCATGAGGCGATCAGAACAATATGAAGCGTTTTAACCCAGAGCATTAGCATGATGTGTTTGATCCCCGAGTCTGACCATCACCTTGCAACACCCATTTGAGTGTTGTGAGTCCTTCGAGTCCGACAGGACCTCGCGCATGGAGTCGATTGGTGGAAATGCCGATTTCCGCACCCAGTCCGTATTCAAAGCCATCTGCAAAGCAGGTGGGGAGATTAACGTAGACCGAGCTTGAGTCCACCTCGCGTTGAAACTGCTGGGCATGTGCGATGTGCGTGGTGACGATTGCTTCGGTATGGCCAGAGCCCCAGCGTTCAATGTGCTCGATTGCCTCTGGCATCGAGTCCACAATGCGAATGGCCAGAATCGGTCCCAGATACTCGGTGGCCCAGTCTTCGTCTGTTGCGGCTGATGCCTCAGGAACGAGGGCCTGCGTACGTGCACAACCTCTGAGCTCAACGCCATGCGCAACCAGTCGGTGCGCGAAGGCTGGTAAAAAGTCCTGAGCGATCGCTTGATGCACGAGTAGGGTTTCCATTGCTCCACAGACCCCATAACGATAGGTCTTGGCGTTGAAGGCGATGTCGGAGGCTTTTTTCAGATCCGCAAATTCGTCCACATACACGTGACAATTACCGTCGAGGTGCTTGATCATGGGGACCCGGGCCTCTTCGGCGAGACGTTTAATCAGGCTTTTGCCTCCTCGAGGGATGATGACATCGACATACTCAGTCATGGCGATAAGCGCACCGACCGCTGCGCGATCAGAGGTCTCGATCACCTGAACCGCCAACTCAGGCAAACCCGCAGCCTTCAGGCCGATGCTCACAATTTTGCCAAGTGCTAGATTGGAATGCAGCGCCTCGCTGCCTCCTCGCAAAATCGCGGCATTGCCCGACTTTAGGCACAGTGCTGCGGCATCAATCGTGACATTGGGTCTTGATTCGTAGATGATCCCGATGACACCAAGCGCTACTCGCATTTGTGCGACCTGCATGCCATTGGGCCGAATTTTAGTAGCGGTCAGTTCGCCGACTGGATCGGGCATTGCCGCGATCTGTCGCAAGCCTTCGATCATGATGTCGATGCTGCGATCAGAGAGCGTGAGCCGATCAAGGAGCGCGGGTTCGAGCGCGCGTTGTCGCGCGGCCTCGAGGTCAAGATGATTCGCGGCTTGAAGGGTGGAGCGTTGATCTGATAGGGCATCGGCCATCGCCCGCAGTGCGTGATTTTTTTGCGCACTGCTGGCCCGCATCATCTGGCGAGACGCTTGACGGGCTTGTCGTCCGATTTGCTGGATTGAATCAAAAATACTAGTCATAGAATTAAGTCGGTTTAAAAGCGATACGCATCGCGAGGCGGTTCATTTCTTCCCAGGGATCCTGCAAGCGTCCGGAAACGTGGAGTCCTTTGATCAGTCGGTCAACTTCGTGCGCATGTTGAACGGCAGCGGGCCAGCTTCGAGGCGATACGCGGGCAAGGGCCTTGCGCACAAGCGGTTCACGCGAACCAAAGACTCGCTGTGAGCGTAGCACGCCGGACAAGTCCTGTCCTGCTTCTACGGCTTGCGCAATCCTTGCAAGCGTTCTGATTTCTTCTCCCACAGCCCAAAGAACGAGCGGCAACGCTTCGCCTTCGGCTTTTAGACCATCCATGATCCGAATCATGCGCGGTACATCCCCGGCAAGCATGGCATCTCGCAAGCCAAACACGTCATAGCGTGCGACGTTCATGACGGATTGCTCAATGTCTTTCGCGGCAAGTTTACCGGGCTCAAAGAGCAGACCGAGCTTGAGAATTTCCTGATGCGCGGCCAGAAGATTGCCCTCTACTTTGTCAGCGAGCCATTGAAGTGTTTCGGGATCGGTTTCTTGTGATTGGCGAGCCAGTCGTTCTGCAATCCAGCGAGGTAGCTGCGCACGCTCCACGCTTGGGATGTCGATAAATTTCCCGGACGATTGCAAGGCGCTTGCCCACTTGCTTTCCCGAGAGGCTTTATCCAGCCTTGGAAGCGAGATGATCGTCAGTACATCGTCTGCGGACTGGCCGGCACAGCGTTTGGCTAGGGAGATAAGCGCTTCTGCACCCGTTTTACCCGGTTTTCCTGTTGGCAGGGATATTTCGACGAGTTGTTTGTCGCCAAACAACGAGCCGCTTTGGCTTGCCATGCCAAGTGCGCTCCAATCACTTCGCGCATCCATGACAAAAGCGTTGCGTTCAACAAAGCCCGCTGCCCGGGCAATCCCACGCAAAGCATCCGTTGCCTCAATTGTGAGTAATGGATCGTCGCCCGTCATCACGAACAAAGCCGCCAGGTTTGCGCCTGGTCGGCTAAGTTCATTGATCAGGCGTTGTGCATCCACGGGGTGTTCTGCTTAACCGCCGGGGTTAACCGGTACTGGCAGGGGTGTGAGTGAAGGATTTTGCCAAGGTGCAGGGACAATAGTGGGGGCCTGAACAGGCATGGCTTGTTCGATGTTTCCTTGCTGAGCAGGAGAGGCCGAGTTCAACTCATCCCAGCGTTGCTTGATATCCGGAGCGGTCAGGCGTCGCATCATGCGCGCGACCAGGCTTTTTTGCATGTCTCGATAGAGGGTGACGGCTTCGCCTTCTTTGGCCTGAACGACGCGCTCATCGAAAGGCATTGAACGCGCCGCCGATAGTGTGGTGTCCGGCAAAACGATCTGATTTTTTGCATTGACCAGACGGAAGGTATAGACCAGAGTGAGTTCGAATTCCTCTGGTTTGCCTTGCGCATTCAAGGAAACAATCCGGGAGTTACGGACTTCGGAGACCTGCTCCAGACGGGCTTGCGGGACCGTGTTCGGATTGACGCGCGCCTTGTCACCAGGCGCGACAGGGATGCTGTCGCTCGGCTCAATGATCACAGTGTTGGGCGAGGCGGCTCTGATTGCCCGACGCACATCTGCACCAAACTGTGAGTTTTGGGGGATCGTAATCGCCAGCGAGTCAAAGGGCATTGGCGTGACGCCTTGCATTTTGAAGCCACAGCCTGCCATTGACAAGCCGATCAACCCCAAAAGCAAGAAACGCCACATCACTAAGAAACGCGCTGAGGACTGAATCATCGAGTTTTTCCCGTTAGCCGACTACGTTGACAAGTTTGCCAGGTACTACGATGACCCGCTTGGGTGGGCGACCTTCGAGGTTACGCACCACAGCATCGTGCGCAACGGCGAGTTGTTCGATTTGCTCACGCGTTGCTTCACGCGCGACGCTTAGGTTGCCGCGTAGTTTTCCATTGACTTGCAGAACCAGTTCAACCTCATCAGTGATGAGAGCTGACTCGTCCACAGCAGGCCAAGGCGCATCGAGCAAGTCACCATAAGGCTTCGCATAGCCAAGCTCCGCCCAAAGCTGCCAGGTGATGTGTGGCACCACAGGGTAGAGTACTCTGAGCAGTATGCCAATTGTTTCAGCGGTGGCAGCCTGAGCAAAACTGGAGTCTCCTAGGTTGGCATCATCGATTGCGTTGAGCATTTTCATGCAAGCGGAGACGACTGTGTTGTACTGAATACGCTGGTAGTCGTAATCTGCTTGTTTGAGGAGAGCATGGATGTCGAAGCGCAGTTGTTTGACTTCTTTGGGCGCAGACGCCCAGTCAGAAACTGCAGCCTGCAAACCCGCCGCGATCAGTTCTTTCTTTTGAAAGCCTAAGGCCCAGAGTCGACGTAAAAAGCGGTTTGAGCCCTCTACACCCGAGTCGGACCATTCAAGCGTTTGCTCGGGCGGGCTTGTGAACATGACGAATAAACGGGCAGTGTCCGCGCCTTGGGTATCGATGAGTGACTGAGGGTCTACGCCGTTATTTTTAGACTTGGACATTGTGCCGACACCACCGTAGGTGATTTCGCGTCCGTCGCTTTTGAGTCGCGCACCAATGATCGCGCCTTTTGCATCGTAAGTGTTTTCAACTTCTTCAGGCCAAAAATACTCAATGCCGCCTTTTTCATTTTTGGCCGAGTAAATGTGGTTGAGCACCATGCCTTGGCACAAGAGTTTGGTAAAGGGCTCGTCGAATTTGACCAGACCCAGGTCACGCATCACGCGGGTCCAGAAGCGCGCATACAACAAGTGCATGACTGCATGTTCGATCCCGCCGATGTATTGATCCATCGGCATCCAGTAGTCGTTGCGCGCGTCAACCATGGCCTGATCATTGCCAGGCGAGGTGTAACGCATGAAATACCACGACGAATCCACAAACGTATCCATGGTGTCGGTTTCGCGTCGCGCATCCTTACCGCAACTCGGACATACGCACTTTAAAAATGCAGCATGTTTGGCCAGTGGGTTACCGCTACCGTCAGGGATGAGGTCTTCTGGCAGCACCACTGGCAGGTCTTTTTCGGGTACGGGTACGGCCCCGCAATCGTCGCAGTGGATGATGGGGATCGGTGTCCCCCAGTATCGCTGGCGGGAGATGCCCCAGTCACGCAGACGCCAAGTTGTTTGACGTTGACCTAACCCGCGCGCCTCAAGCTCGCCGGCAATGGCGTCAATCGCTTGCGAAAATTTTAAGCCATCGTACTTGCCTGAGTGGATCAGGTGGCCAGATTGTTTGTCTGCGTAGGATTCTTGCCAAACCTTGTCGTCAAAGGGTTTGTCACCGACTTGAACAACTTGTTTGATCGGAATGCCATACTTATTAGCAAAAGCGAAGTCGCGCTCATCGTGAGCCGGGACGCCCATGACCGCGCCATCTCCGTAACTCATGAGCACGTAATTGCCCACCCAGACAGGAATGGCTTGATCAGTCAGTGGGTGACGAACAAATAGTCCAGTCTCTAAACCCTCTTTTTCGCGCGTCGCCATTTCGGCTTCAGTGGTGCCGCCTTGTTTGCATCGCTCAATAAAGGCTGCGAGGGCAGGATTATTCAGTGCTGCATGCTGGGCGATAGGATGCTCGGGGGCGACAGCACAAAAAGTCACGCCCATCACCGTATCCGCACGCGTGGTGAACACATACATCAAGCCGTCCTGAATCAGCTGACCAGAAGCATCTTTGATGTCGTGGGGGAAAGCGAAACGAACACCCTCGCTCTTGCCGATCCAGTTTTCCTGCATGGCGCGCACACGGTCGGGCCAGCCAGATAAACCCTGTTGGACTTGTTCGAGCAGTTCACTGGCATAGTCAGTGATGCGCAGGTAGTAGCCAGGGATTTCACGCTTTTCAACGAGTGCGCCTGAGCGCCAGCCGCGTCCGTCGACCACTTGTTCATTGGCAAGTACTGTATTGTCAACCGGATCCCAATTTACAACCTGTGTCTTGCGGTAGGCGATGCCCTTGTCGAGCATCTTGAGAAAGAGCCATTGGTTCCATTTGTAATAGGATGGATCGCAGGCGCACATTTCGCGCGACCAGTCGATCGCCAAACCCATCGCCTTCATTTGTTTTTTCATATAGGCGATGTTGTCATAGGTCCACTTGGCTGGCGGTACCTTGGACTTGATCGCTGCATTTTCAGCGGGCATGCCGAAGGCATCCCAGCCCATTGGCATCAGCACGTTATAGCCGCGCATGCGGAGCTGCCGCGCCATCATGTCATTGATGGTGTAGTTGCGGACATGGCCCATGTGTAATTTGCCACTTGGGTAGGGCAACATTGAACATGCATAAAACTTTGGTTTGGGTTGTCCCTGCGCGTTAAGCGCGCCTTCGGTGACGCGATAAGCATCTCGGGCATCCCAGTTAGCGTGGGCAAGATTTTCAACAACAGTGGGTAAGTAGCGTTCCTGCATTGCGACAGCCAAAAAAGGTGGGGGCGCTGAGGCGCCGAATCAGTCTGACATTATAGGTCGTACTGAGGGCGAAGCGTTGCAAGGTAGACGTTCAAAAACAAACAGCCTCGCTAGGCGAGGCTGTCTATGATGATGTCCTGTGAGTGACTCACAGATTTTGAACAAACTTTACTTGAGTTTTGTTTCTTTGTAGTCAACGTGCTTGCGAGCAACTGGATCAAATTTCTTGATCAGCATTTTCTCGGGCATGTTGCGCTTGTTCTTTGTCGTTGTATAGAAATGACCCGTTCCAGCGCTGGACTCGAGCTTAATCTTTTCGCGTGTACCTTTTGCCATGTTGGGCTCCTATGGGCGAGTGTGTCGAGTTAGGCGACTTCGCCGCGTGCGCGGAGGTCAGCCAGAACGGCATCAATGCCATTTTTGTCGATCGTACGCAGGGCGTTAGTGGACACGCGCAGGCGCACCCAACGGTTTTCGCTTTCAACCCAAAAACGACGTGACTGCAGGTTAGGCAGAAAACGACGCTTGGTTTTGTTGTTAGCGTGAGAAACGTTATTGCCCACCATGGGCTTTTTTCCAGTCACTTGGCATACACGTGCCATGGCTACACCTATTATGTTTGTTCAGATTTTCACATCAAGTCTGACATTCTAATACGAAATCAAGCATTTAATCAAACGCCGGGGCTGGCGCGCCTAGCCATTGCCCCTGCGAGACAAGACATGGAGGCACAACCAGCCATGACAAATGCCAGGGGGAGGGGGCCGGGGATTTGCAGCAGGCTAATCAGTAGGCCTGCCAGGGCGCCACAAGAAATAGACAAGGTTCCCATCAAGGCAGAGGCCGAGCCAAGCTGACGGCCTTGGTCCGAAAGCGCCAGGGCGGCGGTATTGGGGCCCACAAAGCCATAGCAAAACATGAAAACCATCAAACTACCCATGATCGAGGCCAGCGTGGCCAGGCTAGTGACTGCCGCCAGGAGAGAGAACAGTCCGGCCACCATCATGCCTCCAAGCGCCCAGGGGAGGATTGCGTTCGGACTGTGCTTTTTTAAGAGTCTGGCGCTGACTTGGGAGCCGGCGATCAGGCACATAGCGTTCAAACCGAATAAGAGGCCGTATGTTTGCGGGCTGACGCCATAATGTTGAATAAAGAGCCTGGGGGAGCCAACGATGTATCCAAACAAGGTTGCCGAGGCCAGCCCTCCCGACAGAGCAAAAGCCATGAACCTTCTGTGTAGGATCAGCCCCTCGTAAGTCCTGAAAATATTTCCCCAGCTCAGGGGGGTGCGATTTTCCGGAGGCAGGCTCTCGATCATGACTTTGGACAAGGTCCAAAGCAATGCGATCCCGCAGAGGGTGATTGTGACAAAAATACCGCGCCAGCCCACCCATGCCAGAACCTGAGCGCCCAAAACAGGTGCGAGGATGGGGGCGATGCCCATGATGAGCATCAGCATCGATAAGGCACGCGCAGCCTCTTGTGTGTTGTAGTGGTCTCGCACGACCGCACGCGGGATCACCATGCCCGCGGCACCGCCCAGCGCCTGAAAAATGCGGCTGATAGTCAGAAACTCAACAGTTGGAGCAAGCGCGCAGCCGGCGGAGGCCAGAATATAGATGACGAGCGCACCATATAAAGGGGGCTTGCGTCCAAAACGATCTGCCAGAGGACCATAAATCAGTTGGGCGCCCGCCATCCCGAGCAAATAGGCGGCGAGTGTGCGTTCCACCTCGCTGCTTTGAGCGCCGAGCCCGCTGGCAATATCAGGAAAGGCTGGCAAGTACATGTCAATCGATAGCGGACCGATTGCAGTCAAGGCACCCATCAAAATGAGCCAGCCGGGCAATCCCATGGCGGCGAGTCTGGAGCGCATGTTGTGTGAATGCCTTTGAAAAAACTTTTGGAGCCGATGGACTGACTTTATCATGCCGTCCTATTGCGTGTGGATGCGGTTGACACTGCGAGCGTGGCGCGCGTTACAACAGTTAAATATTAAGTAAAACAGAGTATTTTCTACTCAGGAAAAATCAGATACATTGAAAAAGTCCAATTGACTCATGAGGCCAAAACGTGAATCCTTTGATCGCATCGATTGAAAAAAAGTTGGAAAGTTTGCCGATTGGCTTGGGGCTTGTTTTGCCTGATGGCACCCGGCTTGGCCCAAGTGATGCGCCGGTGACTCTTGTTGCCAAGCAGAACAAGGCTCTTGCACATTTGGCTTCTGGCCAGGTCGGTTTGATTGGACAAGATTACGTGGAAGGTGTGTGCGATGTGCGTGGATCGATGCGAGACATCATGGCGGCAGCAGCTTCGATTTTGCCCGGCTCACCACTTGAGGCTGCACGGATGGGCTGGCTCACAGGGGTTATTTCAAGGGTGATGTCCGTTTGGCGGCATTCCATTGAACGGGATGCCCGTCATATTGAGTTTCATTATGACCTGTCGGATGACTTTTATGGTTTGTGGCTCGATCCGCGACGGGTTTATTCGTGTGCTTATTATGAAACGCCATCGATGAGTTTGGCCCAAGCGCAAGAGGCCAAGCTTGACTTGATCTGCCGCAAGCTCCGACTCTCGTCTGGCGAGCGTTTTCTCGATGTGGGTGCTGGCTGGGGTGGACTGTTGCTTTGGGCGGCTGAGCACTATGGCGTGGATGCGACGGGCATTACCCTGTCTCGTAATCAGCATGCGCATGTTTCGCGCTTGATTGAAGAAAAAGGCTTGGGGGCGCGCGTGCGCGTCAAATTGTTGGACTATCGCAAGCTGGATCAATCACAGCCCTTTGACAAGATCGCATCAGTTGGGATGTTTGAGCACGTAGGTCGCGCGCAGCTCAAAACTTACTTTGAGCGGCTGAGTCAGCTTTTGCGCCCAGGCGGGTTGATTTTGAACCACGGCATCACTGCCGGTGGATTGCATAATGATCAGCTCGGTAACGGCATGGGTGATTTCATTGAAAAATATATTTTCCCAGGCGGTGAGCTGGTGCACATTGGCGATGTGATCAGCGAGCTCAGCGCGGGCGGACTCGAAGCGCTTGATATAGAAAATCTCAGACCACACTATGCGCGGACACTTTGGGCCTGGAGCGATGCGCTTGAGGCCAGGCTTGATGAAGCGGCGAAGGTCTTAACTGGTGAACAAGGTGCACGCGCGCTCAGGGCTTATCGTATGTATCTTGCAGGATGTGCCAAGGGTTTTGAAAGCGGTTGGGTGGCGCTGCATCAAGTTCTGGCCCAGCATTCTCCTACCGGTCGAACAGACGAGTTAGACGAGCCCGCCGATCAAGCCTATCCCTGGCGGCGCGATTATATTTACGCAAAGCGCTGAGACTTAAGCCGCCATTGCGGACGATACTTCGATCCCTTTGACTGCCTGCGCTGCGATCTCAAAAGAGCGTAGACGTGCTTGATGGTCAAAAATTTGACCCGTGATCATCAGCTCGTTCGCGCCTGTTTGATGGACGAGACGTTCAAGTCCTTTTCGGACTGTTTCTGGGCTGCCGACCACCGAACAGGCGAGTTGCTCATTGACTGAGATTTTTTCGTGGGGCGTCCAAAAAGTTTCAATATCATCGATCGGGGGGGGTAATTGTCCGCGGGTATTTCGGCGCATGCGTGTAGCGTGTTGCTGGTGGGTGGTAAAGAGGTATTTAGCCTCCTCGTCAGTTTCTGCGGCAATCACGTTGACCCCAACCATGGCGTGTGGTTTGGCTTGTTGAGCAGAGGGCTTAAATAATCCTTTGTAGGCACGCATCGCATCGAGCAAATAGTCTGGCGCAAAATGCGAAGCAAAGGCATAAGGCAGACCAAAATGAGCAGCGAGTTGGGCGCCGTAGAGACTGGAACCTAAAATCCAGATGGGTACGTGAAGTCCCGCCCCGGGAATGGCTTTGACGGCTTGGCCAGGTTGTAAGTCGTCGAAGTAGTGTTGCAGCTCTTGAACATCCTGAGGAAATTGATCCGAATTGCCCAAGAGGTCTCTTCGTAACGCGCGTGCGGTCATCTGGTCAGTGCCAGGCGCTCGGCCCAGTCCGAGATCAATCCGGCCAGGAAATAACGAGGCCAGCGTGCCAAATTGCTCTGCGATCACCAGGGGTGCGTGATTGGGTAGCATGATCCCTCCAGAGCCAACGCGGATATGGTTGGTGCCACCCGCCACGTAGGCGATGACCACAGCGGTCGCGGAACTGGCGTTGCCTGTCATATTGTGGTGTTCAGCGAGCCAATAGCGCGTGTAGCCCCATTTTTCAGCATGCTGGGCCAAATCGCGAGAGTTGTGCAGGGCGTCAGCCGCTGTAAACCCTTGTGGAATGGGGGACAGGTCGAGAATCGAATAGGGGATGCTCATAGGTGTCTCGTGAGTGTCTAAGCAGGTTATGCTAATGCAGATAGTCCTGATATTACTTTTTTATACGCAGGATGCAATGCCATTTTTCTTTCAATGTCTAAGGAGCGCGCGATGCGTGAAGTATTTATAACTGGAGCTGCCAGAACCGCCGTGGGTGATTTTGGAGGAGGTCTCAAAGATGTCGCGCCGATTGACTTGGGTACGACAGTTGTCAAAGCCGTGATCGAGCGCTCTGGCGTGGATGGTAAACAAGTCGGACATCTTGCATTTGGACATGTTGTTCACACAGAAGCTCGGGACATGTATTTGTCGCGTGTGGTTGCCTTGAATGCAGGGCTGCCTCAGACATGCGCCGCCTTTAACGTCAATCGCTTGTGCGGTTCGGGGTTGCAGGCGATCGTCTCAAGCGCCCAGTCGATTTTGCTGGGTGATACCGAGATGGCGATCGGTGGTGGCGCGGAGTCGATGAGCCGCGGCGGTTACCTTTCTCAGACGCAGCGCTTTGGCGCGCGAATGGGTGATTCGACCGTTATCGATATGATGGTGGGGGCGCTGACGGATCCATTTGATCGCACGCACATGGGTATCACTGCAGAAGCGGTGGCCAAGCAGTTTGGTATTTCCCGCGCAGATCAGGATGCGCTGGCTGTCGAGTCCCATCGCCGTGCAGCCCAGGCTCAGGACGAAGGACGCTTTAATGAGCAGATCGTGCCGGTTGTCATCAAAACACGCAAAGGCGAGGTTGAGTTCAAAGTGGATGAGCACCCGCGCCGTGATGTGTCACTCGAAGGCCTCTCTTCCCTGCGTGCTGTCTTTGTTAAAGAAAACGGGACTGTCACGGCTGGTAATGCGTCCGGTATTAACGACGGTGCCGCGGCGGTACTCATGATGAGCGGCGAAGCCGTCAAGTCCAGCGGTGCTAAGCCACTGGCACGTCTGGTGGCCTACGCACACGCGGGTGTTGACCCCAAGATCATGGGTATCGGTCCTGTCCCCGCTACGCAGGCAGTGATGAAGCGTGCAGGTCTGACGATCGATCAAATGGACGTAATCGAGGCCAATGAAGCATTCGCCGCGCAAGCTTGTGCGGTTGCCAAAGAGCTCAAGCTGGATTCAAAAAAGCTCAACCCCAATGGCAGCGGTATCTCGCTGGGTCATCCCATTGGCGCGACTGGTGCCATCGTGACGACCAAAGCTATTTACGAATTGCATCGTACGGGTGGAAGATACGCTCTGGTGACGATGTGTATTGGTGGCGGTCAGGGGATTGCGGCGATTTTCGAAAGAGTTTGATTGCTCACATGTGCCCCAACTCGGCGATGGAGATCACTTGATGCCCGGCCACCACAAGGTGGTCAAGTAGTTCAATATCGACGACGGCGAGCGATTGTCTGAGTCTTTGGGTGAGCAGGATGTCGGCTCTGCTGGGTTTTGCTACACCTGAAGGGTGGTTGTGCGCGAGGATGACCGCTGCGGCATGTTGCGCGAGGCCTGCCTTGACGAGCTCGCGTGGATAAATCGTTGCCTCAGTGAGTGTGCCTTGCGATATTTCCTTGGTGCTAATCAAGCGGTGCTGGTTATCTAGAAATAGAGCCACGCATCGCTCGATTGAGGCATGACCCAACAGATTTGCGCAGTAGGCTTTGACTTGAGTGGGGTGTTGGAGTGAGCATTCCCGTTTGAGCTCCTCTTCCATCGCACGGCGGGCCAGCGTTTGAATTGCGTTAAGTTGGCAAATGCGGGCATTACCTAATCCCACAACAGTTCTAAGGTTTTCACTATCAGCGCTGAGGAGCGGACGCAGTCCGCCAAACCGTACAAGTAGCTGTTCCGCGAGTTTCAGGGCATTTAACCCGCGTGTGCCCGTGCCTAAAATCAATGCCAGCAGCTCAGCATTCGTCAAACTATTGGCACCATGTTGCAGCAATCTTTCGCGGGGTCGTTGATCGGGGGAGAGGTGTTCGCGCAGTGTCATCGGGAAGGTTCTAAAATAGGTGTTTAACAAAGCCCTCTACGGTGACAGATTTTGACTGATCAGGCCCCCAATACTCCTCCAGTTGTCCGTGCGGACTCATACCTTACTCTCCATTATCGGATCGTGATCGAGGACGGTCCCGCTGCGGGTTCAACCTTTATCGATACCTTTGATGGACGGCCCGCGACACTACAGCTGGGCAGTGGCCAGTGGTCTCCAAGCATGGAGGTCCCTTTGCTGGGTCATCCCGAGGGCGACTGTTTCAGCTATACGCTGGAGCCTGCTCAAGCCTACGGTGATCGAAATCCTGATTTGATTCAACGGGTGTCCCGTGCCATGTTGCTTCAACATGCCGGGGAAGACGCGACGTTTGAGCCGGGAGATATGGTGGAGTTCACTGCACCGAACGGTGGGCGCTACTCAGGAGTGCTCAAAGAGTACGGTGAGGACTCGGCCTTGTTTGACTTCAACCATCCACTTGCCGGCTTGACCTTGCGGGTGGATGTCGATTTGCTTGGAGTGCTGTGATGCAAACCAATGGTGCTGAAATCCTCTTGGCACAACCGCGCGGTTTTTGCGCTGGGGTGGATCGGGCGATCGATATCGTTGAACGTGCGCTTGAGTTGCATGGTGCGCCCATCTACGTTCGCCATGAAATTGTCCATAATCGCTTCGTTGTCGAAGATCTCCGACGTAAAGGTGCCGTATTCATCGAAGAACTCGACGAGGCGCCTGAAGGGGGTATCGTGGTGTTCTCCGCGCACGGCGTCTCCAAAGCTG
Organism: Zwartia vadi; assembly: GCF_030410375.1. Lineage (GTDB taxonomy): Bacteria > Pseudomonadota > Gammaproteobacteria > Burkholderiales > Burkholderiaceae_B > Zwartia > Zwartia vadi. The sequence goes on from NZ_JAUHHE010000005.1 coordinate 184,521, forward strand.
TGCGCACCGAAGCAGAAAAACGCGGCCTGCAAGTGTTTGATGCGACCTGTCCCTTAGTGACCAAGGTTCACGTCGAGGTTGAGCGGATGCGCGCGGCAGGGTGCGAGATTGTGATGATCGGACACAAGGGGCATCCGGAAGTCGAGGGAACTCTTGGACAATCCAGTGGCGGCATGTATCTCGTTGAAACTACGGCTGATGTGCTGTCTTTACAGGTCACGGACCCCGAAAAACTGGCCTTCGTGACGCAAACAACATTATCGGTGGATGATGCGGCAGAAGTTGCTCAGGCTTTACGTGCGCGTTTCCCCAATATTCAGGAGCCCAAGAAAAGCGATATTTGTTATGCCACGCAAAATCGCCAGGACGCAGTGAAAATACTCGCGCCTGCCTCTGATTTGGTGTTAGTGGTGGGGAGCGCAAACAGCTCGAACTCCAATCGTTTGCGTGAAGTGGCAGAGAGAATGGGGATTGCTTCGTACTTGATCGATGGCCCCGAGTCGATTGACCCCGCCTGGCTCGAAGGACGTCAACGGATCGGTATCACGGCGGGGGCCTCAGCGCCTGAGCTCCTCGTTCAGCAGGTCATTCATCGACTCAAAGAACTTGGAGCAGTTTCCGTTAGAACAATGGACGGTTTGCACGAGAATGTCTCATTTCCCTTGCCTAAAGGCTTGTCTCGCAAGTCGCTCTAGGCCTCTCTCTTGCTGAAGGATCGTTCGATCAAGTTACGGACAAAATCGATAGTCGTGCGTAAAGTGTAATAGTCGCTCACAATGCTGCGTGGCACTTTAAGCTTGAGCGCGCGTTTATCGAGCTCGTCAATCTTTTTGAGATACTCGCCGTGCTGCGCGGGATCGTAGCTTGTTTCAAGTTCTTGCTCAAACAACTTGAGCGCGCCATACACCTCGTTGATACGCGCGCGTGCACGGCTGAGTCGGTAGACGGGCATCGACTTGATGATGGGGTATGCGAACGCGACCAGAGGCAATAATAAGATGATCATTCGATTAAAGAACTCGGCGAGCCAAAAAGGCATGTATTCCATCAACCGAGGTGAACCGTTTTTATAAAAACTTTTTGCGACATCACTTTCCTCGATGATCGATTCTTTGTACGCAGGAAACTCACCGTACTTTGTAAAAAAAGAGCGGCCGCCATTGATTTTTTCAGCCGCTTGCAAAAAAAGTAATTGAATCGCCGGATGCATGTTGGGGTCGATGATGAGGTTAGTCGTTGGCGAGATGGTCTCTATTGTTTTGGAGGGTTCGTTACGCTCAAAATTGAGTGAACCCTCTGGAATAGTCAGTACGTGATAAGAGGGTAGCAAGCGCGCCAAGGCTTGTGAGCGTTTAAATCCAGAGACACGCGCGTCAGGATTATTGATCATCGCTTGAACGTTTTTCGATTCGAAGCCATCCACCATGACGACTGTGTCAACGGTCCCTTTTTTAAACGCCTCAACGGCTTCTTCGTTAGAGATCGTTTTGAAATTGTCAGTGAGCTTGAGGTGATCGAGCTGCAGCAATTGCAATGCGTGCATATAGGTGCCGCTACCGGGGGCGCCAATTGCAATGGGTCTATTCAAAACATCCAAGTGAAGCGTCACATCATCACGGAATACTGAGCCTCTGTAAAAAATCCAAAGAGGTTCGTAATCGATACTACCTAGCGACAAAAGTCCCTTCGCTTCTTTTCGGCTTTTCAGCAACCCGCCCTGAATAAACGCGGCTTGAAGACCGTCATCCTTGTCTCTGAGCCGCTGAATGTTTTCTTCGGCTCCTTGTGTGGGGACAAGCTCAAGCGTGACGCCATTTTTTTTGAAATACTCGACATATTTTTTTGCGAGTTCCTCGTAGGATCCCCCAGCTGTTCCCGTTCCCATTAAAACGTGTTTCGGTGGTGCGGGCTTGGCAAACCAGATGACTGCGGCGATTGCGGCAAGAAGTAATAAGATGAGTAACCAGGCCTCTCGAGCGAATTGCAACCAGCTATGTAGTTCTTCCCGGACTGTTTCGTAGGTTGCCACGACATGGTCGCGTACTTCGTTTTTGAAACTATCCATATGAATGTATTACCTTGATGGTGTGTTATCCACTCTGGTGTGGGAGACCCAGATCAGTTTGTCAGTGGCAAAACCCATTTTTTTCGCTTGTTCGACAAGTTGTTCGCGAATCGCGGGAGACAGGGTTTTATCGCGCGCCAAAATCCAGAGATAGTCCCGATCAGGGCCCGCCACAAGTGCCCATTGATAATCCTTCTGGTCCAGAGCAAGAACATGGTAGCCGCCATAGAAAGGTCCGAAAAACGAAACCTTGAGTGAACCCTGACTCGTACTTCCTGTAAATAAGGCACGTCCTGTCGCCGATTTCCATTCGTCCTTTTTGACATTGAAGCCGCGATTGATGACCTTCAGGCTACCGTCTGAATTTAAAGAATAGGTCGCGCTCACGTCAGTCAAACCGCGTTCAAACGAGTGATCCAGACGGGCAATTTCATACCATTTACCCAAGTAGCGGTTGACTTCGAAAGGTGTCACCGAGGTGAGGCCCTCCGGCGGAGCGGTGGAGCAGCCCGTGACTGAAACGGCTAGACCAGTCACCAAAATACTGCTTAGGAGTATTCGCGACAAAATGTATTTGACAGAGCTGAGCATGGGGAGTTGTTTCAAGTGTGATGAGCAACTGAGTTTAGCCGGACTGAGGTGAGTTTCCCATGGAAAGATCTGGGGTGGTCGTATATGATGAGAATCGATCCCGTCGGCGACCAGAGCCTATTTTTCGTTTCTTTGTAAAAAAACAAGAATATATGCCCAGTTTGGACTTCACTGAAAAAGCATCTGTCCGAGAGCTTGTTGGATGGTCCTCGCTTTTGATCGTTCCCCCCGTGCTTTATTTCACGGGGGTTTTTTATGGATTGACTGTTCAAGCCGCCTTATTCCTGGCCATACTATCCGTGGTCATTTTGATGTGGCTGTTTAATTTACTGGATGATTACATCCCGCCCATGCTTGGGATGTTTGCGTCGTTGTTCTTCGGGCTTGCTCCACCGCCTGTTGCGCTTTCGGGCCTTGCCTCTCCGAGTCTTCTCACGCTGATGGGCGTGTTTGCCCTGGCCTCCGTCATTACGACTTCAGGTCTTGGGCGTCGATTTGTTCTTTATCTTTTGTTGAAAGTACCTGACCGTTTATTTTGGCAACAAAACATACTTGTGTGTTGCGGACTATTGCTTTCTTTCGTTTCACCCTCAGGCAATAGTCGCGTGACATTGATATTGCCTTTATTTAAAGAAATCAGCGAGGCGCTAAAACTAGCCAAACGGGGCTTGACGATTACCTCGCTGATGGCGGCGACCTATGGCGGCGCGATGTTGTTTTCAACCGCGCTTTCAAACAGTAAGTCAGCCAGTATCGCTGCGCTGAGCATGTTGCCCCTTCATCTGCAAAACCAGTATTTAGGCGTGTTCTGGATCGTTGCGGCGAGTGTGCCGATGATATTTTTATTGATCATGCACATCATCTCCATGCGCGTCATGTTTCCCGCCGATCACGCACAGACCTTATCCAAACAAATTATTGCAGAGCATTTAAGTACGCTTGGAAAGATGACGCAAAAAGAGCGTGTCGCATGCTTGGCATTTGTCTTTTTCTTTGTCGGTTCGTTGACCAGTGGTTTACATCATGTCAATACACCCAGTATCGCCGGCCTGACGATTTTGTTGCTTCTCATTGTGGGCGCTTTTAGTAAAACCGATTTTCAAAAATCGATGGATTGGCCCATGATTTTTTTCATGTTGAGCATGGACAGCATGATGCGAACGATGGCGCATCTTGGTCTTGATCAGCAACTCGCCAAGGTGATGAGTGAGTTTTACTCGTTTGTGGATGGCAGTTTTATTTTGTATACGCTGGCTACGCTGACGACAACACTGGTTTTACGACTGGCGTTTCCTGTGGCGGCCGGAATGTTGCTCAGTTTTGTGATTTTGATGCCCGTCACCCTCTCTCAAGGGTACAGTCCTTGGATATGCGTGTTCATGACTGCGATCTTTAGTGATATTTGGTTTTTCCGCTATCAAAACTCAATTTATCTAATCATCTGGAGTTCAGATTCCGTGGCAGACTATGACCACGCCCAGTTCATGCGTCACAACATGATCATGAATCTGGCTCGTGTGTTGTGTGTCTTGGCTGCGATTCCGTTCTGGTCATGGATGTCGCTGATATGAAAAAGATTCACTTGCGTTTACTTGTTGCAGTAACCGTGTTCGCCTTTTTCGTATGGGTGTTTCTTTCTACGACGAACAGACCGAGGATCATGGTGCTGTTTCCTCTGAATCCGACTGCAGACTGGTCCATACGAGTCGAGACCGGGATCAAACAAGGCCTTGTGAATAATAGGCGTCCCGTTGCGGTGAGCTATCACTACATGGATATGAATAATGAATATTCCGAGCAACAGATGCATGTGGCCGTTGCTTCCGCTCGCCGTGCGATTGAAAGGGAAAAGCCTGACATTTTAATTTCGGTTGATGATGAGACTAATAGCCTGGTGACGAGCAAACTCCCTGCTGGTACTCGGCCACCGATCGTGTTTACCTCTATGTTGCAGTCGCCCGAATCTTATGGATATTCGCCTGCGACTCGGGCGACCGGAGTGATGGAGGACATGCCGACTGCGGCAATACTTGAGATATTGAAAGTACTCAAACCTCAAGACTCTTTGAGGATCTCTGTGATTGGTATCAATGATGTGACGGGTCAAAGCGAGATGAAGATTATTCAGACCGCTGACTGGGGACCACACACTCTGGGACCTGTATCCTTGGTGGACGACTTTGGAGCCTGGCAGGCCTTTATCAAAGGACCTGCGAGTCAAGCCGATATCCTGATTGTTTTAACCACTGATCTGTTGAAAAAAGAGAGTGGGGGCGAGTATGTGCCGGAAAAAGATATTGTGGCGTGGACTCAGGCGAACGCCGCCCCATTGTCGATTGGTGTGCGTTTGAGTTATGTGCGTTATGGTGGCGGGCTTGCCATTGCCATGCCGGGTTCCGTTTTTGGACGCAGGGCAATGGAAATGTCACTGAAATGGCTCGAGAACGGTCTGGAGCGGCCACCACCAGTAGAAAAACCAAATGATTTTGATGTGGCGATCCGTTCCTCGGTGCTGCGCGAAAGGGGGGTGAATTTGCCGAACGTTTATCGCGAGCTTGCACGCTCTTCGGGCAGTCTTTACCCTTAGGACAGTCCAGTGATCTCTCCGTTTTCGTTGATGTCGATACCGTTTGCCGCAGGCACAACGGGCAGACCAGGCATCGTCATAATGTCACCGCACACCACCACCACAAAACCCGCGCCAGCGGCCAGACGGACCTCCCGGATTGCCAGCGTGTGACCATTAGGCGCGCCGCGTAGTTTGGCATCCGAGGAAAAGGAGTATTGCGTTTTCGCGATACAAACTGGCAAGTGTCCGTAGCCATCGGCTTCGAGTTGGGCGAATTGCGCTCTGACTTTCGCGTCACAGGAGATACCGTCAGCGCCATAAGTTTTAATGGCGATGGTGCCAACTTTTTCCAATAATGAAGCATCGTCCTCGTACAAGAATTTGAAATGGTTGGGTTGATCACAAAGCTTCACAACTGCATGAGCCAAGTCTGACGCACCGGATCCGCCTTTGGCCCAGTGTTCTGCCAAGACCACTTCGACACCAAGCGCGGAGGCGGTCGAGGTGAGTAAAGCGATTTCAGCGGGCGTATCTTCGGTGCGATGATTGATCGCGACCACGCAAGGTAGGCCAAAATTATGTCGAATATTGTGGATATGACGTTCGAGATTGACTAGGCCTGCGCTTAACGCATCGAGATTTTCAGTGCCGACATCTTTGACCTCGACGCCACCATGATATTTCAGGGCGCGGATCGTTGCGACCAATACAACTGCCGAGGGCGCGAGGCCTGCTTTTCGACATTTGATGTCAAGAAATTTTTCTGCGCCCAGATCTGCTCCAAAGCCTGCTTCTGTGACGACATAGTCGGCAAGTTTAAGTGCCGTGGACGTCGCGAGAACCGAATTGCAACCATGTGCGATATTGGCAAAAGGACCGCCGTGTACCAAGGCAAGGTTATTTTCAAGCGTTTGTACGATATTGGGCGCGAGCGCTTCTTTGAGAAGCGCAGCCATCGCACCTTGTGCATGCAAGTCGCGGGCCCGGATGGGTTTGCCAGAAAGAGAGTGACCGATAACGATTTCACCAAGACGCTCCTTTAAATCATGGAGACTGTTGACCAGACAGAAAATCGCCATCACCTCCGAGGCGACAACAATATCAAAGTGATCTTCGCGTGGAAAGCCATTCGCGGTTCCGCCCAGACCCACAACGATTTGTCTCAACGCGCGATCATTGAGGTCGACTACCCGCCTCCAGGTAATGCGACGCACATCAAACTGCAGTTTGTTGCCGTGATGAATGTGATTGTCGATCAGAGCGGCAAGCAGATTGTTTGCCAGAGCAATCGCGTTGAAATCCCCTGTGAAATGCAGATTGATGTCTTCCATCGGCACAACCTGAGCCATACCACCGCCAGCGGCACCGCCCTTCATGCCGAAAACGGGTCCAAGAGAGGGCTCACGCAGGCAGATCATGGCGCGTTTACCGATATGATTCAGTGCATCACCTAGCCCTACCGTCGTTGTTGTTTTGCCCTCTCCGGCAGGAGTGGGAGAGATAGCCGTCACCAAAATCAATTTGCCATTGGGGCGATCTTGTAGCGAGCGAATATAGTCTAGGGAGAGTTTTGCTTTGTAACGTCCAAAGGGTTCCAGAGCATCTTCTGGTATCTCTGCCTTGGTGGTCGCAAGCTCGAGGATGGGTGTTTTGTGGGCGGCTTGGGCAATCTCAAGGTCAGAGCGCATAGTGTTCTGTTTTGAATCTGAAGTTTTTAGAACCTATATCCTATTCCAATTAGGACCGTGACGGTGCTTGCAGAGGGGTTTTGAGTGATATTGGTGGTGACAAGATCGCTTCCACTCGGGGTATAGAGCGAGCCATTGAGAGAGGCGCTCGAGTATTTCATATAGTTGGCTTCACCATAGGCATAGAGTCCACCTTCGATCTTTTTGCGGTAGCCCAGTCCCAAAATATAGCCGCTTTGATTGGCATTTGAACTCAGACCTGTCGAGGAGTCTTGCGCCGGGCGAGTGAATTGAATGTTTTGATTCGAATAACCCGCTTTCGCGTAAAGCAGATCCTGCTGCGTCAGAGCATAGCCAGCCGTTAAGAAAATATTGAATCTATTGGATGCTTTTAATTGTTGACCGACTGCAGGGGTGGACTGGGCAAAGCTAGGGTTTCGAGCCGAAAATTTGCCCGTCGATTGCGATAAAAATGAATAGTCCGCGCCAATTCCTAGCACCCACTTTTCATTCATTGGAAAGTTGTACCCCAAGCCGATGATGAGCGGCATCCCTGAAGCTGTCTGATTTGAAGCTATATTGGTACCGCTGCTGATGTACTCAATAGGGGTGACGTTTGTGTAGCGCAGATTGGTATTAGTGAAAGAGTTGGACTCATAACCCGTAGAGAGCTGACCATAAAACCCTTGAAATGGGTTGAGTCCTCCGCCAGGATTTGCGGTTGCAATCAACGGCGACAGGATTGCCAGAGTGATTGTCGCAGTGGTTAAGTTCTTTAATAGTGTTGTCATCGCTTGCTTATATCCATTAGGCTGTGCATTTGTTACTACGAGTGTAGTGCGCGGAATACTGCTTTAATCAGTATCAAGTAATCAATGTCGTTATTTGTCGGTATTAACGATCCGTATTTAAATGCAACATAATTATGTTTTTGATGCAGCTGCGATCAAAACCTGAATGTGTGGATCTGTCATTTTGAGTTGGAGACTTTTGAATGTTTAAGCAGATTGGCTTGATAGGCCTGGGAAATATGGGAAGGGGAATGGCCTTGACCCTCAAGCGCAAAGGTTTTGCAGTAGTGGGAACAGACGTTTCCCTTTCCATCCGCGAGACCATATCCAGAGAGGGGATCTCAGTCCGTGAAACGATTGGCGAGGTGATTGCCGACTGCGATATCGTGCTTTTATCTCTACCGACAGCCGCTATTGTCGAAGAGGTTGTTTGTGGCCCAGGCGGCATCTTGGCGCATGCAAAACCTGGATTGTTAGTGGTCGACACCTCGACTTCGCACCCCGAAACGACAAGACGTCTCGCTAAAAAGTTGAATGCTTTAGGCATGCAGATGCTGGATGCACCTGTGAGTGGTGGTCCCAAAGGCGCAATCACGGGAACGATGGCGATGGTGATTGGAGGTGACGCAAAGGATCTTACGCGCGCCGAACCTGTACTCGCCGCCATGACTGCTAAGCGCGTGCACGTCGGTGACATTGGTGCAGGTCATGTCGCAAAAATTGCGAATAATCTTTTTGCCGCAGCGCATTTGCTGATTGCTGGAGAGGTCACGCGTATGGCTGCCAAGGCGGGGGTGCCGACCGAGCAGTTACTCCAAGGGATCAATGCGGGTTCCGGACGTAGCTTTGTCACTGAGCATAACTATCCAACCTGGATCATGAACGGCAAGTTTGACTCAGGCTTTACCATGAAGCTCATGCGAAAAGATGTACGGCTTTCACAAGACTTAATCGCAGCGCTCGCCTTGGATTTACCGATGTCCGCAAAGGTTGCTGAATTGTGGGCCAACAGCGCAGAATCCATCGCGGATGATGAGGATTTCAACAGAATCGTCGAACTCGGAACTAGAAATTAATGATGAATGCACAGCAATCAAAACTATTACTTCAAGCCTATCAGGTGTTTTTTTCGCAAGGTATTGTTGGTTCGTATCTGGGTGGCGAGCTTATTGAAGGCAAGGGCGAGGAAATCAGTCTGGTCAATCCTGCGACAGGTGATGTGTATTTGACATATAGAGACGCCACAGAGCAGGTCGCCAACATTGCTTGTACTGAGGCAATTTCAGGGCAACAGATCTGGGGCAAGCTGAGTCACGCCGAGCGAGGCAGGATCATGCAGGAGGTCGGTCGCACGATTAGGGCAAATATCGAGCCGCTTGCTCAGCTCGAAGCCATCTCGGCAGGTAAGCCGATTCGCGATTGCCGTGGAGAGGCGCTTCGCGTCGCAGAGATGTTTGAGTATTACGGAGGTTGGACTGATAAGCTATACGGCAACGTGATACCTGTCCCTAGTGGTCACCTAAATTACACGCGTCGGGAGCCCTATGGTGTTGTTCTACAGATTACACCTTGGAATGCGCCCATGTTTACTTGTGGATGGCAGGTGGCGCCTGCGATATGTATGGGCAATGCCGTCTTGCTCAAGCCCTCGGAGTTAACACCCTTGAGCTCGCTCGCCATAGCCAAGTTGGCTGAGCAGGCTGGTTTACCAAAGGGTGTCATCAATATTCTGGTTGGACATGGCCATACGATTGGTCAGGCGGCCTTGAGTCAGAAAGCTGTTAAGAAAGTTGTTTTTGTGGGTTCTCCAGCAACAGGTGGAAAAATCGCCGCAGCTGCGGCAGTGCGGGGGATACCCTGCGTATTGGAACTCGGCGGCAAGTCGGCCAATATCGTTTTTGAGGATGCTGATTTAGAACGTGCTTGTATCGGTGCACAGGCTGCGATTTTTGGTAGTGCGGGTCAAAGCTGTGTGGCGGGTTCAAGACTCTTGGTCCAGCGCAGTGTCTACGATAAGTTTGTCAAAATGGTGGCAGAGGGTGCGCGCAAGATACTGGTGGGTGAACCAACCATGGCGGAGACAGAAATCGGTCCCATCCAAAATGCGAAACAGTATCAGCACATCATGGATATGATTGATACCGGCGTACGAGAAGGTGCGCAAATCGTTGGCGAGCAGTCTTCGATTGATAGAGATCAATCAGGCTTTTACGTTCGTCCGACTGTTTTAAAAAATGTGTCCAATGAGATGACTGTGGCGCGAACTGAAATATTCGGACCTGTCGTTGTGGCAATCCCCTTCGATACAGAACAAGACGCCATCAGGATTGCGAACGATAGTGACTTTGGTTTGGCCGGCGCGGTATGGACTCAGGACATAGGTCGGGCTTTTCGCGTTTCTGAGCAAGTCAAAGCCGGTACTTTTTGGATCAATATGTATAAGGTCATTAATGTAGCCTCACCTTTTGGAGGCTATGAGGCGAGCGGGCACGGACGATCAAGTGGAGTAGAAGCGTTAGAGGAATATACGCAAGTCAAAAGTGTCTGGGTCGAAACAGCGGAAAAGCCGAATCAGACATTTGGGTATGCTCCGTCGCTTGATTGAGGGGTGTCGTTTTGAGAAAGCCGACAGCACGGGATGCGCGACGCTAGATCTATGTAATTCGTGTTTGTCGTTATTTGTCGGTTTTCGTTTAATGATTTTTGTTAGGATTTAATCATATATTTTGTGCCAGGAGTGAACACTCTTGATCGTCCTAAACAGAAGACAATTCCTCAAGACCTCCTATCGCGCAGGTATGGCTGCGATATTCATTCGTTACTTAGGTACACGAGATGCTTTTTCTGCACCCTCTTTGGGTCAAGCATCCTTAGCGCGTCAGGATCTCGCTGGCAAGCAGCTTTATGAAGGTCCCATTAAAGCAACGGGTGGAAAGATCTACGCCGTTGATTTTCGCGCAAAAGATTTGCCTGGCTGGCCGTTGACTGAAAGACGAGGAGTCATTCTTCGTGCGCCGCATGTAGATAAGATTTACGCTGGTCTCGATCTGATTCGGTTGAGACAAGATGATATTGAATGTAGCCTAGTGACAGGCGATGATTTATTGAAATGGGGTTGCAAAGGCGCGCCTCCCTTTTTAAGTCCGGAGTTCTATGCGGTAACTGGAAGCTGTCCTTCATATTATGGACAGCCTTTGGCATTGCTATCCTTCAAGGATGCTGATGATTTTTTAGCCGTCAAATCAAAGATTCCCGCTTTAAAACAATACATTCGATATGGAGAGGCTGCGACGGTCGGGTCGCGTCCTGATTATGGAACGAGTGAGTTTGTTTTCTATCAGGGCAAAAGCCAGGAACCCGAGTTTTCCTTTATGAAAAATGCCCCTGAAGATGACGCTTCAGGACATTCGTTTGCGCAAGAGAGATATCTTGCACTCTCCGCTGAGTATAAAAATAAAATTCAACAGGAGTCACAACGCGCTGATTGGCTGAGACGGCGTGCAACGTACGTGACCCAATCCGTTGATCCGATGTTCTTGGAACCTGAAAACGGTCTCTCATGGTACGACAGCCAGACTCAAACCCTCTCTCTTGTGCTCGGTACGCAGTCTCCTCATGAGGATGCGGTAGCGATCGATGCATTTTTCTCTTCGGCTCGTACACCTCCAATTAAAAATATCTTCATTCATTGTTGCTTTTTAGGGGGAGGATTTGGTGGAAAGGACAGCTCTGACTTTCCTTTACATCTAGCGATTGCGGCGATGGCCGAACCTGATGTCACTCATCGTATCGTGCAAAGCCGCGCTGAACAGTTTCAGGGTGGTTTGAAAAGACATGCCGCCAAAACCGACATTGAAATTGCTGTGGACTCAAGCGGTACATTTCAATTTCTTCGTTCTGACATGCGCCTAGATGGAGGTGGGCAAAACAACTACAGCTTCGCGGTGCAAAGTGTAGGCGCAAGAAACGCTGCAGGTGGCTATCATTTCCCCAGATCAGTTATTGCTGCAGTTGCTCATGCCTCCACCTCTATACCTGCTGGTTCCATGAGAGGTTTTGGTTCATTTCAGTCTTCTTTTGCGCTTGAGTGTCTGATTGATGAGACGGCGCAATCTCTTGGAATGGATCCTATCGAACTTAGACTCAAAAACTGCATACCTGGAAACGGCCTGACTCAAACAGGTGTTCGTTTAGCGATTCCCACACATGCTCACAAGGTCTTGAATGCCGCTGCGCAATCAAGTCTTTGGCGTGATCGAGCGATATTCAAAAGTAAAAAATCGAACGACGATATTCTTTATGGGACAGGATTTGCCGCTGCATTCAAGACTTTCGGTAAAAATGAAAATGGCTGCCTGGCGGGAGTTGAGATCTCTCCTGACGGATTGATCAAGCTCTACACGCCAGGCGTTGATATGGGCAATGGCTCAGCCACCACACTTTCACTATCTTTGGCGTCTTTGTTTGGACGCGCCGCGGCAGAGGTGCAAATTGGCGTGACGCACTATTTCGATGCATTAAAAATATTCAGTACTCCTGCTAAAAACGAACAAGATCAAGCGCTTTTATCTTCAAATCCTTACTGGACGCCTTCGATTGCGATCTCGACTGCCGCCAGCACTTCTGCCTATCATCTCAGACATGCTGCGCTAGAGGCGGCCAAAATAATTGTTGAATTTGGATTATTGCCTGCAGCAGGCTTGTTGCTCAATCTTGATCACGCTGATCTTCAAATGGATGGTCAAAACTTTTCCTTTGATGAACAGGGCTTGCGTTACAAGGATGGTCGTCATATTGCTTTTGAGCAGTTGGCCGAGACAGCTTCCAAAAAAGGTTTTGTAACCGGTGCGCTTGTGCATGCCTACTATCGGGAGTACTGGGCTGAAGCAGTATTTAACTTGTCTGACAAATCTTTTCGGGCAAAGATTGATGCATTATCTGTGCGACGCGGCTCAGCAACATATGATGCAATTCCGCGTAAACAAGTCCGTTATTCACCACTTCAGAGCCTAAAGGGTGATGCGAACCAGATGTCTACCTATGCATCAATCGTCGCAGTCGAGGTCAGCCGGTCGACTGGAAAAGTTCAAGTTGTGGACGCTGATTGCTATCTTGATTGCGGTCCTGTTATCCAGAGGCAGATAGTTGAGGGCCAAATGCAGGGTGCTTTCGCGATGGGGATTGGTCAAACGCTTTTGGAAGAACTGTCACGCGATCATCAGTCCGCCGGTTCGGGCGATTGGAACCTCAATCTCTACCCATTACCCAAGGCGCATGATTGTGCAGTCGGAGTCGCTAAATTTAATATTCTTGAAGCATCTCCAGATGAAGCGCCAAGAGGGATGTCTGAGGTTGTGTTCAATCCCATACCTGCCGCGATCGTTAATGCCGTGGCAGATGCTACTGCACATCGTTTTAACGCCTTGCCTATCAGACCCTCTGATATTAAAAAAGCGCTAATAAAATGAAGCAAATCAAGATTCATTTAAAAGTAAACGGGAATGAGGTCGACGCAGAGGCCCCCGCTGAAATCAGTCTGGCTGATTTTTTGCATGAGAAACTCGGTCTGACAGGTACAAAAGTGTCCTGTGGAATCGGGATATGCAAGGCCTGTACGGTTGCTGCGAGTCCCCCGGGGCAAACGAATCTGCAAAGGTTGCAGGCTTGCATCATGCCTGCGGTTGCGCTACAGGGATACAGCATCCTCACAGTCGAAGGCTTAGCCGCTGAGGGTTCACTTTCACCTCAACAGCAAGCCTTGCTGAAACATTTTTCTTTTCAATGTGGATACTGCGCACCGGGATTCTTGATGGGAATCACACTCATGCTTGACCAGCTAAAAAGAAATCCTGCAAAAAGATCGGAATTGAATAAAGTGATCTTGGACAATATGGGTGATCACATTTGCAGGTGCACAGGGTATGTTAATTACCACGCGGCGATCAAAGAACTATTGCTCAATACCCCAGGCTTGATCGTTTAGCTTGGATTGGCAATCGATCAGAATTTTTACTCTGATTTCTCCATGTGAATTTTGTGAAAAATTCGCTTGCTCACGTACACTAAAGTTATGATCAAGAGTAATCAGTTGCGGTCGATCGCTATCATGGTGAGATCAACACGTTTAAATCCAGGTGTTTGCTATGAAAACTTCTATTTACTCGCTTTTGCTGACAATCAGTTGCTCTGCGATGTTTGCTTCGGCAAGCCAGGCACAACCTCCTGTCCCGCCTTTTTATGAGTCGGTCATGCAAATGACTCCTGAGGGAAAATTGGGACAAGTCATTCATAAAGAGGAAATTAAAACCTCGCTCAAAGGTGCTAAAGCTTGGAAGATTGCGTATGTATCCTCTGATGTGGCGGGGCGAAAGACTATTGCAACAGGGCTGGTGATCGCCCCAGTTGGACCCGTACCCAAAGAGGGAAGACCGATTTTGGCATGGGCACATGGCACAACAGGCTCAGCTCAGAATTGCGGTCCTTCCCAAATTATTGATCCAACGCGTCCGCTGAATCAGTATTTTCTAATGAGCGGAAATTCATGGACTGATTTTGGCATTCCAAATGGTCAAGAGTTTATTAACGAGGGTTACGTTGTTGTCGCGACCGACTATCAAGGTCTCGGCGGTGGTGGTAAACATCAGTATGCAGTTGCGGGAACCAATGGAAGAGATGTCATCAATTCCGTAAGAGCGGCCAGCTCAATGGCTGAACTCGGTGCGGGTAAGAAGACGATTCTATATGGTTGGTCTCAGGGTGGTGGAGCTGCGATTGCAGCAGCAAGTTTGCCAGAATATTTGGTCCAGCAAGGCACTGCAGCCGACAATCTAGAGTATCTTGGATTTGTTGCTTTGGCGCCTGAAGATCTCGCTGCGGTGCTTCCAAAATCAAAAATCGATCAGGCTGGTGCGGATAAACTCATGAAGGAGTTTACGGAGGCGAATGTACCCAACGTATTTTTGTTCACGCATTTTATGATGGGTCTCTGGGGTACTCAGGCGGCATTTCCTCATCTCAAATTGACAGATATATTGACAGACGAAGGTGCAAAGGTAGCGGATCAATTGTCCAGCAATAAATGTGTCCATGTTATGGCGGATGCGTTTAACTATGCCTATGGAGCAAATTACAAATCTTTATTGAAGCCCCAGGCAAGCAACACCTTGGCATGGATCCAGGCATTTGTTGAGGGGAGTGTGAAGCCAGTCAAGCCTGTCGCACCCGTCGTGATTTACTGGGGTGCAAAAGATACCACTGTGCCTCCTGTCATGCATGAAATTTATCAAAAGCAAATGTGCGCGATAGGCGCGAACGTGACAAGAATTCAGCTGCCAGGAGAGCAAACGCACTTCACTACACCCGGTGTGTCTGCACCAATGTACCTTGAATGGGTAAGGGATCGCATTGCCGGTAAGCCTTTGGCCAACGGCTGTAGCAAGCTTCAATAATTTTGCATACTCAATTGATTAAATTTTTAACTTACAACAACTGGACGTAAAGATGATCGAGCCAAACAACACAAAAAACTGTTCAAACGCTATTGTTACCATGCTTGAAAACCATGGCGTGACACACGTTTTTGGCATACCAGGCGCTAAGATCGACAGTCTTTTTGTTGCGCTTAAACACTCCAACATCCAACTTATTCTGTGTCAGCATGAACAGAATGCCGCCTTTATGGCCGCAGCATTTGGCCGTTTAACGGGTAAGGTCGGTGTTTGTATCGCTACATCCGGACCAGGCGTGACCAACCTGACAACCGGACTGGCTACCGCAACCAGTGAAGGCGACCCCGTGCTCGCAATTGGTGGGGAAGTCCCCGTCAGTGAGCGCTTAAAGAAAACCCATCAATCGCTCGACGCGACCAGTCTGATGAAAGCAGCTACCAAGCTTTCACAGGAGATCCTCTCTGCGGATCAAGTGGGTGAAGTACTTGGCAATGCAATTAGAGTGGCTGAAAGTGGCCGACCAGGGGCTGTATTTTTGTCCTTGCCTAAAGATGTTGGTCTTGCAGACTATCCCGGAGATGTCCAAGCCTCTTGGGGTAAGCCATTGCCCATGGGTGCGGCGGCACAATCAACCATCTCCGAGGCGTTGAGTATTCTTAACGCAAGCAAGCGGCCTATCGTGATTTTGGGTATGCAAGCTTCACATCCCGATACGGCTGACGGACTAATCAATTTTTTCAAACATGCTCAGATTCCGTATGTTTCGACCTTCCAAGGCGCAGGAGCCTGGGTCGCAAAGGCAAGCGGGGCCACTTATGGCGGACGCATCGGCTTGTTTCGCAATCAACCAGCCGACAAATTGCTTGATCAAGCAGATGCTGTAATCACCATCGGTTACGATCCGATTGAATACGATCCGTCGATCTGGAATACAAACGTCAAGCGTCCCGTTATCAGTGTGGATGTTATTCCGGCACAACAGGACAACGCGTTTTTGCCTGTGACAGAACTCATAGGTGACATCGGCGAGTCACTCAATGCGTTGGCAAATGGAGTGAAAATCGATCTCGATCCTGGTTTTGTCAATGCTGCTCGCGCAGCCGTCAAGGAAATCCAGGATACGCTCGCTGAAGGTCAGACAATGAACAAGTTCCCTGTTCAGCCGCTGAGACTTGTGCACGAGTTACAAAAGCAAATGACGCCTAACACGCACGTTGCGCTTGATGTGGGTTCTAATTACATTTGGACAAATCGTTACTGTGCAGCGGATTTTTCACGCCAAGTGTTAGTCAGTAATGGTCAACAGACACTGGGAGTTTCGATACCCTGGGGTATTGCATTGAGTTTGCTTTATCCAGGCGATCGTATTCTCACGACATCCGGTGATGGGGGATTCCTTTTTACCGCAACGGAGCTTGCCACAGCGGTTCGGATAGGCGCAAAATTTGTGCACGTCATTTGGGATAGCGGCTCGTTTGATATGGTGGCCTTCCAAGAGCAGGCACACTACGGAGAAACGGCAGGTATTCAGCTTGGGCACTACGATGTTGTCAAGTTTGCGGAATCTTTTGGCTGTAAAGGTTACAGCGTCAAATCCGCCGACGATTTACCTAAGATTTTCGAGGAAGCTTTTCAATCAGATGTTCCTGTGCTGATTCACGTACCAGTCGACTATAGTCAAAACCAACGTTTGATGCAGAATGTCATTCAAAGTTTTGTGAACTAAATTTCACAAGGTTAATCAGCCAATATGCCTAAAGCCAATATACCTGGTAGCCAGACGATCAACGTCAACCTCTCAGAATCTCTTTATCAGGCTATCCAAGAGCGATGTCTTGCAACAGGTGAAACAATTGATCATCTAGTGCAAGACGCGCTTTCTAAATCTCTGGATATCGAACATCACACCCTCTACCAAATATCCACCTCTGCAGCATTGGTTCAGGGCGTATATCAAGGGTGCGTAAACGTCGGCACGATTAAAAGTCACGGAGATTTCGGTCTCGGAACTTTTGATATGCTCGATGGTGAAGGCATGATGCTGGATGGGCACGTGTTTCAGGCCTTGGGAGATGGTTCTGTCAGCGAGCCTGCAGACACAGCTTCTGCGCCTTTTTGGGTGAGTGCTGCGTTTGAGGCGGACCGAACAAAGGTGATTGACTCAGTCAGTAGTTGGGAAGAACTTTGTACACATATAGATGAATTGCGACGCTCAGATAATCTGTTTACTGCAATTCGTGTTGACGGTGTCTTTGACGACATTCACTATCGTGTGGCATGTAAATCCGCACCAGGCACTGATCTTGTGACGGCGACCAGTCATCAAGCTGAATTCAAGCTTCAAAATATCCAAGGTACTTTGCTCGGTTTTTGGTCACCGACTTACGCGCGTACATTCAATATTCCAGGCTATCACTTACATTTGTTGTCAAGTGATCATAGACACGGTGGACATATCCTGGGCATTCGCGCAAAGAATCTCAAGCTGCAAGTCATGGATGCCAATCAGCTGACGATGGCTCTTCCTGAGTCGCCCGGTTTCCTGAAAGCGGATCTTTCTGCTGATCCTGCCGCAGCGCTTAAAAAGGCTGAAGGGGCGTAATGACTCAGTAAACAGCAGAGTCACTTAGTGGATGAATTCAGTACTGACTGATGTTGCGCAACCATTTTTTCAAGCACGGAGACTAGATCGCGACCCGTCTCTTTCATTTGTAATTCGTCCTTTGATGTGCGCACACCTTTTATATCGAAACGCATATTTTCCTCAATACCAGCCAGTGCCATTGCCCATTCGCTAAATCCACGCGACTCAATTGGTTCGAAGTGAAGAACGGTAATGTCGCCGTGACGCGGATCCATTTGAATCGTTTCAAATAATTCTTCGAGGACATGTTCTTCGCCTTCAATAACTTGGCAAAAATATCCGCCTGAATAAAGTAACGCACCTGTCACGTTCTTTTCAGGATTGTTTCGGTGAGCGGAAGCCAAGATTTTACGAATTTGTTCCAAGGTTTCATCTGGTGTACCTTTAATTGTATTTTTGCTGATGTAAGCTAAGTTATACAGATCAGACACGGTGATCTCCTTCAGACATCTTCTTGCTAAATTGCGTGATAAATTTATTCGCATCTTCAAGTGCCAAGGGCTTTGCAAACAAGTAACCCTGCATTAAATTTGCTCCGTTTAGTTCAAGAAATGCTCGCTGAAATTCAGTTTCTACTCCCTCGATGATTGGCTTTAATTCAAGAGCACTGGCAATCGAGAGCACTGCCTTGGTCATACGTTGACTTCTAAGATTGTGCGACTCTTCATCTCCTCCAATCTCTGTAATGAAAGATTGATCAAGCTTGATGTAGTCAAGTGGTAGTACATTAAGTTGGGTAAGTGAAGAGTAACCTGTACCAAAATCATCTAGCGCTATCATGCATCCTAACGAGCGCAAGCTTTCGATAATCGCGATTTTTTCCGCACTCAACGAGCTAGACTCGGTAATCTCCAATTTCACTTGTCTAGGCGTGATGCCTGACTCTTGAAGGGCGATTGCGACACTGTTAAGCAGTATGCCAGTCTCTAGAAACTGAGCCCCACTGAGATTAATACTGACGCCGGGTTGACTGCCGTCTGCATTCAATGAAAAAGACATGGCATCTAAACAAGCGCGTCTCAAAATCCAGCTGCCAATTACATCCATGAGTTGAATTTTCTCTGCCATCGGAATAAATTGCATTGGCGAGATTAGCCCGCGTTTTGGATGATGCCAGCGAATGAGGGCTTCCAGTGCATGTACTTTGTTGGTCGCAGTATCGACGATTGGTTGATACATGATACGAAACTCATTGTTGTTAATTGCCTTGTGCAATTCAACATGATTGTTTACCAGTGAGATTCTTAAATCATTCTCAAGACGGTACGACGCTTTAGCTTCGCTTTCTAGTTCACGCTCATAAAAATAAGTCTTTAATTGTTCGCGCTTCGCTTTATGCAGGGCAATCTCTGAGGCATGCATTAATAACGAAGGAGATTCTACGAGAGCCCCTAACACTGCAACGCCGACGCGAACACTCAACACAATGATCTCACCGCGTAAGGCAAGTGGCCGTTGTGTAAAGTTATTAAGTAATTCGATTTGCTGACCGATATCAACAGTGCCTTCTAATGCAAGGCAGAAGTGATCACCGTGAGTTCGAGCAATGAGTCCGGCATTCGGAAATATTTTTTGTAAACGTTTAGCGATTGTGATAATGATCTTATTGCCAAGCTCGGCACCCATGCTGTCATTTACGTTTCCGAAACGTGAAAGCTCAACGGTCAATATGCAAAGAGGCGTATCCTCCTTGTTGAAGTCGAAATTTTGAAGATAACTTTCAAGCCCAGTGCGACTCGCCAGGCCAGTCAGAGGGTCAATGAACCCCGCGTTTGATCGTACATCTATATTTTCATCTGTCAATTTTTCGTTCTCTTGTTTTTTAGCGTTCACTTCAATGGTTTTGGGCTAAAAAATAATCCTTAGCGATAGTAACCGGTGTCCGAGGCTTACGATGCCAGCTAAATATTATCTTGGCATTTCGAAATGGTGATCGCACTTTCTAAAACAGTCTAAATTTTTAAAATTTGAGGACTATTTATTCTCAAAATTTTCGATTTATCTTTGATGGTTCTTAAAAAAATGAATCAATTCAGTCATGATATTCAGATTCAATTTATTCGAGATATTTTCGATGTATCCGACTAGCCGTTATCCTTTTGTAAAAGGTAGGCTATTGGTTAATTATCTGCCGAATGAGTTAAATACTTAGTTTTGCTTTGTCTGGTTGGTATGAGCATTCTTGAGGAGGGTATGAACAATTATCGCTTGCGATGTGTCTCTAACCTAAGCACCATAGGAGAATATATATAAAAATCAAGGGACCAGACATGACACTCGCTACAGCTCGAACCAGACAATCAAAGCGTTCGACACTTAAAAAGATTTGCGCGACAACCGTTTTGAGCGCAGTATCAATGCTAGGAATTAGCGCTGGCGCGCAAGCTCAAGCCCAAGCCTATCCAAATAAACCTATCAGAGTGCTTGTGCCATTTGCACCTGGAGGCGTAGTGGATATCACTGCGCGTTTGTTGACTCAAAAAATGACTGAGCGCTTGGGCTGGAACTTTGTAGTGGAAAATCGCCCGGGCGGTAACGGCTTTATCGCTGTGAGTGCGGCCGCTAAGAGTGCTCCGGATGGCTACACACTGTTGATGGCGCACACAGGAGAGTTTGCAGGTAACCCTGCTTTATTTACAAATGTTCCTTATGAGCTTGAGCGTGACTTTACGCCCATCACGATGGTGAGCGATACACCTATGCTGCTCGTCGCCAATAGCAACACTCCATACAACTCAGTTAAGGAAGTGTTGGCGTACGCAAAACAAAATCCCGGGAAGCTCTCTTTTTCCTCACCAGGAAACGGGAGCGTGAATCATTTGGCGGGTGAGTGGTTGTGGGTGGATGGCGGGGTCAATGTTGTGCATATTCCATACAAAGGCGGTTCACCAGCGGTCGCTGCGGTAGCAAGTGGCGAGGTGCCCTTGGGTGTGGTTGCAATACCGGCAGTCATGCCGCATGTGAAGTCCGGTCGTGTCAAGGTACTGGGTTTAACAACCTCGAGTCAGTCTCAATATGATCCAAGCTGGCAGACAACCAAACAGTCCGGTTTGCCCAATGTCAACGCATCAAATTGGGTGGGTCTATTTGCTCCCAAGGGATTACCTAACGATGTCTTGAGCACATTGCAAAAGGCCGTCGTTGAAACTTTGCAGTCGCCCGATGTTCAAAAGAGATTCGCTGAAAATGGCGCGACAATTGGCGGGATGTCTTCCGCCGACTTTACGGCACGCATTAAATCAGACGCACAAAAATATAAAGAAGTCGTAGAAAAAGCCAAAGTTACTGTCCAATAAAAAAGACCTGAAGCTCGGTTCGTGTTTCTGATTGATCAGCAAGACGGACCGAACTTGGACTGAAGCCACTCTCTGAAGATTTTAACTTTAGTGATCTCGGTTTTTTCTTTGCGACAGGAGATATGGTATCCCGTATCCAATGGCAAGCGTATATTGAACGGCTCAACAAGTCTGCCGGCATCAAGTTCTTTTTGAACGAGTTGATCACGTCCGAGGCAAACGCCGAGTCCGTGGATTGCCGCCTCAATGGATAGTAGCAGTCCGTCGAAACAGATTTCCTTTTTAAAGGGAATTTTCTGTGGGCTGGCGTGCTTAAGCCAACTTGGCCAGTCATCCTCTATCAAGGGCGACAAGGACCTGAGGATTGTATGTTCACTTAGGTCGCTAGGCTGGCTGAGATTGCTGTTCCCAAGATAGGATGGGCTACAGACTGGAAAAACAATGTCATTGGATAGTTCAAAGACATCAAGCTCTGGCGTGGTGTTAATCCCATACCAAATGCCGATATCAAAATCGTAATGCACTGCTTTTTCAGCTGCGTTGACAGGTGTCAGTCGGATGTCGATATCGGGATACGAACTACAGAATTCAGGTAAGGCAGGTAATAGGCATTGAACGGCAAAGGCCGTCAAACAATTGATATGAAGGGTATTAGCTCCCTTGTTAGAGACACGGTCGGAGGCTCGCGCAATCAAGCCCAGTGCCGGACGAATTGTTTCCAAATAGTCGGACCCTACGGATGTCATCGTAATCGTATTTTGACGACGTTCAAAAAGCTGTACGCCCAGCAGACGCTCAAGTTCTTTGATCTGATGACTGATCGCTGTTTGAGTCAGATGAAGTTCGTGCGCAGCGCGAGTGAAACTCAAATGTCTGGCTGTTGCTTCAAAAGCGCGTAGTGCATTGAGCGTCGGAAAGTGCTTGGGCATCGATGATTCATTCACAAAAAGTCAGTTGGTCAGGCGAATGAAATTTACTCATGGCAGGCTCAAAGATTGTCGTTTGCGGGACGTATCTGCTTGTAGGAACATATCCAACTACATCCGACTTTCATCCATCAAATTTTTAATATAGTAAATATGACTGAGCCATTGCTAAGTAACTTTCAGCTGGATAAAGATACATCCCTAAAGTATCAGCGTTTTGATCGCGGGACAAGTACTGAAATTTGTGTGTTGCTTGTGCATTCTCTGGCAATGGATCACCGTTTCTGGAAACTTGTCGCTCCAAATATTGCCGGGCACGTGAGTGTCATCGCGGTAGATGTGCGTGGGCATGGTCAGTCCTCAAAGCCGGAGGGCCCATATTCAATCGCGCTCTTTGCGCAAGATCTCAAGAGACTGACTGATCACCTGGGTTTTAAAAAAATAATTGTATGTGGCGCCTCAATGGGGGGCTGTATTGCATTGCAATATGCGACGAGTTTCCCTGATGTGACATCGGGACTGTGTTTGATAGACACGACGGCCTGGTATGGTCCGAGTGCTCCTAAAGATTGGGCTGAGAGAGCGGATAAAGCCGTCAATTATGGCTTGAAAAGCTTGGTTGAGTTTCAAAAAACCAGGTGGTTTAGTGAAAAATTCCGAAACGAACATACTGAAATCGTTGATCAGTGTATTGAAATTTTCCTTGAAAATGACATCAACGCTTATGCGGCGACTTGTCTAGCAATGGGAAATTTCGACGGACGCTCAGGAATGTCTGGCCTGCATATCCCGACACAGATTGTCGTTGGCGAGGAGGACTATGCGGCCCCGGTCGCCATGGCAGAGCTGCTACACCAAGGGATAAAAGGATCAATCCTGACAATCATTCCCGCCTCGCGACATCTCACCCCGCTGGAAAATCCCGAAATCATTTGTTCGGCGATCGAAAACCTCATTCAAGCCTCGCGTTAAAGGAAAGAATTGTCATGGCTCCATTTGAATATGTGGTTGCACAGACTTTTGAGCAAGCTGTCGGTTTGCTAGATCCGGATGATCCGAATGTTCGTCCTGTGGGTGGTGGTACGGCGATCATGTTAATGATGAAAGCCGGCGTGATGCGGCCAACAAAACTGATCAGTTTGCATCGGATCGCAGGTAAACAACGTGAAATCAAGGTCAATGCTGCAGGCGAATTAGTCATTGGCTCATTGACGCGATTGACAGAACTGGAACATTCGGCCGTTGTTGCAAAAGGTTGGCCTATCCTGACTAGAGCGTTTCGGGCGTTATCGAATCCACGCGTTAGAAACGTTGCAACGATTGGTGGCAATCTGGCTCATGGCGATCCTCACATGGATCTTCCTCCCGTATTAAGCGTCCTGAACGCCAGGCTGATTGCGACCAGTTCGCGGGGGTCGCGTGAAATCGCTGTAGACACTCTGTGCACGGGCTATTACGAGACTGTGCTGAAAACTGACGAACTGATCTCAGAAATAATCATTCCTCCTATGGGGGAACAGCTTTCTGCATATATGAAGGTCACCACTCGCGTGACGCATGATTGGCCGGCTCTTGGTATCGGCGTGAGTCTGAAGGCTCAAGGGGACACAATCAGTCAAATACGTCTGATTGTCGGTGCAGCGACAGATCGCCCGACTCGCCTAAGTCACGCGGAGGAAATGTTGAAAGGTAAAAAAATCAACGATCAGTTGCTCGCACAAGCAGGTATTGAGGCGGCTCACAGCTTGGATATTGCAGATGATACGCACGGATCTTCGTCTTACAAAAAACATCTCATTAGCGTGTACGTCGGGCGTGTCATTCATGCTGCCATGAATGTTCAAGGTGCGGGGAGCGATCATGCAGACCACTGAGCATAAGAATACTAATCTTAAGCATGTTACACACGGAACAGATCGACTTGAGGGACAGTCAAAAGTCACTGGTCGTGTTGAATATATTCATAATTTAACGCTACCGAATATGTTGCAGGTAAAAATTCTGCGCAGTAGCGTTGCGCATGCAAAGATCATCTCAATTGATACATCGGTTGCAGTGCAATTGCCGGGCGTTTATGCAGTGATTACTGCTGAGGATATATGCAAGATTATTCCTGATCCCTATTATGGTCCCGCATTCCATGATCAACCAATCTTGGCGATCGGAAAGGTCCATTATGTTGGAGAGCCTGTGGCGGTCGTGCTTGCTGAAGATATTCATATCGCCGAGGAAGCATTGCATTTGATTGAGGTGGAATACGAGGAGTTACCTGCTGTTTTTGATGAAATCGAAGCCGCGCGATCGGAAGTGGTTGTCCATGAGCAGCTTAAGCCTGCAGGAACCTTCCCTGATCTCAAGCACATAGCTGGCAAACGCAATACAAATATCGCGCTTGATTTTCAATTACGTTGCGGAGATGTTGAGCAGGCGTTTGAAAAAGCTGAGCATGTTTTTGAGCATACTTTTAAAACACAGCAATTGATGCATACGCCGTTAGAGCCGATGGTCTCAGTTGGCGAGTTGACCGATACGGGTCTGACAATACATTCAGCGACACAAAGTCCTTCGTTTGTGCGGATTGAAATCGCTCGATTGTTAGGATGGCAAGAAAATCGGGTCAGGGTAAAGACCGCCTTTTTGGGTGGAGGCTTTGGAGCCAAACTCTACATCAAGCTTGAGGCCTTAGCGGCTGCGCTTACCTTGATTGTCAAGCGACCTGTGCGCGTCGCCATCAGCATGGAAGAGCAGTTCTATACGATCACAAAACACGCTACGTCATTCAATATCAAGACAGCCGTTTCAAAGGAAGGTCGTATTCTTGGTCGAAAATGTGAGGTTTGGTGGAACGGAGGCGCTTATGCAGATATCGGTCCACGCGTTTCCCAAAAATCGGGCTTTACGTCCTCGGGACCATATGACATCGAGAATGTGGCGATCGACTCTTATCAGGTCTATACAAATTTACCGCCGGCAGGAGCGTTCAGAGGCTTTGGTATTCCTCAGCTTGTTTGGGCCTACGAGAGTCAGGCCGACATTATCGCTCGGACATTAAAGATTGATCCTGTGCAGTTTCGCCGAATGAATCTTTTGAAAGAAGGCGTTGCCCATCCCACTGGCACTATCATGAAAGATGCGGCCCTGCTTCAGGTCCTCGATGAAACAGCCGCACGCATGAAATGGGATCAACCCTTTAACCGAGGTACGGAAAAACTCAAGAGAGGTCGAGGAATCAGTATCGGTTTTAAGGCTCTCGTCGCACCGACGACTTCAATGGCTGTGGTTAGTTTGGCCGCGGATGGGAGCTGTTTCGTCTATTCAAGCACCGTGGATATGGGTCAGGGTTCTGATACGCTGCTTGCGATGATCGCGGCCGAAGAGCTTGGGTTGGAGCCAAAAGATGTGAGAGTGATTCATCCGGATACGGATGTGACGCCCTATGACATGGCGACCTTAGGTTCGAGATCGACTTTTCATATGGGACATGCGGTCAGACTCGCTACCAAAGAAGTCGTAGAAAAATTGCGTGTTCTGGCTGAGTCTCTAGGTGTATCCGCGGATCAAACGCTCAGCCCAAGGCAGCTGCTGTTGAAAAAATATGGGATGCAGGCCGGTAATATTGTCGGGGTTGGGTCGTTTGTGCCTGATTACATCTCGCCTGACAAATCGACAGGACAGTCTACCAACATTACGCCTAACTGGATGATAGGTGCCACAGGTGTCGAAGTAGAAGTTGATGTGGATACTGGAAAATTCAAAATTCTGCATATGGAAAACGTGGTGGATTGCGGTACACCTCTCAATCCAAAGGTTGTTGCTTCGCAATTAACAGGTGCAGCAATCATGCAGCTTGGTGCAGTCCTCTATGAGGAAATGGTATTTGACGAAATCGGTCAATTGAGAAATGCCTCATTTTCTGAATACAAAATTCCTGGCATTCACGATGCTCCATTGGTGATGACTTCGCATGCAGTGGACTCCGTTCAGCACAACGGACCCTATGGCGCAAAAGGTGTGGGTGAAAGTAGCGCCTTCGGTGTGGCTTCTGCCATTGCGGAGGCTATTGAAGATGCTGTTGGAGTCAGACTCACCACCTTACCGATGAAATATGAGCAGATTTGTCGAGCGATCCATCAAAACGTCAACGGCAACTTCTTTCAATCAGACAAGTGATGATTATGGCGACGATACAAATCAGTTTTAAGTTAAATGGAAAACCTGTTCACGTCACAACTCACAGTCATTTGAGCGCATTGGAGTTGCTACGTTCGGATTTCTTTTTATATGGTGCCCGTGAGAGCTGTGCCCAGGGACTTTGTGGTTGCTGCACGATTGTGGTGGATGGACAAACAGTCAGTGGTTGTTTGACCCTGGCTGCAGCGTTGGACGGCTGCGATGTTGTCACGATAGAAAGTCTCGACGCTAATGGACAGCTTGATCCCGTGCAGCAGGCTTTTCTTGAGAGTGGAGCATTTCAATGCGGTTTTTGTACGCCAGGATTTATATTGATGAGCAAAGAATTGCTCTCTTTAAATCCTGATCCATCTGAGGCGGAGATCAAAAACTATTTATCGGGAAATTTGTGCCGATGCGCTGCCTACCCGGAGATTATTCAAGCGGTCCGTTTGGCAGGTCAACGTATCCGCAGTGCTCAACAGCTAAAGCAAGGGAGTTAAAAAGTGGAGTTAATTGGTGAGCAAGTCATCGCCCTGCCTCGTGAGAGCGTTTGGAAAGCACTGAATGATCCCAGCGTGCTGAGGGAGTGCGTGCCAGGGTGTGAATCGTTTGATTCAGTTGGAGACAATCAGTATAAGGTTGTCATGCAGGTGGCTGTCGGTCCGATCAGGTCTAAGTTCGCTGGTAAGCTGTTGCTGTCAGAGATTAATGCGCCTGAGTCATACAAAATCAGTTTTGAAGGTTCGGGTGGAGTAGCCGGGTCTGGTAAAGGACATGCTGTTGTGAGCCTTGAAGTTATGGGTCAGCAGACTAGATTAAGATATTCTGTTCAGGCACAGGTCGGCGGTCGTCTTGCTCAGGTTGGCGCACGTTTAATTGATGGCGTGGCTAAACGCATGGCAGATATGTTTTTTGAAAAATTTAAAGAACGTGTGACTCTACTTGCCGATGGTGGTGGTCAGCCGGATTCCTCAGGTGCTGAGGCGCCTTCTGCGTTTAAAGGAAAGTGGATTGTTTTGGCTGCGATTGCAGTCATTGCCACTATTGTTTATTTTGTGACTCGTTAAGCTACCAAGATTTTAAAAAAGGAATAAGAATGAAATTGATCCTCTCACCTCACACTCCCGCACCTGCTGGTCACTATAGTCATGCCGTCGAGTCAGGAGGCTTGATCTTTGTTTCTGGAGTGTTGCCTGGAAAGCCTGCGGAAGGGGAGGTCGATAGTTTTGAGCGTCAGGTTCGCGCCTCATTCAAACACTGTTCAAATATTTTAAAAGCTACAAACAATACGCTCAATGACGTGGTCCAGTGCACAGCATACATTGTGGGTGTGTCCAACTGGCCAGAGTTCAACGCGATCTATGCAGACATTTTCGGCGACCACAAACCTGCTCGCGCAGTGGTACCTGTTTCCGAGCTCCACTACGGGTTTATGGTTGAAATCCAACTGGTTGTTGAGAAAAAAGTATAAATTTATGGTTCAAGATCAATAATCAGTCAAATTTAAGAGGATCCATATGAAGATCGTTAAAGTCGTTCCTTGGCATGTGGGTCAGTTCATGTTCGTCCGGGTTGAGACGGACGAGGGGATTACTGGCTTTGGCGAGGCAGGCACTTGGGGGCATATCGAAGCTGCTGGGGCGTGCATTAAGAGATTTGCCGAGTACCTAGAGGGTAAGGATCCCTATCCGATCGAGCATCACTGGAATGTGATGCATCGCTTCAGCTATTTTCAAGGTTTAGCAGAAAATGCCGCGATATCTGCCATTGATATGGCACTTTGGGATATCAAAGGAAAGGCTTTAAATGTGCCGATCTATGAATTGCTAGGCGGGGCTGCGCGGACTAAAGCGCGTATTTACGGTCATATCTACGAGAGCACGATCGAAAAGATGTTGGTAGAGTGTGAGGTAAAAATGAATGCCGGCTTTACCGCCTTTGGCCACCTCAATCCTTTCTTGGACGAGGGGAACGATAAGGTCTACTTCAAAACGCACATTAAGAAAATGCGGGACGCAATCGAGAACACTGAGCGCATGCGCGAAGTGGTAGGCGATCGTGTTGATTTACTGCTGGAGATCCATCGGCGCTTGACACCAGCCGAAGCCATTGTTTTCGCACGAGGGATTGAACATACACATCCGATGTTTATCGAGGATCCTATTCGTCCTGAGAGTAATGATGCGATGGCTCGTGTCGCAGAAAAAATTCATGTTCCGATTGCGACTGGCGAGCGTTTCTCCAACATTTATGAGTTTCAAATGCTGATGGCCAGAGGTGGCGTCGAATATGCGCGAGTCGATTTGTGCCTCTGCGGCGGTATTACAGGCGCGAAAAAGGTCGCTGCGATCGCAGAGGCACACCAAGTGCAGGTGGTTCCACACAATCCATTGTCACCAATCGGTTTAGCCGCGTGTCTACAGCTTGCCGCGGCCATTCCAAACTTTGCTATTCAAGAATACGCGACAGGGTTCGAGTCTGGAACTTTTGAATCGCTGCCGATTCATCTGGGCAGTAATGTGGTCGACAAGGTGCCCCTGCCAAAAGACGGTTTTGTGGATATTCCAAATGGTCCCGGTCTGGGCATGAATATTTTGCCGGACGCCGATAAAATCAGACCTCCTCTCGTGAAACCTATTTCAATGCGTCCGCATTTTGACGGTTTCATTGTTGATCAGTAATCTTTGGTATTCAGCGAAACGAGACGGATATGAGCTATCCGTTTTGTAATCGTCCATGAAACATACCCCAAGAGTTGGATTGGTGTCCAACTTTTGGGGTGCAGTTCACGAAGGTGGTATTAGATTTCGTCAAACATCAATCAATGGCGATGAAAATTCTTTATAGCTGAGTTTGCCAAGTCCTTGTGCTCTGTGGGATCAATCGCAGTAATTTGTTCAATAAATTTCGCAATATCAATCTTCTTACCACCCAGCCATGTCCCTTGGACTTTTACTTTCTCGACAATCTCGTTTGGATTCACGGCAGTAATGTCGGCCGATAGCTCTACCAAATCAGCATACTTACCCACTTCAAGCGAACCAATTTCTTTATCGCGTTTCAGTTGATATGCGCCATTGATAGTAGAGGCTTTAAGCGCCTCATCGAGGGATACAGCCTGATTGGCACCATGAACCTTGCCCGAAGAAGTGGTACGCGTCACCATGTGCTGAATGTTTCTTAAAGTATCTGGAGGAGATACCGTTCCATCGTTATGAAATGTGGTGCGTGTTTTCATTTTCATCGCATCACCAACGCGCTGCCATTGAGCACCGTATTTAGACTCAAACATGGTGCCGTCTAAAAGATCTCCCCAGTAGATGTACTGAAATGGCGCCATTGAAACAGTGACACCAAGACGTTCTGCACGCTGAAATTGATCTGCTCGTGCCGCTCCTAAATGCTCAACACGCCAGCGGTGATCGGTTCCAATGAGATTGTATTTATTTAAAGCATTCTCATATGCGTCGAGCACTACATCAAATCCAACGTCGCCATTGCAATGAAACGACATCTGATAGCCCATAGGAGCGTATTGATCTAGCAATTGGTCGAGTTGCCCGCGCGTGTAATTCATGCCCTTTTCGAACAGTGGTCCCAAGAGAATATTCGCCTGTTTGGTCCTGGCGTTATCTAAATAGCCAAAACTCTGTGCAACTGTTCCCAGCCATGGGCTTCCATCCGCCCACAATTTGACGCCATTTTTACGGACCATGCTGGGATTAGGCCAGGTTACTTTCGCGCCTGCATCCGGCTCAATTGCCATGTGATAGACATGCATTCTTATTGGGCTGTCCGGGACGGATGCTAATGCCTCGTAACCTTTATACATGCCAGTGTTGTAAGTATGCTCGGATGTCGAGGTGATGCCCATTGAGGCCATATACGCATACCACCGCGCACTGGAGAGCAAAATGTGAGGGATTGCTTTGGGAAGGATCGGACCAATCACTGCCATCAAAGCTGCCGATTCATTGGCAACGCCATTGGATGTGCCGTCTTGAAATCGACCATAGCTGCCGCCCACTGGGTTGGCAGGCGGCTTGTCATCTTTCCAGCCTAAAATTTTGACAACTGCAGTATTGAAGTAAACCGCATGCCCAGAATTATCAATCACGATAATTGCACGACCGCTTGGCGATAACTTATCCAGCACGTCCCGTGTTGGCAAAGGAGCCTCTTGCAACAATCTGTCCAGGCCATTGAATACCAAAGGTCTGCCGGCTGGAGCTTCTGCGTCCGCTTTTTTAATGGTTGCTTGGACATCTGCCCAGGTTTTCGCGCCAACGTATGGTGCAATCCAATAGGCAGGTGCTTGTGTCGTAATTCCCGACAAAATCGGGTGATTGTGTGGATCAATAAAACCAGGCATGAGTACGGTAGAGCCTAAATCCTGTACTTCTGCATTTGGTGCACTGGCACGTACATTCTGAAGCGACCCAATAGCTGTAATCTTTTTTGTCACGGTATCAAAGGCAATGGCCTCAGCACGTGGATTTTTCTCGTCCATCGTAATAATGGTTGCAGCCTTCAAAATCTGTATTTCTGCCAATGCCAAATTAGAAAGGCTACATAGCGAAACAACAGGTAGTGTCTTAAGAATTGATTTGTAGTTCATATCTATTCCAATGGACGAAAAAGCGGTTTTACCAAAGAGTCTGGGAATGTTTAAGGCAAGCTTCATGATGAAACGTAGCAGAATCTACTTTCTTAAACCTACCAATCCCTTCATCACACTCGTTGCATTATGCTCGTTGGCAAGGGAGACTGCCTACTATCTTTGCTTGCACGCTGGGCGTTGAGTGGGCCTAGTGGCCAAGGCCAAGGAGCTTGTTTTGAAAGATTAAGCCTTTCTCAGGGGGGAGATGACGGTTGCCGAGATCGTGCGGTCAATATGGTGATTTATCCGCTGTGCAAGGTTTTTGTGCACGCAATCTTAAAACGCTCTTTTTATACAACCCGTATTTTCATATAAAAAGAGTCGTAGAGCATATTCGCTTTACGACTCTTGGCTCTACATCATTAACGGGGGACAACGGTATTCATTAAACTTGTTTTTGCGAAGAAACATTTTTTAATGGAGATCATACCGATGTCCCACATCGATTCTATCCTAGGACTGCCTGGATTAGCCA
>NZ_JAUHHE010000060.1 GCF_030410375.1 Zwartia vadi
AAGCACCACTGATCCCGGACATGCATCAGCCATTTTTAGAACCATTGGATCCATGGCGTTGAGCACTGCGGCACCGGTTGGCGCGACGTTTTGAACGATGACTCGCTTGACCAGCGCCAACCCATCGGAGGATGTGATGAAGTTCATGCCAAGATGGTCGCCCACCCCCAAATTGGTCACGACTGCGACATCGCACCTATCAAAGCCGAGGCCTTCGCGCAAAATCCCGCCACGCGCTGTTTCGAATACTGCGGC
>NZ_JAUHHE010000061.1 GCF_030410375.1 Zwartia vadi
TCACGATGACGCACAAGTGCGACCAAGGCCGCCGTTTATGAAATTTTCAAGGCAAACACTCCCTTTTCTTACTGAAGCTGGCCAGCAGACCGATCCGAACTGGCTTGAGGACAACCAGGCTGCCTACAAAGCCCATGTCAGGGGGCCGTTCATTGACCTGGCCCAAAGGCTCAAGACAGAACTTCAGCCAAGCGTTCCGGACTACCACTTCCCCGTCAAAGGAATCGGTAGAATCAAAAAGGCTGCGAACTATAC
>NZ_JAUHHE010000062.1 GCF_030410375.1 Zwartia vadi
TTCAGCCAGTGGGGGCGCGAACGCTGCGATCAGCAGGGTGGCCACGCTCCCTGCGAAGAAAGAACCAAGTGCCGCGATTGAGAGGGCAGCGCCGGCACGGCCATTTTTTGCCATAGCATGGCCGTCGGGCACCGTGACCACCGCGGAGGTTTCTCCCGGCAGATTCACCAAAATAGCCGTGGTGGAGCCACCGTATTGTGTACCGTAATAAATACCGGCCAGCATGATCAAACCTGCGATCGGAGGTAGCACATA
>NZ_JAUHHE010000063.1 GCF_030410375.1 Zwartia vadi
CGAGTCCGAGGCCCGCAGATTTTTTTTGGGTATCCAACAATCGCTCCCTTTGGCAATCCTGTGAACGAAAACTTATGTGTTGACTAACGAAATAGAACTATAGACTGTATCAAATTGAAAATGATGTCATCTAGGTAAATTAGACTCTATGGTTAAGTGCTTCAGTACTAATATTTAACGAAGATAAATGGTAGAAGGATTGCTCAATATGTTCCCATCAGACTTTGTGTATGAGTTTTTTACCTTGTTGGTGAT
>NZ_JAUHHE010000064.1 GCF_030410375.1 Zwartia vadi
ATCCCTGCACCAGGCGTTTGACACTTATCCGCCTGATGTTGTTCTCAGCATCTTTTTTTCGTCAACCACTATTGTGACTCTGACCTTCCTGCTGAATGAACCTCGCGCCTCAGGGCGCACCGTGCCGATCTAAAGACCTTTTCTTCGTTCGCCCTCAACAAGGGTGCGCGTCCTCCTTGCCTGCTTCTGTGTTTCGCAGCCAACAACCCGTGGCTGCGCGTCGAATTCCGGCGCGCCATTTAAATGGAGAAACCC
>NZ_JAUHHE010000065.1 GCF_030410375.1 Zwartia vadi
TATTCACTATTACAACAACGACCGGATCAAGACAAAACTCAAAGGGCTGAGTCCTGTGCAATACAGAACTCAACCCTTGAGGCCCTAATCCGCTTTTAAACTGTCCAACTTTATGGGGTCAGTTCACCGAGGGGCGTGTTTGAACTGCATACTGATTTAAATCAGATTAGTTCTTTGTTTTATCAACAAGTTTGTTGGCAGCAATCCAAGGCATCATGGCGCGCAACTTGGCACCAACGACTTCGATTTGCGA
>NZ_JAUHHE010000066.1 GCF_030410375.1 Zwartia vadi
ATCGGGGTGTACTCGCTGAACTACAACGTTTTTGACATTATTGTGACGGCCATCTTTGGTATTGTCGGTTATCTTTGGTCAAAACTAAAATGCGAGGGCGCACCATTACTGCTGGGCTTGGTGCTGGGTCCTCTCATGGAAGAAAACTTCCGTCGCGCCTTGTTGCTGTCGCGTGGTAACTTCATGACCTTCCTTGAGCGCCCGCTTTCAGCTTCGCTGCTCGGTGTTGCGCTCTTGCTGGTTTTGATTATTT
>NZ_JAUHHE010000067.1 GCF_030410375.1 Zwartia vadi
GCTGCAGCCTCGCTCAAGACTCAATTGGATCAAGGTTCTCTCTTCACAGCTAAGATGTTTGTATTTGGTATTCATCGCAACACAGTACCTCAGGGTTAGTGTTGCACCTCACTTTTGAACTCGACCCTTTTAAAAGGACGTTACAAACAACAAAAGCAGCTCGAAAGCTACTTTATTATTGCTCAGGCTAACTCAACACATGAAGTAATTTGGACAAGGTCTGGACTTGTCAGAAAGAAACTCCCAAATGCT
>NZ_JAUHHE010000068.1 GCF_030410375.1 Zwartia vadi
CTTTTGTAGCCTCCGCCACCTGCTAAGTAATCATGAACTACTGATCTTTTAAATTCCTTTTCGTACTTCGCCATGAAAAACACCCCAAGAGTTGGATGGGTGTCCAACTTTTGGGGTGCAGTTCACGGGGCGTGTTTTTTTGGGTTAACCTTCTCCCTACGATGAATACACCTCACTATCCCCACCCGATTATTGCCCGCGAGGGTTGGCCTTTCCTTGCCGGTTCGATTTTGATTGCTTTGCTTGTGACCT
>NZ_JAUHHE010000069.1 GCF_030410375.1 Zwartia vadi
AGCATTTGGGAGTTTCTTTCTGACAAGTCCAGACCTTGTCCAAATTACTTCATGTGTTGAGTTAGCCTGAGCAATAATAAAGTAGCTTTCGAGCTGCTTTTGTTGTTTGTAACGTCCTTTTAAAAGGATAAAACCAAACAATACAACCAAACAATACAACTACTTAAGCCTGATAGTCTTGTCAAACTGTCGTTTTAAACGACAGTTAAACAAACACAGCAATACCGACAGTAATTCTAGATTAGAGCAGT
>NZ_JAUHHE010000006.1 GCF_030410375.1 Zwartia vadi
GATCTCCAAACGTTGGTTGGGAGATCAGAAAGCGCCAAAATTTATGTCATGTCAATAACCGGTGAATACTAGCGAACCTCTCTGCGTTCGGCTAGCGCCGCAACATAAATTTCGGCGCAACATAACCCGCAAAATGTTATGCACAACATTTTGCGGGTTACAACGCACTCTTTACCCAAGGCATTACCGAGCTTGGCTGTATGGCACATGCGCGGCGCAAGTTTCATGATCTGTATGAGGCCAACGGCAGCGAGATTGCCCAGCAGGCGCTGGTCATCATCGCTCACCTCTATGACATTGAGCGAGAGACCCGAGCACTCGAGCCAGATGAGCGATGGCGAATACGTCAGGCTAAGGCCAAACCCATCATGGAGAAGTTCCACGGATGGCTCACCCTGCAACGCAGCAAGGCAACCAACGGCACGGCGATTGCCCGAGCACTCGACTACACGCTCAAGCGCTGGGATGCATTGGTACGTTACCTTGATAACGGTCGGATCCCGATCGACAACAACCACGTGGAAAACCGGATTCGCCCGATTGCCATCGGACGCTCCAATTGGCTATTTGCTGGATCACTCAGAGCAGGTCAACGCGCAGCCGCTGCCATGAGCCTCATCCAGTCGGCCAAGCTCAATGGCCATGATCCGTTCGCATATCTCAAAGACGTGATGACTCGGCTACCCACGCAGCCTTACAGCCAGATCGCGGACCTTCTGCCACACAACTGGCAACCCCAGACCTTTTAACGCCTATGCGATGCTTGGTGTTCTGCAAAGTGTGGATGCGCTTGCCGATTGTTTCTGTTGGACTGATCCCGATAACAATCAACGAAGGTATTATCGTAGGCTTGATAAGAAATCCTGACCCGATGCTCGCATGATCGATGCAGAGCAACATTGAACCGGAAAGGTTTCGTCAAGTCACTACATGCGGCTTAGCTTAGCCGTCCCATGTATACCGAGCGCTTGCGTTAGCGCAAGCTTAGGATGCGAAGTCTGATACCCGCGCGAGCTTAATGAGCGATTCAGCTGTTCACTGCAAAGCGTGGTTTTTCAGCGATTTCCGGCATGCCTTTGGCACGAGCAACAACACCCTGTGCCTTAGCAATATATTCCGGGTCACCTGTCTCAAAAGCATCAGCCATGAAAAACGCGATCTCTTCGTCATCGACCAGCGCAAAAGCAGGATCGTAGGTCGTCAGTTTCTCAGTCATCCTCAAATACAGCCACCAGGCAATCCAGAACCTCTTGCATGACTGGTACCGGCGCTTTTTCCACGAACTTGGCTTTACGAGCCGCCCAATCCAAACTTTTCAATTGATGCACATGAACTGAGCCATCGGTTCGCAACCCCTGTCCCATCAGTGAAACTAGAAAACCGGCTTCTCTAGCCACATGTGCGGCACCACCAGAGATTGGACACACCATGGCAAGCTTGAACTTCGCGTTAAATGACTTTGGTGACACCACCAAGCAAAAGTGATTGCCGATCATCTCTTTGCCGGTCGCCGGGTCAAACTGCAGGTGCAGAATGTCCCCACGGCCAGGCGTCAAAGCTCAGCCCCAACGGCTTGCATTTCATCCCAACCCTCTACTCGACCAGCATCTGACGGCGTAGCTGCGAGCAATTCAGCCAGGGTCTTACGCTTGCGGCCAGGCTTGACCTTTAACTCAGCGCCATTAATATCCACTGAGACACACGAACCCGCGTCCAAGCCATTTTGCTCAGCATAAGACGGTGGGATGGTCATAATTAACGAACCACCTGATTTGCGAAGGTAAGCGTTTAACATAGTTAACTCCAATTGTTTTACAAATGTACAACATCCAGGGTTAACTGGCAAGCTCAATTGCCAGCAATTGCCGTTCTCGGTGGGGCAAATGGCGGGTTTGCTGCGTAGGCTCAATGAGGGTCAAACCTTTTGCCAAGGCAAACGTGGCAACTGTGCACGGACACCAAATAACTAGTCGAAAATACAAGAGAGCAAAACATGTCTTGAATAGGTCAAAATGCACGTCGCGCCAAAACGACGTATTTATCGGAATTTATGTGTAAACAGTGCTCAGTAGTTAAAAAAGGGGATTAGTTTCAAAAAATCAGACACCAATCAAACGGAGCATGTGCTACTGTTTGAGTCATGAACGAAGACCTAATCGCCGCGCAACGTCGCGAATTACTCGTCAAAGCCATTGACCGCCTAACGCAGGGTGATCGTACTGCCTTTGGCCGACGTCTGGGAATGAAAGATGGGGCTTACGTGCGCCAAATGCTCAGTGGCTCCCGCGCCATTTCTGAGAAAACCATCCGACATATTGAGAGCATCCCCGGGATGGGTGGTTGGTTCACCCAAGCCGAAGGCGATCAGCCGCCACCTCTGGCGCCATTGCCTATCACTAAAATCAACCCAAGCGACGTTGCCAGTCGCTATCACGTTGCCCCAACCTCGGCGCAACGCATTATCGAGCTCGTGCTGCGCCAACCCAATGAGGAAGTTCCCTCGTGGGCAACGCCGGCGCTGTTATCAATCGTCGCAGCCAGCCTGCTCCTAGCCCAAGAAAACGATAAAAGTCTAGGCTAGTACAAGCCTCAACGACCCACCACCGCTTACGCACCTCCACTTTTGGCTACGCCGAGTTGCCAATGCATCCCTCATTTGCAGGCCATTTGTGATAATTGCGCCGAATGATCATATTAATAGTTGATGAATAACGTATCATTTGATACTATTTATTCACGCTCTTTAACAATCAACGATCGATGAACATCACGCCCTGCCCTTTGTGGCACGCGATTGCGTGACTACCTGCACGGCACCTGGGTAGAAGCAAAACAGGTGAAATCCATGCGTTTACCACCGACCTCTTGCGCGAGGTTTTGTACGGTGATTGGCGCACGGGGTCGGCACTCAGGGATGAGAGCCGCGCCAGTAATCAGCCGATGGCGTCGTAATCGAGCTGAAGACAGCGGGAGAAGACCGCACAACGAAGCATCAGCGAGGTGAGGGCTTGTCCCACACTTCGCTCGCTGTACTTTCACAACTCGCCGCCAGCATGCTCCGGGCACTTCGAGCAGCTAGTAGCAAAGAGATGAATCGAATGACAACGACTGCCTCCGATCTCAACTACGCCGAACTCGCGCGACAGATTGCCGCGAGAATGTCACCCGAAGCATTGTTAAGTGCGGAAGATGTGGGTGCCATGCTCGGCTACCCCGCCAGGTACATTCGCGAAACCATCGCACTTGCACCTGGATTTCCAATCGCCATCCGTCTCAAACTGGATACTGATGGCAAACGTAGCAACCCACGGTGGAGACGCACCGACATTGAGAAATGGGTTACAGACCATCTTTCACAGCGTCGACTGCGCGGTGGCCGACCACGTCAACAGACCCTGATGTGACGGCAAAATCGACACCATGTCAAAAACGGGCATACAAGACCAGTCTGACCTGCTTTTCCAGATTGTCCCTGTTGCGCCCTGCTGACACCGAAGTGAAATTTTGCATGGGGAAGATTGTTTTTTCCCCAAACTCGCGCAAAGCCTTTATTCATGCGGCTTTTGTGTCCGGCCCCGGGCACCAACGTATTAAGTCTGTATTCAACGGCCATCAAATCATTGTCTCCATTAGAGACAATCACCCACAGCACTCCCCCCTTCAAAACTCAAACCATCGCTTCACTTTCTGTGAACTGCGCGCGCCATTCTTTCTCGTTCTTCATGGCTTGAACATACAAGGACCACTCGCCAAAAATTGGCGGAAGATCATGATCGAATTTGAAGAAAAGTAATGATTGACAGGAAGAAATCAGACTGTTACGTTGAATCGGACAATAAATTTATATAAAAAGTCGCGCTAGTTTTTTAGTTTAAAAAATTAAGGCTGGAGACAAAATGAGGAATCTAATACTTAAGTTTTTGAGTATATGTTTTTTGCTGTTTTCACTCCCTACCTATGCAAATTCCTACCCAAACAAAACGATAAAAATTGTTGTGCCGAATGGACCGGGTGGAGGAACAGATACTTTTAGCCGGATCATTGCAGAAAAATTAAGCATTGCGCTTGGGCAGCCGATTGTTATTGAAAACAAACCTGGCGCGCAAGGAAATATTGGTACAGAATTTGTAGCGAAAGCAGAACCAGATGGCTATACGTTGTTGTTAGCCTTCACGAGTACATTCTCTGTCAATCCCTTCACGTATCCCGATCTTAAATACAATCCACTCACAAACTTCCAGCCCATCATTTTGGGAGTTTCGCAGCCTTATTTAGTCGTCACAAGCCCGAACGCTCCCTATCAATCGCTCAAGCAGCTCGCAGATTATGCAAAGAAAAATAACAAGGAGATCACTTTTTCATCGACTTCCTCGCAAACGGAGCTGATCGGCGTCTTGTTCCAAATGCTGACTGGTACGCGCATGCTCTCAATCCCTTACAAAGGAGCCGGTGCCGCCATCACAGATGCCTCTCGGGGTGAAGTCGATGTCATGTTTGCCAGCCTCCCCGCATCCATTCCACTCGTACAGGCAAACAAGCTCAAACCATTGGCAATCACCGGGAACAAAAGAATAACGACACTTCCCGACGTCAAAACAGGAATAGAGTCGGGGTATGCTGATTTTGATGTGTCAGGTTGGTATGGCTTTGTCGCACCTGCCAATACGCCACCTGCAATCATTCAAAAATTAAATACCGAAATTAATAAAATTTTGCAAATGCCAGACGTCAAATTAAGTCTGGACAAACTAGGCTTCAATCCAGAGGGTGGAACATCTGCTGAATTCGCCAAGCTCATTGCAAGTGATTACTCCCGTTGGGAGAACGTTGCAAAAAATAAATCGAAATTGAAAAACTAATCTCTTGCAAAGTCTTTGCTAAACACTGGCCTATCGATTGTTTAGAAGAAGCATCTTCGCAACTTCCGGAATTTCGACTGTGATGAATGATAAAAAAGATCTATTGGCAGGCGTTCGAGTCCTTGATTTGACACGATTGCGATCAGGTCCAACTGCTGTCAGACAACTGGGAGATTGGGGAGCGGACGTCATAAAAATCGAATCTCCTGAGGCCCTGGGCGTGAGTGATGGGTGGGGAGATGCCAGACTCGGTGCTGACTTTCAAAACCTACACCGGAATAAACGTAGCATCACACTCAATTTAAAAGACCACAGAGGGATTGAAATATTTAAAAAACTCGTCGTGGATGCGGACGTTGTGGTGGAAAATTTCCGTCCTAACGTTAAACACAAACTCGGCATTGATTATGAGTCGTTAAAGAAAATCAACCCCAAACTGATCTATGCAAGTGTTTCAGCTTACGGCCAGGACGGTCCCTATTCAACACGGCCGGGGTACGATCAAATCGTGCAGGGAATGGGTGGCTTGATGTCGGTCACGGGCCTGCCAGGTCAAGGTCCCGTCAGGGCTGGATTTTCAGTCGCAGACTCGGCGACGGGTCTGTATTGTGCTTTGGGGATTATGGTTGCCTTATTCAACCGGGAGAGAACTGGTGAAGGTGCGTGGATTCATACTTCACTGCTGGAGTCCATCATTGCCTTGTCAGATTATCAAGCTGCACGGTGGCTTGTTTCAAAAGAAATTCCGGAGCAAGCTGGCAATGATCACCCCACTTCCATCCCAACAGGAGTTTTCTCTACTGCTGACGGCTATATCAATATTGCCGGAGCCGGCGCGCAGCAAATGTGGGAGAGATTATGCAAAGCCATTGATGCCGAGTATTTGCTGAGTCGTGAGGAATATAAAACGGGTCCTCTCCGCTCAAAAAATAGGAAAGCACTATCGCAAGATTTGAATGACGTGCTACGAAAAAAAACATCCGCCGAGTGGATAGAAATTCTATCGAATGGGAATGTAGCCTGCGGTCCCATTTATAGGATGGATGAGGTTTTCTCTGATGTTCAGACAAAACACTTAAAAATTGCTCACCCCGTATCCCATCCCGTTTTAGGTGAAATTGAATTAGTCGGTCAGCCTATTACTTTTTCAAACAGCCAATTTCAAATCAAGAACGCCACGCCGAATCGAGGCGAACATAATTACGACGTATTGATGAAATACGGATACACCAAAGAAGAACTTGATCATTTTGCCGAGCAAATGGTGATTTAAATTTTCAGGAACTTAAGGAAAGAGAGATGACACCCGAACAACGTTTGAAACATTTAGGTCTGGAACTACCTGAAGTCGCCACGCCTATCGCGAACTTCGTCATGTGGCGACGGGCGGGCTCACTCTTATATCTTTCCGGGCAAGGTCCCCGCAAACCTGATGGCAGCGTCGTCGTTGGCAAACTTGGGCTGAATCGCTCCGTAGAGGAAGGCTACGCCGATGCACGACAAATCGGCTTACAGATCCTGGCAACGATACGTCAAGCAGTTGGTTCACTTGATCGCGTAGAGGCAGTCATCAAACTATTGGGAATGGTGAATGCTGAACCAAACTTCGGCGAACATCCCAAAGTCATCAACGGTTGCTCCGATCTGTTGGTGGAGGTGTTGGGAGAGGCTGGCAAACATGCACGCTCCGCCGTTGGCATGGGATCCTTGCCTGGTGGCATGACTGTTGAAATAGAGGCCATCATTCAGATTAAAGCTCCTTGATTGCCTTGCAACCAAGCCAGCTCGATATCGAGCTGGAACGACCGTCTGAATCTATCTCATTACCCATTTACTTATAAAGAAGAAAGATTTGCCTTTATATTGAGAGGTAAGACACAATTAGTAACAAAACGCTTTCTCTCGGTAAATCGACAAATGCAAAAGCCTCCCCACACCGGCCTTGATGCGCTCGAAGCTAGACTTAAACAAGACTTGGCATGGCTAGAGCTTCCAGCAAAACCATGGGTAATTAGCAAAACCATTGCTGGCACCCCCTGTATTGAGGTCGCTGTTATTGGCGCCGGGATGGCGGGATTGACTGTTGGTACGGCCCTGACTCACCTTGGCATCAAGCCCGTTCTGTTTGACCGCGCAAAAGCGGGCCTGGAGGGCCCCTGGGTGACGACGGCGCGCATGGAGACCTTGCGCTCCCCCAAACAACTGACAGGACCCGCACTTGGCCTGCCCGCACTGACTTTCCGTGCGTGGTACGAAGCTCAATATGGTCAAGAGGCCTGGATAGCACTCGATAAAATTCCACGCACGCAATGGATGGACTACCTGCGCTGGTATCGCAAAGTCAATGCACTCGATATTCGTAATGAACACGATATTTTGAAAATCACACCGCGCGCCGATCAACTGGTGGAGCTGATTGTTAAAAGTCCCTCCGGCGTTGAAACCCTCTTGGCTCGCAGAGTGGTCATCGCCTCCGGTCGCGATGGTCTGGGAGGACCTTCTTTACCTGACTTCACCTATCAAATACCCGCTCAGTTGCGCGCACACTCATCTGACCCTTTGGATTATCACACTCTAAAAAATAAACGCGTTGGGGTGATAGGCGCCGGGGCTTCAGCCATGGATAGTGCGGCCACGGCCTTGGAGTGTGGCGCGGCCAGTGTGGACATGTTGATCAGACGCGCTGATATTCCCAGGGTCAACAAAGGAAAAGGAGCCGGCAATCCTGGTTTGACGCATGGACACGCCGCACTACCTGACGAGTGGAAATGGCGGATACGCCATTACATCAATGTGCAACAAGTCCCTCCCCCACGCGGCAGCACGCTGCGCGTCTCCAAACATGCGAACGCCAGATTCAACATAGGCTGTCCGATCGAGAAAGTCTGGGTCGACACGGATCGAACGATCAACCTAAAAACGCCAAAAGGGGTGTTTGAGCTCGATTTTTTAATCTTTGCAACAGGCTTCAAAATTGACTGGCTCGCAAGACCTGAATATGCGGTCCTCGCTTCCCATCTTCGCGCATGGGGCGATCGTTACACGCCTCCTCCAGGTCAAGAAGACCGAGAACTTTCAGACTCACCAGATCTTGGTCCAAACTTTGAATTGCAGGAAAAAATTTCCGGGAGTTGCCCGGGGCTGGACCGCATACATGTTTTTTGTTATCCGGCCGCG
The DNA here is from genome assembly GCF_030410375.1 of Zwartia vadi. Taxonomy (GTDB): domain Bacteria; phylum Pseudomonadota; class Gammaproteobacteria; order Burkholderiales; family Burkholderiaceae_B; genus Zwartia; species Zwartia vadi. The sequence goes on from NZ_JAUHHE010000006.1 coordinate 8,037, forward strand.
CTTTCTCATGGAACTGTTTCGGGCGACATTCCCGCCATTAGCGATGGCGCAAAAAAACTGGCTCACGGCTTGGCCAGTCTTTTCTATAGAGAAGACGTTGAAACGCATTTTGAAAATATCAAAAACTTTGCCGAACCTGAAATTTTGGGTGATGAATGGTCGCCGGCACCACCACTAACCTTGCAGGAAAATGTATGACAAACCCTCCCGCTTCTGCCCCGCAACAAGACACACTGGATCGTATCCTTGGTCTCACGCCAGGGTCCCTTGCTTTTGAGACGCGCCACCAGCGCGCAAAAGTGGTGGATGCCACGCAAGCTAGTGAAGATCTTTTACTCGGTGCTCCAATCGAAGGCCTGCCTATGAGCGATCGCTTGCTGGTTGCTTTGCTTGCCTGCGCCCTCACGCCTTCTCCGGAACTCAGTGCTGAATATGCGCGTCGATTACATGCATTGAATGTTCCGGCGTCACTGATTGAGTCTGTCTCTCAAGGCATGATCGAGCAGATTCAAGATACTCGACTCAAGCAAATATTATCTTTCACCAATACGCTGATAACAGAGCCGATCAAAGCTGATAAGCAAGCCTTGCTGACACTCCAGGCATCAGGTCTGACCACACCGCAAATCACCGCGCTCGCACAATTAATTGCCTTTGTATCCTATCAAGTCAGAGTTTCAGCCGGCCTGAAAGCACTTAAAACATTCGGAGCGCAATCATGAGTGAAGTGATTCGTATCAAGGGTTTTACAAACGAAACGCTCGACTGGAAAGCCTGGTTGGATGTAGTGGACATCAATCAAGCCACGCCAGAGCAAATTGAAATCCTGGAAGAGAGTCATCCAAAAGCCAAGGTGTCCGACTACTACTTATTTCTTGCGCACCAGCCAGAAATACTTCGGCAGCGTTCGGCGGCCTTTAATGCGATCATGTATGCCCCAGGCGGCATGCCACGCGCCGAACGCGAACTATCCACCGCGGTCGTGTCGCGTATCAATGGATGTGTGTATTGTGCATCCGTCCACGCGCAACGCTTTGAGCAACTTGCCAAGCGCACAGACGCAATCAAGCAAGTCTTTGAAGACCCACGCACAGCCGGTACGACTGCGCGTGAACAAGCGATTGTTCAATTCAGTATCGCGTTGACTGAACAGCCGGACAAAATTTGCGCCCAGAGCATTCAAACACTTAAAGACGTGGGTTTGTCTGAATCTGAAATCCTCGATCTTATTCACTCGGTCGCCATTTTTGCTTGGGCAAATCGCTTGATGCTCAATTTAGGCGAGCCTGTATTTCCATCCGCTTGACGTCCACCATCAGGAGACATCCATGCAATCAGGTATCCAAAAACTGTCAGCCGCCCTGCTCTTTGCGGCCGCATTGACCACATCCGCCTCTGCACAAACCTGGCCAGAAGCAGGCAAACCCATTCAAATCACGGTGCCTGCTCCAGGTGGAGGCGGCACAGGCGACACGATTGCACGGATGCTGGCCGAGCAACTTGCCGCGCGACTCAAGACCAATGTCATTATTGAAAACAAACCCGGTGCCAATGGCAATATCGGCGCCGCAGCTGTCGCAAAATACGCGCCTGATGGTTATCGCTTTCTATTTTCCTGGGCAGGCACGCTCGCCGTGAGTCCAAAGCTCTACACCACACCGGGTTTTGATTCACAAAAAGATTTTGATCCCGTCGCATTGATCTGTGATGTGCCAAATATTCTTGTGGTCAATAATGGTCAACCGGTTAATACACTGCAGGAGTTCGTCAACTTCGCAAAAAACAATCCAGGCAAACTGAACTTTGGATCGACAGGAATCGGGAGCTCCATGCATTTGGCGGGCGAACTATTCATGACGCAGACAGGCGCAAAAATGGTTCACATTCCTTATAACGCGCCTGGCACAGCCACAACCAATATGATCGCGAATGACATTCAATTGATGTTCCAGCTAGTACCTGGTATCGCAGGACAGGTCAAAGCCGGCAAAGTGAAGGCTCTGGCGATTTTGTCTGACACGCGCTCCCCGGCTTTGCCAGATGTCCCCACTACCAAAGAGCTTGGCTTTCCAAAGTTGCAGTCCTCGACCTGGTTTGCCCTTCTTGCTCCAAAGGGCACACCTGCCGCGATTGTCGAGAAGATGAACAGCGAGATTAATCAGATTTTGAAAGATACTGAATTTCAGAAAAAACTTGCCGCGATTGGCGCCACACCACTCGGTGGCACTTCTCAACAATTAGCCAGTCATCTGAGTGCGGAGCTTGATAAGTGGGGTGGCGTCATCCAAGCAGCGGGTATTAAAGCCCAGTGATCAAGACGCAGTCACCAAGACTGTCTCCTCATCTGAAAATGCTGCATAATCATTTAAAACATGCATTCCATCAATGAGGAGACAAGATTGAAAAAAGCTTTAGCTCGATTGGCACAAGCTTGCATTGCTTTGATGTTTGGCACAGTGGGGACCGGATCAGTAGCTGCTGAAGCGACACTTCCATCAACCATCAAAATCGTCGTTCCTTTTACGACGGGAGGCAGCAATGATATTTTTGCCAGGGCGTTCGCCGAACAGCTCGGCACCAAGCTCGGTGTCACCGTTATTGTTGACAACAAACCGGGCGCCGGCGGTGTGGTCGGCGCAGCAGAGGTAGCACGCGCCAAGCCCAACGGGGGCACTCTGCTTTTTAGCTCAAACTCTTTTGTCACTCGCGCTGCAGTAGATACCAACCTACCTTTTAATCATCGCACTTCCTTTGCGCCAGTTGCGATTGTGGCTCAAGGTGCGCTTTTGCTTGTTGTAGCCAATCACACTCCTTATAAAACGACTGAGGATATGATTCGCTCGGCCTCAAACAGTCAAGTCAATTACGCGACCGCCGGCATTGGATCGATCGCCCATCTGAGTACCGAGCTGATGAACTCAATGGCTGGCATCCAAATGACGCATATTCCTTACAAAGGTATCTCACCTGCACTCACAGATATGGTGGGTGGGCGCGTCGAGGCACTGATCGCTACACCTGCTTCTGTGGGTGGGGCCCTGCGCGCCAATCAAGTTCGACCCATCGCGGTGACGACATCGACCCCATCCCCTTTCTATCCAGAGTTGCCTTCAATGGCTCAGGCCATCCCAGGTTATTCGGTCGATGTCTGGTGGGGATTTTTAGCACCCGCTCTCACACCACAGCCAATTGTTGAGCGTTTAAACAAAGCGATCAACGAAGTCGCACAGTCACCAAAAATGGCAGAGATATTTTCCAAAGAAGCCGCAACACCCTACATCATGTCGGCCAAGGATTTTGGTCAATATATGAATCAGGAACTGGATAAATGGCAAAAAGTCGCCAAAGAACGGAACATCAAGCTCACTGATTAAGACCGAGTGCGGAAGTCTTATTTCTTTGCAAAGCTGATTTTAGTTGTGTGCTTATAAGGGGGCTCAAAGACGGCGGGATCGCCCCCACACTTTTTTGTGATAGCTGCCGCGGCATTCATCACCATGGGCAGAAACTCCTTGAACACCTTTCGATCAAAACGAAAGACCGGCATGCCCAGTGAAATCGAACAAATCAGCTTTTGCTTCGGTCCGAACACTGGGCATGCGATCGCGGCGGCCTCGGATCCGCGCTCAGAAAGAGACACTGCGTAATAGCTCTGCCTAATAATGTCGAAACGCTCTCCCTGTTCACCCGAAAAAGCCAACAGAACTTTTCCGGCAGCGCCCTTATCCAACTCGACTCGCTCACCTTCCCTGACGTGCATGCGAACGGCTCTTGGCTGAACCATGCGGTGCAAACAAATCCTGTCATTTCCCTCCCGAATATACACAGCTGCGGTTTCTTTAGTATCCCGCACCAGCGTCCTCAACACAGGCGCCGCGTAATCCCAAATACGGAATGTTTCTTGATAAAGCATGCCCAGATAGAAAGGCGTAGCACCCAACATGAAGCGACCGTCAGGAAGGCGATTGATAAATCCAGCGTGTTCGAGAGATTCGCACAAGCGAAGAATCGTGCTGTGATACAGACCAGTCGCCGCCGAAATTTCCGCCAATGTCATGCCCTCGACACTTTTATCGAAAGCCAGCAGAATGGAGAGCGCCCGATTGACGGCCGCAACACCCGGTTCCTTTTTCTTAATGACCATACTTAAACCTCAGAATTCAAAATAGACAAGCATTCTATTTTTGATATGATAGGTCATCATTGTACAAATCAACTATTCACTCATTTTATTCAGCATAGATTGAATTAAGTTTTCAGATTAATAATTGGAGAAAGAAATGGATCTGCAAGCGTGCGCCGATGGACTCGATAGTGATGAAGTCATGATTCAGGATTTGGTTGCAAAATTTGTCGACCAAGAATTGATGCCTCTTGAATCCGCCATCTTGGAGCGCGAAATCCAGGGCCAGCATCTTGCACTGACTAAAGAAGAGGAAGCCCCCTTACTGGCCAAATGCAAAGAGCTAGGCCTTTGGGCACTCGACGCGCCCGAAGAGTATGGCGGTGCGGGTCTCTCAAGCGTCACACTGATGGCATTGAACGAGGAAATCGGACGCACGGTTACCCCTTTCTCGTTTCCACCCGACTCACCGAATTTGCATATGCTGATGGCAACCGCCACAGAGAGTCAGAAAATCAAATATCTCGAACCATACGCTGCTGGCACAGCCAAATCAGGCATCGCGATCTCGGAGCCAAACGCGGGAGGCGACCCATCGGGCATGATCACGCGCGCAGAGCGAGACGGTGATTCCTGGGTGATTAACGGTCGCAAAATCTGGGTGAGCCGGATGAAAAGCGCTGACTTTACCGTTGTCATGGCACGCGTCGGCCAAGGTAAGCGCCACGAGGGTATTACCGCATTTATCGTTGATCGCGGCACACCTGGTTTCAATGTTTTACGTGAAATCCCCATGCTAGCTGGTCACAGAACATATGAGATCGCCTTCGAAGACTGTCGCATCCCTGCTGAAAACTTGCTCGGTACGATCGGCGAAGGGTTTGCTCCGATGCAGCTGCGCTTGAATATTCGCAGACTGCAGATGGGTGCATGGTGCATTGGCATGTGCCGCAGGGCGCTTGAAATGATGAGTACGCACGCGAAGCAACGCGTCACATTTGGATCGCTACTCTCGGATCGTCAAGCCATTCAATGGTGGATCGCCGATGGTGCCACCAAGATGCATGCCTGCCGCTTGATGGTGCGCGATGCTGCACGCAAACTCGACCTCGGCCAGGATATCCGGACCGAAGCCTCAATGATCAAGGTTTACGCTACTGAATTAGCTTCAGAGGTTCTTGACAATGCGATGCAAACTTTTGGGGCAATGGGCGTCACCAAGGAGCTTCCTCTCCATTTGATGGCGCAAAAGACACGTGTCATGCGCGTCTATGAAGGACCAAGCGAAGTCCATCGCATGTCGATTGCCAAGAAAATTTTAAAAACGGTTAAGTAAATCGAATGACTCCCACTTCCCCTCACCACACGAACAGCAAGCCCCTTGAAGGCATCACGGTCATAGACCTGACGCAAATTTATCAAGGTCCTTATGCCACGTTTTTGATGGCCAAAGCAGGCGCGACAGTGATCAAGGTCGAACCTATTTTAGGTGAACCGTCCAGGATTCGCGCCAAGGTGAGTGGGGGTGCTTCGCTCCCGATGGCCATGCTTAATGTCAATAAAAAAGGCGTGACGCTGAACCTCAAAAGCGAGAAAGGCAAAGCGCTTTTCAAAAGATTGATCGCTGATGCAGATATCCTTGTTGAAAACTTCACGCCTGGCGTGATGGATCGTTTAGGTGTGGGCTGGAACGTTCTACATCAAATCAATCCAAAACTCATTTATGGATCCGGGACTGGTTACGGACTGTCGGGTCCCGATAAAGACAATCAGGCGATGGATGTCACAATACAGGCGTCCTCAGGTGTCATGAGTGTCACAGGCGATCCGGAAGGTCCTCCTCTTCGCTCGGGTTCTTCTTTTATTGATTTTTTGAGCGGCGTGCATCTTTATGCAGGCATTATTACCGCCCTGTTTGATCGCACCCGCACAGGTATCGGCAGACTAGTCGAAGTCTCCATGCAAGAAACCGCTTACCCGACTTTGGCTTCCAATATTGGACTGGTCTACCGAAGCAATGGCAAAGTCCCTCAACGTGTCGGTAACCGCCATGGCGGCCTGGCACTTGCCCCTTACAACGTGTATGAGGCTAAAGACGGACATATTGCGATCGTGTGCGCCACTGAAGACCATTGGGTCAAGATTCTGAAATCGATGGGTCGCGATGACTTGATCAAGGATGAGCGCTTTTCGACAAATAAAGTTCGTGTCGAAAACATCAAACGCACAGACGACTTTGTTGAAGCATGGACGCGTACCATCACGAGAGCCGAGCTATTTAAACTCAGTAAGGAATTTGGTTTTCCAGCGGCGCCTGTTCGTGATTTGATAGAGGTCATGCACGATCCGCACATGCACGCGCGCGGTCAACTCGAATGGTTTGACGATCCCGATCTCGGTCGCGTTGTCCTGCCCTCGAGTCCGCTCATTATTCACGGCACAGCGCGCGTCAAAACAGTTGCAAGTCCGGCTTTGGGCCAACATAATGAAGAAATATACGGCGAGAAATTAGGCTTGAGTCCTCAAGAAATACAGGCTCTCAAGTCTGAGGGCGTCATATGACCACCCATTTTTTCTAACGCCATCCACAAGACACCAAGGGAGACAAGACGATGAAAACAATACTAGAAACCTTTGCGGAACACTTTTCAAGCGCAACGTTCGAGCAGTTACCGCCTGAGGTGGTTGAAAAAACCAAACTTCTCATCGTGGACTATCTTGGCGTCTCTATTGCCGGCCTGAAAATGGATTTTCCACGCATGACAATTGATTATCTCCAGGGTCTCGAAGGAGTGACCCAATCAACACTCATGGGAGCATCACGCAAGGTCCCCGCCATTCATGCCGCCTTGGGGAATGGTGTAGCCGGTCACGCACTCGACATGGATGATGGATTTCGTTATGGGGGCGTTCACGCAGGCGTTGCGGTCATTCCTGCCGCACTTGCGGTGGCTGAATCACTTAACCTGGATGGAAAAAAACTGATTCTTTCCATCGTGTGCGGCTACGAAATCGTTAACCGCATCTCCAAGGCAATGAACCCGTCGCATTTGGGACGCGGCTTCCATACGACGGGGACTATTGGTGTGCTTGGCGCAGCTGCAGCCTGCGGCGTGCTCTTCGGTCTCAACAAAGAGCAAATGGCCAGCGCACTTGGCATGGCCGCACTTCAAAGTGCCGGCTTGCTCGAAATTTTGAATGATGGCGCCATGGTCAAGCCTCTGCATCCTGGCAAGGCCGCAATGGGCGGCGTGCTGTCAGTTGAGCTCGCCAAGAGAGGCGCTAAAGGACCAATGACCGCCCTCGAGGGCGAGAAAGGTCTTTTCAAAGCGATGGCGGACAGCGTTAACACGGACGGTCTCTTCGACGGGCTTGGTAAAGACTTTTACATCATGGGTCAGTACATCAAGTTTCATGCGGCGTGCCGTCATATCCACCCAGCGATCGACGGCTTGCTCGACATCATGCGCAAAGAAAATATTTCCTATCAGGAAATTGATGCTTTAAATGTCACCACATACCCCGTCGCAATCAGCTTTTGCGGAACCAGCGTATTGCCTGAAACGGCCGAGGCCGCAAAGTTTAGTCTGGCCTCATCCTGCGCGATGGCAGCTTTCTACGGAGATGCCGGAGAGGAGCGATATTCAGTAGATACCGTACAGAATCAAGAAATAAAAAATCTTGCTTCGCGCGTGACAAGCAGTGCTAACACTCGCTGGGCTGAATCCTATCCACGTGAACGTGGTGCAAACGTCGAATTAAGAACAACTTCGGGACAGAAATTTTCAACCGAAATCCCTCTTTCCAAAGGCGAACCGGAAAACCCGGCAAGCGATGAGGATTTCATTAGGAAGTTCAAGCAAAACTCCGCTTCCCAGTCCGAATCACTCACCAAGGAAATTCTCGATACGACTCTCGCAATAGACGCTCGCAAGGTTCAGGAACTGACTGCTTTGCTCGGTAAACTTCAGGGGCGCTAACATGAAGAAGGCTTTCGCATCGATCATCCAACGACTGCTTTGCCTCTTATGTTTACTCTCAACGCCTTTAGTATGGGCGGCCTTTCCTGATAAACCTGTCACCTTGGTGGTCCCTTTCGCCCCAGGCGGTTCAAATGACATCGTTGCCAGGCAACTTGCCAAGCAGCTCACGGCACAATGGGGACAACCTGTCATCATTGAAAATAAACCAGGCGCAGGAACGGCTATTGGTGCTGCCTATGTGGCTAAACAGCGAAACGATGGCTATACCCTGCTTGTCGCGTCTTCAACATTCACGATGGCGCCCGCTGTCAACTCAAAACTACCCTTTGATCCAGTCAAAGACTTCACGCCGATCGCGATGATAGGCGAGGTGCCTTTGGTGCTCGCAGCCAAACCCAATGCGCCTGGCAAGGATGCGACAGAGTATTTTGAATATCTCAAACGCACGCCGCGTTTGAATTATGGTGCGACAGGTGTGGGCAGCATTCAGCACTTTGCCGGTGTCATGCTGTCTCAAGCGCTTGGTAACGACATGGTTGCTGTTCAATACAAGGGCGGAGGTCCCGCCATGACAGACACTATGGGTGGTCACATCGAGTTTTCCATTGGCAGCATGACCCAAGTGCTCCCACAACTTAGAAACGGTACCTTACGTGGCATTGCTGTCACCAGCACTCAGCGTTCTGATGCGGCACCCGACCTGCCGACTTTTCAAGAAGCGGGAATCAAGAATTACGAGATTCAGCAATGGTGGGGACTGCTCGGACCCGCCAACGTCGATCCCAAGATCCAAGCCTTCATCAATACCTCTGTCAATCAAGCGTTGAAGTCGGAAGAGTTGATTAAGTTTTTAGCAACGGATGGCGGCAAAACAAAGCCGATGAGTGTTGCGGACTTTACAAGTCTCGTCCACGACGGATTGAAACGCTGGGCCGAGATCGCCAAAACAACCGGTATCACCGCTCAATAACGAGATCATCATGCCCTTGACTGTTCAACCCATCCGTCCCGAGTTTGGGGCAGAGATATCGGGCATCAATTTATCGATGCCTATCTCTGTGGATATCAAACAAAAACTGAATGATTTGCTTGCGCAGTACGCCGTCCTTGTCTTTAGAAACCAGTCACTTTCACCACCTCAGTTTATGTCCGCAGCTGAAATTTTCGGTGAGTTGATGGATCAGCAACTTAAAAAATATGTGTTGCCTGATTATCCGATGGTCGGCTGCAATTCCACCGATGATTTGCCGAGAAAAAATGGCAAGCTTCAAGTGCGTGGTGAAAACTACCACACAGATCACTCCAACGAACATTGTCCTCCTAAAGCGACGACTCTGCATGCCTTGAGAATTCCTCCTACTGGTGGCGACACGCAGTTTGTTGACGTTCGACAAGCCTATGATGACCTGCCAGCCGAAATCAAAAAAAAGTTGAAGGGTCTGTTTTCCTTGCACGTTCATCAAAGCAGCCGCAGCCCGCGTGAACTCACTAAACTCAGCCCTGAAGAGTTGGCAAAGATTCCCACTGCCTTGCAGCCTCTTGTCATCAGTCATCCCGGCAACAATCGTCCCGCACTGTATCTCAATACGGGTCGCATGGAAGGTATAGAAGGGATGGACCCTGATGAGGGCTACGCATTGATTCAAGATCTGTACAACCATGCGACCGATGCGCGATACGAATATCGCCACAAGTGGCGCGAAGGCGACATGGTGATCTGGGACAATCAGGCTGTCATGCATCAGGCGAATGCAGATTATGATCCCGAGCAAAAGCGTTTTCTTTATCGCTTAATGATCAAAGGTGTCGCGCTCACCCCAGCACTCACCTGAATACGTTGACGATTAAAAAAAAGGACAGCCGAGGCTGTCCCAAATTCTCTTAGCGGAGAAAATTACTTTGCGTCTGCCACGCATTTTTTGATGGATGCATCTTTCGCAGCGCCATACAGAGGCTTGCCATCTTTACTCAGAGCCTTTGCTTCGCAAGCAGCCGCCTTGGACGAGACGCCTGACTCACGTTCACACTTCTGCATGAAAGACGTCTTTGCCGCGCCTGCGAGTGGCTTACCGTCTTTGCTCACCGCTTTCGCCTCGCAACCGGACGCGCTTGTCTGTGCGTAAGCAGGAACGATCAAGAGCGATGCGAATAAGGCCAGAACTAATTTTTTCATCTGATTCTCCGTGTTTTAATATTGACTTGCGTTTTAAAACTCTCTTGCACTACCCTTAAAAGATACTCATGCTCACAAGAAACACATGGATCGTCTGCTCGTTGATGAGCTTTGCCATCCAGTTCGATAAGGCCATTCGCGCGCAAACTCTCGATCCTGTTTCGCTCGGTATCGCACTCTTAATGGGATTGATCATGGGTGCGGGTTGGGCCTTCGTAGCCGGCTGGATTCGTGTCAAACTCATACCGAGTCTGGCAGACGAACAAGCGCGTAATATTCAATTAGGGTTTGGCGTTCTTTTCCTGTTGATGATTATCGGTTTGACCTACCAGGCTTTCTGGCACTAAAACATTCGATGTTTGCTTCAGGTTGGATTTTTTTGCATCCAACCACTCTGACTGTATGTATGTCACCCTGTGATCCGCCATCCGATGATCATCATCGTTAAAACTCTGCATTAACGGCACGGTGATGATGAAGCCAAGAGCAATCAACGCGAGACATGAAATATTCAGGCCGCGTGAAGAACATAAAGCACTCATCCTCTTGCCGAACCAGGATTGGTCGACTGCGTGCAAATCATTAATATTGTTGGCTATTTCGGTACTCACAGAATGGGCTTGCGCTACATATGATGCGGCACCCAAAAGCACTTATTGCAAGGCTTCAAGCACCAGCTTTTTAAAAAACACATTCATGGTGCGTGCTATGGAAAATAATTGCAAGGAATTATTAGATTTTTATTGTTTTTTATAATTCAAATGGATTATTTATTAGGTATGAAAGTACTGAAATTTGATTCTATCGTGATAAAAAATAAAAACTATGGCGTGAGTCTAGCCAGATAATAAGAAATATCTTGCAAGTCTTGATCCGATACTCCGTAAACCGAGGCTGCCATATTCGAATCTCGACCCACAGCCTGATTGTTTTTGAATTGCTGCATGCTCAGCAACAAATAATCTTCGCGCTGACCGGCGAGTCTTGGAATCTGATCGCGCCCAAGATAGCTGGGCAGATGACAGATGCCGCAACGCATGCCCTCAGCAAGTTTTCCACCCCGCGCGAAAACCTCAGCATCTTTATCGGGCGGTACGGGTGCCAGCGGCTGATCTGCATAAAACTGAGCGAGCTGCGTGATCTCCGCGTCAGATACTCCGTCCAAAACACCTTTCATCGAGGGAATGTCCCGCACACCTTCGCGAATCAGCACAAGCTGATTTTCAAGAAATAATTTTGGTTGCGCCGCCAAAGATGGAATCCCTTTTAACTGCGAGTTTCCATCAGCACCGTGACAACTCGCGCACAGCGCCTGGCGCTGTGCGGAGATTTGTGCCAATGCGGCGGGAGCTGCCATCCAGGCGGCTCCCATCAAAACAACTGCACGTACAACAGACCACATTTGCATGGAGATTACTTGCTGTATGTCACACGGTAGATGACGCCGTTTTGCTCATCAGAAACCAAGAGCGAACCGTCCTTCATCTGATGCAAATAAGCGGGACGACCCCACCATGACTGATCGGCATCATTCATGAAACCAGTCATGAACGGCTCGACTTTTGCATTTTTTCCATCAGCATCCGCACGCACAGTCACCACATCAAAACCAATTTTCTTGGTGCGGTTCCATGAGCCTTTGCGAGCGTTGAACATGACGTTCTTGTACTCGGCAGGGAACATGTCGCCTGTGTAGAACTTGACACCCATCGTCGCGGCATGAGGTCCCATCAGAGCGACAGGCGGCTCAACACCCGCACAAGCATCAGCTTTTTTCACGTCAGGATCTGCGATCTTGCCTTCATGGCAATATGGAAATCCATAATTAGCCTTGAGCTTGAGTCGATGCATCGTATCGTTTGGTGTGTCATCGCCCATCCAATCACGACCGTGGTTGCTGAACCAAAGCTCTTTTGTCACAGGGTGCCAATCAAAACCAACGGTGTTACGAATGCCTGTTGCCAGGACTTCCATACCGGAGCCGTCCGCGTTGTAGCGACGGATCTGTGAATACTCGGGGGTGGGAAGCTCGCAGATATTGCAAGGTGCGCCGAATGGAACATATAACTTACCGTCCGGCCCAAACGCTACGTATTTCCAATTGTGGTGTGGGAGCGGAGGGAAGTTGAACTTTGCAGACAAGTCCACAGGGGTTGCGTTGGGGTTTTTCGCGATGTTATCGAAACGTAAAACCTTGTCCACGGACACAACATACAACGCACCGTCTTTAAAAGCGGCTGTCGGCTGGTTCAGCTTGTCGACCACCACGCGCGAAGTGCGCTCCTTGCCATTATCGGTAACCTCGTAAATACGACCCAAGGCTCGAGTACCAACGTAATACTTGCCGCCCTCACCTTCCGTGATCGCCCGACCACCAGGGATGCCGTCGGCCCACACCTCAACCTTGAATCCAGGGGGCAGCTTGATCTTGTCGATTGGCACATCGGCCGCTTTGGTGGCAACCAGTTTGCCTGGCAGAGGCGCCAGCGTTGAATTTGCCATAGATGCTGGCATGCCTTGCTTCCATGCTGGTGGCGGTGCAGCAGCAGGTGCAGCGGGCGCCGCAGATGCAGCAGGTGCGGGGGTCTGCGCTTGAGCAGACATTCCAAAAGCCAAGGCCAAACCCAGGCCGCTAATAGCGCGCAAGTAATTGTTCACAGTCGTCTCCGTGACGTTTGATGTTTAAACGAGCTCATCTTTTTTTAACTACTCAGGAATATTACATACAAATGCATGATTGGGGAATTGTTTTATGCTCAACTTGCACAGGGTCAAAAAGCCCGAGCAGTTAAGATGGTCATTCTTGGCGCCACAGCGCGATTTCCTCGAACGTAGCCGCCAACATCCCGGGATCTGTCAAATCATGGCCGCTTCCGGCGACCTGCACAAGCTTTGCGTGGGGTGCCACACGCTGAATCGCCAAGCTATTTTCAACCGGGCACAGCGCGTCCAACTCACCATGCACCAAGACCAGAGGAATCTGCTCCAAAGCACGGGATCGGGACAAAATATCCTGATCCACAAAGCAATGATGAAATAAGTAATGGCTTTGAACACGATAACGCGCAATCAGAGCTGCATCATCAAATGCGCTGAGTGGCGGGGCTTGCATAGGATGAACATTCATCGCTGCCTCATAAGCAGCCCAGGCATGGGCCAATCGCGTCTGCCTCTGGACATCCTGCTCTTGGCAAAAGACCCGGTAACCATATTCCAAAATCGTCAGGTTGATATGCGTCGGCACAAGATTTTTCAAGACATGCCAGCGTGCCTGACATGCCTGTGGAGGATGCTCCATAAAATTTTCAATCTCTGCCCAAGTACACAAAAAGGGGCTGCGCAGCAGCATGCGATCAACGTGCGCGGGATACGTCTGCGCATAGAGCAAAGCAAGCGCGCCTCCCCAAGAGCCACCCACCACGCTCCATCTAGAAACGCCAAGATGCATACGCAGACGCTCTATATCAGTGATTAATTCTGCAGTCTCATTCTGCAAAATCGCACCGCTAGGCCGGCTACGTCCACAGCCGCGCTGATCAAACTGAATCACCCAGAATAAAGCCGGATCAAAGAAGCGGCGATGCAATGGACTCGCTGAGCTGCCGGGCCCACCATGCAACCAGACAACAGGCCGACCCTCGGGATTACCACTAGTTTGCCAATGTATTTCATGACCACCCCCGACCGCCAACCACCCTTGCTTAAAAGGTTCTACTGCCGGAAATAGCTTAGTTTTCATGTGGTTAACAATTATTAAAAGTTGATAGATGAAATCCTATGGATTCTATATACTCGTGGTTAATGCCAATCAAGGCGTTTGTCAGACCCTTCGTCAATCGTACTTTCAGGAGACCGCTATGAAATGGGAAACACCATCAGCAATCGATCTGCGTTTTGGTTTTGAAATCACAATGTACATCGCCAATCGTTAATCGTTATTCAAAAGGCCGAGACAGATTTCTCGGCCTTTCTTCTTTTGAGTTCTGATGCAAATACGCGTGTTAGGCTCCGCGGCTGGCGGAGGTTTTCCTCAATGGAATTGCAACTGCCCGAACTGCTCGGGCGTTCGTCAGGGCAGCATTCAAGCTCACGCCCGCACCCAATCTTCAATCATTATCGGCAATGGCTCCGCTGACTGGGCATTGATCAACGCATCGCCAGACATCCTGACCCAGATCAAAAATACACCCGTCTTACAGCCTGCACGAAAAGTGCGTGACAGCGGGATCGCAGCGGTCGTATTGATGGATGCACAGGTTGACCATGTCACGGGTCTCATGATGCTGCGCGAGAGAAACTCGCCACTACCTATCTATGCCACCCGTCAAGTATTTGATGACCTCACAACGGGACTACCGCTAGTCAAAACACTCGCGCATTACTGCACTGTCGATCAACGGCTGATCCATTCCGATATGGAAAGCTTCAACATCCCGGAAATAGCAGGCGTTACCTTCAAACCTATCGTGCTGTCGAGTAAAGCCCCGCCCTATTCACCCCATCGCCACGACCCTCATCCCGGGGACAACATCGGTTTGTTGGTGACCGACGAGAAGACTGGCAAAAAAGTGTTTTACGCGCCAGGACTTGGCATGATCGAGCCGCAGGTCGCGCAGGCCATGCAAGAGGCGGATGTATTGCTGGTTGATGGGACCTTTTGGACAGACGATGAAATGATCCGCGCGGGTCTGTCTACGAAACGCGCGCTTGATATGGGGCACCTCGCTCAATCCGGCCCTGGCGGTATGATCGAGGCTTTAACGCCTTTTTCAAACAAACGACGCATTCTGATCCACATCAACAATACTAATCCCATTCTTCGGGAAGACTCTGAAGAAGCATTACAACTCAAAGCACTCGGCATCGAAGTCGCCTACGATGGTATGCACATAGAGATTTAGAGAATCGATCATGACCACAATTCAAGCTGCCTGGACTCGCGAAGAGTTTGAAGCGCAACTCCGCGCCAAAGGTCAGAGCTATCATATTCACCACCCCTTCAACGTCAAAATGAATGCTGGCGAATGTTCCAAAGAACAAATTCGCGGCTGGGTGCTGAATCGTTTTTACTATCAGTGGATCATACCGATCAAAGATGCGGCGATCCTGTCCAACTGTCAGGATCGCGAAACGCGTCGCAGATGGATTTCTAGAATCCTGGATCACGATGGTTTTGGTGATTACAAGACCGACACCGAATGTGGTGGACTCGAGGCCTGGACGCGGCTGGGTTTGGCTGTGGGATTGGAGCGCGACGCGCTCTGGTCGTTAAAACACGTTGAGCCCGCGGTTAAGTTTGCCTGTGATGCCTATGTGAATTTCGCGCGCCAACAACCTTGGCAAGAGGCGATCTGCTCATCCCTGACTGAAATGTTCGCGCCACAAATCCACAAAGACCGTCTGGCAACTTGGCCAACCCACTATCCTTGGATTGAGGCGAATGGTCTGCACTACTTCCGTTCGCGCATCCCACTCGCGCAGCGTGATGTCGACCATGGTCTCGAAGTCACACTCAGCCACTTCACAACGCGTGCGCAACAAGAGCGCGCACTCGATATTTTGCAATTCAAACTCGACATTCTCTGGTCGATGCTTGATGCGATTGAACGAGCCTACCCAACATGACAACCGATCAACCTGCCTCATTTCCCGAGCGGCCCCGGCTGAACAAACTTTTCCGCTTGCAATGGGAGCAAGCCCAGCAGGCCTATGTTTTGTTATACCCGGAAGGCATGGTCAAATTAAATCAAAGTGCTGCTGAAATCCTGAAGCTCTGCGACGCGCAGCATACAGTTGATGAAATCATCACGAAGCTTCAAGAGGCCTTTGGAGAACAGGATTTACGCGATCCCATCGAAGGCATGCTCCGCGCCGCGTTCGAGAAAGACTGGATCCAATAGGGTCCCCCGCCTTTATGACTCAGCCTGCGATCAATCCGCCTTTCTGGCTACTTGCCGAACTCACATACCGTTGCCCGTTGCACTGCGTCTTTTGCTACAACCCAGTGAATTACGCAAACATCAAAAACGAACTTGATACGCAAGAGTGGATTCGTGTCATGCGAGAAGCGCGTGCCCTCGGCGCGGCACAACTCGGATTCTCAGGTGGCGAACCATTGCTTCGCGAGGATCTTGATATTCTGGTCGCTGAAGCAAGAGCGCTTGGCTTTTATACGAACCTAATTACGTCAGGCGTTGGGCTGAATGAAAAAAGAATTACCTCGCTGAAAAAAGCAGGGCTTGATCACATTCAACTTTCATTTCAAGACTCGACTCAAGAGATGAACGACTTTCTAAGCAGCACAAAAACCTTTGAACTCAAAAAGAAAGTCGCCGCACTGATCAAACAACACGATTACCCAATGGTCATGAATGTTGTCTTGCATCGTCACAATATCCCGCATGTCGACAAAATCATCGATATGGCGCTCGAGTTGGGTGCCGAGTACCTGGAGCTTGCAAACACGCAGTATTACGGCTGGGCGATGAAAAATCGACAACAGCTTTTACCTACCCGCGAACAGCTCGTCACGGCCGAAGCGACTGTCAATTCGTATCGCGAGAAAATTGGTAAACAATGCAAACTGTTGTTTGTCGTACCGGACTACTTTGAAGAGCGCCCCAAGGCCTGCATGAATGGTTGGGGCTCGATTTTTCTTGACATTGCACCAGATGGGGCCGCACTACCTTGCCACAATGCCAGGGAGCTTCCTGGTCTCAATATCCCGAACGTGAAAGACCACTCGATTCGTGAGATTTGGTATGACAGTCAGGCCTTCAATTTCTTTCGAGGCGATGACTGGATGCAAGAGCCTTGTCGCTCCTGTCCGGAAAAAGAAAAAGATTTTGGCGGATGTCGATGCCAAGCGTTTTTACTCACGGGTGATCCCGCAGCAACGGATCCTGTTTGCTCAAAATCGCCAAACCACCACGTTGTGAAACTGGCGATCAATGCAGCAGCATCTCTGCACACTGTCAATGCGCAAGCCCGCACTGAACATCCCCTCGTCTTTCGCACCGATCAAAACTCGCGCATGCTCGGCGAGCCTATCTCAAGCGATAAAAAACTTTAACGTGAATCCGAGGGCTCTGTTTCCGTGTCCGGATCTTTTGATCTGCTTGACGAGACGGCTTGCCAGACGGCAAAACCAGCTCCCAGCCATTTCACCCAACGCCAACGTTTACCAAGCAACAAAGAAGATAGGGATGCCGCAATATAGGGATACTGACTCGCCAATGAAAGTCCTTGACCTAACAGCCCGGCAATACCGGAGTGCGAACCAAGCTGATCGTCTCGACCTGAATGCCACAGCTTGCCAAGCCATCGCTTAGGGCTGACTTCACGACCAAGTTGTGCGGTATGGAAGGACAAAGCCTCCCTTTCGTACGCAGCCCGTGTCCGTAAAAACTCAATCCGAGCTTGACGTGCCGGGAGGATCACGCGCCGATCATTCATGATGTCCCCTGACTGGTTTCGCCGTCGAGTCTGGATCTTTTACCCCTTGGGCAAAAGAATCACGCAAGCTTCCCAGTACAACTAGATCGCGATGAAGCTCTTCAAGCGTCGCGGAAAAGGGCGAAGCCTCAGTTTTCAAACGATGACAAACGTTCCATACCAAGCCTATACCGATCAGCGCATAAGTCAATGACAGTAAGCCGACGGCCCAATAGCGATATTCCGTCGACCAGAAAAAGGCGACGATTAAAAAAGAAACCATCACGATGGCCAGCAGCATAAACACGCCTGCGGCTAAAAGCATCGCTGCAAGAATTGACAGACGATGCTTTTGCTCGCCTACTTCAGCGCTAAAAAGCTCGATACGCGTGCGCAGCATTGAAACCAGATCTGCTGCCACTACACTCAGATTTTCACGTACGCTCATCGTTGGTTAACGACGGCTAATGAGTACGCCGATGAGTAGACCAATCACGCCAGCCGCAGCAATTGCCTGCCAAGGATTGTCATGCACATACTCATCAGCCTCGCGCGCGACGCGGCGACTTTCGCGCAAAACTGAAACCTTAGTGTCGTGAAGGGCCTCGCGTGTCGCTTGCAACGACTCAACAGCCTTGGCGCGCAGCGCTTGCGCCTGATCGCCGCTGGCAGATGCAGCCTCTCTCAGAAAACCCTCTGCCTCATCAAGCGCGGCTTTCATGCCCTCAAGCAGCTTTTCCTGAGCGGAGGAATCCTGACTCGTTTCTTTGGTATTTTTCATAGCGCTCTCCATCAATAAACTGCAAGTCTTTATTAAATACAAGTTCTGTCGTTCTGTCTCTATTTAATTAGTTATAGCCAGATTAATCTGCCCTCAGGGTGCAACGGATAGTCCTTTGACATGATGTTTGGCGATGAGTTCAGCGACAACGCCAGAAACTTTTGCTTCTTGAACAAAAGATTGCAACCATTTAGCGGCTTGCGCACGTCCTTTCGGCACACCGATTGACTGCTGTACCGCGGTGAACTGCCCTTCCAGGATTCTGGAGCCCGGTACCTTTTCGACATCGCTCAATAATCCGGGCTTCAAACTCGCCATGGCCTCGAGATTCTGTTTGACAAATATTTCGAGCGTTGCATCAAATCCCTCAGCGTGTATCAGTTCGGCATGTTTGATATTTCTCACCAGCCACAAATCATAAGCACTCCGCGCGGCGACCGCGATGCGATTGCCCGGGCGATCGACCTCAGAGGCATGGCGCAACGTAGAGCCGGCCGGCACGAGATAGGTTGCTTCGATTTCGACATAAGCCGTTGTAAAGTCTATTTTTTCGGCGCGAGCTGGCTCCGATCCGATCAAACCGATATCCCACACGCCATCAAGCGCGGCATCGGCCAGTGCGCCAGGATTCGCGAAGGGGACCAGTTCGAGGTCTACACCTAGTTTCTCCGCGATTGCCCTGGCCATATCGGGTGCGACGCCTGTGGGCAGACCCGCCTCATCCTTGCCCGTCACAAGCAAAAAATTACTCAGGTTAATACCGGCTCTGAGGGTTCCAGTCGGGGCAATGTGTGAAAGGAAGTCTTGACTCATATTGATCACCAAAAAATTGAGAAGCGGCATGCGTGGGCGGTGTTGACAAAAGATCATCTGCCGCCTAACTTCATGGTAAACCATCCAACTTCAAATGCAGCCAACTTCCAGACATGACAAGCTCACAACAGACTTTTTTAACGCTCCACGAAATTATCCAAAAAGCACGTCAGAAACTGAATCATGATCACTGGGACTATATTGTCGGCGGCACTGAAACAGAAACCACATTAAGACGCAACAGAGCTGCGCTTGATTCGCTCGCCTTTCGCCCCAGGGTACTGCGCGACGTCAGCCACGTCTCGGGGAGTACATCCTTTCTGGGTCGTGCGCTCAGACTCCCGATTATCCTGGCACCTGTAGGAAGTCTCGAGCTCTTTGCGCCAGAGGCAGGCGCGGCAGCTGCGCGCGCGGCGGCTGAATTCGGTGTTGCGCACATGCTGAGCTCGGTATGCGAACCTGGCCTCGAAGCAGTTCAGCAAGCGGCGCCCGATGCTCTACGTCTTTTCCAACTTTATGTTCATGGCGATCCAGCCTGGGTCGATGAAATCGCTGCCCGCGCCGAGGCCCACGGTAATGCTGCGTTTTGCCTGACCGTTGATACGGCACTCTACAGCCGTCGTGAAAGAGATCTTGCGAAACGCAACATCCGCCGAAGCGCCGTTCCCGGTCGCGAGCATCAACCCAGATTAACGTGGCGGGACGTGGATCGCCTGAAATCCAAGCTCAAGATCCCGCTCATCCTCAAAGGCATTGCCACAGCCGAAGACGCAGCCATGGCCGTCGACCATGGCGTCGACATGGTCTATGTATCTAATCATGGCGGTCGACAGCTTGATCACGGTCGAGGCTCAATGGACGTTTTGCCCGAGGTCGTCCAGGCAGTCAAGCAACAAGCGACCGTCATCGTAGATGGAGGCATCAACCGGGGCACTGATATTGTCAAAGCCATTGCATCCGGCGCAGATATGGTGGGCATAGGTCGTATGCAGTGTTTTGGGCTGGCGGCAAATGGTACAGCCGGCCTCGTCCGCACACTTGAGTTGCTTGAAGCCGAAGTCAATATCTGCCTGGGACTATTAGGTGTGAACAGCCTGAAAGAACTTGATGCGAGCTACCTGCATGCCGCAAGGGCGC
Source organism: Zwartia vadi (assembly GCF_030410375.1). Taxonomy (GTDB): domain Bacteria; phylum Pseudomonadota; class Gammaproteobacteria; order Burkholderiales; family Burkholderiaceae_B; genus Zwartia; species Zwartia vadi. The sequence continues at coordinate 28,481 of NZ_JAUHHE010000006.1, forward strand.
TCGAACCCTCGGGCGCGCTCAGCGCATTCCCTCTTCTTTCCACTGAAGATCAATCGTTTTACTAAATGTAGATCCATCTTCGATTGGCAATAGTCCTAAAAAATCTCGAGAGATCTGCTCATCCCCTGTACACTCAGGTTATGAGCTTCGTAAAGAAAACTTTCTTGTATTTGAGTTTGCTTGCGCTGGGTCTCTTTGGCGCGAGCGTGTCGCTTTATGGCCAAACGACGGCCTCCACGAACAACATTGTTTATGTTGCTCCAATAAAAGGCATCATTGACCTGGGGCTAGCGCCTTTCGTTGAGCGTGTGCTCGAAGAAGCTCAAAAAAATAAAGCTGTTGCCGTGATCCTGGATATCAATACGTTCGGGGGTCGCGTCGATGCTGCCGTTCAAATTCGTGATGCGCTCTTAAACAGTCCGGTAAGAACAATTGCTTTTATCGACAAGAGAGCCATTTCCGCAGGCGCGTTAATTAGTCTGGCGGCACAAACCATCGCGATGGCTCCGGGAGGCACAATCGGGGCAGCGGCACCTGTTCAGGCCGGACCCTCAGGCACCACAACCGCCCCCACTTCAGAAAAAACAGTTTCTTATGTGCGTAAAGAGTTTCGGGCCACAGCCGAAAGCCGCAAACGGCCGCCTCTTATCGCCGAAGCAATGGTCGACAGTGACGTCGTGATTCCAGAAATAAGCGAAAAAGGCAAGCTACTCACGCTCACGACAGAGGAGGCACTGAAACTTAAAGTGGCCGACCTGCAAGCTAATTCTATCGAGGCGCTTCTCAAAGAACTAAACATCCAGAATCCGGAGATTCGCACCTTTACCCCAAACTGGGCGGAAGAAGTTGTTCGCTTTCTTACCCACCCTGTCGTGAGCTCGCTTTTAGTCAGCGTTGCGATGCTCGGTATCTTTTTAGAACTGCGCACGCCTGGTTTTGGCATTCCGGGTGTGATTGGTTTATCTAGCCTTTCTTTATTCATGTGGGGACACTGGCTCGTGCAGCTCGCTGGCTGGGAAGAACTCCTGCTCGCTGTCATTGGTATCTTTTTATTTGCACTTGAGCTCTTCGTGATTCCCGGCTTTGGTATCGTCGGGATTTTGGGACTTCTGGCCCTTCTTGGCGCTTTGGTCATGAGCACACTCGGCGCAGGCAGTCATTCCGGTTTTATTCTTTGGGCCGTTGCACGCATGGGTTTTTCTCTGGTGCTTGCCGTGATTCTCAGTGCGCTCTTTCTTAAGTTCCTACCCAAATTACCAATTGGTCGAAAACTTATCCTGAGTACGGCACTCGATGCTTCGGATGGTTTTTCATCGACGCCTCCATCTGACTACCAGTGGCTTGGCAAAACAGGCCACGCACACAGCGCACTTCGACCCGCAGGAATTGCTGATTTCCAAGGTCACCGAATTGACGTCGTTTCAGACGGCGAGTTCATCGATGCGGGTACACCGATTCGCGTGATGCACGTAGACGGTAACCGCATCGTGGTTCAGCGCGACGTCGGACCCTCATCTTAAGTTAAGGAGCGAGAAATGCTTGCATTTGATACAGGCCTGATCGGGTCTCTTGGATTACTCATACCACTCATCGCCATTATTATTTTGGTGCTCTATCTCGTGCCGCTTCCGTTATGGATTGCAGCATGGGCTTCGGGTGCCTATGTCGGGATTTTTACTTTAATCGCCATGCGTCTGCGTCGAGTCCCGCCAGGCACTATCATCAACGCTCGCATCAGCGCGGTCAAAGCAGGTCTGGAAATTTCAGTCAATGATCTTGAAGCGCACTTTCTTGCAGGCGGTAATGTCGTTCGTGTTGTCAACGCGATGATTTCAGCCGACAAGGCAAACATTCCTCTACCTTTCAAACGGGCGGCAGCCATTGATCTGGCTGGGCGCGATGTACTTGAGGCCGTTCAGATGTCGGTGTTACCTAAAGTCATTGAAACGCCGCGTATCGCTGCCGTGGCAAAAGACGGTATCCAACTGATCGTCGTTTCACGCGTCACGGTTCGCACCAATATCGACAGGCTAGTCGGTGGTGCTGGCGAAGAAACCATCATCGCGCGTGTTGGCGAGGGCATGGTGAGCACGATCGGCTCGGCACTCAATCACAAAAGCGTGCTGGAAAATCCCGATCATATCTCCAAGCATATTTTGAGCAAGGGCTTGGACGCCGGCACGGCGTATGAAATCCTTTCCATCGATATCGCCGATGTCGATGTCGGCGCAAACATTGGTGCCAAACTTCAAATCGACCAGGCCAATGCTGACAAACAAATCGCTCAAGCCAAAGCCGAAGAGCGACGCGCGATGGCAGTCGCTCTCGAACAAGAGATGCGCGCCAAAGTGGTTGAGGCAGAAGCCGAAGTCCCACATGCCATGGCGATGGCTTTCCGCGAAGGTAATCTGGGCATCATGGATTACTACCGCATGAAAAACCTGCAAGCGGATACGCAAATGCGTGACACGATTGCAGGAACACCTGACGATGCAACACCTTCTGTGCCGCGGAAATAAAAAAGATGTTTGACGGAGAACTCGTTTCGGCCATTGCACTTTTTGCAGGCCTCGCCGCGTTGATCGTTTATATCAACGAGCGCTCAAAGCGCCGGCTCAAAACCAACTCGTCCCCGATCAAGCTGAAAAAAATGTCGGGTAACCAAGAGACCATGACTCAAAAGGTACCGACTCAAGGTACAGATCTTGAAGAGTGGAATTTCCCGCAGCCTTTATCTGAAGACCCGACGGCAGCTGTAGTGGCGCCTGCGGTTCTTCCAACGCCAGAGATTCATTCAACGCCAGGAATTCAATCAGCGGTTAACCTAGCCCTCACGCACGCCAAAGAGCGTACGCCAAATAGATCTCTAGCGAGGCAAGCTCATCTTGGCACACGCGCCAAGTTGCGGGAATCCATTGTTACGATGACGATTCTGGGACCCTGTCGCGCTTTGGAACCATTCAGAGATCGAGAATAGTACCCAATCATTTAACTTGCGTGTATTCTGATCCTTTTATTTTTTAATCTTTTTTAAAAATATCATGACTCTGACCTTTCGCAAGGCTTTATTCCTCTTTTCCCTTTCAGTTGCCACCTTATTCGCTTCAAGCGCTCACGCCGAAAATCGCGCAGCGCTCGAGCGCAGTTCACGTGCCGCGCTCAACAGCCTGATCGCCCAAAATGCCGTTGCAAAAGAACTCAGCACCAAGGCTGCTGCGATTTTAGTTTTTCCAAGCGTCAAAAAAGCTGGCCTCATGATCGGCGGCCAGTATGGTGAAGGTGTATTGTGGCGCGGCGATAAGGCCTCCGCTTTTTACAATACGGGTGGTGCTTCTTTTGGTTTTCAAGCGGGCGCCCAAGAGTATGGGTACGCGATGTTCTTTATGACGGAACAGGCTGTCAACGCACTGAATGTGGCACAAGGCTTTGAGGTCGGCGTCGGTCCAAGCGTCGTAGTCGTCGATCAGGGTATGGGCAACTCGACCACGACAACCACGATGCAAAAAGATATTTATGCGTTTGTATTTGGTCAAAAAGGCCTCATGGCTGGCATCGGCATCCAGGGCAACAAAATCACCAAAATCGAAAAATAAGTGCGCACTGTGTTGAAGCCTGAACTTAAGCTTCCTGCTCTTCCCGCCGGAAGACACTATCGCTTTCATGCGATGAACAAGCCCTCCGGCGCTGAGTGCAATATTGACTGTGACTATTGCTTTTATCTGCATAAGACCGACTTGCTCGACCATAAGCCTCATGCGCGAATGGACGAACCAACACTTGAGCAGCACATTCGCCAGTACATCGAAAGTCAAACAGGTGAACAAGTCGTTTTTTCATGGCAAGGTGGTGAACCCACCCTCATGGGCCTGCCTTTTTACGAACGGGTCGTTGCGTTGCAATCCAAATACGCCAAGCCAGGACAGCGGATTGAAAACGATTTACAAACAAATGGCATCGCGCTCGATGATGAGTGGATTGCCTTCCTGAAAAAACACAATTTCCATGTTGGCCTGTCTATTGATGGGCCGCGGGATCTCCACGACCGCTACAGAAAAACGCGTAACAACAAGCCGACCTTTGATCTGGTGATGAGCGCGGCACGCAAACTCGTCGCGGCAGAGGTTTCTTTTGCCGCGCTATGTGTAGTGAATCGCGCCAATGCTAAACACCCAAAAGAGGTTTACCGTTTCCTTGTTGACGAAGTGGGTAGTTGGCGGGTTCAATTCAATCCCGCCGTCGAACCCCGAGCCTTCAAAGAAGCTGCGCCGGGCAAAATGGACTTTTCAAGCGCGCCAATGCAGGATACGAGTCGCGCCAAGCCTGGCCATCCCTTGTCGATCGTGACTGACTGGTCTGTCGATCCAGATGACTATGGCACATTTTTGGCGGGAGTGTGGGACGAGTGGCTTGCCACCGATTACGGCCGCATTCACGTCAATTTATTTGAAACTGCAATTGCACAAGCCGCCGGCCTACCCGCTCAAACCTGCACACAAGCAGAATTCTGCGGCAAAGGTCTTGCCGTCGAACATGATGGCGAGGTGTACTCCTGCGATCACTTTGTCTACCCAGAGTATCGGCTTGGCAACATTGCTGAGACTCACCTTGGGGACATGGCCTTTTCCGCAGTGCAGGAAAAGTTTGGCATGGATAAGCGCGATACGCTTCCCAAACAATGCCGCTCTTGTGATTACTTGAAACTATGCTGGGGTGAATGCCCTAAAAATAGGCTCATCAAGACTCGAGATGGTGAACCGGGCTTGAATTATCTGTGCTCCGGCCTCTACCATTTTTATGACCACATCGGCCCAGATGTGGTGCGCATTCTCAGGCATCTCGGTCGACTGCCTGCATAGTTTATTTTTGGGGTGGAAAGATCTCTTTCCACTCGCGCTTCATGTCCACGACTATCCAGCCTTTTTCGGGTGCCATATCGAGTGCTGCATTCAATCGACCAATCGAGGACTGGCGATCGTAAGCAACCTCGCGCACATCATCCGTATGGTGAATCAACATACCGAAGCGCGGTCCCTTGCCAGCAGTTGTCCATAAAAGCATCTCTCGGTCACCATCAGAATTCCCAAACGCCATCACCGGACGGCGTCCAATGCGCTGCTGTATACCAATCGGTTTATTTTCACCATCATCGATAAACTGAAGCTCAGGCAAACCAATCAACCTTGGTTGCCCCTCGACGATTTCAAATTTAGTTTTGATCGAGCTGCCAATGACGCGCTCGGGTGGAATGCCATAGACCATTTCAGTCCAGGGTCTCATGAACTCAACGCCCCCTCCCGATACGATGTAAGTCTTATAGCCACGCGTCTCAAGATGCGCCAGCAGCTCCAACATCGGTTGATAAACCATCTCTGTGTATGGCCGGCCTGTGCGAGGATGTCGAGCAGTTTTCAACCATTGTTCAACCGTGTTTCTGAACGTCTCGGTATCGACACCTGCATGCGTGGCGGCAATCAGTTCAAACAACCCCTTTTGCCCCGAAGCCAATACACTTTTCAAGTCATTTTCAAGTACAGCCTGAAAGGGTTGGGTCGTCTTCCATTCTGGATGATTCGGAGCAAGTGCTTTGATGCGATCAATCGTGAACGCGATCTGAACATAAATAGGCTGCTCACTCCATAAGGTACCGTCATTGTCAAAAACGGCAATTCGCTCAGCGACAGGCACAAAGTCAGGGCTATCCGGCGTAGTCGTTTTATCGATGAAGCTTAATACAGCTTGCTTGCTCGGCCCCTCATTCCAAGAGGGCAACAGACCTTGCGCAAACGCGTTGGCCGCGATAAATAACATCAATCCGGCAATCAATTTCTTCATTGGACTCTCCTGATTGCGTCATCATAAACGTAAATAAAAAAACTCCGCCGGTTGAGGGCGGAGTTTTTTTTAACTTCTATCGTTCACAAAAAATGCAAAGATATTTAGTTTTGCTGCGAACGTGTGACCGATTCCATTACACGGTCCAAGTTAAAACTACCAGGCTTTTGACGAGGAGGAAATTCCTTAAAGCTCTGTAACCATCTGCCTACGTAAGCACCGGCAGGAGCAATCGCAAACATCCTGTCGAGATACCAGCGCTGATATCCCATCGCATGCTCTTGCTGCGCACGCTCGAACGGATCCATGCGCAAGTTAGTCAGCGCTGGAGCGCGAAGTACTGTGAAGGGTTTTTGCCAGACTTCCAGACCCTCGGCTTCCTGCTGCAGGAAGGTAACCTTCCAGTTATCGTAGCGCAAAGCAGCAACGCTGCCATCATCGGTCCAGTAGATAAATTCACGACGTGGCCAAGGCTGCTTCTCGCCTTTCAGTGCTGGGCCAAGATCATATCCGTCAAGGTGAACCTTGTAGGTCATGTCACCAATCTTGCGACCTTTCAACAAATCCTGTTTGACAGTTTTATCACCTGCGGCAGCCAGCAACGTTGGCAGCATGTCTTCATGTGCAGCGATATTGTTGTTGATGGTGCCAGGCTGGATCACACCTGGCCATTTGATCATCGCAGGAACGCGGTAACCACCTTCCCAGTTTGTATTCTTTTCGCCGCGGAACATCGTCGTGCCGCCATCAGGCCACGTGAAAGTTTCTGCGCCGTTATCTGTTGAATACATGATGATGGTGTTTTCATCCAGGCCGAGCTCTTTGAGCTTGGCAAGGATTTGACCAACGTGGCCATCATGCTCAACCATACCGTCCGCGTAAACGCCCAGACCCGTCTTACCCCTGGAGGACTCTTTCAAATGCGTGAAAATATGCATGCGTGTGGAGTTCCACCAGATAAAGAATGGCTTGTCTTCTTTCTTGGCGCGTTCCATAAAATCAAGTGTCTTGACCATGACCTCATCATCGATGGTCTCCATACGCTTACGTGTCAGTGGCCCAGTATCCTTGATCTGACCGCCTGCAAAGCTATGGATCACGCCGCGTGGACCAAACTTCTTTTTAAATTCTGGATCTTTAGGATAGTCTGGATTCTCAGGCTCTTCTTCGGCGTTGAGGTGATAGAGGTTGCCAAAAAACTCGTCGAAACCATGCGCAGTCGGCAGCATGTCATCACGATCACCAAGGTGGTTCTTGCCGAACTGGCCTGTCTTGTAGCCTTGTGCTTTGAGCAATGTGGCTAACGTAGGATCTTCTTTGCGCATGCCCTCGGGTGTTCCGGGCAGGCCGACTTTTGTCAAACCTGTTCGAATCGGAGATTGGCCAGTGATGAAGGCCGCACGCCCTGCAGTACTGCTCTGCTGACCATACCAGTCGGTGAAGAGTGCGCCTTGTTTGGCGATACTATCGATGTTGGGCGTTTTGTAACCCATCATGCCCATGTTGTACGCACTGATATTGAACTGACCAATATCATCGCCCCACAGGATCAGAATGTTAGGTTTTTTTTGAGCTAAGGCCTGAGTAGACATTAGCGCACCCGCAGCCATCGCAAGGGCTAAGGCGCTCTTTTTTAGCGTAAATTTCATTATTGATCTCCGATGATCGGATATAACTATTGAACGTATTTTTTATAATGCTTGATACTCTTTGTGATTGGAACACAATTGCCTAAATTCAAATATATTTTCTTTAGTGTCATTCTTATTTTTTTTGCTCAAAACACTAGTGTTTATGCGGCTGAGCGGGCATATCGCACAGTGTTGTCAATACCCAACCAAGGCGACATTTCGCTGCATGTCTTCACCCCTCCAAATACGCCAAAAGGCGTACTTATCGCTCTTCATGGCTGTGGCGGATTGCTATCGACCAACACCTCTCAAGGCGATCGACTCTCAGCAAGACACGCAGCAATGGCGAAATTTGCGAACGATCTTGATTGGATTGCCGTGTTTCCAGATAGTTTCAGTAACCGTGGCCGCAGGGAAATATGCACTCAGAAATTTTCTGAACGCACCATCAAACAAGCAGATCGAAAAAATGACGCGCTCGCAACCGCTCGCTGGGTGAGAGAACAAAACTGGGTGAATGATTCAAATAAGTCTACCTCGCCATCCTCACTTAAAAGTGTTTTGCTCGGATGGTCCAACGGAGGCACAACGGTTTTGCAAACGATCGAGTCGCGGAGCCCTGCAGAAGCCTTCATTGATCAGGCTGTCGCTTTTTACCCTGGCTGTTCCCAACAACTGGCCCGTGACTTTCGCACGCGCATTCCTTTAACGCTCTTTATTGGCGGCCAGGACGACTGGACTCCACCAAAACCTTGCATCGCTTTGGGTGAACGCATCGGTGCAAGCGTATTTGTCTATCCAGATGCACACCACGGCTTCGATAGCCCTGTCGGCAAGGTCCGTTTGCGTAAAGATGTCCCGAATGGCGTTCACCCTGGAGAAGGTGTCCATGTCGGGCCGCATCCAGCATCACGCGAAGATGCCTATGCAAAGCTGGCAACATTGCTCAGGCAGTTATCAGTCTCAGTCCGTTGAGCGACGCACAATCTTCATCAAACCCTGAGCAGTCATAATTTCACGATCATCCACGGACAGCACGCCACGTAAAAATATCAAACTCGCACTTTTTCTTGTCACATCTATTCGCGCGACTACAAAGTCCCCTGCTTTAGATGGTGCGAGAAAATGCGTATCGAGTTGAATCGTCGCGCACGACTGACGCTCCGCCTGATGCCAGGCAACGATACTCATCGCCTGATCCATCAATGTCATCAGCATGCCGCCATGCGAGATTCCAAGCGGATTTTCGTGTTGCTTTTCTATTACTAAACCATACTCCCAACTGTCACCCACTTTGCGACACCACAATGGACCGATCGTAGTGAAAAAACCTGCCGTACGCACGGAGCTCCAGCCGTGCTCTTCTGGCTGAAATGGCTGAGTCATATTTCTATTCCTTAATATTTATTACTTATTCTCTAAACAAACAGTTCTTCGGCGATCGATCGCGCCTCAGCCTGCATTTCCCTGATCAGTTGCTTGACTTGTGTTTTATTAAGCGCATCCATGAGAGACGCACAAACAATCGTGTGCGTGATCTTTTCATTTGGCGCTAGGACAGGTACGGCAGCTATCGAAACACCAGCGATATAGGTGTTGCGGTCGATGCTGTAATGATTTTTTTTCGCAAAAGCGACCTCTTTACTCCAATCTTCATAATCAAGGGGCTGATCCCATCGTAATTTTGCAAATCGTTTTTTAAGCTCCATCGCTGGCTGCTCGCCAAAGGCGGCAACCAAGCGTCCTGTCGCACTCAACAGTGCAGGAAACACACTTCCGACATCGACGTGCAATCTGAAAGGTATGTTTGAATGTGAAAGCGCAACCACTACCATTTGTTCAGGATCGCTCACATCGACGCCGATTGCCGTCACTCCCCATTTTGTAGATAGTCGATCCAATGCCGGCTGAACCTTCAATGGAAACGAATTGGATTCAATCGCGCTACGCGCGAGACTCAGCATCCCCGCTCCCAACCTGTAGTGCTTGGTTAAGCGATCAAAGGTGACTAGCCTCTCCTCGACTAGCGCTCTCAAAATATGCAGACAGGTGCTGGGCACCAAGGCTAATGCCTGGGCAATCGCATTCACGCCCATCGGCTCGCGCGCTTTACCCAAGAGACGCAAAATGGCGATAGCCCTCGACACTGCGGGAACAGGTCGGATACGCGGCAATTTTGCTGGCGACTCAGTTTGTTTTTTCATATGAAAATATTACACCTTATTATTGTACTAATACAATAATTATTTTTATTTGACAACAAAATATTCGCTCGTTAAAGTGGTTCTTGCACAGATTTAAAAAACATTTCGAGACAAACAATGAAAAAGCTGACCGAATACACTTCGTATGAGGATGCGCAAAAGCACTTTTCATCGGAAAAGCTATGGGAGCTTTTTGATGGTGACAAAGAACACCTAAACATTAGTCATGAGTGTGTCGATCGCTATGCCCACACCGATGACACTGCGTTGATTGTGATCCGGGCAGATGGTCCGGACGAAATCATTTCCTACCGAGAGCTTGCTGAGCGTTCCTCTCAAGTTGCGCACTTTTTAGTGTCTCAACATGTCAAGGCAGGTGATCGGGTAGCCGTCATGCTGGAGCCCTCATTGGCTTTTTATGCCTGCGTCTACGGAATCATGAAGATGGGGGGCATCGCAGTGCCTCTCTTTACCTTGTTTGGTCCGGATGGCTTGCAACTGCGCATTCAAGACTGTGCGCCGGCCATGCTGTTCACCAACGCCGAAAAAATTGGCATCGTTGATCAGGAAACACTGAAACGCACCTGCTTGGCTGACGACACCTTTATCTCTGGAATCAGTCGTTTTTCCGCTAAGTTCGAGACGCAAACACGCGCAGATGACTTTGCAATTTTTCAATATACCTCCGGAACAACGCGCGAACTTCCCGAAGCGGTTAAGCACAAACATCGCTCAATTGTGACGTTGATGGTCGCAGCACTTTACGGCACAGGACTCAGACCGGGTGACCGCTTTTTCTGTCCTTCTTCACCAGCATGGGGGCATGGGCTTTGGCATGGGACATTAGCTCCCATGGCGCTAGGCCTGACTGTTGGTGCATTCGCCGGTAAATTCCATGCCGAACGTCTACTCAAAAGTTTGCAAGACCATCGATTCACAAACATCTCTGCCGCTGCGACGCACTACAGGATGATGAAAAACGCGGATGTGGCCAATCGCTACACTTTCTGCCTGGAGAAAATGTCTTTCACTGGTGAGCCGATCGATAGTGCGACAGAAGCGTTCATCGACCAGACCTTTGGCCTGAGAGTCTGCAGTATGTATGGCACGACTGAAATAGGTGTCATACTGGTGAGCTACCCGGGGGCGAAAGATTTTCCCGTTAAACACGGCTCACTGGGCAAAGCCATTCCGGGTGCACAAGTGCAGGTTCAAGATGCAAATGGACAGCCCTGCCCTCCCGGTGTCACCGGTGAACTGAAGGTTTGGAGAAAGGGACAATGGATCCCGACTAAAGATCTCGGCCGAACGGACGAAGACGGTTACTTCTATCACGGTGGTCGTGCGGACGATGTGATTATCTCCGCGGGCTGGACGATGAGCGCAGTAGAAATAGAAGACGCGATTCTCAAACACCCTGACGTAATAGAGGCGGCAGCGATTGGGGTACCCGACCCCTTGCGTGGCCAGTCAGTCAAAGCTTTTGTTGTGGCCCGCCGCCCGGGAGATGATCAATTTATCGAAGAAATTCAGCATCTCGTTCGCAGTCGACTAAGTCAGCATGAATATCCTCGACAAATTAGCTTTGTCAGCGAACTTCCCAAGACACCAGCCGGCAAAGTGCACCGAAAAAAATTGCGCGAACTTGAACTTGTGCATCCTCGGACATAGGATCCTTCGTCATTCAGTTTTTTAAATTCGCAAGTTAATACCAATATCCACATCACATTCATGAGCCCGGAGTCACACATGTCATCTTCCCCAATTGGTCAAAGAAATTTTCCGAAAATAACCGAGCAAGGTCTCGATGATTTGCGTCGACGGATTGGCGTCAAGATCGGTGCGACGGCCGAACCTTGGTGTTACGAAGCGACACGAGACAACATAAGACATTACGCGCACGGCATTGGCGATGACAATCCACTCTGGTGCGATCCTGACTATGCAGCCAAAACCAAACACGGCGGTCTTGTTGCATTGCCAAGTTTTTTATACTCAACCAGTCGAATTGTGTCAGGTTACGTTGGGGGATTACCAGGCGTACATGCGATGTGGTCAGGATCAGACTGGACTTGGCACAAATATGCGAAGCGCAATGATGTCATCAGTACCGAAGCCTATCTCAAGGACTGCATCGAACATGAGACCCGCTTTGCTGGCAAAGCAATTCAGCAAATCTATCATGTGGATTTTTTCAATCAAACAGGCGATAAGCTTGCCGAAGCCGATACATGGTGCTTCCGCACCGAACGTGATCATGCACGCGAAAAGGGTACCAAGTACAAATCAGTCCAGGAAAAAGGACATGTCACCTACTCCGACGAACAGATCAAGGAAGCTTATAAGCTTTATGCAAATGAAGAAGTGCGGGGCGCCAACACTCGTTATTGGGAAGACGTCACCGAAGGCGAGGCACTTCCCGTTTTATTCAAGGGCCCAATGACTGTCACTGGTTTTATTGCCTACGCACAAGGCTGGGGCGGTCTTTACATTCGCGCCAATAAGCTCGCATGGCAGTTGATCGACGCACATCCCGGCGTCGGCATCAAGAACCGCTTTGGCATACCGGATGTGCCCGAGCGTGTGCACTGGGAAGAAGACTTCGCACTGGAGGTTGGCGCGCCAGGCGCCTATGATTATGGTCCTGAGCGGAGCTCTTGGCTCATGCATCAACTCACTAACTGGATGGGTGATGATGGCTTTTTGCGCAAAGCTGAGTGTAAGATTAGACGTCATAACCCCGAGGGCGATATGATTTTCATCCAGGCTAAAGTCGTTAGAAAATACAAAGAGGGCGATCGCTATTTAGTTGAGATCGCTCAAGAGGCTCACAACCAAGATCAAGAGCTCTCAGTGCTGGGCTCAGGCATTGTCGAGCTGCCTAGCCGCGGATGAGCCAATGACTAAGCACCTGACAGAGAACGCATGGCTGACCCCGCCGCAAAGTAATGGCTCGCTGGCTGGCGTTCGTGTTCTGGATCTGTCACGCGTAGTGGCCGGCCCGCTTTGCGCTCAAATGCTGGCCGATCACGGCGCCGATGTGATCAAAGTCGAATCTGCGCAAGGCGACGAGACACGTCGTCTCGGCCCTCCTTTTATCGAACCCGGACAGGCTGCTTATTTCTACGCGCTCAATCGCGGCAAACGCGGTATCTGCCTTGATTTAGCCGAACCTTCAGACAAAAACATCCTTCTAGAGCTTCTCGCTGAAGCCGATGTACTGATTGAAAATTTTTTACCCGGTACGATGGAAAAATGGGGCCTAGGCTACGAGTCCGAACTGACCTCGCAATTTCCTCAGCTCGTGTACTGCAGCATTTCAGGCTTTGGTAAAGCCGGTCCTCTGGGTGGGCGACCGGGTTACGATGCGGTTTTACAAGCGATGTGCGGTCTGATGAGCATCAACGGCGACGTCAATTCCGGTCCCACGCGTATCGGTATACCTATCGTAGATCAGGTCACGGGATATACCGCTTTTTCTGGAATTTTGATGGCGCTTCTAGCCAGGCAACGAACCAGACGCGGACAACGTGTCGACGCAACCCTATTCGATACCGCACTCAGCATGCTCATACCGCATGGCGTCAACTGGATGACATCCGACACGATTCCTGGGCTGCTTGGCAGCGCGCATCCAAACATTCCCACCTACGACCGCTTTGATGTAGGTGACGGTCAAATGTTTTTGGGGATCGTCAACGATGCCCAATTTGTTCGCTTCTGCAAACAAATCAATCGCCCTGATCTCAGTGAACACCCTGATTTTCATACAAACAGCGCGCGTATGGCTAACCGCCTAGCCTTGCGCCAGACACTGGCCGAGGTGCTCAAAGACTTCTCACGTTCTGAACTGTGCGAAGCCCTCATGTCTGTCGGCGTACCCGCAGGTCCTGTTTTCAATGTCGCAGAGGCTATGCAGCAGCCGCACGCCCATGCCAGGGAAATGATTATCGAACGATCCGACTATCGCGGAATCGGTCTTCCCATAAAACTATCAGGTACACCTGGTCAAGCAGGCAGACGTCCTCCCCGATTGGGTGAACACAACCCAGAGATCATTAAATAGAACTATTTTTAATAATTGTTAAATAGATAATTTGTTATTGCATTTAGCATATTTTTCCTTAGAGCCATCTAGGGAAACCGATGTGACATTGCAGGCGCTTAGTTGTTTAGAATAAGTCGTCAAATTTGAATGACATCAGGAGACATAATGAAATTGACCTTAAAACGCGGTATCACCGCCGCCCTTGCATCATTGATGGCCTATGGCCTCGTCGCCCCAGATGTTGCGCACGCGCAAACTAAATGGCCTGAAAAACAAGTCCGCATGATCGTACCGGCGCCCCCAGGTAGCGCTCCGGACGGTCAGATTCGCCTGATCAGCCAAAAGCTCTCCGAAATGTGGGGTCAGCCCGTTGTCGTTGAAAACGTTGTCGGCGCAGGCGGTACGATCGGTACGGATCGCGTGGCTAAATCCGCGCCAGACGGCTACACCTTCCTGTACAACACCATCGGACCGATCGCTGTTGCCGAAAGTTTGATGGGACCGGGCAAACTGCCTTACAGTCCCGGCAAAGATTTGGTCGCAGTCAGCCTGGCTACGAAAACGCCCAACTGGATTACCGTACACCCTTCAGTCCCGGCAAACAATATTCAAGAGTTGATTGCCTTAGCCAGAAAAAATCCTGGCAAGTTGCGTTACGGTACAGCGGGCCCCGGTACCACGCAGCACCTGACGGGCGAGCTGCTCAATCTGGTCGAGAACATCCAGATCGTTGGTATTCCCTACAAATCCAGCGCTCAAATGACAACAGACGGCTTGGGCGGACAGATCGAAATTCTGATTCACAACACGCCTGTGCTCTTGCCACATATCCGTGCGCAAAAGTTGCGTGCACTGGCGATCACGAGCGACAAGCGCTCGCCAGCAGAGCCTCAGATCCCAACGATGATCGAGAGTGGCGTCAAAGACTTTGAAATCACCGCTTGGTTTGGCTTTATGGCACCCACCGGAACGCCAAAGCCGATTATCGACAAACTGTCTAAAGACGTTGCGACAGTGCTTGCCATGCCTGATGTCAACAAGCGCATCGTCGATACGGCGACAGAAGTTGTCGGCAGCACCCCTGAGCAGTATGCCGCGTTTATCAAGTCTGAAACTGCAAAGTGGAAAGACGTGATTATCCGCGCAAAGATGACAGCTGATTAATTTAATATCTTAAAGCAAACATCCCGAACCACTCGCCTCACTTTTGCAGTGATATAGACTGCAAAGGTGGGGCGTTTTTCAATCCTGCACCAGCGTGAAGCAATGTGCATCCCTTATTTGATGCACTGCCACATCCAGCATCAACGGTCATACAACTAACCCTCAAGCAGCAATCATCTACAGCCCACACGCAACCGGGTTGGCATGCATATTGCTTGGTGTCTGACTCAACACCACTTTTCAATCCAGGGGGCACTATGAGTCATCCACGCGTACTAAGCGCTTTGGGCACCAGCGCTGCGGTCATTTCGGCATCCATCCTCGCGCTACCCTCAGCATCAGCTCAGAGCGGTCCCACAGCTGTAGAGCCTGCCTCTATCGTCACACCCGGCCCTTTTACAGCCAATCTCTCTTTAACGAATGACTATCGCTATCGCGGCATTTCACAATCAAACTTCAGGCCCGCTATACAAGGGGGCTTTGACTATGCGCACTCTAGCGGCTTTTATCTTGGTAATTGGAACTCTTCGATCAGTTGGATATCCGACGCCGCATCGTTGGCTGGAAACAATGCCAGTGCGCCAATTGAAATGGATTTCTATGGTGGATTTAAATATGAATGGTCAAAAGGCTTTGTGGCGGATGTAGGCATCTTGCAATACTACTATCCCACTACAAATCTTTCAGCATTCGCAGCAAATCCCAATACAACTGAGTTATATGCCGCACAAAACTTTACGCTCGACGCAGTAACAGGATTTATTAAATTTTCCTGGGCTGCCTCTACCCTCTTCGGCACTGCGAACAGCGTTGGCTCAAACTATACCGACTTGACAGTTAACTACGATACGGGGGTGTGGGGCTTGTCTCTGAACGCACATGTCGGATACCAATATGTTGCAGGCAAGGTAGCTGGAAGCGGCATCTCCAACAGCAGTTTGTTTTCTTATACAGACTGGAAATTAGGTGTCACGAAAGACTTCGGTAGTGGATTCTCAGGCTCGATGGCCTATGTCGGCACAAACGCTAAAGATGGATCCTATGTCAACCCACAGCTTCAGAATCTCGGCAAAGGCGGCTTGCTCATCTCCCTGACTAAAACGTTCTGATCATCAAGCTTTAAATGTGTGCGCCGCGCATGCCCGCGCGACGCACAGCCTCAGCGAGTAAACCATTTTGTCTCACTTGCAGACAAAACCGTTCCAGCACATGCAAGGCTTGCGCTCTAGGTTTTGGGATACCTATCGCAATTTTCTCTTGTCCCCAGGCACCTTCAAGAATACGTGCACCATGCACATGATCTGCAATCTCAGACAAAATCGCTTTGTTTGTAGCAAAGGCATCAATCACACCTGAGGTAAGCAAGCCAATCACTTCTTCAAGACTATTCGTTGACACAACGCGTGCCTGTCTAAGCAATGTTGGAAGCGTCGCCTCAGACGTGCTTCCCGATGAGACGCCAACAGTGATTCCTTGCATATCAATCTCATCAATCTTCTGTATAGGGCACCGCGGCCCCACCAAATAGGTTTGATCCGTAAAAAGCAAGGGCTCACTAAAAGCGAGATACTCGGCACGTACAGGGGTAGCATTTACAAATACAAAATCGAGATGCTCAAGTTTCGCTTGAGCCAATATATCGCCATTTGTCGAGAAAACAACTGGCTCGAACGGCACGCTCAGGAACTGGGCAAACGCTCGTCCCAGCTCAAAGCCCAAGCCCTTGTTGTCAGAGGGAGATTCGCCGACAATGAGCGATCCAGGGCTTCCCGGATAGAGTCCGACTCTCAGCGCTCCGGTCGGCACAAGAATCTGGGTCAAGGGATCTGTCATACTGCGTTCTCCAGTCTCAAATTCGTATCAAACAAACACTAAGACTAGCAGTTAATTGCATATAATTTTGTAGCGTTTTCAAAAAGGAGATCAATATGGGTAAAACAATTCAGCTCAAGGCATCCGATGGTCACGAGTTTGACGCTTACGTTGCAGAGCCCGCCGGCAAACCGCGCGGACTCGTGGTGATCGCACCAGAAATCTTCGGCATCAACAAACATATTCAATCCGTTGCGGATGGCTATGCCGCCGATGGTTATCTGACTGTCGCTCCCGCTTTATTCGATCGCGTCCAGCGAAAGTACGACACCGGCTACTCACAGTCAGAAATCATGGCCGGCGTCGAAGTCATGAAAAAAATGAGCTTTGATCACGCCATGCTCGATGTGGCTGCCGTTCTCGAATTTGGCAAATCCGCTGGTAAAGCTGCAATCGTCGGCTATTGCTGGGGAGGCGTTGTCGCATGGCTTGCGGCGAGCCGCGTACCCGGCTTTAGCTGCTCTGCGCCTTACTACGGTGGCGGCATCCCCAACTTCTTAACTGAAAAGCCACTATGCCCAGTCATGTTCCACTTTGGCGAGACGGACCAGTCGATTCCCATGGAAAAAGCTAAAGCAGTTGTGGCCGCGTATCCAAATGAACAGGCTTTTTTCTACCCTGCCGATCACGGATTTAACTGCGATCACCGCGGCTCCTATCATGCTGAATCCGCCAAACTTGCGCGTGAGCGCACACTTGGCATGATTAGAAAATACGTCGGCTGATCAGATACTGCGCAGAACAAAACAGGGTGAATGCGTGAAGCATTCGCCCTGTTTGTTATTGAAAATAAAAACACCTGACAGTAAGCATCAAGCACATTACTTTTTCCCGGAAGCCAAGCCTGGCAGATCGGAGACCTTGGCAACTGTTTCAAGAGACATGAGCGCATCAAACAAACTCAGGGCTGAAAACTCTGCATTCCCGACACGCGCGCAATCCTCAAACTTGGTCCACAAGTGCTCACGGCTCAGCGGTAAGTCAGGACCGCCTCGCACCGCCACCACCTCCCGACTCTTAATCACTTGTCCATTTTTAAGTTTGACTGTGATCTGATCGAAAGGAGAGTAGCCCGGTAAATCAGGATGTTCGGTTTCATCGGCCTCGACCGATACCTTTTTCATCAAGTCCTGTATATCCTTGCGTTGAACAAAATCATCCACCAGTTCTGTCAAACCCGCACGCTGAGCCACCACGCACGAGGCCATTGCGAACTCCATACTGAACTTGGCTTCAAGACCTGTCTGAGGATTGTGATTGCGCAGCACTTTGGTGTTTCGCAAACTGGTACGTGCGCTGATGCTTTCAATTTCCTCTGGCTGAAAGGATTGCTCCGCGACAAGATCAAGCATTCCATCGAGCGCGCGATGCGTGCAAAAACAAAGTGGGTATTTCTTGACGGATAACTTACTGACTGTCAGCTTCCATTTATTACCAGCCTCAACAGGTGAGGAGACATCAAAACGTGCGCTTGGCGACACTGCAGACAAAAAGCCCTGAGGATGCTCAAGCGCATCAAGCGATGCAGTGAATCCCGCCTTTGCAAGACGCGCTGCCAACACGCCAGACTGAGCAGAACGCCCGGCATGAAAAGGCTTGGTCATCGTGCCAAAGTTAGCCATGATGCCGGCACTCTGAGAGGCACCGAGCGAGATAGCCATTGCACATTGTTCTGCATTGAGCTTGTTTAATGAAGCACAAGCCGCAGCAGCGCCAATCGCACCTAGAATACCTGTCGGATGCCAACCTTTGGTATGGTAATGATCTGGATCGCGCCTTGCGAGTTCAGCCCAGACCTCATACCCGACGGCGTAGGCAACCATCATTTCTTTGCCCGTTGAACCAAGCGCTTGCGCCTCCGCCAAAATAGCAGGTACCAGCACCGTGCTGGGATGGCCTTTGATGGCGACATCATCAAAGTCCAATGCATGTGCAGCGACACCGTTGATCCATGCGGCATCCATTGCACTCGCCGTTCTCGAACCAAACACCAAGGTTGCGGGTCCAGGCGGCGGCGAGAGTACCTGCGTCAGAATTTGCGTCGGCGGCTCCTGGCGGCCCGCGAGCATGACGCCTACACAATCCGCGAAACCGGTATGAATGACCTCAATCGCTGCGGCAGGAATCTGTTCATACTTGAGGTTCGCAGCAAACTCCCCAAGATCCCGAGTAATGTCTGTCATATCAGAACTCCTTAAGCGCTAGCAGCCATTGACTCTTTCACCTTCTGACGCAGACGATCAAGCGAGCCTCCTTTCATGACGGAACCAGGTAGCGGATGACCGACGACTTGCTCGGCCAATAAAGCGGACTCGATGAGTTTCTCCAGATCGATCCCTGTCTCGATCCCCATTTCTTGACACATGAACACCAAGTCTTCAGTGCATACATTGCCCGATGCTCCGGAATGGGAAGCAAAGGGACATCCACCCAATCCAGCCACGGCCGCGTCAAAGATCGCGACCCCCATTTCCATCCCAGCATAGGCATTGGCGATCCCCATTCCACGCGTGTCATGGAGGTGCAAAGACAACTGCAAGTCGGGATATTTATTTCGCACAGCTCCAACCACCTTGCGAATCGAGCCGGGAGTGGCCCAAGCCATCGTATCGGCAAGCGACAAAACCTCCAGCTTGAAATCATGCTCTTCTGACAAATCATAAAACGTTTGAATCATGTCCAATATGCGAGATATCGGGATGTCGCCTTCAAAATTACAACCAAATACCGCCATGATGCTGGCCCGATTGATCGGTACGTTGTAATGCTTAAACATGCCAATCATGGAGCGAACCGCTTCGATGTTTTGCTCAAGCGTGCGCTTTTGATTTCTCAATAAAAACTTTTCTGAGGCAGTCAGTGAAAGAGAACCACGAATATCGAGCTTCTCTGTCGCAATCGCACGCTCTAATCCTTTGTCGTTTAACCAAAGCGCTGTATAGCGCACGCCAGGTTTGCGCTTGAATCCGGCGACAATCTCTGGTGCATCCGCCATCTGAGGCACAGCTTTCGGGCTGACGAAAGAGGTGACTTGAATCTGTTCGAGCCCCGTTTCAGACAAGCTATCAATCAACTCGATTTTGCGGGATGTCGGAATCGGACCCTTCTCAATTTGCATGCCTTCACGAGGGCCTTCTTCAAGAATCCGTACGCGCTTGGGTAAGTCTGACATGTCTGCTCCTGTGTTTTTTTAAACTATAAATAAGTTGAATGGTCGCTCGATACACTATGCATTGAGAGTAATACCAGCATGAATCCGATGTCAACGTCACTCAATTAGGCGCACACTCTGCATGATTGACAAGCATATCGCCACAACCTAGGATGACGTCAGCACTGAGTACGCCTGGGCCCACAGAATGGTCCAGCGATGCAAAATGACGGGAGACCTAGATGCCACGCCGCACTCTAAAAAATCGCAGCACCTTTGATTTGAATATAAAAATCGCCTCGACTGGGCCAAGAGAATACTTTGCCGACATCAAGACGAGTCCACCTAATGGAATTCTTGCTCTTCAAGGGAGGACACACTCATGAATGCTGAGCGTATAGGCGGGCTCTTCTGGTTGTTATTTGGTTGCGCTGCGGCATATGGCGGACTGGGGCTGGAACTTGGGACCATGCAGGAGCCAGGATCCGGTTTCCTCACCTTCGTGGCAGGCAGCTTTGTCGCGCTAATGGCGCTGATTATTGTCGTGCAATCCTACAGGGCAGACCCTGCTACGCAAACGCGAGTCAGCGATCTATGGAAAGGTGTGATGTGGTGGCGCGCATTGGCCATCACGGGATTGATCTTGTTGTTTATTTTTTCATTTGAAACGCTTGGTTTTTTTGTCTGTAGTTTTTTACTACTCGTCATCATCATGCGATGGCTTGAAGGGCTCGAATGGAAAATGTGTCTGCTGGTGCCATCCATCGCGACAGTCAGCACTTACGTCGTGTTTAAAACAATGATGAACATCTCGCTCCCTGCGGGAATTTTCGGATTCTGAGGGGACCGCAGAGATCATGGATATCGCAGACAACCTACTATTTGGCCTTTCAGTCGCGTTTCAACCCCACAACTTATTTTTCTGCTTTCTCGGGGTATTAATCGGCACGCTCATCGGCGTACTACCCGGACTCGGTCCGGTTGGCGCCATGTCCATTTTGTTACCAATCACTTTCGGCATCTCACCCGTTACAGCCATCATCATGTTGTCGGGTATTTATTACGGCGCGCAATACGGAGGATCGACCACTTCGATTCTTGTTGGAATTCCGGGCGAAGCGGCATCCGTTGTCACGATGCTCGATGGACACAAGATGGCACTGCAAGGTCGCGCCGGGCCTGCTCTGGGCATCGCAGCGTTTGGTTCATTTATCGCGGGAACGATCGGCATCATCGGCCTGATGCTACTCGCGCCTCCTTTGGCAAAAGTCGCACTCAAGTTTGGGCCTCCCGAGTACTTTGCGCTCATGATCATGGGCCTTGTGATCCTGACATATCTTGCGCAAAAGTCCATGGTGAAATCCTTAATGATGGCAGGTGTTGGTGTGCTGATTGGCATGGTCGGCATGGATACGATGACGGGCATGCCTCGCTTTACCTTCGATGTGCCGGACTTACTCGATGGTGTCGGCATCGCTCCTCTTGCGATGGGATTATTCGGCGTATCCGAAATCTTGTTAAACGTGGAACGCGTAATTAAACAGGGCGTCGTGGTCAGCAAAGTTAAAAATCTGATGCCTAGCAAAAAGGACTGGCAGGAATCTGCTCTACCTATTGCGCGCGGATCAATCACGGGATTTTTCCTTGGGATTTTGCCGGGAGGCGGCGCAGTGCTTGCCTCATTTATTTCCTATGGTGTTGAAAAGCGTATCTCAAAGACACCCGAGAAATTTGGTCACGGCGCGATTGCCGGAGTGGCCGGGCCGGAAGCGGCGAACAATGCCGCTGCGCAGGCGGCATTTATTCCGCTCCTGACTTTGGGCGTACCGGCGAACGCGGTAATGGGTATTTTGTTGGGCGCACTGATGATTCATGGCATCTCGCCCGGCCCCATGATGATTGAAAAAAATCCTGAACTTTTTTGGGGAACCGTCACCAGCATGTATGTGGGTAACGTCATGCTGCTGGTCCTCAATCTTCCGCTCATTGGACTTTGGGTCAAGCTTTTGCGCGTGCGCTATGCTGTCCTGTTTCCGCTTATTTTATTCATCGCACTGATCGGTGCTTATGTCATCAACGGCAGTGACATGGACCTCTATCTCATGTTGCTGTTCGGCGTGATCGGTTATCTAATGCGCAAGTTCGACTACGAGCCAGCACCTCTCATTCTCGCTTATGTGTTGACACACATTCTTGAGGACTCACTGCGTCAATCTCTCATCATCTCTGGAGGGAGCATGAGTATTTTTGTGACGCGCCCCATTTCGGCAGGGTTTTTGTTTGTATCGCTTGTTTTACTCATCACTGCGGTGATCCCCAGCATCCGTAAAAAACGCAGCGCTTTGGCCGCGACAGCAGATGACAACGCCTAAGCATGCTCATTCACTCAGGAGACAGCCATGAACTTTAAAAATAAATTTCGTTTTGCGACGTTTGCCGCCGCCATGACAACAAGCATGCTGATGCACAGCACGGCTTTTGCAAAATACCCTGACAAACCCATCACGATGTATGTGGCTTTCGCAGCCGGTGCGACGACTGATCTCACCGCTCGCGCGCTCGCGCAAGGCGTGGAGAAAATACTTGGTGTGCCGATTGCGGTCGAGAATAAAGCAGGTGGTGGCGCAACCGTCGCCAACGGCCTGCTGGCCAGCAAAAAACCTGATGGTTACACCCTGCTCGTGACTTCGACGGGCTCCATCACTGTGCGACCACTGCTAATGAAGCTTGCATACAAGCCTCAGGATTTTCAAGTCCTGATGCAATATTCTTTTTACATCGGCGGTCTGGTAGTGCCCGCAGACTCCCCTTGGAAAACAGTCGATGAGTTTGTCGCGCATGCCAAGAAAAACCCCGGAATGACCTATGCCTCCAGCGGTCCGAATACACAGCAGCAAATTGGCGTGGAATCCTTTGCCCGCTGCAAAGGATTGACATTCAAACATGTGCCAACCAAAGGCGGTTCGGCTGCGAATACAGCTTTGCTAGGTAAGCATGTTGATTTCATTGCAGGATCAGGCTCACATATTCCTCTCGTTGAGCAAGGTGCGTTTAGAGAGCTTGTCACGTTCCACGTTGATGCCCGCGATCCAAAGCGTCCGGATATTCCTGTCATGAAAGATATCGGCTGCCCACCGACCAATCCGCCGAACGGCATGATCGTTGTCGCGCCTGCGGGGCTGCCCGATGATATTGCCCAAAAACTGACCGCAGCCTTTAAGACTGTTTCAGAAACACCGGAGTTTAAGAAACTTTTGGAAAAGTATAATCTTGAGTACGCTTACGAAGACGGCAAGTCCGTGCAGTCGAAATTCCCTGCTGAAATTGAATGGTACAAAAAGTACTTTCAAGAAGCTGGCGTGATGAAATAAATCTTTAACCAATGGATAAGCAAATGATTCAAAAAAATGCCCGGCAGATCGACTGGGATGCCGAAGCTGATCTGGTTGTCGTGGGTTTTGGTGGCGCGGGCGCAGCAACCGCCATCACTGCAGTCGAAGCCGGCGCTTCGGTGATCTTGCTGGACAAAGCACCCGAGGGACAAGAAGGCGGCAATACGCGTGTAGCGGCACAGGGCTATCTCAATACATCATCGCCTGAGGGAGCGGCGACGTATCTGAAAGCTCTGTGCGGTCCCTACACCGTACCAGACGACATGATTGAAGTCTGGGCAAAGGAAATGTGCCTGAACAACGAGTGGCTCTCTTCGATTGGTGGCGACCCCCAAGAACATCAGCACGGCACGCATGGGACCGGCATTGAATTCCCCGAACTGCCCGGTTCGGACTGCGTGCATAAATTTCACCATGGAGACATTCTTGGTTATTCAAAGACCTGGGAAATGCTTGCCGAGGCCGTGAAATCCCGTCCTGTCGACATTCGCTATGAATGCCCCGGACAAAAGCTGATTCAAGATCCTTTGTCTCAAGAAGTATTGGGCGTTGTCGCGCTTCACAAAGGCAAGACTTTAAATATCAAAGCCAAAAAAGGTGTTGTCCTCACCTGTGGCGGCTTCGAAAACAATCAGGAAATGATCCGCAACTACCTGACTGGCGTGCCTTACTGCTACACCTCGGGCAGCCCTTATAACGAGGGTGATGGCGTGCGTATGGCAATGGAAATCGGTGCGGACCTCTGGCATATGAACAATTTTGCCGGCCCCTCCATGGCTCTCAAGGTCCCAGAATATCCAACTACGTTCTCAATGGTTGCGCTGCACTTTTCCCATGAACCCAAGGGTGGCATGGTTGTTGTCGGCCCGGACGGCAAACGCTTTACAGATGAAAAATATAAAACCCGCCATGGCAAAGTCGAGCAAAATGGAAAATGGTATGCCATGCGCACACCTTGTCCTATGCACATGATTTTCGATCAAGCCATGTTCGATGATGGTCCGCTCTACGACGGCAAACCCACTCACGGCTGGACGCAAATCATGAGCGGCTACACCTGGAGCAAGGACAATAAAGCCGAGTTGGCGAAAGGTTGGATCAAAACAGCTCCGACCCTCGGGGAGCTCAATCAAAAGCTCGGCCTGCCCGCTGGCAGCCTTGAAGGCACAGTCAAACGCTGGAATGAGCACTGTGCGTCAGGTAAAGATGAGGACTTCGGACGCGACAAAATGGTGCAGCCTTTTGGCTCTGGCCCTTACTATGCGATCGAACTCTCTCCATCCATGCTCAATACGCAAGGTGGACCCCGTCGCAACGCACGTGCCCAGATCGTACGACCTGATGGCACGCCTATTCCTCGCCTTTACAGCGCAGGTGAGTTGGGTTCGATCTTTAGTTATCTGTATCAGGGCACTGGCAACATTGGAGAATGTTTCGCCTTCGGTCGCATCGCAGCACGCAATGCTGTGGCGGATACAGCCTGGTCCTGAGATCGCTCAATGTGATCCCCGGCTGCTGATGGGGATCACTTCACAACTTGACTATTGATTACTATTTGCCGGGTGCATATTTACCGCTCAGTTGCGGCGTATGCACACCGGGCTCTTTTGCTTGTTCGCGCTGCAAACGTGTCTGTCGCGCCCACGTTCGTTTCAAGTCATCCCGCACCTTGAATGTCAAGCGTCCCAAACCCTCCGTTTCAATCTCAATCAAATCACCATCCATGAAAGGATTCAGTCCACGGTGATTGGTTCCGGTTGCCAAAATATCGCCCGGCTCGAGAGTATGAATAGAGGTGACCCATTCAATGCAACGCGGAATATTGTGCGCCATATCATCCGTGTTGAAATCCTGCATGAGCTGACCGTTGTTCCACAACCGGATTTGCAACTTCTGTGGATCCGGAATTTCATCCGCCGTCACGATGTAGGGTCCGATCGGCGCAAAGGTATCGCGTGACTTCATCTGGAAGAAAACATTTCCTTCCGGACCGAGTCCCCGAGCAGAGCCATCAACAAAATTTACATAGCCAAAAATATAAGACATCGCATCTTTTGCCGAAATGTTCTTGGCTTTTTTACCAATAACGAGTGCAAGTTCAGCCTCGCCCTCAAAAATATTTGCCGGTACATCAGGCAACACCATGACATCTCCATCGCCAATGATGCTGCCCGGGGCTTTTTGAAAGGCGTTAATCGGTGCAGGCGCTGTGCGCGTACCATCCTCCATGTAGTTCACCGCCATGCAGTCTATATGGCCTGGCTTTGGCAAAGGTGGGCGAATCCGCACAGACGAAACGGGGATCCCAGCCTGACCTTTAACAAACGACTCGATCTTGGGGCGATAGACGTCAAAATGCTCGATCAGCCCATTGATCCAATCATGAGGTCCTATATGAGGAATATCATGGACAACAGCCGAAATATCGATGACCCGGTCGCCGTTCAGGATACCGAGCTTAAAGTCATCGAAAAAAAGTATTTTCATGTATGAGTCTCCGGAGCACGTTTAAGTTTTATATTGTTCCGTCATTGAAGCACTGAAGCGGGTTCTTTGAACGTCCATATTTTGAGAATATCAGCTAATTACTCTCGCCCATGAAAAACGTTTAGATTCGCCTCTGTGTTTATGCTAGGATAAATTTCAGTCGCTAAGAAGCTCGACAACAGAATCGGCTCGGTGGCTGCTCATTTAAGAGCAATAGATAAAACGATTACGAGACAAACGCTGAATGAAAGCGTACGCCATCACGGCGTGCGATAAGGGGGCATACATATGTTAGGTATACAGAATACTTTTGCATCGATTGCAATCGCTTCTTTGATGACGCTTGCCACGATCTGCTCGAATGCATCGGCACAAACACAAAATTTTCCTAATAAACCAATCAAGATCGTCGTGCCTTTTGTGCCGGGCGGAGGCTCTGATAGCGTCGCGCGCGTGATCGCAAAGGGCATGACAGATTACCTGGGGCAGCCGGTTGTTGTCGAAAACAGGGGAGGTGCCAACACCATTATCGGCACCGAGTATG
Organism: Zwartia vadi; assembly: GCF_030410375.1. Taxonomy (GTDB): domain Bacteria; phylum Pseudomonadota; class Gammaproteobacteria; order Burkholderiales; family Burkholderiaceae_B; genus Zwartia; species Zwartia vadi. Next base: position 54,806 of record NZ_JAUHHE010000006.1, read on the forward strand.
TCGCAAAGTCCGCACCGGATGGCTACACATTGCTGGTGTGCACAACGGCTTTCGCCACTAACCCCAGTATGTATAAGCTACCTTTCGACACAGTGAAAGACTTCGACCCCGTGACGATGTATCTTGGTGCCGCTCTGGTGCTTGTTGTCAATCCAAATATTCCCGCGACGAATGTGCGCGAACTGATCGCGCTTGCGAAAGCACAGCCAGGAAAACTCACCTACGCTTCTTACGGTGCGGGTGGACCTGGACATCTCTCAGGAGAGCTTTTCAAGCAAATGGCCGGCGTCGACATGCTGCACATCCCATACAAAGGCAGCTCCCCTTCCATCGCTGATGTGGTGTCGGGTACAGCATCGATGTCCTTTGCCGTATTGCAACCAGCCTTGCCGCTTATTAAATCAGGCAAACTGCGCGCGCTGGGTGTCGTGATGTCGGAACGGGCTTCCCAGCTGCCTGATGTGCCAACGATCGGCGAAACCTTGCCAGGCTTTTTAATTACCGGATTCAATGGCCTTTGTGCGCCGGCCGGAACGCCACCGGCAGTTTTGGCTAAACTAAACGAAGCCATTACAAAAGTTGTCACAACACCTGCAGTCAAAGAACAGTTAATCAGCGCCGGCAACCCTGTGCTCGATCGTCCGCTACCGCCCAAAGAATTCGCTGAGTTCGTCAAGATCGATATTGAAAGATGGCGGAAAATCGTGACCGACGGCAACGTAACATTGAAATAACTTTTCGATACTGCATTCAATCAAGACCGAACATCGTTTATTCCAAACCAAGAGGCTCAGCATGTCTGCTCTTACCGATTCGCTCAAGAAATACATCGGCATGCAATCTGAAACCGAGATTGCATGCGATCAAGTCGAACGTGGCGCTGTCCGACGCTACGCTCAAGCCATCATGTATGAAGATCCGATTTTTAATACGACTTGCCCTAATAATTCGCGCTACGGTGGCCCAGTCGCTCCCCCGCTTTTCCCGACGCATATGTTTCGTCGTCCATTTGGTGCACCGGATCCCATTCAGGAAAACGCCCATAACGCTGACTTCGATGGCATTGTGGCAGCGACAAGCTCGCAAGGACTTCCCGCTATCGAACCTTTGGCAGGCTACGCACTATTAAACGGTGGGTCGGAAATAGAGTTCTTTCGTTACGCGCGTCATGGTGAAACCGTCAAACTGACCTCACGTTACGCAGACATTACTGAAAAAGAAACAAGCAAAGGCCCAATCGTATTGGTGGTGACTGAATCAGAGTATCGCAACACTGAAGGCGAACTCCTCATTCGCACACGTCGCACGCAGATCAGGAGAAAATAATGGCACTTGGCACAACACCTTACTTTGAAGATGTCGTGATTGGCGCCGACATTCCAGGCCTTGAAAAAGGTCCTCTCACAACAGCACATCTCATGCGCTGGTCTGCCGCAATGGAAAACTGGCACAAGATCCACTATGACAAGCCTTTTGCGATGGAGCATGACAAGCTGCCTGGTTTGTTGATCAACGGATCACTCAAACAACAATTCGTGATGCAGATGCTTGCGGACTGGGCGGGACCAAATGGCTGGGCCTGGAAAGCAGGATTCCAGTTTCGTGCGATGAACCTTGTCGAGGAAACGGTTCGCGTGTGGGGTCGCGTAACGGGCAAACGCGAGGGCCCTGATTTTGGCCTGATTGATATCGAACTCGGAATCATCAATGATGCCGGAAAAGAATCGACACCCGGAACGGCAACTGTTGCACTTCCTTATAAAAATGGAAAACCGCTGCCATATCCATTTGTAGCGCCCAAGCTCTAGTCAATATGCAAATAGAGGCAGCTTGAATGGAAAATCGCCATCCTGACGGCGCCTTGACCGGGCTGAAAGTTCTTGATTTGACGCACGGCATTGCCGGGCCCTTTGCAGCTCGTCTCCTCGGAGACCATGGTGCCGACGTCATCAAAATCGAGCGACCTGTCTGTGGTGACTTTGCCCGCACCTTGGCCCCTCTCAAACACGACGCACCGTTTCCAGAGCAAAGTTTATTGTTTCAATATCTAAACTGGAACAAGAGGAGTCTTGCTCTGGATCTACGTCTGCCGGAAAACAAACCTTTATTGCGACGTCTCGTTGAACAAAGCGATATCGTGATCGAGAGTTTTCGACCCGGCCGTCTCGATGCATGGGGACTCGGCGTGGATCAGCTCCTGGACTGGAAACCGACTCTTGTCGTCACTTCGATTACAAATTTCGGTCAAACAGGCCCTTACGCACAGTATGCGGCGAGCGATCTGACTCTCCAAGCATTAAGCGGCATCATGCAAATCAGCGGTCGAGTGGATCGGGAGCCACTTAAACACGGGTTATCGCAGTCATTCTACTGTGCTGGACTGACCGCTGCCTATGCGTCAATCATGGCCTATACCGCTGCGCAAGCAGACCAGTTTGGAGAGCATGTCGATGTATCCATCCACGAATGCCTCGCCTCCGAACTTGTACTCAACGAATCTTATTATGCTTTTTTAGGTGCGGTACAAGGTCGCCGGGCTGTTGTGCAAGATCCTTTTGCCGGGGAACCGATTCCAACGCGAAAGGGCTATCTTGCTTTTCAAACCGGTGGCGGCGCACCCTTTGAAACCTTTGCTGAACTTTTTGATCGACCTGAATTTCTTGAGAAAAAATTTTCGAGTCCGCCTGAGCGAGAAAAGCGGGTGCCTGAAGTCAAAGCACTCCTCGAAGAATGTGTCGCTGATCGCGATGCAAAGGAGGTATTTCTGGCTGGAGCCCAGAAACGATTGTTGCTGGGGGTTGTCCAAAATGCAGAGGACCTACTGTCATGCGAGCATCTCAAAGAGCGTCAGGCTTTCATCGAACTCGATCACCCTGCTGCGCAAACCAATATGCGCTTTCCAGCAGAGCTCGCCAAACTTTCTCTAACACCGACATCGGTTCGGCGGCGCGCTCCCTTACTCGACGAACATCGTAACGAGATACTCGCCTGGATAAGGAGCGCGGGATGAAAAAAACTACTCTCCCCTTAAGCGGTGTTCGTGTCCTCGATCTCTCGTATGTATTCGCGGTGCCTTATATGGCAGGACTACTCAGCGATCTCGGTGCAGAGGTCATCAAAATTGAAGCGCCTCACAAACTGGATCAAACGCGGGGAAGAGCCTTTGGTCCATATCTGGACAATGATCCCGCCCAAGACCCTTGGAATCGATCCGGTATTTTTTATGTCGTCAATCGCGGTAAAAAATCTCTGGCAATTGATCTCAGTCGCTCCGAGGGTCAAGAAATATTTCGAGAGCTTGTTGCCAAAAGCGATATCGTGCTTGATAACTTTACGCCTCGCGTTCTTCCCAAATGGGGCTTGAATTACGACTCTCTTAAAAACATCAATCCTGCTCTGATCATGCTCTCCAATACTGGCTATGGCTCCACTGGACCGTGGGCATCCTTTCCCAGCCAAGGTACGACACTCGAAGCTACCATGGGGATTACTTTTTACACAGGCTATCGAGGCGATAAACCATGGAAAGTCGGTCAGTCATATCCTGACTTTATCGCCTGCTGGTCTGGCTTGAACGGTTTATGGGCTGCGATTGCGCACAGAAACAAGACAGGCAAAGGCCAATGGATTGACGTTGGCATGTATCAGCTCGGCGTTGCCCTGATTCCGGAACCTTTACTTCAAAAGCAACTGGATGGCACTGAACCCGACCGGATTGGTAACGAACACGCAGAGCATGTGCCTAGCAATCTGTATCAAACTCAAGGCGATGATCAATGGCTTGCGCTCACTGTACAAACAGACAAACAATGGGCGGCTCTGGCCGAGCTCATGCAACACCCTTCACTGGCGCATGATCCTCGATTCAGTTCAGCTGTGAGTCGAAGGATCCATCGGGATGTCGTCAACGATCTGGTCGCAACCTGGTGTCGCACTCTCGATGGTGAAGCGCTCTTTGAACAACTTCAAGCCCGTGGAATTGCCGCTGGCCGCGTGTTAAATAGTCGGGATTTGCTAAAGAATCCTCACCTGAAACACCGACAGTTTTATGAGTCGGTTCAACACCCTGAACCGATTGGAGAACGACCCCTCATCGGTCGGCCCTACAAGTTACGCTTTCGAGACGCTCGTATCAAAAAGCCAGGCCCCCGCTTTGGAGAAGATAACGACAACATTCTCAGAGATATTCTGGGGAAAACCCCCTCCCAAATTGCTGCGCTTAAAGCATCTAATGTGGTGTCTGATTTACCGACCAATCCTGGTTTGTCAGGCACGATGGATACCGAGTCAATGTTGAAATTAAAAACATTAGTCGCTGTCGATCAAGACTACCGTAGTCTCTAAGGAACGCGCGCGATGCAATCAATCAGTCGAAGTCAGGGCTACATGGGTGCGGGTATTCTAGGCATATTATTGTCTGCTGGTTACCTGCATAAAACCCTCGAACTACCAATGGGCGAGATGGATCAGCCAGGTGCTGGCGTCTTTCCTTTGTTGATCGCAGGCATCCTTTTCTTAGCAAGTATCTCTGCGCTATGGGAGGGCTGGAAAAATCGTGCGCATACTGAGGCGCTTGATCTTCCCAAAGGTGAAGATGGAGTACGTCTAGTTAAACTTGTTGCGCTTCTCATTAGCTACTTTGTCGCAATTCCTTGGTTAGGATTCGCTTTAAGCAGCGTTTTGTTTTGTATCCTGCTGATTCGTCTGCTTTCCGCTCTGTCGTGGCAACGATGTGCAGCATACGCAGTGATCATGACCGCGGTGGTCTATTTGATCTTCATCACAATACTCAAGGTTCCAATGCCTGCCGGCATCCTTGTCGAACTATTCAGGAGCTGACATGGAAGCAGTCAATGGTCTGCTATATGGGCTAGGTGTCGCCTTTACCTTCAACAACCTGCTCGCAGCGCTTGTCGGAGCACTCGCAGGCACACTCATCGGCGTTTTACCAGGCCTTGGTCCCACCGCCGGCATCGCGATGATCCTGCCTTTGAGCTACGCGCTGGATCCAACAAGCGGGTTGATCATGATGGCCGGCATGTATTACGGAGCGATGTACGGAGGCTCAACCACTGCGATTCTAGTCAATATGCCTGGCGAATCGGCCTCCGTCATTACCTGTATCGATGGCTACAAACTCACCAAAAAAGGACGCGCTGGTGCAGTACTCACGATCGTAGCGATCGGCTCTTTTGTCGGCGGAGGATTATCTGTCCTTGGCGTGATGCTATTTGCCCCTGCGCTCGCAAATCTCGGCGTACTGTTTGGTCCCGCAGAGTTTTTTGCCTTAACCGCAGGCGGTTTGCTCTTGTTCTCGCGAATTTCCGGAGGCACGCTTGCCGCTGGGATCTTTCCAATGGCCATTGGTCTCATGCTCAGTACGGTTGGCCAGGAAATGGTCACTGGCGCTGATCGCTTCACCTTTGGCGTGCAGGACTTGACGCTTGGAGTTGAGCTCGTTGCGCTGGTGGTCGGACTCTATGGCGTGACTGAAATCATGTCGGTGGTTGAATCTTTACGTAAACAAGGCAAACCTATTCCAGTCAGACTCAAAGAAATGCTGCCCTCGCGTCAAGAATGGCGACGCTCTTGGGGGCCTTACGGCCGTGGCACAGCGATAGGATTTGTCCTTGGTTTACTGCCAGGGCCATCGGCCACAATGGCGAGCTTTGCCTCCTATCGCTTGGAAAAAGGAGTGTCTAAATATAAAGAACAGCTTGGCGAAGGCGCGATCGAAGGCGTTGCAGGCCCCGAAACCGCCAACAATGCGGCAGCAACTTCATCAATGGTCCCCTTGCTCGCTTTAGGCATACCGTTTGGTTCAGTCACGGCCCTGATGCTTGCCGCCATGATGGTCCATGGTGTTCAGCCCGGTCCGATGATGATGAGTGCGCATCCAGAAGTATTCTGGGGTGTGATCGCCTCCATGCTGGTTGGCAATGCCATGCTGGTGATTTTGAATATTCCTCTGATTGGTCTCTGGGTGAGCCTCTTGAGAGTACCCAATCATGTTTTTCTTCCCATCATCTTGATGGTCGCTACTGTTGGTTGCTACAGTGTGCGCAACAGTATGGTGGATGTATACATGCTGTGGATGATCGCGATGATTGGATATGTCTTACGCAAGTTGGAGTTTCAGCTCGCTCCTCTGGTTGTGGGAGTCGTGCTCGGTCCACTGATAGAAAAGCATTTGCGTGAAGGCTTGTTTATGAGCCTGGGAGATGTATCGGTTTTTTATACCAGCCCGATCGCAATCGGGATCTGGTCTGTCGTCATCCTCGTTTTACTTCTCGAGCCTCTACGAGCTCTTTACGGAAAAATCTTTGGCGTTAAAGTCAAAAAACTTATCCCTGAGAGCTCTGAGTAGTCTCGACCTTAATCCAGCCTGGATCCAAACCAATCGCACCTTGAGCCGCCAAGGTCTGGATGCGCGTCTCTGGGTAGCCCATTTCAGTCAGTATCTCAGCGGTGTGCTGACCCAGGCGCGGAGGGGGCAGGCGGATTGACCCGGGCGAGTCACTAAACTTGATCGGCAAACCCGCCATGGACATCATCCCCAAGCCTTCGAGCTCAATTTCCTGAACCATGTCGCGTGCATGAACCTGAGGTTGTTCAATCACCTTGTCAATTGTGTTGACAGGAGAACAGGGCACATCATTTTCTTTCAGACGTTTTTCCCAATAAGCCAAAGGCTGCTTGATAATCTCTGCGCCGATCAGTTGGATCAGCAATGGTCGATTCAAAGAACGCATCTGGGGATCAATAAAGCGAGGATCTTCAAGCCAACTTGGCTGATCAAGTGCCGCGCATAATCCTTTCCACATCCGCTGATTAAAAGCAGAAATGACAATCCACTGATCGCTCGCTTGATAGGCGCGATAAGTCGGGCTCGTCAACGCACCGCTTCCACTCGGACCGGGAACCTCTCCACTTGAAAAATAACGCGTGAAGAATTGAGCCAGCATAGACATGTGCCCCTCAAGCAAAGACGTATCCACACGCTGTCCACGCCCTGTGCGGTGACGGGTCTCAAGCGCCATCATCACACCGATGGCGCCGAACATCCCACCTCCCACATCCGCAACAGACATGCCCATTTTTGCAGGGCTTCCTTCGGGATCACCCGTGATACTCATTGAACCTGCGTAGGCCTGCATAAATAAATCGTTGGCTGGCTCTTTGCTTAATGGGCCCGTCGCTCCAAACCCACTGATGGCACAGTAAATCAAACGAGGGTTGACGCGGGACAAACTTTCGTAATCCAGGCCGAGTCGCTCCAAAGCGCCTACCCGATAATTATGAACAAGAACATCGGCCTGCTCGATCAACTCGCGCGCAATCTTGATGCCCTCTTCAGTTTTGAGATCAAGCGCCATGCCTCTCTTATTGCGGTTTGCGGCGGCGTAGTAATAGCCCATGGATCCATGAAAATATGGTGACCAGGCACGGCTATCATCGCCAACCCCCGTGCGCTCGATCTTGATAACATCCGCGCCATAGTCTCCGAGCAACATGCCACAAAAAGGACCGGCCATCGCCACACTGATTTCAACAACCTTGATGCCTGCAAGTGGTGCTGTCATATTTGTCTCGTCCATATTTCCCAAGTTTTATAATTCTTTTTGATATCGCAACATGATTTCTTCATGGGTTTCAAACACACCCTCTACAGCCGCCTGTTCATTAATCATATCAACCATTGTCGGCAAGCAACTGCGATCGATCTGACTGGCGCCATCCCACAACCTTGAGCGCATAAACGCTTTGGCGCAGTGCAGATACGCTTGCTCGACACCGACGCGGATAACAAGCTTGGGCGCACGAACCTCTGTCGTACACACGCCAATCTCCTCGGGATCGATACTCAGTGCTGCCGTGCCGTTCACGCGCAGCGTTTCATCTACACCAGGGATGAAAAACAACAAACCAAGACGACCAGTATGGATAATATTTTCCAAGGTATCGAGTCGATTATTGCCGGGCGAATCCGGTATCAGTAAGGTCTTCGCATCAAGAACCTTGACGAAACCGGGTGCGCCGCCCCGCGGCGAAGCATCCAACACCTCATCGGCGCCCACACTCGACAAGACGACAAAAGGAGACAGGCTGATGTAGTGCTTGCAATGCCTATCCAGTGCCGCGAGTTGCTTTTTAACAGCACGCTCTTTGGGCGCGGCATAAAGCGTTCGTAATTGTTCGAGTGTTTGAATTCTCATGGCATCAGTCTAACGTCGCAACAATTTTTCCAAAATGTTTGTTTGTGCGCATGCGTTCGAAAGCCTGTGCGATGTCTGCAAACGCGTAGGTACTGTCGATTGGAAGAGACAGCTTTCCGGACTCTATAAAAGCGCCCAAATCACCGAGGGCGAGCGAAGTGATGCTGCGCACTTCCTCCACGCTTCTTGTTCTGAACGTCACACCTGTGTATTTGATCCGCTTGAGCGCGTGCAAATCAAAATCAAACTCGGCAAAACGTCCGGCCATGCGACCAACGTTCACAATGCGACCCAATATTGCGCACGCTTCGAGATTTTGTGTCGCGAAAGGTCCGGAAAGTTGATCGATGACCAAGTCAACGCCCTTTCCACCATTGGCTTCGATGACGCGCTGGGGCCATTGCGGGTCACTATTATCAACTGCAAAATCAGCACCGTAGTTTGTCAATTGTGCGCGTCGCTCAGCTGTGGTGGACGTACCGATGACTGTCTTGGCACCCATGACTTTTGCGATTTGCATGGCCATGAGTCCAACGCCTGAAGAAGCGCCCTGTACCAGCACGGACTCACCTTTACGCAACTCACCGACCGTGACGATGGCATTGTGCATCGTCTTGATTGCGATGGGCAATGTGACGGCTTGGGCAAAGGACATTGAAGCATTTGGAATATCTATCACGCGACCCCAATCGGCCACAGCATACTCGGCATATCCAGAGGTCCCAGAACACATGACACGGTCGCCTGGCTTAAAGCCGCGCACTCGCGCACCCACTTCTGCAACTTCTCCAGACCATTCGATACCAGGGATCGCACCGACTCCACCGACATTTCCGTGTGCGCCCCCAGCCAACACACCCAGGTCGGCGCGATTCAGTCCGCATGCTCTGACTTTAACCAATACTTGTTCGGGGCCAACAGTAGGCTTGTCAACCTCAGCGATTTCAAAACCACTCTTTGTCACGACGACTGCTTTCATCATTTAACTTCCTGTTCAGATAGGTGGAATGCGTTCAACGTGTAGCTGAGATAATGCCCCCGTCCACGACAATAGTCTGTCCGGTGATGTAGCGCGCCTCATCACTGGCTAAAAAGACGACTGCGTGCGCGACATCCCACGACTCGCCCATGTAGCCTGCTGGAACTTGCTTGTGACGATGCGCGACAAATGCCTCGAAATCACCTTTTGCATATTTGTCAGCCAGACGCTTGACCAGTGGCGTGAACATGAGCCCCGGCGCGACGCTATTGAGACGCACGCCACGATCGGCATAAATCACACCGGTTGTCTTCATCAATTGCTCGAGTGCTGCTTTGCCGGCGGCATAGCCAACTTGTGGTTTACCGATGTAACGGTGTGCCGCAACAGAAGAGATGCTGATGATGGATCCGCCACCCTGAGCCGCCATGGTAGGAAGCACATACTTGCAAGCAAGAAAGGCTCCTTTGACATTGACATCCATTTGATCGTCCCAGGTCTCTTCACTCATTGAAACAGGATCGCCCGGCTCAGAACGTCCAACGTTGTTGACCAAAATATCTATTCGTCCGTATTGTGCAAGACAGGCATCCACGAGTTTTTTCACGTCATCGGCTTGTGTTGCGTCTGCCACCATGACATGCGCTTGCCCGCCCTCCTCGTTGATGATCCGTTGGGTTTCGCGCGCAGCTTCAAGATTGAGATCCGATCCGAAAATGCTGGCGCCTTGTCGGGCCAGTGCCACTGCGATCGCCTTGCCATTACCCCAACCCTCGCCCAGTGTGCCGCAACCAGTGACGAGTGCAATCTTGCCATCTAACCTGAACATGATGTCCCTTGTGCTTGTTGTTGTCCTTAAAGCCATAATACCCGCGAGGCTCAGTCGGAGCAAAAGTCTTTTTAAAAGCTTACGCGTCGAACATCAAATTATGCGTCCATCTGGTGAAATTTCACTCTCGCTGATCGCCAGCACAGTAAAAAAACTGGCCCGAACATTGCTGCTCGGGCCAAAAACAATACTGCTCGCGAAATACTATGCGCGCATCAAGTCAAATCATTCACCAATGAGGCAAGCGTATCATCGGGCAAGGTCTCGACATGCATGGGATACTCTTTATGATCGCAACCCACCATCATTTGCGCACCAGCCTTGAGCGACTTTTTCATTTCTGGTGTCAGTTCAAAACGCATGAAGTGAACTGAAGATGTTTTGTCCGCGGTTGTACGGTCCAAATCTTCGTTTGCAATCGCATACACGCGAGGCTGCCCTTCAACCTGAATAAACATCTTGTGTTCGATGCCCAATAACTTCGCCAAGGCCAGACGACGCTCCGCTTCGTTAGGGTATTCCAACATCATGGTTGCTTTGAAATTCGAACCATCTGGCACAAGCGGATTGTATGCACCCAACTCGTCCTGAATGCCCTCTTCGTCGAAAATCTTCTCGACGCGCAACATTTCCTGGATCTGATAGCGCATCAATAACTCGCTTTCAAACAACAGATTCAGGTGTTCGCCCAATCGAACGCTACGCTTGCGGCGCTCTTCGATCGCCTGCTTACGCATTTCCGGACGGGCTTTATGATAGGCCTCAAGGGTCATCAAACTTTCACGCGTAATTTTGCTCATTTCCATTTCCTTTACAGACCGTATGCTTTAGCGATCAAGGTGAGAGGGTGAGCCATCTCAGCTTTCGCCAAGCCGTTTTCTTCCATACCTTGCTCGATGTGATGGCCAGCAAGCTGGCAATCCGAGCTGATGTAATCGGGCGTGTTGTTCGCCATTGCTTTAAAAACAGGTTTCCCGATCTTCATCGCCTGGGCATGAAACTCTTTCTTGACGCCCCAGGTTCCGGAATGTCCGGAGCAACGCTCAACCACATTGACCTCCGTACCTGGAACGAGCTTCAATGTCTCTGCCGTCTTTTTGCCAACGTTTTGCACCCGTGAGTGGCAAGGGATGTGATAGCTCACATGACCGAGTTCTTGTTTAAAGTCCGTCTTAAGCAAACCGTCTCTGTTTCGCTCAATGAAGTACTCAAACGGATCCCACATCGCCTCTTTGACCAGTTGAACATCCTCTTCCTCAGGGAACATCAAAGGAAGCTCTTGTTTAAACATAAGAGTGCAGGAGGGAATCGGTGTGACAATCGCATAGCCCTCGCGCGCGAGTTTCGCGAGCTTGGGAATATTTTTGTCTTTGTTTGCAGCAACAGACTCAAGATCACCAAGCTCGAGCTTGGGCATGCCACAGCAAGCCTCTTTATCAACCAGCTCATAAGGAATCTGGTTATGCTCAAGAATCTTAATCAGATCCTGTCCAATACCTGGCTCGTTGTAATTTATGTAGCACGTTGCATAAATTGCAACCTTGCCTGGAGTCTTGGCGCCATCTTTCACAGGCCAAGCGGTCGAAGCCGTCGCCAGTTGAGGAAAGGTCTTAGGCGCGTACTCAGGTATCCAGGCTTTTTTATCTACGCCGAGTGTGGACTCCATAGCTGAGCGCATAATCCCTGTGCGATTCAATGCGTTGACAGACTCCGTCACGATTGGGATACCGGCAAACATACCCAACTTGTCAGTCGAGGCCAACAGCTTGTCGCGCATTTTGACATCGCCTTTCTTGAACTTGACGGCTTTAGCGCGCAGCATCAAGTGAGGGAAGTCAAGATTCCAGGGATGTGGTGGCACATAAGGACACTTTGTGACATAGCACACATCACAAAGGAAACATTCATCTACGACCTTGTCGTAATCTTTCTTGTCAACACCATGCACTTCGCCGTCATCGGTCGCATCGACAAGGTCAAACAGTGTCGGGAACGAACCACAGAGGCTCAAGCACCGACGACAGCCGTGGCACATATCAAACACACGCTCCATCTCTGTGTGCAGTTTTTCCTCGTCATAAAAGTCGGGGTTGGTCCAATCCAACGGATGACGGGTGGGTGCCTCGAGACTACCTTCGCGGTTTGACATAGCGGATCCTTAATTTTGTCACCCTGTAAGAGGGTGCAACGAAAACAAATGTGACCAGCAAAGCCGGCCACAGATCTAACTGTTCGAAGGGGCGGCGTCATACTGACGCCCACCCTCCGGACATCTCAAAGATGCTTAGTCAACTAAGGCATCCAGAGCTTTCTGATAGCGATTGGCATGTGAGCGCTCGGCTTTTGCCAAAGTCTCGAACCAGTCGGCGATCTCGTCAAAGCCTTCGTCGCGAGCGATCTTGGCCATGCCGGGATACATATCGGTGTACTCGTGTGTTTCGCCATGAACAGCAGCTTTCAGGTTGTCACGGCTGGAACCGATTGGCAAACCTGTTGCTGGATCACCAGCTGCCTCGAGGAACTCGAGGTGGCCGTGTGCGTGGCCGGTCTCGCCTTCGGCGGTTGAACGGAACAACGCAGCAACGTCGTTTTGGCCTTCGATGTCAGCCTTGTTTGCGAAGTACAAGTAGCGGCGGTTAGCCTGTGATTCGCCTGCGAATGCGTCCTTCAGGCACTGTTCGGTCTTTGAACCTTTTAGCTGGGCCATATAGCCTCCTGACAAATGTAGATGAGAAGAAGAAGTGGAGTTTTGATCACTCGAGCCGAAGAAAAACGACTCAATCTCAACTCTTGTGCTAGTTTAAGCCTCTGATGGCTATCAAGGAAATTAAATTTATCTAACTTTTAGATAGTTTTTACCTAACAGCGAGACATAGGGTGTGCGCGGGGTCAAACCTGCCTTGAGCGCACCCCTTGTCAACTTATTTGGCCGTATCGGCCATCCAGCGCTCGGTCAGGCGCACAAAGTAGCTCGCACCGACCGGAATAATGGCATCGTTAAAGTCATACGAGGTGTTATGGACCACACAAGCTCCTTCGCCATGCCCTTCCAGACGGTGATGACCATCCCCGTTACCTATAAATGCGTAACATCCGGGCTTAGCCATCAACATATGCGCGAAATCTTCTGCCGCCATCACACCCGGAAACTGATCATTGACCATTTCCGGACCGACGATCTCTCTCATGACCTGTGCCGCAAATTGCGCTTCTTTTGCATGATTGACGACTGGCGGCGAAGCCCGTCTAAAGAAAATTTCCGCTTCGCACTCATGCGCCAAAGCGATCTGATTTGCGAGTGTGCGCAAACGCTCCTCCAGTCGATCCAGCGCTGAAACAGAGAAAGTACGGATCGTGCCCCCTACGGCTGCAACATCCGGGATGACGTTGGGAGCGACCGAACCTTCAAGTTGCGTCACAGCCAATAAAGCACGCTCCGTGCTTGGAATCACCTTGGCGACCAAGCCTTGAAGCGCCTGGGCAAACTCCAGGGCGGGTGCAACAGGGTCCGTACCCGTGTGGGGCAAAGACGCATGCGTACCCTGCCCCTTCATCGTCACTTTGAAAGTATTACTCGACGCCATAAATGGACCATTATTCAACGCAAAGCCGCCCACGTTGCCGATAGAAAAGTTGTGCAGACCAAACACCGCCTCACAAGGGAAGCGTTCGAACAAACCGTCTTCGATCATTTTCTTGGCGCCCGCTTTACCCATTTCCTCGGCAGGCTGAAACACAAAATTCACCGTACCTTTGAAGTTGCGCGTCTGAGACAAGTGCCATGCCGCCGCAAGCAGCATCGTGGTGTGACCATCGTGACCACAAGCGTGCATCTTTCCATCATGAGTGGACTTGTGTTCGAACTCATTAATCTCCTGCAAAGGCAGGGCATCAAGATCGGCACGCAAGCTCAGCGTGCGACCACCCTCGCCGACTTTGAGCACACCCACCACACCCGTGCCTGCGATCCCGCGGTGCACTTCGATACCCCACTCTTTTAGCAGCGTTGCAACAATTTCAGAGGTCCGATGTTCGTCGAAACCTAGCTCAGGGTGAGCATGGATATCTCGACGAATTTTGACAAAGCGGCTGTAATCAGCAAATGCATCAACGAGTTTCATATTCAGTCTGTTTCCATTAAAAGTTAACGTTATTGCCGCCCTTAAGGCCCAAAATTTCTCGCGCCTCATCCGGGGTTGCGACCTCACAGTTCAATGCTTCGAGAACGGTACGCATGCGTGTCACTTGCTCAGCGTTGGAAGCCGCCATCTTGCCTGGACCGATCCACAGAGAATCCTCGAGCCCGACGCGCACATGCGAGCCCATCGCGGCACCCATCGTGGCAAGCGGGATCTGATTACGTCCCGCCCCCAGGATCGACCATTGATACTGGTCACCAAACAGACGGTCTGCCGTACGACGCATATGCATCAAATCCTCGGGATGTGGACCAATCCCGCCAAGAATACCAAAGACAGACTGGATAAAGATCGGTCCTTTCACCAAGCCTTTTTCTGCGAAATGCGAGAGGTTGTACAAATGGCTGATGTCGTAACACTCAAACTCAAATCGGGTACCGTTTTCTGAACCACGTCGCAAAATTGTTTCAATGTCTTTATAGGTGTTTTTAAAGACAAGGTCTCGACTGTTTTCAAGATGTTGCCGCTCCCACTCGTGCTTGAATTCTTTAAAACGATCCAGCATGGGAAACAACCCGAAATTCATCGAACCCATATTGAGTGACGCGACCTCGGGCTGGAACGTCATTGCAGGCCGCATGCGTTCTTCAACTGTCATGTGGGGGCTTCCCCCGGTCGTGATGTTAATCACGGCATTGGTCGCGGCTTTGATTTCTTTTAAAAAGGGCCGGAAAAACTCAGGATCCTGCGTGGGTTTGCCGTCCTTGGGGTCACGCGCATGCAAGTGCAAAATCGCCGCACCTGCACGCGCTGCATCGATCGCGGACTTGGCGATTTCTTCCGCGGTGACGGGGAGATGCTTAGACATGCTCGGGGTGTGAATCGCGCCTGTCGCCGCGCAAGTGATGATGACTTTTCGTGCTTTGGCCATTCTGATTCCGCCTTTAAATTTTTGATCAATCTGATTGGTCGTGTTGATGATTGGACTCAGTGTTTACTCAGATAACTTTTTGTGAGCAGCCAAGTCCATCAGCCTGCGGTCGCGCCACAACCTTCTCTCAAGCAATTGATCTTTTGGTAACTGCGCGCGCCGTTGAGCTTCAAGCTTTTCAATCACAGCTTCAGACCAAGGCTCTGTCGATGTCTGTTCCATGGCAATGGCTTGATACATTTCATTGAAACGCCTGGCGTAATCTGCCAAACCCTCAGGAGCATTCAGATCAATGGTTTCAAAGGGTCCCATAAAAGACCACCGTAAGCCCAGCCCCTCTCTGACAGTCACATCCAGTCCTTCGGCATCAACGTAGCCTTGCTCGACCAATCTGAAAGCTTCGCGCAACAAGGCGCCTTGTAAACGATTCAGCACAAAACCCTTAAGCTCACGATGAATCTTGACTGGCTTTTGCCCAACACCTTGCATCACATCCCAAGTGCGTTGCACTACCTGTGAATCTGTCCAGGGCGCGCCGCATATTTCAACGACAGGCACAAGATACGGCGGATTGACTGGATGGGCAATCAGACAGCGCGCGCGACCGGGCAGTGACTCTGTAAAAGCCGACGCAGGGATACTTGAGGTCGAACTCGCAAGTATTGTCGAAGGCGGAGCCAAGGCATCCATCTTCGCAAAGATTTCCTTTTTCATCTCAAGGCGCTCTGGCAAACTTTCTTGCACATAGTCGGCGCCGGCCATCACCTCTTCGAGCGTCACACATCCGCTGATGCGCGATAACAAGGCGACAGGATCGTCAATAAGGCACGCAGCCTGCAAGTCTGCGACTTGTTTTTCTATCAGCGCGCAAGCGCGTCCCACAGCGCTTGGATCTCCATCCCACATTTTTACGTTGTGTCCACCGCGCGCAAAGACAATAGCCCAAGCCTGCCCTACCAATCCCGAGCCCACAATTGCGATCTTCATATGCCCCTCTTCACCATATTCTTGTTTGTTTTGCTATCACGCCGTATCAAGTCAGTTTTCAGGCCTCGATCACAATAATACGGTTATGACAGCACCAGCAAGCGATTTGCATCCTCAGGGTGCGCAATGACAGACCAATCGACGCCGAAGGCGTGCTTAAGTGACGCTTGTGTAAGGACGTGACCGGGCAGGCCGGTTGCAATCACTTGCCCTTCACGCATCAAAACAAGTTTGTCACAAAAACGCGCCGCCACATTGAGATCGTGCATCACAATCAATGCGCCCCATTGCTCGCTTTGAACAAGCTGAGTCAAGACCTGCATAAACTGTAGTTGATGTTTGGGATCAAGGCTGGCCAAAGGCTCGTCCAATAGCAAATATGCCGCATCGCGATGCTGCCTAATCGCCAAGCCCTGAGCAAGAGCTCGGGCGAGCTGCACCCGTTGCTGCTCTCCGCCAGATAGCGCTGTATAGAGCTTTTTTTCCAACGGCAACAACTCTGTCAGCGTGAGCGCACGACGGACCCACTCATCACTCTGCTCCGGTCTTGCGTCAGGATATGGATAAGTACCCATCCTGACGACTTCGTCCACACACAAATCAAAGCTCAGACTGGGCTGTTGCGTCACGACGGCACGTCGCTGCGCTTGCTCTAATTCAGTCAGTCGCTCGAGACGCGTCGAACCCAATACCAACTCGCCGGTTTTGTAAGCGAGCTCTCCAGCCATCGCAGCCATCAATGTCGACTTTCCCGCACCATTGGGTCCCAGCACACCAACGATTTCACCCGCATCGAGAGTCAGGGACACATCACGCAGGACAGTGCGTCGATTTCTCTCAAGCGTGAGATGAGCGAGCTTAAACGTCATGGGTGTCGCATTGCGACCCTGAAACATTAAGCAGTCGGCACAGTTTTGGCGATGGGTGGCAAGCTTTCAATGCTCGCATACCAAGCTGCCAGCTTTGGGTGGCCAGGGCGCCATGGTTCGTGCGCAAAGCGGAAATCCAAATAACCCAACGCGCACGCGACAGCGATATCGCCAATTGTCTTGAGTGGTCCGAGCGTGGCGGCTTCTTTTTCCAGGACATCTACCGCACGCGCAACTTTGCCTCGTTGCAAATCGATATACCCGACACGTCCCTCGTCTTGTGGCAAAGCCAACTCACGGCGACGTGGCTGACTTGCATCCAAAATACCATCGCCAATTGCCTGGAGTCGCAAGGCTGTCCAGCGCGCGGGACCTGCAGCGGGAAATAACGGTTGAGCGGTTCCAATACTGTCAAGAAACTCGCAAATCACTGGACTATCAAACAGCGCAACGCCCTCATCGGTAATGAGCGTGGGGACTTTGCCAAGCGGATTCGAATTCGACAGAACCGGATCGGTCGTGGCAATCGTCCACTTTTCAAGTTGGTTGTCGATTCCACGCGCAATGGCACAAGCCATAACTTTGCGAACATAAGGACTGGCAGCAGAGGCGGTAATTTTCATAAAAGCATCCGATTAAAGAGTGTCTAAGCAAGCGCGATCTATTTGTACTACAAAAGTCCAGCCCAAGACCTTGTTGCTTTGCAGCAATTATCGTGCGTCCATCAATCATCACCTCAAAGCAGGAGGTCTGTAGTAAATTTTGCTACGTCCGCAATCTCAGCAAGCTCCATCGCCTCGCAAATCAACGGAACTCCCATGCCAAAGCCGATCAATCTCCACGATTACAGAGCACTTGCCCAACGCAGACTCCCTAAAATTGCATTCGATTTTATCGACGGCGGTGCCGACGACGAGCGCGGCATGCTTCGCAACCGCGAAGCATTTTCTCAGTATCAACTTCTTCCCCGATACTTAATCGACATCACAAATCGAGATCAATCAGTCGAACTCTTTGGTCGAAAATATGCCAGCCCGATCGGCATCTCTCCTACCGGAATGGCTGGCTTGTTTCGAACCGGTGCGGACGCGATGCTTGCAGCAGCCGCAAAAAAAGCGAATGTGCCTTTTCTACTTTCAAGCGCCAGCAATCTCAGCATCGAAGACGCGGCAAAAATCGCCCCTGACAATGTATGGTTTCAAATGTACGCTACGAGCGATCCTCGCATCAACCACGATCTCGTTAAAAGGGCTCGCGATGCCAACGTTGGCGTACTCGTCATCACGGTTGATGTACCGGTGAACTCCAACCGTGAGCGCAATCGTCGCAATGGTTTTACACGCCCATTCAGAATGACGCCTGCCATCATGCTGGATGCGTTGACCAAACCGGGATGGGTGATTGAGTATTTGAAAGCGGGCGGCATGCCGATGATGAGCAACTGGCAGCCTTATGCCAAACCCGGCGCATCTGCCGATGAAGTTGCGGACATGTACGGGACACTGACTCCCGCGGCAATGACAGACTGGGATACTGTTGCCTCAATCAGGCAGCAATGGTCGGGGCCTTTGGTGATTAAAGGACTGCTCCACCCGGAAGATGCGGCACAAGCCGTCGCGATCGGAGCGCAAGGTATCATTGTCTCGAATCACGGCGCACGGCAACTAGACTCCGCACCCTCACCTCTCACCATGCTTGCCGAGATAAAAGCGGCAGTCGGTGAGCAGGTAAGCTTGATGGTTGATAGTGGCGTTCGACGCGGCTCGGATGTAGTGATTGCGAAATGCCTGGGCGCTAAAAGCTGCTTCTTTGGCCGTCCGACACTCTATGCTGTTTCGGCGCTGGGACAAGAAGGCGCAGACCAGGTTTTAGCCATCATGCACAAAGAAATCGATATGATCCTGACGCAGATTGGCTGTGGTCAATTCGACAAACTGGATAGTCGATTTCTCGTGCAACGCCCTGGCCGCTGAGACGGTGGCTGACTGGTGTTTTAAACGTTGAATTAAACACTCAATAAATCAATGACGACGTTGCCCAACACCTTGCCCTGCTCAACAGCCTCATGTGCGGCAACAATGTCCGACAGAGCGAAACGCGCACCGATCGCATGCTTGAGTTTGCCAGAAGCCAGGATTTCGCTTAATCCTTTGAGCGCGACTTCACGCTCTGCGGGAGTCAGGTCGTAAATCAAGAAAAACTGCAGACTTAAACTTGTCGTCAAACAAAGTCGAAAAGGAATCAGCGGCGGTTCGACGCGATTCGAGCCAAAACACGCCACGGTCCCGTGTGGAGCGAGTGCACCATCACGCACCAAATCCGTTGTCGTGGAAAAATCCATGTCGATAATCGCATCGGCACCACGACCACCGGTAAGCTCTTTGACGCGTTGGGCTACTGCTTCGGTTTTATAGTTGATTGTTTCTTTGACGCCTGCTGCACGCGCATGGGCCGCCTTGGCCTCGGAACTGACCGTGCCAATTACGCGGGCACCTTTTAAGACAGCCATTTGAGCGGCGTAATGACCAACCGCTGAGGCTGCGCCGATCACTAGAACCGTTTTACCGGCTATATCTCCACAGCGTCTGACAGCCTCAAAAGCTGTCAGGCCGGGAATACCCATGCAGGCAGCGCCATCAAAATCGACATGGTCAGGCAGAACAACCGCTTGGGCCTGGGGCAGGGCAACATACTGAGCGGCTGTGCCGAAAGGTCGCTGATACTGCGCATTCCAAAGCCAGACTCGCTCACCAACACGATCTTTTGAAACACCGGGTCCGACCTGATCGATCACACCACCCGCATCGCTATGGGGCACGATACGCGGATCGTTGATCGGCCGATTGCGACGCGACTTGACGTCTGAGGGGTTCACGCCAGAAGAGTGGATCTTGACGCGCACCTCACCGGGCCCCGCCTCGGGGGTAGGCAATTCGCCTACAAATAAAACATCCCGTGCCTCGCCATTTTTCTCATACCAAGCTGCTTGCATTGCCTCTTCCTGTTTTTTATAGCTTTATATTGTTTTAGTTCACACAGGTCTGTTGATATTGAACCAGTCGACCATACTGATCATAAACAGGCACCTGTGCGATACGGCAAGGCACCGGAAGCGAATAAAACTGCCCATACGGCGGCACGACTGCTGGAGGGTAAACGTTCACGACCTGAGGATAAACGGGTGGCGGGGCGTATCGGTTGTATTGACTACCGACACCGATCACGACGCCCACTGCGGCACCTAATGCCGCCGCATTCCAAGCATTAAAGTTATTTTGCTTATAGCCATGATAGTGTCCATGGCGGTACTTGTTTGGCCCTGCGTGTGCAGGCGCGAACGCCGAAACAGTCAGTGCGGCGGCAGCAATCGCCAGTGTGATGGACTTCTTCATCATCGACTCCTTGGAGGGTTCCAATCAGATCAAAACGATTTCCGCAAGACTTGCAGACTATCGTTAACACTTAGTTTACGACCAATCATGAACAATTTAGAGCGAATCTGGTCAAAAATTTTCAAGGCAAGTGTTTATTTAAAGGTATTTAGACGCACTGACATTAGGAATATGATGGGTTGGCAAACTTTTGACGAGAATAAACTATGATTCCGACCGACGCGTCCACAGAAAGTTCCACTGTTTTTCATATTCCTGGTATGGACTGTCCATCGGAGGAGCAGCTCATTCGCATGGCCCTTGCCTCCCTGGAAATCAATGCGCTTTTTTTCGATCTGAATCAAAAAAAACTCACCGTTCGTCATCGTATCCGTCCTGAGGATATTCTGAGCAAATTACAGCCTTTGGGGCTCGGTGCGGTGATGAGCTCCAGCGAACAAGTCCCCGTCAGTGCTGAAAGCCCTGCGGACGAAGCCTCACAAACACGCGTGCTGATTTGGCTATTGACGCTCAATGGCGCGATGTTCTTTATAGAGGTCACAGCCGGCTGGTTGGCTCATTCTGCAGGTCTGATTGCCGACGGGATCGACATGTTTTCTGACGCGGCGGTCTATGGCGTCTCTCTTTTCGTCGTTGGCAAAGCAGCCGCCTACAAACTCAAGGCAGCCAAACTCGCGGGCTTGATTCAGATCGCGCTGGCAGCAGGAATCTTTGGTCGCGTCGCTTATCAAATATCGAGTGATGTGATGCCCGAAGCCGACTCGATGATAGGCTTTTCATTCCTGGCACTGGTCGTTAACATCGTTTGTCTATATCTGGTTTCCAAACATCGTAATGACGGTGTACACATGCGAGCCAGCTATATTTTTTCTGCCAACGATGTCATCACGAGTCTGGGTGTCATTATCGCGGGATTTCTAGTGGCATGGCTCTCCAGCCCATATCCGGACTGGATCATCGGGATAATCATCGGGTTGGTCGTGCTCCTGGGAGGCATACGTATTTTGAGGCTCTAGACGCACACTGTCTGAACTAAGACCTCAGTTCCTCTGGTGCCCATGAAGGCCAGCGTTTTTCAAGAAAAGCCGCGACACCTTCTTGAGCAAGCGCGCCTTCAGTGTTTACTGAAGGCTCCGTACATTCCTTGAGCGCTTCGATCCCCAATTCGCTACCTGCGTGCAAAGCTTGCACAATCTTTCGCGTGGACTGGACCGCGCCCGGCTCCGCGGTGATTAAATGACCCAGGATACTGTTGATACGCGCATCAAGCTCGGAGGCCTCGCAAATTTCATGCACGAGCCCCAGGCGCCACGCCTCTGCCGCGCTGAACGTTTCGCCCGTCATCAACCATCTGCCGGCGGTGCGCACACCGATCGCTCGGCTGAGATACGGTGCGACGAGTCTGGGCGTCAGACCCAAACTCGTTTCTGACTGAGTGAACTCTGCATCATGGCTGGCAACAACAATGTCGGCAGCCGCCACCAACCCGATACCCGAACCAATACAATGCCCGTTGACACGGGCGATAACAGGCACGGAAGACGCATCAATCGCCTTGAGCATTTTAGTGAGCAACGCCTCGGGTGCATCGGCCGGACTCCCCCCCTGCTTCCAGCAGCGCTGATACCATGACAAGTCAGTGCCAGAACAAAATGAGTCGCCTCGTGACGCCAGAACGATCGCGCTCACCTTTTCGTTCTGATTCGCCTCCAGGAGCGCTTGCGTCAACTCCCGGACCATCTCTTCATTTAGTGCGTGATGTACTTCCGGACGATTCAACCAGATCACGGCGACACGTGCGCCGTAAATTACCTCAATGAGCTGTGACATATTTATTTGTATAGAACCTCAGGTAACCAGAGTCCGATAGCGGGAAATGTATAAAGCAACACGATCGCAACGATTTGAATTCCCATAAAGGGCAACATGCCCAGAAAGATCTGGTTCAAGCTCACATGGGGCGGCGAAACACCCTTCAAATAGAACGCCGCCATTGCGACTGGAGGAGACAAAAATGCGGTCTGCAGATTCAGGGCGACTAAAAGACCAAAAAACAAAGGATCAATGTTGAACTGAGCCAGCAAAGGCACAAAGATGGGCATGAAAATCACAATGATCTCTGTCCACTCAAGTGGCCATCCCAAAATAAAAATCAATATCTGCGCAAGCAGCATGAACTCCAAAGATGTCAACCCCAGTGACAATACCCAGTCCTCGATGATTTTCTGACCGCCCAGTAACGCAAACGCTGCTGAAAAAATAGACGAACCCACGAACAACCAACACACCATGGCACTCGTCTTCGCTGTCAGGAAAGTGGATTCCTTTAGCACCTCCATGTTCAGCCGCCCGTAAGCCAGGGCGAGCAACGCGCCCCCTAGTGCTCCCATAGCTGCTGCCTCACTGGGCGTGGCGAGTCCAAAACCGATTGAACCCAGAACCGCACCGATCAAAACGGATAACGGAAAGAAAGATCCCATCAGCATTTTGAAGACTTCGAGACGCGCCCAAGTCAGCGTGACGTAAAACACCAGCATGATCAAGGCTGCGATGCCGAGATAAATCCAGAAACCATTCGGAGCGGGCAAGCGCTGCGCCTCCGCACCTTCGCTGGGTGACGACTCCGGAAGCGTCGATAAATTGGACGAAGTAGCAGAAGACGATACTGGCGCATCAGATGAGGGCGGCTCTGCCAAACCGGAAGGGGGCTCTGCCAGTCCGGAGCCCGAGCCGGATTGATTACTGGACAACTGCAATTCGGCAGGTACTTCATACTCCACCTTGGGTTCAGTCGCAACGCGATAAATCACCAGCGACAAAAACAAAGCAACCAATAGCGGCAACATGACCGCCAACGCGTTGCGATTCATGTATTGTCGCGATACCGGTTGCCCCTTTGGTGTCTTGAAAAAATTTGCCAGCAAACCCGTCGCCGCAAGCATGTAGCCTTGGGATTTAATCGCCTCTGAGCCCGGAGGCAAGGGAATCTGACGGTCTTTTTCTGGAAGTGCCGGCGCCATATCCGGCCAAATCTTTGCAACCAGCATCACATAGGCAGCATATAAAACCGCCAATCCGATTCCTGGCAATAAAGCGCCTGCATAGAGTTTGACGACCGAGGTCCCAGTCGTTGCACCGTACACGATCAGCATCACAGACGGCGGAATCAAAATACCTAAACAACCTCCTGCTGTGATCACACCCGCAGTTAAACGGACGCTATAACCCGCCTTTAACATGGCGGGCATCGCCAACAGTCCCATTAACGTGACAACAGCCCCAACGATACCTGTCGCTGTGGCGAAGATTGCACAAGTAATCAAGGTTGCAATCGCCAGTGAACCGGGCAAACGCGCGAGTGCGAGGTGTAGCGCCTTGAAAAGCTTTTCAATCAGGTTTGCACGCTCAACCAAGTAACCCATGAATACAAAAAGAGGGATCGAAATCAGCGCATCATTGGTCATCGTCGCGTAGGTTCGCTGGACCATCAACGTCAAGGTCTGATTAAGCGCTTTACCAGACATATCAGGCGACTGAATGATGTAGGCCAGAAAGGTAAAAATCACCCCCATGCCCATCAGCGTGAAAGCGGTCGGAAATCCAAGCATGATGGCCACCACGATCAGTGCCAGCATAATCAAGCCTACATGACCGGTCTGCAGCGCCCCCCAAGGGGTTAAAAAAACAATCAGCATGACGACGATTGCGATACAACTGAATCCAAACCAGATGGCCTTGGGAAGCTTCATTTGACGTGCTCCTTGCTCACGACATATTGATCAAGAGAGCGAATATCCTCGTCTTTTACGTGGACAAGTTCTTTGAGCTTTTCAACATCCACTTCCTGCACATCGCTCTCGCGCTCAGGCCATTGACCGTCACGCAAGCACAGCACACACCGGGCAATCTCAGCGAAACCCTGAATCAACAAAAAAAATCCCGCCACAGGAATCACCGACTTGAAGGGATAAATTGGTGGTCCGTTCGCCATGAGCGAAGAGTGCTCATTAATGGAAATTGAGGTTTCCGCAAACGTCCAGCCTGCCCATACCAAAGCCACCACGCCGGGCACAAAGAAAAGTATGTACAACACAAGGTCAATCCCAGCCTGCCCCCTAGGCGGCAAGTAGCCGTACAAGATGTCTCCACGCACATGACCATTTTTTGCAAGGGTATAAGCACCCGCCATCATGAACATGGTCCCGTAGTACATGATTTGAAGATCAAAGGCCCAGGAGCTTGGTTGATTAAAAAGATATCTGGCCACAACCTCCCACGAAACGTGCAAAGTTAAGATCACAATCAGCCAAGCAAACGTTTTGCCTACGAAGGTGGAGAGCTGGTCTACACGCCAAAGCCATTTATTCATCAATCAATCCCGATACGTGGCAAGTCCTCGAACCAATGAAAAGGGTGGCATCCAAATGAATACCACCCTGCTTGCCTGTCAACCAACCGCGACCTAGCCTTGCTTCTTCTGAGCGAAGAAATGGTTATATGCCATACGGAAGTTCACGTTGGTGTCGCCTGACCACTTACCCGCACGCTCGGCAAAAGCTTTTTGAGAATCCAGGACTTTTTTGAACAATGGATTTTCAGCCGAACGCTTGGCGATCATTTGGTCCCAAATTTGCAGCTGTCTTTGCAAAATCGCATCCGGGGTCTTGTAGAACTTCACCCCCTTGTCCTTTTGCAAGACTTCATAATCCTTGGAATAACGATCAATCGCCTTCCAGGACATATCCGCACTCGCTGCCTGGGACGCCACGGCCAGCACGCTCTTGAGGTGCTTAGGCAATGAATCGTACTTCGCCTTGTTAAACAAGATTTCAAACTGCTCAGCACTCTGGTGGAAGCTCTGAAGCATGCAAACCTTGGACACATCAGGAAAACCAAGAATCAAATCCGAGGATGCGTTGTTGAATTCAGCGCCATCCAGCAAGCCCCGATCCAAGGCTGGAACAATCTCTCCGCCTGGCAAGGCATTGACCGCCGCACCCATGGCCGTGTACATGTCGATTGCCAGACCAACTGTTCTGAACTTGACGCCTTTGACGTCCTCGACCTTGGAAATCGGCTTTTTGAACCAGCCAAATGGCTGCGTCGGCATCGGACCATACATGAGGGACACTACATTGACACCCATTGCTTTCTGGATTTCGACAAGCAACTCTTTGCCACCGCCATATTCGTGCCAAGACAGCAACATGTTGGCATCCATACCGAATGACGGACCCGAACCCCAGAGCGCAACGGCAGTGTTTTTTCCGTACCAGTAGGCTACAACGCCATGACCGCCGTCCAATGTGCCTGCAGAGACCGCATCCAGCAAATTAAAAGCGGGAACGACCGCACCTGCAGGGAGCACCTCAATCTTGAGTTGCCCTTCGGCCATATCGTTGACTTTTTTTGCGTAATCAAGCGCAAACTCATGAAAGATGTCTTTAGCGGGCCAGGTACTTTGGAAACGCAAGGTAATAGGTGCGTTTTGCGCCTTTGCAACGACTGGCACCCCCAACACCGCAGCCGAACCAACTGCTGCCGTAGAGAAAAACTTTCTTCTTGAAGAATGAATAGACATCCTCAACTCCTTAAAGTCGATAAACGCTGCGCATCATCCCAGCCGACGTTTCAAACTTCTTTTTTAGTTTTAAGTTCTTTTGTCAGTCTTTCAGTCATTAAACGCTGTGTCCCTCACTCGCACAAGCACCAAAGCACTAGTGTTAACCCGAATGATAGATTGGTCGACTAGTACTTAACGGTCGCGCTCAATCGCAAAGGCACAGAAATCGATCAGCGCTTGCCGGGCGGGCGAACTTGGCAAACGTTCAATGGCTTGACGCGCCAGTGCAGCTTCAGCGACTGCGCAACGGCTCGCATGCTCTAGCGCGCCTGTCTCGTGAATCGCGCGAGCCACAGCATCAAAGTCGGCCTCGCCTTTTTCAATTGCTTCCCGAACAAGCTGTTTTTGAACGGGCGTACCGACTTCCAGTACCCGTATCAGGGGCAAAGTCGGCTTGCCCTCGCGCAA
This sequence comes from Zwartia vadi, assembly GCF_030410375.1. Taxonomy (GTDB): domain Bacteria; phylum Pseudomonadota; class Gammaproteobacteria; order Burkholderiales; family Burkholderiaceae_B; genus Zwartia; species Zwartia vadi. The sequence continues at coordinate 81,179 of NZ_JAUHHE010000006.1, forward strand.
ATCATCGCCAACATTCTTACCCAAGGCATCCACATCACCGTTATAGTCCAGGACGTCATCCACCAGCTGGAAGGCGGTGCCAATATGCCGGCCATAGGCTGCCGCAGCCGCCTGCTGGTCCGCAGAGGCACCCGCCAGCACTGCGCCGGCCTCAGCCGCTGCCTCGAAAAGTTTGGCGGTTTTAAAACGCACAACCTGCAAATAACGGGCCTCGGAGACGTCCGGATCGTGGACATTGAGCAGCTGTAAGACCTCTCCTTCGGCAATCACGGTGGTGGCCCCGGACATGATCTGCATAATCCGCATGCTGTCAACGTCCACCATCATCTCGAATGCCCTGGAATACAGATAGTCCCCGACAAGAACGCTGGCTGCATTGCCAAACACGGCGTTAGCCGTTCCGCGGCCGCGCCTGAGATCTGACTCATCGACGACATCGTCGTGCAACAGGGTTGCGGTGTGGATAAACTCCACCGCCGCAGCCATTAAATGATGATGACTCCCCCTGTAACCAAGCGCTTGGGCCACAAGCAACAGGAGGACGGGACGCATGCGTTTTCCACCAGCGCTGATGATGTATTCGCCGATCGTTCGGATCAAGACGACATCGGAATTGAGCCGGGACCGGATCACGGCATCAACTATTTCCATGTCTTTTGCCACAGGGGCTAAGAGGTTTGCAAGCTTATCCAAGAGACTTTCTTTTGACTTTCAAGTGGTTAGGCGCTAATATGTCTGGCTCGGCATCTTAGCCGAGATCCCATTTGCACTAAAACAAGAGGTTAACCCATGTACGCGGTCGTAAAAACTGGTGGCAAGCAGTATCGCATTGCTTCTGGTGAAAAACTTAAAATAGAACAGATACCGGCAAACATTGGGCAAGAAATTACGCTAGACCAGGTGTTATCCGTAGGCGAAGGCGACCAATTGAAAATTGGCACCCCGCTTGTGGCAGGCGCAGTGGTTAAAGCAACGGTTCTTGCGCAAGGACGCCACGATAAGGTCAAGATCTTCAAGATGCGTCGTCGCAAGCACTATCAGAAGCGTCAAGGCCACCGTCAAAACTACACCGAGATTCTGATTGGTGAGATCACGGCTTAATTGTCGCGCTCAGCTCACCATATAAACGGAATCACGGAAAGCACCAGGAGTAAAAAATGGCACAGAAAAAAGGCGGGGGCTCTACCCGCAACGGTCGCGACTCAGAATCGAAACGTCTAGGCGTTAAAGCCTACGGCGGCGAGCTGATCCCGGCCGGTTCGATTATCGTGCGTCAGCGCGGTACAACGTTCCACCCCGGTACAAACGTGGGCATTGGCAAAGACCATACGCTCTACGCATTGACCGACGGACACGTTAAGTTCTCTGTTCGCGGCAAGCTCAACAAGTCGACAGTTTCAATCATCTCGGCTGAGTAATTTGCCTGTTATCCCAAAAAGCCCTGTCGCAAGCGGCAGGGCTTTTTATTTTCACGGTACCATTCACTCATGAAATTCGTCGACGAAGCCACTATCGAAGTCATTGCCGGCAAAGGCGGCAACGGCGCACACAGCTTTCGCCGTGAAAAATTCATCCCCAAGGGTGGGCCTGATGGTGGTGATGGCGGACGAGGCGGCAGCGTATTTGCTATCGCCGATCGCAACATCAATACACTGATTGACTTTCGTTATGCGCGCAAGCATGTCGCGCGCAATGGCGAAAATGGTCGCGGATCGGACATGTATGGTGCCGCTGCACCTAACATCACGTTGCGGGTCCCGGTTGGAACGATCATTTATGACGCAGACACCGGTGAAGAACTCTTTGACATGAACCGCCACGACCAACAGGTTATTTTGGCTGCTGGTGGCGAAGGTGGTCTAGGTAACGTGCACTTCAAATCCAGCGTCAACCGGGCACCCAAGCAATGGACGCCTGGCAAAGACGGCGAGCAGCGCAGATTACGCATGGAGCTCAAAGTATTGGCTGATGTCGGTCTTTTGGGGATGCCTAATGCAGGTAAGTCCACCCTCATCAGCCGGATTTCGAATGCCCGTCCAAAGATTGCCGATTACCCCTTCACGACATTGCATCCCAATCTTGGCGTTGTGCGGACCTCTGAGTCACGCAGCTTTGTTGTGGCGGATATCCCTGGTCTCATCGAGGGCGCATCCGAAGGCGCTGGACTCGGTCACTTGTTTCTGCGCCATCTGACCCGCACGCGCATTTTGCTACATATCGTTGATGTCTCCTCTCACGACCCCGATGAGGATTCAGTGGCGCGCGCGGTTGGTGAAGCGCGCGCAATCGTCGAAGAACTTCGTCTCTACGACGAAACCCTCTATAACAAGCCTCGCTGGCTCGTTCTGAACAAGCTCGATGTTGTCCCCCATCCCGAAGATGTCAAAAAACGCTTCTGCAAGGAGTATGGCTGGACTGGGCCTGTTTACGCGATCTCAGCACTTTCAGGCGACGGTACCCAACAGCTGATCTGGGATCTGCAAAACGCGATCGATGCCTACCGTCAAGTAGATAATCTTGCCGAAGATAAAGCCGATGGTACCTATGTCGCCGAAGACCCTCGCTTTGACGAGACACGCAGCGCGGCAGACACCCCACCAACAAAAGACTAACGACGCCTAAACCGTTTCGATTCCCATGACTGCCACTGCTTCGCCCATCTCCGTGATCGCTTCCGCTTCGCGCATCGTCGCGAAAGTCGGCTCCTCGCTAGTCACCAACGACGGACAAGGTCTGGACCGGCAGGCCGTTGCGCACTGGGCGAGCCAAATCGCCGCCCTGCGCGCCCAAGACAAACAGGTTGTACTGGTCTCAAGTGGTGCGATCGCCGAGGGGATGGCGCGCTTGGGCTGGGCGAAACGACCGACCTCCATGCATGAGCTTCAGGCCGCGGCCGCGGTCGGCCAAATGGGGCTGGCACAAGCCTACGAAGTCGCTTTTTCCAAACACAGTCTGCGCACCGCGCAAATTCTCCTGACACATGAGGATCTCGCGGATCGCCAGCGCTACCTGAATGCCCGCTCCACGCTTTTCGCGCTTTTGCGACTCGGTGTGGTGCCCATCGTGAACGAAAATGATACGGTTGCGACCGATGAAATCGCCGTGGGTGACAACGACACGCTTGGTGCACTGGTCACCAACCTGATCGAAGCCGATGCGCTGATCATCCTGACCGATCAACGCGGCCTCTACGAAGCAGACCCCAGAAAAAATCCGAATGCGCGCTTTGTTTCCCACGGTAAAGCCGGCGACCTGGCGCTTGAAGCCATGGCTGGTGGTTCGGGTAGCGGCATAGGCAAAGGCGGCATGCTCACCAAGATTTTGGCGGCCAAACGCGCGGCTCGCAGCGGCGCGCACACCGTGATCGCCTCCGGTCGCGAAGAAAACGTGATGATCCGCCTGGCGAACGGCGAGTGCATCGGTTCAGAATTGCGTGCCGAACTACCCGTATTGTCCGCACGTAAACAGTGGATGGCCGATCATTTGAGATTGCGTGGCAAACTCTCTCTCGATGCCGGGGCTGTCCAAGCACTTCTGGTCGAAGGCAAAAGCCTGCTCCCCGTCGGAGTACGTCGCATCGAAGGTGACTTTGAACCCGGGGATGTTGTGGCTTGCCTGGATCTCGACGGCAAAGAGTGCGCTCGCGGACTGATCAATTACTCGTCCTCCGATGCCCGACGCATCATGGGCCAACCCTCCAGCAAAATCGCCGACATCCTTGGCTCTATGACCGAATCCGAGCTCGTCCATCGAGACAACCTCATCATTCTTTGAGCGTGTTGGGGGCACCCCTGCCAAACCACCCTTTCCTGTCCTATACTTGGCACTTGAATGCGGGGGTACTTGGCAATTCGCCAGGTTGAGAGAGTCCCTTCGTACCAGTACGGATAATGCCGATGCTGGGAGCGCATCCTGGGTTGCTCCGGGATCCATCCCGATTCGGCTCCAATCGATTTTTGGAGCTTTTTCATGAACGCCAATCCTAAATTCCTTGCAGCGACCGCCGAAGTGGATGCCGCTGCTGTCGCCCCCCTGCCAAAATCGCGCAAAGTCTACGAGATCGGTTCGAGACCTGACATTCGCGTACCCTTTCGCGAAATCGAACAAGAAGATACCGCGACTTCCTTTGGTGGCGAAAAAAATCCACCCTTGACGGTTTATGACACAAGCGGTCCCTACACAGACCCCGATGTCAAGATCGACATCCGCCGCGGTTTACCTGAACTGCGTCGCGCGTGGATCGAAGAGCGCGGTGACACTGAGTTACTCAGCGGTCCAAGCAGCACTTACGGTCAAGAGCGTCTGGCGGATCCCAAACTCACTGCCATGCGCTTTGATTTGCGCCGTCACCCCCGACGCGCCAAGGCGGGTGCCAACGTTTCTCAAATGCACTATGCGCGTCGCGGCATCATCACACCGGAGATGGAGTTTGTCGCGATTCGCGAAAACTTGCGGCGCGAACAATACATTGAAAGTCTGCGCGCCACGGGACCAGAGGGCGAAAAAATGGTTAAACGCATGTTGCGACAACATGCAGGCGAATCCTTTGGCGCCTCTATTCCTCATTTGATTACCCCTGAGTTCGTTCGCGATGAAATTGCCCGCGGACGCGCGATTATCCCCGCCAACATCAATCACCCTGAAGTCGAACCCATGGCGATTGGCCGTAATTTCCTGGTCAAAATCAACGCGAATATCGGCAACTCGGCTGTCAGTTCGGGGATTGCCGAAGAAGTTGAAAAAATGACTTGGTCGATCCGTTGGGGCGGGGACACCGTGATGGATTTATCCACTGGCAAGCACATCCACGAAACTCGCGAATGGATTGTCCGCAACTCACCCGTGCCAATCGGTACGGTGCCTATTTACCAGGCGCTGGAAAAAGTCGACGGTAAAGCCGAAGACCTGACTTGGGAGATTTTCCGCGATACGCTCATCGAACAAGCCGAACAAGGTGTGGACTACTTCACCATTCATGCCGGCGTTCGTCTGCCCTTTATTCCCATGACCGCGGACCGCATGACGGGCATCGTCTCGCGCGGCGGCTCAATCATGGCGAAGTGGTGTCTGGCTCACCACAAGGAAAGCTTCCTGTACGAACGTTTCGAAGAAATCTGCGAAATCATGAAGGCCTACGATGTCAGCTTCTCGCTTGGCGATGGCCTGCGTCCCGGCTCGGGCTTCGATGCCAATGACGAAGCACAATTTGCTGAGCTCAAAACACTCGGCGAACTTACCAAAGTCGCCTGGAAGCATGATGTTCAGGTCATGATTGAAGGTCCCGGGCATGTTCCCATGCAGCTCATCAAAGAAAACATGGAGATGCAGCTCAAGCATTGCGATGAAGCGCCCTTCTACACGCTCGGACCGCTGACGACTGATATCGCCCCCGGCTACGACCACATCACTTCCGGGATTGGTGCGGCCCTGATCGGCTGGTACGGCACCGCGATGCTCTGCTATGTCACGCCTAAAGAGCATCTCGGCCTGCCCAACAAGAAAGACGTCAAAGACGGCATCATCACCTATAAGATCGCCGCCCACGCCGCGGATCTTGCCAAAGGCCATCCTGGCGCGGCGATTCGTGACAATGCACTATCCAAAGCACGTTTCGAGTTCCGCTGGGAAGATCAGTTCAATCTCGGCTTGGATCCCGATACAGCTAAAGACTTTCATGACGAGACCTTGCCCAAGGACTCCATGAAAGTGGCACACTTCTGTTCGATGTGCGGCCCGCATTTCTGCAGCATGAAAATCACTCAGGATGTGCGTGACTATGCGCAAAAGTTAGGTGTCGAAAACGATGCCGCACTCAAGGCAGGTATGCAGGAAAAAGCGGTTGAGTTTGTCAAGAAAGGGGCTGAGATTTATCACAAGACCTGATTGTGCAAATCATCGTCCATCCCCGCCAATCTCTGCACACGCGTGCATATGGCTAGCAAGCTTCCCTTTATCGATGCAGTCAAAGGCATCGCCTGCTTAGTCATCGTCGTCCATCACCTCGCGGTATACGGCCCGATGTCGGAAGTCATCGGCGCTGTTTACCCGCAACTCATCGATGCGGTCGTCGTGTATGGTCGTTTGGCTGTTCAACTATTTTTCGTGATCGCAGGGTATTTTGTCGCCTCGCAATTCGCGCCTAATGGCTTAACTACGCCTGTTATACCGGGTCCCCTCGTCTGGAAACGCTACAAGCGTTTAATCACCCCCTTTTTATTCGCAGTCACCCTCGCTGCCCTCATCACCGCGCTGGTAAGACCCTGGTTTCAACACGAGTCTTTATCGGGCGCGCCGACCATCGCGCAACTGATCGCCCATCTGTTTCTTCTCTATGACTTGATTGGTCTTGAGGCTTTGTCCGCAGGTGTTTGGTATGTGGCTGTGGATTTTCAGCTCTTTGCCCTGGTCACAGTACTGATCGCCTTGATTCACATGCTGCCCACGCGTTGGCACATGCTGCTTCCCATCGTGATTGTCGCGCTCACCGCCTGGTCTTTGTGGCATCTCAATCGATACGCGCAATATGAAATCGCAGCGCCATATTTCTTTGGGTATTACGGGCTCGGCATGCTCGCCTACTGGGCGGCGCGCACTCCCGCAAAAGGCTGGTTTGTCGCCCTCATCGCCCTGCTTGGCCTGGTGGCACTGGGGATCGAGTTTCGCAAGTCCGTCGCGACGGCGACATTGAGCGCACTCATCTTGACGATTGCCAGCACGCGCGGCTGGCTGGAACGATGGCCCCAGTCAGCTAGTCTGCACTGGCTGGGCGAGCGTTCCTATTCTATTTTCTTAATCCACTATGGCTTGTGTATCGGCGTCAATGCGATCTGGAGCGTATTGTTTCCAAGCGGGCTCATCATCAATGCCATCGGCATCTTCGTTGCGTTGAGCGTATCGATCGCTGGGGGAGCGTTACTCTACCGTTATGTAGAGTCCCGTCCCGGCGTGTTTGGTATCAACATCACGACTGCCTTGCTGATCTCGGGCGTATTCGCTACGCTGGCGATCGAGTCGTACACGAAATGATGCGCCAGCATCGGATGACTAGCCAAGATTTGGCGCTAGGGTTCGTTTGACGTCCGCAGCACTTCGACCTGAACGCTTGACGTAATCCTCCACCTGATCCTCGCCAATCGGTCCGACGCTAAAATATTGTGACTGCGGATGACTAAAGTAAAAACCTGAAACGCTCGCAGCGGGATGCATGGCATAACTATCGGTCAACATCATCCCGATATCCGCGCCATCAAGCACCTCGAACATTTCTCGCTTGACAACATGTTCTGGGCAAGCGGGGTATCCCGGTGCGGGTCGAATCCCCACGTAAGCCTCTTTGATCATCTGCTCATTGGTCAGCGACTCGTCGGGCACATAGCCCCACAAATCTGTCCGCACGCGGGCATGCAAAGCTTCGGCAAAGGCCTCTGCCAACCTGTCCGCCAAAGACTTCAACATGATTGATGAGTAATCGTCACTCGCTTGTTCAAACTCTTTTTCCTTTTTATCGATACCAATACCCGCTGTGACCGCAAACATACCGATGTAGTCCATCACGCCCGAAGATTTTGGTGCGATAAAGTCCGCCAGGCATTTGTTTTCGACGCCTTCGCGCTTGATGCCTTGTTGGCGCAATCCTCGCCAGGTGAACAATACTTTTTCGCGCGTCTCGTCCTGATACACCTCGATATCGTCATCATTGACCGTATTGGCGGGATAAAAAGCCACCACACCATTTGCCGTCAACCACCGACCATCAATGATGCGCTTGACCATCGCAAGTCCATCCGCATGAACCTTGCGCGCCTGTTCACCAACGACCTTGTCATCAAGAATCGCCGGGTACTGGCCAAACAAACTCCACGTTTGAAAGAAAGGCGTCCAGTCGATGAAGCGGGCGAGCTCGGAGAGATCGAAGTTTTTAAAGGTGCGACGACCAATGAATTTAGGGCGAGGGGGTTGATAGGCAGACCAGTCAAATTTCGGTTTGGCCGCACGTGCGTCAACAATAGACATGAGAGGTGCTGTCTGACGATTTGCGTGACGGCGACGGACGTCCTCGTATTCGACCGCCAGCTCTTGAAGATAAGTGTTGGCGGTTTCAGAGACTAGATTTTGTGCCACACCCACCGAGCGGCTAGCGTCCGGCACATAGATCACCGGACCTTCATAGTGCGGCGCAATCTTGACTGCGGTATGGACGCGGCTCGTCGTCGCCCCACCAATCATCAGAGGAATCTTGCGGCTGCGGAAATACTCGTCGCGCTGCATTTCACTGGCGACATACGCCATTTCTTCGAGGCTTGGCGTGATTAGGCCGGACAAACCAACGATATCGACATTTTCCGCTTTGGCGCGCCCCAGTATTTCAGCTGCGGGAACCATCACGCCCATATTGATGACTTCGAAGTTATTACATTGCAGCACCACGGTGACAATGTTTTTACCGATGTCGTGCACATCGCCTTTGACGGTCGCAATCAGAATCTTGCCTTTGGCGCGAACATCGCCACCCGCGGCAGCAATGAGCTTTTTTTCCTCTTCGATGAACGGTACGAGATGTCCGACGGCCTGCTTCATCACGCGAGCGGATTTCACAACCTGAGGCAAAAACATCTTGCCCTCGCCGAACAAATCTCCAACGATGTTCATCCCGTCCATCAATGGGCCCTCAATAACCTCGATCGGACGCCCGCCACGATCAGCGATCTGCTGGCGAATTTCCTCGGTATCCTCGATGATGAACTGCGTGATTCCATGGACCATGGCATGAGCCAGACGTTTTTCAACTGACTGTTCGCGCCAGCTCAGGTCTTCCTCGCGCTTGGCCCCACTACCCTTGACCGAGTCGGCGAATGACACCAGGCGTTCAGTAGGCGTGCGTGTATCGTCCGCCTCCGTGAGCCCGACGGGTGTCTGGCGATCCAGCACCACATCCTCGACGAGATCGCGCAACATGGGCGAAAGCTCTGCATAGACGCCTAGCTGACCGGCATTGACGATACCCATGGTCAAGCCTTCGCGGATGGCGTAATAAAGGAAGACTGTATGGATCGCTTCACGCATGGGCTCATTGCCACGGAAGGAGAAGCTCACGTTGGAAATGCCACCAGAAATCCGAGCGTGAGGCAGGGCGGAGCGAATCCATTTAGTCGACTCGATAAAGTCGACTGCATAATGGTTATGTTCCTCAATTCCGGTCGCGATCGCAAAGACATTGGGATCAAAAATGATGTCTTCCGGCGGGAAACCCACCTCGTTGACCAGCAGGTTGTAGGCGCGCGTGCAAATTTCCTTGCGGCGCTCGAGCGTATCGGCCTGACCTTTTTCATCAAAGGCCATCACGACCGCAGCGGCGCCATAACGACGGCACAGATGCGCTTGCTTCAGGAAAGGTTCTTCGCCCTCTTTGAGAGAAATCGAGTTGACGATAGACTTGCCCTGCACGCACTTCAGTCCCGTCTCGATCACGGACCACTTGGAGCTATCGATCATGATCGGCACGCGAGCGATATCGGGCTCGGAGGCGATCAAATTCAAAAACCGGTGCATACAGGCTGCCGAATCCAACATGGCTTCGTCCATGTTGATATCGATAATCTGTGCGCCGTTCTCGACCTGCTGACGCGCAACAGCGACAGCCTCATCATACTTTTCCTCGCGGATCAGACGCGCGAACATTTTGCTGCCCGTGACGTTGGTGCGCTCACCCACGTTCACAAACAAGGTTTCACCGTCGATATTCAGCGCCTCGAGTCCCGACAGACGCGTCTTGACAGCAATCTCTGGGACGACGCGAATCGGCAGGCTGCTGACCTTGTCCGCGATCGCCTTGATATGCTCGGGTGTCGTGCCGCAACACCCACCCGCGACGTTCACCAATCCCGAACGGGCAAACTCCTCAAGCAATGCGGAGGTGTCGGCAGGCGTCTCGTCAAACCCCGTCTCACTCATCGGATTGGGCAGGCCGGCGTTCGGATATACGCACACGTAGGTGTCGCAAATCTTGGACAACTCAGCGATGTAGGGGCGCATTAAGGCGGCACCCAGCGCGCAGTTCAGACCGATTGTGATTGGACGGGCGTGACGCACCGAATTCCAAAAGCCTTCGACCGTTTGCCCCGACAAGATACGACCCGAGGCATCTGTCACCGTTCCGGACACCATGACAGGCAATCTTTCACCACGGGCCTCGAAAACCTCTTCCACCGCGAAAATCGCGGCCTTGGCGTTCAGCGTATCAAAAATGGTTTCGATCAAAATTAGATCCACCCCACCATCGAGCAAACCGTTGAGCTGCTCGGTATAGGCGACACGCAATTCTTCGAAGGTCACATTGCGGGCACCGGGATCGTTCACATCCGGAGAGATAGAAGCGGTCTTAGGCTGGGGACCCAGGGCGCCTGCGACAAAACGCGGACGCTCGGGCGTGCTGAACTTGTCGCATGCGGCACGCGCCAGTCGCGCGGACTCCAGATTCAACTCGTAGGCAAGCTCGGGCAAGTCGTAGTCACCCTGGGCGATCGAGGTCGCGCCAAAAGTGTTGGTCTCCACGACATCAGCGCCTGCCTCAAAATACGCTTCATGAATCGCCTGAATGATGTCTGGACGTACAAGTGACAACAACTCATTGTTGCCTTTCACGTCTTTGCCATGCTCGGCAAAACGCGCACCACGAAAATCCGCCTCGGACAATTTGTAGGTCTGAATCATTGTCCCCATCGCACCATCGAGAATCATGATGCGCTCTCCCAACAGACGGGCAAATGCCGCGCCTCTGGTGTAGCGCTCGATGGGATAAGGCAATTTTGGATAAGTCATGATGAGTCAGATAAAACGTGAAGTCCATGGATCGCGGACTCGATTGCCAAAGGGGCTCGGCCGATAAGCAAAAGCCTTTGCACAAGGCGCAGCAAACAACTTGTCAGTTTAACAAAAGAGACCCTGTGATACAGTGATACCAGAATTGGTGCTTTCGATGCAGAAAAGGTCTTGTCACAAGCATAACCTTGCATTGGGAAAGTTAAACGGGAAACAGGGAGGGTGATCCATGCGGATCCTCGTGCCTGTGCTGCCCCCGCAACGGTCAACGTCTGGTCCTTCAACAATGAAGCCCGCCCGACGCCAGCCCGATACCGGCCAGTTTGAGTGGGATTGTTGCTTTTAGCCAATCCTTTTGAACGTTCAGGATGTGCGGGGACGCACATCACTACGAGGTCTCACATGCATCACACTCTCAACCGGGCTCATCCCGGTCGCTCGCCTATATCCGTTGCAATATCCACTGCTTTTGCAACCGGTATCGCCCTGACCGTACTCCCTTTTACCCGCACCCAGGCTCAGCCGGTGCAAACACCCGCTCTATCAAGCGCTTCCTCGCCACAGGCCAACACAAGCAATTCAAGCACCCCAGTTCCGCAACTTGCCACGATTGTCGTGACGCCTGCCCGCACGCCTGAACAACTGTCCAAAGCCCTCGGTGACAACAGTGTCATTTCACGGGAAACGCTTGATACCCTGCCGAACGGGACGCTGTCCGACGCCCTCGTTCGAGAGCACAGTATCGAAGCCGTGAATCTGGGAGGCCCGCAAACGGTCAGCACAATCAATATTCGCGGGACTAACAGCAACCAGTCTCTGGTGCTGATCGATGGTGTGCGGGTCAATAATGCGACCAACGGCTTGCCTCCGCTTAATGCCATTCCGCTCAATAGCGTTGAACGCATTGAAATCGTTCGCGGGACCAGCAGCAGCCTGTATGGTGCAGATGCGATTGGAGGCGTCGTGAACATCATCACGCGTAGCGACACTGAACGCCCCTTCTCTGCCTACGCAAACGCCGGGGTCGGAACCTATTCCACCACGCAATATGATGCGGGTTTCTCGGGCGCCAAGGATGGCTGGAGTTACAGTTTGTTTGGAGGTTACGGCCAGAGCGCTGGTTTTAACGCCACCACCCCCTCAAACTACAACCAAAACCCGGACGGCGACTCTTATTACCGCAGCAACCTCGGCGGCTCTCTAGGCTACACCTGGCAACCCGGCCAAACCTTGTCATTTCAAACCTATCAGTCCAAGGTGAATGGCAGTTACGACGCAGGGGCCCCATACTTTGGTGACCGGGGTATTCAGACGCTTAGTAACAACATTTTTACCAGCCGAAACGTGATTTCCTCTTTTTGGACCAGCACGCTACGCGCAGGTTTCACAACCGATACCTACAAGACCATTAATGTTGACGCTTCGCAGAATTTTTTCAACACACCCGATGGCAAACAGCACTTCAAAACAAACCAGAACCAATATGTCTGGCAAAACGACCTGACTTTTTCACCGACCCAAATCGTCAGCCTTGCGTATGAAAGGCTTGAGCAAAATGTCGATGGAGCACTGGTTGATAACATCTCCCCCGGTGTGGTGAACTACCAGCAAACCTCCCGCTTTACAAACTCCTTGCTGGCTATTTATCGTGGGTCTTGGGGCCCGCAGTCCGTGCAAGCAAGCGTGCGTAATGATGACAACTCTCAGTTTGGTAACGTCACAACGGGGAGCCTGACCTATGGGCTCGCACTGACCCCGCAATGGAAAGCAAGCATTGGCGCCAACACTGGTTTTAGAGCGCCTAATTTCAACGAGTTATATTGGCCAGTGACGCCCTTTTTTCTGGGTAATCCCACACTCAAGCCTGAGCGCTCCCAAAACATTGAAGCCAGCCTTCAATACACCACAGACAAAACCCAGCTTGGTCTGACGCTTTATCGCAATGATATTGATAATCTGATCCTGAACGTGCCGACCATCCCCACGGATGTGTTCTCACCCTACACGCCGATGAATATCGATCGCGCACTCATCACAGGCATCACACTCACCGGTTCACAAAAGCTTGGACGAAACACCCTAATCAAAGGTAGCTTTGACTGGTCCAACCCCCGCAATGCCAGTACAGGAGAGCTTTTGCCACAGCGGGCGCAACGCATATACAAAATGGTTGTCGATCAGACCTTGGGACGTGCCCGGCTAGGCGGTGAGCTATTCATCACCAGCCAGCGCCGCGATGCGTTGACCAGCGAGATGTTGGGCGGATACAGTCTGTTTAACTTGGTGGCGAGTTATCCCGTCACCGATCATGCCGAAATCCAAGTGCGGTGGAACAACGTATTTGCCAAGCAATACACACTCGTCCAAGGTTACGCGACTCCTGGCTCGAATGTTTTTGTCAACCTTGCACTCAAAATGTAGGGCCGATTTTTTATGTTGAAAAAACCCATCATGGCCTGCGCAGGGATGCTCGTGTGGTTTGCCAGCGCAAGCGCCATGATGGGTGAACATTCAACAAATTTTTCACAGAAGAACGCGGCAGAGATCTCCGATGATCGCGGTCAAATTCTTCGCCTGACAGACCCGCCCCGACGCATCATTACACTCTCTCCACACGCGACGGAACTTGTGTTTGCCGCAGGTGGTGGCTCCCAAATCGCAGCCACCGTCCAAGCCAGCGACTTTCCTAAAGCCGCCCGCGACCTTCCTCGGATCGGTGATGGTTTGATACCGGAGCCGGAACGTTTGTTACGCTGGCGACCTGATTTAATCATTGGCTGGCAAGTTTCACAGTTCGCAAATCTTGCCAGCCTGAACATTCCTACATTTTTAAGCGCACCTGTGGTGCTATCGGACATTCCAGACACAATCGAAAAACTCGGTACGCTTTTGGGGACATCCGAGGTCGCCCAACCACGCGCGGCCTCGCTCAGACAATCACTCGAGCGCCTGAAGCAACATACTCAATCACAACCTCGTGTGCGTGTATTCTTACAAGTTGGCGAGCCGCCGGAATTTTCGCTCAATCGCACGCATCTGCTTTCACAAATCATCGAGGCTTGCGGGGGCACGAATGTCTTTGCCGGTGCCAATGCGATCGCGCCTAAAATCAGTGCGGAAGGGGTGTTGGCCCAGCGTCCAGACCTGATTCTGCTCGGACGTGTCGGTGCATCGGCTCAACCGACACCCGATCAGGAAACGCAAAAGTACTGGCTACGATTGAATTTGCCCGCCGCGCAAGCCAAGCAGGTCTTTGTGATGGATTCGGATGTACTCTATCGTCCCGGCCCGCGATTGATCGAGGCAGCCGAAGCGATTTGCAGCATGATCCAACAAGCCCGAAAATAGCGGGTGATGTCACTCAACCGAGAAGGCTTATGAAGAACTCCCCCCACGACCCGCTGATAATCGCAGGCAAGGCCTATCAATCTCGACTACTCGTCGGCACCGGCAAATACCAGGATTTCGAACAGACACGCCAGGCAATCGATGCCAGCGGCGCTGAAATCATCACGGTGGCAATCCGTCGCACCAATATCGGCCAGCATGCCAATGCGCCCAGCTTGCTCGAGTATTTGCCTCCCGGTCAGTTCACGCTTCTCCCCAATACCGCCGGTTGTTACAGCGCCGAGGATGCCGTCCGTACGTTACGTCTGGCACGCGAGCTACTCGATGGACACCGACTGGTCAAACTCGAGGTCCTCGGTGACCCCCAGACCCTCTTTCCCAATATGCCCGAGACACTGGCTGCAGCCAAGACGCTCGTTGCGGACGGTTTTGACGTGATGGTCTATTGCACCGATGATCCGGTTCAGTGCCGCATGCTCGAGGACATCGGATGTGTGGCCGTCATGCCGCTCGCCTCGCTAATCGGCTCGGGTATGGGTATTCTCAACCCTTGGAACTTGCGCCTGATCATTGATCAGGCCCGTGTCCCTGTTCTGGTCGATGCAGGCGTTGGAACCGCTTCCGACGCAACCATCGCCATGGAACTTGGCTGCGACGGCGTCCTGATGAACACTGCGATCGCGGGTGCGCAACAACCCGTACTGATGGCCAGCGCCATGAAAAAAGGCGTCGAAGCTGGTCGGGAAGCCTTTCTCGCGGGCCGCGTTCCCCGCAAGACCTATCAAGCCGCTCCCAGCTCACCAACCACAGGTCTGATCACACCCAAGAGCGGCATATGAACCAAGCTGCCACGACACGCCCGATACCCAACACCTTGACCATCGCCGGCATGGATCCCTCAGGGGGCGCAGGCATCCTCGCTGACGTCAAAGCCATGAGCGCCCTCGGCGCCTATGCCTGCGCTGTTGTGGCCGCACTGACGGCCCAAAATACGCAAGCCGTGACTGACATTTCACCTGTCAATCCGGCTTTTGTCCGTGCACAGATTGACACGCTTTTTGCCGACGTCAACATTCATGCCGTCAAAATCGGTATGCTCGGACAAACGGGTGTCATCGAGGTTGTGGCGGATCGACTGGGGCATTTCAAACCTGAACATGTCGTGCTCGATCCAGTCATGGTAGCCAAAAGCGGAGACTTGCTACTTGAGCAAAAAGCAGTTGGTGCGTTGAGGGAACAATTGCTGCCCCTGGCAACGATCATCACCCCGAACCTCCCCGAGGCGGGCGTGCTACTGGAAATGCGCAACGTCGAGACCGTACGCGAGATGCGTCGTGTGGCCGAACGCCTGCGCAACCTGATGACGCATGGCGGTCACCGCTGGGTGCTCGTCAAAGGCGGTCATCTGCCGGGCAATGACACCATCGACATCCTGCACGATGGCGACCAGATGATCGAGCTTCCCGGCCATCGGATCCCGACACGCAACACGCATGGCACAGGCTGCACACTGTCCTCCGCCATCGCCGCACTCTTGCCACAGACGACCAGTGTGCCCGAGGCGACCAAGATGGCAAAAAATTACTTGGTACAAGCGATTTTGCACGCCGAGGCCCTGCAGGTTGGGCAAGGTCACGGCCCTGTGCACCATTTTCATCTACTCTGGTCAGGAAAACCCTTACAATAAGGGTTTTCCGCCATGTGACATTGTTGAGCGGCTGACTTGTCGCCCCGTTGATTTTATGAAAGCTAATACTTTGCCTGATATCGAACGCGCTCGCTTTAACATGATCGAACAACAGATTCGTCCCTGGGATGTTTCTGATAGCAAGGTGCTTGAGGCGCTGTTTAGCGTCAGACGCGAGCTCTTTGTTCCGTCGACCTATCGCTCACTTGCTTTTTCTGACCTCGAAATTCCCCTGACAATCTCTGCCGGGGAAACGCATCAGACGATGCTTGCCCCCAAGCTCGAGGCCAAGTTCGCCCAGCTCCTTCAGCTCAAAGAAGATGACTGCGTTCTTGAGGTTGGCACAGGTTCAGGTTATCAGGCAGCCCTGCTCGCGCACTTGGCGCGCGGCGTCATGTCGATTGAAATCGATCCCCGGCTAACAGCGTTTGCCCAGCTCAATCTCCAGCAAGCTGGCGTTCACAACGTGACTGTTGAAACGGGCGACGCAAGCAATGGTTGGGGGACCACCGAATACGATGCGATTTTAGTCACGGGCGCTCTTCCCTCGATCCCGGACGCACTCAAATACCAGCTCTGCGAGGGTGGACGCATGGTAGTGGTCGTCGGCCAAGCACCTGCCATGACCGCTTATCGCATCACGCGCACGACTGCTGCGAGTTTTGAAACAACGCCTTTATTCGAAACCGTCATCAAACCTTTGAGCGGCTTCTGCCCCTCCAAGTTCAAGTTTTAAACATGTCCGCGCCAACACGCTGTTGGCGCGGGCTTAGCTTTGTCTGATCTTGGTGACAAGCGCAGTCGTTGAGCGCGCAAACTCAAAGGGAATCGCCACCGCTTTCCCGCCCCAGGACTCAACGAGTCTGGTCTCTGGCAAAGTACGCATGTCGTAATCCCCGCCCTTGACGATGATGTCAGGTCGTAACAAGCCAATCAGCTCGCTTGGGGTGTCTTCCTCAAAAAACGTCACTGCCGTCACGCACGCGAGCGAAGCGAGCAAGGCGGCACGGTCCTCGGCATTATTCAGCGGCCGATCAGGGCCCTTGCCCAATCTGCGCGCCGAAGCGTCAGTGTTGATCGCGACAACCAAGGTTCCACCCAGTTGAGCCGCCTGATCCAGATAGGTCACATGTCCACGATGCAAAATATCGAACACACCATTGGTAAACACCACTGGACGCGCCCACGCGCCGGAAGCAATGCGTTGCGCACACACCTCGGCGGACAGGATCTTGCTCTCAAATCGCGCAGCCATCTCGCTACAGTCCTGACGTTACACAGCAGAGGGCGCAATGCCTGGCACCGCTAGCGGGACGGCACGCAGCAACTCTTTGCGATATCGATTCAAGTCTTGGACCGTTTTGAACGAGCTATCCATTAACAACGACATATTGTGCAAGATCCGGGTGCTCACCTTGCCTTCCCAATCTTTATCAAAGTGAATCTGATTATCAAGCCAGCGCTCGAGCCAACCAGGTTCAGGCAGCTTGGACTGCACCGTGTCGTTGGGGAACATGTCTTTGTTGACATGCAGATTAGTTGGATGCAAAGCTTGGGGG
This sequence comes from Zwartia vadi, assembly GCF_030410375.1. Lineage (GTDB taxonomy): Bacteria > Pseudomonadota > Gammaproteobacteria > Burkholderiales > Burkholderiaceae_B > Zwartia > Zwartia vadi. The sequence goes on from NZ_JAUHHE010000006.1 coordinate 98,591, forward strand.
GTACGATGTGCCGAGGCCATCAGTACGCCAATCTTTGAAAAGGCAATGCGTGCCTGTGCGGCGATATCTCCGCCGCGTTGCGTGAGCGCACGCTTCATGTAGCGTAAGTATGCACCGGCATGGCGTGCCTCGTCCTGGGCGATCACGTTGTAAATCGCCTTGATGACAGGTTCTGTATGCCAGTCAGAGGCACGTCGATACCAGTGGTTCAAACGTACTTCGCCGCAAAAATGCAACATCAGTGTCTCGAGAGGCGGTGCGGGGTCAAACTCAAAACGCACCCGATGAAGTTCCTCTTCAGTCGGCACAAGATCCGGAGCAAATCTACGCAGATATTCGATCAAGACAAGCGAATGCTTTTGCTCCTCGAAAAACCAGACGGACATGAAGGCGGAAAAGTCGCTATCGTCGCGGTTATCGCGCAAAAACATTTCCGTAGCAGGCAACGCAGCCCATTCCGTGATGGCATTCATCTTGATCGTTTGCGCCTGCTCATCTGTGAGCTTGCTGCGGTCGAAATCATGCCAGGGAATATCTGTGGCCATATTCCAGCGCACCGACTCCATGGACTTGAATAATTCTGTGTAAAGCATGATTCACTGCCTTAAAAATTCAGCGCAGACCCGTATCCATTTTGAAGTGGGGCTACCGCTAAAGGTTTAACTAACAAACTCATCGAATGAGCGCCCATAGCGCCACACCCAATGCCAGGGCTGCTACACCCGTTAACGCAACCAGCACTCGGTTGCTTTGCTCCCGTGCTTTGCGAGAACGGCGCAACTCCGCCAATAGCTCCGAAGTGGTATCCGGACGGTTGAGCTGCGCATACAACAATCTCGGAAACTCAGGCAACCATTGTGACCATTGCGCAGCTTCCTGGGTCACTTTCTTTTTGATGCCTTTAAACCCGACTCGCTCATGCATCCAGCGCTCTAAATAAGGTTTAGCTGTTTTCCATAAGTCTAACTGGGGATCAAGTTGTCGACCGAGTCCCTCGACATTCAAGAGGGTCTTTTGCAACAAGACCAGTTGCGGCTGAATTTCGACATTGAAACGCCTCGAGGTCTGAAACAGTCGCAACAGCACTTGTCCTAAGGAAATTTCTGCCAATGGACGGTCAAAATAAGGCTCGCAGACTGCGCGCACAGCACCCTCCAACTCTTCTTCCCGCGTAGTGGGCGGCACCCAACCCGACTCGATATGCAAGCGAGCCACCCTACGGTAATCACGCTGAAAGAAAGCAAGAAAATTCTGGGCAAGATAATTTTTATCGAACTCAGACAATGAACCTACGATGCCAAAATCAAGCGCGATGTAACGCCCGAGGGTCTCAGGCCGATCGGAGACATAAATATTGCCGGGATGCATGTCCGCGTGAAAAAACCCGTCATCGAACACTTGCGTAAAAAAGATCTCAACGCCAGCTTGCGCCAGCTTTGGAATATCCACGCCCAGTGCGCGCAAGCGATCAATCTGACTGACTGGCACGCCATACATGCGTTCCATGGTGAAAACATTGGTGGCGCAATAGTCCCACATGACCTCCGGAACCCACAATAGATTGGGTCTCGGACCGTCATTCGAGAAGTTCCTGCGTAACTGGCTGCAGTTGGAGGCTTCGCGCAGCAAGTCCAGCTCGTCATGCAAATGCTTGTCAAACTCTGCGACGACCTCGCGTGGCTTGAGGCGGCGCCCATCTGGGGCGAGTCGTTCGATCAGTCCTGCGAGCACGCGCATCAGCGACAGATCTTTATCGATCACCTCCAGCATGCCCGGCCTCAACACTTTGACGGCAACATGCCGGCCATCGTGAAGCACCGCAAAGTGAACCTGCGCAATCGAGGCAGAGGCCACCGGGTCTTTTTCAAACTGAGCAAACAACTTGGAAGTGGGTGCGCCCAACGCAGCCTCAATCATCGCCGCCGCTTGCTCAGACGGAAAAGGTGCGACACGGTCCTGTAGAAGCGTGAGCTCGTCCGCAATATCCGCTGGGATCAAATCGCGTCGGGTCGAGAGCACTTGGCCAAACTTGACGAAAATCGGCCCCAACGACTCAAGCGCCAGGCGAAGTCTGAGCCCCCGCGGCATCTTTGGGCGAGAGCCCAGTCTCACGAGCCATAACAAACGGACAGCAATGGGGTGACTGATTCCCGACAAAACCAGCTCATCCAGCCGGTAACGAAGCGCCACAACAATTATTCGCGTCAAACGCGGCACAGACATCACGTCCGTTCTCCCATTGAACGCTCAAGCTTCTGGAGTCTGTGCTGCAAATGGGTTTGCCGACGCTCAAGATGATCCAACGCCGCAAGCAACTGAGACTGAGAGCTTTCCAGGGTCATCACCGCAGGCTTGGCAGCCAGTGCATCCGTCTCTTCAGATAAATATTCCGCGATATTCTGGGTAAAGCTTGCGCCAAGCGATTGAAAAGCGGAGAAAGCCTGTTTTGCGCCAAGCACCGCGCGACGTGCGGGAATATCGCCTATCCACTGTGAAAGGGCATCCTCAGGGTCAGGACGTAAATCACGCGCCAAATCGGACATTAATTGCGCCAGAGCCGCCTGGCCAGAGACATGAACGTATTGTGCCATATCAACACGCCGAGATCGGTCCAACAAAGAGAGGGGGTTGAACTTTTCAACAAGAATCTCGAGGGTGACATCCGGTGTCGTATCGTCCGTCGCGTGCGTCAGTTGACCTTCATGATCGATGCGCCAGTTCAACTCCAAGCCCGTCACCACGATACGCACAGTCTTTCCGGCATGCTGGGCCAAGCGCTGCGCCGCCCATGCCTGCTGACGAGTGAGCCTATTAAGCGCCAGTGCCATCACCTGAACCGGATGCACGGGTGAAAAACCGAAAAGAGTGGTGGAAATACGAATCACCTTAGTAAGACGAGTCAAGGCACCACTAGGAGACTTTTTGCCTCGAGGATCAGGATTCTTGACCTAATCTGCCATTTTAGCGGGTGTCACGCCTGAGCCCAAGTAAAACGCCCGCAAAGGCGGGCGTTTTAACTGAATCACCTGATACAACGAGGGGATCAGCTCGCTTGACTGACTGGCACTTGTTGAATGCCAGCAAGCAACCAACCGCCTTGCTCTGGCTTGAACAGGTTCCAAACTTCTTCGAAACGGAACGCCTCAGCACCCGCTTGCTCTCTCAACATGCCAGAGAAACGCACGCTCGCCAAGTGACCATCGCTGACTTTTTCAATACCAAGCAACTCCGCATTGAGCAAGACCACTTCGGTGTGGTTCTCTTCAACGCGATCGTTGAGCTGGGCCTGCAACTCTTTCATCAGGTCATCGGTCAGGAAATTGCGCATTTCAGCGATATTGCCGCTGTCCCAGACTTTTTGAATGGAAACAAACTGCTTTTTGGCTTCGGAAAGAAAACGTTGCGTATCGAAATCGGCTGGGATAAACCAGTTTTGATCAGGAGCGGGCGCATCCGAGCCAAACCCTGCAGCCGACATCGAACCTGTGGCCGAAGCTGGCAGAGAAACAGGTGCCTGCGCAACAGGTTCATTGCTCTGGCGGAACATATCGTTGTTATTACCTGACATCCCGTCCGCACGCGTACCCATTCCCGCGCCCTGTGCAGCAGGCTGAGGGCCACGCATTCTGCGCAGGATGAACATCACGCCAAATACCACCACGCCAGCGATCAGAGCCAGAACGAGGAAGTCAGCGAGAGCGCCACCCAAACCTAAATGCGACAACAACGCGGCAATACCCAAGCCGGCAGCGATACCTGCCAAGGGGCCAAGCCAGCGTGACGCACCTGAAGCGGCAGCAGTACCCGCAGCGCCCGCAGCGGGTGCCGCGGCAGCGCTACGCTGTGTGGTGTTGCTGGTCGCAGCAGGCTGGGCAGCCTTTTGGCTCGTGACATTGGTGGATTGACGTCCGGCGTTGCTGCCTTTGCCCACTCGGGCAGCCTCAGCATCGAACGTCACAGCAGTGAGGGCAAGTCCACTCACTGCAACAAGGGCTGCAGCAAAAAAACGAATTAGAGGACGAGACATTGAATGCTCCTGGGCGGATGACGCCTGTTAGTCAAAAAACAAAACGAAAATGAACACGGACTGAATTTAAACTGAATAATACCTGAATCTTACTAAAAGCTGAACAAATTGGTCAAAACATTGACTGACTGTTCATCAAGAAGTTCAATTTACGCATTCAGCCCCTCTTCACTCAACCCATCTTGATGCCTTCATGCAAGGCCGTTAGTCCCGCCGACAAATTGAAATACTGCACGCGAGACAACCCAGCCTGCTCAAGCATGCCTTTAAGCGTTTCTTGGTCGGGGTGCATCCGAATAGACTCTGCCAAATAACGATAGCTGTCGGCATCACCCGCGACTTTGCTGCCGAGCCAAGGCAAGACATTAAATGAGTACCAGTCGTAAGCGGGGGCGAGAGGCTTGGCGATACGCGAAAACTCCAGAACAAGCAGCTTGCCGCCAGGCTTTAATACACGCGTCATTTCCGCCAGGGCGCGATCCTTGTGCGTCATATTACGCAAACCAAATGCCACGGTCACCCGATCAAAATAATGATCCGGAAAAGGTAAATGCTCGGCATCGCACACTGCGCAAGGAAGAACGACCCCATCGTCGAGCAAGCGATCCCGACCCACTCTTAACATGGAATCATTGATATCCGTTAACCAGACCTCACCCTGCGGCCCGGCTTTTTTAGCGAAGGCCCGCGCGAGATCGCCTGTTCCGCCAGCGATATCCAGCACTTTCATTCCGGGACGGACTGCGGCCCGACCGATCGTGAAAGATTTCCACACGCGGTGCAAGCCCGCGGACATGAGATCATTCATCACATCGTAACGGGACGCGACCGAGTGAAAAACCTGGGCAACCTTGCCGGCTTTTTCCGATTCCTCGACTGTCTGGAAACCAAAGTGCGTCTTTTCTTGGGACATAATTAATTACTCAAATCAAACCGATACTCAGTTTAATCTCTCGGCAGCCATTTCCAGAGAAAAGGCATAAACTGCAAATTCTTTGCCGCAAGGCTTCATACAGCATTCGAACACATCCCTGCGCATGTCCCCGATAAGATTCACGTTAAGACCACAAGGCGATCGCTGCCTGAGTATCGACTTTGGCGACTCCATTAGCCTGGAGACTGGCAAACTATGCCTGTCAGCCGCGGCCACCCTCGAACAAGCCCGCCTCCAGGGGGTCACCGATATCGTCCCATCCTACACCGCCGTAGCGCTGTTCTATCAGCCCGGGGTCGATTTAGGTGGCACAGACTTTTCAACACTCTGTGAACAAGTCAAAGACCTACTCAGCCAAGAACTCGTTCAAGCCACAACCTCTGCACGCCAAGTCGAGATCCCCGTTTGCTACGGTGGCAAACACGGACCCGATTTAAAGGACGTGGCTCAAAAAATCGGCATCTCCGAACAAGAAGTCATCGACCTGCACACCCGCCCCGGTGCCATGGTGTTTGGACTTGGCTTCTCGCCAGGACACCCATACATCGGCGTGCATGATCCATTATTCGCTTTACCCCGCCGCGACGTCCCTCGCACCGCTGTGCCGGCCGGCTCCGTTGCCATCGCCAATCGTCAGTCGACCATTTATCCGACGCTCTTGCCGGGTGGATGGCATATCCTTGGGGCAACACCGCTGAAATTATTTGATCTCACACGCGTGCAACCTTCTTTGCTGCTGCCAGGCGATCAAATCCGCTTCACCCCGATCTCGGAGCAAGAATATGACCGACTGGCCTCTGAGCTTGCCGGGCAGGAGGCATGATCATGCGCGTCCTTAAACCCGGCATGCTCTCGAGCTTTCAAGATCAAGGCCGTATCGGTCACCAGCCACTCGGCGTCTCTGTTGTCGGAGCAATGGATCAACGCGCCCATCAACTTGCCAACACGCTTGTCGGTAATCTCGACGACACCGCCACACTTGAGATCACCTTGACAGGTCCGTCCTTGCTGTTCACGCAAGCCTGTTGCATCGCTATCTGTGGCGCAGATCTGAGTCCCAGTATCAATGGCAAAGCAGTCGCCATGAATCGCCCCTTGATCGTGCGCCCAAAAGACGAACTGCGCTTTGGGACGCGGCGACACGGCACACGCGCCTATCTGGCGGTGCACGGCGGCTTCGAGATCCCGGAGGTCCTGGGTAGTCAAAGCACCTATCTGAGAAGTCACTTCGGTGGCTGGCATGGCCGTGCGCTCAAGCGCGGAGATGAAATCCCATTGAAGCGTCCTTTAAAAGAAATCGGGCAAGACGGACGCGGACTTGATGCATTGGCCAAAGCTCTTTGGGATATCAAGCTCTATCTGCCTGGAGCGATTGCAGACTCGACGCGCGCACGCATACGTTTAATCAAGAGTGTGCAATGGGAAGAGTTCACACCCGACAGCCGCGAAGCACTATTAACCCAGCCATTTCGCATCAGTCCGGACTCCGAGCGCATGGGATATCGGCTCCAGGGTCCAAATATTCTCATGACCGAGCCCAGGCAAATGATCTCTGAAGCCACAACTTTTGGCACAATACAAGTGCCCGCTGGCGGTCAACCCATCGTCTTGATGGCTGATAGGCAGACAACGGGTGGCTACCCAAAGATCGCCTATGTGGCGTCTGTTGATTTGCCTTTGCTTGCACAAATGGGGCCAGGCGATGTCGTGCAATTTGAATTGGTGACGCTTGAGGCTGCACAGGCACTGGACACTGCCAGGACCCGTGCAATGCGCAATCTGGTGCAAACACTCGCACCCGTACGAACTTTATTGCTTAATTACTAAGGACCACAATCATGGCATTGCGTATTGATTTGAATTGCGACATGGGTGAAAGCTTTGGCGCATGGAAAATGGGGAACGATGAAGAGATCCTGCCTTATGTTTCGTCGGCCAATATCGCCTGCGGTTTTCACGGTGGTGATCCTGCCACCATGCGTAAAACCGTCGCGGCTGCCATCAAGCACGGCGTCTCGATTGGTGCGCACCCGGGTCTGCCTGACTTACAAGGTTTTGGCCGTCGCAACATGGCGATTACGGACCAGGAAGCCTACGACATGATGGTCGTCCAAATCGGCGCGCTCGCTGGCGTCGCAGCCTCGCAAGGCACACGTCTTCGTCACGTTAAAGCGCACGGCCAACTCTACAACATGGCTGTCAAAAATGAAGGCCTCACGCGCGCGCTTGCTCAAGCAACCTATGATGTTGACAAGGATCTGGTATTTTTTGCCTTGGCTGGCAGCCAAATGATCCCCATCGCCGAATCAATCGGGTTGCGTGTGGCCAGCGAGGTCTTTGGTGATCGCAACTACTCCCCTGACGGGACACTTAGTCCGCGCAATCAGCCCAATGCAATGATCACCGATGTGAAGCAATCCATCAAACAGGTGTTGCAAATGGTCAAGACCAGCACGCTGACGGCTAACGACGGCACTATTGTTAAAGTGCGTGCGGACACGCTCTGTATACACGGCGATCAGCCTGGCGCAGTCACCTTTGCCAAGGCCATCCGTGAAGCACTGCAGGCCGAAGGCATTGCAGTCGGCGTTTAACATTTAAAAAGCAAGCCAGCGGCGTCCTCATCAAACGAGGACGCGTTCAATGCCACCATCATTGGCTTTCTTGACGTAGTCCTCCAGCCAGTTCTCGCCCAGAATGTGCTTGGCCATTTCGACAACGATGTAGTCAGCCTTGGCGCCCGTGTCTGCTTCGAAGCGTGACAAGCCCTGCAAACACGAAGGGCAGGAGGTCAAGACTTTAATGTCGCCCTCGAAACCATCCTGACGCAAGCTCGCGTCATTCTTGGCAAGCTCCTCTTCCTTGCGGAACCGGATTTGAGTCGAGATGTCCGGACGGGTCACGGCCAACGTGCCCGATTCGCCGCAACAGCGATCCGTTTTGATAGCCGTATCGCCCACCAGTGAGCGCACAGTTTTCATTGGATCTTGTAACTTCATGGGCGTATGGCATGGGTCGTGATACATGTAACGCGTGCCTTGTATGCCTTCGAGCTTGATATCCTTTTCGAGCAGATACTCGTGGATATCAATCAAACGGCAACCCGGAAAAATCTTTTCAAACTCGTACCCAGCCAACTGGTCATAACATGTCCCGCAGCTCACCACTACGGTCTTGATATCAAGGTAGTTCAGTGTGTTGGCCACGCGATGGAACAACACGCGGTTATCCGTGATGATCTTCTCAGCCTTGTCATTCATGCCGTTGCCACGCTGCGGATAACCGCAGCACAGGTAACCCGGCGGCAACACGGTTTGCACACCCGCATGCCAGAGCATCGCCTGGGTCGCTAAGCCAACCTGGGAAAACAAACGCTCCGAGCCACAACCGGGGAAATAAAACACAGCCTCGGTATCCGCCGGCACTTGTGGCGGACGAATGATCGGCACGTAATCCGCATCTTCAATATCCAACAGTTTGCGAGCGGTCTGCTTGGGCAAACCGCCTGGCATTTTCTTGTTGATAAAGTGCACGACCTGCTCGCGCAAGGGTGCCTTGCCAACCGTTGCCGGAGGTTTGGCTGTCTGCTTGCGCGCGAACTTGGAAAGCAGGTCGCTCGCCATGCGCTGCATTTTGTAACCTATGCCCACCATTGCTGCGCGGGTGGCATTGATCGTTGCCGGATCCTTTGCGTTCAAAAAGAACATGGCAGCCGAGGTGCCGGGATTAAAGGACTTGCGACCCATGCTTCGTAACAACGCACGCATATTCATGGACACGTCGCCAAAATCAATATCCACGGGACACGGGTTGTAACACTTATGACAGACCGTGCAATGATCCGCCACGTCCTCGAATTCCTCCCAATGCTTCAGGCTTATGCCCCTGCGCGTTTGCTCTTCGTAAAGAAAAGCCTCGATGAGAAGAGAAGTCGCCAAAATCTTATTGCGTGGCGAATACAACAAGTTTGCGCGTGGCACATGCGTCGCACATACCGGCTTGCACTTGCCACAACGCAGACAATCCTTGATCGAGTTGCTGATCGCACCGATTTCGCTTTGCTGCATGATCAGGGACTCGTGCCCCATCAGCCCAAAGCTCGGTGTCCAGGCGTTGCGCAGATCCGCGCCCGGCATGAGTTTGCCCGCATTGAAATGGTCGTTTGGATCGATGCGTCGCTTGTAATCCTGAAACGGTGCAAGCTCGGCCTCGGTTAAAAACTCATACTTCGTCAAGCCAATACCATGCTCGCCGGAAATCACGCCATTGAGGTCGCGAGCAATCTGCATGATGCGCACGACGGCCTCATTGGCCTCGCGCAACATCTCGTAATCGTCGGAATTGACCGGTATGTTCGTATGCACATTCCCATCGCCAGCATGCATATGCAAGGCGACGAAGACGCGACTTTTCAGCAAGCGGTCGTGAATAGCCTGCATCTCAGCCATGACCGGCGCAAAGTCCGTGCCGCCAAAGATACCAGCCAAATCGCAGCGCACCTCATCTTTCCAGGAAATACGCAGCGTACGGTCTTGCACCACATCGAACAGGCGCGCGTCTGCCTGCTGGCGCGCACGCTCTTTCAAAACAGGCTCGAGAGCACCTAGGCCATGGACAGACAAGCCTGGCAAAGCCTCTGCAAGCGACAAATCGAGGTGCCCAAGCACCCACTGCCAGCGCGCGCGCACACGCTCCAAACTCTCAATGGCCCGACGACGACGCTCATCAAGCGACTCTTCGAGCAAGGCACCTTCCTCGCTGCCGCGATCGAGTTTCGCAATGGGCAATTCGCCTTCAAGCGCGGCTTGCAGGGCGTCAAGCAACTTGAGCTTGTTGTGTGTGGATAACTCGATATTGATACGCTCGATATGATCGGTGTACTCACCCATGCGCTCGAGCGGGATCACAACGTCTTCGTTGATTTTGAACGCATTGGTATGACGAGCAATCGCGGCTGTGCGCGAACGATCCAGCCAGAACTTTTTGCGCGACTCGGCGCTCACCGCAATAAAGCCTTCGCCGTGGCGTGTGTTGGCCAGGCGAACGACTTCGCTCGTGGCCGAGGCGACAGCCGCTTCGTCGTCGCCCACAATATCGCCAATCAACACCATCTTGGGTAATACGCCACGCTTACTTTTGGTAGCGTAGCCGACGGCACGCAAATAGCGCTCATCCAAATGCTCAAGACCCGCTAGCAGAGCGCCACGCGCGCGGCCCTGCACATCGAGATAATTTTTAATTTCGACAATCGATGGAATCGCATCGCGTGCCTGGCCAAAAAACTCCAGACAAACCGTGCGCGTGTGACTAGGCATGCGATGCAGCACCCAGCGGGCGGCCGTTATCAAGCCATCACAGCCTTCCTTTTGAACGCCTGGCAAACCAGACAAAAACTTGTCCGTGACGTCCTTGCCCAAACCGACTTTACGAAAACGCGCGCCATCGATTTCAAGAATTTCCGTGCGCAAGACTTTCTCGCCCGCCGGCGCACGGCCGTCAGACCACTTGAGCTCGAAGCGGACTCGCCCTGCCTCGTGAATTTTGCCGAGGTTGTGCTCAAGACGCGTGACATCGAGCCAATTGCCATTGGGATCGACCATCCGCCACCAGGCCAGATTGTCGAGCGCAGTCCCCCACAAGACGGCTTTTTTTCCGCCTGCATTCATTGCGACGTTACCGCCCACACATGATGCATCCGCAGAGGTCGGATCCACAGCAAAGACAAATCCAGCGGCTTCGGCCGCCTCCGACACACGCTTTGTCACCACGCCGGCACCGGCGCGTACAGTCGCAACCTGTGCGGCGACGCCTGGCAAGGCTCCCATTTCAACTGAACCCAAGGTGTCGAGCTTTTCAGTATTGATCACAGCAGAGCGCCATGTCAGGGGAATCGCACCGCCCGTGTAACCGGTGCCGCCGCCACGCGGCACGATGGTCAGACCCAGTTCAATACAACCTCGAACCAATGCGGCAATTTCCTGCTCATCATCGGGGGTCAGCACCACGAAAGGATATTCGACGCGCCAGTCCGTCGCATCGGTGACGTGCGAAACACGCGACAGACCATCGAACTTGATGTTGTCCTTGGCAGTAATCTTGCCCAGCACTTTTTGGACTTGGCGACGCAAGCGGGACGTTCGGTCGAACTCATCCTCAAAAGCGTGCACGGCCGAGCGGGCGCGCTCCAGCAGACTTGCGACTTTTTCGTCTCGATCCGCATCATCGTTCATTCGGCGACGGTCAATTTCAGTCAGACGATGTTCGAGCGCCTCGATGAGGAGTTTGCGTCGCTTGGGATTGTCCAGCAAATCATCCTGCAGATAGGGATTGCGTCGAACGACCCAGATATCTCCCAGCACCTCGTAGAGCATGCGCGCGGAACGTCCCGTCTTGCGTTCGCCTCGCAAGTCCGAGAGCAAAGCCCAGGCATCATCACCGAGCAAGCGACAGACGACTTCCCGATCTGAAAAGGAGGTGTAGTTATAGGGAATTTCGCGTAGGCGCGACTGCGCGTCCTGAAAAGGCTCTGCATTCAAAAGATGGCTTGGAAACGGGGCGTTCATGGGTCCGGATTCGTCTAGTTGCCCTTAAAGGTACATTTTAAGTCATCGGCTCGCAGCGCAACCAATAACCTTTCAATCAAGAGGTCACCCATGCCTTAAGTAGGGGCAATCACCCAACCGAGCGCCCAGGCGAAGGTCAAGTAACGCCCGCACTTGCCGATCGCCATGTAAAGCACACATTGCCAGAAAGGCAAACGCAACCAGCCAGCCACCACACAAAGTGGATCTCCAACAATAGGCAGCCAGGCTAACAACAGTGCGGGCGCGCCAAACCGGTGCACCCACTTCTCGGCGCGGGCCCGCTCCGGTGTGAGGGCAACCTGAGCCGGGGTACCAGAAAGAGACGGGGCTTGACTGGCGCGCCGCTGCGCGCGCCACCGGCCAAACAACCCGTGCACACCCGCTCCCATTGCGTAACTCACAACCCCACCTAAAGTATTTCCTAGTGTGGCGACGCCAATCGCCCACCAAAACATCTCAGGTACCGCCGCCAGATAGCCAAGCAAAACAGGCTCTGAACCGATAGGCAAGATTGTCGCAGCCAACAGGCTCATGAGGAAAACAGCGGGCAATCCCACACCCGGCGAAGCGAGCCATGTCAACAAATCTTGTATGAATGCGTCCAGAATACACTCCCTCGAAACGGGCCCAGGCTGGCCCTGCATAGCCTGCTTCCCTGCAATAGCCCGCATGGGATAATGGCGGATCAGGACGCAGTTAAATCAGGAACATCATGACCACGGATTATCTCAGACGGATTCTTACCTCCAAAGTGTATGACGTTGCAGTCGAAACGCCCTTGGAGGTCGCCCCTCAGCTTTCACAACGCCTTGGCAATACTGTTTTGCTCAAGCGTGAGGACACACAATCCGTCTTCAGCTTCAAGCTGCGTGGCGCCTATAACAAAATGGCGCACCTGCCCAAGGCTGCGCTTGCGCGCGGCGTGATTGCCGCCTCGGCTGGCAACCACGCCCAAGGCGTGGCGCTGTCGGCTAAAAAACTGGGTTGTAAAGCCGTGATCGTGATGCCCACCACCACGCCAGGAGTGAAAATCGATGCCGTGCGCGCACTAGGCGCCGAAGTCGTGCTGCATGGCGACAGCTTTACCGATGCCTATGGTCACGCTCTGGCTCTTGAAAAAAAACAGCAATTGACCTTTGTGCATCCTTTCGACGATCCAGACGTGATTGCCGGCCAAGGCACGATCGGCATGGAAATCCTGCGCCAACACGCCGAACCGATCGAGGCCATTTTTGTGGCGATCGGCGGTGGAGGCCTCATCAGCGGCATCGCTGCCTTTGTCAAACAAATCCGTCCTGAGATCAAAGTCATCGGTGTCCAAACCATAGATTCCGATGCCATGGTTCGTAGCGTCAAGGCAGGCCGACGCGTGACCCTGACAGACGTCGGCTTGTTTTCTGACGGTACGGCTGTCAAACAGGTGGGGGTCGAGACCTTTCGTTTGACCAGGGAGCTTGTCGACGACTATGTCCTTGTTGATACGGACGCCATCTGTGCCGCCATCAAAGATGTCTTTCAAGACACGCGCAGCGTGCTCGAACCTGCCGGCGCCCTGGCCCTTGCGGGTGCCAAGCAATACGCCAGCGAACATAAACTTAAAGGCAAGACGCTTGTGGCGATTGCCTGCGGCGCTAATATGAATTTCGACCGCCTGCGCTTTGTCGCCGAGCGCGCCGAGGTGGGCGAAGCGCGCGAAGCCATTTTTGCAGTCACGCTACCTGAACAAAGAGGAAGTTTCAGGGCCTTTTGCGAACTAGTCGGTAATCGCAACGTGACTGAATTCAACTATCGTATTTCTGACTCCACCTCGGCCTACGTGTTTGTCGGCATTCAAGTCTCGAGCCTGAACGAACCCAACCGAATCGCAAGTAACTTTCGAAAACATGGCTTTGACACGCTCGACCTGACCCACGACGAGATGGCAAAAACCCACTTGCGACATATGGTGGGTGGGCGCTCCAATCTTGCGGACAACGAGTTGCTGTATCGCTTCGAGTTTCCCGAGCGTCCGGGCGCGCTGATGCGCTTTTTGAACTCGATGAAACCAGACTGGAACATCAGCCTGTTTCACTACCGCAACCAAGGTGCGGACTATGGGCAAATCCTCATCGGGATTCAGGTCCCGCCTGGTAGCAAAAAGGCCTTTAAATCCTTCCTCGAAGAGGTTGGTTATCCATACTGGAACGAATCAGACAATCCGGCTTACAAATTATTTCTTTAGTTAGTCGCCGTCAAACTGACAGACACTAAAAAAAGGTGTGTCTGTCTGGGCAATTCGGCCAGATCCACCTAACGCCGGCAAATCCACAATCGCGGCGGCCTCAACAACATTGCCGCCAAGCAGTTGTAACAATTTGATTGCCGCAATCATCGTGCCGCCTGTCGCCACCAAGTCATCGACTAACAACACGCGCTGACCGGGTTTGACGGCATCCTGATGCACCTCGACCGTAGCATCCCCATACTCGAGGCTATAGGATTGGGCCACGGTTTTATGGGGTAGTTTTCCCTCTTTGCGAACAGGCACAAACCCAACACCCAAGGCATAAGCCAATGCACTGCCGAAAATGAATCCGCGCGCATCAATGCCGACCACTAAATCGATGCGCTGACGCATGTGACGGTAAACAAAGATGTCGATCAGTGCCCGGAAAGCTCTTGGATCTTGCAGGAGAGGCGTGATATCCCGAAACATGACACCTGGTTTGGGCCAATCCGGAATCGTCCTGATCAACCCCCGCACGATTTCCAGCGGATCCTGATAGGTGGGAATGATGGGCATGATCATTGGATAGCGCTCCGCATGGGGGATAGTCCGAATACTCAATCGGCTAGTTTAAGCCGCTTTCACACGCACCGCGCCAGAAACGCGTCTTGCCTTGGCGCGGGCGGCGTCTATATTGACGTCCGTTGCCAGACCCACTCCCATGCGCCGCTTCACGAAGGACTCGGGTTTACCAAACAAGCGCAGATCGGTTCCGGGCTCCGCCAACGCCTCGGCTATCCCTTCATAGCGCACCGCTTTGGCCTCGACGCCGCCATAAATCACACTGCTGGCCGCAGGCGCGCGCAGTGACGTATCGACTGGCAAGCCCAGCAAGGCCCGCGCATGGAGCTCAAATTCACTTTGCAGTTGGGAAACGAGCGTCACCAGCCCAGTGTCATGGGGACGAGGGCTTACCTCGGAAAACCAAACCTGATCGCCCGATACAAACAACTCCACGCCGAACAAGCCTTGTCCGCCCAGATTATCTGTGACGTCTCTGGCAATCTGCCTGGCCCGCTCAAGCGCAAGCACAGACATCGGCTGAGGCTGCCAGCTTTCAACGTAGTCGCCCCCAACTTGAAGATGTCCAATCGGCTCGCAAAAATAAGTTTCTATCTGTCCCGAAGCGCCTCTTGCACGTACAGTTAACAAGGTGATTTCATATTCAAAATCAATAAAACCCTCGACAATGATCCGATCGCCACCCACCCGGGCCCCTTCCCTGGCGATATTCCAGGCGGACGCGATATCCTCGGGTCCTCTCAAGACAGACTGCCCCTTGCCTGAGGACGACATGACGGGTTTAACCAAGCAAGGGAAACCCACCTGCGTGGTCGCCTGCGTAAGCGAGGCCAACGAATCAGCAAAGCGATAGGGAGAGGTCGGCAAGCCAAGTGTTTCGGCCGCCAGCCGCCGGATGCCTTCGCGGTTCATTGTCAACTGTGCAGCCCGTGCGGTCGGCGTGACCCGCGCCACCCCCGCAGCTTCAAGCTCGACAAGCAAATCCGTTGCGATCGCCTCGATTTCCGGCACGATCAAATGAGGCTGCTCCTTTTCAATCACTGCACGCAACGCAGCGTGATCTGTCATCGCCACCACATACGCGCGGTGTGCCACTTGCTGACCTGGCGCATCCGGATAACGGTCCACGGCAATCACCTCAACACCCAGACGTTGCAGGGCCATGATGACTTCCTTGCCCAACTCACCTGCCCCCAGCAACATCACCCTGAGCGCCGCGCTCGAGAGAGGCGTTCCGAGTTCAGCGGCATAGGGTGCCCGTGCCGCAGCGGGGGACATGGAGGGAGCATTCATAGGGGTTGTCATAGCGGGCGTCCTGTGGAGGGCTCAAAGAGGCGCAGAGTGCCACACTGCGTAACCTGACGCAACAGCCTCCAAAAATCCGCATGTCAGAGCTGAAACGATTAAACTTAAGACATGTCATCTACACCCCCTATAAAACCCTTGGCGCCCTCAGCCAGTGCCAATGCGCCTGACACGCCGAAAACGGACGCGCCAGCCTTGGAATCGGCGCGGCGCACGCTCGCGCTCGAGGCGCAAGCCATACTGGATCTCAACAACCGACTCGACCAGCAGTTTTCGCAAGCCATAGAGGCGATTTTGGCCTGCTCGGGACGGGTGGTGGTGTGCGGCCTGGGTAAAACGGGACATATTGCCCGCAAAATCGCAGCAACGTTTGCTTCGACCGGCACCCCTTCTTTTTTTCTGCATGCTGCCGAAGCCATTCATGGTGATATCGGTATGGTGGCAGGCGATGACTTGTTGATCGCGCTCTCCTACTCAGGCACGGGCCAAGAGTTACTTACTATTCTGCCCGCCGCCCATCGTTTGGGGGTGAAAGTCATTGCCCTGACGGGCAATGAACAGTCAGAGCTTGCTCGACTTGCCGATATTCATCTCGACATCAGTGTCTCACAAGAGGCGTGTCCGCTCAATCTGGCACCCACAGCCAGCACCACGACCGCGCTGGCTTTGGGTGACGCCCTTGCCGTCGCCTGCCTGGAAGCACGCGGCTTTGGACAGGAGGACTTTGCCCGCTCGCATCCAGGTGGCGCACTTGGCAGACGCCTATTACTGCGCGTCTCGGATGTCATGCGCCACGGCACTGCGGTGCCCACCGTGCCAACTGACGCGTCCGTCTTTCAGGCGCTCGAGGAAATTTCTCGCAAGGGCATGGGTATGACAGCGGTCGTGGATCAGGCAGGTTGTGCCGTTGGTATTTTCACCGACGGCGACTTGCGCCGATTGATTGAACGAAAAGGTGATGTACGGAGTCTGAGTGTCTCGGAGGGCATGACGCTCAACCCTCGGCATATCGCGGCGCAGGCGTTGGCTGTCGATGCGGCAGCCCTGATGGACCGTCATCGCCTGAATCAGATGCTGGTTGCTGACGCGAGTGGAAAATTACTGGGCGCACTCCATATGCATGATCTGATGGCTGCCAAGGTTGTCTGAGACAATACGATATGAACAAACCAAACCTGATTCCTCATCCTGCCGAAGCACTTGTGCTTGCCCGCACACCGGTCGCCTTGCGCGAGCGTCTCGCGCGCATCAAGCTGATGGTATTCGATGTGGACGGTGTGCTCACCGATGGCAGTCTCTGGTACGGAGAGCAAGGCGAGGTCTTCAAGCGTTTCAATGCCCTGGACGGGCATGGGCTAAAAATGCTGACCACCAGTGGCATCAAGGTTGCGCTCGTCACAGGCCGTGAGGGTCCGATTGTCGATCGCCGCGCCGCGGAACTAGGCTTGGGCGATGTGATACAAAATGTTCGCGACAAAGGCGCCGTGTTGGTTGAGCTCGTTGCCCGCCATCACCTCACCCTCGAAGAATCGGGCTTCATGGGGGATGATCTCATCGACCTGCCTGCGATGCAGCGGGCAGGTTTTGCGGCCAGCGTCCCGGACGCGCCGGCCTACGTCACCCAAGCTGCGCACTGGGTCGCCACCAAGTCAGGCGGCAAGGGCGCGGCACGAGAATGCTCTGACTTGATCCTGGCGGCCCAGGGTCGCCTTGGATATTTCTTTCAGCCGGGCCGCCTAGGTTCCGGTACCGTTCAGTGACTGTGGACTCATGAAAGAACGCGCCTCGATCGTTGTCTCAATTTTCATCCTTTCCCTTCTTGTGATGGGGACATGGTGGGCAGCCGACTACTCTCAACGCGCAGTCCTGATCGACCCTCCCAGCCGCCTGACGCACGAGCGAGACACTTGGGCGAAAAAGCTTGTGTTGGTGCGCACCAATGACAAAGGCATCGTGATCCATCGCATTGAAGGCGATCTGATGGAACACTTCCCAGACGATAAATCCTACGAACTTCAGTCCCCGCGCGCCTACACACTCAAAGAGGAAAATCCCCTGACCGTTGCTACCTCCAAAGTAGCGTTTATCTACGACCAAGGTGACCGTATTGTGATGCGCGGGGATGCAGTGCTTTTACGTCTGGCCGATGCAGAACGCCAGCCGCTTAATTTCCGCAGTGATGAAATCACGATGTTGGTAGACAAAGATCTGGCTTATACAGACTTGCCTGCTGTCGCGACAAGCGGTCGCTCCAGAATGGCTGGCGTCGGTATGCGCTTTAACAATGCCACGCAACAATTGGACGTGTTCAAATCGACGGACGTCGATATTGCACCTAAAGACCAGCGCGAGAGCACCGAGACTCCTGCACAGTGAGACAAACCATGATGATTCACCCTGCCTTTCTTTCCTTTCGCAAACTACTCGCCTCAAGCGCGATGAGTGCCCTAGGCTTCTTCGGCGCCCTGTCACTCCCCCAGACATCTCAGGCGCAAGCGCCAGCAGCACCCGCACCAGCAGCGACGCCTGTCGAAGAGCCCAGTACGACCATTTTGTCCGATACGCTTCGCTATGACGATACCAAACGGGAAAGTACCTTCACAGGCAAAGTCGTGATGACCCGTGGACTCCTGACACTGAGCTCCGATGTTTTGTCCATGCGCGAAGATGCCGAAGGCTATCAGTATGGAGTCGCGACAGCCGATCCTGGCAAGCGCGTATTTATTCGTCAAGTGCGACCCGAAAATTTTGAAGTCCTCGAAGGTGTCGGCCTCAAGGCGGACTATGACGGTAAAAATGAAACCTTTGATTTAATTGGTCAAGCTGTTGTGACGCGCTACATCTGTGGAAAACATTTTGACACCGTCAGCGGTCAGCAAGTGCGTTACAGCCAAAAAACCGATGTCTATCAGGCCTTCTCTGGTCCGGATTCCTACAATCCTGATGGCCGGGTACGCTCCGTGGCGCAGCCCAAAGCGCGCACTGAAGCAGCCGTTGCAGCCTGCAAAGCCGCCCAAGCCAGCAACCCAACACCCACATTGATCCCATCAGCACCACCTCCAGCACCTCCTGTCGCCCCCACCAGTCGTTAAAAAGTTTCACTTATGCAAACATCCCACGCTTCATCCAGCCCTGATTCGCAAGCCCTCGCCACGCCCGGTCAACTGAGCGCAACAGGTCTTCGCAAGTCCTATGGTGGAAGAATGGTGGTGCAAGATGTTTCCATCTCGGTCAAAAGCGGGGAAGTTGTCGGCCTGCTGGGACCGAACGGTGCCGGTAAAACAACCAGCTTTTATATGATCGTCGGACTCGTGGCCGCCGATGCGGGGCGAATCGAAATCGACGATACCGTGATCAGCAGCATGCCGATCCATAAGCGCGCGCGGCTTGGTCTCTCCTACCTTCCCCAAGACGCCTCGGTTTTTCGCCGTTTGACCGTTGAGGAAAATATTCGGGCCGTACTCGAGCTCCAAATCGACAACGCGGGAAAAAAGTTTTCTTCTAAAAAAATCGAAGAGCAACTCAACGCTCTGCTCGAAGAATTACAAATCACACATATTCGCAAGAACAACGCACTCTCGCTTTCGGGGGGCGAGCGCAGACGAGTCGAAATTTCGCGCGCACTTGCGACGCGTCCGCGCTTTATCCTGCTTGACGAGCCGTTTGCAGGTGTTGACCCCATTGCAGTCATCGAAATTCAACGCATCGTGCGTTTTCTCAAGAGCAGAGGCATCGGTGTGCTGATCACTGATCACAACGTCCGTGAAACGCTTGGCATCTGTGACCGCGCCTACATCATCAGCGAGGGCAAGGTTCTCACCACTGGCCAACCAGAAGAAATCATCAACGATGCTTCTGTTCGCCGCGTCTATTTGGGCGAACATTTCAAAATGTAAGCCAAAGAGGGAACGATTGCCCATCCGTCAATCGTTTCTGCTGCATTGCACCGTAAAAAGATTGATCGAACGCAATAAATAAGGGCTTATACCCTTGATTTCTTTGCGCAAGTCACTAAACTGAAATTATTCAAACGACACAAAGGAACCATCGACAAAAATACTCCACGTCAAACATTCGTGCATGTTTGTCATTCGCCTTATCCCTTTTATGGAGAGTACGCAATGAACCTGAACATTACTGGTCATCATCTTGACGTCACCCCAGCCATCCGGGAATACATCCATACAAAGATGACGCGCGTCGTGCGCCACTTTGATCATGTGATCGATACGCAGGTGATCCTGTCACTCGAGCCACTCAAGCACCGAGCGGAAATTACGCTCCACCTCCGCGGCAAAGACATTCACTGCGAAGCCTCCGAAGACAATCTTTACACGGCCATCGATCTGTTGATCGACAAAGTTGACCGCAAAGTTCTGCAACATAAATCGCGGACTCAAAACCACCACCATCTCGCTGTCAAACGACAAATTTTTGAAACTGCATAAAATTTAGTCGCGCATAGCTTTCATTCGCCAAAGGCGAACCAAATGCCTGCCGAATTGGCGGGCATTTTTGTGTCCACAAACCGACTACGACTGATCATCATTAGAGCGCACTGCAGCATATAATCGTCGACATGAAACTTCTGTCGCGTATCTTGCCTGTGAGCAACATCGTGCTCGATCTCTCCGTCACCAGTAAAAAGCGAGCCTTCGAACAGGCGAGCCTTTTATTTGAAAACAACAACGGAATCGAACGCGCGGCCGTATATGACAACCTGTTTGCACGGGAGCGACTCGGTTCAACTGGTCTGGGTCGCGGCATCGCAGTACCGCATGGTCGCGTCAAAGGCATCAAACATCCTGCCGCAGCCTTTTTCAGGCTCGCGCGTCCGATTGCTTTCGATGCACCCGACCGCGAACCTGTCAATCAATTGCTTTTTATTATCGCGCCAGAGGCTGAGACCCAGCAACATCTCGATATACTGGCCGAGGTCGCGCAGCGCCTCTCAGACGCTTCCCTGCGAGAGCGCCTCGCTATCGAGGTCGATCCCAACGTCGTCCATCAACTTTTGACAACCGGTCAGGCCTAGACATTATTCCTGTCGGCCTCCTCACCCCAATATGGAGTCGCTATGCTGACGGTGCAGGACCTTGTAAATGACAACGCCGAAGACATTTCTTTCAAATGGATTGCCGGACAGTCCGCGGCGGACCGACTGATTCCCGACAACGGAATGGCTGCGGCGGACCTTATTGGTCACCTCAACCTGATTCACCCCTCGCGTATCCAGGTATTTGGACGCGAAGAAATGGACTATTACACCCGCTTCGATACGCGCAGGCGTGGACACCATCTCGAAGAGTTGCTTGCGGGTGGCGTTCCTGCGATTTTGCTCGCAGACAATTTACCGGCTACTGAGGATTTGATTCTCAATTGCGAAAATAGCCATGTGCCGTTACTGTCGACCACAGTACCCGCTGCCGAACTGATTGATCTGCTGCGAATTTATCTAGGCAGGCGTCTGGCGCCCACCACAACCGTGCACGGCGTATTCATGGATGTGCTCGGCCTCGGCGTACTGATTACCGGTGAATCAGGTCTAGGGAAAAGCGAACTCGCGCTGGAACTGATCTCGCGCGGCCATGGACTCGTTGCCGATGACGCAGTCGAGTTATCGCGTACTGCACCGCATGCGATCGAAGGGCACTGCCCGGAGTTGCTGCGCAACATGCTCGAAGTGCGCGGCTTGGGCTTGCTCAATATACGGACGATTTTTGGCGAAACCTCCGTACGCCGCAAAATGAAACTCAAACTCATTGTGCATCTCGTGCGTGCGACTGCGCAAGACAAGTTCGAGCGTTTGCCGCTACAAGATATGACACAAGACATGCTAGGCTGTCCGATCCGTAAAGTCATGCTGCAAGTTGCCGCCGGTCGCAACCTCGCCGTACTTGTCGAAGCAGCCGTGCGAAACACGATTCTTAAACTTCGCGGTATTGATACGCTCGCCGAATTCATGGAGCGCCAATCCGCCGCCATTGCGCAAGGACAGGATTGACATGTCACAGCTCAAGGTCGTTCTGCTGACAGGTATTTCTGGCTCAGGCAAGTCTGTCGCCTTGCGCATGCTAGAAGACGCTGGTTACGTGTGTGTCGACAATCTCCCGCTCAAATTTTTGCAAGACTTTATCACCTCCATGCGGGACGACGCGGCCAACCGCATCGCTGTCGCGATTGATGTGCGCTCTCCTGGCGAGCTCGCAGAGATGCCTGCTGTGATCAGCGCTTTGAAAGCTGCGCACACTGAATTTCGCCTGATTTTTTTAGATGCGGATGATGAAACTCTGGTGCACCGCTATTCGGAGTCACGCCGTCGACACCCCTTGGCTGAACGTCTGACTCAAAAAGGGATCAACGCCTCCTTGGAGGAGTGCATACAGCTCGAGCGCGATCAATTAAGCGACCTGCGCAATTTAGGCCACGTGATTGACACCTCCGGACTGATGCCAGGCCAGTTGCGCGCCTGGATTCGTGACCTGATCAAAGCCGACCGTAAACCACTTTTACTGACCTTCGAATCCTTCGCATTCAAAGAAGGGGTCCCCCGCGATGCGGATCTGGTCTTCGATGTTCGCTGTCTACCGAATCCTCATTACAACCCGACACTTCGCCCCTTGACCGGTAAAGACGCAGAAGTCGCCACTTGGCTCGAAAGTTTTGCGGACGTCGCTCACATGATCAAGGATATCGAAACATTCATCCGCACATGGCTACCGCGCTATACAGAAGACACGCGCAGCTACCTGACCGTCGCGATCGGCTGCACGGGTGGCAAGCATCGCTCGGTATACATCGTGGAAGCCCTTGCCAAACGCTTTGCCGATCAACAGCAACTGCTCGTTCGGCATCGCCACCAACCCGAGCTCGCCGGATGAGTCGCCCGATCGTCCGCTTGCTGCGTCTTCTGGGCGTCTGCGCGCTGTGTGGGCTCATCGCCGCGTGTGGCTCTCGCAAAGGGGGCGGCTATTACAAGGACGACGGTCCAGGAGATAATCCTCCGGCAAATCTCGACCGCGTGCCAGATGCCGTACCCAAAATCGAGCCTTTGGCCCGCGGACCGAATCGCCCTTACACGGCTCTCGGTAAAAGTTTTACCCCTGATACAAGTGGACGCCCCTACCGCGTTCAGGGTCGCGCCTCATGGTATGGCAGAAAATTTCACGGCAAGCCCACCTCGAGTGGTGAGCGCTACGACATGTATGCCATGACAGCAGCGCATCCGACCTTACCTATTCCAAGTTATGTGCGCGTCACGCGCGTGTCCACGGGCAAGACCGTTGTCTTGCGCGTCAATGATCGGGGACCGTTTTTAGCGGGTCGGGTCATTGACCTCTCCTATGTGGCGGCCTACAAACTTGGCGTCCTTGCGCCGGGCAGCGCCGAGGTGATCGTCGAACGCATCATGCCCGAGGAAATTCGTGGCTGGCGAGCGCAAGCGCCGACTCCTTCACCTGTGCCGCCCCCCGCACCTGTACAAGCACCCGCACAAACACCTGCAGTGGCGCCAGTTGTCGCAGCGGTGTCACGTTCTACGCCAGCAGTTGGCGGAGTCAGTTTTTATCTGCAAGCAGGCGCCTTTAGCGATCCGGCTCGCGCGCAATCCCTTGTATCAGAACTCAGCGGTAAAGTGCCTGCCGATCTCGGCGCAGGGATCAATATTGACCAAAGCACGAGTAATTTATACAGAGTCCGGATCGGCCCCTTCGCCAACCGAGAGGCCGCCACACAAGCTGGTGAGCGCTTGCGCAGCACCACAGGCCTGTCAACAAGCATAGCTGCCGCCCCCTAGGACAGCGCGCGCCCAAACCAGTCGGCCGATACTACTCCCGCTGCGCTTTACGCGCCAACGCTCTGGCGTACAGTGCGTCGCGAGTCAGGCCGGTTGCCTGCGCAGCCACACGGGCCACATCACGCACCGACATCGTCTCAAGCAAGGCATCGAGCCAGGCGTCAACCGACGCGCGCGTCTCATGCGCAAGTTCTTCATCCTGCACGGTCTGCTCGGGATGAACAACCACCACATACTCACCTTGTACGCGATGTGGATCAGCGCCCAACCAGGCAGCCGCCTCAGAAACAGGCATCGAGGCAATTTCCTCGAACCGTTTAGTCAATTCGCGGGCAAAACTCAGCTGACGGGCAGGTCCCACAACCGCCAGTAAATCCATCGTACTGGCGATGATGCGATGGGGAGCCTCGTAATAAACCGTGGCAACGGGTAACTGCGTCCATTGTCTGAACCACCGCTGCCTTGCTCCGGACTTTGTCGGTGCAAAACCAGCAAAGACAAACCCCGGCGACTCATCCGTCGTCACCCCTGTCGACATCAGCGCCGTGATCAATGCGCTCGCCCCCGGCAAAGGAATCACACGCAAACCAGCCGCCCGCACAACCTGGACAACCAGTCCTCCGGGATCACTCACCGCAGGAGAGCCCGCATCAGAAACCAGTGCCACACGCTGACCCGCTTGAAGTCGGCTGACAATTTCGATCGCAGCACTCGATTCGTTATGCCGATGGGCGGCCATTAATGGCGTATTTATACCCCAGGCCTCCAGCAAATTTCTGGTCGCGCGCGTATCTTCCGCCGCAATGACGTCCGCCCGGTTCAGGGCATGCCAGGCACGCAAGCTCAAGTCACCAAGGTTACCAATCGGTGTCGCAACGACATATAACGCCTGAGTTGGCCATTGTTGGCCCTCCATACGCTTGCCGAGCCGATCCCACGCGCTCGGCAGCTCTTCTGGCAAGGGATTTTCGGATATTGCGGATTGGCGAGTGTCATTCATTGTGTCAGTGTAGACCGCCTGATCACCCTTCGTCACGCCTAGCCTCTCTTTTCATGTCGCAAACTCCCGAACAAGACCTGACCCCTTTTATCCTCGCCTGGCAAGCACAACAACGTGCCGCGCTTGCCAGGCGACGCAGGCAAAAACGACTCGCGAAAAAAAACAAGGCAAGCGCCCAAGCCTGCCACCCAAAAGACACAAACCGCAGTCAGAGCCAGCGTATCGGAAACCACTATGAAGCCCGCGCATGGGAAGCGCTTCGTGCGGCAGGCTGCGACCTACTGGGCACACAGCTCCGTTGTCCTTTTGGCGAACTTGATCTCGTCGTGCGTGATGGTCAAACACTCGTGTTCGTTGAGGTGCGTTATCGTCGCAGTCGCTGCTGGGGCGGCGCCGCAGCAAGCATCACGCGTGCCAAGCAAGAGCGACTCCTCAAAACCATCGATTGGTGGCTCCCCAAGCTAGTCCGGGAGGCCTTTGACGGTCATATGCCCCAATGCCGAATAGACTTCGCAACCTTCGATGCAGACAACCTGACCTGGCATCGCGATGCCCTGCGTCTGGACCCAGATAAGTGAGATAATAAAGATTCTGGAACTTGTTGATTGCCATGGATATTGCTGACAACCTAGTCGCCCATTTCGAGGACAACATCGCTGCGACGCGTCGCAGCATGGACACCCTTGTCGAACCGCTCTCGCAGGCGATCGACTTGTGTTTTGGCTGCGTGACCAACAATGCAAAAATTCTTGCTTGTGGCAACGGCGGATCCGCAGCGGATGCTCAGCACTTCATTGCGGAGCTCGTGGGTCGTTTCGAACGGGATCGTCTCCCTCTTGCGGGCGTCGCACTGAATACCGATACTTCGATCATGACCGCCGTGGGCAACGACTACGGCTTCGATCAGATTTTCGCGCGCCAGATCAACGCACTCGGGCAACCGGGAGACATACTTGTTGCGATTTCCACCAGCGGCAACTCTTCAAATGTCATCCACGCCATTGAGGCTGCGCACGAACGCGACATGCGTGTCATCGCCCTGACAGGCAAGGGTGGCGGCCGCATCACGGATATGCTGCTCGACAATGATATTCACCTGTGCGTGCCGCATGAGCGCACCATGCGCATTCAGGAAATTCACATTCTTCTGCTGCACATTTTGTGCGACGGCATAGATACCCTGCTACTTGGAGATCCCGCATGAATCTAAATCGACAATTGCTTCGTCCTTTGGTCGTGTGCGCTGCCCTGATCGCCACAGGATCCACACTGACAGCTTGCGTGCCGCTCCTGATTGGCGGCGCTGCCGCTACGACAGGCGCCGTCGTAGTTGATCGCCGCACCGTTGGCGAACAAGTCGAAGACAAATCCATCGAAATGAAAATCAGCGCTCAATTCCGCGCCGATTTCGGTGATGCGGTTCGGGCCAGTGTCACAGCCTACGATGGTGTTGTCCTGCTGACTGGCGATACGATCAGTTCAGAGTTCAAAAGTAGAGCCACCGAGATTGCCCGCAAAGTCGAGAATGTCAAATCCGTCTCCAATCAAATCGACGTAGTCAAGCAACTCGCATCCTTCAGCGTTGTGAGTAATGACATCTGGATTACCTCCAAGGTCATGACAACGCTTGCAACCACCCAAAACGTTCCTTCGCGCACGATCGTTGTCACAACGGATCGAGGCGTGGTGTACCTCATGGGCTTGGTGACACAACGCGAAGGTGATCTGGCCGCAGCCACGGCTGCCAAGGTCAGCGGAGTCAGACGCGTCGAGAAACTTTTCCAAATCATCACCCCCGAAGAAGCTAAACGCCTCGACGAGTTGGCACGTGGCGGCAACAACACCAATAGTCGGACAACGACGCCCCTTGGTGAAAGTCCCGCTGGGTCATCAGGCTCCATGGGTGCCGATGCACCGCCAACAGGTGGCGCTCAAGCCATCCCTATCCAATGAAAAAGCTCTTTGCTCTCGCGCTGTTAGTCGTTGTCGGGGGACTGACAGCCTGGCTCATGAATACCCGGGCAACACCAGCACCAGCCGTCACGTTCACAACGCTGTCCGGTCAACCGATCGAGCTTTCTGAGCTGCGTGGCAAGGTTGTTCTGGTCAAATTCTGGGCGACAAGCTGTGTCAGCTGCGTCGCACAGATGCCAGACAACATTGAAAACTACAACACGTATCACGACAAAGGCTTTGATCTGATCGCCGTAGCCATGGAATACGATCCGGCAAACTTCGTTCGCAACTTTGTTGACAGCCGCAAACTGCCCTTTACTGTTGCGCTAGATACACAAGGCAAGGTCGCAAAAGCCTTTGGTGACGTCAAACTCACCCCAATGGCATTCCTGATCGATAAAAATGGCAATATCATCAAACGTTATTTGGGTTTGTACGACAAAACCGAATTACGCAGGTCGATTGAAAAAGCCTTGGCGGGCTAAATCCGCAAAGCACCACACACCCTCCCGACTCACCGCTTGCTCACACTCGTTGCCTCAACCACATGACTAGCCAGCCACATTCAGCTTCCATGCCTCCCGAAGTCGTCGCGAAAGTGCTCTCCGAGAGCCTGCCTTACATCAAGCGATTTCATGGCAAGACCATCGTCATCAAGTACGGTGGTAACGCAATGACCGAAGAAGTGCTTCAGCGCAGCTTTGCGCATGATGTTGTCTTGCTCAAGCTTATCGGTCTGAATCCAATCGTCGTGCACGGTGGGGGCCCTCAGATTGACGAAGCCTTGCGACGCATCGGCAAGCAAGGCACGTTCATTCAGGGCATGCGTGTCACGGATGCCGAAACGATGGAAGTCGTAGAGTGGGTGCTGGGTGGTCAGGTCCAGCAAGATATCGTGCTGATGATCAACGAAGCGGGCGGCAAAGCCGTTGGCCTGACCGGTAAAGACGGCTGTCTGATCCAGGCGCGTAAAAAAATGATGCCCAACAAGGACGACCCCGCCAATCCGATCGACATCGGTTTTGTTGGAGATATCGCACAGGTCGAGCCTGCAGTCGTCAAGGCCTTGCAGGACGACCAGTTCATTCCCGTGATCTCACCGATCGGTTACGGAGAGGATGGATTGGCCTATAACATCAATGCTGATATTGTCGCCGGCAAAATGGCCGAAGTGCTGGGAGCTGAAAAGCTACTCATGATGACGAACACGCCCGGCGTCCTTAACAAAGATGGTCAATTGCTGCGCAGCTTGTCAGCGCAAACTATTGACGCGCTATTTGCGGATGGCACGATTTCCGGAGGGATGTTGCCCAAAATCTCCTCTGCACTGGATGCCGCGCGCAAAGGCGTCAAGTCGGTTCATGTCGTCGACGGCCGTGTTCCGCACTGTCTGCTCCTCGAGATCCTGACGGATCGCGGCGTAGGCACCATGATCACCTCAGAGTGATTCACAAGCGGTTCGCACCCCATGCCCCCATTCGCACGCGGCGAGCCCGCGTGCACACGCCCGCTCGCTCATCGGCGGTATCAACAGCCAAAGAGAGGGTGTGGCTATTCGACCTCGATAACACCTTGCACGACACTTCTCACAAAATTTTTCGTGAGATCAACCTTGGCATGACCGCCGCCGTGATGGAGAGCCTCAACGTAGACGAGAACACTGCCAATCACTTACGGACAAGCTACTGGAAACGTTACGGGGCCACCATGATCGGTCTCGTCCGTCACCATGGCATCGATCCCCATCAGTTCTTACAGCGCAGTCACGACTTCGATGTCGCGCCGCTTGTGCGAGCCGAGCGAGGTCTGGCACACAAACTGCGCCGTCTGCCAGGCAGAAAAATTCTTGTCACCAACGCTCCCTTGCATTATGCACGCGCAGTGATGAAACACCTCAAGATCCTGCATTGCTTCGATGGCTTTTGGGGAATTGAACAAATGAGACTGCATGGACACTTTAGGCCCAAACCCTCCGTCTCGTTGATGCGGCACATTCTGGCCCACGAAGGCATTCATCCAAGACGAGCCGTACTCGTTGAAGACACCACAGCCAATTTGCGCGGTGCCAGGCGCGCGGGCTTGCGTACCGTTCATGTATTTCACCCCGGTACGCCCTTTGCGAAAGGCAAGCGAGGTCGTCCCAACTATGTAGACTTGCGGGTAAACTGCGTGGGTGATTTGTTGCTGCAAAAGCGCACGATGCAAGGTATGTAAATTCTCTCGCGTTCAGCGCTGTTTCCCCTCTAACAGCTAATTTTGGATTTGAGTGTATGTCGGTCAAAACAGGCGAACGCAAACACCAGATTCTGCAAACACTCGCAGAAATGCTTGAGCAGCCACGCGCGGCACGCATCACCACTGCCGCGCTGGCCGCAAAAATGCAACTTTCCGAAGCCGCGCTTTATCGACACTTTGCCAGCAAGGCACAGATGTTCGAAGGTCTTTTCGAGTTCATCGAAACAACCATCTTTTCACTTGTTAATCAGATCATTGCCAACGAACCGAATGGCGTTGAACAAGCGCGCAAGATCGCCTGCATGCTGATGACGTTTGCCGAACGCAACAAAGGGATGACACGTGTCTTGTGTGGTGATGCGCTCGTAACCGAGGATGAAAGACTGCAAGGCCGGGTCAGTCAGATCACCGATCGCATTGACGCGGTATTCAAACAATCACTGCGACATGCTGTCACAAGCGGCACACTTGATCCAACGGTGGAAATTACTCCCCTGTCCGCGGCACTGACACACATGGTCTTGGGTAGCTGGTTGCGCTTTGCGCAAAGCGGCTGGCAGGCGGCGCCCTCCACACACATGCACGCCCAACTCAAACTGCTTCTGAACCAGGGCAACTAGGTTCGGTTCGCGCACACGGGGCATGCAGGATCACGTTTGACACGCACGCTATGCCACTGCATATCAAACGCATCAAGCATCAATAAACGTCCTTTCAGTGTTCGACCAATTCCTGCAATCACTTTAAGCGCCTCGGCAGCCTGCATGCTGCCGATAATACCCACCAACGGTGCGAAGACTCCCGTTGTCGCACAACTCAAGGCCTCGACATCATCCGCCTCGGGAAACAAACAGTGATAACACGGTGCCTCAGGATCTCGGGGATCAAACACACTGATTTGTCCCTCAAAACGAATGGCTGCACCCGATACTAGAGGTTTGCGATGCTCCACGCAGGCGCGGTTGACTGCATGACGAGTCGCGAAATTATCCGTGCAATCCAGCACCACATCGACCATCGCAATCTCCGAGCGCAAGGACTCGGGCTCCATACGGGTCGTGCGCACTTCAACCGAAATATCTGGATTTAAGGCAAGCATCGTTTGGCGGCCGGACTCGGCCTTAAGCCAACCCACTCTTGCATCGGTATGCAAGATTTGCCGTTGCAGGTTGCTTAACTCGATCGTATCGTGATCAGCCAGGATAATCTGACCGACTCCTGCAGAGGCGAGATACAAAGCGGCGGGTGAACCAAGTCCACCCGCACCAAGCACTAACACGCGCGCGGCGAGTAGTTTTTCCTGAGCCTCGATGCCAAACTCATCCAGCAGAATGTGTCTGGCATAGCGCAGGAGCTGGCTGTCCTTCATTTGCCCTTGGCATTCCCCCCAGCCGACTCAGCACTCGCGCTTTTCTTACGCGGCACCGCCTTCTGGATGGGCTTGCCTTCAAGGAAATTGACCGCCTGGTTCAATTGGAAATCTTCGGGTGAACCAAACTGGAAGACTTTATCCGTATCAGCAAGAGGTGCTTCCTCCTCTTCTTTTACTTTTTTGTCAGACTCAGGCTGGCCCGCGCGGTTATTGCTGAGGTGGCGCTTGAGGTCGGCTTCGCGCGACATACGGAACAAGTCACCTTCGGCAGTATCTGCCACGACGATGTCCGGCATGATGCCCGTAGCCTGAATCGAACGCCCCTTAGGGGTGAAATAGCGCGACGTGGTCAGCTTGATGGCGGTGGTGTCAGAAATAGGCAGGATGACCTGAACCGAGCCCTTGCCAAAGGTACGATTACCCATCACGGTGGCGCGCTTGTGATCCTGTAAAGCGCCTGCGACAATCTCAGACGCCGAAGCCGAGCCCACGTTCACAAGAACCACCATCGGAACGGTTTTGACCCAGGCTGGCAAACCTGCCAAATAATCACGTTCGCCACGTGCATAGTCGGCCGGATTGGAAAGATACTTTTGCTTGGAGTCCGGTGCGCGACCATCCGTAGAAACCACCAGCGTGTCAGGCTTGAGGAAAGCGGCAGACACACCAATCGCACTCGTCAGCAAACCGCCCGGATCGTTACGCAAATCAAGGATGAGTCCACGGGGCGCGCCTTTCTCACCGAGTTCCTTCAAATGACGAACCAGATCCACACCGGTTTTTTCCTGGAACTGTGCGATACGGATGTAGCCAATATTGTCAGGCAACATTTTGCTGCGCACGCTACGCACTCGAATCGTATCGCGGACAATCTTGATCACGATAGGCTGGGCCTGTCCTTGACGCGAAATCGTCAGCGTGATGGGCGTCTTGACAGGGCCTCGCATCATTTTGACGGCATCAGTGAGCGACAAACCTTTAGTCGATGTGTCATTGATTTTTGTAATCACATCACCGGCACGGATACCCGCGCGGGCAGCAGGCGTGTCCTCGATCGGGGAGATCACTTTGACCATGCCGTCTTCAGTACCGACTTCAATACCCAGGCCACCAAACTCACCCTGCGTCGCGCTCTGCATCTCCTTGAAGGCATCCGCATCAAGATAGGCGGAGTGGGGATCCAGATCTGACAACATGCCAGAGATCGCGCCACTGATTAGCTTTTTATCAGGAACAGGCTCAACGTAATTATTTTTAATCGCGGAAAACACACTCGAAAACTGTCTCAGTTCGTCAAGCGGCAGAGGCGCACCACGCTGAGCGACCGCGCTCAGTCCTACGCTCAAGAGTACGCCAGCGATGACGCCCACGGAGACCAAACCTAAACTACGAATTTTGCGAGTGCTCATGCACATTCCCGAGTTGAATGCCGATCAAACTTAAACAATATCAAATCAATACAAAAACAAAGGGTAATAGCCACTGAAAGGAATGGCAATCCCTCGTAGAGCAAAAATCAGCGTGCCAGGAACGCCAAAGGGTCAACAGCCGCGCCGCGATGCCTGATCTCGAAGTATAGGGCCGAATCCACTTGCCCACCGGTACTTCCCGCAAGCGCCAAGGATTCCCCCGCTCGGACCGAATCGCCGACTTGTTTCAACAGACTCTGGTTGTAGGCGTAAACGCTCAAATATTGCTCACCATGGTCCACGATCAAGAGATTGCCAAAGCCCCTGAGCCAGTTTGCGTAGACAACCGTCCCGCCTCCCACAGCATGAACGGGCGCCCCTTCAGGCGCTTTAATAAGAACACCTCGCCACATCCCGCCTTCTGGTCGATCTGTACCAAAGCGAGCCATCACAGTGCCTCGCAAGGGCCAACGCAGGCCTTTTTTCAACCCCTCCCCAGATTGAGGTGCCGCCGCAGCCTCGGAAGCACGGGCGGCTTGCGAGCGCTCCTGCGCCTGAGCTAGGCGGCGTGCCCGCTCAATCTGCTCCTCCTCTTGAGACTGAAGTGCTTGGGCGCTGCGCTGTTGCTCCTGCTGGAGACGTGCCTGCTCGGCGCGCTTGGCTTCCTGGGCACGCTTGGCTTGTTCGGCTAATCTGGCCTGCTCCGCGCGTTTGGCTTCTTCAGCTTTTCGCGCCTCCTCCGCTTTACGAGCTTCTTCGGCCTTTTTTGCCGCCTGAATCTGCGAGCCTAGACTTTCAATCAGACCACCCAATCTCTGATCGTCTTGCCCCAAGCGGACCGCCTCGGAACGCTGAGCCTGAATCTGTCCCTCGATACGCGCCAAGACCGTTGCACGTTCTTTTTTCTGTGTTTCCAACGCCGTGCGCTGTTGCGACGTCTCCTCAACCAATTGCGTAACTTCTTTTTGACGCGCCTCTTGCTGTGCTTCAAGCTGAGCCAGACGCTCGATGTCCGCTTTCAGCGCAGCAACGGTTTTGGCCCGAGCCTGGGAAACGTAGTCGAGATATGACAAATTCCGGCTCAGCGCCTGAGGATCATCCCCGGAGAGTAGCGCTGCCCAAGGCGATAAACCACTGGCATATTGCCTTCGCAACTGGTCTGCAAGCTCCTCGCGCCTCTGTTCAAGGACGACTTGCTGACGCTTGATTTGTTTTTTTAGATTTTCAAGCTCTGTGCGCGCCTTTTTGAGCTGCGTGGCGAGTTCATCCAAGCGGCGAGTGGTCTGAGAAATCGCAACCTCGGAGGCTTTTAGTGCGTCTGCCGCCTCTTTGCGCACCGCTTCGCGTGCATCGAGCTCCTTTTGAAGAGTCTGGATGCGCGCTTTTAAATCCGCACGCTGGCGCTCAACTGCGCTGCGCCGATTTGCCAGGTCTTGGGCGTCGGGCGCAGCCAGAGGCGAGCCTGAGAGGGCCAACATGACCATTGCCCCACCCCCCCAGCGCAAGGCCAGACGCATACCGCTAGTCCTTTTTCGCCTTACCCTGCGCGGCGACAGCAGCCATCGCCGCCTCGATCTCGGCCGGGTCGCCAAGGTAATAATGGCGAAGCGGGCGTAAATCCTTGTCCAACTCATACACCAGTGGCTGACCGGTGGGAATATTCAAATGCACGATCTCTTCCTCTGAGACATTGTCCAGATGCTTGATGAGCGCGCGCAAACTATTCCCGTGCGCGGACACCAGGACACGCCGGCCAGCACGGATAGAAGGAGCAATCGTTTCTTCCCAAAACGGCAACACACGGTTAACAGTATCCTTTAGACACTCTGTTGCAGGCAGCTGCTCAGGGGTTAAACGCGCATATCGCTGGTCAAACTTTGGATGCCTGGGGTCATCTAGCGCCAGAGGATTCGGAGCAATGGCGTATGCACGACGCCAGATCAGCACCTGTTCATCGCCATATTGCGCAGCAGTCTCGGCTTTGTTCAGCCCTTGGAGTGCGCCATAATGCCGCTCATTGAGCCGCCAGTTGTTATGGATGGGCAAATACATGGCGTCCATCGCATCCAGCGCGATCCAGAGCGTGCGAATGGCGCGCTTGAGGACCGAAGTAAAGGCGATATCGAACTCATAGCCCTGTTCTTTCAGGAGTTGGCCGGCTTTGCGGGCTTGGTCGCGCCCGAGGTCGGTCAGATCCACATCGGTCCAGCCTGTGAAACGATTTTCAAGATTCCATTGGCTTTCGCCGTGACGCATCAATACAAGTTTATACATGGCAGACACAGGTTAAAGTGTGGATAAAGCATCATTTTATAATTGTCTGTGCAATAACTCATAACCCACCCTGAATTAGGGGTGCAACCGCCTTTCTGAACAGCCTTTCTGGATACACCGTGGATTTCTTTTTAAGTCAAAATAACCTGTTGTTAATCGGCGTGGCGCTTATTTCTGGCTTGGCACTCGCCTGGCCCATGATTCAAAGCAAACGCGCAGGCGCAAGCATTAGCTGCACGGAGGCCGTACAAATGATGAATCATCAGCACGCCATCCTGATCGATATTCGTCCTGGCGAAGTCTTTGCCGCGGGCCACATCCCCCAGGCACGCAGCATCCCGGCCAACGACATCGAGAAAAAAGCGGCAAACCTGCCTAAAAACAAGCCCTTGATCGTTGTGTGTGATTTCGGCCGTACCGCGGGCGCTGCTGCCGTCCGTCTGCGTGCGCTCGGTTTTACGCAAGTCAGCGTGCTTGGTGGCGGGATGCGCGCCTGGTCGACTGCGGGCCTGCCCCTGTCAACGAAATAATCTCTAACGGAGCCCAACATGAATAAAGTCGTGATGTACACCACCGGCTACTGCCCATTCTGCACACGCGCCGAAATGCTGCTTAACCAGCGCGGCGTGACTGAGATCGAAAAAATCCGGATCGACGAGGACACCGCTCAACGCGCAATCATGATGGAACGCACCGGACGCAGAACCGTCCCACAGATTTACATCGGAGAGACTCACGTGGGCGGGTTTGACGACCTGTCCGCGCTTGATCGCGAGGGCAAGCTCGTGCCCTTGCTAAACGGGTAAGGCCCTCTCGCCACCTCTGGTGTTTTTACTTTCTTTTACGACGACTTCCTCTTCTGAATGAAGCGTCTCTTCTAAGCACAGCCTCTACTGGAATTTTCATGGCCGAACAAAATACTCAAGCTGACAACGCCCCCTCCTTCAACATGCAACGCGTGTACCTGAAGGATCTCTCACTTGAGATGCCTAATGCACCGAGCATCTTCCTCGAGCAAGACGCTCCCGCAGTCGAGGTCTCCATCAACATTGGCGGCCAGGCCCTGGCAGAGACTGTCTTCGAATCCACTGTGACCGTAACTGTCACCACGCGCATCAAAGACAAAGTCCTCTACCTGGTTGAAGCCACTCAGGCTGCGATTTTTGAGATGGTCAACATTCCTGCCGAACAGATTGATCCACTGATGGGAATCGTTTGCCCAACTATGTTGTATCCCTACTTGCGTTCAAATATCGCCGATGCGATCACACGCACCTCTTTGCCCCCTCTCCACCTGGCCGAAGTCAACTTTCAGGCGCTTTACGAGCAACGCATTGCTCAGGCTGCCCAAGAGGGCCAGGGTGCCCAGGAGGAGTCGGGACTGATTCTGCCCCCCGGTGTGACACGCCAGTAACGCGATCGACCCGTATTGCATTGACCTGCATGATGCCCCATGGCCCCGCATAAAGCCGATCAACTCCCGCGACCCGTCGCCGTGTTGGGTGCGGGCGCCTGGGGGACAGCGCTTGCCTGCGCGGCAAGTCGCCAAGGGCCCACGATGCTGTGGGCGCGTGATCCGGCGCTCGCCGAGCAACTCGCTCATCAGCATGTCAATCCACGTTATTTACCAGGGATCTCGTTGCCTGACAGTCTGCTTTTTACTGCCAGCCTCGATCAAGCCCTGGCGCACACAGCTGCCAGAACATCTGGACCATCGGGGCTACTGATTTTAGGCGTGCCGCTGGCAGGGCTTCGCATGCTTTGCCAAGAGCTCGGCGAAAAATTGTCCAGACAACTGCCAGCCCAACTGAAGCCCAAACCACAAACGTTGGCAGGCATTGTGTGGACCTGCAAAGGCCTCGAGGCTGAAACTGGAAAACTCCCTAGTGAGATCGCGCGCGAAGCCCTCAGCGCCGTGCCCGATATTCCGACAGGTGTCCTCTCCGGCCCTTCCTTTGCCCGCGAAGTCGCGCAAGGTCTGCCGGTGGCGCTCACCATCGCCAGTCAAGATGCCGCATTACGCCGCGCGGTCATCGCTGCCTTGCATGGCGGTGCCATGCGGGTCTATGCCAATCAAGATGTCATCGGGGTCGAGGTCGGTGGTGCGCTAAAAAACATCATGGCGATCGCCTGTGGCATCAGTGAGGGTCTCGGTCTCGGAACCAACGCACGCGCTGCGCTAATTACCCGCGGGTTGGCTGAAATGACTCGCTTTGGTGAAGCACTCGGTGCGCAGAGTGCCACTTTCTACGGCCTGACAGGCTTGGGTGATCTGGTCTTAACCGCAACGGGCGAACTGTCCCGTAACCGGCAAGTCGGCCTAGAGATCGGGCGCGGCAAGTCTTTGAATGAAGTCCTCGCCACCGGACTGACGGCCGAAGGCGCACGCTGCGCACAGGCCGTCCTTGAACGCGCCACGCGACTAGGTGTCGAACTCCCCATCACCCATGCAGTCTGCGAAGTACTTTTCGAAGGCGTCGCGCCGTTTGAAGCGGTCACGCGCCTACTCTCTCGCGTGGCAACATCTGAATAACCCCGCCATGCTTTTACTGACCCTTTAGGACTTGCCGTGACCGCCCGACTCATTTCACGTAGATTGCTTCTTATTTTGCCTATCCTTGCAAGCCTTGCAGCAAGTATCGGTTTGGCGAGCACCGCTACCGCTCAAACCGCATGGCCCCTCGAAAAGCCGATTCACCTCGTCGTTCCCTTTCCCGCCGGCTCCTCTCCGGATATTCTGGCGCGTACCCTTGCCACCCCCTTGGCAAAAAAACTCGGCCAAAACATCATCGTTGAAAATAAGCCCGGAGCGGGCGGCAATATCGGCACCCGCTTTGTGGCCCGTGCGCCAGCTGATGGCTACACCCTGCTCTACACGATCAACGGCCCGCTTGTCACCGCACCGACTCTTTACAAAAAGACACTCGGTTACGATCCATTCAAGGATCTAACCCCCATCACGCTGGTTGCCACCAGCCCCAACGTCCTCATCGTCAATGCCGAGTTTCCTGGCAATAACGTGGCAGATTTTGTGAAACAGGCTGGACAACAGTCTGGGCGCTGGAATTACGGATCTATTGGTCCGGGCAGCGCCTCACATCTCGCGATGGAGCTCTTTAAAAAACAAGCAAACATTGAGCTCGCACACATTCCATACAACGGTTTTCCTCAAGTCACCACTGCCGTGATCGCCCAAGACATCCAGGCAGCCTTCATGGTGCCCGCGATTGCGATGACTCAAATCAAAGCAGGCAAGGTCAAAGCGCTGGGGATCACTAGCCGCTCCGCTGTGGAGGCACTACCGGGCATCGTCCCGCTCTCGGAACAAGGATTCGCGGAGTTTGAAGCTATTTCCTGGAATGCCATTCTTGCGCCTGCCGGTACCCCGCCCGGCATCCTCGCACGACTGCACACCGCACTCGCGGAAATTTTAAATAGCGATGAAATCAAACAAAAATTTTCCACACAGTATTTTTCAACTGTCGGCTCAAGCCCAGCCGAACTTGAGCGACTGATGAAACAGGAAAAGCAGCGATGGGATGCGGTGATTGATACGCTTAAGCTGTCTCTGGACTGAGCATCTCGCCAAACGCGTGCCCCCGTCAAAGAAAGAACTCCTCACAGGATGCACGCGTAAGAGGTGCTAGACAGCGCCTGGATAGCCTTGCTGTCGCCATGCTTCAAATACGACAACGGCGACAGCGTTCGAAAGATTCAAGCTGCGTTGCCCTGGCATCATTGGTAGTCGCACACGCTGTGCAGGCTGAAACAAGGCCATTTGCTCAACCGAGAGCCCGGCCGTTTCTCGACCAAAAACAAAAACATCTCCCTCTTGCAAGCTGACTGCGCTCACCAGCTGCGTTGCCTTGGTCGTCATGGCAAACACCCGATCAGCGGGGGCCCCAGTCGCGGCGATCGCCAGCGACAAGCTGTCGTGCACTTTGACAGGCTGCCACTCATGATAGTCAAGACCGGCCCGTTTCAGGCGTGTGTCGTTAATCTCAAAACCAAGCGGTCGCACAAGGTGCAAGCGTGCGCCCGTGTTGGCGCACAAGCGGATCACATTGCCCGTGTTGGGAGGAATTTCAGGCTGAACAAGGATGACATCAAACATGGGCGCTATTTTGCCAGAGTCCGGGCGGCAACAAGTGCAATCACGCCTTGCGCACCTGCCTGAAGCAACGCCTCCGACGCTTGTTCAAGCGTGCTGCCCGTTGTCAGCACATCATCCACTAACCCTACCCAGCCGCCTTGGAGACGCACACGTCCGATATACAGTCCGCGCACGCTGTCTTTTCGGGCTTGCAAGCTCAGGGTTTTCTGGCGATTCGACTCACGCGTGCGACCTAGCCATCCGCCCCGCAAGGGGACTCCACTCAAATGCGCCAATTCGCGCGCAATTTCACCTGCGGGATTCATGCCCCTCTGCAAGATCGCCTCGCGGCTGGACGGAATGGGTATTAAAGCCTCCAGCACCGGCAAGGCAGGTTGCGCACCTTGCATATTGCGCCATAACAATCTGGCAAACAAGCCCGCATCGACCAGACGACCCTGCGCCTTAAAGCGACGCATCAGCTGATCGCCGGGTGGCGCAAAACGCACGCCAGCGATGGCCCGTGCATAGGTCGCCGTGCGTAGCTGACATGCGCCGCACAGCATGCTTGATTCCACGCACGCAGCAGGCATCGCAAGCGGTTCTTGAAATAAACAGCGTACACACTGCCGACGGGCGTCAAAAACGAAACGGACATCCTTTTCGCAGAGCTGGCAAAGATCGCCGCCCATTGCCGATAACCCACATAAGGGACAAGACGTGCGGAGTATTTGCCGGATTTTCTCGCGAATAGAGTACATTTTCATATCTCCCTCGCGCATTCTGCCTCAGCGCGAACAGTCTATTTTCTGAGCTATGACAACAACATCCACGCCGAATCGCCTACCTATCCACACTGAACACGTGCTGCGACAGTTCAATCGCAGAGGCAATCTCAGCTCGGCTCAATTTTTATATGGCGAAGTCGCGCGTCGAATGGATGAGCGTCTGAGACTTATTCGACTCGTCCCCAACCAGCTTCTCGACGCAGGCTGTGGCGCAGGCGCACAAATTTCAC
The DNA here is from genome assembly GCF_030410375.1 of Zwartia vadi. Taxonomy (GTDB): domain Bacteria; phylum Pseudomonadota; class Gammaproteobacteria; order Burkholderiales; family Burkholderiaceae_B; genus Zwartia; species Zwartia vadi. The sequence goes on from NZ_JAUHHE010000006.1 coordinate 137,381, forward strand.
TCCTCCATACCCGCTACCCGTCGGCCCATTACATTGGTCAGGATCACAACGCGGGACTCCTCAAACGCGCCCAACAACAGGCAAAAAAAGTCTTTCCAACAGGATGGCGTGAGTGGAGTAAACGTTTACGCGGTCAGACACCCGCCGCCACCTGGCTCGACACTGATCTGGCTCACTCAGGACTCGCGCCCGAATCGATTGATCTGGTCTGGTCCAATCTCGCTTTGCACTGGCACCCTGCTCCGCATGAAGTCCTGCAAGAATGGGGACGCGTCATTCGTCCCAATGGCCTAGTCTTTTTTTCTTGTTTTGGTCCCGCAACGATGCAAGAACTTCGCCAGGCGCTTGTGACGGCAAATCTCACTACTGCTACGCCTAGTTTTGTCGATATGCATGACTTTGGCGATCTATTGATCGAAAAAGGTTTTGCGGACCCAGTGATGGATCAAGAGGTGTTGACACTCACCTACGCCTCTGCTGAGAAGCTTTTGCAAGACGTGAAAAATCTTGGCGGCAATCCCTCTGTCGGTCGACGAGCAAGCCTGACCACCCGTCATTGGCGTCAACGCCTGCTCGATGCTCTGGAGACACAGCGCAAACCGGATGGACGCCTGCACCTGACAATTGAAGTCGCTTACGGACACGCCTGGCGTAGCGCCACCAGACGTAGCGCGGCGGGTGAGACACGCATTAGCGTGAGCGCGATTCAGCGAAAATCAGCCGAAAAATGAGTAGTACGCTTTGTAAGCCATGTATGCCGCCAAGCCAAACAGCAAGAACGCAAAAATACGCTTGAGTGTTTTGACAGGAAGATTGTGTGCGGCGCGTGCGCCAACAGGCGCCAAAATCACGCTGCAAATGGCCAAAATAATCAATGCGGGCCAGTAGATATAACCAACCATTTCAAAGGGCAAGCCTTCTTTGTTCCAACCCGACCAGATGTAGCCAATCGTATTAGCAAGGGCAATCGGGAAACCAAGTGCCGCAGAGGTGCCAACAGCTTGATGCAGAGGGACATTACACCAGAGCAAAAAGGGCACGGAGATGAACCCTCCCCCTGCACCGACCAGTCCCGACAGGAAGCCAATCGTACCGCCCGCAGCGACTGTGCCTGCCTTACCGGGCATCTGACGAGAGGGCTTGGGCTTTTTGTCACGCAACATTTGGTAGGCCGAATAGCCCACAAATAAGGCAAAGAACAATGCCAACCAACCTGTTTTAAGGAAAGAGAAAATTGCACCGCCTGAAACCAGCCCACCCACCACAATGCCCGGGGTCAATGCTGCGACAAGATCCCAGCGGACCGCACCCTTTTTGTTATGGGCCCGCACACTCGAGACAGAGGTAAACAAAATCGAAGCCATTGAGGTGGCAATCGCGGCATGCACGGTCAACTCAATCGGCAGGCCTTGCCATGTCAGCAGGAAGGTGAGGAAGGGCACGAGCAGCATGCCGCCGCCAATCCCCAATAATCCGGCGGCAAAACCGGTGACACAGCCTAGAATGGCAAGAGCTAGGATAAACAATGGATCCATGAGGTTTAACTCGTTCTCGACGCTGGGAAAGGGGCTCAGTATACTGATTGGATCGTTCCCGTGCCCAACTCCACCCCAATTCTGAAAATTTGCAGCATGGACTCTCTTGATACCGAAGTGTTGAAACAAGCCCAAGAATGGGTGCTTGATGGCCACCTTGTTCATTTGGCAACAGTCGTGAAAACCTGGGGTTCAGCTCCCCGTCAGGCTGGTGCCATGCTTGCCGTTCGCCAAGACGGACGGGTAGTAGGCTCGGTCTCCGGGGGTTGCATCGAGGACGATCTGATTGTGCGCGCGCAACAAGGCAGGCTGCCAAGCAAACCTGAATGGGCGCGCTATGGTGTGTCGCAGGAAGAAGCCGCCCGTTTTGGCCTACCTTGCGGAGGCACACTACGCTTGGTCATCGAGCCCCTGACGCCGGGTGCGTGGCTCGAAAAAGTCGTCTCAACGACCCAGGAACAGAAATTAATTGGTCGTTGGCTCGATATGTACACAGGCGTGTCCACGCTCACCGATGCACGACCTGGCCAACTCACTGAAGTCAAAGAAGACGGTTGTCACTTTGTCTATGGACCACATTGGCGACTGCTGATCATCGGCGCAAACCAGACCGCGCGCGCGCTGGCACAAATCGCCACCATGCTTGAATTTCAAGTCATCATTTGCGATCCACGAGAAGAGTTCACTGCGGATTGGGATATGCCGGGTGTGAGCCTTCTGCCAGGTATGCCCGACGATGCCGTGCTGGAGATTCAAACCGACTCCCGCACCGCAATCGTCGCAATTACCCACGACCCCAAGCTCGATGATATGGCACTTTTGGAGGCGTTGAAATCTGAGGCCTTCTATGTCGGAGCCTTGGGCTCGGTCCGCAATCAGTCCAAGCGACGAGAGCGCCTGCTCAGTTTTGATCTTTCAGAGCAGGAAGTGAATCGGCTATACGGTCCGGTCGGTCTGCCAATCGGCAGCCGTACGCCCGCAGAGATCGCCGTTGCTGTGGGTGCCCAGCTTGTGCAAGTCAGACGCGCACTCGACGACGCGCGTGTCAGCGGACTCAGCCAGCCACCTGCATCAACAGCTTAAGCTTGCGCAGAGGCTTTACCCGCCTCGCTTGCGTGACTCAATGCCGAGCTGCTTGAGCTTGCGGTAAAGGTGCGTACGCTCAAGGCCTGTTTTTTCCGAAACGCGGGTCATGCTGTTATTTTCCCGGGCGAGATGGTATTCGAAATACACCCTCTCAAATGCGTCACGCGCTTCTCGCAAAGGCTGGTCCAGCGTGATGTCACCAAGGAGGCTGTGATCAACCGGTTCGGGGCTCGCCGCGACTTCAGCCTGAATCACTGGCTCCACAGCTTGTGGTGCGACGTGGCTCGGTGGCGCCACGGGAACAAACGTACCATTTGCAGACTTGGCAACAGGCAAACGACCACGCGCCAAACCCGCCGAAATAGTTTTGAGCAAACGCTGCAAGGTGATCGGTTTTTCCAGGAAATCAATCGCACCGATGCGCGTCGCCTCGACAGCCGTATCAATCGTCGCATGGCCACTCATCATGATCACAGGCATATCCAGCAGCCCTTGTGAACCCCACTCTTTGAGTAGCGTCACGCCATCCGTGTCGGGCATCCAGATATCGAGCAAAACGAGATCAGGGCGCCCGCGCAGGCGGGCAGCACGCGCCTGCGCCGCATTTTCAGCAAGCTCAATCGTGTGCCCCTCGTCGTACAAGATTTCAGAGAGCAACTCACGAATCCCGACTTCATCATCGACAACCAAAATTCTGGCCATATATCTTTCACCACCCCTTACACATGAGCATTATCGTTGCCTTGCGGCGACGCGTCCAGCGGTCCCGCCAGCTGCGTCAACAAAATAGAAACTTTGGCACCACCTTCTCGCCGATTGGACAAATCGATACGACCCTGATGCTCGTCAATGATTTTTCGAACAATCGCCAACCCTAGACCTGTGCCCTGCGCCTTAGTTGTAATGTAAGGCTCAAAAGCACGTTGCAACACTTGAGATCCAAAGCCGGGGCCGTTGTCCGAGACCGTAAATCTCATGGCAGGCTTATCGGGACTTTCGGTATTTTCCCGACTACCCGCCTGGATGAGTTTAGTCGTGACTTCGATCACTCCCCCCTCCGGCTTTTCAGCCAGGGCATCACGCGCATTCGCCAACAGATTGTGAATCACCTGGCGCAGCTGCGTTGGATCACCCAAAACCGGCGGTAAAGCCGGATCAAGAGACACCTCAAGATGCCAAGCATGCCGCTCATCTCTCACCATACCATCGATTGGATCCCAGCCATAAAGACCCAACACCTCATCGACGAGGGCATTGAAGTCCACTGGAGTCATCAGAACGGCCGGCTTGCGCGCATACTCTTTAAAATCGTCCACCATGTGCTTGAGGGAGCTGACTTGATTGACGATCGTATTGGTCGCTCTTTCTAAAAGCGCCGCATCGACCGGATCCAGCTTGTGTGCCAATTTCATCGCCAAACGCTCTGCCGAGAGCTGAATGGGTGTCAGCGGATTTTTAATCTCATGCGCCAGACGACGCGCGACCTCACCCCAAGCAACGCTTCTGTTGGCGGACATGACCTCCGTAATGTCATCAAAAACGACCATGTAGCCATTATCGCGCCCATCCACAAGCAATTGCGTGCCACGCGCGAGCAAGGTCAGCGTGTAAAACTTGGAGTCGTCGCTCAAATCTGGAAGTTTAAGTTCGAATTGCTCCTGCCAGTGCGTACGCTCAGAGCCTACCGCAGCATGCTGCGAAAACGCCTGACGGATCATGCCGGCAAAATCAATCATCCCGTCAATAGTCTCCAGCGGCCGACCGGGAGCGGAGCGCAAATCAACGCTCAAAATAGCTTGGGCGCCATGGTTAAAAGTGGTCAAGCGGAATTGCTGATCAAAGACCAGCACGCCCGCCGACAGATTAGATAGAACGCTCTCAAGATAAACGTTCGATCGCTCCAGCTGGGCACGATTGGTCTCGACCATGCGACGCGCCTCTTCAAGCTGTCGGGTCATATCGTTGAAAGAGCGAGTGAGCTGTCCGACCTCATCCCTGGTAGGTGGCTCGGGAAGCGGTCGGAAATCTCCCACACTCACGGCTTGCGTACCCGCGGCAAGCGTCAGCAAAGGCCTCACCAGCTTTCTGGAAAGATACAACGCCACGGCAATCGCCGCAAAAACTGTCAGCAAGAGGGCCAGCGTCAAGGTGACCGCAAACAGGTTACGCAAGCTTTGGCGAGACAAAGCGAGTTCTTGATAGTCCAGATAACCGTTCTGGACTTCGCGGGCATTTTGGGCAATCTTGTCCGGAACAGGCTGAGTCAGTTGTAACCAACGCGACTCTGACGTTACACCCAGTGTCGTTTCTGTCCGCTCGGGCGAACCGACCGGAACAATCACGCGGAGCTGTAGCCCCGCATCACCCAAATTAGCCGTAGGATCATCCGAATCCGCCGCGGCATAGCCACGCGCAGTTCGTAATTGGTTCAGTACTGCAGCCGGTGGTAGAGGGGGTAAGAGCGTGCCGATATTGTCTGTTGAAAAAGCAATCAACCGGCCACTCGTTGTAAACACCATGGCATCGATCGAGCCGCTTGTCTCACGCAACCGTGTCAGGACAGCGGCGATATCGGGATCCGGAGTGCCGCTCAAGTCAGGGGTCATTGAACGCGCCCGCGCGTCAAGCTGCGCAAGCTGAGAATCCAATGCAGCCCTGCCCAATGCCAAACCCGACTCCAGCGCAGTATCGACGCGAACGTTAAACCATGACTCAATCGAGCGCGACATGAACTGCAAAGAGACCGTGTAAATCAGCGCCCCGGGCAACACGCCGATGAGCGCAAACGCCAGAGCAAAACGGGCGGTCAGTCGCGAACCAAACTTGCCGATCGAGAATTGTCGTGCCAGTCGAAACGTTAGCCAAACCACCCACGCAAACAATGTCAGGGCCAAACCACCATTGAGCCACAGCAAGAGTGTCTGATACTGCGCCAGCAGCGAGGCGTTGCCTGTCGACCACGCGAGCAAAATGAATAAGACGACCGCACTGGCTATACCAACCCCAGAAACAAGTCGCATGAGAGGGTTCATTTGGCGGCCTCTGACTGGCGAATTGAAAAATCAAAAGGCTTCCAGGCACTGGCCAGCGACCAGGCGCCTCGATTCCGTGCATCGAGTTGCAAAGGTCTAGCCAGATGAGAGGTGTCGAGTCGAATGCGGACAGCGCCATCGTAGCGAACGTTTGGTTCAAAACGATCCAAAGGCGCAACCGGCCAGCCACGCACTTTTTCAAGCACAGCCAACGCCTCCTGCAGCGATGCAACTGGCAAAAATAAATCTCCCGTCGCGACGCGCCATTGCTGTGTCAAGGTGTTGTAGGACATGCGACGGGTCAGCGAGGTTTCGACAATGGGCTTGTCCCACCACCACCAACGCGGAGCTGTGATTTTCACATCAAGCGTGAAATAAAGGGGGACGCCGCGCTCTGCCGCTTCGAGAACAATTGGACTAAGCGTCAGATTGACATCCAGGTCCATCGTGAGATGTCCTTCGCCAATCAGGGGCTCGATCTGTTTGATTTGAGCCTCGCCCGCGGACACGCTGTGATGAGAAAAAGCACCCATCACCAAGAGGCACACCAGCAGTGCGCCTCTGAGCAAAGTCCAGGCTTTCAACTCAGCGTTCATTTTTCAACACCTAGGCCTTTCGGGTAAACAACGCATAAAAGAAACCATCGTAGCCCGCAGGGTGTTCGGAGTCTGGCAGATGGGGCAATAACTGTCCAGGCGCGCTTAATCTTTCTGCCTGCGCGTGGCGAGCCGCAAAAGCTTGCGCCTGCATCTCACCCTCTTGCGGAAAAATCGAACAGGTCACCATGAGTAGTTTGCCACCAGGTGCGACCACACTCCAGAGGGAATCTAAAATTTCTCGTGCCAGCTTGGCTGTCTGACCGATATCCTGTGCGCGGCGCAACCACCTGATATCAGGATGCCGACTCACGATGCCTGATGCGGTACAAGGCAAATCGGCCAGCACCGCATCAAAAGGCTTGCCATCCCACCAGATATGGGTTTTGATCGCACTTTCTGCGACCAACCGGATCCCGCGACGCATCAAACCCAAACGCTTCAGATTCTGATGCACGCGCTCGAGACGCGCGGCATCCACATCAAGCGCCGTCAAATCCACCTTTGCCAGTTCCAAAAGGTGTGCCGTCTTGCCCCCGGGCGCTGCACAGGCATCCAACACCTGCATCCCATCTTTGACTGCAAGCAGGGGAGCCGCTAACTGTGCCCCCGCGTCCTGCACAGACCACCAGCCTTGCGCATAACCAGGCAAGGATGTAATCGGTCGCGGCGCCTCCAACACCAGCCCTGCCTCACCAAAAGACTTGACTGCAATGCTTTGCTCAGCAAAGGCCTGCACAACCGCTTCGCGGGTGATCGCGCGCAGATTGACACGCAAAGTCAGCGGTGGGTGGGAATTGGCGGCAGTTAACAGCGCCTGCCAATCTTGGGGGTATGACTGTTGCAGACTCTCAATCCACCACCGCGGATGGTTCCAGCGCGCTTCCAAATCGTCCTGAACCTTTGCCAGAACACTGTCACGCTCGCGTTGAAAGCGTCTGAGCACGGCGTTGACCAAGCCTTTAAACGAAGCTGTCGAACGATGCCATTGCGTGGCCTGAACTGATTGATCAACCAAAGTATGCGCCCCATAAATGGGTGTATCCGCTTCAGGGGGTTCTTGCTGGGCACGCATGGAAGCATCCAGTAACAACAGGCTCAGTCCAATCAAGGCATACATGGTTGCACTGGAAGGCTCACGCTCAACAAGCGTGCGTCGCAGGGCTTTTGCCTTCCCCCAATGACGCATCGCGTAAAACGCCAGGGCTTGCGCGGCGGGACGCAAATCAGGATGAACGTCTGCGAGGGCTTCAGTCAGGGACTGGCCGGACTCGACTGCGGCCACGGAACTGGCCGCGGCCAGCAGGGAATGCGATAAGGCAGGAGTAACTGGATTCATCCCTCAATTGTATGGGGCTTTGGCGCGATGGTTCACGAGGCTCGCCATTTCTACCCTGTCAACGTCCGCTTTGACCATAGCGCAGGGTAAAATCAGTCCCTGTTTAATGCGGGTACTTGCCCGCTAGGTCACTCAATATGTCGTCACCAAAAGTCGGTTTTGTCAGTCTCGGATGTCCTAAAGCACTCGTAGACTCCGAACGCATCCTCACGCAGTTGCGCACTGAGGGCTATCAGATCGTCCCCAACTATGACAATGCCGATGTGGTCGTGGTCAACACCTGTGGTTTCATCGATAGCGCCAAAGCCGAGTCGCTTGATGCCATCGGCGAAGCGATTGCCGAGAATGGTCGCGTGATCGTGACCGGCTGCATGGGTGTGGAAGAGTCCGTGATCCGGTCCGTACACCCCAGCGTACTGGCTGTTACCGGCCCTCAGCAATACGAGCAGGTCGTGCGCGCCGTGCACGAGGCTGCGCCCCCCAATGCCTCGCATGACCCTTTTCTGGACCTCGTGCCACCACAAGGGATCAAGCTCACGCCCCGCCATTACGCCTATCTGAAAATATCCGAAGGCTGCAACCATCGCTGCAGCTTTTGCATTATCCCCTCCATGCGAGGCGATCTGGTCAGCCGACCGATCGGTGATGTGCTGGACGAGGCGCAAAGACTCGCAAAGGCTGGCGTCAAAGAGCTGCTCGTCATTTCCCAGGATACAAGTGCATATGGCGTGGACGTCAAATATCGCAGTGGATTTTGGAATGGTCGTCCCGTCAAAACCCGCATGACAGAGCTATGTTCGGCTCTTTCGGAGCTAGGCATATGGGTGCGTCTGCATTATGTCTATCCCTATCCGCATGTGGACGAGGTGATCCCGCTTATGGCGGAAGGCAAAATCCTCCCCTACCTCGACATTCCTTTTCAACATGCCAGTCCTCGCATTCTGAAGGCCATGAAACGCCCCGCGTTCGAAGACAAAACCATGGCACGCATCCATCGCTGGCGTGAGCAATGCCCGGACATCACGCTGCGCTCGACCTTCATTGTGGGCTTTCCCGGCGAGACTGAGAGTGATTTCCAGTACCTACTGGACTGGATGTCTGAGGCACAACTCGATCGCGTCGGCTGTTTTCAGTACTCGCCCGTCGAGGGAGCCCCCGCCAATGCTTTGGCGGGCGCCGTTCCCGACGAGGTCAAACAGGAACGATGGGATCGCTTCATGGCGCATCAACAAGCCATCTCCACCGAGCGCTTGGCTAAACGCGTCGGGCGCGAGATTGACGTGCTGATCGACGAAGTCGACGAGGAAGGCGCCGTTGGACGCTCGAGTGCCGACGCCCCGGAAATTGACGGCTGCGTCTATATCGACAGCGACACACCCCTTCAGCCAGGCGATCTCATCCGCGCACGCGTGACTGACTCTGACGAATACGATTTGTGGGCGGAAAAGATTGGTTCCTGATGCCATGCGCGTAGGTTTTGCCGGAACGCCCGAGTTTTCCAAACTTGCCCTGCAAGCGATCCTGAACGCTGGCTTTCAAGTGCCGTTGGTGCTCACCCAGCCTGATCGTCCCTCCGGACGCGGACTCAAACTCACGCCAAGCGCGGTCAAGCAGCTCTCAATTGAAAACAAGCTACCCGTCATCCAGCCGCGCAGCTTGCGGCTGGATGGCAAATACCCAGACGATGCACGCGCAGCCCAACACGCCTTGCAAGAAGCACGACTGGATGTTTTAGTGGTCGCAGCCTATGGCTTGATTTTGCCCGCCTGGGTGCTGCAAACGCCTCGCTTTGGCTGCCTGAATATCCATGCGAGTTTGTTGCCGCGCTGGCGGGGAGCCGCGCCCATCCAGCGTGCAATTGAAGCAGGTGACGACCAGACGGGCGTGACTATCATGCAAATGGACGAAGGCCTCGATACTGGCGACATGTTGCTTGTTGAGAGCTTACCCATCGCATCAACAGACAATGCCTCTACCCTGCATGACAAACTCGCCGAACAAGGTGCGCGACTGATTGTCCAAGCCCTGAAGGCTCTGCCCTCAGGCACACTGACCGCCAGCGCTCAGCCTTCAGAAGGGGTGACTTACGCCGCAAAGCTCGACAAGGCTGAAGCCGCGCTTGCTCTAAACGAACCGGCAGCGTTGCTGGCCCGCCGCATCCGTGCGTTCAATCCCGCACCAGGTGCCACATTGAGGCTGCCAGGGATCGCTGAGCCCGTCAAAGTGTGGGATGCCGTAGCACTGACAAACGGACAGCGAGTGCCCACGCCAGATCGCGAAGGCGTTGCGCACATTTTGGGTGTCAGCGCTGATGGGATCGATATCGCCACCGGTGAGGGCACTCTTAGACTGTTGGAACTGCAAAGACCGGGAGGCAAACGTCAACCCGCCGCAGCGTTTATTTCAGGGTGGTCTGCGGCTTCTCTTTGAGCTTGAGCACCAAAATAATGCCCGAGAGCACAAAGGTGATGGTGTTTGCGAAAATCAAAGGCAGTGACTCGATCATCACGCCGTAACCCAACCAAAAACCGATCCCCGCAGTGAACATCACGTACATCGCAAGAGAAATTGCGGCGGTGTCGCGGGATTTAATCGTTTTGATTGTCTGCGGGAAAAAAGCCGCTGTCGTTAAAAAAGCACCGATATACCCAAGTGTCTCAATGTGTATGGCCACTAGACTCGCTCCAGCTCGCGCTGCTCTTTTTTGAGTTTGGCCTTCAGACGTGTCTGCTTGAGCATCGACAGGTGTTGCACAAACACCTTGCCATTAAGATGATCCAGCTCGTGCTGGACGCATACTGCAAGAAGGCCATCGGCCTCAAATTCGATTGTCTCGCCTTGCAAATTAAGCGCACGAACCCGGATCCTGGCGGGTCGATCCACCTCGTCATACACGCCAGGAACAGACAGGCAGCCTTCTTCGTAGGTCTTTTTTTCGTCGCTGAAACTCAAAATCTCAGGGTTAATCAGCACGCGCAAATCGCTTTTATCTTCGCTGACATCGATCACGACAACACGCTCGTGCACATCAACTTGAGTCGCGGCTAGACCCACACCGGGAGCTTCATACATTGTCTCAGTCATATCGGCTACGAGCTGACGAATACGATCGTCCACCACGCGCACCGGTTTGGCCACCGTATGCAGGCGCTTGTCGGGATAGTTCAGAATTTTGAGCAGAGCCATAACTAAAAATCACGTATTTACACGAATTGCTTTCATTTTAAATTAATAACGCTGCAATTTCGATGCATTCCGCATGATTTGGGAGGGATTTTCAGGACCTTTTGAGCCTTGTTTAGAGTCAAAGCCATGTCAAAGTCATGGCATGCCACACACTCTATCTACCGAAATGCTTTCCGCATGGCTGCGCCTGAGCATGACTCCAGGACTGGGGCCTATCCAGGCTCAACGTCTACTTCGCCACTTTCCCAACCCCTTGGCACTCATACAAAGCACGCCGCAACAACTCGCGGCTTGCGTGCCTCAAGCGCTACATGAGGGTTTGCAGCGCGCCAAAAGCGAAGACGTGACCCAGCTCATCACTCAAGCTTTACACTGGGCAGAGCAATGCGACCAGACCATTTTGACGCCCGATCAGCCTCAATATCCTGGCTTGCTCCAACAGATGGCCGATGCACCGATAGTTTTGTATGCAAAAGGCAATCTCGCGTGTCTGCAACGTCCCGCCCTCGCAGTCGTCGGTGCACGCAACGCCACCGCGGATGGACTCGCACATGCAAATGACTTTGGCTGCGCCCTGGCCAGACGAGGCTGGTGTGTCGTGAGCGGTTTGGCACATGGCGTAGATGCCGCCGCGCATCGAGGCGCGCTGAAAGCCGGACTCGGTGGCGGGGGGACAATCGCTGTGCTCGGTACCGGCGCAGATGTGGTGTACCCACGTCAACACACCGAGCTCTTGGCAAACATACTCGAGCAGGAGGGCCTTGTCCTGTCGGAGTTCACCCTTGGCACACCTGCTCGGCCTCAGCATTTTCCCAGACGCAACCGAATCGTGGCAGGTCTGGCGCACGGCGTGCTGGTGGTTGAGGCCGCACTCAAAAGTGGCTCATTGCTAACCGCCAGGCTTGCCGTCGAGATGGACCGGGAAGTTTTCGCGGTGCCAGGCTCCATCCACTCACCACTCTCTCGCGGACCGCACGCATTAATTCAACAGGGCGCAAAACTGGTCGAAACAGCAGATGATATTTTGAACGAACTCAAAGCGTATTGTGTGCAAGTCACCAGTGTCGCGGCGTTGTCACCATCCAACGCACCCGATGTAGACAGGGCAGCGCAGCGCGCAGCCACACCACGCTCACCGATTTGGGACGCAATCGGCTACGATCCTATTACTGAAGACACTTTGCAACAGCGAACAAACATGTTGCCCGCTATCCTGCAGTGCGAGTTGTTGACCCTGGAGTTAAATGGCGACATTGAACGCCGCCCTAATGGCCGAATTGTTCGCGCGCGCAAGCGGCTCTCAACAAGTGATTGACTACATGAAAATACTGTTCCCAATACTGTTCCCTCTACCAAAGCTGTTCATAAATGTTCTAAGCGCGATGATTTTGTGCTTGTCGAGCACTCTCGCCTTAGCACAGGAGGGCTGCGCCACAACGATTCAAAGCGACGATGCACTACGCTTTACACCAGACAAAATTGAAATCCCGACGTCTTGCAAAACATTTACTGTCACACTTAAACATACTGGTCGCCTACCCAAACTTGCCATGGGACACAATTGGGTGCTAGCCAAGCTCAGCGACCTCGATGGAATCTCGCGCACGGGCATGCTTGCAGGCGCCGACACTGGCTATGTCGATCCCAAAGACGCCCGCGTTCTTGCGCATACTGGCGTAGTGGGAGGGGGCGAATCAAGCTCTGTCACATTTGATGTGTCGACACTCGTCCCAGGCGAACACTATGGTTTTGTGTGTACGTTCGCAGGACACTCGCCCGTCATGCGAGGCACGATTGTTTTAAAGTAAGCCGCACGGCTCACAGGTTGACACTTATCCGGAATAATCTCTTGCGCCAAAAATCGCCGAACCCACCCGGATTTCTGTCGAACCTTCTTCGATCGCCAGCTCAAAATCGCCGCTCATCCCCATAGATAAGCGCTCAAGCTCGATCCCCGCGATCCCTTCAAGCCTCGCTTGATCACGCAACTGACGTAATTGCGCAAAACAACGGCGCACGGCACTCTGATCGTCTGACAAAATCGCCATCGTCATCAGGCCGCGTACACGCAAAGTCTGAAAGCCACTGAGCTGGCGTAAAAAGGGGATCAGCCCACTTGGCTCAAGTCCGGCCTTGGTCTCTTCGGGCGAGGTTTTGACTTGAACCAGAACATCAATCGCCCGGCCCTCTAGCTGAAGCCTACGCTCAAGCGCCTCGGCAAGCTCGAGTCGGTCAAGCGACTGAAGCTCATGGGCCATGCGAGCAACCTCTTTGGCTTTGTTCGTCTGAAGTTGACCGATCACAACCCATTCGATCCCGCAGTCGGCCAAAAGTGGCGCTTTCTGGCCGATTTCTTGCGTACGATTTTCCCCAAAGCGCTTATAGCCCAGGCTCACAGCACGCCGAATCGCCTGATCATCAAAGGTTTTACTCACAGGCAGCAAGGTGACCTCGGCGGGATCGCGTCCGACCCGCAAGCAGGCCTGTTCCATGCGCGCCTTGATCGCCGCGATGCGCTTGGACATGGCAAGAGTGGCTTCATCGTTCACGTGTTGGGCTTGAGTCAAATCTGTATTCATGTTTTGAGCTTTCTTGGTGATGGGTCTTCGAGTTCTTATGTTACGCCATTGAAATAGCGTCTTGTGATGCATGCCTATGCTCCAAAGGGGGGCATTGATGCCTCATTTTCTTGCGCAAATCTTGAATTCAAGTCCGCTTGGGCGGGAGTGCCTATGGGTAGGCGCCTTAGGACGAGCTGAGCAAAACACTGTGCGCGCGCAAAGCGGCTCCGTCTGTCTGAGACCCGACAGGGTCGAGTTCGGAGCCGCTGCATGCGCACAGTGTTTTGTGAGGGGAGTGGGCAAAGCCCACCCGTCGTCAGGCCCCTACCCACAGGCACTCCCGCCCAAGCAGCTGCAATTAAATAAGAACGACCCGGAACTGGCACGAGTCTTGCTTTGACTATTTTGAGCATAGCTGCCTGCCTCTTCGGTCGATATGCGGTCTTCCCATTTCGCTGGCGAACCCAGCATGCACAGAACCAGGAGTTAAAGATGCAACGCAGACTCGCACTCAAACAACTTACAGTCGTCAGTCTCTTAGCCATGGCCGGCTGGATGCCGACTGCTTTTGCGCAAGACACAATCAAAGTCGGAATTTTGCATTCCTTATCCGGAACGATGGCGATTTCAGAAACGTCGCTTAAAGATGTCGCACTGATGACCATTGAGGAAATCAATGCAAAAGGAGGCGTGATGGGCAAAAAACTCGAGCCCGTCATAGTGGATCCTGCATCAAACTGGCCACTCTTCGCGGAAAAGGCAAGGGAGCTGATCGCCCAGAATAAAGTATCAGTGGTCTTCGGCTGCTGGACTTCGGTATCACGCAAATCAGTACTGCCCGTCTTCAAAGAGCTCAACAGTCTTTTGTTCTATCCCGTGCAGTACGAGGGCGAAGAACTTGAGAAAAATGTGTTTTATACAGGGGCCGCACCAAACCAACAAGCGATCCCCGCCGTCGAGTATCTGATGAGCGAAGATGGCGGCGGCGCCAAGCGTTTCGTCTTGCTCGGCACGGACTACGTCTATCCACGTACAACCAACAAAATTTTGCGTGCGTTTCTCAACTCAAAGGGTGTCAAAGACAGCGACATCGAGGAAATTTATACCCCCTTTGGTCACTCTGATTATCAAACCATCGTCGCCAACATCAAAAAGTTTTCTGCAGGCGGTAAGACAGCCGTTGTTTCGACGATCAATGGCGACTCAAACGTTCCGTTCTACAAAGAATTGGGTAATGCAGGGCTAAAGGCGACCGATGTCCCTGTTGTTGCGTTCTCTGTAGGTGAAGAAGAACTTCGTGGTGTGGATACAAAGCCACTCGTGGGGCATCTTGCTGCCTGGAACTATTTTGAGTCTCTCAAAAATCCAGTCAACGCAGAATTTGTCGCAAAGTGGAAAGCTTATGCAAAAGCAAAAAATCTGCCGAATAACGCTACTGCGGTTACCAACGACCCGATGGAAGCCACCTATATCGGCATTCACATGTGGAAGCAAGCTGTCGAACAAGCGAAGTCCGTCGATACCAATAAGGTGATCGCGGCAATGGCCGGACAAAAGTTCGCCGCACCGGATGGCTACACGATCGAAATGGACAAGACTAATCATCACCTGCATAAACCAGTCTACATCGGCGAAATTCAGGCGAATGGTCAGTTCAACGTTGTGTGGAAAAGCAAAGGACCCATCCGTGCGCAACCCTGGAGTCCCTATATCGCTGGCAATGAAGGTAAACAAGGGCTTTAATTTCACAACATGAGAATCTCCCTCTATGTCTTTGACTTATCCTTCTTGGAAAAGATGGTTGCTGGCCGTTTTGCTAGCTTTACCGCTGCAGTTCAGTTTTGCCGCCGACTTGGTCGATCGGAAAATACTGAGCGGTCTGGCTGGCGACAGCAACGAAGAGCGAGCCAAAGCGATTACTGCACTGGGACTTCTCTCGACTCCTGGCGCAGCCGAAGTGTTGGCTGCTCTGGGGGACGGCAACGTTCTGATTACCTCTGACGCGACAGTCTTGCTTGCGCGTACTCGCGAGCAAGCATTTAATCCCGTCACCGGCCAAACCATCACCGTCCCTGGCGATGCTCAGCCTCTGACGCTCAACAATCGCTTGCGCCGCGCGTTGCAATCTGCGCTTGCCAGTTCGGAACTATTTTCCTTGCAAGCGAGCGTTCGTCTCGCTGCCGCGCAAAGACTACAAAAAGAAGCGGATCCTTCCCGGGTCCCGATAATCGAGCGCGCGCTCGGTACAGAAAAAGATCAGACCATCAGGCGCGCACTGGAAGTCGCACTGGCCAGCGCCGCGCTGAAAAGCACCGAGGCCTCAGTGCGTCGTAATGCTGTCATCGCATTGGGCGAAAGCAAAAATCCCGCGTTCAAACCCGCACTGCTTGCATTGATCGAAGCGGATCGCTCAGGACGATACAGTGAAACCGATGAAACAGTTCGCGCCGCAGCCAACGTTGCTCTGTCACAAATCGAGCAACACCAAACACTCGTCAGCTGGGTAGGTAATATTTTCTTTGGGGTGAGTCTTGGAAGTGTTTTGCTTCTCGCCGCATTAGGTCTCGCCATTACCTTTGGCTTGATGGGTGTGATCAATATGGCGCATGGCGAACTGCTCATGATCGGTGCCTATGCAACATACATCGTCCAAGGTGTATTTAAGCAATGGCTACCCCAGTGGTTCGACTGGTATGTCTTGGCGGCATTACCCGTCGCATTTTTAATCACTGCAATAGTCGGCATGGCACTCGAGCGCACCGTCATTCGCTGGCTCTATGGTCGTCCCCTCGAAACTTTGCTTGCTACTTGGGGAATCAGTCTGATTTTGATGCAAGCGGTGCGCAGCATTTTTGGCGCTCAAAACGTCGAGGTTGCCAACCCAAGCTGGATGAGTGGTGGCATCCGGATTTTGGGTGATCTGACCTTGAGCTATAACCGGCTTGTCATTATTGGATTTGCCTTATGCGTCATGATTGCAGTATGGCTTGTGCTCAATTTCACCCGTCTGGGCTTATTTGTTCGCGCGATTACTCAAAATCGTCGTATGGCGGACTGTGTCGGCGTACCAACTGGCCGTGTAGATATGTTGGCCTTTGGTTTGGGCTCAGGCATCGCTGGGCTTGCGGGGGTCGCGCTCTCTCAGTTGAGCAACGTTGGCCCTGATCTCGGACGCGGTTATATCGTTGACTCTTTTATGGTGGTTGTGCTGGGCGGCGTCGGTCAACTGGCTGGAACGGTTGTCGCAGCGCTTGGCCTGGGGATACTCAATAAAATCATTGAGCCTTTCTGGGGTGCCGTGATCGCCAAAATCGCCATTCTGCTTTTCATTGTTCTGTTCGTACAAAAACGCCCTCAAGGACTCTTCGCGCCGAAAGGCAGGAGCGCGGAATGAGCACATTCACTATGCACGCACCGCTCGCTCAATCAGCAGGTCTTTATTCGCGTCAAGCCTGGACTGCCATCTTAGCTGTGGCAATCCTGTTGGCAAGTTTGCCAGCATTGAACTTGCTGTTTCCTGCGGGTCACGCTTTACATGTTTCCTCTTTTGCGATCAGCTTGATCGGTAAGTTTTTATGTTATGCCCTCGCGGCTCTGGCACTCGATCTTGTTTGGGGCTATACCGGTATTTTGTCGCTTGGGCATGGTTTGTTTTTTGCTCTCGGTGGCTATGCGCACGGCATGTATCTGATGCGCGCTGCGAAATTATCGCCAGAGATTCTTCCTGACTTCATGGGTTTTTTAAGCTGGAAAACTTTTCCATGGTTCTGGTCGTTCACTGAGCACTTCTGGTATGCCATGCTGCTCGTCATGCTCGTGCCCGGCCTGTTCGCGTTTCTATTCGGATATTTCGCCTTTCGCTCACGTATCAAAGGTGTCTATTTTTCGATCATTACTCAGGCACTGACTTTTGCTGCGATGTTGTTATTTTTCCGCAATGAAACAGGATTTGGCGGAAATAACGGTTTTACTGATTTCAAAAAAATCCTTGGTTTTGATATTACGTCTGCAGATACACGAGCAGTGTTGTACTGGGTGAGTCTTGCAACCCTTTTATGTTCGCTCATCCTCGCACGCGCCATTACTCAGTCCAAACTGGGCAGGGTACTCACAGCCATTCGCGACTCCGAAAATCGGCTGCGCTTTTTAGGCTACGAACCGTTGGGTTTTAAGCTCTTTATTTGGACTGTATCAGCCATTCTCTGTGCGATTGCAGGCGCTTTATATGTCCCTCAGGTCGGCATTATCAATCCTAGTGAAATGTCGACTGAAAACTCCATCGAGATGGTCATTTGGGTTGCGACGGGAGGTCGAGGCACTCTCATTGGTCCGATCATTGGCGCCGGCACGATCAATGGTCTGAAGACATGGTTCACGAGCGTCTTCCCTGAGTTCTGGCTTTACGCGCTCGGCCTCATTTTTGTTCTTGTGACCCTCTTCCTACCACAAGGCATTGTGGGACTGGCACGGAATCTGGGACATCGCATCAAGGGTTTAAAGATATGACCGCTCGACCGACAGTCATGACAGATAAAGACGCAGTCCTGGAAGGTGGCGCGGGCGGCGAGGCTTCCTATGGTCGCCCAAAACACTCGGGGGTCGATACGACCCATGGTGCAATTCTTTATCTTGAGTCGGTCAGTGTTGTCTTTGATGGTTTCAAGGCCCTCAACAATCTGTCCCTTGATATTGATGTAGGAGAGTTGCGCTGCATTATCGGACCAAACGGCGCAGGCAAAACAACCATGATGGATGTCATGACCGGCAAAACGCGGGCAACCTCTGGCTCTGTTTTTTTTGGTCAAAATTACGACCTGTCGACATTGAGCGAAGCCCAAATCGCTGACATTGGTATTGGTAGAAAATTTCAACGACCGACCGTCTTTGAACATCACTCGGTATTCGAAAATCTTGAGCTCGCCATGAAAGCCAATAAAGGGGTTCAGTCGACTCTCTTTGCCCGACTCAACAGCACAGAGCGTGACAAAATCGCTTCGACTCTCGAGATGCTTCGTCTCACTGCCGAACATCAGCGTCTGGCAGGACTCCTGTCGCACGGTCAAAAACAATGGCTTGAGATCGGCATGCTGCTCATTCAGGAGCCTCTATTGCTTCTGCTCGACGAACCTGTCGCCGGAATGACCGATGCAGAAACAGAGCGAACGGGCGAGCTTTTAAACGAATTGCGCGGCAAACATTCTCTGGTTGTCGTCGAACACGACATGGACTTTGTCACACAAATCGCGCAAGGCGGCAAAGTCACTGTTCTGTGCGAAGGCTCTGTGCTCGCTGAAGGCACCATGCAACAAGTGCAAGAAGATCCGCGTGTGATTGAAGTGTACCTGGGGCGATAGCATCATGTTGGATGTTCACGACATCAATCAGTTTTACGGCAGCAGCCACACCTTGAGAGGCATCTCCTTGAGCATTAAACAAGGCGAGTGCCTAGGTTTGCTGGGCCGTAACGGCGTAGGTAAAACAACACTTTTGAAATGCCTCATGGGTGTTCAACATATCTCTTCAGGTTCAATTTCTTTTTTAGGTGATGAAATCAGTCATCTTTCCCCCCATGCCAGAGCCAAGCTGGGGATCGCCTATGTCCCGCAAGGTCGAGAGATTTTTGCGCGCCTGACGGTCGAGGAAAATATTTTGATGGGCATGGCAACCAAACCCAGTCGACAGGCCCACGACATCAAGGAAGAAGTATTTGATTTATTTCCGGTACTTCGCGCCATGCTGAAACGGCGGGGTGGTGACTTATCGGGCGGTCAGCAACAGCAGCTCGCCATTGCTCGGGCACTCGTTGCCGACCCCAAACTCATTATTTTTGACGAACCGACTGAGGGTATCCAGCCTTCAATCATCAAAGACATCGGTCGCGTGATCAATTTGCTGCGCGACCGAGGGGATATCGCGATCCTGTTGTGCGAGCAATATTTTGATTTTGCACGAGAACTAGCCGACCGCTTTGTGGTGTTATCCAGAGGGGAAGTCGTTGTGTCTGGGGACCGATCTGAAATGGATAACGAAGATGTACGAAGGTATCTTTCCGTCTAAGTTTGAGCCATGGAGAAAGGTTTCGGCCATAGTGGAAAGACTCGACGGACAGATAGGGGTTGCCCTCCCCCTCAGATAGGCGTTGCTCTCCCCCTCAGATAGGCGGTGCCCTCCCCCTCAGATAGGCGTTGCTCTCCCCCTCAGATAGGCGGTGCCCTCCCCCCTAAGCAACATTGATCCAAGCGAACCGGTTCGGCCTGCTGGCTGGAGGCGCGTCAAGGACAGGCCGAGCTGGACGAGCAACTGGCGACAAATCGGCTCCGCCTGTCTGAGGCCCGCACGGGCCGAGTTCGGAGCCGATCAGCCAGTAATCGTACAGCGAGGGAAGTGGGCAAAGCCCACCCGTCCGCCGCGTCCCCAGCCAGCAGGCCGAGCCGGTTCGCGGACTCCCAAATACCCCAAAACCCGCCCCTCTACCCGCACGACACCCCCACATTCCCCTACAATGTGCCACGTTTTTATTCAAACTCAACGCGAACAAAAAACACCGCGAGGCAAGAACATGTGGGACGTAGTCGTAGTCGGGGGTGGTAACGCCGCCCTGTGCAGCGCATTAATGGCTCGAGAAGCCGGAGCAAGCGTACTGATACTGGAGGCATCACCCAAGGAGTGGCGCGGAGGAAACTCCCAGCACACCCGCAACCTGCGTTGCATGCACGATGCGCCGCAAGATGTGTTGGTCGATGCTTACCCCGAAGAAGAATACTGGCAAGATTTGCTTAAAGTCACCGGCGGCATCACCAACGAAAAACTCGCCCGCATGGTCATCCGCGAGTCTTCGACTTGTCGCCCCTGGATGGAAAAGCATGGCGTGCGCTTTCAGCCCTCCCTGTCAGGTACGCTTCACGTCGCGCGCACGAACGCATTCTTTATGGGCGGCGGCAAAGCACTCGTCAACGCCTACTACCGAAGCGCTGAAAAACTCGGCGTCGATATTTTGTACGACTCCCCGGTTGACGACCTGGAAATCAAAGACGGAAAATTCATCGCTGCCCGAGTCGGTGACAAGCGCTACGAAGGACATGCCGTAGTGTTGGGTTGCGGCGGTTTTGAATCTGATCGTGCCTGGCTGCGTGAAGCCTGGGGACAAAACGAGCGTGGCGAATGGCCGGCAGATAATTTCCTGATTCGAGGCACCCGCTACAACATGGGTGTAGTACTCAAAGTCATGATGCGCGAAGGCGCTGACACAATGGGCGATCCCACACAGGCCCATTGCGTCGCAATCGATGCACGCGCCCCCCTCTATGATGGCGGAATCTGTACACGTATCGACTGTGTCTCACTCGGGATCGTCGTCAACCGTGAAGCCAAACGTTTCTATGACGAGGGCGAAGACTTTTGGCCCAAGCGTTATGCTTTATGGGGTCGCTTAGTCGCCATGCAGCCCGGACAAATCGCCTACTCCATTATTGATGCGAAATCCGTTGGACGCTTCATGCCTCCAGTGTTTGATGGCGTCAAAGCCGATACTCTCCCTGAGCTGGCGCGCAAGCTCGAGCTCGATGTGGACACTTTCATGGAAACGGTCAATAGTTTCAACGCGGCTTGCCGGGTCGGCACCTTTGATCACACGATCCAGGATGATTGCTACACCGAAGGAATTACGCCTGAAAAAACACACTGGGCACGCCCCTTGGATACCGGACCGTTCTATGGCTATGCCGTGCGTCCAGGCGTAACCTTTACTTACTTCGGCCTGACCACCGACGAAAAGGCGAGCGTGTTTTTTGGCGGCAAAGCCAGCCCCAACATGTTTGCTGCCGGAGAGATTAATGCCGGCAACGTCTTAGGCAAAGGTTATACAGCAGGAGTTGGCATGTCGATCGGTACGGCCTTTGGCCGGATCGCCGGAACGCAAGCAGCCCTGGCAGCGAAAAAGATGAAAGAAGGAGCAGTCCAGCATGCAGCAGCTTGAATCACTGACCCGCGAAGCACAAAATCTCGCGGGCGCCTCTGAGCACTCCGTGACATGGCACAAAAAAGGCATCACTGAAAACGAAGCCGAAGTCGCGCGACAAATGCAAATCTGTAACGCCTGTCGTTACTGCGAAGGTTTCTGCGCGGTGTTTCCCGCCATGACCCGTCGCCTTCAGTTCGACAGCAAGGCGGACCTGAATTATCTGGCCAACCTCTGTCACAACTGCGGTGCTTGTTTACACGCGTGCCAGTACGCACCTCCGCACGAGTTCATGGTCAATATCCCCCAGGCAATGGCTAAAGTTCGCATGGAGACCTATACAGACTTTGCGTGGCCCGCTGCGATGGGAGCCTTGTACAAACGCAATGGACTAACCGTTTCGATGGCGACGGCATTTGGACTCGCCTTGTTTCTGGTGCTGGCGCTGATCTCACAAGGCACACTGTGGCATGAGCCTCTTGCAGGCAATTTTTATGCTGTGTTCCCGCACAATACCCTGGTCGTATTATTCGGCTCGGTCTTTGGCTTCTCCATTTTGTCACTCCTTATTGGAGTGGTTCGGTTTTGGCGAGAAATCACACCGGGACAAGCAAGCGGCGCCGCAGTAGGTGAAGCGGCGCACTACGCGCTCAAGCTCAAGTATCTGGACGGCGGCCATGGAGAGGGCTGTAACGACGAAGATGACAAGTTCACCTTACGACGTCGCATGTATCACCACTTTACCTTCTACGGCTTCATGCTGTGCTTTGCCGCAACCTCGGTTGCCACAATCTATCACTATGTTTTCGGCTGGGAAGCCCCTTACGGCTATACCAGCCTGCCAGTGATCCTCGGTACAGTCGGTGGCATCGGGCTATTAATTGGCCCGGCGGGTCTGTTCTGGCTCAATAAGAGACGCTCCCCTCTCCATGGAGACAAGGCGCAACAACCAATGGATCGCGGCTTTATCGCACTGCTGTTCTGGACCAGTCTGACAGGACTCGCGCTACTGGTTTGGCGAGACACAGGCGCCATGGCACTGCTCCTGGCGATACACCTGGGCTTTGTGATGGCCTTGTTCCTGACAATGCCCTACGGCAAATTCGCACATGGCTTCTATCGCTGCGCGGCACTGCTGAAGTCCTCGATCGAAAAGCGTATGCCAAATAAACTGTCCCTCGGCTCGGACTGATCGCCTCCAAATAAAAAACGCGCTGCGTGATATCAATCCACGCAGCGCGTTTTTTATTTCACCTCTTTACTTCTGCTGACTTTCAAAACCCGCGGTTTTGGAACCCAACATCCGTCGCAATCCCAGCCACTGCTGTGAAAGAAAAGTGCGCCCGTAATCACGGTTGCCGCCTGAAGGCTCTTGATCATGGATACCTGTTTTAGCGTAGCCAGTGTTGTAGCGCGCAGTACCGAACAAAATATCCCAGATGGGAAATAACACTGCAAAATTGTGACCACGCGCAGGTCCTGCAGTGGACTCGTTGTATTCAATTGAATGATGGTAGCGATGAAACTTTGGGCCCACGAGCAAACGCTCACCGATCTTTCCAAAAGACATCCGGATATTGGCGTGCGAATAGCTTTCCACCAATTGACTCAATACGACCAACAAAATGAACTGTCCAGGTGGCACACCGATCAACTTGGATACAAGCACAATGACCGTATCGCGCAAGAGACTATCGAGCAGGTGATTACGGTTGTCGCTCCACATTGTCATTTGCCGCTGGCTGTGATGCACCGCGTGCAAACTCCAGAACCAGGCAAAGCGGTGTTGGGCCCGATGATAAAAATAATCGACCGCATCGAAAATCAACAGATACATGATGAAACTGACCCATGCGATATCTGTCACGCCTGGCCAAATCTGATCAACGTGGAATGTGGTGAACCCGGAAATACTTGCCTGCCCCGACAGCGCGTCCCAAAGGGGCACGACCGAAAAAAACAACACCACTCTGAACAAACCGAGACGATGGATCAACGTATACAGAATATCAATGCGCACCTGATGTCGATCCACCATGGGCTCGACAGGACGCCAACGCTGCAAGGCACCAAACACTAAAGCAATCAGTGCGATCTGCAGCATCCCGATCAACAGCCACATGGTGCCATCGTAGGCGTCTTCAATAAAGCCACTGAGTCCAAGATGAAACATCACGGGCTGCACAATCGTTTCAAACAACCATTGCTGAGCGGAATCAAATAATTCAAGTACAGTATTCATCATCATTGCTTCAACTGAGGTTTTAATACAGCGCGATACGTTGGGTGATTGTCGATCGTTTCAAAACAAAATCCTTTTGCTTTCAACCCCTGGATCAAGGGCTCCAGCACGGCCGGTGCCCAAGGGTCTTTGCGAGACCAGATACCCAAGTGCGCCAATAAAATATCGCCACTCCGGATGTTGCGCAGGGCGCGATCAAGCAACATTTGATTAGGATACTGTTCACTTGACAGCTCATCGCCTAAAAACCCTGCGGGAGACCAGCCAACATGGGTGTAGCCACATTCGGCGGCGGCTTTTAACAAAGCGGGCGAAGTGCGACCACCCGCTGCACGGAACAGAGGCAACATTTGCTTGCCAGTCATTTCCTTAAAACGCTCGACAGGACGATTCAGCTCGCGGCAGTAGTCCTGAGCGGACCAAATTTGGGCTTTTCCTTCCAGGGGCCCCGCACTCGCCCGCACCCTGAATTGACCATCCGGCAAGTCAGCCCGCCAATAGACATGATCGTAGGTATGCGAAGCAAAAACATGCCCCTGCTCACTCATTTTTTTCCACCAGGGTGCCCACACATCATCCAGACTGCCTCCCCCTGTCCGGGTGCGCTCATTGGCCAGAAAAAAAGTGGCGCGCACCTGTTGCCGGTTCAGAACCTCCTCGACAAAGGGTGCGATCTCCATATGGCCCGTATCAAAAGTTAGATAGAGCGGTCTTGTACAGACCGCCGGGGCGGGTGCAGCTGTCGCAACCGCTCCACTCTCAACCAAAGCTTCTGCTGGAGGGTTTGTCTCAGGTGCAGGTAGAGGAACCTCCAGAACAAACTGATTGTTCTGCTCAGTCTCATTCTGAGCAAGCACCACAGATGGCGACACAAAAAATAATTGTGCGCATACAACCAAGAGGGCGCGTCCGTACAAAGAGCGCCTAATCACGGCTCGCATGATTGAGCGTCCACACACCATGCGGAGACTTGCCAACAGGGATGCGTTTGACGACCGCTTTTTTCTCAAGATCGATGACAGCTAACTGCCCAGCCCACCGCGCGGTCACCAGCAATGTCTTGCCATCGGCCATCATTTCCATACAGTCCGGACCTGCCGGGGTACGGTAGGTATCCACAACCTTGAGAGTCTTCCAGTCGATGCGGCTAATCGTGTTGGCGGTCCGATTACTGACAAATACGTGCTGCTTGTCTCCCTGAGAGCGAAACGCGTGCGCACCTTTACCCGTTGGAATACGAGTTTTGAGGACAGCTTTACCGTTGGAGACGTCATAGGCTTCGACCCCATCCTCGCCTGTCAATCCAATCAACAAGGTTTTATCGTCAGGGGTCAAGTACAAGTCAGCAGGAATTTTTCCTACCTTGACCGTCCAGAGTCGCTTCTGCGTGGCTAATTCGATTGCCGTCAACTCGTTGCTATCCTGCAAAGTGATGTAGGCAATTTTGCTCTTGCTGTCTATGGCGATATGGCTAGGGGTTTTACCCGCAGAAATTCGCTTGACGAGTTGAAGCTTGAACTCGCCACCTTTGTTATCCCAATTGTAAATATCGACGTGATTGAGACGATTGGCCGCTGTGACAAACCACTTCATGTCGGGAGAAAACCGCAAGTGATAAGGGTCGACAATCCCTGTCATCGTGCGTTGAATTTGCGCAGTTTTAGGGTCGAGGAACGTGATCGAGTCGCCCTCGGCATTTGCCACCATCACAGACTTTTCGTCTGGCGTGAGATAGAGGTGATGCGGCTCCTTGCCGACTGGTACGCGCTTGACCTCGGTCCAGGTCACCGGGTCAATCACACTAACATTGGCATTCAGCGAGTTGAGCACCAAGATCGGTGCATTGGCCTTTGCCAGAACGAGTGGGGCATGGCCGAAAAACGCAGCCGTAGCGAGTGCACAAGCAATAAATTGCCGACGTTTAAAAAAATCAGTGTTCATGAGCGGCCAGAAGCGAAAATAGAGGGTGATAAATCAATTGATATTTTCGCATACAGGCCCACAAAACCCACTATCTTTTCTACTATTTTGGTTGATGCACCTTAGCGCCGGGGTGAGGCATTCGCATTGTCAAAATCGTCCCGGACTCGGACTCGGTACAAAACAAACTCTTTCCATCCGCTCCACCAAAAGCAATGTTAGTCACGGCAGAAGACCGTGGGCTTGACCAGATCGCGACCGGCTCGCCGCGAGGGTTGATGAGCCAGACATAACCCAAACCGGGATTGGCGATGACGAGATTGCCCGCGGCATCCATCGCCAAGCCATCTGGGCCACTCGGACCATAGGAAGTAAAAAACTGCCCCACTTTGGCCACGCCCCCATCCGGCATCAATGGAACGCGCCAGATGCAGTTGCCACGTGTGACGCCGACAAAGAGCACCCGCTCATCAAGCGACAAGACCAGACCATTCGGACTCGGCACGTTGCTGAGCAGCAGATCAAGCTGACCCGAGGCGCGTAAACGGTACACACGCCCGGTTGGATCATGCAGACCTGACTGACCCTGGTCTGTAAAGTACAAGTTACCCTGGGAATCAAACGTCAGGTCATTGACCCCTTTAAAACCCTCCGTATTACGGCGAATCAAATATGGTTTGATCTCGCCCGACTCGATATTGAGTCGCATCAAGCCATTTTTGTAGTCTGTGATCAGCAACTCTGTTGCAGACAAAAACTTCATTCCATTTGGCTCACCGTCGTATTCGACGATCTGTGTCCACTCCCCCTTGGGATCGATACGAAAGACTCGGCCAAAAATAATATCTGTCACATAGAGGTTTCCAGCCTTGTCAAACACCGGACCTTCAAGGAAGGAATCCATGGCTACGCCGCCGCGATTCACATCCGCCCACTCTGAGCGCACACCCGTACGCCGGAAATGAGCGGGCATTTCGGTGAAAACATCAGCGGTATTGAACTCCGGGGCATTCTTTATAAACATGTGCTCTCCCTCAGTAACGATATGAAAATCGGGTGGAATACTTCATTCTGACAGCTTTCCAGAGGAAAACACTAAAATAAAGACTCTTAGGAGGCGCTATGCGCGAGCTTGATCGTATTGACCTCAAAATTCTGGATGTCCTGCAGCGCGATGGTCGTATCTCAATGACCGACCTTGCCGAGCGAGTGAATCTTTCCGCCACGCCCTGCTCGGAGCGGGTGCGCCGGCTTGAACGCGAGGGCGTGATTATGGGTTACTACGCCCGTGTCAATCCCGCCGCACTGGGTAAAAATCTGCTCGTTTTCCTTGAAATCAAGCTTTCGGCCAAGTCCGATGATGTGTTTGAAAAGGTCAAAAAAGAACTCAGCTATGTTCCTGAGGTCATGGAATGCCACCTGGTCTCCGGAGATTTTGATTACCTGATCAAAGCACGTCTGCCCGAAATGAATAAATACCGTCAATTACTTGGCGAGATCCTCAAACGACTGCCAGGCTCAGCCGAATCGCGCAGCTATGTTGTCATGGAAGAAATCAAGGAAACGCTTTATTTGGCAGTTGATCGCTAGGTGCTCGTTGATCGATCAGTTTGAGCGAGTGTTTGGACAAACTCCCACAACACGTCATTGTCCGAGGTGGCGACATTAAAGCGAAACCAGTTGGAGGGTCGATCCCCAGGGTGGAAGTAAGAACCTGGCGCGAGCCAGATCCCTTTCTCCAATGCCCTCGTCGCGACACTCGCACTCTGTTCAGCCGCAATGGGCAACTGCGCCCAGAGAAATAATCCCGCGCCAGGCTGGTCAAAAATTTCCATATTCAGTGACTGCATTTTTTCCACGACATGAGTGTGCGCCATACGCAACTTCTCTTTCAAGAACTCAATGTGGCGGGCGTAATGTCCCTCGCTCAAGACATTCGACACTATTCGCTCCGTCACCTGGGAGGAGGTCAGACCGACCGCCATTTTGGTGCGGGCGAGATCAGCTAACACCTCTGCATGGGCCGCAACAAAGCCAACGCGCAAGGTTGGTGTAATCGTTTTCGAAAAGCCGGAAACATAAATGACACGACTCAACCCCTCGAGTGCTGCCAAACATGGTGCCTCTGGTGGGGCAAGCTCTCGGTAAATATCGTCTTCAATGATCCACAGACCTGCTCGGGTCGCCAACTCCAGCAAACGCTGGGCACTCATCATTGACAACGATGAGCCAGAGGGATTTTGCAATACCGTATTCACGAACATCGCTTTGGGTTTTGTTTCCTTCAGCACGCGCTCGAGCTGTTCAACATCATGACCTTCGGATGTGCGCGCAACACCAATCACCTTGAGCCCCGCTAACTGCAAAATCTGTAACAAGTTGCAATAACAGGGATCCTCGACAACCACGGTATCGCCGGGCCTCAACAAGGTACGCACCACTAAATCAAGAGCTTGTGTCGCACCTTGCGTTAACAAAATATTTGAAGTCTCCGCAGGAACGGAAATGCGACGCAGCGAGGTTGCGATTTGCTCACGCAGCGATGCCATCCCGAAAGGATGCCCATATCCGCCAAAGCGAGGCCCCGGCACACGACTCAGCGCGCGCAATGCATGCTGCAAGCCGCTTTCGTTGATCCACTCGCCGGGGATCCAACCGCAACCCGCCTTGGTCGGTACGGAATGATCCGCAAACACATCCGACAACAGCCATGCTGCGTTCAAACTCGGGGCTGACCAGACAGGGGACAGGCTCGGCAAAGTCGCCCGCGAATCGGCTACGCGGTAAGCAGAACCTCGACGCGCACTCAGGCGGCCCGCGATGACCAGTCGCTGATAAGCCTCAGCCACAGTAAAAGCACTCAACCCATGGGCTCCCGCCAACGCGCGCACCGAAGGCAGGGCATCTCCCACCCGCAAACTGCGACGCTCAATCGCCACATTCACCGCCTCGACGATTTGCTCAACCAATGTGCGGGAAGACTGTCGATCCAAAGAAAGCGAAAAAGTGTTGGTCATTACGTTTGCCCGCTTACAAACCAGTACAGTTTTGAGTGTTTAGACCCTGAATTCAATACAGTTTGCCATAAATCGCATCAACTGTACTGGTAATTATTTCAGCATAGCCGTTAAAGTGGTGCATTCGTCTTGCTAACTGGAGATTTCCATGAACGCCATTACCGAAAAAGTCAGCCTGTCCAAAGAAGTGGACATGGAAAACTTCTGGATGCCCTTCACTGCAAACAAGCAGTTCAAAGCGGCTCCTCGTATCCTGAAAAGTGCCAAAGGCATGTATTTCACGACCATCGATGACAAAAAAGTTCTCGATGCGAGTTCCGGTCTGTGGTGCGTCAACGCAGGACACGGCCGCGAAGAAATCACGGAAGCCGTGCACAAGCAAATGATGGAACTCGACTATGCGCCACCGTTTCAGATGGCGCACCCAGTCGCTTTCGAAGCTGCTAAAGCAATCGCAGCTGTCATGCCCGCTGGCTTGGACCGAATCTTCTTTGCAAACTCCGGCTCCGAAGCCGTTGACACCGCTTTGAAAATCGCACTGGCCTATCATCGCGCCCGTGGCGAAGGACAGCGTACACGCCTGATCGGCCGAGAGCGCGGCTACAGCGGAGTGGGTTTTGGCGGCATCTCTGTGGGTGGCATCGTGGCGAACCGTAAAGCGTATTCGGGTGCCTTGATCCCTGGTGTCGACCACATTTCACACACACACAATTTGGCCGAGATGGCCTACAGCAAAGGCCAACCAACCTGGGGCGCGCATCTTGCCGACGATCTTGAGCGTTTGTGCGCACTACACGATCCCTCAACGATCGCTGCCGTCATTGTCGAGCCCGTTGCAGGGTCCACGGGTGTATTGGTGCCTCCACAGGGTTACCTGCAGCGCTTGCGCGAAATTTGCACCAAACACGGCATCCTGTTGATTTTTGATGAGGTCATCACAGGCTTTGGACGTTTGGGCAAAGCCACAGCCAGCGAATTGCTTGGCGTGACACCAGACATCATCACGATGGCCAAGGCAATGAACAACGCCGCCATTCCGATGTCCGGCATCGCAGCCAGCCGCCACGTGCACGATGCAATCGTCAACGCCGGTCCCGGCACAGCGATCGAGTTTTTCCACGGCTACACCTATTCTGCCCACCCTGCAGCCGCAGCGGCTTGTTTGGCAACACAGGAAATTTACCGTAAAGAAAAACTGTTCGACCGCTCACTGGCGCTTGCCCCTAAATTCGAAAAAGAAATCCATTCTTTGCGTGGCGAGCCTTTCGTCAAAGATATCCGCAATCTCGGCTTGATGGGCGCGGTTGAACTTGAGTCACGCGACGGCGCCCCCGGGGCACGCGCCTATGATGTCTTCCTGAAGTGCCTGGAAAAAGGTGTCCTGGCGCGCTTCACAGGCGACATCATGGCCTTCTCGCCACCACTGATCGTGAGCGAAGGCCAGATCGAAGAGATTTTCTCTACAGTCAGAAAAGCACTACACGAAACCGCCTAACCCGCGGTGAATCAAACCAAGGGGCGCCCTCGAGCGCCCCTTTATAATTTTTCTCCTCTTTCATTTTTGGATTCCCTCTTCTCATGAACTGGCAACTGCCCTTCCAATCTGGCCGTCAACCCGTCCTCGCACGCAACCTTGTCTCCACATCGCAGCCGCTCGCCTCACAAGCCGGCGCAGCCGCTTTCGCACGCGGTGGTAACGCCATTGATGCCGCGCTTGCCGCCGCCATCACTTTGACTGTCGTTGAGCCAACCATGAACGGTATCGGCGGTGACGGCTTTGCCATCATCTGGGACGGCAAAGAGCTGCACGGCCTGAACGCCTCGGGTCGCGCACCGGCCGCATGGTCTCCGGAGCGTTTCAAAGGCATGGCCACCATGCCTCATCGCGGCTGGGAGTCCGTCACCGTTCCCGGTGTCGTGTCGCAATGGGTCGAGCTGTCAAACAAGTTCGGTAAGCTGCCCTTCGAAGATTTATTCGCGGATGCCATCCGCCATGCACGTGAAGGCTTTCCTGTTAGCCCGGTGATTGCCCGCCAATGGAAAGATCAGGCAGCCGAGCTTCACGTCCAGCCAGGCTTTAAAGAAGCCTTCATGAAAGACGGCCGCACACCAGCCGCAGGTGAAATCTGGAAATTTGCCGATCAGGCCGATACGCTTGAAGACATCGCACGCACAAAAGGTGAATCTTTTTATCGCGGCCGCTTAGCCAAAATGATCGCTGATTTCGCACGCGAACATGGCGCTGTCCTGAACGAAGCGGATCTCGCCGCTAATCGTTGCGACTGGGTGGGGACCGTTTCCACTCGCTATCAGGGTGTCGACGTTCATGAAATTCCGCCAAACGGCCAGGGACTGACCGCGTTACTTGCTTTGAACCTGATCGAACACCTCCCCTATGAACAAACCAAGCCTGGCTCTGCCGAGCGTATGCACCTCGAAATCGAATGTATGCGCGCAGCGTTTGCGGACTTGTTTGCGCACGTCGCCGACCCGGACTTCATGAAAGTCACAGCCAAAGACCTGCTCAGCAAAGCGTATGCAAAGGAGCGGGCCAAACTAATTGATCCCAAGAAAGCGGGCACGTACGCTCCAGGCCAACCCCCTTCGGGCGGCACGATCTATCTGTGCACGGCCGACGTTGAAGGCCGCATGGTTTCCTACATCCAGTCAAACTTCAAAGGCTTCGGCTCGGGTGTCGTCGTCCCCAAAACAGGCATTGCGCTTCAAAACCGCGGCTGGGGATTTGTCACGACCCCCGGACACCCCAACTTGGTGGGCGGCGGCAAGCGTCCTATGCACACCATCATCCCCGCTTTCATCACGCGCGATGGCAAGCCCTCGATGGCCTTTGGCGTGATGGGCGGCAACATGCAGGCTCAAGGCCATATGCAAATGGTATTGCGACACATCTCAGAGCACCATAATCCACAAGCTTGTTCGGACGCACCGCGCTGGCGCATCAATGACGCTGGCGAACTGACCGTTGAAGCCACGGTCAGTCCCGCTGTCTTGGACGGTTTGCGCGCGATGGGTCACAAGCCTCTTGTCGCTGCGCCAGATAGCCTGGACTTCGGCAGTGCGCAGCTGATTTCGCGTCTGGCTGGCGAGTCGGCACCATATGCATACGTTGCCGGCTCCGATCACCGCCGTGACGGTCAAGCCGTCGGCTGTTAAGGACATCCCTCCCCATGCCCAATACAGAGCGCTCAGTCGAAACGATCAATCAGCATGTTCAGTCGCTACTGAGCGAGTTTCAATGCCCTTATCAGTTTCACGAGGTCAGAGCCGCATTCATGGGGGCGATTGCAAGTCCCTATGTCGTAGATCCGATCTTTGAATTGAATGCCTTATGGGACGGGGAGTTTCCTGAGCTCGCATCACAAGAGCAACTCGACGCGGTCACACAAATATTTTTGAAAGATTTGTGGGGCGTGCTCGCTGCGCATGCGCACGAAGATGCTCCAGCCCCCTTTAGCTTGACACCTCTTGGCAAAGCAACCTCCCTGAGCGTACTTAAACAACAGGCACAGACAAGAGGGGAAGAGCTTGATGCCTTTCTGACTGGATTTTTTCAAGATCAAGAAAAACTCGAACTTGATGAAGAGGTCAGCGAGAGCCTCGATATCCTCGAGGAACTCGTTCAGATGTACACCGACATTGTTAACATGAACGAGGAAACCTCACTGGGTACCACCGAGCTTTCCGATCTCGCCGACAATATGCTCAAGATGACCGACATGGCCGAGCTGGAGATCAATCACTTGATTGCGACCTTTGCGTAAATCAGGTCTTAGATAATCAAGGTGCATCAGGGGTCGTTGATTTTAAAATCGATTTGTACAATTTTCTGGTGATGATGGAAACCATTGAGATCATCGAAGAAGTCGCAATCGCAAACGAGAACAAGCCCGAGAAGGCGATGTAAAACGCGAGGGATTTCCAGCCTGTTGGCAGGATGTCCGAAAAGATTCCGAGTGTGGTGTAACTACTGCCTGCAAACAGCATGGAGAGGCGAATATCATCGATCAGTCCCGCCCCATACAAAGCGAGGGTCCAGATCAGTATTGAACCAATCTGCACAAGCGACATGAGTAACACTGCAATGACAAATAGAATCACGAGGCCAAGAGAGCGCCCATTGTCAAGCTTGGCCGAGGATTTCATGAACCATAGAAAAATGCGAATAAAGAATATTGCATTGATCACAAGCACTATCGCGAGAAAGATTAAACCGAACGCAGCATCCCTGAATACTTGCTCTGAAAATTGATTGAGGTCAACCGCTTTCGTCGTTGTCATTTATTTCTCTGAATCGCAATAGTGTCGTGTACAGCCTTACATGCCTGTATCATTTTTCGTAGTTGCTCACGATCTTCGTCGTTTAACTTTTCAGTGTCAGGGCGCGACTGAA
This sequence comes from Zwartia vadi, assembly GCF_030410375.1. Lineage (GTDB taxonomy): Bacteria > Pseudomonadota > Gammaproteobacteria > Burkholderiales > Burkholderiaceae_B > Zwartia > Zwartia vadi. Next base: position 170,263 of record NZ_JAUHHE010000006.1, read on the forward strand.
ACGTAAATTCGGACTGCTCCATCTGCCGCACAAACTCGATGGCATCTTTAGCTTTAACCTGACGATCACCAGGAATCAAGCTATAGACTGCAAAGTAAAGCGAGACAAGACTTCGATTTTCAAGCTCGGGGGATAAAGGGAAAATACTTTTAAACAGTCCTTTCAGTCCCTCTTTGGCCTGGCCGACAGTTTGAGCATGACGCAAAATGTATTCCATATTGTCGAGTCTATTTTGTATCTCGAAAAGATGGACGACGAGCTGTTTATGATTTTGCTCACGGATTTGATAGTTGTGTTGAAACTGCTGAATCAATGCTGCGCCAGTGGTCAGCACAACTGACGAAAGCAACCACATCCCCACAGAGCTATTCAAAAAATCCATCAGCTTTTCCGATAAACCAGAGCCGTTGGACTTAGAAGATTCTGATTTTTTTGAGGCTTCGATTTCTTCACGTATTTCTTGCCGAAGCATTTCTTCAGCATGGATGCGTTTAATGTCTTCGGCACTAGGCATCAGATTTCTCTCAACAGATTAGTTAGGAATACTCGTGGTCAAACTCAGGTAGGCCCCCCATCCTTTCGCACTCGAAGGTATTGTTGAAACCATGTAGGTAGGCCCTATTTGATACTGCCAATGCAGACCCATCACTTTAACGGTTTTCCCGCCACTTAACGTCAATTGATTGGTCGTATTCCTGGCTTTATAGTCAAAATTAATCTGACTCGACAAATTAAACGTCCAGCCATCATTGGTTGTATATGAAACCGTAGGCTGAGCATTCAAAATACTCGCAGAACCGCCCGACATATCACTGCCAATACCCCAAGAGTTGTACATCCCGACGCCAATCACCCAGTTGTCAGGCGTATAAAAAGCACCGGCCGAGAACCCGACGCCCGTCTGCCTGGAACCATTCAGCGCGCTTGAAGCAGGTGCTTGATAATAAGGACCGATACCAACGTACCAGTCACCGGCGTATCTTGGCGCAAAAAAAGTCGCGAGCTGAACAGGTTGTAATTGATTGATCGCCTGAGGGTAATTGATGTTGCGATTGAACGTCAGCATGGGATTCAAAAGCAACTGCAGATTTGACCCGAGATCCAGCGGGATGATCGGCTGAAATTCGAAAGAACTTTGCTGAGAGCCGTTATTACTGCCGATTTTCTGGTTGTAGTTATAAGAAAACGGAAGCTGAACTTGCGGATACAGTTTATTTTGCATCCGCTGTCCCGCTCGGGCGGCTTCGCTCATAGCGCTTTTCGTCCCTTGTGCGAGTAGCGATCCAGGGACGATTAGTGACAACAGGCAGAGGATTTTAATAAACACATTCATCCGCTAATTATGCGACAACTAAGAATAGCTGTCGCATGATTATTGACCTACCCGTCTTTACTTCAAAAACAAATCCGTCGCGTCAAGATTGCCATACGCGTTGATCGTGCTGAATTTCACTTCTTTTACTTGTTTCAGCGCCGCAAGCTTGCGGACATCAAATTTGGCAAAATTAATGCTATTAATCGTGCGCAAATAAAAGTGCCCGCGGCTCAAGTCATTCATCGTCGTGAAATAAGTCGACTCAGAAGAAATTTTATGTGCCGCAAATGCCTCCGCCTTGCTGGCCGTTCCGGGCAAATCCGCCGAAATATTCTTGGGCCGATCAAAGTTATTCATGACATGCGAAAGTGTCTTAATCGCTTGATCAGGCGTCTCGGCTTTGTGCACAAAGTTGGAATAGTAGGCCGCTTTAACGAAACGTCCAACGGAGGTTTCAACCGAAGGCAGTGAGGCCATATTGCCTCCACTATCTGACGAGGCAACTTTTAGGTTATTAAACTGCCCTGTGTTCTTATCAATATTCGTCAGGTAAGCATAATTATTCATATTCTTGAGGTGCCATGGGAACGGAGGATCGTTCGTCATGACAGCGACGGGATTGTCGTACACCGATGTTTTGCCATCCGTAAACTCGATCACAATGGAGCCACCCGCTTTATCGTATAAAGCAAAATGCAAGGGTGCGTAGAGGTTTGCCATACTTGGGATTCTGGGCAACCAGACTTCTACCTCTTTACTTTCCAACGCCTGCTTCACCTGCTGGACGTTTTGGAAATTACCCAATGCCCAAGTCCCCACGTCGGCAGCAGACAAAATCTTATCCGCTGGCCCGGTGGGAACAGGCGGGTTATTTTCGATGAGGGCATTGGTGGTAATGGTGAGACCCTGATCGTTGACTGCTTCGTGAAGCGTACCTTGTTTAGCATTAGCAACCAGGCCATTGAGTGTCACACTTAAAATACCGTACTTGGTGTTAAAAGTTTTGCCCGGCTTGCCATCGGGTGTCATCGACTCAATACGCGTACCCGCTGGGTAGTACGTCATGGCGTCAGGCTGTTGACCGGCAAACTCGTTGGTCCTGCCCTGATAAACATTACCTTGCGCATCGCGGATGCTCAGTACGGTGCACGCAAACGTATTCGCGACAGTAGAAAACACCAGACAAGTCGAAAGTAGTAATTTCGATACGAGTTTTAATTTCATTTCAAATCCCTTTGGTTTTAAGCTGGCAATATTCTTGACTATCTAAAGACATATTCAACGCTGCATCACTCATGGATCAATGCGAATCGCCTGCGTCAACTGATAACCCTCCGATCGCATCGATTTGATTAAATTTTCAGGAACGCCTATTTCAGCAAGTTTTTTACGCAACCTGAAAACCTGGAGCTCAAGTTGACTTTTAGCCTGCTCGTTCGAACTTCTCTCCGTAACCTCATAGAGTCGCCAATAGGGCAATCTATGATCAGCGGCCATTGCGAGGGCTTTGAGTAGCGCGACATCTGCTTTGCTCAAACTCACCACACCTTCCCCTGATAACAATCGCATCCCCAAGACACTCAGCACAAGTTCTACGCCATTGTTCGTATCAGTTTGAAGCCGTCTTTTGACAGCTTTTACAGCGGCCGATAATTCTGCGGGAGAAACTGGTTTGCACAAGTAGAAGTCTGCTCCACACTCGTAACCACGGATACGATCCGCCTCTGTCGTTCGCGCAGAAAGCATGATGATATTGATATTTGGGTCTGCGGCACGTACTCTTTTGGCAATATCAAACCCAGACTCTCCCGGCAGGTTTACATCCAACACAAGCAAATTAATATGCCCCTCTGCCAAGTGCTCATCTAGCTCTTCACCGCAGGAAACTGCACTGGCATCAATGCCTTCCTGGACTAACGCATCCAGGAAGACTTGCCTCAAATCCAGATGGTCTTCGACTACGACGACTCGCATCTTTGGGTTTGCTCGATTGTTAACAAACAATTACTTGCTGGAATAAAAAAGCTTGAAAGCATCCGCACCCGCTTTGTCTACATCATATGCCGAGATAGATTTAACTTGCTTGATATCCTTCAGTTTATTCATATCGACAACAGACCAGTTCATCGCATTAATTGAGCGAACGTAGAAGAGGCCGCGCGATAGGTCTTTTACAACCGTCCAAATGGTGACCTCACTCGATCTCGGACTCGTTCGCACGCCATCTCCCGTCCCACCTGCTCCATCTACGGTCAGATCGTATGGTCGGTCAAAATTGTTCATAATGTGCGCAAGGGTCGTCACCGCATCGTCTGGTGTTTTCGCCTTGCGTACATAGTTTGCATAAAAAGCCGCTTTTACAAAACGACCTTGAGAGGTTTGCGCCGAAGGCAACGCTGTTAAGGCGATACCGCCATCTTGCGTCGCGAGCTTGAGCTTGCCAAGTTGTCCTGTATTTTTATCGACGTTCGTAAAAGTGTAATTGCTCAGGTTTTCCAAATGCCACTTAAATGTTGGGCCATTCGTCAACACTCCAACAGGATTGTCATAGACATTGGCTTTACCATCCATAAACTCAATCACGATTGAGCCGCCTTGCTTGTCATTGATCGCATAATGCTGAGGCAGAGGCGCATCCGGATCGAGTGACTTGACGACAGGCACCCAGATTTCAGTGCTGCCATTTGTCATCGCTTGCTTGACTTCATTGACCGTCTTGAAATTTCCCAAAATCCAGGCGCCTAGATCACTGGCCGACAAAATTTTGGCATTGTCTTTACCAACGGATGGCGAAGTTGTCCCGGTCAACCAATTCATCGAAAAACTCAGCCCCTGGTCGTTCATACCCTCGGCAAACGTGGTCTGTTTAGCTGTTTCAATAATTGGCGCAGTCATACCAAGAATGGCGTACTTTGTATCAAATGTTAGTCCTTGCGAACCAGAAGGTGTGAAAGAGATGATTTTCGTGCCTGGTGGAAAATAAGACATGGAGTTTGGAATAAGCGCGCTGTATTCCAGTGTTCTTCCATGATATCCACGACCTTCTGCATCAGTGATCAAAATTGATGTGCACGCCACTGCCTGACTGAGCGAGGCAAAGGTCATGGAGACAGCGGTAAGAATGCCGACTAATTTTTTCATTTTCAATTTCACCTTTTAGTACATTGAAACCAGTTTTCTTCAAATGTACCTATTTGCTGAAATAGAAACTTTCTTAAACTTTCATATCCCTAGTAGGGATATAGGCTATAAAGCGTACGCTTGTATCGCTGGGAAAATAATCAATCGATCCGTCTAAAAGGGTCACAAGAGATTTCACCAAATAGAGTCCGAGTCCTGAACCCGTTCGTTGGTGCGCCAGCGCGGAACGGTAATACTTGTTAAATACTTGCTCAGGATTGGGGAATCCGGCACTCCCGACTGAATTTTCAACTTCAATTGAAATATTCCCCACTTCTTGCGCTAAAGTCATCCTCACTGGGCTGCCAGGCGGGCTGTATTTGAGTGCATTTTCAAGCAAATTTGAGACAATCACACGTACAAGCTGCGGATCTGAGCAAAGGTTCAAATCGCCCACCACCGTTACGTGGATACGCTCCCCTTCAGGCAAAGACAAACCCACGCCTTTGATCAGCTCAGGCAAATCAATTTTTTCTTGCTGAATGGCGATCCGCTCATCCTCAAGCCGCTCGACTTGCAAAAGCCTTTCGATAATAGCGTCCATATCCGTCACTGCACGCTCAACAAGCTCGTGCGTTCTTTTTGGGAGTGCTTGCGCGCCTACAGCCATGCGTACGACAGAGAGCGGCGTTTTCATTTCATGAGCCAACATTTTTAGAAAATTCGCCTGCTCTGTGCGTTGCGCGCGCTCCTTGCTCACCTCAATTTCCGCAAGCTCCAAACGTCGCTGCTTTTCCTGCTGATATTTAGACAAGCGCTGTAATCGCACCTGAACCAGGATCATGAGCGTAAAACTGGTGAGCAAAGGATGTGCCAAATTGAGATATACAAAAGAGTCGTTCCCTGACGACGCACCCATCAAAGGCAATCGATGCAAGAGGGCCAGCGAACAAGCCAAACCATACACAATAATCAGAAAGGCCTTGGAACATAAAGGCTGCTCATCAGCCGGAGCGGAGCGCGCCTGCGCCCACGCCCTTGTCGACAACGCACTGGCAAAAGCAAGAAAAATTGCGGCAGCAACAATCACCGAGCTCAGTCGTGCCGCCTCGTTAGTTTTACCAAGAGCGACCAGAAGAATCTCTATCGGGAAAGACAACAGCAATCCTGCGTGAAGTTTTGATATCCATGGGTTGGGCTTGAACTCATGGAGCAACTTCCAATCGAACGCAATCACAGTTGCAATGAACAAGAACGCAATCAGGTTAGTGGCTTGATCAATCCAACTCGGCGGCACCCAACCCGAGGAGAACACGCGTAAATAGCCCAGTACTGCAAGCGCGTAAGCGATCACGACTATTTCACGAATGAGATAAAACGTCAGCAACTGATCTTTTTTGTGGATGCGTGTCAGTGCCGCCCAACCAAAACACACAAAAAGTGCAGACAAATAGAGCATCGTCAGAAACTCTTGAAAGCGATCCGCTGCGCGCACCTGCTCAGGCGTCATGACCTCGATAAAGGTCAAGGTGCTTACTGTCGCTTTGATTCGGAACCAGATATCGCGAGGCGCTGAGCCGACTGGTATGACAAAATTCAGATTCAGAGATCGATACTCATCATCCGCCCAATCGTAATAATCACCTGTAACGCGTACTTGATCTTTTGCGGCAAGAGGATCGTAAATCCAAATCCGATCTTGATAGGGCGGCCGAATCCGCACCACCAGATGTTGAATGGAGGAGTCATTCAACACAGTCGGATCAATGCGCAAACGAATCCAGAAAGCCGACTGGCTGTAACCCTTTGAAAAAAGTTTTGTCGTTAAAGGTTGCGCCTGCGCCTGCTTGACCTCGGAAAGCGTCATCGTGCCGGACGGATCCTCCACCCACGCGCGCTCTGTCACCAAATCATTGGCTTGCGCCTTGAGCGCAAGGCATGCAATGACAAGTAAAAGAAAATATCTAAATATCATGGTGGAGCAAGATTACTTCACCGTCACTAAATAGTCGATCTCAAGACCTACAGAAGCTGTCTCATGGGATGTTTGGCATACATTTGTTCTTTGATGAACTGAGTATAGACATCATTTTGTACAAAAGCCTCTTCGGACAGTAAGCGCTGATGGAAGCTGAGTGTCGTGGCGATGCCCTCAATGCGAGTCTCGAGGAGCGCACGCTTTAGGCGAGAGATCGTTTGCTGTCTATCCCGTCCAGTCACGATTATTTTCGCCAGCAACGAATCATAATGTGGTGGAAGGTCGTAACCAGGATAGACATGCGTATCGACACGTACGCCTGGTCCTGCCGGCATTTGAAACACGGTAACCTTTCCGGCACAAGGTATGAAAGCTTTGGCCGGATCCTCTGCATTGATTCTGACTTCTATCGCATGGCCTCTCAAACAAATATCCTCTTGTTTGAGCGCAAGAGGCTCTCCCGCTGCGATGGAAAGCTGTAGTCCAACCAAATCGATGTTTGTCAACATTTCCGTCACAGGGTGCTCTACCTGAATACGGGTATTCATTTCAATAAAATAAAATTCTCTTGTACGAGGATCAACAATAAATTCGACCGTTCCCGCACTGCGATATCCTAGTGATTGACCGAGCTGCTTGGCTGCTTGACGGATGCCCTCCTGGAGCTCCTGTCCCAAAATACAAGCGGGACCTTCTTCAAGTAACTTTTGATGTCTTCGCTGAATGGAACAGTCCCGATCGCCAAGATGGATCACCTCTTTTCCATCTCCGAAGATTTGCACTTCTATGTGACGGATTCTATCCAGGAATTTTTCAATATAAATTTCGCCAGACCCAAAAGCCGCTTCGGCCTCCTTCTTTGCGCGTCCAATATTATCTTTGAGCTCTGTCTCGTTACGAGCCACACGCATGCCTCGACCGCCACCGCCAGCCACAGCTTTAATGACGACGGGATAGCCCACTTTGTTTGCAATATCCAAAGCCTGCTGATCTGACTGCACTGTATCTTTTGATCCTGAGCTCACTGGTACACCCGCTTGTTGGGCGCACTGCCGAGCACGAACCTTGTCTCCCATTAAACGAATCGTGTCAGGAGAAGGCCCAATGTATATCAATCCGGCGTCTTCGACCGCTTGCGCGAAATCGGCATTTTCCGATAAAAATCCATAGCCAGGATGAACGGCGTCTGCGCCGGTTTGCTGTGCGGCACGTATCAGTGCCGCGCCATTTAAATAACTTTCCGATGGCTTGGGGCCGCCGATACAAAGAGCCTCATCGGCCATATAAACTGGCGTTGTCTCACGATCGGCCTCGGAGTATGCCTGGACAGTCTGAATACCCGCATCACGGCACGCGCGAATGATACGGACGGCGATTTCTCCACGACTGGCGATTAATACTTTTTTAAGAGCGGGCATGTTCACTCACAATCCATTAGTTCGATGACTAAAATATGTTCCGTATCTTTTTAAGGCACCTAGCGCGCGAGCGGCTGAGGACAAATCCTGAAATGTCGGAATGCCCGCCTGCATGGCTGTCAACGCATATTTCTGGCGCTGCTCTTCATAGTCCGACTGACCGGTAGAGCGCAAAACCAGAAACAAACTTGTTTCACGATTTAATGAGTTGTGTAGCTTAAGTACCATGCTCATGAGCTCGCTCATGAGCTCGCCATTTCGATAAGGCAGAATCACTGGCAGGTTTAAATGAATCAACACAATCTCGGGTCGATCTTCGTCAATCACTATCTTGAGTAATTTTTCGAATAGCTTCCCACCAAAACGATTCAAAATATTCGCGGGAAAATCGAGCGGATTTTCTAAACTTGCCCCTGCAGAAATACCGAGCGCGTCGAGTTTGATCGCGGTATCGGTGCCGATCGCCGGAAGCTCGATACCCAGTCGGCCCAGGGCATCAGACGCCAATACGCTCGCACCGCCCCCATTGCCGAATAAAACAACATTTCCACAAAACGGCTTCTTTTCCGTTGCCCAGTTTTGAAACGCCACGAGTGAATCGATGAATTCCTCCAGCGATTCCACAAGCACCGACCCGGTTTGGGAAGCGAGGGCCCTCCAGACCTGATCATTGCCAGCTAGAGAGCCTGTATGAGAGACGGCCGCCCGTTGGCCCTGTTCAGTTCTTCCGCCCTTGAGTATGACAACAGGCTTTCTGGCTTTCGCCGCGCGCAAGATTTCGAAGAAACGCCTGCCCTCATGAACCGTTTCAAGATATGCGCCGATTACCCGAACGCGAGGATCCGACAGATAATATTCCAACAAGTCACAAGGTCCGACATCCAGACAGTTTCCTAGCGAAACAACGCCTGTGAAGCGAACGCCACGATATTCGCCATGTTTAATGATATCGACCGACAGTCCGCCACTTTGGGAAAAAATTCCAACCGATCCGGCTGGTGCACTTTGGCCCTCTACGAAAGTCATTCCCGCCGAGGGTGAGTACACGCCAAGACAATTAGGACCCAGTAAACGCACCCGGCCAATTCGCAACGCATCCACTAACGCGGCTTGCAAGGCTTCACCTTTTCCGCCTTCACCAAATCCGCTGGACATGACTTGCGCAAACCTGACTCGGCCGCCAGCGTTTGCAATCAAGTCTGGGACCCTCTCCGCAGGAATGGCAATAAAAGCATAATCAATCGGCTCTGGCGTCTCGGCAAGACTGGGATATGCAGGCAAGCCCTCTAGTTCGGACTCGCTGGGATGGATAGGATAAATAATTCCCTTGTAACCCGAGCGACGTAGCCGTTGTATGAAACGATTACCCTGACCCTCCCCTTTGTTTGACACGCCGGCGACAGCAATCGTCCGCGGGTGAAACAAGGGATCGAAATTGATTGGAGCGCTCGTTTCTTGAGCACGATTGAGATTAGACAAGCTCTGCATATTTCTAACACTCTGCCAAAACTATTCGCGCATCCAAGGCGATTACGCCTTGGGCAGTGGCCAACAAGGGATTGATATCCAACTCTTCAATGCTGTCTGCGAGCGTATAAAATAATCCCTGCTCTCCTCCGATAGTCATCAATGTTTCCACAATAACCTCATCGGGAACGTTGATGCCACCTCGAGCGCCTTTGAGTAAAGACGCCCCACGCAGATCTTGAATCATTTCACGTGCGTCGGCTTCGGTGATTGGACAAATCCTGAATGTCACATCTTGTAAAACCTCAACAAATATCCCGCCTAACCCGAACATGATCACCGGGCCAAAGGTTTCGTCTCGGTATCCACCGACGACAATCTCATGGCCTTTATCCACCATTTCCTCTAATAAAAATCCATCAATGGCATAGCCTTGGTCTCGACACCTTTTTGAGATCTCGCGCATTGACGCCTTGATTGACTCCGCGTCGCGCAAACCCAATACGACCGCTCCAAAATCCGATTTATGCAAGACCTCGGGGGAAATGAGCTTGAGCACAACAGGACCTGAAAATTGTCGGAATGCTTCGTCTAGCTCGGCCTCCGTATGCACGACCATAGACTGTGGCGCGCGTATCCCATATCCCTTTAAAACACGCTTGGCAGTCGGCTCATCCAGAGCGCTTCTTCCATTTGTCCTGGCCTGTGCGATTAACTGACGCGCCATCTCAATTGAATCCATCTCTCCCCCGGTCAACTATTCCATACTTAATGAATCGTTAAACTTCGAGGGTTACAACGACATCGCCTTCTGAGATTGACTGGCCTTCGACCACACAGATCTCATGCACCACCGCATCTTCGCTCGCTGTGACCGGAATCTCCATTTTCATGGACTCCAGAATAACCAGCTCGCCATCCTCTTGTACCGAGTCGCCTTGCTTGACGAGCACCTTCCAAACTGTTCCAGTAATGTCGCTTTTGATTGAAATGATGGCCATATAACGTCTCCAAATAAGATTGGTTTTGAGGGCAAGTGTTTGCAAAAAGGACTGATGCCCTTATTTAATAACTGGTCGGCCAATTACTCAGACGATGTTGACCCACGCCCCGCGAAGGCCCCCTAGAATTTACCCCAAGCACTGCTTTTAAGTACTCACGCGTTTCGCTGGGTTCAATGACGCTCTGAATTTCGTAGAGAGCGGCGAGTGCCCACGGAGCGTTATCTTGCGACACATTTTCAACAAGTTGCAGAAAACGCGCAGGATCATCTTCATATCGCACTCCGTGCAATACATTCACAGCAGTCCCGGCATCCATGAATCCATAGTCCGCTTCTGGCCATGCCGCCGCATCATTACTGTTTCGGCCTCCGCCCATGTTGAGGTAGGCTTGACCGTAATTTTTTCTAAGCGTAATAGTGATTTTCGGAACAGTGACCTGTGCCAAGGCGTTCATCCAGTTGATAATGCGTCCAGGCGCTCCGCGTCGCTCACCGTCTATGCCTATCAAAAAGCCAGGTTGATCGACCAGAAAAATAATCGGGATATTGAACGAGTCACAAAACACTAAAAAACTCGTTGCTTTCGCGCAAGCATCCACATCGATGGAGCCACCCTTGAATTTTGGATTGTTCGCAATCACGCCTACAGATTTACCATCGATTCGGCCCAATGTAGTAACCAGTGACTTTCCAAAGCGCGGCTTCAACTCAAACATTGTGTCCTTGTCGAGCACGCGACGAATCACCTCACGACTATCGTAAGTTTTTGATCTCGACTGTGGAACTATTTCATGAATATCATGCAGCCCATCGTCAGAGCCTTCAGGTACTGCAGCCACGGGCGGCGCTTCACCCTGATGACTCGGCAAGTAGCTTAGGAATTTCTTGATTGTCTCGAGCGCCTCTTCATCCGTATCAACAGCCACATCCACAAATCCTGTGGTCGCCGTATGTAATTTCCATCCGCCAAGCTCTTCAGGATCCACGCTTTGTTTAATCGCGAGCTCTGTAACCCGTCCGCTTGCGACAGCCATGGTCGCGCCTTTTCTCATCACCACGAAATCGGACAAACATGAATACCATGTAGATGAGCCATAGCAACTGCCGAGTAGCGCGGATACCCATGGTGTGCGACGATCGCGCAGAAATTCCAACGGATCCTGTCCAAGAATGGCACGACCTTCTGCTCCCATCCGGTCTGGCATGCGCGCTCCGGCAGACTCGCCAAGCAAAATCAAAGGCATGCCCGAATCATTAGCAACGGCTCGGATATGCTTGATTTTTTTTCCATTCACGACACTACTTGACGCCCCAAGGACTGTGAAATCGTTGGATACGACAGCAACCGGTCGTCCGTGAATTTTTCCGAATCCCGTTATTTTTCCGTCTGCAGGCGTTTTATCGCGCGCCGCAGGCCGGTAGGAGGCCGCCAGTAAACCAGACTCATGAAAACTATCTTTATCAAGAAGATAATCCAGTCTTTCGCGGGCATTGAGAATATTTTGGGCGCGTCGTTTCGCGATGCGCTCTTCTCCGCCCATGGCCAGTGCTTTGGCTCGACGCTGCTGAAGTTCTGAGTGATTGTTTTCTTTGCTCATAGTATTGTGTTGATGCTCAATGAATGTGGAAATTATTGTAGTAGTCGAAGCTACTACTGTCAATCATGAATTATCATTGGATCTTGTCAGCCAACTCTGCGCGTCTCTTGCTGACCCTTATCCAACGCCGGAATATGATGGAAATTATTTATGTCAAAGCATGCCGTAAAAAAAACCACTTACAGCAGAAAAAATATTGACACCCCCGGTCCGATTCAAGACCTCCAAAGCCTAGGGTTCTCTGAATACGAAGCCTGCACATATATGGGCGTGCTGAGTAAAAACCCTGCTACCGCCTATGAAATCAGCAAGATCGCCGGCCTACAACGGGCAAACACCTATGCCGCTCTCGAGAACCTTGTAAAAAAACAAGCGGTTCAACCGATCAGTGAAAATCCGGTTCGTTATGTGCCAGTCGAGCCCAGTATCTTGCTCGAAAGGATTTCCTCCAATGTCAGTGGTGTCTGCGATCGCCTGCAACAAACGTTTAATGAAATGCAACCGCAAGAAAGTTCCGATGTCGTCTGGAGTATCGAAGGCGAAGAAAGAATTACCGCGAAGATCGATGAACTCATCGATCAAGCTAAAAGCCACGTCTGGATTAAAGCTTCGACTGGCGTTTTGCTCAAACACGCGCCACGCATGAAGAAGGCCGCTGCGCGTGGGGTCAAACTTGTTTTTGTCGTTTTTGGCGATGATGTGAAGTTTTTACGTTTTGGAAAAAATAGCAAAGTCTATCTTCACGAGGGAAATGGTCAACGTGTGGGAGGCGCTGACAATCTTTTTACTTTGGCGATCGACTATAAAATTGCTTTGACAGCCAGCCTCGACGCATCACTCACCGGTGCATACACAACCAATCCAGCCGTAGTGCGCATGGCGGAAACACTGATCCGCCATGATGTCTACATGGCTGAAATCATGTCCTTTCTTGGTCAAGACATTGAAAATCGATTTGGTAAAGGTTTGATCGAGCTCAGAAAAGAATTGTTTTCCCCCGAACAGATGGCACTCTTCAATGCAAGATAGCATTTAGCTTGTTTGTTTATGCTATGTCGTTACCGCACACTTATTGACTAGTAGCAGCCTATGGTACTACTATAAATTGACATTTAAGTTTGTGCGTACAAATCTAAAAATAGCTGGGGACAAATGATGCATAAGACATTTCTTTTCTGTGTGGCTCTCTTGTTTTCAAGTCTTGGCTTGAATAACGCCAGTGCCGAACGACAACAACCCGGACAAAACACCCAATTTATTGTGCCAGCAGGGGCTGGAGGTTCACTCGACATTGTCGCCAGAAAACTTCAAGAGCTCCTCATCAAAGAGAATCTTGTCAAAAATTTCGTCGTTTTGAATCGTCCCGGGGCGGGCGCCCAACTTGCGCTAAACGTACTCAATCAAAACGTAGGCGATCCAAATTATCTGATGACTTTACCGACGGCTATCATCAATAACAGCTATCTCGGTACGATTAAAACCACATATAAAAACTACACCCCTATCGCGATGCTGCTTGATGGATATGTCGGCGTCCTCGTTAGACAAGACTCTCCCTTTAAAACAGCTCAAGATCTGATTGACCATCTCAAAAAACAACCTAATAGTTTGAACATCGCGATTGCCGCCAGCCTGGGCAATGATGTGCATGTTGGGACGGCCAAGGCTTTGATGCTGGGGGGTGTTGACATCTCAAAGTTGACCTTTGTCCCTTTTAAATCTTCTTCAGAGTCAATCACGAATCTAATCGGCGGAAACGTAGACGTGGTCGGCGCAACGACGCCAACCATTATTCCAGCGCTTCAAAGCGGGAAAGTGCGAGTACTAGCCATTGGTTCGCCAGAGCGACTGCAAGGCCCGCTGAGCAACGTTCCTACCTGGAAAGAATTAGGCATCGACACCATCACCTCGTCACCGCAAGGCGTGATGGCTCCTAAAGACATCAGTCCTGAACAAATAAAGTTTTGGGAATCCGCGTTCAAACAAGTCACCCAAACAAAAGAGTGGAAGAACTTCCTTGAGCAAAACCAATGGGCTCCACGCTTCATGACTGCGGCAGAGACAAATGTCATGCTAGAAAATGAAACTGCAATGATTGAAAGTGTATTGAGCAAACTGCAAATCAAGAAAAACTAATTTCGCAGTGATTATTGGAGGATGACGGGCATGTTAAGCAATCCACTGAGTAAATCATTACTGGCACTCACCCTGGTTTTTTTTGCACTGACACCCATTGCCGCAGAAAAATACCCGAACAAACCGATTCAATTGATCGTTCCTTACACGCCCGGCGGAAACACGGATATTTTGGGTCGCTTAATCGCTCTAAAATTAGGTGAAGCCTGGGGCGCAAGAGTCATAGTGGAAAATCGTCCCGGCGCAGGCGGCACCATCGGTGTCAACATGGTTGCCAAGGCAAAGCCTGATGGTCATACACTTGCCTTAGCAGCTTTCGGAAACATTATCGTAGCCAAGAGTCTTTACAAAGATCTGCCTTACGATCCTGTCAATGATCTAGATCCAGTCATCTTGGTCGCGACTCCACCCACTATCTTGACTGCGACCGCTTCGCTCCCCGCAAACAACGTCAAAGAATTGATTGCATACGGCAAGGCCAACCCTGGCGTCCTGAATTACGGCTCCTCCGGCAAGGGAACATCCAATCATCTTTTTGCAGAACTCTTTAGTTCAATGTCCGGCGTTGATATGACCCATGTCCCGTACAAGGGGAGCGGTCCGGCCATTAATGATCTGGTCGCTGGTTTGACTCAGTTAAATTTTGCACCACAACCGCTCGTACTTTCATCGATAAAAACAGGCGCACTTAAAGCCCTTGCAGTGACAGGCGCTGAACGCATGCAAATGCTGCCGGATGTTCCAACGGTATCTGAGTCGGGATTGCCAGGTTATCAAGGACTAGGCTGGTTTGGTGTTGTGGCGCCCAAGGGAACCCCACCAGAGATTATCAACAAGCTCAATGTTGAAATCAATCGCATCTTAGAATCACCCGATGTGCGTAAACGCCTTACCGAAGAAGGGGCGACGCCCGTTGGCGGCTCTTCTGAGGATGCTAAACGCTCCATCAGCGAAGGCATTGAAAAATGGAAAGACCTCGCTTCCAAGGTTCAATAGCTGCAAGGCTTTATCCGTGATTTCGATTTGAATCTCTGGTATTGTCGTCATACCAATAATGATAGAGTCTCCATTTGATCGAAATCCGCAATCTTGAAACCTTTGTCTGGGTAGCAACACTGCGGAATTTCCGTGCGGCTGCCCAAAAACTCAATACGACTCAACCCGCGATCTCACAGCGGATCGCATCGCTTGAAGCAACGCTCGGCGTCAAGCTGTTGGAGCGCAATACTCGTGGCGTGACCCTGACAGCGAAGGGTGGCGAGTTACTCGCCCATGCGCAGGGTATGCTGGATCTCAAGCAGGAAATGATGGATGCTGCGCGAAGCACCAAGACCATTGCTGGTCAGGTCAGGCTTGGCGTATCAGAGACCATCGTACAAACTTGGTTGCCTCGCTACCTTGAGGAAATACACGCACGTTATCCGGAGCTCAACGTTGAACTCGAGGTCGATACCTCGCCGGTGCTACGCGAGCAGATTCGATCCCATCATTTGAATTTGGCTTTTTTGATGGGACCTATTTTGGCTCCAAACGTTGAAAATATTCCGCTTTGCCAATATCCTCTGGCGTGGCTAGCCAGCCCGAAATTGGGTTTGCATCGCGAGAAAGCCACGCTTGCCCAGATTGGCGCAAACCCTGTCATCACTTATCCCGCGACCAGTCAGCCACACCAGTTTGTCAGAGACTTATTGACCGACTCAGGCATACACTCGCCTCGCATGTATGGCAGTGCTTCGCTTTCAGTAGTTGTGCGCATGACCTTGGATGCGATCGGTGTTGCAGTCATCACGCCCGTATTTTTACAGGACGAAATTCGCGCGGGAAGTTTATGTCTGCTCGATGTCGCGGACCATTTGCTGCCCGATTTAGCATTTACTGCATCGTGGTCCCGCGGTCCTGATGAACATATCGCAGCGACCCTTGCAAAACTCGCTCAGCAGATCGCCGAAAATAATCAAATAGTCTAATCATCCCCCCGCCTCACTGATAAATATTTCTTATCAGTCCTGATTGGAAAGCACGATTGGACAGGTTTTAACGTCTGACGTCGAATAGGAGCTTGTGATTTTGCTTCTAGAGGATCGTATGCTGCCGTCGCAACAGGTTCGTCAAAACATCCGCCAAGGTAGATTTACCCAGCCGACTGCAGGTGCAGCCCCGGGTTTTGTTCAGGCCAATCTGGTTGTATTGCCTAAATCGCTTGCAGCCGATTTCCTGCTGTTTTGTCAGCGCAATCCAAAGCCCTGTCCACTGCTTTCAGTCTCTGATCCAGGCAGTACTTTTTTCCCGGGTTATGGCGAAGATCTCGACATCCGTACTGACGTTCCGCGTTACAGAGTGTGGCGAAACGGAGAGTTGATTGACGAGGTCACAAACGTGTCGTCTTACTGGCGTGACGATTTGGTGAGTTTCGCGATTGGATGCTCTTTCTCGTTTGAAGAAGCCCTAGTGGCTGAAGGCCTGGATGTCCGGCACATCTCCTGCGCGTCCAATGTTCCGATGTACCGAAGCAACATCGCGACACAGTCTGCCGGACCCTTCCATGGACCGATGGTGGTTTCAATGCGACCCTTCAAGCCCGCTGACGCTATTCGTGCGATTCAGCTGACCTCGAAGTTTCCTTCCGTGCATGGTGCGCCTGTTCACTTGGGTGATGCCTCATTGATCGGTATTCATGATTTGGGCAAACCCGATTTCGGCGAGCCGGTCGAAGTGCGTACTGGTGAGATTCCTGTTTTTTGGGCCTGTGGAGTCACGCCGCAAGCTGTATTAATGGCATCGAAGCCAGAATTCTGTATGACGCATGCGCCGGGGTACATGTTGGTGACTGACAAGTTAAATGCCCAGTTGGCCATTCTCTAAAAAATTAAAGCAGTTGAAAACTGTGTCGATTGCATGCGGGAGATCGATCCAGGCTTTACACCCCGTTATCTAGGAGACTCACTGATGAAAACGCTAATGATGGCAGCTCTAAGTGCTGCTGTAATGATGACCT
The DNA here is from genome assembly GCF_030410375.1 of Zwartia vadi. Taxonomy (GTDB): domain Bacteria; phylum Pseudomonadota; class Gammaproteobacteria; order Burkholderiales; family Burkholderiaceae_B; genus Zwartia; species Zwartia vadi. The sequence goes on from NZ_JAUHHE010000006.1 coordinate 187,293, forward strand.
CTCACGCAGTTGCGCAAGAGCTGCCACGCACGCAGTTGAAAGTGGTTGGTGGCTTGAGCAATCTGACAGCCTATAAAGATTTTGAGCAACCCTTTTGGACTAAGACGATTCCCGAACTATCGAAAGGTCGCGTCACTGCTGAAATTCAGGGATTCAACCAGATGGGATTGAAAGGTCCTGAACTGATGCGTCTGATTGGCCAGGGTGTCATTGAGTTTGGTACGGCCACTTTGTCATATTTCGCAAGCGACAACCCAATCAACGAGGCGATTGACTTGCCTGGCTTGGCCCCTGATGTCAAAACTGCGCGCGAAGTCACCAACTTGTTCGAACCTGTCTACGCAAAGCTTTACGGTGGCAGCAATAACGTCAAGATCCTTGGTTTGTCGCCATACCCCGCGCAAGTCATTTTTTGTAATGCGCCGATCAAAGACCTGAGCGACTTGAAAGGCTTGAAAGTCCGCACCAGCAGTCGTACACAAGCCGAGTTTGTACAAGCGCTCGGCGGTACGAGTGTGACAATCGCCTTTGGTGAAGTCGTGCCAGCATTACAAAACAAGGTTGTGAATTGCGCGATTACAGGCTCGTTATCTGGCTACTCTGCCAAGTGGTACGAGGTTTCGACGCACTTGCTTGCCTTGCCAATTAACTGGAATCAGCAAATCCATGCCGTGAATCAAAAGGCATGGGACAAGATTGATCCAAAGGTTCAGGCGTTTTTGCAATCGAACATCAATAATCTGATGAATACGATGTGGAACGCAGCCAACGAGCAAACAGAGCAGGGCTATGCCTGCAACACCGGTAAAGCCGCCTGCCCGTTTGAGGTCAAGGGAAAAATGACGCTTGTCACCCCTTCGGCTGCAGACAAAGCGATGTTGGATAAATTACTTGTCGATGTGATTTTGCCAAAATGGGCGGCACGTTGTTCTGCTCAGTGTGTGGCCGATTTCAATGCCACGATTGGTAAGAAACTGAATGTAGTCGCCAAGAAATAAGAGGACGGACATGCAAGCACAACAGTTGTCAGGACTCTCTTATGCCCATCGCATTTCCAGATGGGGGGTATGGGGTGGGGGAATTTTGACACTGTTGAGTGCAGGCTTAGTATGTTTTGATGTCATCGTCAGAAAGGTTTTTTCCATCTCGATCGGGGGTGCGGATGAGCTTTCTGGTTATGCATTTGCGATCAGCACCACATGGTCGTTCGCGCTTGTGGTGCTGGAGCGTGCAAACGTCCGTGTGGATGTTTTTTATCAGCATTTTTCTGTACGTCTCGCCGCTATTTTTGATTGGTTGTCACTCGTTGCGCTGGCAGTGTTTTTAACGTTGCTCACACGTTATGCATATGAAGTCGTCGCGACTTCCTGGTTACAGAGCTCGACCGCTAATACTCCTTTGGCGACGCCATTATGGTTACCTCAGGGCTTGTGGTTTATTGGTTTAGCATGGATGGTCGTGGTGCTTGCGCTCATGCTCGAGCGTGCCAGTCGTGCGCTTGTCACAGGTAACTATCAACTCGTCAATCAAATCGCAGGTGCCCGTTTGTCGCAAGATGAAGCGCAAGAAGAAGCCCTCGCAGGCAAACGTCGCGTGATGGAGGATCGCGCATCATGATAGCTACTGCTCTGACAATCCTATTGGTTTTGATCGGCCTGAGTATCCCCGTTGGTGCAGCGCTTGGCGTGCTTGGAATCGCATTGGATCAAATGTATTCGATGTTGCCGCTCTCACGCGCAATGGGCGAATTGGCATGGACGACAAATACCGAGTTTTTGTTAGTCGCCATTCCCTTATTCATTCTTCTGGGTGAGTTGTTATTGCGTGCGGGTTTTGCCGAGCGTATGTATTCAGCACTGAGTTTGTGGCTGTCCTGGCTGCCGGGTGGGTTGATGCACGCAAACATTGGAGCCTCTGCATTGTTCGCTGCGACGTCTGGCTCAAGTGTTGCCACTGCCGCGACCGTCGGAACGGTTGCGCTTCCGCAAATTGCGAAGCGTGGATACAACGAATCCTTGTTTTTAGGAAGTATCGCCGCGGGCGGCACCCTTGGAATATTGATTCCTCCATCGATCAATTTGGTGATCTATGGCGTATTGACTAATTCTTCGGTACCCAAGCTATATCTCGCAGGAATTCTGCCCGGATTGCTCTTGGCGGGCCTATTCATGCTGACAATCGTTTTGGCCTGCATGTACAAGCCTGCTTGGGGAGGTCAGCGCATACAAGCCAGCTGGTCTGAACGTATGCGCTCCTTGATTCATCTACTACCCCCCATGGGAATTTTTTTATTGGTGGTGGGCTCTATTTACGCGGGCGTGGCGACGCCGACTGAGGCTGCCGCACTCGGCGTGCTGGGGGCGATGATTTTGGCTGCTGCCTATCGTCGTCTGACGCTCGCCATGGTGCGTGAGTCGCTTGAAAACACGATGCGATCATCGGCGATGATCATGCTAATCGTTGTGGGTGCAAGCTTTCTTAATTTTGTGATGTCTGCAACGGGCCTGACCTCTGCTTTAACCAATGCCATCACAGGGCTTGGTTTCTCGCCCTACACCATGCTTTTACTGCTAGTGGTCTTTTATCTGGTGTTAGGTTGTTTCATGGAAACGTTGTCCATGATGATTACAACGATTCCGATCGTCGCGCCTGTCATGATTGCACTGGGGTTCGATCCAGTCTGGCTGGGAATCATGATCATCGTACTGGTCGAGGCTGCGCTGATTACCCCTCCTGTGGGCTTGAACCTGTTTGTGGTGCAAAGTCTACGCACCAGTGGCTCGATGACGCCTGTCATTATCGGTTCGATCCCCTTCGTCATCGCAATGATGTTGCTACTTTTATTGCTTGCGCTCTTTCCGGCCTTGGCCCTTTGGTTGCCACAACTCTTTGCGGTTTGAAACTATTTTTATTCTTAGAATATTCTTAGAGTCATTTTTTACGGAAATATCATGCATTTGAAATTTAACTTGCTGTCTTTAGATGGCTCTAAAGAGTCAGTCACAACCGATATCACTCAAATGGTCATCGCAGGTTGGGCGGGACGTGATCAAGCCGCGATCGAACATCATATCGAAGAGTTGGCGGCGATTGGTGTGCCAAGACCAAGTTCTGTTCCGCTATTCTATCGTGTGGCGAGTCAGACACTCACTCAGCGTCCTACGATTGAAGTTGTGGGGCAAGAGAGTTCGGGCGAAGTGGAAGTCTTCGTTTTTATGCATCGAGGCGAGTTACTTGTTTCTTTGACTTCTGACCATACCGATCGTGGCCTAGAGACAGTCAGCGTCGCGCTGTCAAAACAAGTTTGTTCTAAACCCGTCGGTTCGGATGCCTGGCGTTTTCAAGATGTCGCCGCGCACTGGGATCAGTTGCGAATCGAGTCGCACATCACTGAAGGCAGTCAGCGTGTTCAGTATCAAGCCGGCCACTTGTCCGCCTTACTGCATCCCTTGGACCTGATTGCTCGCTATACAAAGGATGGACAGTTGCCCGAGGGGACTGCGATGAGTTGCGGTACTGTCGGCACACAAGGGGCGATCAGGCCTGCTGCGCATTTTGAAATGAGTCTGATCGATCCAGTGCTGAATCGATCACTCATGCATGCGTATGGCATTGATGAATTGGCTAAAGTGAGTTGATGCATTTTGTCTGCCTAATTTTTCAACGCTTGTAGATGCAGGCGTTGGAAGGTTCGGAGAAATACGGAAGGCTCGATTACTCCACCGTCACCGAATAGTCGAACTATGTCGTCTGGGCTTGTCTGCAAAGATACGGGTGATTCCCCCATGATATTACCCTGATCTTTGATTCTGGCTTCGGAGAGAGACTCAGAGGTCTCATTGAGGTGATTCCCGTTGTTTGCAGAGGAACTTTTCCTTTCCCTGATTGTGTTGATGACTCGTTGCGTTGCCTCAGAGAACGTGACATGCAAAGTGTGCTTCTTTGTCTTCTCGTCGAAATGGACTGTGGTTGATGAGATCATCTTGTTAATGATGTTCTTTCGATCAACGTCATTTAATAGTTCAAGCTGTTCTTCAGTCATCCAGCTAATCTCGTCACCTAGTAACCCAACTCGATCATGATGGATCTGGTCTTCTGTACTCTCAACGACAGTTTTAATCGGGGATTGATCTCGGATTTCTCGAAGAGTTGTCTTGATGAGGTTCCAAACACACTGGTTCGTCTTTTCAATATTGACGGATCGAACCATCGAACACTCAATACCCCGTTTCCATTTCGGATGGTCTTCTCCCCTCGTCTTCCAGCTTCGTTCTTTCTTGACGCAGTAGTAAACGCTTTGATTTCCTGCCTTGTTGATCCTTCCTCCCATCATTGATCCGCAATGCCCACAAGACAAGATTCCCCTCAACAAATAAAAATGCTTGGTTGCCTCAGGTTGCAGTTTTCTTTCCCGTACTAATCGTCTTTTGTCTTGTGCGATCTGAAATAAATGAGCATCAATGATTTGCGGTGCTGGGATGCGTACTGTTTCACCAACCATCTTGTCACAATAGTCGTAGTACCCGCTGTATACAGGGTTTCTCAAAATCAACTGGATCGAACCCAAGGACCATTGGGTGTTACCTCTTCTGGTCATCACCCCTTGTCTTGATAGTCTGGTCTGGATTTCCTTGACTGATATACCCTGACAGTACCAACCAAACATACTCTTTACCCATTCACTTTCAAACGGATCTATTTCTAATTGTCGATTGGTCAGTCTGTAACCAAAGGGAGGTGGTCCGCCTTTCCAATTCCCTTGCTGAATCTTATGAAACTTCCCTAACCTTGATCGTTCAGATCGAATCCGATTGTCGTACTGACTGATTTCACTCAATATTCCCAACATCAAATCATCAACGGGGTTCTTAAGCTTCATCTGTCCAGATGCAGAGTGCAAGGTCACCCCATGAGACAGGAGCTTGTATCGAATTACAGCCCAAGTCTGTTGGTTTCTCGACAATCGGTCTGTGTTGTATACAAACAGGTTCTTTACTGATCCCGATTCAATCAAGGTCAGAAGACTCACGAGGACTGGTCTGTTCTTTAAGTCGTCAAACGAACTCGACTGTCCTCCCTCGTTCCATAGTCGAGGTTCAAACCCCAGTTCTTCTGCTCTCCTTATGCCAAGTTGCTTCTGGCTTTCCAAGGAAGTTCCGTCCTCTTGCTGTGCGGTTGAGGATACCCGTGTGTAGATGTGAAGTGTCTCTTTCATACTCACACCTTCCCCTAACTTTTACTCACAGACAACGGTTCAATTCACCATTTTCAATCGTTGTCTTTATTTCAATTCCAAGGGAATGTTATCGGGTCATTCTTATGGAGAAATCACATGACACGTGTCATCGAACAGTCGTTATCACTTGTACCTGTTACTAAACCCAAAACCATCAATCCAGTAGTTCAACGTCGAAGTCGTTTATTGAAGTCCATTCGTCGTCAACAAACTCTTGTTGAAGCTTATAAAAGCGGTGAAAAAACCTTCCGTACTTGGTTCTGGATGAATGAAGACGGCAAGATTTATCTTCAAATCAAATACGGGAAAATGGCTCTTGAATTGGGCAAGGGCAAGTTCGCAATTCAGTGCAATAGCTTGGATGACGTCATCAGCAATCTCGGGATTGTCGAGACTCTGGTTAATAAGGGGGAGTTTGATGCGATGTTGACTACTATCAGCAAAGATATTCGGTCAAAGTTCGCTAAGGGATGATTGTTGAATTCCACGCAAAAAGTCGTGGTGAACAGTCCACCACGACCCTTACTGCCTATCTGAGCCGAGAAGATTCGGTTAAATTTTTTGGCATAACAATCCAATTTGACGCAAATTGTAATGACGGACTACTTTCAACGTCCTCTTCAAAATCATCCATTACAGTAGTGTTGAATACTTTCGTATCAAACACCTCTCCTATCGTTAACGATTCAAAACAATCTTTTAAACCATCTTCATCATGTCGAAAAATAACATTTCGATGAATTTCTAAATTTCGAATAAGGGCTATTGATCTTAAATACGTTATTTGCTTCATTAATGACACCGCAGAAAATATCGCCCCTTCGAATGGACCACTTAAATTTAGTCGCAAATAACAATTCTCTTCGTTTTGTAAAACCTCCACTTCTGCACGAATTTTGTATTTCAATTCATCCGCATCTTCTAATGTAAAAATAATTTCTAAGTTTTCGTCTGTTTCCTCCTTTATAAATCGTAGACAGGATTCCAGATCTCCGTAAAAAACGATTGCATGGTCTTGATAGTCACTCATAACTGCTCCTTTTAAGATATTCAATGTTTGTGGTTTGTTTTGTTTTCCACCACAACATCAGTATCTCAAAACGACTATATAAAACACATTGTCTTTAAAAATAGTACTGACCTGTCCCAACTTTTTCGATCCAAGATAACTTGAGACAATGGCCTCTTCGAGAGTGAGAGGCAAATGAAGAAGACGCGATACAGCGATGAACAGATTGTTCGGATTCTGCGGGAAACGGACAAA
>NZ_JAUHHE010000070.1 GCF_030410375.1 Zwartia vadi
AGGTCACAAGCAAAGCAATCAAAATCGAACCGGCAAGGAAAGGCCAACCCTCGCGGGCAATAATCGGGTGGGGATAGTGAGGTGTATTCATCGTAGGGAGAAGGTTAACCCAAAAAAACACGCCCCGAGGGGCGTGTTTGAACTGCATACTGATTTAAATCAGATTAGTTCTTTGTTTTATCAACAAGTTTGTTGGCAGCAATCCAAGGCATCATGGCGCGCAACTTGGCACCAACGACTTCGATTTGCGA
>NZ_JAUHHE010000071.1 GCF_030410375.1 Zwartia vadi
TACTACCCCAATTGAAAATGATTGAGGAATGAAAATACTTGGCTTTAGTTCGATTGTTGCCCAGTAACCTTCGAAAACTTTAGGATTTATATTTTTAAGGTTTTGTCTAAAGTGAGCAAATGGATCTTTGTCATCTAAGTTTGCAATATTCATTGTGCAATTACTCCAAGCTCAGCTGGCAGCCATGCAGCATCGGCACGCGCCGTCATAAACGTATCCAATGAATCCCAAAGTTGCTGGGCTAAAGCTC
>NZ_JAUHHE010000072.1 GCF_030410375.1 Zwartia vadi
TCAATGAGACCTCTGAGTCTCTCTCCGAAGCCAGAATCAAAGATCAGGGTAATATCATGGGGGAATCACCCGTATCTTTGCAGACAAGCCCAGACGACATAGTTCGACTATTCGGTGACGGTGGAGTGATTGAGCAAGGACCTCTCTCGCAGAGGTCCTGTGAAAGCCCCCAGAACATCTCCTGTGTTCGTATCGGACCGCTCACTCTCGACATTCGTCCGCTGAGTGCATACCAAGAGTC
>NZ_JAUHHE010000007.1 GCF_030410375.1 Zwartia vadi
GCAGCATTCAACTCTCGGATATTTATCGCCAAACAATTACCTGCACCGTTGGCTTAGTCAGCAACCAAAAGAAAAGCTGGTAGCATGAACCTATCCCTTTGGTAGACGAAACACAGAGGGAACCTCACTCACAAACCCTTGAAGACAAAAAATGACTCAGCGTAAAGGCATCATCCTCGCGGGCGGATCCGGCACACGGCTCTACCCCGTTACCAAAGCAGTCTCCAAGCAACTGCTGCCGATTTACGACAAGCCGATGATCTACTACCCGCTTAGCACCCTGATGCTGGCGGGAATTCGCGACATACTTATCATTTCCACGCCGCAAGACACCCCGCGTTTTGAGCAACTGCTGGGCGACGGTAGTAACTGGGGCCTCAATCTGCAATACGCCATACAGCCCAGTCCAGATGGTTTGGCGCAAGCCTTTGTTATCGGCAAAGATTTCATCGGTAACTCCCCCAGCACTCTAGTGCTTGGGGACAACATTTTTTATGGCCACGATATCCACGCTTTACTTGGAAAAGCCATGATGCGCAATCAAGGCGCAACCGTTTTTGCCTACCACGTGCAAGATCCCGAGCGTTATGGCGTTGTGGCTTTCGATGCCCAAGGCCGCGCTACAAGCCTGGAAGAAAAACCTGCGAGCCCCAAGAGTCGTTTTGCAGTCACTGGCCTGTACTTCTACGACAACCAGGTCGTAAATCTAGCCAAATCTCTCAAACCTTCTGTGCGCGGTGAGCTTGAGATTACCGATCTCAATCGGCTTTATCTCGACCAAGGCCAGCTCGGCGTGGAAATCATGGGCCGTGGCTACGCTTGGCTGGATACTGGTACCCATGAATCTTTGCTTGATGCCAGTCAGTTCATTGCGACGCTGGAAAAGCGGCAAGGATTGAAAGTTGCATGTCCTGAGGAGATTGCTTATCGACAAGGCTGGATTGATTCGGCACAAATGACCCAGCTCGCGCAACCTTTAATAAAAAATGGTTATGGCCGCTATCTGCTAAGCGTGTTGTCTGATGTTTCACGCGGCAAAGAGTGAGAGCATTTTTAAATAACTATTTATTATTTTTTGCGAGGATATGTTGAAATATATTAATGAAATTAAACGGCACCGGTATATGCTGGAACAGCTTGTGCGTCAGCAAATCACATTAAGGTATCGCCGAACCTTTTTTGGGTATCTTTGGACGCTATTCAATCCCTTGCTAATGATGTCGGTTACCGCCGTCGTGTTTGCGGCGATATTTAAGATGGATTTGAAAACTTATGCAGTATTTTTATTTTCGGGAGTAATCGCGTTCAATCTTTTTGGTACGATTGTGACCCAATGCGGAAAATCGTTGGTTGACAATGAGCAGCTGATCAAGAAAATCTATGTGCCTAAAATTTTTTTCCCTTTGTCTGTATCGATAACGTTGTTGATTGATAGCTTATTAATGTTTATATCGCTATTTTTTATCATTCTCATTATTGGTGGAAATTATTCCATTTCTATCATCGGATTAATTCCTGCTTTTATCCTGCTTTATCTCTTCGCATTTGGCATAGGTTTGATTACCTCAGTAGTTTCTGTTTACTTCAGAGACTTATTACAAATTATCACTATACTGATGCAGGCGCTGGTTTTCCTTAGCCCGGTTTACTATAAGCCTGATAACTTAGGTGCCAAAGTGCAATGGCTGATGGAGCTCAATCCACTCACCCAGTTTATCGAGCTATTTAGAAGTCCGATTTTTAGCGCTACTTTTCCAGCAATTGGGTTTTATATTCAGACTGCCATATATGCGGCGCTATCAATTTCCGCCGGAATCTGGTTTTTTAACAAGCACGAAAATCGCATCGCGTTCAGGATGTAATTATGAAAAAGATTATAGTTGATAATGTTTCGCTTCAATTTCGGATGTACCACGATGGAGCTTCATCAATCAAAGAGTATTTTGCTAACATCTTCGGCAAGAAGAAAAAGAAGTACACCGATTTTCTCGCGTTGCAAGGAGTCTCTTTTTCGGTGAATGATGGCGAACGGTTAGGCATTGTCGGTCGTAATGGAGCTGGGAAAAGCACGCTTTTGCGCACAATTTCCCGAATTTACGAACCTACGTTGGGGCACATTGAGGCCCATGGCAGAGTGGCTCCATTGCTGGATATTGGTGCCGGGTTTCATCCAGAGTTCACTGGGCGAGAAAATATCTATTACAACGGCGCCTTTCTTGGATATCGAAAAGAGCAGCTGCGTGAGATTGAGAATGAAGTAATTGAGTTTGCTGAATTAGAAGAGTTCATCGATACTCCCGTTAAGTACTACTCAACGGGGATGTATATGAGGCTTGCTTTTTCTCTGGCAACCACAGTGCATCCGGATATTTTGATTCTTGATGAGCTGTTTGTTGGCGGAGATGCCTCGTTTGTTCAACGAGGCAAGGAGCGCATGAATAAGATGATTGATAGATCGAGTGTCATGATTCTTGTATCTCATGACCCGAACTTGTTGCGCTCGGTCTGTGACCGGTACATTTGGCTCGACCATGGCAAGATAATCGCAGATGGGGATGTTAGTGTACTTGATAAATATTGCGCCTCGTAATCGATTTACGCCATGAGTCAGCTGCACGATATTCACTATATTAGGCGATTTTATAGATCGTATCTTGCACGCTATAAATTGGCGGTATGGCTTAAAATCTTGTATCTAGATTTAAGATCATTCTTTATTTCGCTGAGGAATATTTTTATTTGGCAAGTGATCTGCGTCCGTAACGCGATGATTTGGCACAGCAGAAACTTCGCTCGCCGGAAATTAGAGTTAGCCAGTTATGGCCTCACCCAACGGCGTAACGCGGTGATTAGGCATAGCGGAAACATCTTTTTCTGGCTTGGGGGGGCAGTGGCGAATCGCCTTTACCTAGGCTGCCAGCGTTTGCTTGGTAACAATGTTAACGTTTACTTAATGACTGGATTTTCCGAATATTCTGGTGCTTCAGATACCAATCGTCAGGAATTGGTTCCCCGGCGCGAACTTCCACTAAAGATGCCAGACGTTTATCCAGAGGAGTTCAGGAAATTCTTCTATGATGGTTCATGGTCGTTAAGGGTGCCGGCAATCTACGCATTTGAGGTTTCCAAAGCGCAAGTCATGGGAAAAAGCGATTTATTGTTCCTTAAAGATCAATGCCTGCATCACGAGCTATATCGCTTTGACCAAGACCTTATGTTTGAGGAAGTGCATGACATTGTCAGCATCTTTGCTGCAAACCAAACATTGGTTCGCTTTAAAGGTCAGCAAGTTGGCTCGATCCCTTCCGGTATTTCCCTGGTGGGCAGTGCTACAGCCAATTATGTTCATTGGCTTACTGAAACGCTTCCTAAGCTCGCTCTGATTGATGGCGTCGAAGCCTATCGGGACTTGCCCTACATCATCGACGCAGAATTGCATCCAAATATTCTGATGTCATTGCACCATCTCAATTCAAATGGTCGTAACGTAATTCAGCTCGGGCGAGGCGAAATGCTTGCCGTCGAAAAGCTGGTAGCAATTTCCCCGGTAGCTTATGTCCCATTTGATTTCAAGCCAAGCATTAAGCCTAATGAGCTTGATATCAATCCTGGCTCCACTTTGTATTCGCCCGACGGGTTGCAACAGGTGCGCCAATCGATGGTGACCTTCCTAGGTGAAACTGAAGGCGCACCTAAACGGCGGCTTTTTTTACGTCGCACCGGGAAGTCGCGGCCCATGAATAACTCGATCGAAGTCGAGGTGATATTACGGGAGCATGGTTTTGAAGTTATCGAACCGGAAACGCTTAGTTTCACTGATCAGGTGCGTTTATTCAGTAGTGCTGAGTTGATCGTTAGCCAGGGTGGTGCCGCGCTTGGCAACATTATCTTCGCGCCATCTGGCTGCCATGTAATTGTGCTTACAACCTGGTCCCCGTACACAATTCACTACTACTTCGCAAACTTGGCTGCGCTCTTGGGGCAACGCTGTACTTTGATCATGTGCGAGCCTGTTCAAAGTGACCTTGGTTCGCACCGTGCGCATATGGGTGTAAATGTTTCGATATCAACATTAATAAAGGCCATCCAACAATGACAAGCAAAGTTAACTTTGACGATCTAACTTTTGAAAAATTTCGTGAGCTGGCGTTGACCGATGGGTTGAGTCATCACGAAAAAGTTGGATTCCCCAATGAATATCGAGAAGGCAAGGAGAGTGACATCTTTGCCGACATGTTACTGAAAGTGCGTTCGCTCGACCGCAATAATTTAGTCGCACTTGAAATTGGTCCAGGGTGCAGTCAACTACCAGTCATGCTGGCCGATCTGTGCGCCAATAAGCAGGGCGCAGTTCATTTCGTTGATAGCCAGGAAATGCTGCAGCAGCTTCCTGATGCGCCGCACATTCACAAATGGCCAGGTCGTTATCCTGAGACGCCTGCCTTGTTCGAGGCGTTAACCGGCAAGGTGGATTCCATAATTGCCTATAGCGTCATCCAGTATGTATTCGCGGAAGGGAACCTGTGGGACTTTATTGATCGTTGTCTTATGCTACTGAAGGATGGCGGTGAAGTTTTCATTGGGGATATCCCGAATATTACGATGCGTAAGCGTTTCTTCTCGGGTAACGAAGGGGTAAAGCTGCACAAGCAATTTATAGGTCGGGATGAGTTGCCAAATGTCCAATTCAATCAGCTGGAAACTGGACGGATAGACGATTCGGTGGTACTTGCGATCCTGGCAAGAGCTAGATCAGAGGGCTACCATGCCTGGGTAATCCCGCAAGGATCTGAATTGCCGATGGCCAATCGCCGCGAAGACATTCTGATTCGCAAGCCCTGAGTTACCGAGCACTCTGTCACCCACTCCATCATTAAATGAGCATCCAAACATGAAATGGCAGAAGAAGGGTTTTATTTGCAGCAGCGAAACATTAGACTTGCCTTGGTACAAAAAAAACACCATGGTTCCGCTGCCATATCTGAAAGATACGGAACGCTTGCGAATATTCGTCACAATGTGCGATGCGAAAAATGTAGGGCGTATTGGCTATATTGATGTCGACCCCAATAATCCTTCATCTATTATTGACTATAGCAAACAGCCGATATTAGACATTGGAGAACCTGGAAGTTTTTCTGATAATGGAGTTCTCACATCGTCTTTATTGGAGTTGGATGAAAAACTTTATCTTTACTATTCAGCCTACCAATCCTGCGAGAAAATCCCCTACCTGATTTTCTCAGGCGTAGCCATCAGCGAAGATAGAGGAAATACTTTTACTAATTTGTCGAGGGCGCCAATTCTCGACAGAGTAAATGGCGAGATTTTCGTTCGTAGCTCTCCGTCGGTACTAAAGGCGCCCGATGGTTTTAAAGTGTGGTATTCCTCTGATAGTGGGCAAGGCTGGTTCGACGGCGGGTCAAATGCTCGACCATGTTATGACATGAAGCACATCGTCACTTCGTCGCCTACTGATTGGCCTCGAGTACGAGGAACCATATCCATCGCGTTGCAAAACGAAGACGAATATGGCATTACCAAGGCCACGTTCTGGAGAGAAAATGGCCTATATAAGACAATCTATGCGATACGTTCGTTATCTAAAGGTTATCGCTTGGGTTATGCTGAATCGTTCGATGGTGTTCAGTTTGAGCGTAAAGACGACCAGATTGGAATAGATGTTTCCGATGCAGGCTGGGATAGTGAAATGATCACTTTTCCCGAGCGTTATTCATATCAGGGGCGGACATTTCTGTTTTATTGCGGAAACCACTACGGAATGGCGGGCATGGGCTATGCCGAACTAATCAAAAAAGACTAAAGTATAGAGATAAAAATGAAAATCGTGATAACAGGTGCCGGCAGTGCACAGTCCAATGCAACCATCAATTGCTTACTGATGGCCAATGACGGTGAAGAAATCATCGGCCCGGGAGCCGACCCAGTCGACCTGATGTTTTGCCACGCTCACAAGCGCTATCTGGTACCGCATGCCAAGCAGGATGGACACAAGGAAGCACTCCTGAAACTGCTTGAAATCGAAAAGCCAGACATGATCCATTTTCAGCATGACCTGGAAGTATGGAAAGCGCTGCAGTTCCGCGATGAAATCGAATCGCTCGGTGTCAAGATGTTAGTCCCAGATTTCGACACTGTAGATACCTGCGTACACAAATACAAGTCGTGGCTCAAGTTCAAGGAAGCCGGTGTTACCGTGCCGGAAAACATCGTCATCAATGACCGCAGTGACCTGCGCCGCGCCTTGAGCGAACTCGGTGATGAAAACGGTAAAGTGTGGCTACGCGCAAAATCAATAGGGAATGGTGGCAAAGGCTCCCTTCCTGTAAGCGACTATGAAGAAGCTGAAAAATGGATTGATCGCAATGACGGCTGGGGCGAGTTTGTTGCAGCAGAATTACTTACTGAACGCACTATCACCTGGCTGTCAATCTGGGTAAATGGGAAACTAATTGTTGCTCAGGGGCGTCGTCGCCATTCATGGGCATACAGTGCGATGAGTCCCTCCGGTGTAACCGGGATCACCAAAGTTTGCGAGACAGTCAGTGACCCTGTGGTGGATGACATCGCAATCAAATCCATTAAGGCAATTACGTCAGTTCCCAACGGCATTTTTGGTGTGGATATGACTTACGATCGCAATGGAATTCCGAACCCGACAGAAATCAATATATCTCGGTTTTTCACCACTATTCAATTCTTCGCCGAAGCGGGTTTGAATATGCCAAAGATCGTCAAGGATATTGTGCTGTACAACAAATTCCCCAATCTTGACAAACCACTAAATCCTCTGCCAGATGGATTGCTCTGGTTGCGTGCATTGGATGCGCTTCCGATTCTGACCACTCAACGTGAGATGGATGCTGCGTTGCTCAAGATTAAGATTTAACAGGACTTACATCCACCAATTGGGAAGAACTTTATGAATGTTGCTCAGTATGTTGCCAATTTCTTGATCGAAAAGGGAGTTAGGCACGTTTTTGGATACCAAGGAGGTGCAATCCTTAAATTGGTAGATGAGTTTGTAGCAACTGGAAAAATTGAATTTATTCAGAACTACCACGAGCAAGGATCCGCTTTTTGCGCCGATGCTTATTCGCGTGTTACGGGAAACCTCGGAGTTGCCTTGGCGACATCTGGACCTGGCGCTACTAACCTCATAACCGGGATTGTAAATGCCAATCTGGACTCGATTCCGACGCTATTTATTACAGGCCAAGACTACAAGGTAAATATAACAAACAGTAGCGGCGCTCGACAGAACGGATTCCAAGATTTAGACATTGTCAGTATCGTAAAGCCCGCCACTAAATATGCATCGTTAGTCATCGATCCCGCAAGGATCCGCTATGAACTGGAGCAGGCCTATTTCTGTGCCACGCAGGGACGACCGGGTGCCGTTCTGTTGGATATTCCGATTGATATTCAGTTCGCCGAAATCGATCCGCAGACGCTGGAAGGATTTGTTTCGCCAGCTGCTCCCACTGCTTTAGTCACTAATATCAGTGAAGTGATTCGTACTATAAAGGCTGCAAAACGGCCCCTAATCCTAGTCGGTGGCGGAATTCGTTTGGGTGGAGCACATGAGATACTTTGCGAATTTGTGCAGGCGACAAATATCCCAGTCATTTCAACTCTCAATGGTCTGGATGTGTACGAGGGGAATTATGGTTTTGCCGGTTTGTATGGTAATACTGCGGCCAACCTCGCTGCTCAGAATGCTGACTTGATGATTGTTCTCGGCGCGCGCCTAGGACAACGACAAGTTGGTAAGACGCCGGAGAGCTATACAAAGGCACGGATCATCCACGTCGACATTGATGACATAGAACTTAAGCGTGTCTTTGCAGATGAATTGGCTATCAACACGCACATAGCGACATTCTTGGCGCAAATGCTTCCCGTCTTGCGCGAAGTTGACTTGCCTGATTACTCCTCTTGGCATCAGACGATCTGCAATTGGCAAAAAAAATATCACATAAATACGTTACTCAATGATCGCGGGCTTGATCCGGTTCGAGTGGTCGAGGAAATGTTGCAGCTACTATCGACAGATGCCATTTTGACCAACGATGTTGGACAAAACCAGATGTGGGTGGCTCAGGCTTTTAACGTGAAAAAAGGGCAAAGGTTACTTAACTCAGTCGGTCTGGGTAGCATGGGCTTCTCTCTGCCAGCTGCGATAGGTGCAAAATTTGCTGCGAATGACCGTCAAGTGGTGTCGTTTATGGGGGACGGTGGTCTTCAGATCAATATTCAGGAATTGATGTTGGTTGGTATGCGCCAGTTGAGTCTTAAGTGCGTGGTGTTCAACAATAAAACTCTGGGCATGATCCGTGAAGTTCAGATTCGCTATTATAAGGCCAACTATCATGGAGCCAATCCGCAAGAGTTCGGGTGTGTCGATCTAAAAATGCTGGCGCAGACCTATGGTCTCGGTTATCGCTTGATTGAGAGTATGGAAGACATCGCTACGCTGGGCCATGTGTTTTCGGACGATCTGCCGTACATCATTGAGGTGCCGCTTGACTTGGATACCAAGCTGACGAATCGCTACGACGAAGGTCACTGTTTCGAAGCGGAGCGTATTCATGATTAGGCGTCTGTTTATCGATTTTGACGGCACACTTGTCGACTCCAGGCTGCGTCAATATGAGCTCTTTGTCGAACTAGTCGGCAAGACAACGATCAGTTTCACCGAATATTGGAGCGCCAAGCGTGCCGGGATAAATCAAAGTAACATGCTCGCAAAATATGCCATTTGCACGCAAGATCAGACGCTTGCCTTTAAAGGCAAATGGATGGAAGCGATAGAGGATCCACAACGCTTGCAAACGGATGTCTTGATTGCAGGTGTGACAGCGTTTCTTGGTGAAGCTGCAAAGCACTTCCAACTCTATTTGGTGACGGGGCGACAGCACCGTGAGCGGCTGATCGATCAGATGCAGCAACTGTGCATCGAGAGCTATTTCACTAGCATACTTAATACGGCACAACGCATACCTAAAGCACATCTTGTACAAGCTAATGTCGAGGTAGGTGCTGGTGACGTATTCATTGGTGATAGCGGAGAGGACATCTTGGCTGGAAAGGAACTCGGCATATTCACCGTTGGAGTAACCTCTGGCGCAAGTGTCGACGAAAGGCTTGAGAAATATGCGCCAAATTTAATTGTAGGTTCTGTCGCAGAGCTGGTGCCTCATACCTTGGGATTGAGTTGATATGTCGCTTAGCGTTCGACCTTATCTAGAAGAAAATTCGCAAGAGTGGGACGATTTTTGTACCCGAGCAGACCAGGCGACGTTTTTGCATACACGCCGCTTTTTGAGTTACCACGGCAAACGCTTTGTTGATCGCTCACTGCTTATTGAAGAAGATGGACGTCTTCTCGGTCTGTTCCCGGCTGCAGAGCATCCGAAGCAGCACGATCATATCGTCAGTCATCCTGGTATCACTTATGGTGGAGTGCTACATGCTGGCTTTCTCCGTGGCACTCGCATGATTGATGCAATGGTTGCCATTAGTCGGCACTTCAGTAAGCTAAAGTATCAACAGTTAGTTTACAAGGCAGTTCCAACATTTTATCAGCGTCGTCCGGCCCAGGATGACTTGTATGCTTTGTTTCGCTTGGGCGCATTGCGTACGCGCTGTGATCTGAGCAGCACGATTGATCTGGGCAATCGTGCTGCATTGAGCGAACGCCGCCGTCGCAGCCTCAAGAAAGCGCTAAAGGCTGGCGTGACCATGACCTCAGGAGTCGAATGTCTGGCTGCAATATGGGAGGTGCTTACAGAAAACCTTGCCCGCAAGCACGGTGTTACACCGGTGCATACTCTGACTGAAATTACTTTTTTGATGGAGCAATTTCCAGATAATATCGGCTGTTATTGTTGTATGTTGGATGGTGATGTTATAGCCGGCGCGATCGTGTTCAGCACTCCTATGGCCGACCATGCTCAATACATTGCGTCGAGTGAAAAAGGCCACGAAGTCTCGGCACTAGATGCTGTTTTTGAGCATTGCATTACGAAGTCAAGCCAGACAGGCAAACGCTGGTTTGACTTCGGTATCAGTACAGAGGCGAGTGGCAAAAAGCTTAACGACAGTCTTTATAGATTCAAAACGGAATTTGGTTCCGGTGGTTTTGTACACGAATTCTATGAAATAAAGCTGGAGAATTTTTAATGTCTATTCATGACAGCAGATTAATTGAGCTTCCCAAAATCCACGATCAACGAGGTAACTTGACGTTTATCGAGAACTCTCGGCATATCCCATTTGATATTAAGAGGGTTTATTACTTATACGATGTACCTGGAGGAGCGGCACGTGCTGCACACGGTCACAAAGCTTTGCATCAACTAATGATCGCAATGTCTGGAAGCTTCGATGTCATCCTGGACGATGGTGCTGAAAAGAAAAAGTATCACCTCAATCGCTCGTATTATGGTGTCTATATCCCTCCCATGGTGTGGCGAGATCTAGATAACTTTTCGTCGGGTGCCGTTTGTATGGTTTTGGCGTCGGACTATTTTGAAGAATCAGATTACTATCGCAATTACGATGATTTCGTTAAAGCCGTCGGAGTTAGAGCCAAATGAAAGTCCCGTTTCTTGACCTGAGTCATTCTCACCTTGAAGTAGGGACCGAACTGAACGATGCCTTCAAGAGGGTCTTGGGGTCAGGCTCCTTCATCATGGGTAGTGAGCTTGAATGTTTTGAATCCGAGTTCGCTCAGTACTGTGAAGTACCTTACTGCATCGGCGTAGGAAATGGTTTAGATGCACTACACCTGACTTTGCGGGCGTATGGTGTGGGCCCGGGCTGTGAGGTGATCGTTCCAGCAAACACATTCATAGCTACTTGGCTAGCAGTAACCCAGACGGGGGCGACTCCAGTTCCTGTGGAGCCAATTATTGGCACACATAATATCGATCCACAGCGGTTAGAAGCAGCAATTTCCAAGAGTACGAGCGCAATCATCCCGGTTCATCTATATGGGCAACCCGCTGACATGGATTCAATCAACGAAATCGCTAAAAAAAATGGTTTGGTGGTAATCGAAGATGCGGCGCAGGCTCAGGGAGCTCGATACAAGGGAAAGCGTGTGGGCTCGCTTGGGCACGCAGCAGCAACGAGTTTTTATCCAGGAAAAAATTTGGGTTGCTTGGGTGATGGCGGTGCGGTCCTAACGTCCGACCCTGCCATCGCTCATAAAGTGCGCCAGCTTCGAAATTATGGCTCAAGCATTAAGTACCACCACGAAGTTTTGGGCTACAACTCTCG
Organism: Zwartia vadi; assembly: GCF_030410375.1. Classification (GTDB taxonomy): domain Bacteria; phylum Pseudomonadota; class Gammaproteobacteria; order Burkholderiales; family Burkholderiaceae_B; genus Zwartia; species Zwartia vadi. The sequence continues at coordinate 11,308 of NZ_JAUHHE010000007.1, forward strand.
GCTTGATGAACTTCAGGCTGCAATGCTGAGGGTAAAGCTGAAGCGACTGGACGATTGGAATGAGGCCCGTCGCTCGATAGCGCAGTCTTATTCGGAGAGGCTTCGAAACTTAGACTTAATACTTCCAGAGGTTCCCGACTTCACAGAACCTGTCTGGCACCTTTACGTCGTTCGCACAATTCAGAGAGCCCAGAAACAAGCGTTTCTTTCGAGCAAAGGAATTGGAACTATCGTGCATTATCCCATCCCCCCGCATCGTCAGCTTTGTTACGCCGATCAAAAATGGGGTGATCTGCCGATCAGTGAGATGCTCGCCAATGAGGTGCTCAGCCTCCCTGTTTATCCGGGCATGAATGAAGAAGCAGTGGACTCCGTTGTGCACGCACTGAATACTTTAACCTAATCACGGAGAACGTTATTCTTCCTCCAGCGATTGACAGCTTGCAGTGCGCCGACCAAGACGCAGGTCGGTGTCTGGAGCAGATAGAAGTGTTCGTGGATTATCTGCTGTGCGAACCTTTGACTGTCGGACGTGTCTTCGGTTCGCACGAGCTTGATGATTTGTGCCAGCGAATAGGGCGCCGGAACCTCGACGCTCTAGGAATTGATGCGCCGTCCCAAGCCACTTCTGATGTAGCAGTTTATATCGCCAGCAAGCTACAGTCGTCAGGTGGACACACAGCTGCATTGCTGGATGTGATACGACTGTCTCCAAAACGCCGGTCAATTATTATAATCACTGGTGTCTGCGGAGAGTCAGATTACATGGCTGTACATCGACGTCTTAGCAAAGCTCCGAATGTCGAATTGGTCAATGTGCCACCAGGTGGACATTTGCAGAGGCTGTCCTGGATTCAAACATTTTTGCATGAGCAAGCTCCTTCGATTGTTTGGCTATTTAACCATCATCAGGATAGTGTAGCTGTTGCAGCAGTCCAGCCCGATCGTGGATACGACCTCAATTTTTATCATCATGGGGATGACAGGTTATGTTTAGGCGTTTGCCTGAGCTTTGGTACTCATTTTGATATTTCTCCCGTCCTTTTCCATAAGTGTAGAAATGAGGTTGGGGTGAAAGGTAATAAGTACTTGCCACTTACCGCTAACGATTTGCTTAGTGGCAGCCTAAAAAATAAACATGCATCTGCAGGTCTGGTGACCTGCACTGCTGCTGGTTTCAATAAGGTTGAGGTAAGCTACTTTATCCAGTATGTAGACGTTATACCGCGTCTTTTGCATGTTACTGGCGGGTACCATATACACATAGGTCGCCTCTCGAAATTCGCGCGCTGGCGCATACTTAGGCAGATGAAGCACCTTGGAGTGCCCAGAGAGTCGTTCGTATACATACCTTTCGTAGACAGTGTTTGGCAGGCATTACATGAATATAAAGTTGATCTTTATATCGCGTCTTTTCCGTATGGTGGCGGAAAGACAATGGTCGAGGTTATGGGTGCCAGCGTACCTATAATAATCCACAGAAACGTTGCAGACAGGATGATAGGTGGACTAGACATGGTTTATGACGGTGCATGTAGTTGGAGGGAACCTAAAGAGCTTTATCAACTTTTAGAAGTTTGTAACCGAGATTTTCTTCGCGAACAAGGTACGTTGGCGCGTGATTGGTATGAAAAGTACCACTCAGCTCATGTAATAAGCAAGATTCTGACGAATCCGAACTTTTCAATCGAGGTTCCGCAGCTTAAACCTGGTTACGCAACAGATGCACTATTGCATGCTTGGCAGATTGCCAGGGAGGTCACATTCCTCGGTGTAATTAAACGTCAACTTTGGAGGTATTATCGTAGATTCAAATCTATTTTGGGTCGCCATTCGTTTGCGGATTTTTTAAAAGGCAGTGACGATGTTTAAATCAAAAGGCCACGGATCTTCCGAGGACTCTTTTTGTTACGTGGAGGATTTAGATCTGGGTTTCCGTTCGCGGCTAGCGGGACACCATTGCTTTATTTTCCGCAATCCGTCGTGCATCATGTCGGCCCAGGCGCAACCGGTGGGTTACCTACATTAATTTCTCCACATATCAAAGGCATCGAATCTGGTGTGGATGTTAGTGAAAAACATGCCCGGCCTTTTGTTTTGGCTGTTGCTGCCCTTGCTTGTGATGCTGAATCTGGTGAGCATCGTCAGGTTTGCGTTTCGCGGTCAGGGCGGGGTAGTTTTGCGAGTCAAGCGCGATGCCACGTTGGGTTTGCCGACGATGTGGCGTAAACGACAATAGATCTAAAAAAGCCGCATTGCCTCAATTAGCGATATTTGGCGCGTGCTAAACAAAAATTTGATTCTAAAAATTAGAAAATCATGAGTCACACCCTTTCCACCATCATCGTCAATTACAACGCTGGTTCACTATTGCGCAAGTGTGTCGATTCCTTGCTGGCCTGCCCGCTGGATATCGAGATCATCGTTGTCGATAACGCGTCAAGCGACGCAAGCTTGGATGGGCTTAAAGATTTGTTACAAGTCCGCGTCATCCGCAACCTCGCCAATGTGGGCTTTGCCGCGGCGTGCAATATCGGAGTGCAGTCTTCTTCTGCGCCCTATGTACTGTTTCTGAATCCCGATTGTTTTTTTCAGCCCGACGCCATCGACCCACTGTTGACCAGCTTGCAGTCTAGCGACCGCGTGGGCATGGTGGGTGCACTGCTGGTAAATGAGGATGGCACAGAGCAGGAGGGCGGACGACGGGCCATGCCGACGCTGTGGCGATCTTTTGTGCGAGCCTTTGGGTTGCAACGGTATGCTGATCGCTGGCCAAAGCTGTTTTACGATTTTCATCTGCATAAGCAGCCCTTACCTGACCATCCTATCGAGGTAGAGGCTATCTCTGGTGCGTGTATGTTGGTTAAATGTACCGCGATAGATGAAGTAGGCCTCTGGGACGAGGGATATTTTTTACACTGTGAGGATTTGGACTGGTGTATGCGGTTTCGGCAAAAGGGTTGGAAAATACTGTTTGTGCCTGCCGCACGCATTAGTCATGCATTAGGTGCTTGCAGTAAATCTCGCAAAGTGTTCGTCGAGTGGCACAAACATAAAGGGATGGTTCGTTTTTACCGCAAATTTTTTAGTGAGCAATATCCTGCTGTTTTGATGTGGTTGGTCACCGCGGGTGTATGGTTGCGATTTGGTTTGGTGACTGCTTATATAAATATACGTCGCATATTCTCTCGGGGTGACGCTTGACATGAGTGAGCAAAGAGTCGGAGTGCTTGGCGCAAGTAGTATGGTTGGCGAGTGCCTGCTGAGTCAGTTAAGCAACAGTGGATGTCATGTCACGGCTTTTTCCAGGCGTGTAATTGCGAACTCCTCGAATGTAGATTGGCAACTCCTGCCTGTTATTGAAACTAGTTTTCAAATCAGAGATTGGATTTGTGTAGCCCCAATCTGGGTATTGCCTGAATATTTCGATATGTTCGAGGCATATGGTGCACGGCGTGTGGTGGCAGTTTCTTCTACCAGCCGTTTTACAAAAGTTAACTCTGGCGATGTGGCTGAGCATGAGACGGTAGCGAAGCTCGTTAGTGGCGAGGAACAGCTTCAGGCGTGGGCACAAAGCCGAGGTATTGAATGGACTGTTTTACGACCTACCCTGATTTATGGTTTAGGACGCGATAAAAATATTAGCGAAATTGTTCGGGTGATCCGGCGGTTTGGTTGCTTCCCTTTATTTGGTCAAGCAAAGGGATTAAGACAACCTATTCATGCGACAGATGTTGCTGCGGCATGTCTGGCAGCGCTTAATTCTCCCTTGTCATCAAACCGGTCATACAATATTTCTGGTGGTGAGACGTTGACGTATCGCGACATGGTAGAACGCGTGTTTGATGCACTGGATCGTCGCCCGCGTGTATTAAGTGTGCCACTGTGGGCTTTTCGTTTTGCATTGGCCGTATTTCGTTATTTGCCCCGCTATCGGCATTGGTCTGCTGCGATGGCAGAGCGGATGAATCAGGATTTGATTTTTGACCAAACAGACACTTTGCGCGACTTGGGTTTAACTCCACGGGTATTTAAATTAATGCCTGAGGACTTACCGAAATGATGGCGCAGGCAGTGTTAATGGTTCTCAGTGGTTTCTTGGCTTGGTACGTGGCTCGCTGGGTCAATCGCAATGCTGAAAGGCTTCACCTCGTGCAGGCACCGAATCATCGCTCGTCTCATATTCGTCCCACGCCTTCTGGCGGCGGTTTGGGGATCTTAGTCGCAGCTAGTTTGGCTGGCTTTGCTTGGGTAATGATATCGGACTGGTGGGTAGGTTTATTTGCACTCGGTTTGGCTTTAATACTGTCGATTGCCGGTTTATGTGACGATGTTCGACCTTTATCTGCACGTTTGCGTTTCAGCGTTCAGTTGGGTGTTTGTATCGCGATGTTGCTTGTGATCGGAGATTTTCCTAGCATTTCATTGTTTCCTGTGATCAATGTTGAGCTCAGAGGTTGGTTCCTTTTGAGTTTATTAACGCTTGTCGGCGTGTGGTGGATAAATCTGTTTAATTTTATGGATGGCATTGACGGTCTAGCAGCATCCCAAGCCATATGTATGCTGCTAGCTGCGGCTGCTTTGAGCTTATACACTTACCCAGAATCATTGTTAACCCCAGTTTGGGGTTTTATTTTGTGCGTGGCAGCGGCAACCTGTGGTTTTCTATTACTCAATTGGGCACCAGCTAAAATATTTATGGGGGATGCAGGGAGTACCTGGCTAGCATTTATGGTTTTTGTTTTGGCCTTGTTGTCCGTTCAGGCAGGCTGGTTGAACTATGCCTGTTGGTTGGTCCTTGCGGCAGTGTTTGTGACAGACGCTACCATGACATTGGTCACACGTATGCTACGTGGGGAGCGTTGGCATGAGGCGCATCGCAGCCATGCCTATCAGCGCTTGTCGCGCAAATGGACGCTTGACACAAAGTCTGGGCATCGATCTGTGACATTGTTGGTCATAGGGGTAAATATGCTGTGGCTGCTTCCCTTGGCTGCGGCAACCTTAGCGTTATCTTCATATAATTGGTTATGGATAACGCTGGCGTATACACCACTCATAATATCTACATGGCGTTTAGGCGCAGGAAAACCAGATAATGCCTAAGTTGATATCAAGTAACCAGGCTAAAAAACTGGTGGACTTGGCCTGACCGGCGGAGTCTTCAGCTAACGCGGAATACTATTCTGTTATGCGCAGAAATTAAGATCATTAGTTAAATATATGTAATGCAAGATATTTATATAGATAAGACAATAAGTAGACTTAAGATATTGACAATCATCTAAAGAATCACAGATCTCAGCCTATATATGCTTTCATGTTTTGACTAGCTTCTTAACTCGCTGCTTTACTCGTTTAGCCGAATCCACATTGTCTCTGTCGCGACCCATCAAACGTGGGGTTGTGCTTGGTGTCGATGCGTCGCTTTGCGTCCTAACAGTATGGATGGCATTTTATTTACGATTAGACGTTTTTGTTCCGATTTCTGGCGCCATTCTCTGGCCGATGCTGGGGGCAGTTGTAGTTGCCCTACCTATTTTTATTACCTCGGGTCTGTACAGAGCTATCTTTCGTTACAGCGGCCTACCTGCCATGGTGGCAGTGGTGCGCGCAATGCTCTTATATGGCGTTGTTTTTGCCGCTGTTTTTACTTTTTACGGTGTTCCGGGAGTGCCTCGCACAGTAGGTCTAATTCAGCCTTTGCTATTGCTAATTTTTGTAGGCGCCTCTAGGGCGCTAGCTCGCATTTGGCTTGGTAGTCTCTATCACCAGAAAATCCAAAAAATGTCCTTGCCACAGGTGATCATTTATGGCGCCGGCGGTGCGGGGCGCCAGTTGGCCTCGGCAATGGCCAATAGCTTTGAAATGCGCGTGGTCGGCTTTTTAGACGATGACGATAGGCTACACGGCAATGTCCTCAATGGCCTGCCAATTTATAATCCCGCTGATTTGTCAGAAGTGTTGGCGAACGTGCCCGTCACAGATGTATTGCTGGCGCTTCCGTCCATTTCTCGGCGGCGGCGCAACGATATTTTAGAGGAGCTTAGTCGTCACAAATTAGCGGTGCGTACTTTACCTGTGTTGAGCGATATCGCAACGGGTAAAGTCAGTGTGTCAGACTTGCGCGAGCTCGATATCGACGATCTCCTAGGGCGTGAGCCAGTGCAGCCCAATCACCTCTTGATGATAAAGAACCTGCAAGATAAGGTTGTGCTGGTGACAGGGGCAGGTGGCTCGATTGGCAGTGAGTTATGCCGGCAAATTTTAAAAGTTGGCCCAGCGAAGTTATTACTTATTGAGCAAAGTGAGTTTGCCCTCTATGCAATTCACCAAGAGTTAGGGGAGAAGGCTGCAGCGCTTAGTGCTGTAACAAGTGCAGAAACGACCGTTTCTGGCGCAACTGTTTTAGTTCCGCTTTTAGCTTCAACGCAAGACGAAGTGCGCATGCGTGACATTATGTCAACATGGCGACCAGACACTGTTTATCATTCAGCCGCTTACAAGCATGTGCCCTTAGTCGAGCACAACCCTGCTGAAGGGATAAAGAATAATGTGTTTGGTACCTTGCGGACTGCGCAGGCTGCGGCAGAAATGGGAGTGACTGATTTTGTACTGATCAGTACCGATAAAGCAGTACGTCCCACTAATATGATGGGGGCCAGTAAACGGCTAGCGGAAATGGCCCTGCAGGCGTTGGCTGCAAAAGGCGCTGTGACTCAATCGACCACTAAGTTCTCGATTGTGCGCTTTGGTAATGTGCTGGGTTCTTCGGGATCGGTTGTGCCAAGGTTTCGTCAGCAGATACGTGATGGCGGCCCAGTGACCTTGACCCATGCCGATATCACCCGCTATTTCATGACGATTCCAGAGGCCGCACAACTAGTGATTCAAGCAGGCGCGATGGCTAAAGGTGGGGACGTGTTCGTACTGGATATGGGCGAGCCGGTAAAAATTATTGATCTCGCAAAGCGCTTGATTGAGCTTTCAGGGCTCACCTTGAGAAATGAGCAAAAGCCAGATGGTGATATAGCCATTGAGACGGTCGGATTGCGTCCAGGAGAAAAGCTCTACGAGGAACTTTTGATTGGAGAAAATCCCGAGTCGACATCTCACCCTAGGATTATTAAGGCTCGTGAGGATTTCTTGTCTTGGGCTGAGCTAGAACCAAAGTTAGAAGCACTCAACTTGGCGCTAAGGACTGATGATGTTGGGGCGATGCGTTCGATGATGGAACAACTGGTGAGAGGTTACGCGCCAGGGAGTGAGATTATCGATTGGGTGTTCATGGAAAACAGATCGAAGCAGATCGTTTGAAGTATTGCTGAGATGGATAGTATTGATACTACTAATTTTTAGTTAGTGCTTAGCTAAATATTGAATATACCAAGACATCGCCTCTGCAAGTCCTTTTTCTATCCGATAAGTCGGTTGATAGCCCAATAGTTTTTTAGCTTTACTGATATCGGCCAGAGAATGGCGTACGTCTCCTGATCTAAACTCTCTGTAGACCGGTGACGTGATTTTTAGACCTGGTATCTGGTCTAACAAATTCTTCTTGATGTATTGGTGAAGCTGATTGAGTGTTGTACGGTCGCCAACAGCAACGTTATAGATTTGATTGATGGCTTGTGTGTCAACGGCCGTTGCGGCGAGAAGATTGGCCTGAATGACATTTTGAACATAGCAAAAGTCTCTGCTTGTTTCTCCGTCACCATTGATAAAGACTTGCTTTTCTTTGAGCATGGCGGCAATCCATTTTGGGATGACGGCCGCATATGCGCCATTTGGGTCTTGTCGCTTGCCAAACACATTAAAGTAACGCAGACCAATCGAACTCAAACCATAAGCACGGGCAAATACATCGGCATAGAGTTCATTGACGTATTTGGTGACGGCATAGGGTGAGAGGGGCTTGCCGATTGCATCCTCTACTTTGGGTAATCCTGGATGGTCACCATAGGTCGAGCTCGAGGCTGCATAGATAAAGCTTTTGACCTTGGCATCACGGGCAGCGACGAGCATATTTAGAAAACCGTCAATGTTGGCGCTGTTTGTTGTGATGGGGTCTTCGAGCGAGCGAGGCACGGATCCCAAGGCGGCTTGGTGCAAAACAAAATCAACTCCTTTACAGGCGGTTCGGCATGCGTCGAGAGCGCGAATATCACCTTCGATAAACATAAAGTGAGACCATTGCGCGGCAGACACTGCATTTTTGACTTCATCAAGATTGCGGGTGTGGCCAGTGGCGAAATTATCTAAACCTACCACTTTTTGATTGAGGGTTAGGAGAGTTTCGAGCAGGTTGCTGCCAATAAAGCCTGCGGCACCTGTGATGAGCCAGGTTTTGGGAGCTTGCACAAGCTCTTGTTTGAGTGTTTTATAAGTGCTGGTCATCTATCTATAGCCTCATATCTGATTCTTGTGCGCTGAGGACGTACTTGAGGTCATACAAGATGTGCTCTTTCTTGCCGAACACTCGGATCTTATCCGCACCGAGCTGTTTGAATTGTTGATGCCCCACGGCGATGATGATGGCATCGTAAGCATCAGCGCCTGGTTGTTTTATTGGCGTGATCCCATATTCTTTTTCAGCTTCAGCAGGATCAATCCACGGATCGGTCACATCAACGTCGATATTGTATTCTAGAAGCTCACGAATAATATCGATCACCTTGGTATTGCGCAGATCAGGACAGTTTTCTTTAAAGGTCAGACCCAAAATAAGTACGCGCGCACCGTCCACCTGAATATGGCGCTGGGTCATAGCTTTTAATAGCTGTGACGCAACGTACGCGCCCATACTGTCATTGAGTCTGCGTCCTGCAAGAATGACTTCGGGGTGATAGCCAATGGACTGCGCCTTGTGTGTCAGGTAATAGGGGTCCACGCCAATGCAGTGTCCACCCACGAGTCCCGGTCGAAAAGGTAAAAAGTTCCATTTAGTCCCTGCAGCGTTGAGTACCGCCTCAGTATCAATCCCCATCTTATTAAAGATAATGGCAAGTTCATTAATCAGTGCAATATTGACATCGCGCTGGGTGTTTTCGATGACTTTGGCGGCTTCAGCGACCTTGATGCTCGCTGCTTTAAAGGTACCTGCTGTGATGATTTCCCCATAGAGTGCATTGACGATGTCAGCAGTCTCTGGCGTCGACCCAGAGGTCACTTTCATAATCGTGGTGACGCGATGTCCTTTGTCGCCGGGATTGATGCGCTCGGGGCTATAGCCTAAGTAAAAGCTTTCATTGAGTTTGAGGCCGGAGAGTTTCTCGAGAATGGGGGCACAGTCTTCTTCAGTGGCGCCTGGATAAACCGTCGACTCGTAGATCACGATATCGCCAGGTTTGAGTACCTTGCCGATGGTTTCTGAAGCCTTGATGAGCGGCGTGAGATCTGGTTTGTTGTACTGATCAACTGGCGTGGGTACGGTCACAATAAAGGTATTGCAAGCCCGTAACTGTTCAGGATCGGCGGTAAATGTCAGTAATTGAGCCTCTTGCAGCTCTTCGGGGGAGACCTCTAGCGTATGGTCGCGACCGGACTGCAACTCAGTGACGCGGTCTTTGTTGATATCGAAAGCAGTGACAGGGCGCTTTTTTCCGAACTCGACAGCGAGAGGCAAACCAACATAGCCTAGACCGAGGATGGCGAGTTTTATTTTTTCTGGAGTCAGCATTTCTGCATTGTAAACATGAATGATGCTTAATGATCTAGGAAGGCTCTTATCCAGCCGTGTACTGCTGAACAATCCATTTTCGATACTCTCCGCTTGTCACACCTTCGACCCATTTCGGGTTGGCGAGATACCACTGCACGGTTTTTTCTATACCGCTTTCAAAGGATTCTTTGGGTTTCCAACCTAATTCGCGTTCGATTTTGTGCGCATCGATGGCATAACGCCTGTCATGACCAGGGCGATCTTTAACATAGGTAATCTGCTCAGCGTATTTTTTACCATCCGCGCGAGGGCGCAAAGCATCCAGGCGGCTGCAGATTGTTTTGACAACATCGATATTGGCCATTTCGTTCCAGCCGCCAATGTTATAGGTTTCACCAATCCGACCGGCTTCAAGGACCCGTATGATTGCGCGGCAATGATCTTGCACAAATAACCAGTCACGAATTTGTTGGCCATCGCCATAAATTGGCAGTGGCTTGCCGTTCAGTGCATTCAGAATCACGAGCGGAATCAGCTTTTCGGGGAAGTGATAAGGCCCATAGTTGTTACTGCAGTTTGTCGTCAGAACAGGGAGCCCATAGGTATGATGCCAGGCGCGAACGAGATGGTCTGATGAGGCCTTACTAGCTGCATAGGGGCTATTAGGCTCGAATGGGTTAGTTTCGGCAAAGGGTGGATCTTGAGGCCCTAAAGTGCCATAGACCTCATCGGTCGATACATGCAGAAAACGAAAGCTCGCTTGGTTCAGGTCCTCACCGCTGCCCTCTGCGGGTAAGGCCGACCAGTAGGCGCGCGCACACTCTAACAAGTTAAACGTTCCGATCACATTGGTCTGGATAAACTCACCAGGACCTAAAATTGAACGGTCAACATGGGACTCCGCGGCAAAATTAAGTACGGCACGGGGCTTATATTTTGAGAGTAGTTCGGAGACGAGTTGTTGATCGCCGATATCGCCTTGCACAAAGATATGACGATGGTCCTGTGCCAGCGAAGACAGGTTGTCGAGATTGCCGGCATAGGTCAGCTTGTCCAGGTTGACGATAGGCTCATCATGGCTTGAAAGCCAAGTATGGACAAAATTACTACCAATAAAGCCTGCGCAGCCAGTAACAAGAATCATGTCATGTACTCAAAGGGTCAATTGATTGCCAAATTGTAGGACATTAAGATAAGAAGCGACTGGGTTCTGGGTCGCCACGTGAGGATAAGGGTAGAAGGGGGGATAAGGGGAAGGAGGGGAGGTTTGGCATGGGATTTGTTACTCTTTGAAGCTATGCATGCACCGATCCAAACACTTGAGCAGTTTAAAGAGGAATCCAAAGCGGGTCGCTTGGCGGGCAGTACACAACTGCGGTTGTCCTGCAACCTAAAAGACTTCCCTACCGAGATTTTTGATCTGGCTGACACCCTAGAAATCCTGGATCTGTCAGGTAACGCCTTATCCAGTCTGCCCGATCGCCTTCCCGAACTGCACAAATTAAAAATTTTGTTCTGCTCTGACAACCAGTTTACCGAGCTGCCTCGCGTACTGGGTCAATGCAAAGCCTTGAGCATGGTTGGATTTAGAAACAACAATATCCGCCATGTTTTGACTGAAGCTTTACCCCCTCTGCTACGCTGGTTGATCCTGACCGGTAACCAGCTGACTGAATTGCCGTTAGAGCTTGGTGATCGTCCGCATCTGCAAAAACTGATGGTGGCGGGTAATCGCCTGCAGACGCTACCTGAAGCACTGGGGAACTGCAAAAGTCTGGAACTCATCCGAATCGCGGCAAACAGGTTTGAAGCCTTGCCAAGTGTGTTGCTGAAACTACCGCGCTTGTCTTGGTTAAGCTATTCAGGTAATCCCTTTTGTTCAATGGATGAGCAAACCGCCTTACAAGATACGCCGGTCAAACCCATCCCGTGGTCCTCTTTGGGTTTGCATCAAAAGCTTGGCGAAGGCGCTTCGGGCGTCATTTACCATGCGTCTTGGCAAGCTAACAAGACGATTCCAGTAGCCGTTAAAGTTTTTAAAGGTGGGCTCACAAGCGATGGCCTACCGATGAGCGAAATGTCAGCATGCATGCGGGTTGGCAGCCATCTAAACTTGATCCCTGTGCTCGGCAAGATTGAAGGACATCCCGAAAACGCGAATGGTTTGGTGATGTCATTAGTCGATGCAAGTTATCGCAATCTGGCCGGCCCGCCAAGTTTTGCTTCGTGTACGCGCGATGTGTACGCGGACGATATGCGCTTGAGTCTATTTGAAGTGCTGAGCATCGCCACCGGCATCGCCAGCGTCGCTCAGCAAGTGCATGCAAAGGGCATCATGCACGGAGATTTGTACGCGCACAATATCCTGTTGGGGCGCGATGGTCATGCTTTACTGGGTGATTTTGGTGCGGCGTGTTTTAAGCCTACCGATGCAGCACAAAGGCTGGCGCTTGAAAAAATCGAAGTGCGTGCCTTTGGTTATTTGCTCGAAGAGTTGCTTGAGCGCTGCAAAGGTGAGGCATCAAACTTTGCGACCCTGAATAACTTACGCGCTTTGCGCGATGCTTGCCTGAACACAGATTCAACTCAACGACCCGTTTTTACAGAGGTCGTGGCAAGCGTCCAGACAGCATGGTCGTTTTCTTGTAAGATGTCCAACATCTAAAAATCGCGGTCAAAATTACATACAGATTACCCCGGAGACCTCAATGTCCAAGCTGCCCCTCAGTCGATTCACCGTGCTGGACTTAACTCGAGTCCGCTCAGGCCCAGCAGCGGTCCGTCAATTCGCAGATTGGGGTGCAAACGTCATCAAAATCGAAGAACCAGGCGACATGCCGGACGATAAGCCAGGCGGTTCGGCGCAGTTCGCGGACTATCAAAACACCCATCGCAACAAGCGCAGCATCACCATCAACTTAAAGCACCCCAAGGGCAAGGCTTTATTGATGGAGCTGGTCAAGCAGGCCGATGTAGTGGTGGAAAACTATCGCCCCAACGTTAAATTTAAGCTCGGCATCGACTACGAGTCACTGCGCAAGGTCAATCCGCGCATCATTCTCGCGAGTGTTTCTGGCTTTGGTCAGGACGGTCCGTACAAGGATCGCCCTGGTCTGGATCAGATTGCGCAGGGGATCGGCGGCATCATGTCGGTGACGGGCGAGCCTGGTCGCGGACCGATGCGTGCCGGCATCCCGGTGGCCGACCTGACCTCGGGTTTGTTTTGCGCGATTGGTACCTTGGTCGCCTTGCTCGAGCGCGAGGAATCGGGCGAGGGCCAGTGGGTGCAGTCTTCGCTGTTGCAGGCGCAGGTCTGGATGATGGATTTCCAGATCATGCGTTGGCTGATGAACAAGGAAATCCCTGGTCAGAGCGGCAACGATCATCCGACGAGCTCACCGACCGGTGTCTATGCGACCTCTGATGGCTATATCAACATCGCGGCGATGGGTACGGAAATGTACGTGCGTCTGGCCAATGTCTTGGGTTTGCCCGAGTTGGTAAATGACGAGCGTTTCAAATCCATGCAGTTGCGCGCTAAAAATCGCTCTGAGCTCAATGCGGCGATCAATGCGCGCACCAAGCAGGAAAACACCGCTTTTTGGATCGAATTGCTCAACAAGGAAGGCGTGCCTTGCGGCCCGATCAAGAACGTCCAGCAGACGATGGAGGACCCGCAGGTTGTCCATCTGGGCATGGCTAAAAAGCTCAATCATCCCAAGCTCGGTGAAATCAGTGTGGTCGGTCAGCCGGTCATCATGAGCCGCTCCAAGCGGGAAGTTTTTGTCGCGGCGCCTGACCGTGGGGAACACAACAAAGAGGTCTACGCCGAGTTTGGCATCAGTGCTGCTCAGCTCGAAGAACTCGCTCGCGAAGGTGCGATTTAAGTTGGACAAGCCCGGCATCACCACCACCGTTTACACTGCACGTAGACAACAGACGACAGGACGCCGTGGGGCAAGCGCAAAGCTTGGATCGGTTTCGTCCTCTTCAACAGTTTCTGCTTTTGACAGTCTCGGCCGTCCGGAAAATCTCCCGGATGAGATCGCGCAGCAGCTGCGCACGCGGATTCTGAATGAAAGTCTTGCCCCGGGTCAGCGTTTACCAACAGAGCAGGAGCTTGGCGCGCAATTTGGTGTGAGCCGAAACGTGGTTCGCGAAGCAATCGCGCGGCTCAAGCTCACGGGATTGGTCGAGACGCGTCATGGTGTTGGCACATTTGTCTGTGCGGATATCGCGCTGAGACCGTTTGAGGTCTCGCATGACGATTTGCTGGATCTGTCTCAGCTCATCCATGTGCATCAGCTCAGGATCGAGATCGAGTCGGGCGCGGCGGCGCTCGCTGCGACGCACCGCACGGCGGTCCAGCTTGAATCGCTTCGCCAGTCGCTCAAGCGGCTGGAGCAACACGCCTCGGATTGGGAGGCGGCCTCGCACACGTCGGTGGATTTTCATCTGGCGGTCGCGCATTGCGCCAACAATCCTTACTTTGTTCGCATCATGGGTCACCTGAGTCATGTGATCCATCATGCTGTTCGCACGTTTAGATTTAGAACGATTGGCACGACCCGCGTGGAAGAAATTGAGAACGAGCACGAGATCATCGTCGAGGCAATCGCCCGGCGCGACTCGGCAGGCGCTCGTCTCGCCATGAGGACGCATTTAGAAACCGCTATGGCACGTTATCGAACATTACTTGGAGACCTTTGAAAATGACGACCACCAGATTGTTGCAGGGCGAAATCACAGACAACTTGATCATCGAGAAAAGGGGTGCTGTGGGCTGGATTACGTTTAACGACCCAGCCAAACACAATGCCATGTCCTATGACATGTGGGCTGCTTTGCCTGGCATCATCAAAATGTTTGAAAACGATGACGAGATCCGCGCGGTCGTCTTAACCGGTGCAGGCGGCAAATCCTTTGTCAGCGGCGCCAACATCTCCCAGTTTGAAAAACTCCGCACGGCTGCGGATGCTGTTGCCGAGTACGAGCGTGTAGGTGAAGAAGCCCAAGGTTCAATCTACAACTGTTCCAAACCTGTGATTGGCCGTATTGATGGCTATTGCATCGGTGGCGGCTTGAACCTATCCCTATGCTGCGACATCCGTATCGCGTCTGACGTCAGTACGTTTGCGATCCCCGCCGGTCGTCTGGGTCTGGGCTATCGTCTGACCGCGATTCGAAACCTGGTCAGCACGGTCGGTGCGCCACAGGCACTCGACATCATGTTGTCGGCTCAGCGTTTTACCGCGCAGCAAGCCAAGGAAAAAGGCCTGATACAACACTTGGTGCCTGCAGCCGAGCTCGACAAGGCTGTGGATGAGTATTTGGCTAAAGTTGTGGCCAATGCTCCAATTACGCTGCGCGCCGGTAAAAAAGCCATCCGCGAGTTTCAGAAAGTGCCTCCACACGTGGATGTCGAAGGCATCAAGCAGATGGTCTTGGCATGCTTCGCAAGCGATGACTATCAGGAAGGCAAGCGCGCCTTTGCCGAGAAGCGTGCACCGGTGTTCCGCGGCAAGTAAGCTGTTTGCTGTTTTACATGCAGGCGGAGGCATGTAAGTTAGCTGCATGAGCATGGCTGAATGCGCATCTAGAGCCTCCGAGATGATGCATAATTCAGCCATGAAACACAAAATCCTTCTAATTGGCGGGAATGGCCAAGTTGGTCATGCCCTGAAATCCACCCTCCAGACTTTGGGCGAGGTGGTTGTTTGTACGCGTGCCGAACTAGACTTGAGCGTGCTTGGTACGAATGCCGGTGCCGGCACGGAATGTCCAATTGCAGCCCTCGTTTCTCGCATCCAGCCAAGCATTGTCGTGAATGCGACTGCCTACACAGCGGTTGATCGTGCCGAAACTGAGACGGAGCTTGCGCACACGATTAATGCGGTCGCACCGGGTTTGCTGGCCAAAGCTGCTCATGCTGTCGGCGCGTGCATCGTGCATTACTCGACGGACTATGTGTACCCAGGTACTAAAAAGTCGCCCTACATCGAGACTGATGAGACACAGCCTTTGTCGGCGTATGGTCGCAGTAAGCTCGCAGGTGAGCGGGCCGTCGCAGAGGCTTGTCCCAGGCATTTGATTTTTCGGACAAGCTGGGTCGTCGGTGCGCATGGCGGAAATTTTTTAAAAACCATGCTCAAGCTCGCGCATGAGCGAGATGCGTTGAGGGTGGTGGCTGATCAGATTGGCGCGCCGACCTCGGCGGCGTTGATTGCTGAAACCACGACGAAAATTTTGGGTCAGATGGCGGGACAACCGGCGGAAGATCCGCGTTGGGGTGTCTATCATTTGACGGCTGGTGGCGTGACCAACTGGCATGCATATGCGAGTTACGTGATTGCTCAGGCGCGTGCGGCTGGCTGGCCGATCAAGGTCGCCGACGATGCGATTACGGCAATTCGCACGGAGGACTATCCGGTGGCTGCGACACGGCCGATGAACTCTTGTCTGGATACGAGCAAGATCCGTCAGGCGTTTGGGGTGAGTTTGCCGGACTGGAAAGTGGGGGTGGATGAGGTATTGGTGGCGATTAAACAAGTCAGTTGACGAAGATGGTCACCAGAATCCTCATCGTTCGCACGTCCTCGCTAGGGGACTTGGTGCATATGTTGCCTGCGATATCTGACATCGCACGCCATGTGCCGGATGCGCAGATCGACTGGCTGGTAGAGGATAGTTTTGCGCAGATTCCTGCCTGGCATCCTGCTGTGCATGAAGTGATTCGTGTGGCGCACCGTCGTTGGCGCAAGGCTTGGTGGTCGTCGGAGGTCCGCGCGGCGCGTCGTGCGCTGGAACTGAATTTGCGCGCGCGTCGCTACGACATCGTGCTCGATATGCAAGCCCTGCTGAAATCAGTTTGGTTCACGCGCATGGCGTCTGGTGTCAAGCATGGCTTGGGTTTCACCTCTGCGCGAGAGCCGCTTGCCTCGTTTTTTTATGACGTGCGCCATCGTGTGAAATTTTGGCAACCCGCCGTGACTCGACAGCGTGAGTTGGCTGCGGCGACGTTTGGGTATACCTATGAGGGGGTGCCTGATTTTGGTTTGCAGGCATTCGAAGATGAGGCGCGTGTTTTACGTACGCATGAAGATGCGTATGCCGTGATCATGCCGTCTGCGAGTCGTGATGACAAGCTTTGGCCTGTTGAGGACTGGCATGCGGTGTTTGATCGTCTCGCTGATGAGGGTTTGCAACTTAAGTTGTTGGCTGGAAATGAGGCGGAAATGCAACGAGCCAAGGCTTTAGTGGCAGGGCGGTCGGGCGCAATGGTGCTGCCGCGGATGGATTTGACTGAGGCTGCACGCTGTTTAGCGGCAGCGAGAGTTATGGTTGGCTTGGATAGTGGGTTGACGCATCTCTCGGCTGCGCTTGGTCGTCCGACAATCGGTATTTATAAAGCGTCAACACCGGTTAGAACCCCGT
Source organism: Zwartia vadi (assembly GCF_030410375.1). Taxonomy (GTDB): domain Bacteria; phylum Pseudomonadota; class Gammaproteobacteria; order Burkholderiales; family Burkholderiaceae_B; genus Zwartia; species Zwartia vadi. The sequence continues at coordinate 28,403 of NZ_JAUHHE010000007.1, forward strand.
TAATAGGCGCAGGCTTTACCGCTAGTTTGGGTGATCGGGGCCAATCACCCTCGCGAGAGACAGTTTTAGGTGCATTGAACGACGCTCTGCGCTAGTATCTCGCCATGGCACAACAGGCGTATACCCTCCTTTTGAGATTGCTGTCCCCCCTGATCTGGGGTTGGATGTATTGGCGTGCGCGTCGGGCGGGTGGCGACTGGCAGATATTTTCCTCCGATCGCTTTGGTTCCTATGCCTTGCCTTGGGATGGCGAAGCGCCGGTCTGGGTCCATGCTGTCAGTCTGGGTGAGACGCGCGCGGCGCAATCTTTGATTGTCTCTTTGCTGTCTCGAGGTGATCGCGTGTTGTTGACGCACACGACTCCCACAGGCCGTGCCGAGGGCGCAAAGCTTTTTGCGGCGGAAATCGCAACGGGTCAGTTGCGTCAGCAATGGCTGCCCTATGATTTTCCGGGTGCGACGCGCCGATTTTTTAAGCACTATCGGCCCAGATTGGGCATCTTGATTGAGCGCGAGGTGTGGCCCAATCTGCTGGATCAGGCCCAAATTGCGGATGTGCCGATCATTTTGGCGAGCGCGCGGTTTTCTGAGCGAGCACAGGGTCATGTGCGGCGGATTGATCAGCTTTTCTTGAGCCTCATGCGTGATGCCTACGCCAGTATCGATCTGGTGCTTGCGCAAACCGAAGATGATGCGCGCAGGTTGTTTGAGGTGGGCGCATCGAATGTGCAAATCGTTGGTAATCTAAAATTTGATGTGGTCTTGCCGATCGTCGCGGTCGACGCGGGGCGAGCTTGGCGACAGCGTTTGACGCGTCCGGTCATCTCGATCGCAAGCACGCGCGAGGGCGAGGATGCGATGTTTGTCTCGGCGATCAAGCATCAGCTGACGCACCCTGAAGTCATGCCGGAGGATTACTCTGCGCATTCGGTTCATTTTGATCCGATATTGACGCCGATGCCGGTTGCCCCCGTTCCGCCTTCAGGCGATGCTGGCCCAGTCGCGCCTTCGGTCCCGCTTTCTGCCGCACCACCGCCTTTGTTTTTCTTGATTCCACGTCATCCGCAGCGGTTTGACGAGGCGGCGGCCTTATTGGAGCAGTCGGGCCTGCGCTTTGTACGGTGGTCCGATATTCGTCACAACACGCATGCCGATCGAGAGTTGTCTGATGTGCGTGTGGTGTTGGGTGATACCTTGGGTGAGATGCCCTTCTTTTATGCGGCAAGTGATGTGGCGATTGTGGCGGGGAGTTTTGCGCCGCATGGTGGTCAGAATCTGATTGAAGCCTGCGCGATGGGAACGCCTGTGATTGTGGGTCCGTTTGCGCGTAATTTTGCCGATGCGGTGCAGGGTGCTGTCGCGGCGGGTGCGGCGATTCAGATCCAGCGCTCCGAGCTGGTCGATCCTGCTTTGCGTGCGGTGGCGACTGCGTTGAACTGGCTCAAAGAGCCCGAGGCGCTGGCTGAGCGTGGTCGTTCAGGTCGGGATTGGGTTGCGCTGCATACCGGGGCGACTGCCCGTATTTTGCAAAATATCAACGAGTTTGAAATTGCGCGGGACCAAGCTTTAAAGCGTCTGCGTTAAGCGGGACGGGGAGCTTGTCTGCGGCAGTGCGACCGGCCTCTGCGCGCGGCGTGCCGAACCAGCCTTGGCCCACACCAAACACGGCAAGGTTGATCAACATCAAAATAATAAAAATAGCTCTCATGGGCGAACTGTAATTTGCTCAGGCCTTTGAGTCAAACCTGATGCTGCAAAATCCGGGCGAGTCCATCGAGTACCGGGTGCGCGATCATTTTGATGTCGAGCGAGGCGAGCATGCGTCGGATCTCTTGTTCCACCTCGGGCCAGCCGCCACCGCTCACACACAGGATAGGCGAAACACCAAAGCGTTGTCGCGTGATTTCACACTGGCGCCAGACGGCGCCTGTTTGTGCGGCGACGACGCCAGTGGAGATGGCTTGGAGGGTGTGAGTGGGATAGTCTGAGCCCGCGCCGCTTGCCAGGGGCAGATTCGCCGTGCCTTGGGCAAGGGACTGGCGCATCAAGGCCGGGCCGGGCAGGATCAGACCGCCTTCAAAACGCTTGCTTGGGCTTAGGGTATCGATCGTCGTTGCGGTCCCAAAGGTCGCCAGCACAAGCGGTGGGTGCTGTTTGGGAAAATGGCCCGCAAGGCCGAGCAGAGCGGCCCAGCGATCAGCACCGAGCTGATCGGGTTTGTCGTAGCCGTTTTCCACCTCGAGTTGCTTGGCGCAAGGGGTGTTCCACGTCAGGGCGCAGCTTGCTGTCTGAAAGACCTCGGTGAGCATCTCTGCGACCACGCTGCCCGCGACATTGACTCCAAGTGCTGCGCGAGGCTGCATCGGAAGGGTCGCCATCCATTTGCGCAGTCGTTCAGGCAGCTGGGCCAGGGGGTTGAGTGCGATCGCATGGACGGCGGCTTCGCGCCCCAAACTTGGGTGATACCAGCCGAGCTTCAGGCGGCTGTTGCCAACGTCCAGCAAGACGATCATGGTGTCCCTTTGAATGGGTGTACGGGTCGAATGGAAACATCGCCGAACAGCACGGGTATTTCGCCGGCGTCGGTCATTACACGCAATCGGCCCATCGAATCGGTGCCTTGCGCAGGACCTTGGTACAGGATTTTGCCCTGATCCATCACCTGTACTGCTTGACCGGTCAGCGCATCGACTATAGCAAAGGAATGTGTAAAGGCTTCGTATCCATTTGTTGCGAAGGTTTGCAAAGCGGTTTGCCAGGCCTGCGCAAAAATGGCGACGAGCGAGGTGAGCGCGAAGGGGGTAACGAGCTTAATGGGATCCAGTGTTGCGGGTGCGTCGTCGAGGGATCGACCCTGCAAGGCTTGTTCAACCTGACTGAGATCGGCAATCTCGCGTTCAAGCTGGGCGCTCAGTGTCGCGGCACCCCGGAGATTGATCCCCATGCCAATGACGATCGTCGAGGAGGGGGCGGTTTCAATCAGCAGTCCGGCAAGCTTGGCGCCCCGCCACAGCAGATCATTAGGCCATTTCAGGCGTAGATGATCCAACAGGTCTTGCAATGCGGACTTAGACATGGTCCCGGCGCATTGTTGCTTGATGAATGACCGCAGAGCCAAGCAAGTTGAGACACCTATTGCGGGCGCCAGGCCGGGTAAGAGTGCCAGGGGGATCTTGTGGCTAAACGCGCAGGAGAACATCAGTGTCCCGCCAGCTTCGTTTGCCCAGGGGCGGCCGGCCCGGCCTTTGCCGGCGGTTTGAAGATGGGCGCCTAGCAGCCAAGGCTTGGGCGGGGCGTCTGCACGGTCTTTGGCACGCAGGCTTAAATCGGCGTTGGTGGACCCTGTGTGGCTGACCCACTCGACCGAGCCGAAGTCCGGGAGGGACTTTTTAAGGGCCTCGATAAAGGTTTCGGGACCCGGAAAGTCAAGGTTTGGCTGGGAGGGGGCTGACAGGCGCATGACTGGATTTTACGGGGTGAATTATGATGGAGGGAATCAGTCTGAATGAATATGCGTTTTTTGACGGATTAAAGTCCTTTATGGCGTCACCCTCACCCACTGCATCACTCAAAGCCTCCCGCGAAGCTGGCGCATCGGCTGCGTCGAGCGTGGCGTGCGTATCGAGCGAGGGCGGGCGTTGCCTGCTTGCGGGCAACTGGAACGTGCAGGCGCTGGCGGTTAAGGGCGAGGTGCGCAGACGCCGTCAGGCGCTGTCCGCCGCGGCTCAAGCGAGCGCCTGGGATCTTTCTGGTATCGGTCAGCTTGACGCGGTCGGTGCCCAGCTGTTGTGGCAGTCCTGGGGACAGAAGATCCCCGATGGCACGCAGCTGACGCCTGGTCAGCAAGCCTTGTTTGAGATCCTGGCCGATCACCCGATCGATGACGCCGCACCCAAGGTGCCGACCGATTGGCTGGCCTGGGTGCGAGCCATCGGCATGGGCCTGTTTGTCCTGGTCGAGCATGGCAGCAAGCTGCTGCAGCTGCTCGGGGGCTTCATACTGGATTTCGCAAAATTCATACGGCATCCAATACGCGGACCCTGGCGTGAGATTTCTGCGCAGATTTATCGTGTGGGCACGCAGGCCTTGGGGATCACGGCTCTGGTTGGATTTTTGATTGGTGTGGTGCTGTCCTATCTCTCCGCGCAACAACTCGCGATGTTTGGAGCGGGTCAATTTATCGTTAAGCTGTTGGGCATCGCGACGGTGCGGGAGCTGGGGCCGGTGTTGGCCGCGATTTTGGTGGCGGGTCGTTCGGGTTCGTCGATCACGGCGCAAATCGGTGTGATGCGTGTGACGCAGGAGCTTGATGCCATGCAAGTGATGGGGATCTCGCACGGTCAGCGCTTGATTTTGCCGCGTGTGATTGCCCTGGCCATCGCGATGCCTTTGCTAGTGTTGTGGACCGACGCGATCGCGTTGTTTGGTGGCATGATCGCCGCGAAACTGGAGCTCGGTCTGTCGATTCAATGGTTTTTTACTGAGTTGCCCGATGCAGTGGGTTTGACGAATTACAAAATCAGTTTGATTAAGGGCGTGACCTTTGGCATCTGGATCGCGCTGATCGCCTGTCATTTTGGTTTGCGGATTGAACCGAACACGGAGAGCCTGGGACGCGGCACGACGGCCTCGGTGGTGACGGCGATTACCGGTGTGATTTTGATCGACGCGCTGTATGCGGTCATCTTTAACGAGATGGGGATCTAGAGATGGAAACCCCTGCACCCATTATCGATGTGGACAATCTAACGACGGCCTTTGGGACGCATGTGGTGCACAAAGATTTGAATTTAAAAATCTATCCCAAGGAAATTCTCGCGCTTGTGGGGGGCTCGGGCTCGGGCAAGACCACATTGTTGCGGCAGATTTTGGGCCTGGATCGTCCTCGGGCGGGTGTGGTCAGTGTCTTTGGTCGTCCGGTGCACGACTATGTGGGTGCGGAGCGCATTGCTTTGACGCGTCGCTGGGGCATGTTGTTTCAGGCGGGCGCGTTGTTTTCCGCATTGCCTGTGTTTGACAATATCGCGCTGCCGTTGCGCGAGGCGCGTAATTTGCCGGAAGATTTGATCCGCGATGTCGTGCTCATGCGCTTGAGCTGGATGGGAATGACAGCGCGTGATGCGGCTTTGATGCCGTCGGATTTGTCGGGCGGTATGATCAAGCGCGTGGCGTTGGCGCGCGCCCTGGCGCTGGACCCGGAGTTGTTGTTTCTCGACGAGCCGACGGCCGGACTCGATCCGCAGCGCTCGGACGAGTTTGTGGAGTTGATCCGTGCGTTGCATCGTGAGCTGGGTTTCACGGTGGTGATGGTGACGCACGATCTCGATACGATTGCCGCCTTGTCTACACGCGTGGCGGTCTTGGCGGAAAAGAAAGTGTTAGCAGAAGGTACGCTCGAAGAAGTGATGAAGGTCAAACACCCTTTTCTCGATGCCTTCTTTCATGGCGAGCGCGCAGTGCGTGCGTTTGGTATGCCGAATCCAAAGGAAGCAAAAAATGGAAAATCGTAGTCATGCCTTGCTGGCGGGACTCTTTACGCTGCTGCTCTTACTGGCGGCGGGCGTAGTCGCGATTTGGGTGAGCAAACAAAATTTGCCCCGCGTGCCGTATGAGTTGATCGCGACCTCGCCTGTGACGGGTTTGTCGGTGCAGTCCGAGGTGCGTTATCAAGGCGTGCCTGTGGGCAATGTGGAGTCCTTGCGTTTTGTGCCTGAAAAACCCGGCAAGGTCTTGATCCTGATCGGCATTGATCCGAGAACACCGATCACGCGTGCGACGTGGGCGGAGATCGTGATCGCGGGTGTGACGGGGATTTCGAATGTGGAGTTGCGCGATGATGGCACCTCGACGACGCGTCTGGAGTCGAGCGCAGCCAAGATTCAGCAGATTCCGATTCGTCCCAACTTTCTTGATCGCTTGATCGCGCAGGCCTCCGGCATGGCACCTGCGGTTGAAGGCTTGCTCGTGCACATTCAAAAAATCGCCTCCGATGAAAACATCGAGGCTTTGAGCTCAACGCTCAAAAATGTCGCATCCTTGTCCGATCAGCTCAGGCGCTCGGTGGTCTTGCTCGAGCCTGGGATCGCAAAGGTGCCGGCCTTGATTGATAACCTCTCCGTCACTGGCAAGCGGGTCGATGAGGCGATGACCGATATCCGCAAGCTTGCCTTGTCCGCGCAAAAAACTCTCGATGTGTTGAATGCCCCGGGTGGCACGATGGTGCAGATGACACAGAGTTTGAAGGACATCCGAGAGGCGGTGGCGCAGCTGCGCGTATCGACCTTGCCGGATGTGTCGATGTTGACACTGAGCGCGACAGATGCCTCGCGGGCGCTCACGCAGACGGCGCGTCAATTGGGACAAGCACCCCAGTCGCTGATCTTTGGACCGCCACGCGCGGTGCCCGGTCCGGGTGAACCAGGTTTTGCAGGTTTTGGCGCCACTGGGCGCTGAGGATATTGAGATGATGATTGTGCAGATGTTCAAGCGAGTATCCGGGGATTGTTCAGTGGTCATGTCACGCGGGCGGACTGCCTTGCGCGTGGGCGTGCTGTGCGGCTTGGCGAGCGTACTGACTGCGTGTGCCGTGGGTGAGCGTGCGACGGCACCCAAGCAACTGGATCTGGGGGCGGGCGCTTTTTCTCAAGCTTCGGGTGCAGCGGCTGCCTCGGGTGGATCTAGTGCTGCCAGTGCGATGACTTCTCTGCCCCCCATGCCGCCGATCGCGGTGCCGCCCGCAAATTCGGCCGCGCTCTTGACCGAGACCATGGTGGTCTGGCGTGTCGGGGATCAGGGGCAGCCTCAGGCCTATACAACCTATCAATGGGTGGCCCCGCCGGCTCGTCTTGTCACGCAACGGATTGTGGACCGCCTGTCATTGCAAGGCGCGGTCTTGCAGCAAACGATGGGTGGCGATGTGCCGCAATTACGCCTTAATTTGCAGCGCTTTGAGCAAACGTTTTCCCCAGATGGCGCCTCCAGTCAGGCGCAGCTGACCTTGCAGGCGGTGTTGATGCGCGGCTCGGAGGTGCTGGGGCAGCGTCTGATCAATATCCGTGTGCCCGCGGCCACACAAGATGCACCCGGTGGCGCGCTGGCGTTACGCACGGCAACTGATCAGGCCGCCGAACAAGTGGCACAATGGCTGACCAGTGTGCGCACCACCGCAAAGCGTTGATGGCCTTTGATACATTTTTCTAATTTTTGACGATTGATTTATGCCTGCTCATACTGAAAATACGAGTTTTGATGGTCTCGCCGGTATCATCGATTGTGCGATGGACTGGCCCGAGGGGGTGCCGACTGGTTGGGCGCTGATCCTGCATCCCAATCCTTCCCAGGGTGGTACCCGCGACAACAAGGTGGTGACAACTTTGTCGCGCGCCTGTGTGCAGCAGGGCTTGGTGGCGTTACGCCCCAACTTCCGTGGCATCGGTGCGTCGGGCGGCAGCTTTGATCACGGTAAGGGCGAACTGCAAGATATGGCAGCGTTGGTCGAACAGTTTCGCGTGCGTTATCCGGAGATCGCCGCTAAACCCTGGGTGTTGGGTGGTTTCTCTTTTGGAACCTCGATCGGCGTCCAGCTGTATGCCCAATGGGAAAAGCTCAGCAAAAATTTGCCAAACATTGTCATTTTGACGGGCTCTGCGGCCTTGCGGTTTCGGCATAGCGATGCCAAGGCCCCTGAGGATGCCTTGGTGATCCATGGCGAGCTTGATGAGGTGGTGCCGCTCTCTGAGGTCATGGAGTGGGCGCGTCCCATCGGCATGCCTGTTGTCGTGATCCCCGAGGCCGGGCATTTCTTCCACGGCAAACTGCTCGTCTTGCGTCAGCTGGTTCAAACGCGACTGAAAGCCTTGAACTGAAGGCGTTGAGCTGAAAGCGTTGAACTGAGGGCTTTGAACTGAACGCTCAGACATGAGAGCTTGAAAGGGTGTTTGTAAAATTCTTTTGAGTCCCATTTTCTGCGGGACGGTCGTGCCTATAATAGATTGTTTACGACTGTGAGTGCCTTTTATGCTTAACCACCTTTTTTGCGCCGTCCGACGCAGCATCCACTCGGTCGCGATTGCATCAGTGGTGACGCTCGCCGCCATGACAGCGACCGGTCTGACACCGGTCTGGGCGCAGAAATCACCAACAGACAAGACCCAGACAGACAAAGCTGCCGCGGATAAAGCGGCGGCCAAGCCCGCGCCCTCGGCCGCCGCCACCACCGCGACGATGCCCTCACCCTTGGTACCGGTTCAGGTCGGTGACTTGTCTCCGGTCCCGGCCCCCGCGATTGCGGCCAAGGCCTGGATTACCGTAGATGTGACAAGCGGTCAGGTTGTGGCTTCGTCCAATCCGGACATGAAAATCGAACCGGCATCGCTCACCAAGATCATGACGGCCTATGTCGCGTTTACCGCCCTCAAGGAAAAACGGATTTCTCTCGACCAACAGGCCAACGTGTCCCAGACTGCCTGGAAAACACGCGGCTCGCGCATGTTCATCGAGCCGCGCAAGCCCGTTACCGTTGACGAGCTCATCAAGGGTGTGATCATCCAGTCCGGCAATGACGCCTCCGTGGCTCTGGCCGAGGCGGTCTCGGGCAGCGAGTCCGCGTTTGTTTCTGTCATGAACGAAGAAGCCCGCCGCATGGGCATGACCAACACAGTGTTTGTCAATACGACCGGTTTGCCTGATCCCCAGCACATGACCACGGTGCGTGACCTGGCAATCATCGCGCGCCGCATGATCACGGATCATCCAGATTATTTTCCGTACTACGCGATGCGTGAGTTCACGTACAACAAGATCAAGCAATCTAACCGCAATCGTCTGCTTTGGGCCGATCCCTCCGTTGATGGTATGAAGACCGGACATACGGAGGCCGCGGGCTATTGCCTCGTCGCAACGGCCAAACGCGGAGACCGTCGTGTCATTACTGTGATCGTGGGCTCCGACAGCATGGCCACGCGTGCCGAAGAAAGCCTCAAGTTGCTGAACTGGACTTTCCAGAACTTTGAGACGGTCAAACTATTTGATCAAACGCACGCCGCGGTCGAAGCACAAGTCTGGCAGGGCAAGGTCGACTCCACCAAGCTTGGCGTGGCCGAGCCGCTGTGGGTGACGGTCCCGCGTGGCAAGGCCTCCGAGGTCAAGCCGATCGCCAAGCGTCCTGATCCTTTGTTTGCGCCTCTGGCTAAGGACGAGCGCGTGGGCACGCTGACGCTCATGCTCGAGGACAAGATGCTGTTGACTCGCCCCTTGCTGGTGCTGGACCCTGTCGAGCGCGCCGGTTTTGTGGGTCGTACAGTGGACTCGGTAAGATTGTGGTTCCGTAAAAAGCCGGATTAAGACGCGCAGCGTCCTGGTCCGCGATGTGTGTGTTCATCAGTTTCAATCATAACGATCAAGCAGAGAGAGATAAAAGATGGTTCAGAACATGTTGATTCAAGGTGTGTCGGGAGATCCGATTGTTTATCTGAATGGTGTGTTTGGACCGTTGTCCGAAGCCAAAATTTCAGTCCTTGATCGTGGCTTTATTTTTGGTGACGGGATCTACGAGGTGGTGCCGATTTATCACGGCAAACCTTTCCGCATGGAACAGCATTTGGCGCGCCTCGAGCGCAGCCTCGCCAAGATCCACATCGCCCAGCCGATGACCAAGGCGCAGTGGATCGAGCTGGTCAAGGATCTGGTTTCCAAGACCACAGAACAAACATGCATGGTGTATATCCAGATCACGCGAGGTGTGGCCAAGCGCGATCATGCTTATCCCGTTCCTGCCGTGAAGCCAACGGTGTTCGCCATGGTGGCACCGATGTCGCCTCCGAGCGCCGCCGTGCGTGAAAAGGGTGTACGTCTGGTCAGCATTCCGGATGAGCGTTGGTTGCATTGCGATATCAAATCCGTCTCTTTGCTCGGTAACGTGCTGGCCAAACAGGCGGCGGTTGATGCGGGTGTGGACGAGGTTGTCCAGTTTCGCAACGGCAATTTGACCGAAGGCGCCTCGTGCAACATTTGGGTTGTGAAAAATGGCAAGGTCATCGCGCCCTTGAAAAACAATCTGGTGCTCGAGGGTATTCGTTACGGTTTGTTTGAAGAGCTGTGCAAAGAAGTCAGCATCCCCTTTGAGCTGCGTGTGGTGACCGAGGCGGAAACTCGTGCGGCCGATGAAATGATGATGTCGTCCGCGACGCGCGAGGTCTTGCCTGTGGTTGAGCTTGATGGCAAACCCGTTGGCTCGGGCAAGCCTGGTCCGGTTTATCAAAAACTGCGTGCGGCGTATGACGCGCGTATCGCGGCCTTAGCGTAAATAACGCGAGTCGAGGTAGCTGAAGTGTCTATTCCTGAAAACGAATCGCTGATCAAATATCCGTGCCAATTTCCCATCAAGGTGATGGGAAAGCAAACGCCCGAGCTAGCACAGGTATTGACGGCGGTCGTACTCGAGCATGACCCCGCCTTTGATGCGGCGACGGTTGAAATGCGTCCGAGCAAGGGGGGCAACTATATGGGGCTGACCTTTACTATCAACGCAACCTCGCGTGAGCAACTCGACGCACTGTATCGCGCTCTGCACGGACACCCCATGGTGTCGGTGGTGTTGTAACTTGAGTCGTACCTGGCCGCGCCCGACGCCCTACGAACCGGTTTGGCGAGCCATGCAAGCCTTTACCGAGGCCCGTACGCCCGACACCCCCGATGAAATCTGGCTGGTGGAACACGAGCCTGTATACACGCTGGGTCAGGCAAGCAAGCCTGAGCACCTGCTCAACCCTGGCAACATCCCTGTGATTCAAACCGACCGGGGCGGGCAGGTGACCTATCACGGCCCCGGTCAGGTGATGGCCTATATTCTTGCGGATCTCAGGCGCTCCGGACGCTTTATCAAGGCGATGGTGCATCAGATCGAAGAGGCGACGATCGAGACACTCAGGCTCTACGGAATCGAAAATGCCTGTCGTAAAGAGGGCGCGCCAGGTGTCTATGTGCCTCTGGGATCTGTGATCTCAGCCGGTGAGGGGGCAGCGGAGCTCGCCAAAATCGCCGCCTTGGGCATCAAGGTCCGCAATGGTTGCACCTATCACGGCATGGCGCTCAATGTGGACATGGATTTGACCCCGTTCAACGGGATTAACCCCTGTGGTTACGCTGGGTTGCAGACGGTGTGCATGGCGCAATATGGCGTCCAGGCGAGCTGGGTTGATGTTGCGCAAACATTGTCCCAACAAATAACAAGGTACTGCGGTTTGTCCCTCTCCAACGGGTAAAATGGATACTTACAGTCACTGAACGGTCGGGCGTGTAAAACGCCCACGGATCCTATGTCTACACAACCTGAACACACCTCGACAGCTGCTGCGCCCGCAGTCGCTGCCTCAGCCGCCCCCTACGATGCGACGCAAAAGCAGAAATCGCAGGCCAAGACCTCTCGGATTCCAATCAAGGTCGTCGCCGCTGAGCGCTTGAAAAAACCGGACTGGATCCGGGTCAAGGCGGCGCCTGCGGGCTCCAGGTTTTACGACATCAAACGTATTTTGCGCGAGCACAATCTGCACACGGTGTGTGAGGAAGCCTCCTGCCCCAATATTGGCGAGTGCTTCGGCAAAGGCACCGCGACGTTCATGATCATGGGTGACAAGTGCACCCGTCGATGCCCGTTTTGTGATGTCGGACATGGCCGTCCGGATCCTCTGGATGTCAACGAGCCGGTCAATCTGGCGCGTACCATCGCTGCGCTCAAATTAAGCTACGTCGTGATTACTTCGGTCGATCGCGATGATCTGCGTGATGGTGGCGCGGGCCATTTTGTGGAATGCATTCAAAAAGTCCGCGAGCTGTCTCCTGAGACACGCATCGAGGTATTGGTACCCGACTTCCGTGGCCGCCTTGATCGCGCCTTGGAGATTTTGGATGGCGGTCCGCCGGACGTGATGAACCACAACCTCGAGACCGTGCCACGCTTGTACAAGCAAGCGCGCCCGGGCTCGGACTACATGCATTCGCTCAAGTTGCTCCAAGAATTTAAAAAGCGTCATCCCAACACGCCCACCAAATCAGGTTTGATGCTTGGACTTGGCGAAACCGACGAAGAAATCCTCCAGGTGATGCGCGACATGCGCGCGCATGATGTCGAGATGCTGACGATCGGTCAGTATCTGCAGCCTTCGGAGCATCACTTGCCCGTACTGCGTTACGTGCATCCCGATACGTTCAAGATGTTCGAGCGCGAAGCCTATGCGATGGGTTTCCATCATGCGGCAGTAGGCGCGATGGTGCGTTCGTCATATCACGCGGATGAGCAAGCACATGCGGCGAGCTTGAGTGCAGCAGGGTAGTTTCAAAATTCGAATATTTCGATTGTTTCGTTTAATTCGAATGATGTCATAATAGAGGTAAGTGAATCTCCTTGAGGCTCAACTTATTTTAGGATTTAAATATGACTCAAGAAACGCTGCTGGAGTCCGTCGAAAATGATCATGATGCAGAGATGGCAAAGATCGCTCAGCGCTGCATCATGGCTGCTCTGGATCATTCTAGGGCTACAAAACTCGTCCTCGTTCAGGAAGGTGGTCCATCAACGAACGGTCCAATCATAGAGTTGCCACCACAAGCGCTTCGCGCCGTAGCGAATTTGCTCGGTCTGATGGCGCAGCAACAGCCGATCGTTTTGATTCCCCAAAAGCATGAGCTCTCCACTCAAGAGGTGGCAAACTTATTGAATGTATCTCGACCATTCGTCATCAAGCTAATTGAGTCAGGTATGTTGAAGTGCCGCAAAGTAGGAAGACATCGGCGCGTGGAGTTTTCCGAGCTGATGAGATATCAAAAGGACTCGCAACTGAAAAGAGATGCCGCTCTCGACGAGTTGGCGGCGATAGGGCAAGAGTTAGGGCTCGATGATTAATGGCGGGCTCTGCAAAATACACCGCAATCTTAGATGCAAACGTTCTATACCCGAATACGCTCAGAAACCTGTTGCTTAGTTTAGCGAGCGACGGTCTTTACCACGCAAAGTGGACGACGGAGATTACTCATGAATGGTCGAGAAATCTTATTGCTGATCGTCCAGAGTTACGTGCATCGCGACACGTTCAAGATGTTCGAGCGCGAAGCCTATGCGATGGGTTTCCATCACGCGGATGAGCAAGCGCATGCGGCGAGCTTGAGTGCAGCAGGGGAGTTCTATCAAAGAGTAAATGATTCTTTTTTGCTACAATTGTAGTATCAGGAGAGGATGCCATGGGAATGCCAGTCCGCATTGACGATTATCTTTATGAGCAAGCGAAAGCGCACGCTCACGCTGAACGTCGTACTATTGCAGGCCAAGTTGAATTTTGGGCGCTAGTTGGAAAAGCAGCTTTGGATAATCCAGATTTACCAATTGATTTTGTTCGAGATTTGCTCATAGCAAGAGCTGAAGGAAGGTCCCTTGCAACACCTTTCATTCCAAAAGGAAATGATTGATGCCGGGTTGGACAGTAGAAGTATTTCAATCCGCAATATTTGCTAGAAGTTATAAAAAACTTCATAAAAAACAAAAAATCGATGTTGACGCTGGAATCGAAGAGATCATAAAAGACCCTCAAATCGGCACCCAAAAACGCGGTGACTTGAGTGGTGTTTATGTATATAAATTCAAAAGTCAAAAACAAGAGATACTTTTGGCGTATGAGTTTGATCCAAAGACAAGATATCTATTGTTACTAGGTACCCATGAAAATTTTTATCGCGATCTAAAGCGGTAAAGCTTTAACAGTTGAAAAAGGCCTCACGCACACCATGCAGCTTCAAGGTATCCGGGTCGTAGACCTCACGCGGATTTTGTCCGGTCCGTTTTGTACGATGTTTTTGGCCGACATGGGTGCCGAGGTCATCAAGATCGAGGACCCCAAGGGCGGCGATCCGGTGCGCCATCAAGGTGAGGCGCCTAACGGATACTCTTTCTATTTTGCGTCTTTCAACCGCAACAAGCGTTCGATCACGCTTGATCTTCGTGCGCCGGAAGGCAAGGATATTTTGCGCGAGTTGCTCAAGACCGCGGATGTGGTGGTCAACAACTATCGTCCGGGCATCATGGACAAGATGGGTTTTGGGCGTGAAGCCTTGTCACAGATCAAACCCGATTTGGTGAGTTGCAACGTGACCGGTTTTGGTCTGGATGGTCCCTACGCGGATCGGCCTTCGTTTGATTTCATCGCGCAGGCGATGAGTGGTTTCATGAGCGTGAATGGCGCAGCCAATGAGCCGCCGATGCGGGCGGCGCCTCCGATCTCGGATTTGATCGCAGGGTCTTATGCTGCAATGGGTATTTTGGCGGCGCTGGTGAGGCGCACGCGTACGGGTCAGGGCGAGGAGGTCACGACTTCTTTGACCGATGGTCTGACGAGTATGTTGGCTTTTTTGGCGACGAATTATTTTGCAACCGGTAAGCTGCCTTTGCGCACGGGCAATGACCATGCGCTGGCATCTCCCTACGGACTGTTTGAGGCTTCGGATGGTCAGGTTGCGATTGCGCCGAGTAACGATACGTTTTATTTCAAACTGCTGGCCGCGCTCGATCTTGAGCATCTGAGGGAACGCCCTGAGTTTGCAAATAACTCTTTACGCTTTGCTAATCGCGAGGCCATCAATGCTGCGTTGAATGAAAAGGTTCGCCAAAAACCGATCGCGCACTGGATTGAAAAGCTCAACGAAGCCGGCGTGCCGTGTGGACGCGTGCTGAATATCGGCGAGGTGTTTGATGATCCGCAGACCCAGCATCAGCAAATGCGGTTGACGATTGAGCATCCCGAGCATGGTCGTCTGGATGTGCTGGGTTTTCCGATTAAGTTTTCGGATGATCCTTGTCAGATCCATCGTCCACCGCCGACTTTAGGGGTGGATAACGATGTGGTGCTCGGTGAGCTCGGGCTAACCGCAGAGGCGATCGCTTCACTTAAAAGCCGCGGAATTGTGTAATCAATTGTTCAATAGATTGTGTAATATTGAATGCAAATTGAACGCAAATTGAACACAATATTCAATCTCATTATTCGATCAAATATTCGACCTTATTATTAGACTTAACCTACGAGAATCATCATGTCAGAACAATCTAAAAAATTTGTGACGGTCACCGAAGTCGGGACCCGTGACGGTTTTCAAGCAGAGCCAGAGTTCATCGCGACTGCCGATAAGGTCGCTGTCATCAATGCGCTGATCGATGCGGGTGTACGGAGTATCGAAGCGACCTCATTCGTGTCGCCCCGTGCACTGCCACAGCTGGCCGATGCGGCCGAGGTCCTGGCCCAGGTGCATCGCAATCCCAATGTACGTCTGGCAGTCCTCGTGCCAAACGCACGTGGTGCGGAGCGTGCCGCAGCGGCCAAGGCAGACATGATGGTGGGCTTTATTTCCGCGAGCGAAAGCCATTGCAAAACCAATCTCAATAAATCGATCGATCAGGCGATCGCCGACTTTGCCGAGGTGGTACCCATCGCGCGCCAATGGGACATCAAGTTGCGCGGTGCTGTCGCGACAGCGTTCGGTTGCCCCTTTGAGGGCGAAGTGTCCATCGACAATATTTTGAAGATCGTCGGCTCCTATGATGCTCACGGTATTCGCAATATTACGTTTGGCGATACGACCGGGATGGCGACGCCTCCTGTGGTGACGCGCGTGGTCGAGGCGGTACGCAATAAGTATCCAGAGATGGAAATCGCGCTCCATTTCCACAACACCCGTGGTGTGGGTCTTGCCAACGTGATGAATGGTTTGCAGCTCGGTATTCGCGAGTTTGAGTCGTCCATCGCGGGTCTCGGCGGCTGTCCGTTTGCGCCGGGTGCGACTGGCAATATTTGCACCGAGGACTTGGTCTATCTGCTCGAAGAGTGTGGGTATGAAACCGGGATTGATCTGGAAAAGTTGATCGGTGTGGCCAAGCAGGTTGAGCAGATGATGGGGCGTCAATTGCCCGGTCAGATGATGAAAGCCGGTCCGCGTTTGAAATTGATGTCCCTGGACTCGGTACGACGCGCGGTCGGTTAACCACGCGCCGTGTTTGATCGAACGCTTTGATCGATCAATATTTGCGAATAAACGGATCGGGCATGTCCAGATCGCTGGACATCCAGACGCTCTTGGTCTCGAGGTATTCTTTGACTGCCTCGATGCCGCCCTCGCGCCCCATGCCGCTATCCTTGTAACCACCAAACGGCGTGGTGTAGCTGGTGGAGCGGTAATTGTTGACCCATACTGTGCCGGCCTTGACGCGCTCTGACATCATCAGGGCGCGATGCAAGCTCTTGGTCCAGATGCCTGCAGCCAGTCCAAAGCGGATGTCGTTGGCGATACGCACGGCGTCTTCCTCGTCTTTGAATTTGATCACCGAGAGTACCGGTCCAAAGACCTCTTCTTGCGCGATGCGCATATCGTTGGTCACATCGACAAAAATGGTGGGTTCGACGAATTGGCCGCAACCGTATTCGGGACCTTTGGGAGCGTTGCCACCAAACACGCAGCGTGCGCCTTCGGCTTTGGCGATGTTGATGTAGCTGACGACTTTGTCGTACTGGGGTTTGGTCGCCACGGGACCCATTTGGATGTCCGTGCGCGCGGGGTCGCCAAGCTTGGCCTTGCTCGCGATGGCGATCAGGCGTTCGATCATTTCGTCATGGATGCTCTCTTGCAGCAGCAGACGTGAGCCGGCCATGCAGGTTTGGCCGCCTGCCGAGAAAATCCCGGTGATGATGCCGTTTGCGGCGCGCGTCAGGTCTGCATCATCGAAGACGATATTGGGGGACTTGCCACCGAGCTCAAGCGATACGCGTTTGAAATGTTGCGCAGCCAGCATGTTGACCTTGCGGCCACCCTCGTCCCCACCGGTAAAGGCGATACGGGCGACGTCCGGATGCACCACGAGCGGTTCGCCGACTTCGTTGCCAAAGCCTGTGACGACGTTAAAGACGCCGGGTGGAAAGCCGGCCTCGCGGAACAGGTCGGCCAACAAAAACAGAGAGACCGAAGTGTGTTCGGAGGGTTTTGCAACGATCGTGTTACCGGCACACAGCGCAGGTCCGAGTTTCCAGGCTGTCAGCAGCAGCGAGGAGTTCCAGGGGGTGATGGTGCCAACCACGCCAATCGGTTCGTAGCGGATGTAGTTGAAGACTTTGGGCTTGTCCATCGGGACGACAGCACCTTGGATTTTGTCGCACAGTCCGCCGTAGTAGTAGAAGTATTTGGCGACGTAGCGAACCTGTCCGCCCACTTCGCTGCGTAACTTGCCGTTGTCCCGGCTTTCGGCTTCGGTGAGCGCGTCGGCATGCTTTTCAATCAGCGCGCCGAGCTTGAACATCAGCATGCCGCGATCGCTGGCGGACATTTTCCCCCAGGGGCCTGACATCGCTTCTGAGGCGGCTTTGACAGCACGATCCACGTCGGCTTTGCCTGCGCGCGGGATCAGCGCCCAGGCTTCGCCTGAGAACGGATCGAGAGACTCAAACCATTGACCAGTCAGTGGGTCGACCCACTCGTTATTAATGAACAATTGATGCTTTTGTTGCATGTTGATCTCTTAGACGGAGGTTTTAAGGCAGGCGACAGTATAGGCAAAGTTCATGAAAATTTGAGGGTTTAATGTCTGAATCAGGTTCTTACTGGGGTTGAGGGTCTGAATGCTTTAAAGTGTCACTTGCTGAATGATTTGTTTAATGATCGATTGATTTGTGAAGAGGTGAGCGATGTCGTTTTGCACTGCGTGCGGGACTAAAAATCCGGCGGATGCCCGTTTCTGTAGCGCGTGTGGACACCCGATCGAGACGTCTGCGTCCATGCCTGGTGCGCCGGCCATGACGCCTGCGCCGACTCCTGTCACGCCGCTCGCGACCCCTGTCAAACTCAAGGCGTTCGACAATCCGGCCGAGCTGTGGAAAATGTATTTCTACGTCACGTTTTTCAACATCGGGGCGTATTTCCTGACGAGCTCGGCTGCAGACTTCCTGGAGCAGAGTGGCGGGTTCTTGTCCATTCCGATGGGGATTTTTGTGTTGTTTATGGTGGTGTTTCTCGGCCTGTCCTATTGGTTGATTAAGAAACAAGCCGTGGATAAAAACCGCACACTCTGGTTATTGCCCCTCATCGCCTGGCATGTTTACTCTTATCTGGATGGTTTGTCGGGGTTTGAGCCGAGCTATGCCGAGACGAGCTTTGATTTTTATGACGCGTATCTTTCGGGAATCCCCGAGACGCTTATTTTGATCCGACTGTTTCTGGCGTTGCGTGAACGCTGATTACATCACCAATACCGGCACCATCGAGAGCACCAGCAACAGTGCCATGCCTTTGTTAAAAAGTTGTCTCTGTCTGGGTTTGGACAGGAAGCGTTCGAGTTGGGTCCCAAGCAATACCCACAAACTCAGGCAAGGCCAGTTGATCACGGTAAACATCAGGCACGTGAAAAAGATGAAGGTATTGGATGCATCGATCGGCATGTAGTTGCTGAAATACGTAATCGCCATCAGTAAGGCCTTGGGGTTGACCCACTGAAACAAGGCGGCGCCAATAAACCCGAGCGGTTTGCCTGTGGTCTCTCCGCGCTTGAGCGGGGTCTGGTTAAAAGCGATGCGCCAGGCAAGATAAAGCAGGTAGCAAAACCCCACCACCTTCATGATCTGATAGCCAAGCGGAAAGGCTTGAAACAGTCGGTCGAGCCCCGCGCCAATGGCGAGCAGCATCACCAAATGACCCAGCGAAATCCCCAGCATGTGGGGAATCGTGCGCGCAAAGCCGAAATTCACGCCCGAACTCAACAGCATCATGTTGTTCGGACCCGGGGTGATCGAGGAGGCGAACGCGAACATCGCCATCGCGATCACAATTTGCCAATCAATCATTGTCGCCAGGCTTTACCCATGCGAGCGGCGATCTGAAAGGCCTGCCAAGTGGCTTCTACGCTTGCCCGACCTTTGCCCGCGATGTCGTAGGCCGTGCCGTGTGCAGGCGTGGCGATGGGAATGGGCAGGCCGCCTTGAACCGTGACGCCTTTCGAAAAGCCCAGTAGTTTGATGGCGATTTGTCCTTGGTCGTGATACATGGTGACGATTGCCTGGTACTCGCCTGCCTGCGCTTTCAGGAAAATCGTGTCGGCTGGAAAGGGACCGTGAAAAGGCGCCTCGGTGGGCCATTTTTTTGCCTGGAGGGCTGCCACCGCAGGGGCGATGATGTCAATTTCTTCGCGGCCGCAGGAGCCACCGTCACCGCCGTGTGGATTGAAGGCCGCGATGGCGATCTTGGGTGTTTCAAAACCACTGGCCAGGAGCGCTTTGTAGATCAGTTCCGAGGCTTGTTCGATCCGTTCTTTGCTGAGGTACTTGGCCACATCCTTGAGCGGAACGTGTGAGGAGATGCGAGAGGTCCAGAGGTTACCCAGCGTGTTGAACTCGCAGAAATATCCTGTGACACCCAAGTATTCGGCAAAATGATGCAGCTCGTCCTCGTGTTGCATGCCCCCCATTTTGAGGGCTTGTTTATTGAGCGGCGCAAAACAGATGGCGTCGACATGGCCAGCCAGGGTGGCATCCATGCAGGCATTGAGAATTTTCAAAGTGGAGGAGCCGTTGCGTGCGCTGACCTGGCCGATCTGGACATCGCCGGGATCAATGGAGTGCAGTGACAGAAAGGCTGGCAGCTCTTGATTGGGGCGCGTGCGAACCGCCTCAAAAGAGTCCACTGGGGCGGTCGGCACGCGAACCTGTGCGATCTGCTGACCTTGTTCCCATAACCACTGATCGCCGATGAGGACGACGTTGGCCAGGGTGCAAACAGGATGCTGGGCCAGCAGGCGTGCGATGAGTTCTGGGCCGATACCGGCAGGGTCGCCTAAGGTCAGCACGACGACGGGACGGGCGTTTTGCATGCGTGTCTCTTTATTGATCAGTGTATGTTGCCCTATTCTAGGTAGATAATCAATTCCAGTAAAATGAAACTTCATCATTGATTGATATCTTGAAGTTATCATTAAAAATGAACATCCTCGCATGAATCACTACGCGCACACCTTGCTCAATCGGCTGAGAATGCGACAGGTATCGTTGCTGCTGAGTATTCAGGAGCATCGCACCTTGCGTGCGGCGGCCCAGGTGATGGGCATGACGCAGCCCGCCGCCACCAAAATGCTGCATGAGCTTGAGGATGCGCTCGGGACGAAGATTTTCGATCGCACCGGTAGAACGTTGACGCTGAACGCGGCGGGCAAGACTGTGCTCGGTTTTTTTCAGGGCATGCGAGGCAGTCTCGAGTCTCTGGCCCGTGAACTCGATGCGATGCAAACAGGTATTCACGGAACTTTGTCGGTGGGCAGCATCATGGCCGCTTCGCCTGCGATTTTGACAGATGCCTTGATCGCGATGCGTCGATCCTATCCGATGCTATCGATCAATATTTCGACGGGCACAAGTGATGTGCTGATCGAAGCGCTCAACCAGGGCGACCTGGACTTGGTCATTGGGCGGATCGTCAGCGTTAAGCACGAGGATTATGAGTTTCGACCGATCGCCAACGAGTCTTTGTCGATCGTGGGGGCTGTTGATCATCCTCTGGCTGGCAAGACAAAGGTGACACTCGAGGCTTTGCACAAGTTTCCCTGGATTCTTCAGGGGCCCGGCAGTCCGATGCGCGCGGTGATTGAACGGGAGTTTCGGGATCAGCATCTGGTGCTGCCTGCAAACTTGATCGAGACCTCCTCGATCCTGACCACTGCGGATATCGTCACACGCACCGATATGATTGCAGTCATCCCCGAGTCTGTCGCGGCGATTTTTGCCGATAGCGGACGCATCAAGGTGCTGCGCTACCGGATCAAAAATAAGCTCGATCCTTATGGCAGCCTCATTAAAAAGGATCGTCCCGTATCGCCCGCGACCCAGGCGTTTTTAACGATGCTTCATTCATCAGAATCAAGCATCGGTTAAAGGTTAGAAATCGGTTTAAAGCCCGAATGATTGACCCCAGCGAAACACCAGCGGGTCGAGTCGTTTGGCTGTGTCGATTAAACCACTGCGCACGGCGGGATGCATGGCGGGAAAGGGGTGGCGAGAAACCTCGGAGTCGATGATGCCGCCCGCTTTCATGAGTGCTTTGGCGGACAAAATCCCGCCTTGGCGATTTTCATAATTGATCAAGGGTAGCCAGCGTGTGTAGGCCGCAATGGCCTGCTCACGTTGACCTGCAAACCAGGGATCCATGATTTGACGAATGCCATCCGGGTAACCGCCACCGGTCATGGCGCCCGTGCAACCCGCTTCAAGGTCGGGCAGTAAGGTGATGGCCTCTTCGCCATCCCAGGGGCCTTCGATGGCTTCTCCGCCAAGTTTGATGAGTTCGCGCAACTTGCTGGCCGCGCCCGGTGTTTCAATTTTGAAGTACGAGACGTTGGCGATCTCGGTGGCCATCTTTGCAAGAAAGGCCGCAGACAGTGTGGTCCCGCTCACGGGGGCATCCTGAATCATGATGGGGATGTTGATCGCGTCCGAGACTTTGGCGAAAAATTCGTAAATGTAAGGCTCTGGTACGCGGATGGTGGCGCCATGGTAGGGTGGCATGATCATCACCATCGAGGCGCCCAAGTCTTGGGCGCGCTTGCTGCGTTGGGCGCAAATCAAGGATCCGTAATGTGTCGTCGTGACGATGACAGGCACCCTGCCTGCAACATGCTCCAGGATTTCGCGGGTCAGGCGATCTCGCTCGTCATCCGAGATTGAAAACTGTTCTGAGAAGTTCGCGAGAATGCACAGGCCGTGCGAGCCGGCATCAATCATGAAATCGACACAGCGCTTCTGGCTAGGGAGATCCAGCTCTCCGGACTCTTTGAAAATGGTCGGGACAACGGGAAATACGCCTTGATATCTGGGTTGTGTGGCCATTGTTTACTCGATGATGTTGAAGTCTTTCAGATACTCGGTCTTAAGTGTGAGGCCGAGTCCGGGTGTGTGGTCGTCGAGCTGGATAAAACCATCTTTGGCGACAGGTTCGCCATCAAAGATGTAATAAAACAGTTCGTTGCCGACTTCCACATCAAACATCGGAAAATACTCACTCATCGGGGAGGCGAGTGTGCTCATCGTCAAGTGATAGTTATGCATTTGACCGGCATGCGGAATCACAGGCACGCTATAGGCTTCGCATAGCGCGTTGATTTTGTGCGCAGCGGTAATGCCGCCGACTCGATTCGTGTCGTACTGCACGACGGAGACGGCTTTGCGATCAAGGAGTTGCTTAAAGCCGTAAAGAGAGAACTCATGTTCCCCGCCAGAAATCGGAATGCTGGTGAGCTGATTGAGTTCGGCATAGCCATCGATGTCGTCGGCGATCACTGGCTCTTCGAGCCAGCGCGGTGCGTATTTTTCCAGCTTGGGCAGTATGCGTTTTGCATACTCGAGGTTCCAGCCCATGTAGCATTCGAGCATGAGATCAGTATCGTCACCGATCACTTCACGAACTGCGGCTACCGACTTGAGGTTTTCGACGACGCCTTGTTGCAAGTGAGCGGGGCCGTAGCCAAAGCGCATTTTGAAAGCCTTGAATCCTTGATCAAGAAACGTCTGCGCCTCCTTTTGCATTTCATTCAAGTCGGTGCGATAGAGCTTGGAGTAGTAGCAAGGAATTTTTTCTTTGGTGCGTCCGCCGAGTAATTTAAAGACGGGCTTGTTGACGCTTTTGCCCAGGATGTCCCAGATGGCCAAATCGATGGCGGAGATCGCAGCCATGGTGACACCTTTGCGTCCCCAGGCGTGCGTACCGCGATACATTTTTTGCCAAAGGTATTCGTAATCCCAGGGGTCTTCGCTAATGACCATGGCAGCGAGATATTCGTCGATGATGGCTTTGGCGATCTTAGGTGCGAGAGCGACGTTACCGAGACCGACTATGCCGGTGTCAGTCTCGATTTCGACGACCGTCCACGAATGGAAACGAAAGGTACTCATGGTTTCATTTTTTGAGTACACCAAGTCCATGGCGTTTGAACAAAAGTTACCCTGGGGCGGAACGGTTTTTCCTTTCCATTCAAACACACGGGCGCGGACGGCTTTGATCTTCATAAATACACTTCCTGTGCAGCGGGGTCGAATTAATTGACTTGAATGTTGTTCTTTTTAATCACATCGGCATAGCGCTTGTTTTCAGCATCGTGAAACGCTTTGAATTGCGCGGGTGACATGGGTTGAATCGTCGCGCCGATGGTCTCCAGACGTTTGACCGTGTCAGGCATCGCCAGCGTCTTGTTCACATCCGCGTTGACTTTGTTGATCACTGCGGCGGGTGTTTTGGCGGGCATATACACACCGTACCAGGCGCTCATCACCAAAGGCACACCAGCTTCTTTCATGGTGGGCGTATCGGGGAGTTGCGGGTTGCGTGCGTCGCTCGCGACACCGAGTGCTTTGAGTTTTCCAGCGCGGATCTGTGGCAATGCCGAGGACATGGTTTCGAAGGCGTACTGCACTTGTCCCGCGATCAGGTCGATCATGGCAGGGCCGCTTCCTTTGTAGGGAACATGTACGGCATTGACGCCAGCCAGATCTTTAAAAAGTTCGGCGGCAATGTGTTGTGTGCTGCCTGCTCCGCTCGAGGCGAAGTTGAGCTGACCGGGTTTGCTCTTGAGCAACTTGACGAGGTCTTGCACGCTATTGACAGGACTGTTGGCGGCGACGACAAGAACGTTAGGCACGGACCCTGTGAACGCGACAGGGACGAGGTCCGTCTCGTTGTTGTAGTTGAGCTTGAGCAGATGGGGGGCGATGGCTTGCGCGGTGGATACGCCCATCAACATGGTCTGGCCGTCGGTCGACTTGGCGGTGAGGTCAGCGGCGAGTGTGTTGGAGGCGCCGGGCTTGTTTTCGACCACCACGGTTTGGCCCCACATCGGGGTGAGTTTGTCGGCGACGGCGCGTGCCATGGCGTCTGTGCCACCACCTGGCGAGGAACCGACGAGTAATTTAACGGGTTTGGTTGGCCACTCTTGCGCGAGCGCGGGGGCGCTGAGCGACACGGCCAGGCCAAGCATCAAGGCATTGACTAGTTTGTTTTTCACGGGGGTCTCCTGATTCCGTTGTTGGACTAACCCCCACATACTAGAAGCTGAATTGATTCACGTAAAATGAAACTTAATGATGAATTGATAACTGGAGGATATCAAATTGAGCGCTGAAACTAAGTATTTTAAGCATGCAGAAACTACGGAAGTCTCTGTGCCTGATTCGTTCATGAGTTTTCTGACTCGCGATATAGAAATACACCCTGAGCGTTTAAAAGCGATCGATGCTGCTTTTATTCAACAAGTGCAATTTCTTGTCGAGAACATCGACGTTGATTTAGATGTGCTGTTACAGGAAGAAGGTGAATGATATGAGTCGAATGAGAGACTTGTCATGACTAGTTAGTAAGTCAATGACATGAAAGTATTAATCCCGTCGCCACAGCGAGTCGGGATGATTTGCCGCTTGATTCAAGCAGCGTGCCAGGATAAACAGCAAGTCTGACAGGCGGTTGAGGTACTGTTGCGGCAATGGACCCAACGGTGTCTCGTGGTGCAGGGCGACGACCGAGCGCTCGGCGCGACGGCACACGCTGCGGGCAACGTGCGCAAGCGACGCGGCGCGCGTACCACCGGGCAGGATAAATTCTTTGAGAGGTGTGAGCCGTGCGTTGAAGGTGCTGATTTGTTGATCCAGATAGGCGACTTGTTCGGCTTTCATCAAAAAATAACCGGGCACAGCGAGCTCGCTGCCCAGATCGAACAAGACGTGCTGCGCAGGTGCGATCGCCTCTGCGATGTCAGCCGGCAAATCATCGGCTAACAGTAGACCGAGACAGCTGTTGAGCTCGTCCACATCGCCCATGGCCTGAACGCGCGCGCTGTCTTTGGGCACGCGCGTGCCATCCCCCAGGCCCGTTGAGCCATCGTCTCCGGTGCGTGTGGCAATGATGGAGAGGCGAGTGCTCATAGGGGTCCTTGGTGGCGCTTGGCGAAAGGGGGGCGAGTAGGAGGGTTACAGAACGTATCGAGCAAGGTCTTGGCTGGCTGCGGCTTCTGCGAGCTTGTCATTGACGTACTGCGCATCGATCACGATTGTCTGGCCGCTGCTGCTCGTTGCGTCAAAGGATAGATCCTCTAACAACTTTTCCATGACGGTGTAGAGTCTGCGCGCGCCAATGTTTTCTGTGCGCTCGTTGACCTCAAACGCAAGCTCTGCCAATCGGGCAATCCCTTCGTCCGTGAAGTTCAGGTGCACGTCTTCAGTGGCGAGCAGGGCGGTGTATTGCTTGGTCAGTGAGGCATTGGTGTCGCACAGGATCTGCACAAAATCCTTGGCAGTCAGGGAGTCAAGTTCAACTCTGATCGGAAAGCGGCCTTGCAACTCAGGAATGAGATCGGAAGGGCGTGAGAGGTGAAAGGCGCCCGATGCGATAAACAAAATGTGATCGGTGCGGATCATGCCGTATTTGGTCGTGACTGTTGTGCCTTCGACCAAGGGCAGCAGGTCGCGCTGCACGCCCTGACGGGAAACATCAGCGCCACCGGACTCCTGGCGCGCGGCGATCTTGTCGATCTCGTCGAGAAAGACGATGCCGTGTTGCTCAACTTTCTGGATCGCGACGGTGCGCAGGTCTTCTTCGTTCACGCGTTTCGCGGCCTCTTCATCGACGAGAAGTTTGAAGGCCTCTTTGACAGTCATTTTGCGCTTCTTGGTTTTGTCGCGCGACAGTCCGGCGAACATGCCTTTGAGTTGCTCGGCCATATCCTCCATGCCGGGGGGCGTCATGATGTCCATTTGCGGCGTGGGCTGGGCAACCTCGATATCGATCTCGGTGTTGTCGAGCTGACCCTCGCGCAGGCGTTTACGAAACGTTTGACGTGTGGCATTTTCTTCGCGAATCGGTGAGCCGTCCGCCGCACGCGGCGGCGTGAGCAAAACATCGAGGATGCGGTCCTCTGCCGAGTCTTCAGCGAGGGTGCGCACACGCTTCATTTCTTGTTCGCGCGTTTGTTTGATTGCGATTTCGGCGAGGTCGCGGATGATGGTGTCGACATCGCGACCCACATAGCCGACTTCAGTGAACTTAGTCGCTTCGATTTTGATGAAGGGCGCATCGACAAGTTTGGCGAGTCTGCGGGCGATTTCAGTTTTGCCCACACCGGTTGGACCGATCATCAGAATATTTTTGGGATGAATTTCGTGGCGTAGTGGTTCGGCGACCTGTTGGCGGCGCCAGCGGTTGCGCAGGGCGACGGCCACGGAACGCTTGGCGCGGTTTTGGCCAACGATGAACTTGTCCAGTTCGGACACAATCTCACTAGGCGTCATTGTTGAGGCTGACATGATTATTCCAGTGTTTCAATCAGATGCTGTTGGTTGGTATAGATGCACAGATCGCCCGCAATTTCGAGCGACTGTTTGACGATGACTTCTGGCGAGAGTTCGGTGTGACGCAACAAGGCCATCGCGGCGGATTGCGCATACGCACCGCCGGAGCCAATCGCGGCGAGGCCATTTTCAGGCTCGAGCACATCACCGTTGCCGGTGAGCACGAGGGTGTGTTCACGATCGGCTACGATCAGCATGGCTTCGAGGCGACGCAATACGCGATCTGTGCGCCAGTCCCGTGTGAGCTCGACGGCTGCGCGCATGAGGTTGCCCTGGTGTTTTTCAAGCTTGCCTTCGAAGCGTTCCTGGAGCGTAAACGCATCAGCGGTCGCACCGGCGAAGCCCGCGAGAATTTTGTCGTGATAGAGCCGACGGATTTTCCGTGCCGTGCCTTTGATGATGATGTTGCCGAGTGTGACCTGGCCGTCGCCGCCGAGTGCGACGCGGTTGCCGCGTCGGACGCAAACAATAGTAGTCCCGTGAAACTGTTCCATGTGCTTAGCCTTTGTGCTGCTAAAAAAGGTATGTCGAACTCTGATGTTCACTATAAATTGAAAGGGCACACTAGTGTTGAATCGAGTGTGCCCTCTTGGGGAAATGCGCGCAGAGTTAACGCAAGTGTGCGTCGACGGTGTTAGTCACCAAACATTTTCTGTCGCATTTCACGTCGCTCCTGCGCTTCGAGGGAAAGCGTCGCAGTCGGGCGCGCGAGCAAACGACGCAAGCCGATCGGCTCGCCTGTTTCTTCGCACCAGCCATACTCGCCGCTATCGATGCGGGCAATCGATTGCTGGACTTTTTTGAGTAGTTTGCGTTCACGATCGCGTGTGCGTAACTCAAGCGCGTGCTCTTCTTCGATTGTCGCGCGGTCCGCAGGGTCCGGCACAAATTGCGTTTCACGCAAATGCTCGGTCGTCGCGCCGGCATTGCTGAGAATCTCTTGTTCGAGTTGTCTGAGACGGTCGCGGAAAAAGCCGAGCTGACGCTCGTTCATGTATTCGGACTCGGGCATTTTCAACAACTCAGCCTCGGTGGGCAGGTTGTTCTCAGACAGATCGCCAGAATTGACGGGCTTTTTCTGTGCCGCTTTGGTGGCAACAGCTGGTGTTTTTGCCGGTGCGGGGGCTGCGTTTTTAACAGCCGCGACCTGTGTGGAGACGGGGGCTTTTGCTGCAGTCGCCTTGCTTGCTGCGGGTTTTGCTGCCTTGGTTACCATGAAAAACACTCCATTAATTTAGCTCGGCGCACGGGCGCAGAGGGACTACTTGGCTAGGCACTGCTCCAGACCTTTGGTAAAGATCTCTTGTGGCAGTTTGCGTCCGATGAAGACCATTTTTGTGGTCTTTTTTTCGTTAGCTAGCCAGGGCTTGCCAGGTTCGGCGCCCATCAACATGTGGACACCCTGAAAGAGCATCCGCTTGTTGATGCCTTTCATATAAAGAATACCCTTGTAACGCAGAAGATCGGGTCCGTAGACCTGAACCACGCCGCCGAGAAACTCCTCAAGACGCTCTGGATCAAAAGGTTTGTCGGACTTGAAAACAAATGCACCAATATTGTCATTGTGCGCAGGTTTGTGGGCATGACCATGGTTATGGTCTGGATTGGTGCACGTCGCGGGATCGTGATCGTGCGCATGATCGTGGCCATGTGCGTGATCATGTCCATGGTCATGCGCGTGATCGTGGTCGCAGTGGCCATGGTCATGGTCGCAATGACTGTGATCATGATCGTGCGCGGCATCGGGATGTTCGTCGGCCAGAAACTGTGGGTCGATATCCAGGATAGTGTTGAGATTAAAGCCGCTGATGTCGATGATCTTTTTCAGATCGGTGTCGCCGAAATTGACGGCCTCGATCGCTGCGCGTGGATTCATGTGCACGATACGGCGACGAAGCGCAGCGTACTCGGCATCCGTGACCAGATCTTTTTTCGAAATCAGGATGCGATCAGCAAAGCCAACTTGTTTTTGGGCTTCCTCTTGTTCGTCGAGAGTTTCCATGCCGTGTTTCGCGTCGACGATGGTGACGACTGCGTCGAGGCGGTAGTACTCGGCGATGTCATCATCCATGAAAAAAGTCTGGCAGACCGGACCGGGGTTGGCCATGCCGGTCGTCTCGATGATGACGCGCTCAAAATTCAGTTCGCCACTTTCGTGACGTTTGCGCAGATCAAGCAAGGTGCGCATCAAGTCGCCACGCACCGTGCAGCAGACGCAGCCGTTGGACAATTCGATGATTTCTTCATCCTGATCTTGAACGAGCAAGTCGTTATCGATGCTCTCGGGTCCGAATTCGTTTTCGATCACCGCGATACGCTTACCGTGATACTCCGTCAGGATGCGTTTCAAGAGCGTCGTTTTTCCTGCGCCGAGAAAGCCGGTGAGGATCGTGACGGGGACCATCTGGTCCAGACTGCGAGGGGAATTCATGATCAGTTTGACTTCAAAAACGGGTAAAAAAGCAGGGCCTTGGGGCGATGATCAGACCTGAGGCGAACGCCGGATTACATCACAGCCTAGGCCATCGGGCAAACACCTTCGACGCATTTTAGGCAATCAGGCTGACATGAAAATGTCATCACAGTGTGCTGACTTCTTCACATTCATTTAATGCCGTCTATATATGTGGGGGCGATCACCTGAGTTTCAAGCCCTAAGTGATAATTACTAGGTCCGGCAGATAAATCGTCAATTATACAATCATTTGTATAACCGCATGTTTTGATTAGCTTTTTCTGCCAGCGCGGGGGTGTGCCGAGTCATAGGCTTTGGCCAGATGCTGGAAATCGAGCTTGGTGTAGAGCTGAGTCGTGGAGATGTTGGCATGACCAAGCATTTCTTGAACCGCTCTGAGGTCTTGTGCGGATTGCAAGACATGGCTGGCAAAACTATGGCGCAGCACATGGGGGTGGACGTGCGTAGGCAAGCCGGCCAACTTGACGAGTCTGGTGAGCTGGCTCTGGACCACGCGTGGACTGATGCGTGCCCCGCGTACCCCGATAAAAAGAGCGGCGGCATCTGTTTCGCTGGCGTGGGGCTGGGCAAACTGCGGGCGAGCCTCGATCCAGCGAGCCAGACACTCCTGCGCCTGTTTGCCGATCGGAACACTGCGGCGTTTACCGCCTTTGCCCAACACATGGACCTCGCGCTCCTCGAGGTTGATCCAGCCCGAGGAGGTGTAGTCTTTACTTTGGGTGTAGTTGACATCCAGCCCGACGAGCTCACTTAGACGCAGGCCGCTCGAGTAAAACAATTCAAACATGGCCCGGTCGCGCAGCGAGGCAGGGTCGGTTTGCACAGTCAGTGCGGGGGCCTCGAGCAGTGCCTGGGTCTGGTCGACTGACAGGGCTTTGGGTAGTCCGCGGGAGGCCTTAGGGGCCCGTACATCGGCCGCCGGATTGGCCGCCATGCCGACCTGAGGTGCCCACCATTTATAAAAACCGCGCCAGGCGGCAAGCATCCGGGCCAAACTCCGCGCACTGTGGCCTTGGCCGTGCAGCCGGGCGAGAAAATGCCGGATATTGCCGTTGACGAGTTGATCGAGCGGTTTGCCGTCGGCCAGGGTCACCAGTTGTTGCAGGTCACGCCGATAGGCCGAGAGAGTATGGCCGGAGTAACGACGGTTGACTTCGAGGTGTTTGAGCCAGGTCGTGATGGGATCGGACATGGTCGGCGAAGGCATCTGGTGGGGACGATCAGGTTAGGACGATCAGTTGGGTACATTATGCCGCTGCGACTGGTTTGAGCCGCGAGAGCGCGGAGCTCGCCAGAATACTGACCGTTTGCAGAAACGCGACGCCCATTTCCGGCCCAAACCGCTCAGGATCGTCAGAGCCCAGCACCAGCAATCCAAAGGCAGGCTGCCCGACAGCAGGACGCAGCGGCAGAATGGCGAGTGAGGCGGGTTTGGCATGCAGCCAGCTCACGGGAGTGAGGGTCGTATCAGTGCCACAATAAGGATTAATAAGGTTATTGGCATAAGTATGTACTTCCTCACCAACGGGTGCGCCTACACCCTCGGCAGGTAGATCCAGGCCCCAGACGCGTAAAGCGACCTCTTGGAGATTGAATTGCTCGGCGAGTCCCAGCGCGACTTCTCCGGGCAGGCGCAGGGTGGATTGCTCGCCCAGCATGCGCACACACCAGCGATTGAGTTTGTCGGTTGTGATTTCGTTCAGTGCGGCATTGCGGACCAAGTCAGCCAGTCTGAACTCAAAGTCCCGCAGACGCTCGCGCAGGGTCATGATCTGACGCTCGCCCAGGGAAATCGTGCGCGCCTGATGCGGATGCGGAACCTCTAGGGTTGAAAACAACTCGGCGTACTGGACAAAAAACTCAGGGTGCTCCTGGAGGAACTTGGCAACAGTATGCGGATGCAGTGAATCGGTCATGGCTTGGTATGAAAGGAAGTGGGAATAGAGGCGACCAGTCGATCAATGTCGATCGAGCTGGAAAAGACCGTTGTGGCTGGACCGGTCATCCGCATTTGCTCACCCTGGGTGGCGATGGTGAGCCAGCCGCCGTGCGTACGGATCCGTACGGGAGAGTCCAGCAAGCCACGGCGGATTCCTGCCGCGACAGCCGCGCAGGCACCCGAGCCGCATGCCAGTGTCTCGCCCGCACCACGCTCGTAGACGCGCAGGTGGGCGGTGTGACGGTCGACGATTTGTAGAAAGCCTGCATTGACGCGGCGGGCAAAGCGCGGATGTGACTCGATCAAAGGACCGAGCAGGGAGACCGGTGCGGTGTCCACATTGTCAACGACTTGTACAGCATGGGGGTTGGAGATTGCGACGGCGGACAGCCAGACCGTGACCTCCCCCAGATCGGTATGTGTCTGCAAAGGCAGGGCGTAGAGGGTGTCTTGACCTTGCACGCGGGTCGTCAAACCACTGACATCGAACGGGAGGGCGTCAGGGTCAAAGCGGGTTTGACCCATATCCACGACCACTTCGCCGTTGGGCATGGCCTCAAGGGTGATCAAGCCAGTGGAGATTTCGGCACGCAAAGGGTTGCGCGAGGAGAGCTTTTGCTCGTGGACAAATTTCACGAAACAACGTGCGCCATTGCCACAGTGTTCGACCTCGCTGCCATCCGCGTTGAAAATCCGGTAGCGAAAATCTGCTTCGGGATGGGAGGGCGTATCCACCAGCAAAATCTGATCGCAGCCGATCCCGAACTGGCGATGCGCCAGGGCGCGTGCCCGCTCGGGGGTCATGTCAATGGGTTGGCGCACCCCATCCAGGACCACGAAGTCATTGCCGGCGCCATGCATTTTTGTGAAGTTCCAGATCATGTAGGGATTATCGCCCATTTGTTTGCCGTTTTGACTTAAACTATTGATTAAGTCGCTGAGTTAACCGACAACTTGCGGGGCGACGGTGTTAGACAAAAGCTGAAATGCTGAGTCGACATAAAAATAAATCCGCTAAAGCGTCGCGCCCAATCCAGCGTCTATCTAGGTGTCGGTCCGGGGTGCAACGCACCTCCTTAACCTCACCTCTGGCTTAGCCAGAAATAGGACGTGATCATGGTTTCAAAGTCTTCTGACTATCTCTTTACCTCTGAATCAGTTTCCGAAGGGCATCCAGACAAGGTCGCAGACCAAGTCTCCGATGCCGTGCTGGACGCAATTTTCGCGCAGGACCCCAATGCGCGCGTGGCGGCTGAGACACTTTGCAACACGGGCTTGGTTGTGTTGGCTGGTGAAATCACCACCACCGCCAATGTCGACTACATCCAGGTCGCACGCGACACGATCAAGCGCATCGGCTATGACAATACTGACTACGGTATCGACTACAAAGGCTGCGCAGTGTTGGTCGCCTACGATAAACAGTCACCTGATATCGCACAGGGCGTGGACCGCAGCTCGGAGGATTATCTCAATCAAGGCGCTGGCGACCAGGGCTTGATGTTTGGTTACGCATGTAACGAAACGCCTGATTTGATGCCTGCTCCAATCTGGTATGCGCACCGTCTGGTTCAGCGCCAAAGCGAGTTGCGCAAAGACGGCCGCCTGCCTTGGCTGCGTCCTGATGCGAAATCTCAGGTCACCTTCCGCTACGTGGATGGCAAGCCTGTCGAGGTCGACACGGTTGTGTTGTCGACACAGCACGCTCCAGAAATTTCACAGACTGCGATTCACGAGGCTGTGATTGAGGACATCATTCGTCCAAGTTTCCCCGCTGGTTTGTTGACTGCAAAAACCAAGTTCCTGATCAATCCGACCGGTCGTTTTGTGATTGGCGGACCCCAGGGCGATTGCGGTCTGACTGGTCGCAAAATCATTGTTGACACGTACGGTGGCGCATGCCGTCACGGTGGTGGCGCGTTCTCCGGCAAGGATCCTTCCAAGGTTGACCGTTCGGCCGCCTACGCCGCACGTTACGTCGCTAAAAATATCGTGGCTGCTGGGTTGGCCAGCAAGTGCGAAGTCCAGGTGAGCTATGCGATTGGCGTGGCTGAGCCGATCAACATCACCGTCAATACCGATGGTACGGGTGTGGTGCCTGACGAGCAATTGTCCAAACTTGTGCGTGAGCACTTTGACCTGCGTCCAAAAGGCATCGTCAACATGCTCAATCTGTTGCGTCCCATCTACAGCAAGACAGCTGCTTACGGTCACTTCGGCCGCAGCGAGCCCGAGTTCAGCTGGGAAGCCACGGACAAGGCTGCCGCACTGAAAAAGTCGGTTTAAGTTGACTGCCGATGCCTCAAACGGAGCAGACTCGCCATGCGTGGCGATTTGCTCCACCTTGTTTGATGATGTGTGCCGCGGCTGCGGCCGTACGGTCATGGAGGTCTCGAACTGGGTCTTCATGACCGAAGAGGAAAAGCAGGCTGTTTGGGTGCGCATCCGAGCGGAAGGCTACCCAAAAAAGCCTGGTGAAACTTAACCCTCTTTCTTTTCTGACAACGTGTCACCCGCCAGAGCTTCGGACAACTTGGCAATCGCGGTGTGATCCTGGCCGGGCCCGAGCATTTGTGCGCAAGAAGCCCACATTTCGCGGCACAACGACGAGAAAGGTGTCGGTGTGTTGGTGTCGCGACCGATGCCGAGCGCAATACTGAGGTCTTTAACCATCAGGTCCAGTCCAAAGCCGGCGTTGTACTTTCCTGACAAGACAAATTGCTTGAATTTCTTCTGGGTGGAGTTGTTCATCCCCGTTGAAGAGTTCAGCACATCCACCATTGCCGAGGGGTCCAGGCCAAAGCGCTTGCCGATGAGCAGTGCTTCGACGCCAATCAAGAAGCCGCCAGCCGAGACCAGGTTGTTCAGCGCCTTCATGGCATGGGCGGAACCCACATCACCGGTTGGCGTGATCGAGGTGCCCATGCAGGACAGCACGGGACGAACACGTTCAAGAATCTCGGTGCTGCCGCCAAACATGATGGCGAGTTCACCCGTCTTGGCGCGTGGAACGCCACCGGAGACCGGTGCGTCCACCAGATGACCTTTGGCCGCTTTGACTTGCTCGGCCAGCGTGCGTGTAATGGTTGGCACGCCTGATGTCATGTCGATGACGACTGAGCCAGGACGCAGGCCCGCCAGTAAACCGTCGGGACCGTTTAAGACGGCCTCGACGATGTTGCTGGTCGGCAGGATGGTGATGATGAACTCTGAAGCAGCGGCAAGTGCGCGGTTGGAGGCAGCCACCGTGCCGCCGATTTCTTTGGCGAAAGCTTGCGCGCGCTCTTTCGAGGCGTCGATGACCTGGAGTGGGTAGCCTGCTTTGTGCAGCAGAGCGGCCATCGGCCATCCCATGCTGCCCAAGCCCACAAAACCTATCGTGGGCAGCGCGCTCATTTCTTAGCTGCCTTTTTAGCAGCAGCCTTTTTGGCAGGTGCTTTGACTGCGAGGACTTCGACGTCACCGGACTTCGCTGCGGCGACTTTTTTGGCAGTGGCTTTCTTGGCCGCTACTTTTTTCTTGGCGGCTTTGGCTGCGGCTTTTGTGTAGGCGCCTTCTTCTTCGAGCACTTGGTTGGCGGCTTTAAAGGCGTCGAGTCCGGCAGGGATGCCGCAGTAGACCGTTGCGTGCAAGAGAACTTCTTTGATTTCTTCGACGGTCACGCCGTTGGCAAGCGCGCCTTTGACGTGCAATTTGATTTCAGCTGAGCGGTTCAGCGCGGTCAGCATGGCGAGGTTGAGCATGCTGCGCGTTTTGCGGCTCAGGCCGTCACGCGTCCAGGCATAGCCCCAGCACCACTCAGTTGTGATGTGCTGGAACGCCATGGTGAAGTCGTTGGCTTTCGCAATGGAGCCGTCAACGTAATCAGCGCCAAGTACGGCACGACGAACGGCCAGGCCGTCTTTGAACAATTGAGCGGTTTCGCTTTTAGCAGACATGTAAGGCTCCAAAATCAGTATGATCAAAAAGAAGTAAAACGTAAAACTATGTAACTATTGTTTCGAGAGATCTTGATTGTCTGCGCTTGCCTTTACCTGTGTCAAGCAAGATTCATTGAGAATGCTGATTAAGGATGAACAATGAGCCTGCCCAATTATGAAATCTACGCGTTGCGTTATGCGACGATTCAGCAACGCATGCGTCGTGAAAACTTTATCGTTCAGGATCCGCATGACGAGCCGATGCCGATGGATTATTTTGTTTGGCTCATTCGCGATGGTGCGCGCAGCATTTTGGTCGACACGGGTTTCGATGCGCGACAGGCCCGGGAAAGGGGGCGCACGCTTTTACGATGTCCGATTGGCGCGCTGTCTTTGCTGGGACTTGCGCCAGAGGACATCAAGGATGTCGTGCTAACCCATTTGCATTATGACCATGCCGGCAATATCGACTTGCTCCCGAATGCTCGTTTTCACATTCAGGAAGACGAAATGGACTATGCCTGTGGCAAGCACATGTGCCATGGCTTGTTTCGTCACGCCTACGATGTCGAAAACGTGGTGAGTCTTGTGCGCCGCCTGTATGCAGAGCGTGTGCAATTTCATCAGGGTCGGGTAGAGTTGGCGCCGGGCGTGGAGCTCATCAAGATCGGCGGCCACACCAAGGGTCTTCAGTCTTTGCGTGTGCATACGGCGCGCGGCTGGGTCGTGCTGGCCTCTGATGCCAGCCATTTTTATGAAAACATGGAACGACCCTCGCCGTTTCCGATCGTGTTTCATGTCGGCGATATGGTGCAAGGGTATGCGACCTTGCGCGCGGCGGCTGCATCGCCCGCGCACATCATTCCCGGCCATGATCCGCTGGTTCGCGCCCGCTATCCGTTTCATGGCGATCCTGCAGATGACATCGTGGCCTTGCATCTTGCACCTCTTGCGTCCACGGCTCCCGCTCCAAAAGCTTAAGCTTTTCAGGGTTGTCGGGTAAACCCTGTCGATTTGGTCAAAAAAAGGCTACAATAGATGTGCTTTTGAGGAGCGTTGCGACGGGTCACTCCCGCCAGGCTCAAAAGCTTCCACGTTACCGTTGGCATATCGCCAACCTTAACGGCGCTCACCCAATCCTGCCCGGCAGCGATTGCGGTGGTGCTCAATACACAGCCGTTCAATTGTTGCTCCGCGGGCTTACCGGAGCCTACCTACATGAACGCTGTCAAAGAAAAATTTACCGATTACGTTGTTGCTGATATTACCTTGGCCGACTTTGGTCGCCGTGAAATCGCCATTGCAGAAACAGAAATGCCTGGTCTGATGGCCACGCGCGAAGAGTTTGCGAAAACCAAGCCCTTGAAGGGTGCCCGGATCACGGGTAGCTTGCACATGACCATTCAAACGGCCGTGTTGATTGAAACCTTGCAGGCACTTGGCGCAGAAGTGCGTTGGGCCTCTTGCAATATTTTCTCGACACAGGACCACGCTGCTGCCGCGATCGCTGCGATGGGCACGCCTGTCTTCGCTAAAAAAGGCGAGACACTGGTCGAGTACTGGGAATACACCCACAAGATTTTCGAATGGCCCGGCGAAAAGCAAGCCAACATGATTTTGGATGATGGCGGCGATGCAACGCTGTTGTTGCACCTCGGTACAAAAGCTGAAACCGACCTGTCGGTCTTGAACAGCCCCAGTTCCGAAGAAGAAGTCGTGTTGTTTGCCGCAATCAAGGCACAGCTCAA
The DNA here is from genome assembly GCF_030410375.1 of Zwartia vadi. GTDB lineage: Bacteria > Pseudomonadota > Gammaproteobacteria > Burkholderiales > Burkholderiaceae_B > Zwartia > Zwartia vadi. The sequence continues at coordinate 64,878 of NZ_JAUHHE010000007.1, forward strand.
GAAAGATCCCAAGTGGTATTCCACACGTCTGGCCCAGATCAAGGGCGTGACAGAGGAAACCACTACGGGCGTACTGCGTCTGTATCAAATGTCTAAAAAAGGCGAACTGGCCTTTGCAGCCATCAACGTGAACGATTCAGTGACCAAGTCGAAGTTTGACAACTTGTATGGTTGCCGTGAATCACTCGTTGACGCAATCAAGCGTGCAACCGACGTCATGATCGCAGGCAAAATCGCAGTGGTCGCGGGCTACGGCGATGTGGGCAAGGGCTCGGCTCAGGCGTTGGCCGCTCTGCGTGCGCAAGTCTGGGTAACCGAGATCGATCCAATCTGCGCGTTGCAGGCCGCCATGGAAGGTTTCAAAGTCGTCACGATGGAAGAAGCCGCTGACAAGGCTGACATTTTTGTCACCGCCACGGGCAACTACAACGTCATCACGCGCGCGCACATGGATCGCATGAAGGATCAGGCCATTGTTTGTAACATCGGTCACTTCGATAACGAAATCGACGTTGTCGGTCTGGAAGACCTCAAGTGGGAAGAAATCAAGCCCCAGGTCGATCACGTGATTTTCCCTGACGGCAAGCGCATCATCTTGTTGGCCAAGGGCCGTCTCGTCAACCTCGGTTGCGGTACGGGTCACCCCTCGTTTGTGATGTCTTCTTCGTTCACGAACCAGACGATCGCGCAGATCGAGTTGTTCAGCCGCAATGATCAGTACAAGTCCGGTCAGGTCTATGTGCTGCCCAAGCATCTGGATGAAAAAGTCGCACGTCTGCACCTCAAGAAGATTGGTGCGAACTTGACGACCTTGACTCCTCAGCAAGCGGCCTACATCAGCGTCAAGCAGGAAGGTCCTTTCAAGGGCGATGCATACCGTTATTAATAAACGGCTGTCGCAAGGCGCATCGATCGTTTGATGGATGCGTCGCGGCGCGGGCCGGTTGTTCCGGCTCGCGTCACAAAGAAGTGTTTAAAAGAAGTGTTTAAAAGAAGTGCTTAAAAGAAGTGCTCACCGGAGATTGTCATGACTTTATTGTTGGTCTGGATATTAAATGCGGTGACACTCTTGATTGTCGCCTACATCTTGCCTGGAATCGTGGTGTCCAGTTTCTGGTCCGCCATGCTTGCGGCAGTGGTGCTCGGTTTAATCAATATGCTGGTTAAGCCTCTCCTTATTTTGTTGACCTTGCCCATCACGATTGTGACGCTGGGTCTGTTTCTACTCGTGATCAATGCGCTGATGTTCTGGCTCGCCGGCTCGATCCTGAAAGGTTTTCAGGTCAATGGCTTTTGGTGGGCAGTGGGTGGCGCGCTGTTGTACAGCGTGATCTCCGGGTTTTTAACGAGTCTGATTAATCAATGACCTCAAGTGTGACGCCGGCGTTTAGCCTCGAGTTTTTTCCTCCCCGCGACGCCGCTGCGCAGCAGCGTTTGGTCGAGGGAGCCAAGCAGATGTTGGTGATCGCGCCGCATTACGTCAGTGTGACGTTTGGCGCGGGTGGTTCGACCCGTGACGGCACGCTCGATACCGTGCGCACCATGCGCGCGCTCGGTTGCGATGCCGCACCGCATTTGTCTTGCATTGGTTCCTCGCGCGACGACCTCAAAGCCTTGTTGCAACGCTATCGGGACGAAGGCGTGAAGCGTATCGTCGCGCTGCGTGGCGATATGCCCTCTGGCATGGGAGCGAATGCCGCGGGTGCCTTGCATCATGCGAGTGACCTGGTGGAATTTATCCGTCAGGAAACAGGCGACTGGTTTCATATCGAAGTCGCGGCCTACCCTGAAATGCATCCCCAGGCTTCCGGGCCTGACAAAGACTTGATGCATTTCGTGAATAAGGTGCGTGCGGGCGCTAACAGCGCGATCACACAGTATTTTTTCAACGCCGACGCCTACTTCGATTTTGTCGAACGTGCCCAGGCTAAGGGTGTCGATATCCCGATCGTGCCAGGCATTATGCCCATCACCAATTACTCTCAGCTGATGCGGTTTTCAGAAATGTGCGGTGCCGAGGTGCCGCGCTGGATCCGTTTGCGTCTGGCGGAAATGGGCGACGACAAGGACTCGATCCGTGCGTTTGGCGCCGAGGTTGTCACGCGTTTGTGTGAAACATTATTGGATAACGGCGTGCCGGGTTTGCATTTCTACACCCTGAACAATGCCGAGGCAACGCTGTCGATTTGGCGCGGGTTGTCTGGATCTGACGCAAAATAACCACTGCGCGTTCAGCAGGCACCGGCCTGTGTGGTGCTTAAACCGGTGGCGCCTAAACTGGTGGTGGTGCGGGCGTCCAGCCGCCAGGTGTCAGGATAGTATCGAGTGGATAATCGTGATCCTCTGGCTCATGTCCAGTGGCTTCGTCCAGGCGAGCCTGATCCCAGGCGATGCCGATCGTGAGAAAGGGTTGTCCTGTTTCATTGATTTGCGCCAGTGTTCGGTCGTAATAGCCACCGCCATATCCAATGCGTGCGCCCTGGGCTGTGAAACCGAGGGTGGGCACAAGCAGGATCGTTGGTTGAATCGCAATACTGCGCACAGGCTCGCGCACGCCAAAGGCGCCTTCTTTGAGAGGTGAGTCTGGCCGCCACGGATGAAACTCCAATGGGGCATGTTTCCGAACAACAATGGGTAACACCACAGTAGAACCTTGCTTGTGAAGTTGTGCGTACACCGGCCGCAAATCGGGTTCTCCTTCAAGCGGCCAAAACCCGGCAACTATTTCAGGTTCTGTGGGTCTATCCAAAGGGTTGGCAGCGGTTTGGGCTAAAGCACGGGCAGTTTGACGTGCGTCAAACCACTTTAAGAGTTCGCGGCAAAGGACATCGCTGCCTTGTTGGCGTTCGGCAACAGGAATGGCTTCTCGCAGGCTGCGAAGCCGCACACGGAGCTGGTCTGCGCTATTCTTTGACATATACCGTAGCAGTTACTCGCAAATTGTTGCGAATGTTGAATGGTTTGAAAGTCGTCTAGAGGCATTGTATGCACACACGCGCAAAGTATCAGAATATCCGGATTCAGGCTCGCGTCTGGGTGGGCGCATTCGTTTGCGGTGGCGCACTCACTGTGTCGCTGCCCGCCCTCGCGCAATCTGCCAACGCCTCGACCGAGCAATTTGTGTTGAGGGCGGATGGCACCATGAGCCCCATTGGTAGCTCGGGAGGTGGCACTGGAGGTGGCACTGCACAAACCAGTCCTCAATCTACCGCGAGTCTATCATCCGGAGCGAGTGCGGCATCGAGTGGCATGCAGGGCTCAGCGCCGAGCGCTACATCGAGCAATGCATCCAGTCGTGCGCAAAGTCCAGCGCCTAGTTCTGGGTCGACGGCCGGGTCGATTGCCGCGCCGGACACCACGGCTGCGGCGCGCGCGGTGGCTGCGGCCCGTCAGGCGGTGAACAGCAAACAGTTTGGTCAGCTCGCGAGCTTTGTACCGCAGGCTCAGGGTGATGTGCTCGCGGCCTATCCCGAGTACTGGTATCTGCGCACGCAATTGGGTTTGTACCGGACCCCGAATGTCGCGCAAAGTCTCGAAAAATTCTTGGAAAAAAATAAGGGTTCCTATCTCGCGGATCGTCTGCGCGGGGAGTGGATACTGACAGCGGCACGAAGCGGCGATTTTGTCACGGTGCGTGCCTTGGAGCCGGTGCTCAATCCCACGAACCAAGTGATGTGCGCGCAGCTTGAAGCCAAGCACATGGGTGGTCAGCGCGCCACGGCGGCTGAGGCCATGAAGGTTTTTGTCCCGTTTGGCGCGTGTTGGAAACTATTCGATCAGCTGGTTGCCGATCGCGTGTTGACCAATGCGGAGCTCATACCTTATCTGCATGAAGCGATTGAAAATAATAAATTGCCGGATGCGAGACGTTTTGCCGCCTATGTTTTTGATACGAAAGAGTTGGCCGCTTACGATGCGATGATCAAGGCACCGGCCGCTTGGCTGGGGACGCAAACAGCGTTGGGCTCGGTCGAGCGCAACGAAATCATCGCGATGGGTTTGGCACGTCTGGCGCGAACGGATTTGGCCGCGGCTGACGCGTTGATGAAAAAGCAGTGGAAAAATTTATTACCCAAGAAGAATATTCAATGGGTATATGGTCAGATGGCGCTGGTGGCGAGCATGAATCTCGATCCGCGCGCGTACGCGTGGTACCGGGAATCTGGTTCAGTACGCTTGTCAGACAATAATGAAGCCTGGCGCGTACGGATGGCGTTGCGGCAACCGAAGATCGACTGGAAGTGGGTGCTGCAAAGCATCGACACGATGCGCGAGCCTCAGCGCAGTGATCCAACTTGGGTCTACTGGAAAGGGCGCGGTCTGGCGGCAACAGGTAAAAAAGCCGACGCAGAAAAAGCCTATGCATCGATCGCTTCAGATTACAGTTTTTATGGTCAGCTGGCTGCCGAAGAGCTTGGTCGCACGATCACCGCTCCCAAGCGCCCCAGTCCCGTGACGGAACAGGAGCTCGCTCAGGCGCGTGCGAATCCCGGCCTGCAAAGAGCGGTGACATTGTTCAAGAGAGGTTGGCGACCCGAGGCGGTACCTGAGTGGAACTTCGCTATACGCGGGATGAACGATCGCCAACTGCTGGCGGCCGCGGAGCTTGCGCGCCGCGAGAGTATCTATGATCGTGTGGTGGTCACCTCGGGTCGCACCAAAAACGAAGTTGATTTCACGCAGAGATTTGTCGCGCCATTCGAAGGACGTGTCAGTGCTCAGGCCCGCGAAGTCAATGTCGAGCCGGCATGGGTCTATGGTTTGATCCGACAGGAATCGCTCTTTATCATGGATGCGCGCTCCCACGTTGGCGCATCGGGTTTGATGCAATTGATGCCTGCCACGGCGAAGTGGATGGCTAAAAAAATCGGCCTGAATGATTTCACGCCATCCAGCGTCAACGATTTTGATACCAATACCAAGCTGGGTACGAGCTATCTCAGTATGGTCCAGTCCGATTTGGGTGGTTCACAAGTGCTCGCCAGTGCCGGCTACAACGCGGGCCCCGGCCGGCCAATGCTCTGGCGCTCAAAGCTGGATGCGCCAGTGGAAGGCGCGATTTTCGCGGAGACGATTCCCTTTAATGAGACGCGCGATTATGTGAAAAAGGTGATGTCGAATGCGACCTACTATGCGGCCGTCTTTACCGGTAATCCTCAGTCGCTGAAGCAGCGTTTGGGACAGATTGAGCCACGACCCTATGGTCGTTCGCCGTTGCCGTGACGCAGGTGATCGATCCTGCGTTGAGCGGTTTGCTGGTCTACATCGTGGGTGGAGCTGTGCGAGACGCCTTGCTGGGACGTCCGGCCGGGGATCGGGATTGGGTTGTTGTCGGCTCGACACCTGAGGATATGGTTGCGCGCGGGTTTATTCCCGTCGGAGGGGATTTCCCGGTTTTTTTACATCCTCAAACCAAAGAGGAATATGCGCTGGCACGCACTGAAAGAAAGTCGGGGCGTGGTTATAAAGGCTTTACGTTTTATACCGGCGCTGATGTCACGCTAGAAGAGGATTTAAAGCGTCGAGATCTGACGATTAACGCGATGGCGCAGTCAATGACTGGCGAATTGGTTGATCCGCTCAATGGCATATCGGATTTGCAGGCCCGTTTGTTCCGTCATGTGGGTCCCGCTTTCGAAGAAGATCCCGTCAGGATTTTGCGGTTGGCGCGTTTTGCTGCCCGCTTCACGGATTTTTCTGTGGCCCCTGAAACTTTGGCGCTTTGCCGACAGATGGTGGCGAGTGGCGAGGTGGATGCGCTGGTGCCTGAGCGGGTCTGGCAGGAGTTATCGCGCGGCCTGATGAGTGCACAGCCCTCTCGCATGCTGGCGGTACTGGTTGATACCGGCGCAAGTGCGCGCATCATGCCGGAGTGGCAGTACAGTGTCCGCGTGGCGCAATTGTTGGATGATGCCGTACAAGCCAAGGAGCATTTTCCCTTAAGTGCGCGTTATGCCCTTTTATGCCTGGAAACCGAGCGGCGCGCTGAGCTGGCCAAGCGTTTACGCGTACCGACCGATTGCGTTGATATGGCGCGTTTATTACCCATGGTATTGGCAGGAGCTTGTGTCACGGGTTTGACGCCGGGTCCTCAGTCGGCCGGGCATTCTGGGGGTGCAGTCTCTTTGGCCGAGCATGTGATGCGTTTATTCGAGTGTTGCGATGCCATCAGAAAGCCAGAACGCTTTGGCTGGCTGCTTGAATCGGCCAGGCTTGTGCAGCAGGATATTGACCCGCTGTGGTGGCGCGCGAGGCTTGATATCGTGTTAGCTGTGGATGCGGGCGCTGCGGCCCGCACTGCATCAGAGCCAGCTCAGATCAAGCAAGCTGTGCGTGCGGCGCGTTTAGCGGCGTTGAACCAACTGTCCTGAACGATCGCTTTGGATAAAACCGCAAAGGGGCGACTCAACGCCTCGGCCGAGTGCGATCACTTTGAACAACTCGCCCATCTCCGCCTCTGAAATCAGTTTTTGTACGGCGGCGTAGGTCTGCGCGCGGGCTTTTGGATCCGGATTGTCGAGTTGTTGCTGTGCGTAGGCCTCAAGGAGTTGAGGCAAGCCTGCGTTTAAAAGAAAGCGTGCTTGAGAGGTGTAGCCAAGCAGTGTCAAGCCGCTCTCTTGTGCGGCCTCTGCGATCGCGGTGAAATCAACGTGCGCAGTAATGTCCTGCAGACCAGGCGCTAAAAAAACATCATCATGGGTGCGATGCTGGATATGACACATCAGTGTGCCGCGTTGTCGTTGAGGGTGATAGTACTCATGACGCGGAAAACCGTAGTCAATCAATAAAGCGGCACCGCGTGTCAACCAGCGGCCGAGGTCGCGAATCCAAGCTTCGGCCTGACGGTTGAGCTCAGAGGTGTAGCCGGGCAATGCGGGCATGCGTGTCTGAACAAGTCCGGCAAGCTGTGGTGAGGCAGGCTTGTCTGCAAAAGCAAATCCAGCATCAGTACCCGCTTCAACGGTGGACACCACACCGCGCTCCAGAACCTCGCCCTGCTCAGACCAGACAAATAAATCGACGGGCATGGCATCGAGCAGCTCGTTGCCAATTACACAGCCGGCAAAGCTTTCAGGAAGCGTCTCAAGCCAGGTGACGCGATCTCCCCAGCTTGCCAAGCGTTCCTGTTGACGTTGCCTGAGGTCTGCGGAAACCTCGAGGATGTTGTAGTGCACCTGCAGGCCTTCAGCATGTAAGGCTGTCAGCAAGTCGTGCGCAAGTGCGCCACTGCCCGCGCCGAACTCCAGCACTTCCAGGGTCTGTGTCTGGCGCAACACCTCACTGACTTGTTTGGCAAGCGTGTAACCGAAGAGTGGGGTGAGCTGGGGTGCAGTCACGAAATCTCCACTCAACGCGGTGGCACTTGGACTCGTTGTCTCTGCAAGCTTGGTGTTGCCCGCAGCGTAATAACCGAGTCCGGGCGCATACAGCACATGATGCATCCACGCGCTGAAGGGCAGCCAGCCGCCTGCTTGCTGGATCTGTTGATGCAAAAAAGCGCTGACGCGCTGACTATGTGTCAGTGCTTCAGCGCTTACCGGGATAGAGGTCTCGGTGGGCACTACGCGTCTCGACTATGACGGAGGAGGCTACCGTTTAACGGCGACCACCGTCAAAGTTGAAGCCGCGACGCGCGCCTGCTGCGGCGCGTGGAGCGCCTGGGCGGGCGGCAGCGCCGGCACGTGCAGGACCGTCACCACGTGGGGCGAAAGTCTTGCCGCCGGGGGCAGCTGAACGCGGTGCGAAATCGCGACCGGGGCGCGCAGCAGGCTTGCCTGCGTAGGCTGGACGGTCCGACGGGGCACGATCGCCGCGGTGCTCGAAAGGACGACCTTCGCCGCGTGTGCTGGCAAAAGGATTGTCGCTGCGAGCGCCCTGGGGACGGTCACCGCGTGGTGCGTAACCGGGCTTGTCGCCGCGAGGTGCAAAGCTGCGTTCGCGGTCACCGAAAGGCTTGTCACCGCGTGGCGCGTATGCTGGCTTGTCGCCACGTGGAGCAAACGTTCTGTCGGCGCGTGGTGCAAAGGATTTTTCGCCACGGTCTGCATAGGGTCTGTCACCGCGAGGTGCGTCGCCGCGTGGTGCGAACGTACGCGACTCGCTGCGTCCGGCTGAGTACCTGTCGTTGCTGCTACCGAAACGGTCGCCGCTGCGGTCGTTACTCCAGCGGTTGGGCTTTTTACCGCCCGCGCCGCGGGACGCGCCTTCTGGGCGTGAACTTGGAGTGCGCTGTGGCTCGAGCCCGGCGATCACGCCAGGAGGAATGGTGTTACCGATGAAGTGTTCGATGCGGCGGACTTTATGACGCTCGCTGTGGACAGCCAGAGTAAAGGCTGCGCCATCGCGACCTGCACGACCGGTGCGGCCAATGCGGTGCACGTAGTCCTCTGGCTGCATGGGCAAGTCGTAGTTGATCGCATGGCTGATGGCCTGGACGTCAATGCCGCGCGCGGCAACGTCTGTGGCGACCAGCACGCGGACACGACCGTCCTGAACTTCGGACAAAGTGCGTGAACGCTGGCGCTGGTTCATGTCGCCATGCAGGGCCATTGCTGAAAAACCGCTGTCTGTGAGGTGTTCGGCCAGATCGTCCGCACCGCGTTTTGTCGCGGTAAAGATAATCGCCTGGTCCATTGAGACATCGCGCAACAGATGGTCGAGCAGGCGCAGCTTGTGGCCGGCGTCATCTGCGTACAGGAGTGTTTGTGTAATGTTGGCGTGACGATCTGACTGTGAGGTCATTTCGATACGCTGTGGATCGCGCATCATGCGTGCGGCGAGCTTGGCGACCGTGCCGTCCAGCGTAGCCGAGAACAAGAGTGTCTGGCGTGACTCGGGGCAGCGGTCAACGATTGTGTTGATGTCATCGATAAAGCCCATGTCAAGCATGCGATCGGCTTCGTCGAGTACCAGGGTGTGTACGGTCGACAAGTCCACGCGGCGTGCTTGCAGATGGTCGAGCAGGCGACCCGGTGTGGCAACCAGCACGTCGACGCGACGTGACAAGGCCTTGAGCTGGGCGCCGTAAGGCATGCCGCCCACGACGGTGGCGACACGTAGGTCATCCAGGTTGCTGCCGTACATTTCTGTGGCTTCGCTGACCTGCATGGCGAGTTCGCGTGTGGGTGTCAGAACCAAAACCTGCACGCCGCGGCCTTTGTTGGCGGGCTTGTGCGCGATTTTGTTGAGTGCGGGGAGCATGAAGGCCGCGGTTTTACCGCTGCCTGTCTGTGCGGACACCATCAAGTCGGCACCGGCCAAGGCTGCGGGAATGGCAGACATCTGGACGGGTGTCGGCGTGGTGAAGCCGGTACGTTCAATGGAAGATAGCAAAGCGGGGACGAGCCCCAACGAATCGAAGGACATGACTTTCCTTTTGGCCAGATAGTGGCCATGTGACGCAGCCCGGAGAATTGGTAGACCGGCGGGAGTCGGTTGAATCGAGCATCGTGCCGACCGAATCAACCGAACGTCTGGGCTATAGATCCATCTATCTGGATCACACTAGCTGCCCACGAAAGGAAAGGAGGTCAGGAATCGATGATGTGAAGCCGAAAGCTAGGTTGTTTGCCTGTTTTCGGACTTATGCACTTATGTGACTAAAACACTTGTGTGACTGATGCACTTTTATGCAAGGCACTTTTTGCGCAGAACCGAGATACTAACCTATTTTTTGATTCGGGTAAACCCTTTACGTAAAAAATTATGCTTTCCAGTCAATGATTTGGATATTTTGCTTTGCCAGCCAGTCATTGGCCAGACGGAAATGGTCGCACCCGACAAAGGGGGCGGGCGGTCTGCGGGCAGACAGCGGCGAGGGGTGATTGGCCATCAAAATCAGGTGATTGCTAGTGTCGGTGATCAGTGACTGCTTGGCTTGCGCATGCGCGCCCCACAGCATGAATACTTTGGGCGAGGGATCGTGTGCCACGCAGGCGATGAGGGCATCGGTCACGGTTTCCCAACCTGCACGTGCATGCGAAGCGGGTTGTCCATCCTCGACCGTCAGGCAAGTGTTGAGCAACAGTACGCCCTGAGTCGCCCAGCGTGACAAGTCATTTTTAAGAAGATTGGATTCTAAAACGAGTGTGCCATGATCAGTTGGAAACTCACGCTCGATTTCCTGCAAAATATTTCGCAGGCTGGGAGGACGTTTAAAGCCGTCCGGAACAGAAAACGCCAGCCCTTGTGCCTGCCCGGGACCGTGATAAGGATCTTGACCGAGAATCACCACTTTCACGGCATGGGGCTCGAGCGATTCCAGCGCCCGGAAAGGTCGAGCGGGATAGATGGTCGCACCCTGCGCGAGCCGGCTCTCAAGCATGGCCGATAGGCGCTCGAGCGCTGAGCGCACGGGCATTGCCTCGACACATTCCCGCCATGCAGGAGGCACCCGCGCGAGCTGTGCCTGTAGAGAGGCTTCCGTGAGTTGGTTGCCTTTCAACGCACCACTCAGGCAAAGAGTCGGGCGAGCTCGGCACCGGGGTTCGGTGCACGCATGAACGCTTCGCCCACCAGGAAGGCGTTGACATCATTGTCGCGCATGAGTTTGACATCGGCAGGGGTCAAAATGCCGCTTTCCGTGATGACAAGCTTGCCTATCGGAATCCGCTGCAGCAAGTCGAGAGTATTTTGGAGCGAGGTTTCAAACGTTCGCAAATTGCGGTTATTGATGCCAAGCAGAGAGGTATTCATCTCAAGCGCAATCTCAAGCTCAGCCGCATCATGGACCTCGACCAAGACGTCCATACCGAGCTCAAACGCACACTCTTCAAACTCTGCGAGTTGGGTCGGATTGAGAGCCGACACAATCAGCAGGATGCAGTCCGCACCCATGGCGCGCGCCGCGATGATCTGATAGGGGTCAACGATGAAGTCTTTACGCAGGACAGGGAGTTTGCATGCTTCGCGAGCCTGACGCAGATAGTCGTCATCGCCTAGAAAAAACTGTTTGTCAGTCAGGACGGACAGGCAGGCTGCGCCATGCTCCGCATACGACTCGGCGATTTCGGCGGGAAGAAAAATTTCACGCAGCACGCCTTTTGAAGGCGAGGCTTTTTTGATCTCCGCGATCACGCCGGGCAAACCGGCTGCGACCTTGGCTTCAAGGGCTTTGCCAAAGCCACGGACATCTTTGCGCGCTTTGGCTTCTTTGAGAAGCTCGGCTTCGCTGCGCGCCTGGCGCTCGCTAGCAACTTCCTGGACTTTGACAGCGAGAATTTTATTCAGAATGTCGCTCATGCTGCATATTTCCGTGTGTGTGCACAAAAGGTTTCGAGTTTGTCGCGCGCGGCGCCACTCGCAATGGCTTCAAAGGCCATCTTAATCCCATCCTTGATCGTTGCCGCATGATTGCCGACATAAATCGCCAGGCCTGCGTTGTAGGCCACGATGTCGCGCGCGGTACCAGGCGTGTTGTTCAAGGCTTCAAGCACATAATCGCGGGACTCTTCCTTGCTGGCGACTTTGATGCTACGGTTTGAAGCCATGGTCAGTCCGAAGTCCTCGGGGTGGATTTCGTATTCGTGGATCACGCCGTCTTTGAGTTCACCAACGAGCGTGCCAGAGCCTAATGAGGCCTCGTCCATGCCGTCCTTGCCATGCACGATCATGACGTGTCGCGAACCGAGTAATTGCAGCACGCGGACTTGTATGCCCACAAGATCAGAGTGAAAAACGCCCATCAGTTGATTGGCCGCGCCTGCGGGATTGGTCAGCGGGCCGAGGATATTGAAAATTGTGCGTACGCCAAGCTCTTTGCGCACCGGCGCGATATTTTTCATGGCGCCGTGATGTGCCGGAGCAAACATGAAGCCGATGCCGGTTTCCGCGATGCAGGCCGAGACTTGTTCCGGGGTCAGGGATAAATTGGCCCCGAGCGCTTCGAGGACATCCGCGCTGCCGGACGATGAGGAGGCGCTGCGTCCGCCATGTTTGGCAATCGGCACACCGGCAGCGGCCGCCACAAACATCGCTGTGGTGGAGATATTGAACGTGTTGCTGCCATCACCGCCCGTGCCACACATATCGACCATGTCTTGCGGATTGGCGACATGAACGGGGGTGGCGAATTCGCGCATCACTTGCGCGGCGGCAGTGATTTCGCCGACGGTTTCTTTTTTGACACGCAAGCCCATCAGCAAGGCGGCTGCGATAGTGGGCGACATGTCACCACGCATCAGCATGCGCATCAGGTGGAGCATTTCGTCATGGAAGATTTCGCGATGTTCGATGCAGCGGTGCAGTGCTTCGCTAGGAGTAATCATGTGAGGCCGTCCTATTTGGTCGAGGCGAGCGTGGCGTCAGACAGCTCGAGAAAATTACGCAGCAGCGCGTGACCGTGTTCGCTCAAAATGGATTCAGGGTGAAACTGTACGCCATAGATGGGGAGTGTTTTGTGACGAACCCCCATGATTTCGCCATCGGCTGTTTGAGCGGTGATGGCCAGGCATTCGGGAAGCGTGGCGCGCTCAATCGCGAGAGAGTGATAGCGGATGACTGTGAAGGGCGAAGGCAGTCCCTTGAACACGTCAGAGCCCGTATGGGTAATTTCTGACGTTTTGCCGTGCATGATTTGTTGCGCGCGAACGATACGGCCGCCAAAGGCCGCGCCGATGGCCTGGTGTCCCAGACACACGCCCAAAATAGGGACTTTGCCTGCGTAGCGTTTGATCACATCAATCGACACGCCTGCCTCGGCGGGCGAGCAAGGGCCGGGTGAGATGCAGATGTGGTCGGGTTGGAGCGTATCGATTTGCTCGAGTGAAATCTGGTCGTTGCGGTAGACGCGCACGTCTTCGCCAAGCTCGCCAAAATATTGGACCAGGTTGTACGTGAACGAGTCGTAGTTATCTATCATCAGCAGCATGTTTATCAGTCCTGTGTAGGCGTCTGTATGGGTGTGTTAGAACGGATCATCCAGACCGTTTTGCACTTGTTCGGCGGCACGCAACACCGCGCGTGCTTTGGCTTCGGTTTCGAGCCATTCCAATTCGGGATCTGAGTCTGCAACGATGCCGGCGGCGGCTTGTACATACAGCATGCCATCCTTGATGATGCCAGTGCGAATGGCGATCGCAACATCCATTTCACCGCCATAGCTTAAATAGCCGGCGGCACCGCCGTATATCCCACGTCGAACGGGTTCAAGCTCGTCGATCATTTCCATGGCGCGCACTTTCGGGGCACCGGTGAGCGTGCCAGCTGGAAACGAGGCGCGCAGCACATCCATGTTGCTCATGCCCGCCTCCAGTGTGCCGGTCACGTTTGAAACCAGATGCATGACATGCGAGTAGCGTTCGATCACCATGGTGTCGGTGACTTTGACTGAACCGATTTTGGCGACGCGTCCGACATCATTGCGTGCCAAGTCGATCAGCATGACGTGCTCGGCCCGCTCCTTGGGGTCGGCGAGCAGTTCTTCAGCGAGTGCGGCGTCTTCTTCGGGCGTTGCGCCACGCTTGCGTGTGCCGGCGAGTGGTCGAATCGTGATTTCCGTCTCAGCCATTGTGCCCGCGGGGGCGTTCTCGGGAAGTGGCAACGCCTCCTGGCGCACCAGAATTTCTGGCGAAGCACCAACGACTTGGAAGTCACCAAAATTCCAGAAGTACATATACGGTGATGGATTGAGTGAGCGTAGCGCGCGATAGAGTGAAAGTGGCGAGTCGCTAAACGGCTTGGTGATCACTTGCCCGACTTGAACTTGCATCAGGTCGCCGGCGGCGATGTATTCCTTGGCGCGACGAACAGCTGCCAGATAGTCCGCCTTGGCAAAGCTTCGCTCTTCTTTGGTGACGACGCTCGAGTGACTGTAGGGGATCTCAACGGGCTTGCGCAGTTTGATCCGTAGTTCTTTGAGACGTTGTTGCGCGCGGTTGAAGGCTTCTGGCTCGGCGGGATCTGCGTACACCATCAAATAAATGCGACCGGCCAGATTGTCGACGATCACAAGCTCGTCGGTTTGCAACAGCAGAATATCCGGAGGGCCTTCGCCCATACCGGCGGGATAGGGCTTGCGCGCGGGTCCGAGCTTGGGCTCGATATTGCGCACGGTGTCATAACCGAAGTAACCCGCTAGACCGCCTGCAAAACGCGGCATTCCGGGGCGCAAGGCGACTTTGAAGCGGCTTTGATACTCGGAGATGAAGCTTAACGGGTCGCCATCATGTGTTTCGATGATTTTGTCATCGCGCAACAAGACTGTGTGGGTGCCGCGCGCTTGAATGACATTGCGCGCGGGCAGGCCGATAAAGGAATAGCGACCAAAGCGCTCGCCGCCCACGACGGACTCGAGCAGGCAGGAGTTTTTGCCGCCGTATGGTCCGCTGTGGGCAAGTTTTAAATAAATGCCCAAAGGGGTGTCCAGATCGGCGTAGGTTTCGGCGATCAGGGGAATACGGTTGTAGCCTTGTGCCGCAAGGGCTTTGAATTCGATTTCAGTCATCTGTTCGGGCGGTTCTCGCAGTTTGCAGACCGGGTTTAGCAAAAAAAAAGCCCGGCCATGGTTGGTCGGGCTTGGTTGTTTCGTTGGCTTTGAGGTTACAGCCTCGCGGCCGGAGTCAGACGAACCGTCACCCGGAACACAAACGCCACCAGCGCCACGAGGCGCGGGGGATGGCTGGAATGTGAGCGGGTGTATTCATCAGTCAATCAGAAATTTTTAAATTCAACGTGCGGCGACCCAAAGGGCTGCTGCATCAATGGAGTCTACTATAGCATCGACATCCAGAGTCTGCACGCTTTGGCCTTCGTTGTAGCCGTAGGGAACGGCAAGGACCGAGCAACCTGCCGCACGGGCCGATAGGGCGTCATTGATCGAGTCCCCGACTGCGCAGGTGCGGGCGGGCTGGCTTCCAAGTAGCGAGCAGGCATGCAGCATCGGGGCAGGGTGGGGCTTGCGCTCGGGGAGGGTATCACCACACACAACGCCTTGCATAAAGCGCAATAGGCCCGTGCGCTCGAGCAGCGGCATGGTGAATTCAGTGTTTTTATTGGTCACAACCGCCATTTTCAGCCCCATGCTCTGGATGCGTTCGAGGCCGGGAATCACACCGTCGAAAATGATGGCGTTATCGCCGTTGATCTTGTGGTATTCGGCGTAGTAGATGTCGCGGCCGCGCACAAACAGCTCTTCTGAGGCTGGCTGGCCGCCCTGGGCCTTCGCCAGGATGCGACGCATGAGGTTATCTGAGCCTTTGCCGATATAGGTCGAAATCTCTGCCTGCGGCATGGTCGGGAAGTCAAGTTCGGTCAGCATCGCGTTGACGGCGATCGCTAGGTCGGGAATGGTGTCCATGAGCGTACCGTCGAGATCCAGCAAAACGGCATCGTAGGATTTGGAAGAAGGCATGTTGATCTTTACTACCTTGGTTGTTGATCGGCGAGGGCGATTTGTTTGCGCATTTCCCGGATAACGTGGGCGTAGTCCGGCTGGCCAAAAATGGCCGATCCTGCGACAAAGGTATCCGCACCTGCCGCCCGGATGGCGCCAATATTATCCGCTTTGACACCGCCATCCACCTCGAGGGCAATGGGTTGGCCACCGGCGCGCAGATGCGCGTCGATCAGGGCGCGCGCCTGGCGCAGCTTGGAGAGTGTGCCTGGAATGAAGCTTTGACCACCAAAACCGGGGTTGACCGACATGAGCAGAATAATGTCGACCTTGTGCATCACGTGGGTCAGCCAGTCCAGCGGTGTGGCAGGGTTGAAAACCAGACCGGCCTGGCAGCCATGGTCGCGGATCAGCGAGAGGCTGCGATCGACGTGACGGGAGGCTTCAGGGTGAAACGTGATGACGTTGGCACCGGCCTTGGCAAACATCGGGATGAGGCTGTCGACGGGCTCGACCATCAGATGGACATCGATCGGCACCTGGACGTGGGGGCGAATAGCCTCACAAACCATCGGGCCAATCGTCAGATTGGGAACGTAATGGTTGTCCATGACGTCAAAATGAATCCAATCCGCTCCTGCCGCCACAACATTTCTAACTTCTTCACCCAGTCGGGCGAAGTCCGCAGATAAAATACTGGGAGCAAGGCGGGCGTTCGGTAAAGTGTGAGTTTCTGGCATGATTTGCGAGCACCGATTCTGGGTAACCTTCATTATTACAGTTTTCTTTGGATGTGCTTGTGAAACCTTTTGAGCTCTCAGTGGTGGTCGAGCCGCATTTTGTGCCGGAACAGTCCGACCCGGGTAAACAGCAGTTTGTTTTTGCCTACAAAGTGCGCATCACCAATATCGGTGAACGTCCCGCACAGGTCATCAGTCGTCACTGGATCATCACGGATGGCGAGCGCGGCGAGCATGAGGTGCGCGGCCTCGGTGTGGTGGGACAGCAGCCCTTGCTCGGGCCGGGTGAGACGTTCGAGTACACAAGCGGCTGTCCGCTCAAGACGCCGGTCGGCACGATGCGCGGCAGTTACCATTGCGTCGGTGAAAACGGGGTGCCATTTGAAGTGGAAATTCCGGAGTTCGTCTTGGCGATGCCCCGGACCCTACACTGATTCACCCAATTGAGATAAAACGATGCAAAAAAGTGTATTTCGCCTTGCTTTAGCCACGATCGTGGTGCTGATCGCAGGCTGTTCGACCGTGTCGACTCCACCCGAGTCGACAGCCCCCGGTGTTGCAGCGCCTGATGCGCCTTTCACCGTACCCGCCATCGGTGCGTTGCCCGACAGTGCGCCGCGCAATCTGCAAGGAAAATTCGTCGCGGCGACCTGGTCCGATTTGCCGGGCTGGAACAACGATGATTTGCGTAATGTCTGGACAACGTTTGTTCGTAACTGCCGGGGTCTGATGCGTCCGACCTCGACCAATCTGGCCGGTCCCACCCGTGCGACACCCAAGGCGTGGCAGCCTGTGTGTGCCGCCGCGCTCGATCCCAAGCGCGCGCCGGCCGCCAACGATCCGCAGGCTGTGCGTCGTTTCATTCAGACCTGGTTGTCACCTTGGCGACTCCAGGCGCCCGATGGCAAACCGGCCACCAATATTGTGACCGGCTATTACGAACCCTTGGTCAAGGGGTCGCGCACCAAGGGTGGCGCGAATCAGTGGCCGCTTTATACCGTGCCAGCGGATTTGCTGACGATCGATCTGGGACGCTTGTATCCCGAGTTGGCGGGTAAGCGTGTACGAGGCAAGCTCGAAGGCAAGCGGGTGGTGCCATACGATAGCCGCGCCGCGATCGAGTCCTCCGGCCGTCGTCCGCCTGCGATCGTTTACGTGGATGATCCTGTTGATAATTTCTTTCTTCAGGTGCAGGGCTCGGGCCGTGTCCAGTTGCCTGATGGTAAAACTATCCGTGTAGCGTATGCCGATCACAACGGCCACCCCTATGTGTCCATTGGAAAGTGGTTGGCGGATAAAGGCGAAATCCCGCTCGCGCAAACGTCCATGCAAAATATCCGAGCCTGGGCCAAACGCAATCCCAACCGTGTCCAGGAAATGCTCAATGCCAATCCTGCGCTGGTGTTTTTCCAGGAAGAGCCCGTGACGGATCCAGAGATCGGTCCCAAGGGTGCTTATGGTATTCCTTTGATGGCGCAGCGCTCGATCGCGATCGACACCAATTTTGTGCCGCTTGGCACCCCTGTCTTTCTGGCAACGACTATGCCGTCGTCTAAAGATCCCCTCAATCGACTCGTATTTGCACAGGACACGGGCACCGCCATTCGTGGCCCCGCGCGTGCGGATTTTTATTGGGGATTCGGGGAGGCGGCAGGTAATATGGCCGGTCGTATGAAGCAGCAGGGCCAGATGTGGGTGTTGTGGCCTAAACAAGCTGGCCAGCCCTCGGCGCGCTAAACGCGTCACATGACTCACCAAGATGAACACGCGTCCATGAGCACACCAATTGTTGTCTGCGGCACGGGTATTGTCGGTCTGGCGACCGCCTTGGCTTTTGCTCGTCGCGCGGAGCGGGTGACTTTGCTCGGTCCGAAGCGCAGTTTCGCGCCTGCGCTTGCTGAGGTGTTTCATGCGCGGGTCTATGCAATTTCACCCTCCAGTCAACGTTTTCTCGCGATGCTGGGCGTTTGGGACTTGCTGGACGCTAGGCGTGTGACGGCTGTCGAAGCCATGGAAATCCATGGTGATGCGGATGGTTTGTTGAATTTAAATGCCTGGCAGACTGCTCAAACAGAGCTTGCCTGGATTGTCGAGTCGCTTGAGCTCGAGCGCGTGCTGACGCAGGCGGTACAAATGTTCGGGATCCCTTGGGTGCCTGAAAAATTTGCCTCCTACACCCCTGGATGCATCACGACAGAGTCGGGGACTTCGCTCCATGCAGAATTGTTTGTCGCAGCCGATGGCGCGCAGTCTGCGCTGCGTGCAGCTGCGGGTGTCCCTGTGACGGTCCGTCCCTATGGTGCGACGGGTCTGGTTGCGCATTTCAATACGCAGCTTCCTCATCAGGGGACGGCGTTGCAGTGGTTTACGCCGGAGGGTGTCTTGGCGTTATTGCCAATGCCAACAACTTCAGAGGGGCCGCAGGTCTCGATGGTGTGGTCAGCAAAGGAAACGCTGGCCAACGAAATACTGGCGATGCCGGCTCAGGATCAGGCTCAATACTTGAGCACGAGGCTCAACGAAATGACGGCCTCCCGGTTGGGTACGTTAAAGATGCGAAGCGCGTTACATGGTTTTCCACTGAGTTTGAATGAGTCGCCGCTGGTGTCTGAGGGCTTGGTGTTGGTGGGTGATGCTGCGCATCGTCTGCATCCGCTGGCTGGTCAGGGATTGAATCTCGGTTTGGGGGATGTCGAGGCGCTCGTTGATTCCATCGCCAGTCGCGAAAAGTTTCGAAGCCCAGGTGATCCCATGTTACTCAGGCGTTATCGCCGCGCGCGTGCGGAGCCTGTGTTGGCCATGCGGCTTGTGACGGATGGGTTGTTTAGATTGTTTGATGCGCAGCAAGCGCCCGTGGCGTGGTTGCGTAATGTCGGGATGAATGTGGTTGAAAAACTCCCGTTTATCAAGCGCCAGTTAATTGAAGGTGCCTCTCGTTAGGAGTTGTGATGTTTCAACGTGTGTGTGTAGGTTTGTCTATTTGGTGTGCGGCGATGTTGAGTGCGCCAGTCTTTGCGCAAGGACAGGGGACACCAACCGCTGGTGCGAAAGCTGCATCGGCGACCACGGATGCCAAGTCGCAGGCAGTACAAAAGTTGTTCTCGCAACGCTTTGATAATCCGGCGATCACGGCGGTGCGCCCGACGCCCTATGGCTTGTACGAGGTGCAGCTGGGCCCCGATCTGGTGTACACCGATGAAAACGTCACCTTCGTATTTGATGGCACGTTGATCGATGCTAAAACACGTCAAGACTTTACGCGCGAGCGCTTGGATGCGATTTCGCGTGTGCCGTTCGATGAGCTGCCGCTGGAGCTGGCCATGAAACAGGTCAAGGGCGATGGTTCACGCAAGCTGGCCATTTTCGAAGATCCCAATTGTGGCTATTGCAAGATATTGCGCAAAGCACTGGGCGATATCGACAACCTGACGGTTTACACCTTTCCTTATCCTATCCTCTCTCCCGATTCGACTCAAAAGGTGCGTAACACCTGGTGCGCGAAGGATCGTGCCGCGACTTGGGATGCCTGGATGCTCAAGGGTGTCGTGCCACCCAAAGCTGATTGTGATGTGCCGATTGACCAAATGCTTGCCCTGGGTAAAAAGCTGATGGTACGCGGGACGCCCGCTTTGTTTTTTGCCGATGGCAGCCGTGTGGGTGGCGCGATTCCCAAAGACGAACTTGAAAAGCGTTTGAAGTAATTAATACCATTTAATTTAAATAAGCAATTAAAGTAAAAAATCAAAAGGAGATTTTCATGCGTATTGCCGTTCTCGATGATTATTTAAAAGTGGCGAAGGGTATGGCCAATTGGGATTCACTTAAGGCCGAGATCACTTTTTTCAATGAATTTATCCAGCCCGACAAGCTGGCCGCAACCCTTGCGCCTTTTGATGTCGTGGTCGCCATGCGTGAACGTTCGGCATTCCCCGCGTCTGTCATCGAAGCTATGCCCAATCTCAAGCTCCTGGTGACAACGGGTTTACGTAACAACTCGATTGATCTCGACGCCTGTCGCAAACGCGGTGTGGTTGTGTCGGGCTCGCCTGGCGATCCAGTGAGTACCGGCGCAACGGCTGAACTCTCCTGGGCATTGTTGTTGGCGTTATTTAAAAAGATCCCCCAAGAAGACGCGAACATGAGAAAAGGCCTTTGGCAGACTTCAATGCCACCTACGATCAGGGGCAAGCGACTTGGGTTGTTGGGTGTCGGCAATCTTGGCAAGCAAGTCGCGCGCGTGGGTACCGCTTTTGGTATGGATGTCGTGGCCTGGAGTCCGAATCTGACTGCTGAACGCGCCGAGGAGGCGGGCGTCAAACTCGTCAGTAAAGAGGAGTTGTTCAAGACTTCCGATGCGATCAGCATTCACATTGTCCTGAGCGATCGTACGCGTGGCATTGTCGATGCGGCATGCATTCAGTCGATGAAGCCCACCGCCTATCTGGTCAACACATCGCGTGCGGGTCTTGTTGATTTGGATGCGCTTAAAAAAGCGCTTGAGCAAGGCAAGATTGGCGGTGCGGGATTGGACGTGTATGAGTCCGAGCCAGTGTTGGCCAATGACCCCTGGCGTCAAGTGCCGCGCACGGTCTTGACACCCCATCTTGGTTACGCAACGCCTGAAAACTTTGGCGTGTTCTACAAAAATGTCGTGGCCAACATTGAAGCGTTTGCCGCAGGCACACCGACAAGAGTACTGACCTGATGCAGCCCGTATTGCCGGTCCATATTGTTGCGCGCATTCTGCTGGTTTTATTACTGGCAGCGGGCGTTTATTTTTTCAGTGGCTTTGTGGTGCCGGTGCTGGCAGCCCTCATTGTGGGGTTTGCCAGTTGGCCAATTTATTCTCGATGGGTCAGTGTCTGTGGAGGTCGCACTACGCTGGCCGCGAGCGGTGCGCTGATTTTTATCACGCTGGTATTGATTATTCCGCTGTCCGCCGCACTCTACTACGCCTTCACCGAAGTGAGCCATTTGCTCGCCTGGTTGATTCATGCCAACAAAGAAGGTGTCAGTGCCCCCGCTTGGATTACTGCGCTGCCTCTGGTGGGCGAACGACTGGGCGGCTACTGGGACGAATATCTCGGACAACCCCATGCCATGGGCAGCATGATCGAAATGGTTAGCGGGCAGCACATTGGCAATATTTATCGCCTGATTTTGTCGACCACAGGCGATGTGTTTCACATTTTGTTGACGTTGCTATTCATGCTGATCACCTTGCTGTTTGTCTACAAAGACGGGCACCGCATGGTGGCGCAGTTGGATGTGCTCGGTGAGCGCATATTGCCGCTGCGGTGGCACCGTCTGTCGCGTGTGATTCCCGCCACAACCAGCGCCACGGTCACGGGCATGGGTTTGATTGCAATCGGCGAGGGTGTAGTCCTTGGCGTCGCGTATTGGGTTGCGGGTGTGCCTTCGCCCGTATTGCTTGGGGTCATCACGGCTGTCATGGCGATGATTCCGGGTGGCGCCCCGCTTTCCTTTACGCTTGTCTCGCTCTACCTGGTTGGTTCTGGCGAGCCTTTGACGGGCGCTGCGTTGTTCGCCTGGGGATCGATTGAATTATTTATCGTGGACAAGACCCTAAGGCCTCGACTGGTTGGCGGACCTGTCAAACTTCCCTTTTTACCGACTTTTTTCGGATTGGTCGGGGGCGTGACGACGATGGGTTTTGTCGGTCTTTTTATCGGACCCGTGCTGATGGCACTGATCGTCGCCCTGTGGCGGGAGTGGGTGCTTGAAGTACAGACAAGTGCCGAACAACCGCCTAGCTGACAGCCTTGTTTGTCGACAACAGGTCGGTGCCCTCGAACATGGCGATCAAGTCACTCAAAGATTTAGCCTGCATCTTGCCGAGCACGCGCGCGCGGTGAAGTTTGATGGTGGCGGCTGCAGAGCCGCTGCTTTCGGCGATTTCCTTGTTGGAGCGGCCTGAAATGATATCGCGGCAGACTTCTTTTTCGCGAGGCGTCAACAGCGCGTAGCGTTGCTGGATATTCAAGGAGCGCAGCAGCAAGGCGTGCTGCTCGGCGTCTTTGGCCAGTCCGCTATTGACTGCGCGCAGCAGAGATTCCATCGAAAATGGTTTGAGCAGAAAATCTGCCGCACCCTGTTTCATCGCCCGGACGATTTGGGCTGGCAGGCTTTCACCGCTGATAAAAATGATGGGCGTACGCCATTTGTTAGCCAGCAACTCGGCCTGGACTTCGACGCCAGATTTTCCGGGCATACGCATGTCGAGCAGGACAACCGCCGGGGAGACCGGCATAGCGCTTCTGAGAAAATCATCCGGAGCCTCGTAGACGCTGACTGAATATCCCAGGCGTTCAAGTGTGCCTGTCAGGGCACGTCGGATGGACGCGTCATCATCAATTAAGTAGATGTGACCTAAGCTTGCCTGATCGCTGGAAGTATCCACGCTGCACCGAATAATTATTGTGATGACTCTAAGGGGAACGTGAGGCGATTATTTTTGAATGATTCGCCGACGAATCCGTTTGCTTACATATTGCTGCTGAACATTACAAAACTTTTCAAGTCGTGCATATACGCTAATCGGAGTAAGCAATATCTTTTTGCTCAAAAAGTAAGTCTTAGGATGTCGTGTGAGGTATTCCGTACGACATCTTTTAAAGAGTCTGGACCATTGAGCGTCCAGCGTTTACGCCAAAGCGGGCGAGTGTCATCACCTCCGAGTCAGGGTCTCGGATATTTTTGACCGCGCGCAGCGTGGTGGTGAGTGTGTGTTGCGTAACATCCACAACGCCATAGCCCCGATACTGGGCATTGGCAAAAATAAAATAAGGGCTGTTAGTCAGGATTTTTGCCACTTCGGCTTCTGTGGCGCGGTTGCGTGAGCTGATGCTGGTGCCACAAAACTCTACTGCGACAGCCGGGCTCTCGTGCCGAGCATAGTCAGACAAGATATGTCCCACCCAGTTTTGATGGACATCCCCGCCCAAAACAACCGGGTTTTTCAAACGGGTGACGCGGATGGAGTCAATGAGTCGCTGTCGGGCAGCTGGATAACCATCCCAGCCGTCATTCCAGATATTGGGCATTGAGCTTCCCATGCTGCGCGGCCCAATCAGGCTTTGCTGACCGATGAGGTTCCACTGGGTTTCGCTACGTTCGAATTGGCGCTTGAGCCATCCCTCTTGTTGTTCACCCAACAGCGTCCGGTATTCCTGGCCGATTAGTTCGCAACGCTCGGGGTTGATACGTCCACCGCCGGGACGATCGCCGGGAGTGCATGCTTGCCTGTGGCGGTACTGACGGTTGTCCAGGTTGTAAAGGGTCGCGAGTTGACCAAACTTGACGCTACCAAAGACCTGCACCTGATCGCTCTCTCGCTTCAGCAGTCGGGCGAAATCGGCATAGCGGACAGGCATATTTTCATAAAAAGCCTGATAGGCGGATCTCCTGCGTGCAGCGAAGTCAGGAATCGGTGCGCCTGAGAATCCGGCGTGCAATTCCGCGTAGTCGTTCTGGACCTCGTGGTCATCCCAGGTCACAATCCAGGGGCATGCGGCATGCATGGCTTGTAGATGGGGGTCGGATTTATGCAGCGCATAGCGTGCGCGGTAATCATCCAGAGTGAGGACCCAGCCGCCGGTGGTCTGTCTGACGTCGCGCGACGCGGACGCGGGATACTCGTAAATGTAGTCACCCAGAAACATCACGACATCGAGATTTTGTTCTCTCATGTCCCGATAAGCAGAGTAGAAGCCATCTCCCCAACGCTGGCAAGAAGCATAGGCTACGCGCAGGCGCGAAGCGGCTTGTCCGGGGGCAGGAAAGGTGCGTGTCTGTCCGACAGGACTCGTGGCATCGCCCGCGATGAAACGATAAAAGTATGAACGGGCGGGTAACAGTCCGGTGACCTCGGCGTGCAGGGAATGACCGAGTGCGGGTAAGGCTGTCAGTTCACCTTGCTGAACGATTTGCGTGAATCGCGCGTCATGCGCAAGCTGCCAAGTGACAGGCACCTGTGCATGTGTTCTGCCAGTTTGAGCCAGCGCTTCGGGCCCAAGCCGCGTCCACAACACCATTGAGTTGCTGGTGGGCGAGCCGCTCGCTACACCCAGACTAAAGGGATCGCTCGACCAGTTGAAGCGACCCCAGCCAGTTTTGGGCAGGCCGATTAAGGCCGCCGAAGCGACGGTGATGCCGAGTAGTTGGCGACGTCGCATGTGTGAGAGGGCGTTAGTGATCCGAGCGCAGGAGTTTTTCGGTATAGGCGATTGCGAGCGCCGACAAGACAAACGCGAGATGGATGATTGTCTGCCACATCATCGTTGAATCTTCCATGCTTGGGGCATTGATGAAAGTCTTCAACAAATGAATCGATGAGATGCCGATGATGGCTGTCGCAAGCTTGACCTTCAGTACACCCGCGTTGACATGGGATAGCCATTCGGGTTGATCCGGATGATCTTTGAGGTCGAGCCTGGAGACAAAGGTTTCCCAGCCGCCCACAATCACCATGACTAACAGGTTGGAAATCATGACCACATCGATCAGGCCCAGCACGATGAGCATGAGTTCGGTCTCAGTCACCGTTTTTTCAACGGCCATCATGCCGATGAGATGAATCAACTCTTTCCAGAACTGCCAGACATAGATGCCTTGCGCAACAATCAGACCGAGATAGAGGGGGGCTTGGAGCCAGCGGCTCATGAAAATCCAGCGTGGCAGGGTACGCATTGTGCTTGATTTCGAGGTCATTTTTTTATTGGGTGAACGGAGGATGAACGGCGTGAATTAAAGCACATTTATGTGACGAAGTAGACTGATTTGCAGTGTCAAACTCAGGTTGGAAATGTCCCTGGAAGCAGGATACTTTTATCAACAGTTTCGATGTCGGTTCGTCCACAAAAGGCCATCGTCAAGTCGAGCTCTTTATGGATCATTTCCAGCACTTTTGTGACGCCGGGGCCGCCCATCGCGCCCAGGCCATATAAGAAGGCACGGCCGATGTAGCAACCTTGCGCACCCAGTGCGCGAGCTTTCAGGACATCCTGACCGCTGCGAATCCCTCCATCCATGTGCACCTCGATTTGTTTGCCGACCGCATCGACAATCGCGGGCAAACATTGAATGCTGGACTCGGCGCCATCCAGCTGACGACCACCATGATTACTGACGATGAGCGCATCGGCTCCGCTGTTCAGTGCCAGACGCGCGTCCTCGGGATCCTGGATGCCTTTCAGGATGAGTTTGCCGCCCCAGAGTTTTTTGATCCACTCGACATCGTTCCAGTTCAGCGCGGGATCGAACTGAGAAGCGGTCCACTCGCTGAGTTTGCTCATGTCGGATACGCCTTTGACGTGACCAACAATATTGCCAAACTGGCGCCGCGGCGTGCCGAGCATGCCCAGCGCCCAGCGGGGCTTGGTGGCAATGTCGATCATGTTGGCAAGCGTCATTTTGGGTGGGGCGCTCAGACCGTTTTTCAAGTCTTTGTGACGCTGACCCAGAATCTGCAGATCAAGAGTGAGCACGAGTGCCGAGCAGTTGGCACGCTTGGCACGTTCGATCAGGCGCTCGATAAAGTCGCGATCTTTCATGACGTACAGTTGAAACCAGAACGGGTGGTGATTGGTGCCTTCGGCGACATCTTCGATCGAGCAGATGCTCATGGTCGACAGTGTGAACGGAACACCGAAATTTTTGGCGGCCCGTGCTGCCAAGATCTCGCCGTCAGCGTGCTGCATGCCAGTCAAGCCGGTTGGCGCGATCGCGACCGGCATGGCAACTTTTTGCCCGATCATGTGCGTGACCGTCGAGCGATTCTCCATATTGACTAGAATGCGCTGGCGCAATTTGATTTTTTGAAAATCGCTTTCGTTGGCACGATATGTGCTCTCAGTCCATGAGCCCGAGTCGGCGTAGTCGTAAAACATGCGCGGAACGCGTTTTTTAGCGAGAATGCGGAGGTCTTCAACGTTTGTAATCACAGCCATGGTGCATGGTCTCCGGGCATGAGTGCATGAATGAAACAAAATGGTGCATGGGCAGGCAGCGTGCGCAGTGGTAAGTTTAACGGGCGCAGGTTGATTGTGTCGCGAATTTTTAGGAGTGTTTGATGGAAATGAAAAAAACGGTTGTTTTAGGCCTCTTGAGTGCTCTGAGTGTCAAGGCCTTTGCGCACCCTGGACATGGCGATAGTTTGCTGGAAGAGGTGTTTCATACCCTCACGGCTGCCGATCATTTGCCGCTCATCATTGCGGCAGGCATGGTTATTGTGACCGGGTTGCTGGTCTGGCGCAGCCGGCGTTAAGGGCTGGGACTTACAGCCGTCGCTTGAGCCAATTTGGCCAGGAAGCCTGGTTGATGATGAGCACGCCGAGCATGGTGATCACGATTCCCATCAGAACCGTGGGCGTCAGGGGCTCGTCAAACAGCGCCCAGGCCATGACTGCTGTGGTTGGCGGGACGAGATACATCATGCTGCTGACTTTCGTGGCGTCACCGCGTCGCAGCAAAATAAACCAGAGGCTCATGGCGCCGATCGATATCGCGAAAATACCCCAAAGCATGGCGCCGATCATGGGGCCAGTCCACTGAATTTCGCGTGTTTCAAAAAGAAACATCATGATGACGCATAGCAAGGTACTGATAGAGAACTGAATGATGGAACCGGTACGCAAGTCAAAAGAGGGACAAAAGCGTTTCTGGTAAAGCGTACCTGAGGTGATGGCAAACATCCCTCCAAAGGCGAGCAGGATGCTGGTCAGGGAAAGGCCTTCGAGACGGATGTTGGTAAACAACACCAAGGCCACGCCAGTCAGTCCCAGAATGAGGCCGATCCATTGGCGAGGCGTGACCCGCTCGGAAACAAAGGACGCCAACAGGCCAGTCAGAATGGGCTGCAAGCCGATGATCAAGGCTGCCAGTCCGGCAGGCATGCCGAGTTTGACGGCCGCCCAGACGCCACCAAGGTAGCCGAATTGAAACAAGGCACCGGCAATGGCGATGTGCCAAACCTGACGACCACGCGGCCAGGGAGCTTTAAGCCAAAGCACGATCGGGATCATGCAGAGCACGACGGCGCCAAAGCGAATCGCTAAAAAGGTCATCGGCTCGGAATAGGGCATGCCGTAGCGGGCGATGATAAAGCCGGTGCTCCAGATCAGGATGAAAACCGGGGTAAACCAAAAGGTGCTTGTCATGACCGACAGTGTACGTCCAGATGCAGGGCCTCTGCATCGGTTTGAGTCATGTTACGCTGCATATTACTTCTGATCGTACTGTATGAATAACACTCCGGCCCCCGCAGAACTGATTGATTCGCGTTACGCATTTTGGCGTCTGGTCATCGCATTGCTTGCCATGCTGATGGGTAGCAGTTGCATGTTTGTGGTTGCGGTCGTCCTACCCGAAGTCCAGTCGGAGTTTGGCGTTTCCCGTTCCGATGCTTCTTTGCCTTACACCTTGATGATGATCGGTTTTGGTGTGGGTGGCGTCTACATGGGGAAAATCGCGGATCGTTTCGGGGTCACGGTTTCTTTGTTGATCGGCTCCGCGGGGATTTTGATTGGTTTCATCTGGGCAGGCCTGAGCACGAGCATCATGGGTTTTGCCATGGCGCATGGCTTGTTCCTTGGTTTGCTGGGGACTTCGTCAACCTTTGCACCCTTGGTGGCGGATACTTCCTTGTGGTGGAATAAACGTCGCGGCATAGCGGTGGCGGTGTGTGCCAGTGGCAACTATCTTGCCGGCGCGGTGTGGCCTTATCTGGCCCAATGGGGCGTGACAACAATCGGGTGGCGCGAGACCTACCTCTGGATGGGGGGTGTGTGCGGTATCAGTATGGGGCTGCTGGCCCTGTTTTTGAGACGACGTCCCCCGCTGAATGTTGTCGCAAGCAGCACGAGTCCAACGGTTTTTTCTTCCTCCCGACCTTTCGGGCTGAGTGTGGGGCAGGCTCAGACGCTCCTGATTGTCGCTGGCCTGGCTTGCTGTGTCGCCATGTCGATGCCGCAGGTCCATATCGTGGCCTATTGCGTCGATCTCGGCTATGGCGCTGCGCGTGGCGCGGAAATGCTGTCGCTTATGCTAGCGTGCGGTGTGATCAGTCGTTTGATTTCAGGCGCGATTTGCGACCGGATTGGCGGCATCAGAACACTCTTGCTTGGTTCCTCGCTGCAGGGCATTGCCTTGTTGATGTTCCTGCCTTTCGATGGGCTGGTCTCCTTGTATTTGATCGCGGCAACCTTTGGTTTGTTTCAAGGGGGGATCGTGCCTTCTTATGCGATCATTATTCGCGAGCATTTTCCCGCCGCGGAAACAGGCCGTCGGGTGGGCGCCGTCATCATGGCGACTATGCTTGGCATGGCCTTGGGTGGCTGGATGTCAGGAAAAATATTCGACGTGACGGGTTCTTACAAGGTTGCCATGATCAACGGCTTGATCTGGAACGGACTCAACCTCACGATCGCCTGCTGGTTGTTCTGGCGGCTCAAGCGCCAGAGCGTGAGCTTGTCAAGTAAAGCGTTTGGCTAAAACTTGCTGATAGCGTTGTTCGAGCTCGTCGGGTGTGGCCACACTCACACCGAGATCGCGCGCCAAGCCGTCCTCCACGCCATAAACCCAACCATGGATCGTGAGGGGTTGGCCACGATGCCAGGCATCCTGCACACTAGTTGTTTGACAAACATTGACGACCTGTTCGATCACGTTCAGTTCGCATAAACGGTTCAGTTTTTCGCTGCGGTTGGTCAGTTTGCCAAGATAAGTGCCGTGCTTGTCATGTACATCTTTCACATGACGAATCCAGTTGTCAGCCAAGCCGATGCGCACATTTTCCATCGCGGCGCGCACGCCACCACAACCGTAATGTCCCACGACGATGATGTGTTTCACCTTGAGCTGGTCGATGGCGAATTGGATCACCGATAAGGCGTTGAGGTCGGTGTGCACGACAACGTTCGCGATATTTCTGTGTACAAACACTTCGCCAGGCGCCAGGCCGGTGATTTGATTGGCGGGCACTCGCGAATCTGAACAACCGATCCAGAGGTATTCTGGTGATTGCTGGTTGGCCAGACGATTGAAAAAGTCGGGATCTGCTTTGATCACAGAGTCGACCCACTCCCTGTTTTTATCGAACAAGTGAGTGAGTGCATGGGGGTTGTTTGCTTTCGGAGCGTAGGAGCTGGTCATGGACAAGTGTCTTTAAATTTCCAAATGATGTCAGGGCTGCGTGGCGCCCGCTTGCTTGAGCAGTGTCTCCACCATTGAAAAGGAGTTGTCATCACGCAGATTGACACGCACGATTTTGACGCCCGCATCACCCATGACACCTAAGGGCGAGTCGAATTGAAGATAGGCGTAACCTTTGACGCGAACATCTCGTCCATCTGGAGTGATAGAAAACCTGATGTTGTCCGTCATACTTCGGCCAAAGTCATCGTTCATCAGATCCGTGAGCAATTTTTCTCGATCCTCGCTAATGGGATGGCGGATGCATATAACTTCGGTATGGTCAGGCTGAATGCGTAAGCGATTTTGAGAACAGGCACCCATGAGGTTGTTTTTAACCTGAACAGGAGAGGCGTTTTTAAAGGTGACCTCGGCAGCGCGCTCAGGCACGGCATTGGCTTGCTTTTTCTGTTCTTTCTCTTTGTCGGGAGTACCGCAGCCAATGAGTAGCGCAAGGAGGGTTACACCGAGAACGGAAGGAAAAAGGCTTCGCATAAAGAGTTCCATTGACTAAAGAGTTTGTCCACCGTCAACGACGATGGTTTGACCTGTGACCCAAGAGCCGAGATCGCTCACCAGGAAGGCGACGACTTGTCCGATTTCTTCGGGTTTGCCATAGCGGCCGAAAGGGATTTTTGCCAGTGTCGCTTCGTAAAGCTTTGGGTTGTCGCGTTTCACTTTATCCCAATTTCCTCCTTCGAAAAACACGGAGCCCGGAGCGATGCAGTTTACGCGTATGTTTTTCTTGGCGTAGGAGAGTGCCTGGGTCTGTGTGTATTCCATCATGGCGGCTTTGATTGCGCCGTAGGGCACTGAGCGAACCGTGGCTTTGAGACCTGATATCGAAGAGATGTGAATGATGTTTCCGCCCTTTTTTTCAAGAAAGGGCATTGCCGCGGCGCTGGCGCGTACAGCTGCCATCAGGTCGATTTGCACACTTGCCGCCCAGTCTTCCTCGTTATCCAGGCGTCCGAAGGCTGAGGCATTGTTGACCAGGATATCGATACCACCGAGTTCTGCCGCAGAGTGATCGACCCATGTTTTGATTGCGTGGGCATCACCTAGATCGCAGGCCGTGGACAAGACCCGGCCGCCATATTGAGCAAGCGTTTTTTGGGCTTCGTCCAGAGAGCTTTGCGTGCGGGCGCAGATCGATACATCAGCTCCCGCTTGCGCGAAACACTTTGCGATCCCAAGGCCAATGCCTCGACTGCCTCCGGCGACGAGTGCGCGCTTGCCTGTCAAATTTATCTGCATCATGTTGTCCTCTCTTTTGGCGAGTATTTAGCTTCGGAAAATAAAGTAGACCGCTCCGAGCAGGCACAGTCCTGCCCAGAGGTAATCTGTCTTGAAGGGCTCGCCCATATAAAAAATCGCAAAGGGGATAAACACGCCAAGTGTGATCACCTCTTGGACAATCTTGAGCTGGCCAAGTGAAAAATATTGAAAGCCAATGCGGTTACCCGGTACTTGCAACATGTACTCAAAAAATGCGATGCCCCAGCTGATGATGGCGGCGATCCACCAAGGTTTTTCGGAGAGATTTTTGAGGTGTGCGTACCAGGCGAAAGTCATGAATACGTTCGAGAGGATCAGCAGGCCGATAAAGCTGCCGGGTCCAGCGAGTGTGGAGAGGCTTGGCATGGTTGGCTAAATACGCTTGAGCGGAAGGGGTGGTCTCGCTTTCATGAGCAAGTGTATAGCAGAACCGAAAAAACAAATGGCTCCCGAAGGAGCCAAGTGTCAGTCAGAGCGTTGTGCAGCAGTGCTCAAGCAACAGCAAATTACGAGTTAGTGCGCTTGCGCGGCGGCTTTTGCTTTTTTAGCTTTCATGTTGCCGACCAACAAAACGCCAATCACGGCGATGACGATCACACCCCAATACAGAATGGTTGATGTGCTGTTGCCCGCCTTGAACACGTCGCCGAGCAGCTGCTCGTTGACAATCATCTTGCCCGCAGTGAACGCGAGAACGGCTGCACCCAAGTTGATGACGATCGGGAAGCGCTCAACGATTTTGAGGACGACCGTGCTGCCGAGCACCACGATCGGGATACTGATCAACAAACCGATGACGACCAAGTCGAACGAACCTTGTGCAGCGCCAGCCACGCCAAGCACGTTATCGATACCCATCAGCGCATCGGCGATGATGATGGTTTTCATCGCGCCCCAGAAACCATTGACCTGAAGGTCGTCATGGCCACCTTCATCGCCAGTGTCGGCGAGTAATTTGTAGGCGATCCAAACCAGACCGAGACCGCCAATCAGCATGAGTCCGGGTATTTTGAGCAGCCAAACCACGACGAGTGTCATGGCTGAACGTACGGCGATTGCACCGACCGTACCCCAGATAATGGCTTTTCTTTGGAGCTGCGGCGGGAGTTTACGGGCAGCGAGTGCGATCACGATGGCGTTGTCGCCGGCGAGAACTAAGTCGATGATAATGATGGCCAAAAGAGCGGACCACCAGGGAGCGGAGAAAAGTTCCATAATTTTAGAAGCCTTTGGTGTGATAACGGAGCGACGGTCTTGCTCAGCGATTCAGTGAATGAATCTCTGCCCGACAAACCGGAAGCCGGGCATATGCTTAAGCTTCGTGTATGACGACTTGTCGAAGGTCTACGGAAACAGGGCGGTGATTTTCCTGTTTGGGTCGACCAGAGCTACTCCCCATCGAGCGCACAATGTACCAAAGTTTGTACGCCCGTGGGCTTGCGCGGGCACTGAGTGTTGCGTTCTAAGGGCTTTCCCTAGTCTGAGGGCGCATGCCTTATGTCTTTTTAACTTAGTTTTTCGGCCACATACGTTGAAACACGCCGTCTTTTTTGATGACTAAGTGATGGAGTGCCGCCGCAATATGTCCCAGTGCAAGAATGGCCAGCACCATGGCGAGATTGCCGTGAATCTCGAAAATTTGCTTGGCGAGGGCTTGATCCTTGGGGATGCCAGGCATCGCGGGAAGGTGATAGCCACCGATCGTGATGAGCGCAGGGAAGGCAGTCACGCCCGCCCAGCCTAGAAGCGGAACAATGAGCAACAACAAGTAGAGCGCGCCATGGCCTGCAGCCGCGAGTTTGATGACGGTGGGAGAAACGCTGGCAGGGTAGGATGGCTTGGTCGAACGTATTTTGACAATGATCCTGAGCGCGGTCAGCCACAAGACGATGAATCCGATGAGCTTGTGCCAGCCATAGAGGGTGTTGGTGAGGGCGTCCCATAAGTTGGCTGCCGCGCGTTCGGTCATCCAGACCCCAAGTGCGATCAGCGCAACAATGAGAATGGCGGTTAGCCAGTGCAACGCACGTGCGGTCATCGAGTAGGTTTGTGGCATGGAGATCTCCGAAGTGAAAGAGGGCGCGAGGCATTTCGGGAAATTATCTAAATTATGCACCGCTTGTCTATAATCCGAGCGATTAATTTCCCCCAAGACCGCGTGCCTCATAGGGACTATGGATATGTTGCTCTGGCTTGTTATCGGTTATCTCGCCATTTCTGTTGCCATTGGTCTGTATGGCGCCTCGAAAGTGCATAACGCACGGGACTATGTGACTGCGGGTAGGAACTTGCCCATGGCAGTGGTGCTTGCCATGGTGTTTGCGACCTGGTTTGGTGCGGAAACGGTTTTAGGTATTTCGGCGACGTTTCTCAAAGAGGGCTTTAGAGGCTTGATTTCAGATCCGCTTGGCGCCTCGCTCTGTCTAGTGTTGTTCGGTTTGATTTTTGCGCGTCCGCTTTACCGCATGAATCTGCTGACTTTGGGTGATTACTTTCGTATTCGCTACAACAGGCAAACTGAATTGCTTTTGTCGATCTGCATTGTGGTTTCCTATCTGGGTTGGGTGTCTGCTCAAATCACTGCGTTGGGTTTGGTATTCAACGTGCTCTCGCTCGACGTGATATCGGTCACGCAGGGGATGTTGATCGGGGCCGGTGTGGTGGTGCTCTATACAATCTTCGGCGGGCTGTGGTCGGTGGCATTGACAACATTCGTGCAGATGATTGTCATCATTGTTGGCCTGCTGCTTGTGACAAATTTCGCGACCGATCAGGCAGGCGGACTTTCAAGCGTACTGGCCAAAGCCTCTGCCGAAGGCAAGTTTAATTTCCTGCCCACATTCGAAATCTGGGACATGCTCGGCTGGATGGCCGCGCTGGTGACGATGGGCTTGGGCTCGATTCCTCAACAAGATGTGTTTCAACGCGTGAACTCCGCGCGCAACGAGACGATTGCGGTTTGGGCGACGACCTTAGGTGGCGTGTCCTATTTCTTTTTTGCCGCCGTGCCTTTGTTGCTTGCCTATACAGCCAATATCATCGATCCGCAGATGGTTGCCAAATTCATCCATACAGATTCGCAGATGATTTTGCCGACATTGATCATGGATCACATGCCGTTTTACATGCAAGTGATTTTCTTTGGCGCCTTGATTTCAGTCATCATGAGCACCGCATCGGGAACGCTGCTTGCTCCCTCGATTACTTTTACTGAAAAATTCTCAAGGGCTTCGCGCCACATATGACCGATCGTCAATTGTTGTGGTCCACGCGAATCACTGTGTTGGTGTTTAGTGCGATGGTGACGTTCTACGCGATTGCAACGGATGCGACGATTCACACGATGGTTGAAAACGCTTATCGCATCACGCTCGCGGGCGCCTTTGTGCCATTGGCAGCGGGATTGTTTTGGAAGCGTGCAAGCAACCTCGGTGCGGCGTTTGCTATTTTGTTTGGCTTGTCGACCTGGATCATTTTAGAGATCACGGGTGTGGACGAACCTGTTCCCCCGCAGCTCTATGGATTGTTGGCAAGCTTGTTCGGAATGATTTTGGGGTCAATCATTACACCCAACAAGAAACCCTTACATAGTCACTAAAAAGACTTGTAAAAAACACAATTGTGCATGAGTCGTTACAATGAGGTCCGAAAGACACCACGTGGGAGTCATCCATGCGGACACATATTGCGCGATTGTTGCGCGCCATCAATCACTACTGGCTTCAATTTAAACAACGCTTACCACTCGATCGACTAACAGGCACATCACCCCAAGCCGATCATGCTGTCCTGACAACAACAGCAGTGGATGCCCTGGCCTCGGTCATCATTCCTGCACTAAACGAAGAAAAAGCGATCGCTTCCGTGATCGAATACGCCCTGAACGATCCCGCGACGGGCGAAGTGATTGTCGTGGACGATAGTTCAATCGATGCGACGGCAGAGATCGCACGCGCGGCGGGTGCGGTCGTCTTGACGAGCTCGATGCTCGGCAAAGGCGTGTCGATGCGAGACGGCGTGGAGGCGGCCCGCCACGAGTTTGTCGTTTTTCTAGATGGGGATCTGTCTGGACTTCAAGCCAACATCATTTCCGATATGGTCCAGCCTTTACGCAACAATCAGGCCGACTTTGTCAAAGCAAAGTTTGGACGTGGTGGAGGACGCGTGACAGAGCTCACCGCCAAGCCGATGCTTAAAGTTTTTTTCCCCGAGCTTGCGCATTTTTCGCAACCCTTGGGCGGGATCATTTCAGGCAGGGTGAGTTTGTTAAAAAACCTGTCGTTTGAGGCAGGCTATG
Source organism: Zwartia vadi (assembly GCF_030410375.1). Taxonomy (GTDB): domain Bacteria; phylum Pseudomonadota; class Gammaproteobacteria; order Burkholderiales; family Burkholderiaceae_B; genus Zwartia; species Zwartia vadi. Next base: position 99,733 of record NZ_JAUHHE010000007.1, read on the forward strand.
GCGTGGACATCGGTTTGTTGATTGGCGCCTTCCGTAAAGGCGCAAGATTGGCGGAGGTTGATATTGGTTCACTCGAGCATGAAAGCCAACCGTTGACGGATCTGACCTCCATGGCGTTCGAGGTCTCGCGTGTCATTCATCAGTATTCGCGCGAAGCTGGTCGATTGCATGTCGAACAAATCAATGAGATGTATGAGGTTCAGCGACAAGCAGTTGCCACCTTCGAGTATGTTCTGACCCGACAAAAGGGACGTACTAAATTACTGTTGCTCGACATGGACGAAATCATCACCGAGGAACGCTATATCGATGCCTTGGCAGCGGCGACTGGCACGCAAGAGGCACTCGCCAAGCTTTTGCAAGAATCTAACTTGACGGATCTGGAGCGTTGCGAGCAGGTCACGGCACTTTTTAAATTTGTTCATCGTAGTCAGTTCGAAAAAGTCGCAATGGAACTCACACTCAAACCGGGTGTGATTGAATATGTGAACCAGATGCGCCGCGAGCAGTTTATGGTGGGCGTGATTTCCAATTATTATTTCGCTGGTGCTGAAATCATTAGAAAGAGAATATTTGCTGATTTCGCGCTCGCACATGTCTTGCAATTTCAAAACGATATTTGTACCGGTAAGCTTCAGATCAATGAGGTCTTTCGCAATATCCGTGATCGTTCTGATGAATCGGTGTGTAAGTCCTGGGTTGTCGATCACTTCAGGGCTAAATCCAACGCACCGGTATTCGAGGAAATTAGCGTGGCGGTTGTTTAAACCACATACGGGGCGTTGTTGTAGCCAGAATAACGCCACCGTATAGCGTCATCGCGAGAGCGGAGGCTGCAAAAAACCAGATGAGCGAAGAGGTGAAGTGTAAAACCGCCCAACCGCCTAGTACCGCAATCATCAGGCGAAGCACCCCGCTCGCAAGCGGCCAGAATAGTTTTCTCGCGCCTTGTGCCGCGAAATAAAGCGTAAAGCCCAGACCGAAAAAACCAAAGAAGGGACCGACCACCCTGAGGTATGCCACACCTGCTTCAATCATGTCCGGATCATCGCCAAACAGCCGCATCCAGCTATGAGGCCAGATCGCCGCGGCCAGTCCGATGATTTCGGCAACCACAAACGCCATCGCGCCGCCCGTTAGGGCGATTTTCATTGCGCGCTTGCGCTGGTTGGCACCGAGGTTGGAGGCCACCATGGCGACCAGGGGGGCGCCAATGCCGAATGCAACAGGAAAAATAAAATATTCGAGTCGAGCAGCCGTGCCGTAGCCGGCAAGAGCAGCTGTTCCAAGATACGCGCCAACTAGTGCTGTGGTGGAGGCGATCAGGCCGTTTGTGAGCAATGGATTGAGTGTTGCGAGACCACCCACAGCAAGAATGTTGCGGATGGGCGTCCAGTCGAGCTTGCCAAGTTGCAGGCGTGCGAGATTTCTGCCCGAGACAACATACCAAAATAAAATCGCCGTGCCGCTCGCGTAGTAGATGACGAGCGCCCAGCCTGCACCTGCGATGCCAAGGGCAGGGAAGGGCCCCCAGCCAAAAATCAGAAGTGGAGAAAGCGGGATCAACAAGACTGCACCGCCAGAGATGACAAGACCCGGAGTGAACATGTTCCCCGAACCACGAATCACACTCGCGAGTGCGTTCATGATCCACATGAGGATTAAGCCGGGAAAGGCGATTTGTGCATAGGCGAGGGCTGCGGTGAGGGACGCGTCTCTCGCACCCATCAGCTCGAAAAGTGGCGTGCTGAACAGCATTAATATGACGCAGCATATGATGCCCAGGGCGGTATTGAGCACGACGGCATGCAACACCAGACTGTTCGCCTGTGCATAGTGTCCGGCTCCAAGCGCGCGCGCAACGGCGGAGGAAATGCCTCCGCCCATCGCGCCTTGAGACATGCTTTGCATCAGCATCAGGATAGGGAGCACCAAGGCCGCGCCCGCCAAAGCGTCAATGCCGAGTTTGGAGAGAAACCATGCCTCGATAAAGCCAGTGCTCGATTGTGCGATCATCATCAAAAGATTGGGCCAGGCCAGACCCAGGAGCGTTAAAAAGATGGGGCCTTTGAGCATGGCCTCCAGCCTGACGTTTGCCGGCTTGGGCGTAGTGTCGCTTTTGATGTTCATGCCAGATGATATCTAAAAACTTCCAAAGAGCGTAGCGAGCGTTAAAACCACACCCAAGGTGAAAAGCGGGAAAACAAGCGTCACCATGGCGACATGGGAGTAGGCTTGACGATGCGTGAGCTGACAAATACCTAATAAAGTGATGACAGCGCCGTTATGCGGCAGAGTATCCATGCAGCCTGAGGCCATCACAGCGATACGGTGCAAAAGCTCCGGGCTGATGCCTAGCGCAACGGCACGGGCAAGATAGTCTGCGCCGAGTGTTTGAAGGGCAATCGATAGGCCGCCCGAAGCCGAGCCGGTAATGCCCGCCAGCACGTTCACCGCAACGGCTTCGCTCACAAGAGGATTGCCCGGTGCGATGCTGAGTACAAACTCGCGAATGATAAAAAAACCGCTCAAGCCCGCGATAACGGAGCCGTAACCTACCTCCGAGGCAGTGTTGAGGATGGGTAGCATTGAGCCCTTTGCGCCTTCGTTGAGCGCTTCATTCGCCTCATCGAACGCACGTGTGCGCAGGACTTGCACGGCATAGAGGTAAAGCACGCCAATGCTTAACGCGCTTATGATGGCCCACAGGCCTGTCACAGAGGATAAAGTGCTGAGCCCGTAACCGGCATTATTGAGAAACTCAGGTTTCCAGTGCGGGAACCACCATTTTGCCATCAGGAGATTGGTGCCTGCCATCAGCATGATGGGGAACAGCGCGACACCGAACGGAATGGCGGCTGCCTGTGGGGTCATTGCGGTGGTTGACGAGTCGGGCGGGGGGGAGCTAAGTTGGCTCAGGTTGTTTTGTCTGGTGAGCCACCAGATGCCAAGCGAGGCCATCAAGAGACTGCCTACGAGTCCAAGGCCGGGAGCCGCAAAGCTATCCGTACCAAAAAACGGACTCGGGATTGAATTTTGAACAGAAGGCGTACCGGGCAAGGCCGTCATGGTGAAGGTGAACGCACCGAGCGCGATGGCGCCCGGCAGCAAATTATTTGAAATGTTGGCGCGCGCGAAGAGTGACTGCCCAATTGGAAACATCATGAACGCGACAACAAATAAAGAAACACCGCCGTAGGTCAGCAGTGCGCAGGCCAGTACGACTGCCAGTATGGCTTGGCGGGTGCCGAGTTTTTCAGTAATGGCATTGGCCAGCGCAAGTGCGTAGCCTGTGGACTCCATGAGACGACCAAAGACCGAGCCAAGCAGAAAGAGAGGAAAGTACTGAATCAGATAGCCACCCATTGCTTTCATGAAGACCTGTGTGTAGACGGGCAGCAGGTTTTGAAAGTCTCCGTTGAGCAGCACTGCGAGCAAAGCCATCGCAGGGGCGAGAATGAGGACGCTCATCCCGCGATAAGCTAAAAACATCAGCAGACCGAGGGAAAGAAGAATAGAGAGAAGTTCCATAGTGACCCTTTACATAGACATTTTCAGCCTAGCATGAGTCTGTTTAGTGATGGACACATGATGTGAAAAAGATGTAACAAAAAATAAGGTGATCAACCGATCGATTGATCACCTTTTATCCATCTTCCGGTAAGAAGAATCGGCTTTCACCCGCGCAGAGCCCCTGGGGACTGGATGCCTGTTGAGGGTAGTCAACAGTTGCGTATGAACAACCTGTAGAGGTATTACAACTTGTTTTTTACTATCTGCATAATATTGATTTAATCTATATCTATCTTTAAAACAGATGTTAGATAAAAAGGAAGCCGTCCATGGAACTCAGGCAGTTACGTTATTTCGTGGCGATTGTCGAGCATGGCAGCTTCTCTCGCGCCGCCAGCAAAGTGCACATTGCTCAATCGGCACTGAGTCATCAGATCGCACAGCTCGAGAACGAGCTAGGTGCCACGTTGTTTTTGCGCGCCCGGCGCGGGGTCACGCTGACAGAGGCCGGCGCGATTTTTCACGTCCATGCATTATCCATTTTGCGCCAAGTGGCAGACGCCCAGGCGAGCGTGTCGAGCTTGCTCAAGTCGCCATCGGGTCGAGTAATCTTTGGTTTACCGCACAGCGTTTCACACGCTTTGGCGTTGCCCCTGATCGAGGCGGTTCGTCAGGCCCTTCCGCAGGTCATTTTGGAACTGACCGAGGAGCTCACTGGCAACCTTGCGCAACAGTTGCAAGCCGGCTCTTTACATTTGTCCATATTGTTCGATGACGGGCAGTTGGGTGATTTTCTGTCCGAGTCTCTGGTAGCGGAGCGTATGTCTTTGATCCATCAGCCGCTTCGTGCGTCGGCACCCAAGAGACACTCGGTGAGTTTTCGAGAGGCGCTCAGTCGGCCGTTGATCTTGCCCGCCCAGCCCCACGGCGTGCGTCCGATCATCGAAGATGCGGCGCGCAAAGCAGGACTGCCTGCGCCCAATGTGACCGCGGATATCAGCTCAATTAGTATTTTGCGCAATTCTTTATTAGCCGGGATGGGACAAACTATTTTGCCCGTGATGCCACTAAAGGCTGAAATCGAAAGTGGCTTGTTGAGCAGTTTGCCGATTCGTGCGCCGGCGATCACGCGAACGGTCGCGTTGTGTCGTGCGCGTCACATCCCGCTCTCGACCGCCGCGCAGGCCGTCAGTGTCGTTGCCCGGCGGGTGATGCGTGAGTTGTGTGAGAAAAAAATATGGGTCGATGCAAATTTCATCGCAGCGGTAGAATGACTTAAAAAGCAGTCATGTACCTCAACACCACCCGTCTGGTTTCGGCAAAGCCAAAATGAGTATCGAGGTTGGTTCCGTATTGAAGCGTGAAGCGTCCTTTGCTCGTGGTCGCGACTGCGCTCAGGAGATAGCGGTGGTTTTGTAGGGCATTATTATTCGCTATCCCGTTGATCGTGGTCTCCGCGCCCCATGTGTAAAGGTAGGTTGCCGCGATGGCATAAGTCTTGTTCAGGTGGTAGATTGGTCCGATCTGTGCGGTGTAAAGCGGTTTCTGTGTGAGTTGCGCATTGTTTCGACCGACTTGGTTGTTCGGACCAAACCACATGGCATCAAAGCCGATTATGCCGTCGAGGTTTTTAGTCAGCCCTGTTTGATAGGCGAGCTGAATGTCGCCCCAGACACGATTGCCACCCATGTTAAATAGTTGCTGGTTGGAGTAACTGCCAGTCGGTAGAGTCAGATAGCCTGCAACACCAAAGTAAGTGCGCGTCTGTCTGTCTGCTTTTAGCCATAGCGCGGTTGCGAGAGTGACATCACCGACTCCGCTATCATTTGGATGATTCGAGGCCGCACCGCCAGGGTTCAACGTACCAACGGGAAGCTGGACAAAGGACAAACCTGTGTAGCCAGCAATTGTGTAGGAACGCCCAAGCCTGAGCTGGATTTGATTGCTGGTGAGTGTAGGTGTGTCGTTTGCTTTCTTACCGTTCGAATAGTTGCCTTTCAGTTCGGAGTTGATAAACGACACCGAAAAGAAGTTTAAATCCGGAGGTGGCGCCACCGCATCAAAGGGGTTCAGATCGATGGCGTGACTTTGAAAGGTCGCGAGCAGCATTGTTGTCAAAGCAATTTTGCTAGCCGATCGGTATGTTCCCATCTGGATGATTAGTAGTATTGGTATTAGGTTGTTTGTAACAGATAGTACCAGCGAGGTACTATAAAAATATTTAGGTGTAGTCGATTTGGCAATCTGAGAGTAGCTGTTACTCAACAGAATCTCAAGCCTCATGCCATTAGCCTAAGCATAACGGAGTGCTCGGAAATGGATGTTTCGGTATTTACCACGACTCAATTTGTGATTGAGGTTGTTGGCATTGTGGCATTCGCGCTTTCTGGCGTGATCGAGGCTGCCAGAAGGCGCCTAGACGTGGTGGGGGTGTGCGCAGTGGCCATCCTGGCATCCTTTGGTGGCGGGACATTACGCGATGTTTTGCTGGATCGACGCCCTTTTTTCTGGGTCGAAAATCATTCTTTGCTTTGGCTCGTGGTCCTGCTGGCGAGCGCGGCAATTATTTTTATGCGCGGCAAGCATTTTGAGCCTACCGAACGCGCGATGCAGTGGCCGGACGCGCTGGGTATGGGGCTTTTTTGTGCAGGTGGCACGCAAATCGCACTGAACATGGACATGCCGGCCCTGGTGGCCGTGATGATGGGCATGATTACCGCGGTATTTGGCGGGGTGTTGAGAGATGTCGTGTGCAACGAAATCCCGCGCGTGTTTAACGACCACCGGCCGTATGCTTTATGTGCATTTGCCGGTGGTTGGGTGCTTGTTTTAGCGCACGATCTCTCACTGCCGCAGTGGACAGGCTTGTTTTTGGGCGCCGCAACAGCATCGCTGCTGCGTGTGCTCGCCATGGTGTTTGACTGGAAACTCCCCTCGTGGAGGACTTAGTCCGCCTTCAGGTTTGCCTTTTTAATCACACCACCCCATTTGACAACTTCTGAGTCGACAAAGGCGCTCCAATCTTTCGCACCACGGGGGTCGGGAATTGCACCACGCGCGATGATTTTTTGTTGAAACTCGGGGTCATTCAGGAGCTTTTGCACATCCGCACTGATTTTGGCAACAACGGCTGGTGGTGTGCCGGCCGGAACCACTAAGCCCCCCCAGCCGCTTCCTTCAAAGCCAGGCAGTCCGGCTTCGGCGACAGTTGGCACATCAGGCAGCTGAGGGACGCGTTGGGCGCTTGTCATGGCAAGTGCTTTAATTTTTCCAGCCTTAACGTGTGGCAGCGCGGACGCCAGGCTATCGACTAGCAATGGAATCTGTCCACCCAACAAATCTGTCATTGCGGGACCGCTTCCTTTGTAATTCACGCCGGTCATTTCGACGTTGGCGCTGGATTTGAACAGTTCGCCGGTCAAATGCTGAGAGGTGCCCGTACCAGCGTAACCAATGTTCATTTTATTTGGATCTTTTTTTGCTGCCGCAATGAGATCGGTCACATTGTTGTAAGGGAATGATGGATGCGCCACGATCATAAGTGGGACGATGAATACACCATTCACCATTTCGAAGTCTTTCGGACCGTAAGGGAGCTTGGAGTAAAGGCTTGGATTCACGCCTAGTGTGCCGCTTGTTCCAAAGGTAATGGTGTAGCCGTCAGCGGGAGCTTTCTTGCCATCGAGCATGCCCACAATCGTGTTGCCGCGATTGTCCACGATGACGGGTTGTCCCCATTCTTTAGTCAAACCGTCAGCCAGCAAGCGACCAACGATATCAGTTGCCTGACCCGGCGGAAAAGGGACGATCAATTTGACGGGCTTGTTTGGATAGCTGTCCTGCGCAACGCTGTGCAGACTGGTCACGCTTGCTGTGACAGCAATGATCGTAGAAAGTATATTTTTGATCAGCATGTTTGCTCGCTTTTTAAGTGTCAGGAATTAGAATTTAGTAGTTAGTAGCGCTTGAACTGCCGGATTGTTGAGTTTAGGACGATCAACCAAAGCATAATAGCTTTCATAGACATCCTCAACGCGCCCGAGATGAATAACTTGAAACTGGGTCGTAATATCTGCGGGATCGAAGCAGGGCGCTGGAAAAAAACCCTCACCATGCATGCCGAAGGTTTTCATCAGCGCGCCATCATCAAACTCACCGACCACGTTGATCTGAATGCGGTGCTGAGACAGCCAGTCGTCTACTTGAGCCCGCAGAATACTGCCGTGAGTGGGTAACAACATCGGTTTGCCGTGTAAGCATTCAGGAAAAGACCCGGTCAGTTGTGAAACGAGTGTCTCACTGCCAAAAATAGAGACAGGACTTTTGCCCAGTAGGTGAGAGCGAATTTGCTGGGGGCCTCCTTGCGCATAGGGTCGATCAGACAGCACAAGGTCCAGGCGATGCAACATCAGTGAGGGGAGGAGTTCTTCAAAGCGCCCTTCGATGCATTCGATTTTGACCTGAAGTCCACCATGCAGTAGTGGCGCTAACAGGCGATAGGATGCTGTTTTGGGCAGGACGTCTGACACGCCAATCGTGAGTCGAAGCGTGCGCTCCAGCGACTCATCGGAGAGGTTGGTGAGCATTTGTTCACCCAGGCGAAAAATTTCATCGGCATAGCGTCGCGCGACGCGTCCCGCCTCCGTGAGGACCAGTCTGCGGCCCTCAAGTTGGAATAGCGTTCTGCCCAGATCGCTTTCAAGTTTCGATATTTGTCCGCTGACGGTTTGAACGCTAACGCCTAGTTTTTCTGCGGCACTTGCGAGGTTTCCCTCGGTAGCGACGGCCCAGAAATACCGCAGATGATGATAATTAAGCATAATTTAGTTCGAATAAATCTTATCAACTTTCAGTTTATATCCTATTTAAATAAGCGGCAATCGCCATTAGTCTCTCGCCTGTGCTCGATATGAAAGATGACGCAGTGTTTGCGTCTCGACAAAGGGTAACGGAGAGATTAGATGGAAACGATTGGTAGTTGGTGGATGTGGGCAGGCTTCGCAATATTTGTGGTCGTGGCCTGCGCGGTGGACCTGTTGGTCCTTCAGAAAAAAGGGGACGACAAAGTATCCATTGGCCAGGCCTTGCGCTGGTCGGCGCTTTGGGTCGTCTTGGCGCTGATTTTCAATGCCTTGCTCTGGTGGTACATCGACGGGCAGTCAGGTCGGGAACTCGCAAATCAGAAAGCCTCTGAATTTTTGACCGGTTATTTGATTGAGAAATCTTTGGCGGTCGATAATATTTTCGTTTTCCTGATGTTGTTCACGTTTTTCGCTGTACCGCCTCATTTGCAAAAGCGGGTACTGATTTTGGGTGTGATCGGCGCAATCGTGTTGCGAGCGGTCATGATTTTGATTGGCGCCTGGCTGATCAAAGAGTTTCACTGGATTTTGTATGTCTTCGGCATCTTCCTGCTGGTCACGGGAGTCAAGATGATTGTCTTCGCAGAAGCAGAAGCCGATCTTGAAAAGAATCCCATCCTTAAATGGATGCGTGGGCACATGAATATTTTGCCCAACTTTGAAGGCGAACAGTTCTGGGTCTACAAGAATGGCGTGCGGTTTTTTACACCGCTCTTTGTCGTGGTCATCATGATCGGTATTACCGACGTCATATTTGCTGTCGATAGTATTCCCGCTATTTTTGCGATCACAGAGGATCCGTTCATTGTCATGACATCGAATATCTTCGCGATCTTGGGATTACGGGCGATGTATTTCCTGCTTGCGGATCTTAAAGATCGGTTCCACTTGCTATCGTACGGACTCGGTTTCATTCTGGTTTTTGTCGGCACCAAGATGTTGATTGTGGATTGGTACAAGATTCCAGTATCGATCTCTCTGATGGTGGTGGGTGCCATCTTGCTAATGTCGATCATCGCAAGCTTGTTGATCCCGAACAAGTCAGCCACGCAAACCAAGTAAAACTGTCAGCAGGTTGCGCAGCAGATGAGGCATGGGCTTTTAACCGCCATGCCTCATTTCATTTCCCCGGGGAGTTCAATCAGAAAGTGAGTGCCACCAGTTGGTACGTCCTGATAAGTGATCGAGCCTCCGTTTCTGGAGACGATTTGTTTACACAGCCACAAACCCAAACCCATACCGTTGCGCTTGTTGCTCGCCGTCAGTTCAAAGATTTGCGCTTGTCTCTCCTTGGGAATGCCAGGCCCGTTATCGGAAATCGCCAAGTTCACCTTTCCTGATTGCATACTTGTTTGAATAGATATTTCTTTTTTTTCTCGCTCAACACTTGATAGCGCCTGAATAGCATTGTTGAGAATGTTTAAAATGACCTGCTGAATTTCTGGCGCGTTGACGCGTGCGACAGTTTGTGAGGCAAGATTTAATTTGACACTGATGTTTCGTCTTGAGAGTTCGGGGGTCGTGATCTGTAGGACCGATTGAACGATATCGCCAAGATCGATTGCATCAGTGTTCGGATTTTCTTCGTTAAAGATTGAACGTAATGACTGGATGATGCTGCCTGCGCGCAAGTTATCTTTGACAATTCTTTCGGCGAGATCTTTGAGGACAGCTTGATCGACTCTGCCGTTGGCAAGCTGGAGCTTCATAAACTCACTGTTGATTTGAACCGCACCTAAAGGTTGATTCAGTTCGTGGGCAATTGACGCTGAGAGCGCTCCCGTGGCGGCGGTTTTGTTTGCCCAGACTAGTCTGTCGATCAGTAGTTTTTCTTTTTCATTTTCCGTGATTTTAAGTAAGAAGATCGGGAAAATCATGTATCGGAAGATCGCAAGCAAAAACATTGCGATGAAGATAATCGTATTGATCACATTGGTGTCAAAAGCGACCGTGGCGATGTCCAACAGAACGAGTACGATCCGCGCTATCCAGAGGACGGTTGTCGCAAAAAAAAGAATCCCGTAGACCTTGATTAGATCGATATTCTTCTTCTTATATACCTGCAGGGATAGAAAACCGCTTTGAGCTGTGAGGTAAGCAACCGCCAGGCAGACAAAAATTGTTTGATAGCCGGGCGTCGACAGTATGCCTATACCGTACAGTGCCACGGCATAGAGACCAAAGGCGCTTAGGTTGTTCAGCAAAGACGGCCTAAGCGTGGGCTCTTTACCCAGCAGATTGATGAGCGAATAATTAAAGTAGCGATAGGCCAGAAAGGCGAGTGCGTTCGCGCCAACGTAGGAGATCAGTATCGGGATTTCATTTCTAAAAACGGTCACAAAGGAGGCGAAACCAAGCAGGAAGGCGCCAACGGCACAGTTTTCGATTGTTTTATTTTCCTGTTTGGAAAAGTAGAACAACAGCGTGACGGAGTAAGCGATCGAGAGTATTCCGTAGAATATGAATATCGCCGCGATGAGACTGAATGTCATATCTTAGGGGGGGTTAATAAATCCTGAGTGTGCAGTTTACAGCGTTGACCATGAATCCGTACCGAGTTTTAGTGTTTAATCGCGCAGTGATCTTTACGCTCAATACAGGTAGCCCTGATGCAAAATGACCCGGATGATTTTCAGATCGACATCTCTGAAGGGGTCGTTTTGATCAAAAATCAAAATACAACGATCGGATATACCCGCTTCAACGAGATGGGAGAGGTGGAATACATCTACGTCAATCCTCTTTACCGTCGCAAGGGGTTTGGTCGTCTGCTGATCAACGAAATCAAGAAGCTTAAAGGCCCGATCGAACGGGTACACAAGCCAATATCGCCCTTGGGCGCCCGGTTTTTTAAAGGGATCGGCCTCGAGGAGGCGTTGGATTCAAAAAAAGACGGGTAGATTAATAATTTCCCGCCGATCTACGCAAAGTGCATATAATCCCGTCAATCATGCCAACTTTTGTGTATAGGTGACATATGGCAATCGCGACACAGGCACTACTTCGGGACGCAATGCGTCGTTTAAATATGACTCGCGATGCATTTGCCGAGCGGATCGGTTGCAGGCGTCGCACACTCGACAGCTGGTTGCTGCCAGATGAGTCGAGTGAATACCGGGCGATGCCTGAGGTGGCGCGTCGGTATGTCACTGAAATTCTCGCTAATCTGCCTGATAGTCCGCAAAGTGCAGATGCCGGGTCAGGCTTGTCCGCCAATCATTTGCTGTCGGTTGATCAGTTGTCGCGAGAATCGGTTGAGGAGCTCTTCTGGCTGGCGGATGTGATGCAGCCGATAGCCCGTCGTCAAAAGGTCACCCGTGTGCTTGAAGGGGCTGTGCTGGCCAACCTGTTTTTCGAGGCCAGTACCCGCACGCGCATCAGTTTTGGAGCGGCTTTCTGTCGCCTGGGAGGTTCTGTCTGCGACACGACGGGCTTCACGTTTTCATCGATGGCGAAAGGCGAATCGATTTACGACACCAGTCGCGTGGTGAGCGGCTATGTCGACGCAATGGTGATCCGTCATCCGGAAAAAGGTGCGGTTGCCGAGTTCGCGCGTGCGACAAATATTCCGGTCGTCAACGGCGGCGATGGCCCGGGCGAGCATCCCAGCCAGGCGTTGCTCGATCTCTATACTATTCAGCGCGAGTTCTCCCGGCTTGGCAAGCTGATTGATGGTGCGCATATCGCCATGGTTGGCGATTTGAAATATGGTCGTACGGTGCACTCTCTGATCAAGCTGCTTTCGCTTTATCGTGGCTTGACCTTTACCTTGATCGCGCCTCAGTCGCTGGAGATGCCTGCTGAAATTGTGGATGTGGTCAGTCGTCATGGGCACCAGATCAAATTCAGCGACTCTCCCGCAAATGGTTTAGCCGAGGCAGATATTTTGTACGCAACGCGTATTCAAAAAGAGCGCTTCGGTGAAGAGGCGATTGACGGCTATGGCGCAGAGTTTGAAATCAACCAGAAGCTTGTGAATCAAGCTTGCAAGAAAGACGTTGTCATCATGCATCCCCTGCCTCGCGATGGTCGTCCAGGCTCTTATGATTTAAGCGTCGATTTGAATGCCGATCCTCGTTTGGCAATTTTCAGACAAACGGATAACGGCATTCCGATTCGTATGGCGATTTTTGCAAAATTGCTTGGCGTGGATCGACTGGTGCAGCGTTCAATGAAAGATGTGACTTGGGTCACACCAGCGCATATCGGACCCGATGACGCGTTGCCGGACTTTGAATAACTCGTAATGTGGAGGCTGCGGCTGCGCATGCGTCTGAGCATCGTGTGCGCAGCTTGTTTAAAGATACACACTGCCCTCAATTAAAATGTGTACTTGCCCGCCAATCCAGGCAACATCCTTTCCGACAGGGGTGACGGTCACTCGTCCCGAGCGACCGATGACGGTCCCCTGGGCAGCGACATAAGGCTTGAGCAAGCGTCCTGAGGTAAGCAACCATTGCGCGATGGCTGCATTGAGTGAGCCCGTAATGGGATCTTCACTCATGCCGCTCGAGGGCGCTAACATTCTCACTTCATAGTCACATTCTTTGCCGGCTGAGTGCGGCGCGATCAGACCGATGGCTTTGAAGTCGGGCCATCTCACTCGAGACGAATCAAGTGCGAGCACCTGTTCGGCGTGTTTGAGCTCGAAGAGTTGCCAGACGGGTCCATTACACAGCTCCGCAGTATTCACGACCGCATCAACTGGAATACTCAGCGCACGCATGATCTCAGCCTGCTTGGCGGGATCCATTTTTTGAATAGTAGTCGGGGGCGCTGAAAAAGAAAGTGTGGATCCCTGCGATACATCCACTTCAACAATACCAATGCCACATTCCTGGCGAACGAGACCGGACGTTTTAGGTTTGCCTCCGCAGTGCAACCAGGAGGCACAGCTTCCAAGTGTAGGATGGCCCGCAAATAACATCTCGCGGCTTGGCGTAAAAATGCGCACGCGGTAGTCAGCGCTCGGATCAACCGGTGGCAAAAGAAATGTCGTCTCCGCCAGGTTGGTCCATGCGGCAAAGCGCTGCATGTGTTCGTCGCTCAGCCCCTCTGCATCAACAACGACGGCCAAACCATTGCCTTGAAAAGGAATGGGGCTAAAGACATCACATTGAATAAAGCGGCGAGTTTTCATATGAAAGGTTGAGAACTTAATGATGGATTGTGTGACGCAAGTAACGAGGTAAAAAAATCAAAGGCATCATCGCCAGCATGTTCCAGCCAGGATACACAAATGCAAGCGCCAAGGCCGCGAGGGAGCAAACTAGTCTGGCCCAAACACTGGTGTGTAATGTTCGTTCCAGTGTGTGTGGAATTTCACTATCGTGAAGATCTTTGTTCGCCAGGACATGTCGAGTCCGCAGTAGTGAGAGTGCTGCGATACCCACAAGATTTAAGCTGTAGATCACTGCGGAAGCGATGTGATCACCGTGCTCGCCGATGAGAGAGGTGGAGAAGGGTAACAAACTGATGAGCGCGAGTTCACCAAAAGCGAAATGCACCATGGGCCGATCAACATTTTTTGTGAGTCGGTATAACTTGACTTGTGCCAGCCAGTAAATCGTCACAACCCAAAAGCTCAATAGCCACGTCAAAAGATTGGGCAGCAGACCGTACAGCGCAGCCATGAAAGCGGCGTCATTGCCGTCAAAGGATTGAGCTGGAAGTTTCAAATCAAGCACGAGTAGGGTCAATGCCACAGCATAGATACCATCTGACAAGCCTTCCAAACGCTGCTTGCTGATTTCAGTGGTCATCGTGTGTGTCCATATGTAAATAAGAAAACAATCGTTTGATCCTTTGGGCGCATTGAATACGATCTTGTTACATCTTAATACTGTTTGCTTATGAATAGCTTATATACAAATTACTCAAAGTTAGTCCTGAGTGCAAAGAGCATCGGTCTGGCATATGGCACGTCGCGTCCTTTGATCGCAGACTTTTCACTTGATGTCGGGGCGGGTGAGATTGTCACAGTGCTTGGACCGAGTGGTATCGGTAAGTCCAGTCTGTTGAGAATTTTTGCCGGCTTGCAGTCATCGAATGGCGGACAAATTTTCGCTGGCGATGAAGAGGTGACTGGCGCGCATCCTCGAGTCGCCATGGCGTTCCAAGATCCAAGTTTGTTGCCTTGGCTCACTCTTGAGCAAAATGTCGCCTTTGGCCTGGACTTTAAACACCAGCCCAAAATCAGTGCTGAAGTTCGACAGGCGCGTGTGGATCTGGCGATTCGCGAGGTGGGGCTTGAGCATGCGCGTCAGCGTTATCCTCGAGAGCTCTCAGGTGGCATGGCACAGCGTACCGCGCTGGCCCGATGCCTTGCACGCCAACCCTCGGTTTTGTTGCTCGATGAACCCTTTGGCGCGCTCGATGAGGTCACGCGCGAGTCGATGCAGGCGTTGCTCTTGCGTGTCCGAGAGGATTTGGGAACGGCAGCTGTGTTGATTACACACGATATCGATGAAGCGTTACGCGTATCGGATCGAGTAGTTTTGCTGGGGGGTACACCAGCCCATGTGTTCGGTCAGTGGACCTTGGGATGTGCGCAAGAAAGAGATTTGCTCGATCCGTCTGTCCAAGCACTCCGCCTGGAGATCCTGCAGGCCTTGAGACGATCCATACAGGGTCAGCCTGCCTCACTTCCATCCGCATTTGAATTCAAACTCGCGCGGCCGGATTATGCGCATCAGGAGTACTCAAATGTGCACTGAATACACTTCGCGTCGCGACTGGTTGAAGCTCGCTAGTCTGTTGACTGTTGCCGGGGCCGCGCCGTTATTGTCTGCCGCACGTGCAGCGGCGCAAAACAATCCGGATCAACCCGTCAAGATCGGCTATTTGCCGATTACTGATGCAGCGCCTTTATTGATCGCACATCACAACGGATACTTTCAAGATGCAGGTGTGAAGGTTGAAAAACCAACTTTATTTAGAAGTTGGGCGCAGCTGGCCGAGTCTTTCATTGCAGGACAAACAAACGTTGTGCACCTCTTGTCACCCATGACAGTGTGGGCGCGTTTTGGCAGTAACGTGCCTGCAAAGGTCGTCGCTTGGAATCACATCAATGGTTCAGCGTTGACGGTATCACCCAAGGTTAACCAATTAAAAGACTTAGGCGGTACCACGGTTGCGATTCCCTTCTGGTATTCGATTCATAACGTTGTGTTGCAAGACATGCTGCGTAACGAAGGACTCAAGCCCGTTGCGCGCCGTGTCGGTAAGGTGGAAGCAGATGAAGTGAGTCTGGTGGTGATGCCACCTTCAGATATGTTGCCTGCACTCGCTGCAGGCAGTATCTCGGGTTATATCGTGGCTGAGCCATTCAACGCCGCTGCTGAATTGATGGGTGTGGGTAAAGTCTTGCGATTTACGGGAGATGTCTGGCGCAATCATGCGTGTTGCACAGTGTTTATGCATGAGCGTGACTTGAATGGACGTCCGCAATGGTCTCAAGGCGTGGTGGATGCCATTGTTCGCGCACAGTTGTGGATTTTGGAAAATAGAGGGGAGGCGGCCAAGATTCTGTCACGTGAAAGTGGCAAGCAATACACGCCGCATGGTTTGAGCGCGTTATCCAAAGTGCTCGCTCCCTCTGCGACGGATGCAGAAGCCTATTTAGCGAGCCGTGCAATTCGCCATGCAGATTGGAAAGAGGAAAGAATCGGTTTCCAACCCTATCCCTTTCCGAGCTACACCGAGGAACTCGTGACGCGGCTTAAGAATACAACTGTAGAGGCCGATCGGGGATTTTTAAATCAATTGGATCCGGTATTTGCCGCGCAAGACCTGGTAGATGATCGTTTTGTTAAGAAAGCGATCGAAGCTGTCGGCGGTTTGCAGAAATTTGGTGTGGACGCTTCTTACTCACGTAAAGAGACGATCGATCTCTCGAAGGCTTGAGCAGTGAATGTGAAACTATCAAACCTTGTGCGTGGCTTGACTGGCTTAATTATGCTGGTTGGGGTCTGGTGGGTGATGACAGTCCCTTTCTCCGAAAGCACCGGTATGGTTCGGCGATTCGCCCCGGGTCCTGCTTTGTTGACGCTGGCAGAGATGCTTAGCCGCGCAGAAATCTGGACGCATATCGGGGTGAGTTTGCAGCGTGTTTTTGTGGGTCTTGGATTTGCATTGCTTATCGGTGTCCCACTTGGCTTGTTATTGGGCGGATCGACAAAACTAAATGCCACGTTCTCTCCGGCCTTTCAGTTTTTGCGAATGATTTCACCGTTGTCGTGGATGCCGATCGCCGTCATCGCCTTTGGTGTCGGCAATCAGCCAGTTTATTTTCTACTGGCTTTTGCCGCAGTGTGGCCCATCATGCTGAACACGATTGCAGGGATGCGCGCATTGGATCCTCGTTGGTTGCAGCTGTCTAAAAGTCTTGCCGCGACACGTTGGGAAACACTTCGCGGTGTTGTGTTGCCAGGCGTGCTCGGACATATTTTGACAGGCGCGCGACTAGCGATTGGCATCGTATGGATTGTGTTGGTGCCGTGTGAAATGCTTGGAGTGACTGCGGGACTTGGATATTTTATTTTGGATACGCGAGACCGCTTGGCCTATCACGAATTGATGGCCACGATTGTATTGATTGGAATTCTCGGATTCCTTCTCGATTGGATTTTCAGGGAAGTTTGTCAATTATGGAGCAAGGCATGAGCAATACTCAACACGCAGAGACCGTCAATGTATATTTGCGTCCAATCGATGCAACAGGCCTTTCCGCCTTTGCCGAGAAGGGTCGGTCCAATCCCGCAGCCAAGGGAACGAACAAGGTTCACACGGTACTGGAGGGGCAGTACAGATCTTTGAGCTATGTCGGCGATCACGAGCCTGTGATTGTGGATGAGCCACTGCATTTGTTTGGTCAGAATACTGCGCCTGCGCCAGGAGAAATTGTTCTTTCTGGTCTGGGCGGTTGTCTGGCAGTCGGTATTCAGGCAGTGGCCACATGGAAACAAATCAAGCTCACCAAGCTTGAGATTTTTCTTGAAGGAGATATTGGAAACTCCGCGGCATGGGGGGCGGGCGGAGCTTTGGATAAACAGCCTACGCAAATGGGGTTTCAGGCTGTTCGTGTCAAGGTTCATGTCGAGGGAGATGCGCCGCAAGAAGTTCTCGACGAGATCGTCAAGCATGCCAATTACTACTCGCCAGTGGCAAATAGCATTCGTAATCCCATCCCTTTTGAAATCAGTCGCGCTTAGTCAGAGAGAATGAAATGAAACCGTTCGAGGCTGGTAAAGAATCATTATTAGGAATCGTACGTTCGATTGCGCAGGGGGATTTGGCTAAGAACGTCCAGGCGATTGACCAGCAAGGACTTTACCCGGAGAGCATACTGCGTCAGCTTGCAGCGGCAGGTGCAATGAGCGCCCATCTGCGAGCGCCTCACGGTTTCAATGATTTCGGATTGGCTATTCAGTCAATCGCCGAAGTTTCGCGAGTGTGTGGCTCAACAGGTTTCATGATGTGGTGCCAGGCAGTGTGTGGTCTCTATCTACAAGAGGCCTCCTCAACTGCGTTACAGGGACGCACTCTTTCTATGCATGTTTCAGGTGAGCGCCTGGGCGGCACTGCTTTGTCCAATCCCATGAAGACCTACGCCAAAATTGAATCTTTTATGCTCAAGGCGGTTCGTGTGGAAGGTGGTTACCAAGTTAGTGGTAGTTTGCCTTGGGTGAGCAATCTTGGTCAGGGTCATTACTGCGGAGCAATCGCCTCCATCAACAATGGAAATGATGCGCGGGAGTTGATGTTTCTATTACGTTGCGACGCTCAAGGCGTGACCTTGCGCGAGTGCCCGCACTTTTCCGGAATGGAAGGAACAGGTACATACGCTTTGCATTTGAATGATTATTTTGTACCTGCGGCAGAGGTGATTGCCGAGCCGGCAAGACCCTTGATTAAAAAAATCAGAGCCGCCTTTGTCATGCTGCAATGTGGCATGGCGGTCGGTGTCATACAAGGTGCAATTGATTCGATGTGGGCGGTCGAGGATCAACTGGGTCATGTGAATCGCTATCTCGAAGACCGGCCAGATGCCCTGGAAGAAGAGCTAAACGAGTTGTCCGCCCGTATCGCGATGCTTGCACAAACGCCTTTCGATGACAGTGATGCGTTTTTTATTCAAGTACTTGATGCGCGTGCGCACGGTGCGGAGCTCAGTCTGAGGGCTGCCCAATCCGCACTGTTGCATCAGGGTGCACGAGGTTACTTGTTGAGCTCTGAAGTGCAGCGACGCGTGCGAGAGTCGCATTTTGTCGCGATTGTGACCCCTGCGATCAAGCATTTGCGTAGTGAGATGGCCAGGCTGAGTCAGGAGACGCTGCCGGCATGAGTACGCAAGATGACTGGAGGGAATATCTCTGCAAAGCTTGCGGCTACATTTATCGTGAGCGCGATGGTGATCCGGATAGTGGATTGGCGCCGGGGACACGCTTTGAGGATATCCCGGAGGACTGGTATTGCCCTGTATGCGGAGTCACCAAAGCTGACTTTGTGTTGTTGGATCGTCGACAGAATGAGAGGAGACAGACTCAGCGACCTATTTCCCCTGTTTCCGATCTCACAAGTCGTCGAAGCAGAGCGGATAAGCGAGATTTCGATGTCGTGATTGTCGGTGGTGGAACAGCGGCATGGACGGTCGCGGAAACCTTGCGAGAGTTTTCTGAAGAGCTAACGATCGCAATCATTGCGCAATGTGATGCAGATCGTTATGACAAACCGCTTTTATCAGTTGCGATTGCCCGAGATTTTCCTGTGGACCAGCTTGTCAAAGAGTCGGGTGAAGAGGCTGCTCGACGACTCAGGCTTTCACTTTTTTCTCGAACAACTGCGATCAGTATCCGAACCTCTGCGCAGGTTGTTCGCACCACCCTCGGAAGTCTTCGCTATACGTACTTGGTGATTGCCCAGGGGGCTCAATCTGTCATTCCGGCCAATTTGTCGGCCGAATATTGTTGGCGTATTAATCATTTGCATCAATATGCTCAGTTTCGTCGTGCTTTAGGTTCAACCTCGCGCCGCGTCTTAGTGATTGGAGCAGGCTTGATTGGCTCAGAGCTTTCCAATGATCTGGCTTTGGGTGGACATACTGTGACACTTGTTGATCTGGCAGATAGACCGCTTGCACGGCTGTTGACGCAGGCAGATCAATCAGCGGCTTTGTTAAAGGCATGGGAAGGTTTACCTCTCGAATTCATCGGCGACACCGAGGTGCTTGAGATTCGAAAAAACTTGATTAGCGGTTATGAAGTTCGTTTAAGTCACGAGAGAAAGCTGCATGTCGATGCGATCGTCACGGCAACGGGCCTGCGTACATGTGATCGCCTCGTGAAAGGTGCGGAACTTGCCTGGAACAATGGCATCGCTGTTGACCGGAGAACATTGATGACGAGTGTGGCGAATATTTACGCCCTAGGGGATTGCATTTCTGTTGATGGTGTGACCAGTCGTTTTATTGAACCCATTCGTCGACAGGCATTGACGATCGCGAGTCAAATTGCAGGGGAAACGTTGATCCCCTATAAAAATCAACGTGTACCAGTCCGGATCAAAACAACTTCTTTACCCCTGACGGTCTATTAGTTGGGTAATGAAGACTCACCCCAGACGTAAGACTCCATCGATAGCATCCCGTGGCGTACCTCTGTTTCCAAGATACGCATGGCGTCTTCTTTTGAACTCGCGCCAAGCGCGACAAAGAGCGGGAGAAAATGCTCATCCGTCGGATGCGCCCTGACGGCATGTGGTGCCAGTGTCCGGTAATTCAACAAAGTGTGCAGGTCTCGACTTTGTATAGCGTCGCGTACCCAAGTTGAAAATTCCTCAACATAAGTCTGGGCCTTGACATTTTCTCCTCCGCGAAACTCGTACAAGTTATGTGTCATGCTGCCTGAACCAATTATCGCGATTCCTTCTTCTCTCAGGACGGACAGAGCTTGACCGATTAGCAAGGCGGATGCTGGCGTTGCATCCTCGGGAAGTGATACGGGAATAATGGGAATATCTGCCTGCGGACGCAAATGCATAAGAGGAACCCAGGCTCCGTGGTCCAACCCTTGCTCAGGATCAAGTTCCGCCTTCAGGCCTGCCGATTCGAGTGATTGTCGAACCTGTCGGGACAAGTCTTGAGACCCTCGCGCAGGATAGTGAAGCGTGTAAAGGACTCTGGGAAAACCACTGAAATCATGGATGGTTTCAGGACGAAGGTGACCACCTACTTTGAGTCCCCGTGTTTGCCAGTGGGGCGACACCACCACAATCCCGCGTACCTTGTCCAACTGTGCGCCCAGCTTGGCTAGTTGCGCGCCGAGCGCCCCCGGTTCGATTGCCAGCATTGGCGAGCCATGTGAAACAAAAAGTACAGGTGCGGGTGTAGTGGTCATGATGAGTATTGAGTATTCGCGTCTTGTTATGTCGAGCAATCTGATGATTAACCGGCGTTCTGCTTGCCTTGCGCGCCAAGTGCCCAAGCACCTGCTCCGTGTGCAGCCAATATCAACAGACCGCCAACAACGCCCACGTTTTTATAAAACATCAGTTGTTGCATGAAAGCTTGATCAGCTGGAACTGCCCAGTACGCATGAAATGAAACAGAGGCAACAGCGGTGAACACGGCAAGGATCAAAGCCGCTGAGCGAGTAAAGAGTCCTGTGATCAAAGCCAAACCACCGCCGATTTCGACCAAGATTGCGATGACGGCCGCCAACGATGCTAAGGGCAGACCGACTGAGTTGATGTAGCCCACGGTACCTTCAAAACCGCTGATTTTTGAAAATCCGGCGGGCAAAAATAGGGCTGCGAGCGCCAAACGACCAAGAAGCGTTAAACCATTTTGGAGAGTCGTATGCATAAAAAATCCTTAGAGAGTAAGTAGGAAGTGAATTTAAAGAAACAGTTGAAAGTTTATTGGTGGTTTAAATGAAGATAAATACTGTAAATTATTATTTATTATCTTTAAAATAGAGACAATGGACAGATTTGATGCGATGCGTGCCTTTGTGGCGGTAGTGGATGCGGGCAGTTTTGTCGGTGGTGCTGACCGTCTGCAGATTTCCAAGGCGGTTGTTTCACGCCTGGTCGCAGAGCTCGAGGAGCATCTCGGAGTGCGGTTGCTTCATCGCACGACGCGCAAACTCTCTCTGACGCCGGAGGGTGATACGTATGTTGGAAGATGTCGCAACGTGTTGCTCGAGCTTCAAGAAGCTGAGGATGATGTCACGCATCGCAGTGCGCAGGCGCGGGGCATATTGCGTATCAATGTTCCAGTTAGCTACGGCCTTTCGCATCTCGCCGCGTTGTGGCCTGCTTTTATGGAAAAGCATCCGGAAGTTATCTTGGACATCACGCTTTCAGATCGCGTGGTGGATTTGGTTGAAGAGGGTTACGACTTGGCGGTGCGAATCGGCAAGCTAGAGTCATCGACATTAGTCAGTCGCCGGTTGAGTCGAACGAGGATGGTGTTGTGCGCCTCGCCAGGCTACATCGAGAAATATTCCTCACCGCGCATGCCTGAGGATTTGAGCCAACATCGAATTTTTGCCTACAGTTTGTTGTCTTCGGGTGATCAATGGTTGTTCACGTCTGAACATGACGCAAAACGTCAGGTCTCAGTTCGTATCGCACCGGTGATGAGGACTAATAACGGTGATACGTGCCGGGCAGCGGCGCTGCAAGATCAAGGGATTGTTTTGCAACCAGACTTTTTGATAGGAGATGACATTCGAACAGGTCGTCTGGTTGAGCTCATGCCAGCATGGCGGGCAGGAGAGCTCGGCATACACGCTGTGTATCCGAGCCGTCGATATTTGTCGGCCAAAGTGCGGTTGTTAGTCGATTATCTGGCCGATCAGTTATCCAAATAGCTTTGCTTTAATCATCAGCGCTTCAAGTCATGCAATGCGCTTTTCATCAAGTCTTTTACATCACTAATACGACCGCTCAAGAGCGCCTTGGCGCTATAGGTTGCCATGCCCACAACGTTTTGTGCAGAGACTGTTGGCGGCATCACGAGCTCATAGCGATTGGTATGCACATCGAGCAGTGCGGGGCCTGGATGAGATAGAAAATCTTGTACCGCTTGCTCGAGGTCTTCGCTGCGTTTGACTTCAAAGCCTTTCAATCCAACCGCCTCAGCAATTTTGGCGAAGCTTGGATTTTTAAGGTCTGTGTAGTTGTTGAGCAAACCTTCCGTTTTCATTTCCATCTCGACAAAATTCAGTGCGCCGTTATTGAGTACAGCAATTTTGATGGGTAAATTTTCCTGATGAATCGTGAGGAGGTCTCCCATCAACATCGCCAGGCCACCGTCACCAGCCATACAAACCACCTGACGATCGGGATACGCTTTTTTCAGACCCAGTGCCATCGGCATGCCATTGGCCATCGTCGCATGACGCAAGCTGATCATCGTGCGACGTTTACCGTTGGTTTTGATGTGTCGCAAGGTCCACACCATCGCTGTACCCGTGTCCGCAGTGAACAGGGCGTCATCATCCGCGTATTTATTGAGCAAACTTGCAAGATGTTGGGGATGAATCATCTCGCCATGGCCGGGTTGTTCTTCGGCGAGCAGTGTGGCCTCGGTCTTTCTGCGTTGCTCAAGACATTCCTTTAAAAATGTCTCGTCTGAGCGTTCTTTGACCATGGGCAGTAATGCCTGCAGCGAGGCGATGATATCGCCTTCCAAGCCGAGCGTGATGGGATGACGCCGGCCAAGTCGCGCGCCATCGCGGTCAATTTGCACAATCTTTGCGTGCTTGGGATAGAACTGGCCCCAGGCAAAATCCGCGCCTAGCAAGAGCAAGGTATCGCATTCGGTCATCATGTGGAAACCGGAGTGCACACCCAGTAGGCCCGTCATGCCAACATTGTAGGGGTTGTCGTATTCAACAAAGTCTTTCGCGCGAGAGGTATGGGCGATCGGAGCTTTTAACTTTTTCGCCAACTCAACTAACAGGTCATGTGCTCCCTGACATCCTGCACCCGCATAGATACCGATTTTCTTACCTGAATCCAGAATGGCGGCAGTTTGCGCAAGTTCGCTGTCAGATGGACGGCGCACGGGACTTGGAAAGTGTACGGAGTAGGGAATATCATCTTTGATCGCTGTGCTGCTGACATCGACGGGCAAGATAATGACGGCAGGTCCTTTTTTGCTAATCGCTGCCTGGCAAGCCAGTACTGCGACCCGGCGAGCTTGCTCGGCGTTGTAGACCTGTTCACAAAATACTGAACAGTCAGAGAAAACTTTTTGGAAGTCCACTTCCTGCGGCATATCCAGACCAAGACTCATGGTGTCCAGTTGACTGGCGATCACAATCAACGGCGCATGATTGCGATGGGCTTCGTACACGCCATTGATCAGATGCAGGCTGCCAGGGCCGCAGGAGCCCGCACAACCGGCCAGCACACCACTCATGTAGGATTCAGCGCCTGCTGCAAAGGCCCCTACTTCTTCATGTCGTGTGTGGACCCATTCGATCTTGCTTTTTGAGATCGCATCCGTGACGTGATTAAGCGTATCACCAACAACACCATAAATATGCCGAACTCCAGCCGACTCGAGTACTTCGACGATGACTTGCGCTGCATTTTTACCCATGATGGCATCCTGATCAGTCAGACGATAATTAAAAACAAACTAAGTATGCCAGTTTTAAGCTGAAATGAATCAAATGCGTTTACTAACATGGACCCGCATGGTAAAAAAAATGAATATTTCCTTGACCAAACTTCCTACACCACACAAGAGACAAGCATCCGATGAGTATTCGAGGCAAGGCCTATATCGGGGGTATCTATGAACACCCGGCCCGAAAAATTGAAAATAAGTCACTGGCTCAGTTGCATGCTGAATGCGCGAAGGGTGCTCTGGAGGATGCTGGTTTAACCATCCATGATGTGGATGGTTATTTCTGTTCGACTGATGCGCCTGGCGGGTTAGGCGGTATCAATATGATTGA
The DNA here is from genome assembly GCF_030410375.1 of Zwartia vadi. Lineage (GTDB taxonomy): Bacteria > Pseudomonadota > Gammaproteobacteria > Burkholderiales > Burkholderiaceae_B > Zwartia > Zwartia vadi. The sequence continues at coordinate 124,082 of NZ_JAUHHE010000007.1, forward strand.
TTACATGGGTTTGACAGTCAGACACTCTGACTCGACCAACACTGGTGGTTCTTCATATCTTTATTTAGTCGCCCACGCCGCCGAGGCAATCGCTGCGGGAAAGTGTAGTGTTGCACTGATCACTTGCGCAGGTTTTGGTCGGCCTGGCACGATCGTGCGAGAGCTTGACTCCAATATTCCCGATACGCCCTTTGAGATGCCCTACGCTCCGGTGACGGTCAATTTATACGCGCTGGCGGCAATGCGTCATATGTACGAATTTGGTACAACCAGCGAGCAACTCGCCTGGGTCAAAGTAGCCGCTTCGCATCATGCCCAGCACAACCCGCACGCTTTTTTGAAAAAAGTGGTCACAGTTGAAGACGTGCTGAATTCCCCCATGATTTCAGATCCTCTGCATCGGCTTGACTGCTGCGTGGTGACGGACGGTGGCGGCGCGGTCATCGTGGTGAGTCCGGAGGTCGCCAAGCGGCTCAACCGTCCCTTGGTCAAACTGATTGGCAGCGGCGAGTCTCCAAAGGGCCAGATGGGTGGCAAGGTCGATATCACTTACTCAGGCGCGGTACGCTCGGGTCCGATTGCCTTTGCTGAGGCAGGTGTGACGCCTCAAGACATCAAGTACGCCTCTATCTATGACAGTTTCACTATCACAGTCATCATGACTCTTGAGGATTTAGGTTTTTGCAAAAAGGGCGAGGGTGGAAAGTTTGTCATGGATGGCAATCTCATTTCAGGGGTTGGCAAACTGCCTTTTAATACGGACGGAGGTGGCTTGTGCAACAACCATCCGGTTAACAGGGGAGGGATTACCAAGATCATCGAAGCGGTGAGACAGTTGCGCGGGGAGGCTAATCCTCAGGTGCAGGTTAAAAATTGCGATCTGGCTTTGGCGCATGGTACAGGTGGTTTATTGGGTACGCGCCACGGCAGCGCGACACTCATTATGGAAAGAGAGTGATTCGATGACAACGCCCTATCAAGACAGAAAAATCTCCGATCCCAAATTCAATTATGGGGATGAGCCATATTTCGAGGCAGCGACGCAAGGCAGGCTGCTGATTAAATATTGCAACGACTGTGGTCAGTATCACCACTATCCGCGGGCCTTGTGTCCCTTTTGCTTTAGTGACAAGACCGAATGGAAAGAGTCGGTCGGGACAGGCACTATTTACAGCTTCAGTGTGACGCGTGTGCCTGGACCCGTTCCTTACGTGATCGCGTATGTCACGCTGGATGACGGACCAACGATGTTGACCAATATTGTTGATTGCGATTTGGATAGAATTCGCTGTGGTCAATCAGTACAGGTGACATTCAAGAAAAGTGAAAATGGGACTGGCATACCCATGTTCAAGCCAATATAGATTGACGCTGTGCATGCCGTCGTTTTAGCTGGCTAAGCCGAGCGGCATAATGTGCACCCAATCCGTATCGAGCGAGATTGTCATGCGATGCTCTTGCTTGATCAGCGCGCGTTGGGGACCCGTGATGGTCATATGCAGTAGGACCTCTTTGGGTGCATGCGTCCTGAGCGTCACAAGGGAAGATTCGCCCAGATGCTTGATATCCGCGACAATGCTCTCCAAGGTGGTCTGTTGACCAATATCATCCTGCAGAGTGTTCATTGCCCGGAGAGACAAGCCGTCGGTCTGAATGACCCAAGTCACAGCCTGGCCGACTTCAAGTCGACCTTTGTCTCGTACTTTCAGAATAGGTCCATCTGTATCATTGGGACTGCTTAGCCATTGCAGTAGCCCAGTCCCCGGGCTTGTCGAGACAGGATCGGGTCCCAACCATTTTCCGTAAAAACGATTTCTGATGCCGACAAGGTCAGCAACGCGGGCGTTTCTTGGAGATTTGTACACATCAAGAGGCGTGCCTTGCTGCACGATTTTGCCTGCATCCATCACGGCGATTTGATCCGCGAGCAAGCGCGCCTCGTTGAGATCATGGGTCACTAAGATGATAGGAATATCAAGCTCGGAGCGTAAGTCGGCCAACAGTTCGTAAAGACTTTGCCGGCTTAACTGATCCACAGCGGAAAAGGGCTCATCGAGTAACAAGACTTTGGGTTCGCGCGCGAGTGCACGAGCGAGTGCTACACGTTGTTGTTGTCCGCCGGAAAGCTGTGCGGGTTTTCGTTGTTGTAAATCACCCGTGATATTGACTTTATTTAACCAGGCTTTCGCACGATCGAGACGTTGAGGTTCTGGAAGATACAGTAAAGAAAGCGCCACATCATGCACCGCAGACAGGTGCGGCATCAGTGCGTAATTCTGAAAAACCAGACCGACATGCCTGTTGAGCGTTTTGATGTTGATGCGTTCTTTGCTATCAAACCAGACTTCATCGGCAACATGAATCATGCCAGAGCGCATGGGTAGTAGCCCGGCAATTGAACGTAACAATGAAGTTTTGCCAGCGCCGGAGGGACCGATGAGCGCAACCATTTGACCCGCCTCGCACTTGAGCTCGCCTTGCAAAAAAATAGGTTCCTGTTGATCAATCAACACATGAAGCGCCCGGTGAGTTGAACGTGTAGTCATCGCCGTCTCGTCATCCGTGCCGAGGCGAAATAGGAAGCCGCAACAGCAAACAAAGACAGTATCAGTAATAAGAGCGCCATGCGATCCGCGGCTTGCAAGTCGAAAGCCTGTACACGATCGTAGATGGAAATGGCAATTGTTTGCGTCTCACCGGGAATGCTTCCGCCCATCATCAAGACCACGCCAAACTCCCCAAGCGTATGGACAAAAGTCAGGACCATCGCGGATAACAGGCCGGGCCAAGCTAGCGGTAACTCAACCCTGAGAAAGGTTTGCCAGGCATTCAGGCCACTGACAAGTGCGGCTTCAGACAGGTTGGAGGGGATCGCTTCAAGCGCGCGTTGTATGGGTTGCACCATGAACGGAATGTTAAAAATAATCGAAGCAATGACTAGTCCTGTAAAACTGAAGGTCAGCTGTACGCCAAATAAGTTTTGCGCCAGGATCCCCAAGGGCGATGCTGCGCCAAGTGAGACCAGCAAGTAGTAACCCAGTACTGTTGGCGGAAGCACCAAGGGAAGTACAACCAAGGCCTCAATAAAAGACTTTCCCTTGAACTGCTTGTAGGCCAGCCAGCGCGCAAGCAACAGGCTCATTGGCAACAACACCAGAAGTGTGATGCTAGCCAGTTTTAGAGAAAGCAGAAGAGCTTGCCAGTCCACAGGATTATGACCTCGGCAGGGTAAAACCGTATCTCACCATAATGGCTTGAGCGGCTGGCGTTGAAAGATAATCGTAGAAGGCTTTGGCTGAGTCGGGCGCGTCGCGCAACAGTACCATGCGCTGTATCAGTGGGCCATGCCAGCTTTCAGGAATCAAGGCAAACTCACCGAGTCGTGCGACCTGTGGCGCGAGTGCAAGCGAATAGGCGATGATTCCCCCTTGTGCGGAACCAGATGTGGCGAACTGTGCAGCTTGTGACACGTTTTCACCGAATACGAGTTTGGACTCAAGTTGCGACCAGAGACCTGCGTGTTCGAGCGCTTCTTTGGCGCGCATCCCGTAGGGGGCGTGGGATGGATTCGCGATTGCAAAGCGTTTGACTTGATTGTTTTGGAGCGCGATTTTTAAACCGGAGAGAGATGGATCCGCTTTGATCGGAGAGCCTTTGGGCGTCATGATTCCAATGCGACCCAGTGCATAGATTTTACCTTGGCCGATTGTTTTGCCCGCATCGGCTAGTTTGAAAACAAGGGATTCATCCGCCGACATGAATAGATGGAAGGGGGCACCCTGAAGCAATTGAGAATAAAAGTTTCCAGAGGAGCCAAATACCAACCGAATTTTGTGGCCGGTATTTTTTTCAAATTGGGGTGCGATTTCTTCGAGAGCAAACTTCAGATCCGATGCCGCAGCCACAGTTCCGACTGGCTGGGCTGAAACCAGGCAAGTAAAAAGCATTGCGCCTAACGTTGTGAGCGTCTTGAGCAGTATGCTTGCAAGCGGTTGCATGGTCATGAAATGAAAGTAGATTTTTTGTCAGTCAGTTGTCAGTCAAAAGAGACATCTTATTATCCTAGCATGCGGGTCTGATTGGTAATCAAGAGTCCTTTCAGACGCATCAACTCAGGTGCTAGACGAGCAGCCACCTGTTCAGGGCCATCACCGGTATGAAGACTCATGTTAAGCACATGCGTGGGTTGATGCTCAAGCATGATCGGAGTCGCCAGTGCGATGACCTGAGGCTGCCAGCTGGTGATACACCAGCCATGACGTTCAACATCCTGTATTGACTGATTGATTTGTTTGCGTAGCGCGTTCCAGTCTCTAATGTGTTTTGATTTCAAGTGGGTAAGCTGTTTGCGTCTGTCCGCGGCTGTCAATGTGCTGAGGTAGGCGCGACCCAGAGATGTCAGCGCCATCGGGACGCGTTGTCCTGAAACAACCTGGCGCAAGGACGGGTTGCCGGCGAATCGCAGGGTTTCCAAATAAACCATTTCATCACGATCAGCCAAGGCGAGTCCTACATTCACGCGTAAACGTCTGGCTTCTGACAGCATCGGCGCACGCGCGGACTGTAATAAAGAGGAACCACTGCGCATGGCATGAGACAAGCTCAATACTGAGACCCCAAGGCTGTAGCCTTGCTGTTGAGGGGAATGAAAGAGGAAGCCGGCTTTGAGGAGCGTGCCTGTCAATCGGCTGACGGTTGATTTGGGCAGGCCAGTCCGTTCGGCGATTTCAGCGTTTCCCAGCACATCGCTGCCGGGACGGAAGGCACGCAAAATTTCCAGCCCTCTCAAGAGGGAGCGGTTGGGGTCGGAGAGGCTTGGAGAGTTGGGCATGATGAGCTCCTAATTCTACTAGATGGAATTGTGCCATGGGCAAGCTGTCCTCGATGGGACTAGACTTCAGCTTATGCAGTCAATCTGTTTGAATACCTCTGGAGACCATTCAAATGCCCCGCTTAAAAAATCATATTTACAAGGCTCTGGCCCTGCTGCTGCTTGCACCTCTCGCGGGTATGATTTCCCCCGCCTCCGCGCAAAGTGCTTCTGATCGACCGATACGAATTGTTGTGCCGTTTTCGCCCGGAGGCGGGACGGATACAATCGCCCGGACTCTAGGTGCAGCAATGGCTCAGGATCTTGGCCAAACAGTCATTGTTGAAAACAAGCCCGGTGCCGGAACCGTTATTGGTTCGGATACGGTTGCAAAGAGCGCGCCTGATGGCACGACTATTTTGATTGCAACCTTTGCGCATGCTGTCAATCCCAGTTTGCGCAGCAAAATGCCGTTTGATACGGACAAGGCATTTGATCCTGTTGTGCTGATCGGACGCTCGCCCAACATTCTCGTTGTACCGGCAAACAGCCCCTACAAAAATATCAAGGAGTTGGTGGCCGCAGCGAAAGCCGAGCCTGGCAAACTGACCTTTGCTTCGCAGGGTGTCGGTACTTCGGCACACTTGGCTGGAGAGTTATTCAATAACTTGGCCGGTGTCCAAATGACGCATATTCCCTATAAAGGGGCAGGTCCGGCACTGAATGATTTATTGGGCGGACAAGTCAACATGATGTTTGCCACGGCCACCGCAGCGGCACCGCTGATAGAAAGCGGCAAGGTCCGGGCGTTGGGTGTCACAACACCCGAGCGCTCGCCTGTCCGGCCTGAAGTCCCATCGATCGCCGAGGCTGGCGTTCCCGGCTATGCGGCGGAAAGCTGGTATGGATTCTTTGTGCCAGCCGGGACACCAGACGAGATCATTAAAAAGTTGAATGCAGCCACCGCAAAAGCCGCGCAATCAGATGCTTTTCGCAAACGCGTAGAAGGTGAAGGACTGGTCATTTCAGCTGGCACGCCGAAAGAGCTTGCTGATTATGTGAGTGCCGAGCAAAAGCGTTGGGCAGCTGTCGTGAAAGCCGCCAAAATCGAACCAAATTAAAGTGAGCACAACATGAGTGAATTGATTGAATTGAGTGTCACGGACGGGATCGCTACGGTCTATTTGAATCGTCCTGAAAAACGTAACGCAATGAGCGATACGATGCGAGGCGAGTTTATTGAGGCTCTGGAGACGATTGCAACGGATCGAAATATTCGTGCGATGGTGCTGACAGGCAGAGGCAAAGGTTTTTGCGCGGGTGGTGATGTCGCCGGAATGGAAAAGCGCATGAAAGCACCCGCAGGCGAAGTCGCTTTCAACGGCTGGGCAAGACAGCAGCGTGTTCATCATACGCAGTCCTTGCTTTATACGATGCCCAAACCAACCATCGCCGCAGTCAATGGCGCGGCTTCCGGTCTAGGCGCTGATACGGCACTGGCATGTGATTTTGTAATGGTCAGTCCACATGCGAGCTTTACCTGGTCATACATCAATCGTGGCTTGATTCCTGATGGCGGTGGAATGTACTTCTTGCCGCGTCGGATCGGGTTACCAAAAGCCAAGGCCTTGATATTTAGCGGCCGTAAAGTCGAAGCGCAAGAAGCTCTGAGTCTTGGTATTGCCGATCAAATGAGCACCGAGGAAGGACTCGTGAGCGATGCGCAAGCATGGGCAAAGTCTCTGAGTCAAGGTTCGGCGACAGCGCTTGCCTTGGGTAAAACCATTCTCAATCAAACTTTTGAATTGAGTGCGCCCCAGGTATTTGCGCAAGGTAGTCAAGCTCAAGGCATTTGCTACACCAGCAGCGAACATCGCGAGGCCGTCATGGCCTTTCTTGAACGTACAGCGGCAGCCAAGAAGGCTTGAATCAAATAATGGATGCGATCAAACGACTTTTTCAGCCACGTAGTGTTGCGGTGATAGGCGCCTCAGCCGATCCGCGCAAAACAACCGGGCGGCCGATTACTTACTTGATGAAACATGGTTATGCCGGCAAGGTCTATCCGGTCAATCCCAAAGCTGACAAGATAGGCGAGCTTAAATGTTATGCAAGTATCGCTGATTTGCCAGAGGCTCCGGATGTCGCCATCGTATTACTAGGCGCGGCGCGTGCACATGAGGCGGTACGCGAGTTGGCTGAACGTGGCACAGCGGCCGCAATCGTGCTTGCCAGCGGTTTTGGAGAAACGGGAGAGGAGGGGGCTTCGCGTCAGGCTGCTCTGATGCACGCAACCGGAAAGATGCGGATCCTGGGTCCCAATACAATCGGTCTGGTCAACCTGACTGATCGCATCATACTTTCCGCTAGTGCTGCCCTTGAAATGAGTGGTCTTGAAGCGGGTACGGTCGGTCTTGTGTCACAGAGCGGCGGTATTCTTGGCTCGATATTATCGCGCGGTGCGGCACGCGGGATTGGATTTTCAAAGCTGATTTCGACAAGTAACGAAGTCGATCTTGAGCTGTCCGACTTTGTTGAGTATCTGGCCAATGATCCCGCCACGCGAGTGATCGCCTTGTATGTGGAAACCATCAGGCATCCGGAGCGTTTTCGTCGTGCCGTCGCACTTGCGCGTGCCGCGGGTAAGGCTGTGGTTGCGTACAAAGTCGGACGCTCGGAGGCCGGTGCACGCGCGGCAATTTCCCACACCGGTGCCATGGCAGGTTCTGACAGGATGTACGACGCATTCTTTGAACAGATTGGTGTAATACGTGCCGAGCAGTTCAATGACTTGCTTGATATTTGTTCGGCGTTGTCGACTCGTCGTGTTCTCAAGGGTAAACGAATCGCCGTGTTGACATCAACAGGCGGAGCCGGCACTCTGGTCGCGGATAGTCTGGGTGTCGCGAACTTAGAGACGCCCGCTCCTGATCCTGTGACGGCGCAAGCTTTGCGAGCGCTGCAAAAGGGCGATGAGGCGGCTCTGGATAGAAATCCGATCGATGTCACGCTCGCTGGCCTGGATCCTGTTTTATTACGCGCCATCATTCGTACCGTGTTGGCCAGCCAGTTGTACGATGCGTTGGTCGTGGTGGTAGGTTCGTCGAGTTTGGCAATGCCCGATTTGGTTGCGGATGCGATAAGAGACTGTTTGAGTGATTCTGACAAGCCCATTTTGGCGTATGTTAGTCCTCATGCACCGAATGTCGTGCAAGTGCTGGAAGCCAGAGGTGTCCCGGCTTTTCTGAATCCCGAGTCGTGTGCAGTTGCCTTCAAGGCGATGGAGTCTGTTACGCAGAAGCTCCCTGCATTCAAACCCTTGCTCAATCCACACGTTGAAGCATACATAGCAGATCGTGAAGGACCTTTAAACGAATTCGAAGCGGCACAGTTATTTAGCCGTTACGGAATTCCCTGTGCTCAAACCCTGGTTGTGCAGAGCGAACAAGAGGCTGTCACCGCTGCGAGAAATCTTAACGGTTCAGTTGTTCTAAAGGTGTTGTCTGCGGAGATTTTGCATAAGTCCGAAGCGGGTGGCGTGCGGTTGGGTTTAAGTGCGGAAACCATGCCACAGGCTTTCGCCAAGATGGCGAATGACGTTCGCAAGCACACAGGCATTGAAGCAAAAACATTTATTGTTCAACCGATGTTGCGCGCACCCGTCGAGCTCATTATCGGTATGCACAAAGATCCGCTGGGCACGGCACTGATGGTCGGCATGGGAGGCGTCACGGCCGAACTCATGAATGACAGCGTATTGTGCTTACTCCCACCCGGCATGGTGATCACCGAGGAGCAGGCCTTGAGTTTGCTTAAACAGCTGAAGTCCTGGCCTTTGCTTGATGGTTATCGCGGCAAACCTAAACTTGATGTGGATGCCGTCGTTCAGGCGATCGTGGGCTTTTCAACAATGATCGCCAGCGTCGGGCATCGGATTCTTGAGGCCGAAATCAATCCATTACTTGTCATGGAGACTGGACAGTCAGCCGTTGCGGCTGATGCAGTCGTGGTGCTGGCGCCTAAGGAAGCTTGATCTGTCCGTTGTTTCTGGGGATCCCATTCTTATCGAGCTTGGCTTCAAATATTTTCCATGAAATATTTGAGTGAGGCTCGATGCTCATTTCAACGGCCCATCCGGTGTTGGTGTCCTCCGTATCAAAGCTATCGAATACAAAATTACCCAGACTATAAAAAATTATTTTGCCTTTATAGATCTCGATATTTTGTGTGACATGAGGATGACCCCCAATCACCGCATCCGCACCACTATCAATCATCAAGTGCGCCAGAGCGATCTGATTGGCCGAGGCGAATTTTTCATTTTCCCAGCCCCAATGAGGATACGTAATCACAATGTCTGCCTTGTGAACCTTGCGTGCACGCTCAATTCCCGCCCGCACATAGTCGTCCTCGCCCCAGGCACTGCCTGCCCGGTCTTCTAATGCTTCAAAGCTGCGTGGAAAAAACAGGTTATAGGCCAGTAGCGCGATGCGCTTGCCTTTTACATCGAAGATGATCGGTTCATACGCGGCACGCAAGTTTTTGCCACCACCAAAATATCGAATGCCTGCCGAATCGAGTAGATCCAGCATGGAAGAAAAGGCTTCGGGGCCATAGTCTCCGCTATGATTGTTTGCCAGAGACAAGGCGCTGAAGTGCTTATTGAGGAGGGGAAGAACACGCGGATGCGCTCTCAAGACAAAAGGCTTGTCTTCTTTGATGCCAGTCGTACCTACAACGGATTCGAGGTTACCGATCGTGAGATCGGCCGAACGAAACAGCGGGGAGAAAGCCGCAAAGGGGTCCTTGCCCTCTTCAATAAACTTGCCCGGTAGATCGTCCAGCATAATATCGCCGACAAACACAATTTTGATGGTTTCGTTGCGAGCTTGCACAGACTCGCCCACTCCGAGTTGCATGAGGAGCGAAAGCAGCAAGACAAAAAAGTATCTAAGTATGGGCATTATTGGTCGCAAGTTTTCTTGCAATGAAAAAATAACTCTCGTTCATCTGCACTGTCATATATCCGCTGTTTACCAAAGTCTTGCATGCACGCTGGAGAAGTCAAATTGAACTCTTGAAGCGAGATCAGGACGTATCGATCTTTTGGTGTGTGATAAATGTACGCTTTAAATTTATTCAACTCAGATAGATACTGTCCCGCAAAACGAAAGCCACCCGGGAGATCAATCAGACGACGTTCAAAAATGTCGTTTTTAGGAGGAATGGTCAGAGTATGCTTTGTGTCATTCACATCAAAGGCGCACTCTATGCGTACAGCAAACGCACCAGTACTTACAATCATGAGGATCAGTAAAATCATCCGCGTGAACCATTTCCTCAAACTGAAAGGCAAGTCGTAAATATATTCAAAGCGTGATGCGTTCATGAGGCTATGACTGATCCACGATTTGGCCAAACTTACCTTGCTGAAAGTCTTGTATCGCTTGCACGATTTCTGCCCGGGTATTCATCACGAACGGGCCGTGGCCGACAATGCTTTCGTTGAGCGGTTCGCCAGACAGTAAAAGTACAACGGAGTCTTCTAAAATATCCGCGACAAGAGCGGTACCTTCGCGCTCCATCACGGCTAATTCAGCTGACCCAACGGTCTGGTTGCTGATTGCAAGCTTTCCATTAAGCACAAAAAGGGCGATGGTATGATCCGCTGGAAGAGTCACTGAAAGTGTTCTGCCAGCTTTAAGACGGAGATCCCAGACATTCATGGGTGTAAAGGTGGCTGCAGCGCCCTTCGCTTCTTGATAGGCGCCAGCGATGATTCGCGCACTTCCGGCATTGGCAGGCAGATCCACTGTCGGAATTTGATCGGCAAGAATGCCCTGATAGCGAGGTCGGGTCATCTTGTATTTAGCGGGCAAGTTGACCCACAGTTGGATCATTTCGAATGGACCGCCTTGGCGAGCAAACTCTTCACTGTGGAACTCTTCGTGTATCAGACCCGAGGCGGCCGTCATCCACTGCACATCTCCGGGGCCAATTGTTCCGCCACCACCCGATGAATCGCGGTGCGATACACCGCCTTGGTAAACAATCGTCACCGTCTCGAAGCCGCGGTGGGGATGCTGACCGACGCCAAGCTTTTTTTGAGTCGGGGGGAAATTGACTGGACCCGCATAGTCCATCATCAAAAATGGGGAGATTTTCTCGGCAATGTCAGTATAGGAAAAAATACTTTTTACGGGAAAACCATCGCCCACCCAGTGACTGCCATTGCTGCGCTTGATAAAAGAGAGGTTTTTCATGATCAATATCATATCCTTCATTGCCCAGTATTCATAAAATGAGAGCAATTTTCTCGATTAACAGAGTCATGATTAGTATGAAAAGCATCATCCTTTCATAATAAATACTAGTCATATTTAGGTATTTAAATATCTCGATAGAATTTTCCAGCATGATCGAGGGGGATTAATCATTGTTACCACGATGTAGGTAAGATATCTACACAAAGCGCACAAATAACTTTAGTTTTTTAAAAATGCCTCACTATCTAACATGACAGAACTAAGACGGAAGGCATATTATGTTTTGGGTTGATTACTTCGCCCTGTATCTATACGCCTTAAAGTTTATTGTCATCGTCGTGGCGGTTTTCATTACTATCAGCGGCTTCGATGATCTGCTAGTCGATCTGGTTTATTGGGTTAGATGGCTTTGGCGCAAACTCACAGTCTACAAACGCCATACTCGCGCAGATCAGGCATTACTGTTAGCCGTCCCTGAAAAGCCGTTGGCAATCATGATTCCCGCATGGCATGAAACAGGTGTCATTGGCTCAATGGCCGATGCTGCGGCACGCACCTTGGATTATGAAAATTACCATATCTTTGTCGGAACATATCCAAATGATCCTGACACCCAACGAGATGTTGATGAAGTATGCGCGATGTTTCCAAATGTGCACAAGGTCGTTTGTGCCCGTCCCGGTCCCACCAGCAAAGCGGATTGTTTAAATAATGTTCTCGATGCCATCATGCAGTTTGAAAAACGCGCGAACCTCAAGTTCGCGGGTTTTATTCTCCATGATGCCGAGGATGTTGTTTCTCCGATGGAGTTGCGACTCTTCAATTATTTAGTCGATCGTAAAGACCTGATTCAGGTGCCCGTCTATCCGTTTGAAAGAAAATGGTACGACTTTGTCGGCATGCACTATATCGATGAGTTTACCGAACTGCATGCAAAAGACGTCCCGCTCAGGGAGGCAGTTGTCGGGCAGGTGCCCAGCGCCGGTGTGGGAACCTGTTTTAGTCGGCGTGCAATTGAAACCCTGCTGGTGGACGGAGATGGCATTGCCTTCGATACGCAAAGCTTGACTGAAGATTATGACATTGGCTTCAGATTGAAAGAGCATGGTCTCGAGGAAATTTTCGTCAGGTTTCCGGTACCGGATCAATCAAAAAGCATATGGGAAAAAACGCGAATATTCGGTCAAAGTTTTAGAGAATCCAATGTTATTTGCGTGAGAGAATTTTTTCCGAACAAGATTGAGACCGCTGTTCGGCAGAAATCCCGTTGGATTATTGGAATCGTCTTTCAGGGATATGTGACGCACGGCTGGACGAGTAACTGGCGACTGAATTATTTCCTTTGGCGCGATCGCAAGGGCGTTTTTACTAATTTTTTTAGTTTTGCCGCAAACTTGATTTTGTTCCAGTTGATCCTTGTCTGGTTGTACGAATCCTTTTGGCCAGATGCCTATCGCTTTCTATCTATTTTCGAAGAAAGTGACTTGCTGGTGATTTTGTTATGGATCAACGTATTGTTGATGACGAATCGGATATTACAAAGAACATTTTTCGTCACGCAATACTACGGTCTCTTTCAGGGGTTATTGTCTTTGCCCAGGATGTTGCTGGGTAATTTCATCAATTTTCTCGCGAACTGGCGGGCAATTAAACAAGTGATTCAGCAGGGTAATCCCAGGCGTGTGGCATGGGATAAGACCACGCATGATTTTCCGTCGCTAGGCGAAATTTCTCGTGCGCGAAGAATGATTGGTCTGATTTTGGTCAATCAGGGAAGTTTGACCGAGACAGAGCTCAAAGCGGCGTTGCTCAACAAGCCCGAAGGCATGCGACTTGGAACCTGGCTGGTTCACAGCGGTCAGATCAGTCCTAAGCAACTCGCGCAAGGACTGGCTGAGCAAGCTAAAGTCGAATCCGCAACGATTGATGCATACAGTCTTTCTCCCGCGCTGCTCTCAATCGTGCCGGCGCAGGTTGCCTTGCACTACGCTGTCTTGCCAATAAAAAAAGAAGGTAATCGTCTCACAGTGGCATCGGAGTCCTCACTGAGTCCGATCGCGTTATCCGCTCTGCGTCGAAAACTAGGCATGGACATCATCTATGTGATTGCGCAGATTGGACAGGTTACGGTAGGTTTGCGTCATTGTTACGCACGATATCGTTTGTTTGATCCAATGGATACTCTTAATGCTGCAATTGCCTTTGGGCGTATACAGGAAAGTGAGCGAGAGGCTGTATGGATTTATTATGTCTCCAGGCAGGTCATGCTAGGTGAGGTACTCCAAACACTGGGTCGTATCGATACGGCCGCATTTTCCGCGGTCTTGTTGCAGCATGCAAGCTCAACCTTACCGCTTGGTGAGTATCTTGTCGAACATGACATCATCAGTCAGGAGACACTCGACCACGCGATTACTGTGCAAAAAAGTATTCAGCCGACTATTGAAGAAGTCATTGCTCGGTTTGAAATAAAAAATGAGTCCCTGAAATGAAGATCTCTCTTAAATGAAATTTTCAAGCGCACTTCAATCTCTGCGTGCATGGATAATCAACGGGTTCTTGTTGAGTACTGTAGTGTTGCCATTTTCAGCCTTTGCGCAAACCGAGTGGTCACAGGGATTGAGCGCGCGTCAGCGGTTCCTTGTCTTTCCCCATGTTGATGCAGGTTTCCGTGCGCTGAATCAAAAAAGATACGACACGGCACTCAAGGAGTTTCAACGTGCAGCCGCTTTGGCGCCAGATAGCATCCCCATCGTGGAGTATCTTGCGCAAAGCTATGCCGACTCTGGATCACCTGAAAAGGCAGTCGCTGTGATTGATGCTCAGCTCAAGCGCACGCCTGATGCCAAAAGCTTGCAGCAGATGGAAAAGGTGTTTTCACAACGCATCACAGATCATGTGTTGAAACAAGCTGAGTCGCTTAAAGATAATCCTGTCAAACTCAGGAGTTATTTATTAGCAAATCGTCCTGACTTTGAATCTGCATACGCTGAGTCAGTTTGGATAAATCTCTTGGCCGAGGCATCAACGCCAAAAGAGAATGTATTGCAATCCTATACGATTAAGTTTGCTCAAAATAAACCTTTGAAACAGCGTCTGTCCGTCATGATGTTGACGCGTTCCGGTGCCCCCGCTCAGGCGGACCGACTGATCGATCAGTTTGCACCCGAAGATGTGAGCGCCATCTCTCAAGTTGATGGATTGAGTTATGAGCTCCTTAGCCAGGGGCATCCCGATCAAGCGCTCAGGGTCTTGATCAAGGCATATCCGTTCAAAAGTGCATCGACTGTCGAGCGACATCAGCTCGTGACCCGAATGATTATTGCCGACTCGCGCGCAAAGGACCGTTCGCAAATGCAGACTTTTCTCGCGGATCAGAAAAATCATATTGCTTCAGCTGCTCAAGAACGTGAGTGGCTGAGTCTTGCAAGTGCGACCGCGAGTCAGGGTTTAAAAACATTTGCGGCGTATGCCTTGCGAGATCCCAGAAATGCCAGCCTCCTTGAGGCGGAGGTACAGAGAAGGCTTGAGAGTGGGGAGGTGCTCCCTAAAGATATTAATTGGGATCAGACCGTAGCCCAATTGGGTCAGGCAGGCGATCCTCTCTTGGACACATTGACTTTTCGCTTGGTTGAGTCCGGCTCTTATGCCTCGGCCTGGCATCTCCTGATGACGCGTTATCCCTTCAATGGGATGAATGCTTCTTTACGTGAAAAATTAGTCACGCGCATGGATGTTATCGCTGCACGTGTGCCCAGCCTGTTGGCGGATAGTGCGAAAGCCCGCTTATCCGCTCCGCTAGACAATTCTCGTCTACGTGGATTGCAGGCTTCCATGCTCAGGCAGATTGGTGATTGTGATGGTGTTCGCCAGGTCCTAGGCGACCTGTCTGCTCAATACAGTGCGGCCGATTGGACGATGCTCGGGGAATGTTATCAATCACAACAACGTTCGGGACTGGCGCAGTATGCTTTTGAGGAGGCGCTCAAAAGGCATCCTACGGCTGAACTTGAACGAGCCCTTGCCTATGTGGCCTATCAAAATAAAAATACTGCGCTTGCCGTTGAGTCATGGAAAGAAGCTATCAAGCTCGGTCCACTTACAACAGAGAACTGGCTAGCCGCCACGATTACTGCATTGTCGGCAGATGAAAATGATCTAGCTGCTCAGTGGCTTTCTCAGTACGAGCAGGCCCAAGGTAAGCAGACATCAGAGTATTGGGCTGTCAAAGCCCGCGTTGTCAGTAAAGTCAATATTCATGAAGCAATCGAAGCGATGCAGAAGTCGCTCAAGCTTTCGCCTGTCGAGGGTAATTTTGTTCAATTGGCGGGCTGGCAGAGACAAGCAGGTGATCAAAATGGTGCGATTGATTCACTCAAAGCAGCCATTGCACTCCAGCCTAAAGATGGCGCCGCGCGAGCTGATCTGGGTTTTCTTGAATACTCCGAAGGAGATTTGCCTGCCGCGCAGAAAGAAATGGAAGCTGCGCTAAAGCTAAGGCCCGAAGATATGCGTGTGACAGAACAGCTAGCGTATATCGATCAACGGCTTGGTGAAAATGAGCAAGCTAAACACTATATAAAGGTTTCTGTTGATCATTTAATGCGCTATCCACCGCAAGAGCAAACCCCTGAACGAACTGAAAGTCTGTACGCATTACGACGCATGCACGAAGACTTGTCTAGGCGCTGGACATTGAGCGTTGACGGGATGAGTAGTACCTCGCCTGCTGCTTCCGTGCAGTCGCCTGTTCCCGGGCAAGAATTTAAAAGTTATTCGCAAATAGAATTTGATTACAGACTCGGAGATCCAGCTGTCAAAGACGGTAAGACTGTATCTATTTATGGCAGGGTATTCGGTGGGAGTGGTCCACAAAATTCAGCTCTTCCAATCTACGCACCGATGTTGGGTGTGGGCTTGAGATGGAAGCCATTTTCTGATTATGTCTTTTATCTTGCGGCGGAAAAACAAATCCCGCTTGATCAAGGAACAAGCGCGCCTGCAAATACGATGTTACGAATGAGCGCTTCTTTTTTAAACACCGGTGCGTACAGTGATGATTGGCATCCTGCCGGCCCAGGCTGGTTT
This sequence comes from Zwartia vadi, assembly GCF_030410375.1. GTDB lineage: Bacteria > Pseudomonadota > Gammaproteobacteria > Burkholderiales > Burkholderiaceae_B > Zwartia > Zwartia vadi. The sequence goes on from NZ_JAUHHE010000007.1 coordinate 140,246, forward strand.
TCACAAAATTTGTATTTGGATTCGGCCTATTATCTGAGTAATCAAGCTTATGCCCTGACCGCGGACTATCGCTTTGGCTACCATCACAAGCTGGTAGAGGGGCAAACCATCGAGCCTTATACCCGCTTTCTAGCGACTAAAATCAGTGGCGAGAACTCCCCGGACATCAGAGTCGGTGCGGGGGTGCGCTGGAATATTTGGGCGAATCAATCCCGCTACAGTGCGTATGCGAGCCGATACTATGTCGGGCTGGAACTCCAGGGCGCAATCAAGACGTATCAAAATGATCGTGTGGCAGCTCTACTGACGATGGGAGTGCGCTGGTGAAAACTTTCCTATTACGGTGGTTCGCAGGCGTGGTCCTATTAGGTGCGATTGCCTTGAATGCTCATGCCTTGACAGGCATGATTTATCAGCCACAGCTGCGCGACATGAAAGTGCCCGAGGCATTTTGGGCAACAAAATTTAGCGATCTGCGTCAGCGCGGTTTTGATACCTTGATCATCCAGTGGACGCGTTATGGTGATGCTTTTTCAACAGGTGTTGAAAAGAACTGGCTGACTGCGCGATTACAAGATGCCGCCAAGGCGGATCTCAAGCTTGTCATCGGGCTGTATGCCGATCCCGATTCTTTTGCCTCCCTGGATATGCCCACGGACTTGTTGGAGACGTATTTTCTCAAGATGCATGAAACCCATCTTCAGTTGGCCCGGGATTGGTTGAAAACTTTGCCTGCTCAGAGCATTATTGGCTGGTATTTGCCTACAGAAATTGACGATCGCAGATGGCGAGACAATAGCGACCTGACTGTTCTGAACAAACAACTTGCCCGCGATGTGACCGGGCTCAATAGTCTTGGCGATTTACCTGTTTACATCACTGCTTTTTTCAAGGGTCACACCGAGGCAAATGAATACAAGGCTATGTTGAGCGTGATTCAGCGTTCGACCGCTTTGAGAATCTGGGTACAAGATGGTGTGGGGACTCGGAGTCTCTTGCCGACTGAAACCTCGTTATATATCAATAAATTGACTGAGTGCAGTGATACGCCGATCGCTGGGTTGGTCTTTGAAATATTTCGTCAAGTCGGTCCTGATTCGAATTTTAAAGCTGAACCTTTGACGGGACGCACCTTAGAGAAAGCTTTGTCGCAACGATCACCCTGCAGGGGAGATTCTGTATTTTTCTCTTTGCGCTATCTATTTAACTTCGGAAACTGACCACGACACCATCAGGTCCGCAATTCGGTTGGCGGCATGACCGTCACCATACGGGTTATGAGCCTCTGACATTTTTCGATAATAGGCGGGCTCATCGATCAGGCGCGTACAGGCCCGAACGATGTGGTCGACATCTGTACCCACGAGCTCGACGGTACCCGCTTCCACTGCTTCAGGACGTTCAGTTGTTTGACGCATGACGAGAACAGGTTTACCAAGGCTGGGTGCCTCTTCCTGGATACCGCCACTATCGGTCAGTACAAAATAACAGTGACTCAGGAGAAGTGAAAAGGGCTCATATTGAAGCGGATCGAGCAAGTGAACATTGGACAAATTGCCCAGCCTAGATAAGACAGGCTCTCGCACGTTTGGATTGAGATGAACAGGGTAGACGATATGCACATCAGGATAGCGTTGCGCTAAGTTTCTAACCGCATCACAAATCTGAATAAAACCGGAACCAAAGTTCTCACGACGATGGCCGGTCATTAAAATAAAACGCTGATCTTGCCACTTGAAAGGTAAAAGATGATTCAGTAATTGTTTTATCTTCTGCCCATGGCCTTGGTCTGCTCCGAGTCTGTCCAAGGTCCAGAGCAAGGCATCAATCACCGTGTTGCCCGTGACATGGATGGACTCAGGTGCCACCCCCTCATCAAGCAGGTTTTTTTCACTATTTACCGTTGGCGCAAAGTGCCAGCGGGCAACTTTACTAATGACCTGTCTGTTGAACTCCTCTGGAAACGGAGAGTGAATGTCGTGTGTGCGCAGACCTGCTTCAACATGACCAACGGGAATGCCGGTATAGAACGCGGCCATGGCTGCCGCGAGCGCGGTGGTGGTATCGCCGTGTACCAGCACGGCATCGGGTTTGACGTTGCGAAAGCTGTCGCGAAGACCAACAAGCGCCCGGCTCGTGATATCCGCAAGATCCTGATTCGCCTGCATCAGATTCAGATCGATCGCAGGAGTGATGTCGAATAAATCGAGGACCTGATCCAGCATCTGTCTGTGTTGGGCTGTCACACATACAGTTGTCTTGATCTCGGACCGTGATTGCAACGCTTTGACAACGGGGGCCATTTTAATCGCCTCTGGCCGCGTGCCAAAAACAATAAAAATGTTTTTAACTTGGCTCATGAGACATCTCGGCTCGAAGGAGTTTCTCAAAGTCTTGAGATACGAGAGGCTTACTAAACCAGTATCCCTGAATCTCATCACACCCAAGTTCATGTAAGAGCTTCGCTTGCTCTTGACTTTCTACACCCTCAGCAATCGTTGTCATTTGTAAACTATGAGCCATGTGAATGATGGCGTTTACAATAGCCTGGTCACTGGTATTCGTCGCAAGATCTTTCACGAAAGACTGATCAATTTTAAGGCGGTCGATGGCATAGCGTTTAAGATAGCTCAAAGAGGAATAGCCTGTTCCAAAATCGTCTAGTGCTACAGCAAAACCCGCCGCATGCAGTTGATGAATAATCAATCCTGCCTGATCCGCATTTTTGAGTGCAACGGCTTCCGTGATTTCAATTTCGATGCGGTGGGTGGAGACTTCGACTGAAGACATGACTTTCATCAGTTCTTCAACAAAGCCAGGTCGGGCAAACTGAATCGCCGAGACATTTACAGCGACAAATATTTTTTCCAAGCCTATAAGATCCCAGGCGCGCAATTGACGTGCCACTTGTTCTATTACCCAGAGTCCAATTGGCACGATCAGACCTGTTTGTTCAGCAATCGGGATAAATTCAGCGGGTGAAATCAGACCAAACTTTGGATGTTGCCAACGTAACAGCACTTCGGCACCGATGATTTTTTGATCTGAGAGTCTCTTCTGGGGCTGATAGACCAAGAAGAGTTCTCCGCGATCTTGTGCGTCTTTCAAACTCACGGCAAGCTCTAGAGAGCGTTGTGTATGCTCTTGCAAATCGGACGAGAAAAATCTGAGATTATTACGTCCATCCTGTTTGGCGCGATACATTGCGATTTCAGCTGCAGAGGCTAGTGGACCCGCAGCTTTAGCATCGTCTGGATAGATCGCAATGCCCGCAGAAGCTGAAAGAGAAAGTTTCTGATTATCAATTAGTAACGGAGACTGGATCTTGTTTAATAATTCTCTGACCTTCAGGGCGATGAGAGACTGTTTTTCCGTTGGAATAATCGCCACAAAGGTATCGCCTCCATGACGGGCGACTGTCGCGCCGACACCCAAGCTGTGCACGATTCGATTCGCCATTTCAATGAGCAACTCATCACCGACGGAGTGACCGAGACTTTCATTGATGGTTTTAAAGTTGTCAAGATTCAGCCATAACAAGGTCAAGGAGCTTTCCGTCTGAGCAGCGTGATCCAACGCTGCATTCAGGTGATCCTGAAAAGACTTCCTATTATGTAAACCAGTCAGCGAATCAAATTCGGATAGGTCGCGAATACGTTTTTCAGCAACCTTGTGCTGCGTAACATCTATCTTGTGCGCGACATAGTGCGTGAGTTTTCCAAAACGATCACTTATCGGATAAACCGAAACCAGTTCAACAAAGTGCTGCCCATTTTTTTTGCGATTGATAAACTCGCCTTGCCATGACTGCCCTTGCGTCAATCGTTTCCAGAGCGCTTCATAGAGTGTGGGATCTGTTTCACCAGACTGCAATATTTTTGGATTTTTACCGATCGCTTCCTGAGGGCTATAGCCACTGGCCTCACTGAATGCTCGATTTACATACTGAATACGCGCCGAAGTGTCAGTCATGACAATCGCGTGAGGACTTTGTTCGAGCGCTTCTGATAACTGATTGATCACAGCGTCTTTACGTATTTGCTTGAGCATACTCCAGAGCGTGGCAGACATCACTTGGAGTGCTTTTGCTTCCTGCTCTGTGAAGTGTTCCGCCTTGTCTGCGATACCCACGACTAACTGGACTCGATTACCCTCCATAACTGGCAGGGCGAGTAGATTTTTTATCCCGGACGGATTGATGGGTATACCCGCTGTATCCCCGCTTTTCAAATCGGTATTAATTAATATGATCTGTTTCAGACGCACTGCATCTGCCCAGCGTCCTAGCTGGGCCAAATCAAGATCGACGGCGTCGTGAGCGTGTGTGCAGGGATGGATGCCGTTGTTTGAGCATGCCAGAAACTGAAGGGATTGCTGATCATCTCGAACGGCATATACAAAGGCGATAGAGCTGTGAGTCAGACTTTTTGAGTAGGCGAGCCATCGTTCGAGAAAGTCTGACTCTTGTTCAAGTGACTCCCGCTCTTGAAGCTCTAGGAGTGCGGAATTGAGACTGGATTGAAAGGTAAGATGGTTTTCATTTTCAACTGTTTCTGTTATGTCACGCGACAATACAAGAAAGGTGTGATCTGTATCTCCATCAGCCGGAGGTTTTTTACTGACTGATAATTCAAAGTGCTTATGGCCGTCTGGTACTTTAAGTGAAATACGATGTCCACGGCTGGTGTTGTTTCGATCGGCTTCGGCAAGTGCTTCATAACTTACTGCAGCGGCCTCGACCGGCAGCACTTCGTCCAAACGCTTACCAATCAACTCAGAGGTTGGCGCAGCGAGCTTGCTTTCAGTCCGTGCATGGACCGACTGATACACACCATCGCGATTCACTTCAAACAACAGATCAGGCAAAGTATCCAATGTCGCAATGTATTTTGCCTCTGAACGTTGAAGTGATTGGTATGGCTGCCGGATCGTTTCTAAAAACAAAGCACGATAGACAAACCCAAACGCGATAATCTTGTACAGATGACCGGCGACGTTATATATGTCAGTCACATTGGCATATAACGTAAAGAAAAACTCGCTCATCGCCATCGTAAACGAGGCCATTGCAAGCAGGGAGTCGCCGGACTCTTGCTTTTTCCACCAGCGTTTTAAAAATCCGTAGCCAGCAATTAAGTACAGCGCGATGAGTCCATATTCAAAATTGATTTTGAATGGAGTGAGACCCTGACCATCGATATAGGTGCGCGGAATAGAGGATGGATAGACGATCAGAACGAAATGCACGCATCCAACTAATAACAAAATGATGGACAGTCCCCAATACTCGGACTGTCGACCGATAAAGTTCGCGACACGTGACGGCCAAAAAGCCACCCAGACAAAAGCCAAGCCAGCGAGTAGTCTTGCGGCCAACCAAAAATTTATAGCCTTTTCTGGCCCACTCGGCGTAATGAGGTTGGGCATGCCGGCATAAGACAAGGCATGCGTGAGATCGAACAGCGCGACCCCAAGAAACCCAAGGCCTAGAATCAGTGCGCGTCCATTTGGCTGAAATCGATGCGTTGCCCAGGAAACTCCGAACACCATTGCAGCGATGGCGATGGCAACAACTTCCATGATTGTGTGCAGCGGCACATAACTTGACAGCCCGCGCGCCGCATCAGGAGCAGGAAATAACCAAACGCTCACTAAGCCAATGAATAAAACAGCCAGACCAACGACGATGTTGTTTAAATCTTTGCGTCGTATTGATTGAATCATTCGTCTCGTTGCAGTGTATAAAGTTTATTGGAAATCATGGTCATGATTGGTCTGATGTTACGCTTGAGTCCATAGCCTGTCCAATAATTTACCTTAGCCTGATTTAAATAAAAATGAACATCAACTCGGACTTCAGTTTAAAGGTTGTGATTCACTCCGGGGATCTTGCCTGGCAGGACTCGCCCGTAAAGGGTGTGCAAAGAAAACCTCTGGATCGTATTGGTGATGAGGTTGCAAGAGCCACTACGATTGTTCGATATGCGGCAGGTGCTTCTTTTTCGCCGCATGTCCATGGTGGTGGAGAGGAAATACTTGTTCTGGATGGGGTATTTTCCGATGAGTCCGGTGATTATCCAACTGGTACTTATCTACGTAATCCACCCAGTAGCTCCCACACCCCAAAATCTGAGGAGGGTTGTACTTTATTTGTAAAACTCAGACAGTTTCATCCGCTCGATCAAACGACTATCAGGGTTGATACTTCAAAAGCACCTTGGTATCCAGGCATGGTACCCGGATTATCAGTTATGCCTTTGCACGAGTTTGATGGCGTTGGAACAGCCTTGGTTCGTTGGGCGCCTAATACGATTTTTAATCCCCATGTTCACCCGGGCGGAGAGGAAATACTGGTGTTACAGGGTGTGTTTCATGATGAGCACGGTACCTATCCCGCCGGGTCCTGGATCAGGAGCCCCCGATACAGTAAACACGCACCCTTTACAAAGGAAGAGGGTGCGTTGATTTACGTTAAAACGGGACACCTGGCCTATCCACTGAGCTAGGATTTACTCCATTTGTAGCTTGGCGGCTTCAACAATTTTTCTCCAGCTCTCGCGCTCCTTGTCCATAAAGGCGCCAAACTCAGCTGGCGTGTTGCCGCCTGGGATACCGCCCATTTCAGCAAAGCGTTTTTGGATCTCGGGAGTGGCCAACACTTTTTTGGTGGCTTGCTGGATTTTATTGATGATATCGGGAGGTGTGCCAGCGGGAGCGACAAAGCCGAACCATGCTGTCACAACCATATCCTGAATGCCAGCCTCTGCCATGGTCGGAACGTCCGGCAGCTGAGGGGAGCGTTCTGCACCTGTGACAGCTAAAGCTCTAAACTGACCCGAGCGAATAAAACCAATGGAACTGGGCAGATTATCAATAGCAAACGTCACCTGACCACCAAGCAGTGCAGCGACCGCAGGTCCCATCCCCTTGAAAGGCACATGCGTCAGATTAAGACCAGTACGCTGAGCAAACATTTCTGCTGACATGTGGGGAGACTGACCCGTGCCAGAAGAGGCAAAAGAGTAATTCCCTTTTGGATCCTTCTTGATCGCGTCGACAAGTTCTTTGACCGTTTTATAAGGCGACTTGCTGTTGACGACAAGCACGTTTGGCACTGAAATCACCAGGGTGATCGGACTGAAGTCGGTATGTTTATATGGCAGCTTTTTGTACAGGCTGTAGTTGATACCGTTCGGACCGATGTTACCGAAACCAATGGTGTAGCCATCTGGCGGAGCCTGAATCAGTGCTTGTGAGCCAATGATGCCTGCTGCACCGGCACGATTTTCAACAACTACAGTTGTACCGAGTTCAGCGCCAATTTTCTCGCTCAGCAATCGAGCGGTAATGTCGGTTGTTCCTCCAGGAGCAGCCGGTACGATCAGTTTGATTGGCTTGTCTGGCCAGGCGGCATGAGCCACGGGGGTCATAGCGAGGGCGAAGAGGCTCACCAACCCGGCTTTGAATAAAGATTTCATGCATTGTCTCCTAGATCAATAATTTTAGTATTTCAATCTTAGTTGAAATCAGGATCGCTGATCAGGTTTTCGGATCATCACAACGACCAGAGTAATCACCGTGATGGGTACGACGAAACTCATCATGACGGAAGAAAAAACCGGGATTGCGTCATGTTCTTTAGATGCCAGGATTAAATAAGCGACATATGCGATGTAGTAGGCAATGAAAACGACACCCTCCCATCTTGCGATCTCACGGCCCGTCATGAAAACTGGAATACATGCGAAGCAAACAGCTAGCATCACCCAGAGATCAAAGTTCAGAACCGAAGCGGGGACAAGCAAACCCTCTGGAGAGACCAAGCCTGTGACACCTAGGCAGCCAAGAATATTAAAAGTATTACTGCCAACAACGTTCCCCACGGCGATATCGCGTTCACCCTTGATCGCTGCCATGACAGAGGTCGCTACCTCTGGCATGGAGGTGCCGGCGGCGACGATCGTTAAACCAATGACGATATCGCTCACGCCCATAATCTTGGCAAAGATGATAGCCGAGTCGACCAGCCATTCGGAGCCTTGGACCAAAAAAAATAGACCAACCAGAATCAGAAGGATTTGTACGTAAATGGGGGCATCCCATTTCGATTTTTTGTCATGTTCCTGAGCGTATTCATCTTGAATTTCTTTGTTTTCTTTGCGCGACTGGACAATTAAAAAAACCGTATAGGCGATGAGGGCCCCCAGAAGCATCAGCGACTCTGCAAATGCGATGCGTTCATCAAGGGTTAAGACAAATAACAACAGACAAGAGCCAATTAGAATGGGTATTTCTTGCCGGATGATTTGTGCGTGGACGACTAAAGGCGTGATGAGGGCAGATAAGCCGAGAATAAAAAGTATATTAAAAATATTACTGCCCACCACGTTGCCGACAGCCAGGTCAGAAGTTCCTGATAACGCGGCATTAACCGAAACAGCAAGCTCTGGAGCGCTTGTGCCGAATGCAACAACGGTCAAGCCCACAACCAGGGGTGAGACACCCAACGTCGTCGCGAGCCTACCTGCCCCTCGAACGAGGAGTTCTGCGCCTAAGACCAGTGCAATTAAGCCAATTAAAAACATGAGCACTGTCATCATGCACCTCACATATCAAGTTTTAGATGATTTTTCGAGAGCCTGGGTAATGCGTCTAATAACCTCTAGACGCGCGTAACGCTTGTCATTGGCGGATATTACATGCCAAGAGGCATGTGGGGTATCTGTTTTGGCAAACATCTCTTCCGCAGCCTTTGCATAGGACGCCCATTGGCGGCGGTTACGCCAGTCTTCTGGGGTAATTTTGAAATTTTTATAGGGTGAATGCTCACGTGCCCGAAAGCGCTTGAGTTGCTCTTCGGGCGTGATGGCTAGCCAGAATTTCAATACAACCGCTCCGCGTTTAACGAGCTGGTGTTCAAATTGATTGATTTCGCGATAGGCGCGCTGCCATGCTGGTCGTGTAGCATAGCCTTCGATGCGTTCGACCAAAACGCGGCCATACCATGAGCGATCAAATATCGTGATTCGCCCACGTCTGGGAACACTTCTCCAAAAACGCCAGAGGTAGGGTCGATCCATTTCAAAGGGTCTGGGTGCTGCCACCGAAACTGTTCGATATTGTCGCGCATCCAATGCGTGCGTCACGCGCCGAATGGCACCGCCTTTGCCTGCCGCATCTTGACCTTCAAAAACGAGAACTAGGGATTGCTTTTTAAAATCTTTGCCTCGAACAGCGATGGCGAGACGGTTTTGCCAGTGCGTCAGTTCTTGTTCGTATAACTCTTTATCTACGCTGGCTTCATAGTCCAGACGCAACAATCGATGGTGTGTCTTGATAGGTTTGGGGGAGGCTGCAGGGTCATGAGGTGGTGGTACCTTGAGATGTCGAACTTTGAATGCATCCAGAACAGCTTGGGCAGTTCTGAGGGTGCGCACGTTTTTATCCGCACTTGGAATAATGATCCATGGCGCATGTGCGGAATCCGTTGCTTCGATGATGCGCTGACCAATTTGCCTGACTCGATCAAAATGTTTGAAAACATTCTTGTCATTTTTGCCAACTTGCCAGGCTGTAGACGGATTGGACAACAATTGTGCCGTTCGCGTTCGTTGTGCGTCTCGAGAAAGATGAAACCATAGTTTGATTACTTGCACATCATTGGCAACGAGAGTGTTTTCAAAATTACGCACGTCGCTGATCATGCTCTCGATAAAGTCCGAGTATGGATTTTTTTTGCCTACCTCTTTAAATAAAGGCAAGTATCCAGCGCCAAACATGATGCCAACAGAGCCTTTGGGTGGCAAGCCCAACCAGAGTCGTCTGAAAGGGGGGTAGGCTTTCTCTTCTGGAGTGGGCTCGGCGAAAGCAACGGTTCGAACGTGTCTAGGGTCAAGCCATTCGTTCAGTAAATTGATCGTTTCACCTTTTCCAGCACCATCGATGCCAGCCACAACAATCACCAGGGCACGATCTTTTAACTTTAGATGTCGATACTGTTCGTTCAGTAACTGAATGCGAAGAGGTTCTTCGAAACGGGCAAACTCGTCATCCGTTAGCTTCGGGTCGCGTTCCGCTTCATCAAACATGCTGCTCATGAGGACTCCTCAGGATGGCGTAGCTTTTTAAAGGTAAATATTTAGGTAGAGGCAAACGACCCTATTGCAGCAATATCAAAAATGAATCATTTTCTTCATCATATCGCCGAGAACAATCATTCGCCCAATCACAGCATAGGTAAAGTGGTCAATGCTATGGAGAATAGCCTTGACCGAGTCTGACTTTAGTGCCTGGTGATCAAAGCTGGCAGGCGTCCATTGGTTCACAATCAATCCTGCGTGCTCATGCATGGCGATCGCTTCTCGTGTTAGCAATCCTTGGCGTTCCAATGGTTCAACCGAGACCCAAAAGGCGGCAAGAAAAGACGGCCAATAAGATAAATGCCGGTACAGGCTTGGTTCCGCAGGACTCGGTATTGGAGAACCGAAGGAATTTAATATTTTCACAAGCTCTACAACCGGCGAGGTGAGCGCACCAGAAGCGGGTAGTGGACGAGCCGGATTGATCAAAATCTCGCCCTGTGTCGTTCTGTGCTCAAGCGGATTGATCTGCTTGGGCTTACCTTCCTGCTTGGCGATGTTTATCGATAATTCGTGATTGTGAGCTGAGATACTGTAGTGTAGATAGGACAAGATGAGTAGCGCTCGGGAATTTGCGTGGCCATAGTCCTCCAGTAGAGAAATTATTTCTTGTCTGTCTGTGAGACTCAGACCAAGGGACTCTTGGACGCAATGTGGCCAGGGAGTCATTTCATTTTTGAGTGCTGATCGCTCGCGTAGCGATCGAGCCGCCTCATTCATGGTGACGCTTGAGTAGAGAGGCTTGGCCAGCGTCCAAGTCAAACTAAGCCCATCAGGAATCGTAGCCAAGTGCCTCCAGATTAAATTCACGAAGGGTACTTGCAGCGTTTGTTTGATGTCTTCAAACATTGCCTGGACAGACGGAGTCGCATCTTGTTCTGAGACAGTAGGTATAGACGCTAGATGATATCCTGATTGCACGTTCATATTTCATTCCAAGATGAGTATCACATCCCCTATCGTACGCTATTGAGTTCGTCTGTACGAGACAGGAAGCTGCTGCCTCGTACAGACGAAAAAAAACCACTCATTGATGAATGAGTGGTTCATCCAAGTTTGAGGAAGGTCGGTTGATTTGGAACGATAGAGGAATTTAATCCACTAACTCGATGACATGCACGTAAGCACCCGATGCGTTGCGGGTTGTTGAAACCTGGCCTCTCGCACCAATAAATTTACCAGTGCCACCCGTAATGGCGCGAAGCTGGGGCGCATTATCTTTTATCTCACCAAGATATGCACCATAGACTGATTTACCATTTACTACTAATGAATCGCTGTTACCAAAATCTAAAGCGATCGTACCAATCCTGTCCAGCGCGACATCTTGTCCGCCCGTTGGAAGAGAAACGAGCGTGAGCAATCCGTACATCCTACCTTTTTTGCCATCTTGTGTTTCGAATGGTGCTTCAAAGGCGAGCACGTCACCGATAGACATCCCAGTCGTGCCAACATCGACATGCTGAATATCAGGTTTATTTTGAGTAATTGTGAATGTTTGTTTGGCTTCAACAGTTGAAGCAAGCGCGAACGATAAACATCCTAGCGCAGCGATAACGGGAATTATTTTCATATTGAATCTCTTGAAAATAGATCAGTGAAAGGAAAGGCTATAAATAGTAAGACGCCCTCATGTGCGCATCATCAACTATTTAGCGATTGTCGTTATTCGTCGTTATTCAAGTTGACCTGTTAGGGTTGACTCCGAATTTTTCCATCACAAATTCAGTCATGCCTGTTGATAACTCTCGCTCTGCTAAGAAGACTTTCCCAAGCTTATCAGCCTCTAATAATTGTGCTTCTTCTTCGTTGTGCGCGGTGAGGACGACACCGATGGCGGGATTCAGGGTGCGTGCAATTTCCACCATTTTTCTGACATCCAGCGTATCGGATGTCGCAACCACAAGCAAAGCAGCGCGTGCAATGTGAGCTTGCACCAAAACTTCGGGAGTCGTTGCATCACCACTGACAGCAGAGATCCCCTCGCTGCGCAACATTTCAACGACTTCTCTATTTTCATCCGCAACTACGTATGAGATGTTGTTTTGACGGAGCTCCGCAGCAATGCGCTGTCCAACGCGGCCATAACCAACAAGAACAACCTGTCCTGTGAGCAAGGCCTGAGGCGTGGACGTTGGGAGCGTCGTTAAGGGGTCGTGTCTAAACTCGAGCTTTCTTGCGAAAGATGATTTTTTAAGGAGCCAGGCGTGCAAAGGGTTAATCGCACTAAATAAGGCTGAATTCAAGGCAATAGATATCAATGCTGCTGCCAAAATAAGACTTTGTCCTTCCTGAGGTAAAAGATTGAGTGATATGGCGAGCCCTGCCAGGATGAAAGAAAACTCACCGATTTGAGCCAGGCTCGCTCCGACTGTGAGTGCTGTATTAAGAGAGTATCGAAATAGCAAAACGATCCCTATCGCAGCGAGCGTTTTACCTACAACGATAGTCAACACAACAAGTAATAGTTTGACGGGTTGTGTCCAGATCACGCTTGGTTCAAAAAGCATGCCGACTGAAACGAAAAATAAAACGGCAAAAGCATCCCTCAATGGTAGAGACTCTTCGGCAGCACGGTGACTGAACTCGGACTCACGCATCATCATGCCTGCGAAAAAAGCGCCAAGTGCAAAAGAAACATCAAAAAGTTTCGCTGCGCCAAATGCAACGCCAAGCGCGCAGGCCAGCACGGTCAGGGTAAAGAGTTCGCGTGAACCCAGTCGTGCAACCATCCACAGCACACGCGGTAATAGCCGCCTACCAACAATCAACATCAACGCAATAAACGCGGAAACCTTGGCTAGTGTCCAACCAACAGCCATCCATAGGTCTTGCGTACTTTCTGTAGCTGTTGAATCGCCCTCCTGCAGGGCCATGATACTGGCGATAGATGGCAACAGCACTAATACCAATATCATGACGAGATCCTCGACAATCAGCCAGCCGACCGCAATTTGACCTGTCGCCGACTTCAAGATGCCTTTGGTCTCTAGAGCCCTTAATAAAACCACCGTGCTTGCGACCGAAAGACAAAGCCCGAATAAAGTAGCCTCGAGTAATTCCCAGTCCCATATGGATGCTATGGAGGCGCCTAAAAGAACCGCCACGCCAATCTGCACAATTGCACCGGGGATGGCAATACGTTTAACCGCCATCAAGTCTGCAAGCGAAAAATGTAGTCCAACACCAAACATCAGCAGCATCACGCCGATTTCAGCTAATTGCATGGCCAGACTCATATCGGCAACAAAGCCTGGTGTTGTCGGGCCAATCAAAATACCTGCAACGAGATAGCCAACCAGCGGTGGCATTTTTAAGCGGGCTGCTAAAAACCCGAAGATCATTGCCAAGCCAAAGCCCGCGGCAATCGTGGCGATCAAATTCACGTCGTGTGGCATCAGGTAATCCCTAAGTCACTATTTTTAAAAATTAAATCATATGGCCCATTAAGCGTATCAGTTAATTTGCCATAAAATCGATATTATTTTCATCAGCATGCGCTCCTGGCTTTTGCCAATACGGCGGTGTTTGTATAACGAGGCCGAATTTTGAAGCTTTTTTCAATGCTTTATGCGCGCGTGATGCAATGGGCACGCCATCGTCATGCCCCTTGGTATTTGGGGTGCATGAGCTTCGCAGAGTCATCCTTTTTTCCAATTCCTCCTGATGTCATGCTCGCACCGATGTGTTTGGCCAATCCCCACAAAGCGTGGCGCCTGGCATGGCTGACGACTATTACGTCTGTCTTGGGCGGGGTGTTGGGTTATGCGATTGGTATGTTAGCGTTCGATGCGATTGCCCCTTGGCTTCAGGAACAGCCGCGCTACTGGAGTAGCTATCAAACTGCATTGGAATGGTTCGGGACCTGGGGAGTATTGGCGGTGTTCATCGCAGGGTTTTCTCCGATACCTTATAAAGTTTTCACGATTGCGGCAGGCGTGTTGTCCATGGCCTTGATTCCTTTTATCTTGGCATCGATTCTGGGCCGCGGTGCGCGCTTCTTTTTAGTGGCGGGTTTGATGCGCTGGGGCGGTGCGCGCATGGAGGCGCAGTTGCATGTCTATGTCGACAGGCTTGGCTGGGCGACGGTAGGCCTGGTTGTGGTGGGTGCTGCCATCTATACGCTTTTATATTGACGATTGAGATAGATGCGAAATTTTCGTGTCTTTTACTTCATTAGAGAGCGAGCTTACGTGAATATCAAACTAAATAGAGATGAGTTGCTCAATCTAGCAAAGTCCTCAAAGATTACTGAAGCTTGCTCCGAATGCTCATCACTGTCTTGTCCCGGCTGGATATCTGTACCGGGATATTTTGATCTGAGTAAACTAAAAATTTTGGGTACTCTCAAGACTGAACACGCTGATGAATGCTGGGATGAGTTCCACCCGGAGGGAACGAATCTCTGGTCTGAACGTGCCCCGATTTCTATCGTTCATTATCCCTACAGTCGTTCTGATGTTCGGGAGTGCGTCCACTGTAAGAAAAAATTTTTGCACTACACAGAATATGGTGGTTACTACCTCGACGAGCGCATCAGAGAGTTGGATTCGACGTTGATTGTTTAGTGCTATCTTGCGAGGGTTTATTGCGCGGTGTACGGTATCTGTTGTAGCCCCACAGGTATTGCGTGGGCATGAGCCGAATCATGTCTTCCATAGCGCGATTCAATTGGGCTGCTGCGATTTCAACATCCTCGGATAAAGGCTCCTTCAGCGCATGATATCTAACTGTATACCCTTTACCGATTCCGTTGCGCTGCGCCGCCATCACGTAAATCGGTGCACCTGTCAGACTTTGCAATCTTTGAACTAAAGTAGTTGTGTACGCAGGTTTGCCAAAGAATGGTGCCCAAACTCCTTCGCCTGCCACTGGAACTTGATCCGGCAGAATGCCGATCGACTGACCCCGTTTAAGAGCTTTGAGTAAGCTTCTCACACCTGTATGGTTGGCGGGTGCCATCGTCAGATTTTTTCTAGTTCTGGTTTGAATAATCCAGTCTTGCAACCATTTCATTCTGGGCGGACGAAAAAGTACAGTGGCTGGGAATCTGCTTGTGTAGATTGCTCCAAGCGATTCGAAGTTGCCTGCGTGTGGACCAAGCAATATCAAGCCTTTGCCTTGAGCAAGCACCTCTTTTATTTCATCCCATCCATCGCACTGCACTTGATTTAATAATTTGGCATCATTTTGTCGAAAGTGCCAGTAGGGCATTTCGAAAAACAACTGACCGACATTAATGAGCGAGGCGCGTAGTATTGTTGGCGAAGCATCAGGCATCGCGATCGCTAAGTTTTTAGCTGCACGCTTTTTATAGCTACCCGGCAATATCCAGACTAACCAGCCCGCCCCATAGCCAAGAATTTGAAGGACTGTTAGTGGAAGACAGGCTAATAATTTGAATAAGGCTGTAACAAATAAAGGCCCGATTTTGTTGAACATGGATTCATTCTTTATTTAGGACGCGGGCTTTAGATGAAATCAAAATTTAAATGAAAGCGTGATTATTGAGCGATTTCAGAAAACCAACCAATGACTCGTTTCGCCTCAACAATAGCATCTTCTGCGCAGGAATAGAATCTAGGTTGGCTATCAAGCATCAGAAACCAACCGCTGATGTCCTCTGGTTCTCGCCGCCACTCTTGAAATCGGTAATTTTGCTCAGCAACCTGGATGATATCCACGCAGCGATTCTTTTCATGATTATCAAAGCTGTGAGTGACGAAGATTTCGTTAGCATGTGCCATGTGGATTCTGAGTCGGTTCGAGTACAAGAAAAGGGGTGATGGGCATGAGTACTCGGTAAAAAAACAGCCCTTCAAATAGTTCTGAAGGGCTGTTTTTATCGCTAGAGGTCTATCACCCGACTTTCGGAGCTTGACTCATGGCGGTCTTAACGGAGGCGGGCGTGAACGGGATGGAACGTAAACGAACGCCGATCGCGTCGAACACGGCATTTGCAATCGCAGCGGGTACTGTTGTTGGCGTTTGTTCTCCCGCGCCCCAGACAGGTTGACCTGGACGATCAATCAGCACTGTCTCTACTTTAGGGATGTCCGGGAACCTCAAGATCGGATAGCTCGCCCAGTCCACGCTTGTGACGGTACTGCCATTCCACTTCACTTCCTCCATCAGCGTACGACTGACCGTTTGAATCACGCCGCCCTCTATCTGGTTGACGACACCATCCGGATTCACGATTTGACCGCAGTCATGGGCGACGCAGACACGCGTCACTTTAATCTGGCCGGTCGTGCGATTGACCTCGACCTCGGCAACGGTTGCAACGTAGGTAATAGCATTGTTATAGCGAACATATGAAATACCCCGCCCTTTCGCGATTTCACCTTGAGCGCTCGCAGGGTTTGGGCCAGGACGTGTTTGCCAGTTAGAGGCTTTAAGCACTGCCTTGATCACATCTAAGGCGCGCGGATCAGAGAGATGCTTGATCCTGAATTCAGCTGGATCTGCATTCGCGGCTGCCGCGAGTTCGTCCATAAAGGACTCGTTTGCAAAACTATTTTCGATGCGACCGGGACTGCGCAAATGCGAGGCGCGGAATATCGATTGATCGATGTGTTTAGTCGTAACCTTTATATTTGGCAGGACATAGGGAGCGGCGGAGTTTTGAAATAAAAATCCGACCCAGTTGCCCGGACGAGGATTGCCTGTGTCCGCAGAGGCGAGCAGCGGGAAGTTCAAGGGTTTGAAGGCGGCGATGTGATTGAGCGCGATGTAAAAGTCGCTCTGCCATCCCGTCAGATTACCTTGTGCATCAAAGCTCGCTTCAAAATCCATTGTTCGAGGTGGGCTCTTCGGTGCCAGCGCGGTTTCATCTTGTCGCATCCACTGCACACGCACAGGCTTTCCGATCATTTGTGCGATCAGCGCGGCATCGGCAGTGGCATCTTCATGACCATTGCGTCCATAGCAACCAGAACCATCCAAATACACCAAACGAATCGCGTCTTTAGGCAGTTTAGTGATGTTGGCGATTTCTTCTTGCATGGAATGTGTCGCTTGCGAAGCCGACCATAGCGTCATTTTTCCGTCGCGGAAGTCTGCAACCGCGCAGGACGGTCCCGAGGAGGCGTGCGTCTGAACTGCAAAGTTATATGTTGCTTTGACGCGCTTCACGCCCGAGGATAAGGCCGCGTCGACATTACCCACGTTTTGCGTGATGTCGGTCTTTGCAATGGGTAGCTGCCGCCAGTAGTTAAAAATCTGGTCTTGTGGTGGCAGCGCGCGACCTGCAGACCAAGTTACTTTGATGGCGTTGGCGGCTTTGACTGCGCTCCACTCATCCTTGCATACGACAGCGAGGAAATTGTCTTTACGGACAGTCTGGACATAACCTTTTAATTTCTTGGCTGCGGAGTCGTCAACACTAACAATGGTTGCACCCATATCCAAGGGACGGATGACGCGTGCATGTAGCATGCCAGGTAGACGAAAATCGTGCACAAAGGGGTGTTCGCCAGAAACTTTGTCGGGAATATCAACACGTTGAATCGACTTACCCACCAGGGTGTATTCAGTATGCGGTTTAACTTTTGCTTTTGGATCAACCTTGATCTGGAAGCCCTCTCCGATTAAGTCACCATAGGCAAGCGCTTGATTGGGTTTGGATGAGGCGGAGATCACGCCGTCTTTGATGCTGAGTTCGCTCAGCGGAACTTTTAATTGTTCCGCGGCACGCGTCATCAGTGCTGTGCGTGCATTGGCCGCAGCAATCCGTAACTCGCTTCCGCCTTGGGACAAGGTAATTGCCGCGCCGGTCAACCACTGATCTGGGGTTGTTGCGGTATCGCCCATGATCATATCGATCCGTTCGAAAGGGACGTAAAGCTCTTCCGCTGCGATTTGGGACAGTGCGGTTTTTGTTCCCGTGCCTAAATCGACCTTGCCGACAAAGACTGTAATTTTTCCAGAACGGTCAATGGTTAGCCAAGAGTCCAACTGGTCTTTTGCCACGCTTTTAGGTGGCCGCAAACCGTAGTCGGTTGATGCCTCGGCTATCTTCATTGAGAAGCTGACCACTAGCAGGCCAGCACCGCTTGCTTTCAGGAAATCGCGTCGTGTGAGTGCATTCATAAGTTCACCTGTGGGGATGTTTGTTGTGGTTG
The DNA here is from genome assembly GCF_030410375.1 of Zwartia vadi. GTDB lineage: Bacteria > Pseudomonadota > Gammaproteobacteria > Burkholderiales > Burkholderiaceae_B > Zwartia > Zwartia vadi. The sequence goes on from NZ_JAUHHE010000007.1 coordinate 158,511, forward strand.
AGGTCAGGCCGTGGCGATGTAGCGTTTGACCGCTGCCACAATCCGTTGGTGCGTACCACAACGGCACAGGTTTCCAGCGAGCGCTTCAGTAATTTGGGCGTCTGTTGGATTTTTGTTTTTATTCAGAAAAGCACTCGCAGTCATGATCATGCCATTGATGCAATAGCCACATTGCACCGCCTGCTCGTCAATGAATGCTTGTTGTAATTTGCCTGGCTTTTGCGAGCTACCTAGGCCTTCGAGCGTTGTGACACCCTTGCCCTGCATCGCGGTCGCGGGGGTGACGCAGGATCTAACGGCCTCACCGTCAACCACCACAGTGCAGGCTCCGCACTGACCGAGTCCACAGCCAAATTTCGGACCGGTGACTTCGAGGTGATCACGCAGAGCATAAAGCAGAGGGGTATCGTCTTCGACCTCCACTCGATGAGACTTGCCGTTGACATTCAGGTTCACAATTGCCATTTTTGTCTCCAAGTTATTTTTATGTGTCGCGATCAGAACAGATCGTCAATGTGACTAAACGAATGTAACTAAATATTGCGTGTTTGCAAAGCTTAATTGAGGGGTTGTTGGTGCAGCGAGTTTTTTAATGATTATCAAAGCTGTGGATGACCAGGTATTTTTTAAACATCGTACTATTGCTGGTTGTAAGAGTTGGACATTGCAAGAGTCAAGTGAATCACCTAGCCTTCGAACTTAAAATAAACAGCTCACAAGGTAAAACAAACGCATGCATGATATTCATACCATCATCAAGACACTCAATCTAGAGCCGCATCCGGAAGGTGGGTTTTACAAAGAAACGCATCGATCAACAAAAATTGTTCAGGATTCTATATATTCGCGTGATAAGAGTGCATATACCAGCATTTATTATCTGCTTTCTGGAACTGACTTTTCCGCTTGGCATCGCATTCAATCAGATGAGACATGGTACTTTCATCTTGGCTGCGATGTTCTCATTTATTTCATTGATGAAAATAAATTATTGAGAAATGTGCAGTTGGGAGTGACAGCAAGCAATTTCCAGGTCACTATTCCCTCTGATACGTGGTTCGCGGCAAAACCAGTCAATGCCGATGCTTTCTGCTTGGTAAGCTGCGCCGTCGCACCCGGTTTCGAGTTTGATGAGTTTGAAATTGGAAGACGCGAAGATTTAATCCGAGAATTTGGGACGTCAGCGAATACGATCCAAACTATAGAGGCGCTCACTCGTTCATAGCGTCACTGCTATGTAAACTAGTCCAGCAGCTGTATCTCATGTACATATGAGCCCGATGGTTGACGCGAGGTTGAAATCTGACCTCTTGCTCCAATGAATTTTCCAGTGCCGCCAGTGATTGCACGTAATTGAGGTTGGTTGTCCTTGATTTCACCCTCGTATGTGCCGTATACGGACTTTCCGTTAGTTACTAACGAGTCGCTTCCACCGAAATCCAAAACGATTGTGCTGATACGGTCAATGAATGGATCGTTTGCGCCCGTAGGAATTGAAACAATGGTGACCGTTCCATATATCCTGCCTATTTTTCCATCTTCTGTTGTAAAGGGCGCCTCGAATGCGAGGATGTCTCCAATAGACATGCCTTTTGTGCCAATATCAATATGCTGAATTTCTGGCTTGCTTTGGTTAATGGTAAAAGTTTGTTTGGCCTCAGTGTCTGCAGTCCATATCAATGACAAGCATGCAAGAGCGGTATAAAAAGGATTTATTTTCATGACGAACCTCTCAGATGAGTTGAAGGTTGAATCATGAATTCTAGGTGACAAAATTCATTTAGAAAGTAAATTTTGAATTTTGTCGCTTTTAGTCGTTTTTTAAGTCATTATCCAACGCAAATATCAATCCGAGCTAACCAAATGAAAACAATGCATTTACTTGGATTTTTTTCACTGCTAATAACCGCTTCTGCATTTGCACAGTCGAAAATTGTCGAAGAGGTTGTTACAGTACCAGTGTCAGTGCAAAATGCCTACGGAGAAATCAATAATCACAATGTAATTGTGACCATCTTTAGAGATAGCGATCGCAATAAATCACCTTATTTAATACTCAATCATGGTCGTTCAGGCTCTGCTGAAGAAAGAGCAAAATTAGGTCGAGCTAAATACTCTGTTGCATCAAAGTTCTTTGTTGATCAAGGATTTGTTGTCATTGTGCCAACTCGCGGCGGGTATGGCGAAACAGGAGGCGTAGACACAGAATACAGCGGAGACTGTACTTTTCCAAACTACCCAAATGTATTTAATGCTGCCATTCACACATCAAAAACCGTCCTTCAAGCTTTAAGCATGAAGTCCTATATAGACTTCACAAAAGGTATTGCGGTTGGTCAATCTTTTGGAGGAGCAACAGCTGTAGGACTTGCGGCCTCAGAACTGCCAGGCTTAGTCGCAACATTTAACTTTGCAGGAGGCGGTGGCGGCAATCCAATCAAGAGACCAGCGTCTCCTTGTCGTGCCGACTTATTAGAAAAACTTTTCGCTAGCTATGGAGCTAAAAGTAAAGTGCCTGTCTATTGGATCTACAGTGTCAATGACAAGTACTGGGGTGAAAAACTACCGAAAGAATGGTTTGAAGCATTCATAAAAGCTGGTGGAAATGGAAAATTTTACAGTCTGCCGGCTTATAAAAATGACGGCCACCCGTCTTTCACTGGAAATGCAGAAGCATGGAAACCGATCTTTGAGTCAACAATCAAGTCTCTCGGCTTCTTTAACAAATAATATGTCGCGCTCAACGGCATCCTCAGGCTGCCGAATCCGTAGTTGCATTCAACTGTCGCGGGCTGCAGAGAACGCGTGATGTGCTATCTGGGTTGCGCTGTCTACGAGCGTGCCGGAGAAGATGCAAGAAAAAGAAGCCTCGCAGGTTTTAAGTGCGAGGCTTCCGTGCATGGAACTCTGCCATGTGTTCCTTGCGCTTTCGGATTGTTTTTCTATGGCGATTCCGACGAACCCATAATCCACGTCTGGACTTTGGCAATCGTCATTGGCAAGATGACTGCATCACCTAACAGATTGTTTTTTTGTGGCGAACCTGAATAACCCACATTCACGATTGGCTCACACCACCTCGTGAAAGGCTTTCGACAGATTTCAAGAGCGACTTGGAATCTGTCTGCGTTGATTTGTTTTTTATGTGCCGATCTCAACAAACGCACATCCACTTACTGCTTGCGCATCCCTGTGGCGGGTTCCCGTTTCCAGATCCTCATGAGATGCATGGAACACAATTTAAATGTAATTTAAAAATTCATGAATCAAAATATATCAGTGGGGATAAGAAAGATATAAAAAAACTTAACTGCCCCCCCACATCATTTTAGTCTGGTGAATCAATCGTTTCCCCCATTTTTATGAGCGATTCTATTTGACTGTATAGCTCCAAGATGCAGTTGATTGTGTCATGGCATTTCGATTTCATTCTTTGAGGATAATTTCTCGCTCAAAAATTGAAAGTGTAGGTCGACGATCACATACTACGCAGTGAGTGATAGATATTGAAATCGTTAGATGAATATTAGGATCAAAACTTTGATCCTAATATGGCTAAATGTCTGTGTTGCTATTGGCTACAAGATTTATACAAGACCTTGTTTGCAATGCCATTTTGATCGGTTGCTTTTATGGAATTGTTTTTTTTGTTTTGAAGCATGCATTTCAAAAGTCGAGTCGACATTTGATTTCAACTCAACCGTCGGGCACGGTTCAAACGTCTGTCCATCATTGAAAAATTTCCCTTTAAAGGTTTGTCTGTCAAGACTCGTGGCATGATAGCCATAGATTGGGCCCAGACTGATTGTTCCCTTTTCTTTTTCTTCCCCCCATTGCCTTTGCAGGCCAGATTGTCCACATTTTGATGGCATCCTGAACAGATATTGCTTCTTGAGGCTCGAATAATCCAACATCTGACTGGCGCGAGGCTGCTTCGTACATCGATCTGAATGGATTGATATTGTGTAAATAGATTCCTGTCATATCAGTGCCGGCAACAGGATGGCACTTCGGAATGTTCGCATCATCTGAGCCCCGAAAAATATCGATATATGGATAATAGATTGGTTTTATTTCCCTATGGGGTGTTTCACATAGCCGTCGCGCGTTTGTGGAAGTTTTGCACCCAGGACAGCACTTGCGACTTGTGTCCGAAGTATCTGAGCCGTACCCCCTGCAATCGTAAACATTCGGGCATCTCGCACGTGGCGTTCAGCAGCAAATTCACGTGAGTAACCACTGGATCCAAAGAGTTGCAGTGAATCATTGGTGACTTTAATGGCGGTTTCAGCGGCAATGATCTTGGCTTGGGCAGCTAATTTTAAATCTGGGAAGCTACCCACCGGTACATTGGCTGCGCGATGAAGCATCAGACGCGCGGCATCAAGAGCGATAGACATATCAGCAATCATCCACTGTAATCCTTGAAACTCAGCAATCGATCGGCCGAATTGTTTGCGCTCTTTGCTGTATTGAACAGCTTCTTCAAAGGCACCCACAGCGATACCAAGTGCCACTGTTCCTGCTCCTACGCGTTGCGCGTTGTATGCGTTCATCAGCGCAGCAAAGCCTTTACGTAAATCACCGAGTGGCTTTAACGCCATCGATTCATGCACCTCAAGGTTGATAAAGTCTACATAGGTTTCAGGAATGCCGCGCACACCCATTGCGGGTGTGCGTTTAGCGATGACGAGTTCTTTAGGCTCGTTGCCATCGCGTACAACGATAAAGCCACCAATGCCTTGTTCAATACCATCTTCAAACACGCGCGCAAAAATCAGGTGCAAGCGCGACACGCCTCCACCAGTAATCCAGTATTTTTGACCATTGATAATATATCGATCGCCTTTTTTATCGGCGCGTGTGGTCATTTCACTCGCAGCACTTCCCGCATTGGGTTCAGAGATACAGATAGCCGGTTTATCGCCAGATAATACGCACTCAGCGGCAATCTTCTTTTGTTCTTCGGTGCCATACGCCATGATGGCACCGATTGCGCCCATGTTGGCCTCAACCGTGATGCGACCCATCGTTGCACAGGCTTTGGCCATTTCTTCGATCACGAGTGTCGTTTCAAGGTAGCCAAGGCCGCGACCGCCGTATGCCTTTGGTACAGTCATTCCCATAAACCCTGCTGCATTGAGCTTGGCAATATTGTCCCAAGGGTACGCCTCCGTGGCATCAGTCTGAGCAGCTGTTGCTTTGAAAACTGTTTCAGCTAATTCACGTGCTTGGGCTTGAATTGCAAGTTGATCGTGGGTCAAAATAGTCATTTTGATTGTTTGCCAATGGATGATTGTTGTCCGAGCCAGTCACGCAAAATCTCTTGTTCGTGCTGGTTGCGAATGGGTGGCGCATGCCTGTACTGTACTGGTGTTTCAGAGAGTTTTAAGGGGTTGGCGATCAGACTCACCTCCCCAGAACCTGCAAGAGGGTGGGCCATCCGCACCTCGGCGCCACGGTGTTGAAGATGTGGGTCATTAAAAACTTGCTCGAGGTTATTAACGGGTCCACATGGAACACCTACTTTTTCGCAAGCGGCAAGCCAGTAAGCACGTGATTTCTTTTGAAGGGCCGCTGTGACGATATCTACCACTGCCTGACGATTCATCACCCGAGAGACGTTAGTCGCGTATTGAGGGTCTTCTGCAACGGCAGCAATGTCGGCAATATGACAGAGTTTTCTAAATTGGCTGTCATTGCCTGCAGCGATAATGATTGGGTCATCGGCAGTCGGAAAGACCTGATAAGGCACGATATTTGGGTGACCGTTGCCTAGTCTGACCGGATTCTCTTTGGAGTTGAGATAACTGGTGCCGGCATTGATGAGCCATGACACTTGTGTATCGAGTAGCGATACATCAATTTGTTGACCTTTTCCTGTTTGATCCCGGTGTCGCAAGGCTGCCAGGATGCCAACAGTCGCATACATGCCTGTCATGACGTCAGCAATCCCTACACCCACCTTCATAGGTTGTCCCTCCGGCTCCCCAGTCAAGCTCATGATCCCGCCCATGCCTTGAATCAGAAAGTCGTAGCCAGCGCGCGAGGCGTAAGGACCTGTCTGCCCAAATCCCGTAATTGAGCAATACACCAATCGAGGAAACCGCTCTTTAATTTGATCATAGGCAAGACCATAGCTACTCAGTCCACCTACTTTGTAATTTTCAACCAAGATATCGGCATTTTCCAGCAAGCGCATGATGAGCGTTTGGCCTTCCGTGCTTGCAATATCGATTTCGATTGATCGTTTGTTTCTGTTGGCACACAAGTAATAAGCGCTTTCAGACGTGGGCTGGCCGTCAGCATCTTTAACGAACGGAGGGCCCCATTTGCGCGTGTCATCACCTTCACCAGGCTTTTCAACTTTAACAACATCGGCGCCAAGGTCACCGAGAAGTTGTGCTGCTGAGGGACCTGCTAGTATCCGTGATAAATCTAATACACGTATGCCGCTCAGAGCGGTTGGTTGCATTGTCTACTCCATTCTTTGGTTTTTTTAATTTTCTTTTTTTTGATATTAGTACTAAAGCGTCATCGCTTGCAATTAGTAACAAATGATATCGCGGAGATCTTTAATTGCATGTCGGTTTTACGAGTCACGGTCCCGTAACTGGTCGCTGTTGAGTTGTGCGTATGGGAGGCAGGTTAAGAAATTGTAGTCAGATGGGTACTGTAGGTAGCGAGCTGGATTGGGATTCGCTCTATCACCTCTGATATGTATTCTTGGTCACAAAATTGACTATAGAATTCAAGGCATCAACAGGGAGTGAAAACATGGCTCAAACAGTAAGATTTTTAAGCATGGCCTGTGCGCTTTTGTCTGTTTTGATATCTGTGAATGCTCAAGTCAAAGGGGGGCATCAAAGAAGTCAAGAACTTGTCAAGTTGGAGCCAACAGAGATAGAGACAATTGCGGAACAGGGTTATATCTTCGGTTTGCCAATTGTGATGAATTACGTGGTGATGCATGACTACGTGCTGAATAAAAATTCAGGTCAGTTTAAAGCTCCCTTTAATGTCATCAACAACGAGCACCGAGTTTTCACCTACAAAGATACGGCAGTTGTTACGCCTAACAGTGACACCCCTTACTCCATGACTTGGCTGGATTTGCGTACTGAGCCTGTGGTCATTTCTGTACCAGCAGTTGAAAAAGAACGTTACTACTCAGTCCAACTCAATGACGGCAACACATTCAATTATGGATACATAGGTAGTCGATCGACAGGTAATGGCAAGGGAAATTACCTGATAGCGGGGCCTGATTGGCAAGGTTCGAGACCCGATGGAATAGACAAAATTTTTCGTTCGACCACATACTTTTCTTTGGCCATTTTTCGGACGCAATTGTTTAATGCATCTGATATGCCCAATGTCATTGAAGTGCAAAATGGATATAGGGTTCAGGCACTTTCCGGATTTCTGGGTATTTCTAAGCCAGCTCCCGCCCCTGATCTTAGTTGGCCATGGATGAACTCAGAAAAGCTACAGTCGCATTTTTTTGTATATCTGGATTTTCTTTTGCAGTTTGCACCAGCAACATCGGATGAAGTGGCTATTCGCTCCCAGCTTAAAAAAATGGGAGTTGGAAATAGTCAGCCCTTCTCCATCGATCAACTTTCTCCTGAACAACGCGTTGCGATGATGAAAGGTATCGCCAACGGTGAACGTAAGGTAGCAGCAAAAGCCAAGGCCTTGGGTAAAGAGATTAACGGTTGGTTTATTTCTTCAGCTTTTGGAGATCGCGAGTTTTACAAAGGGGATTGGCTTTTACGAGCAGCGGCTGCAAGAGCAGGTATATACGGAAACAATGCTGAGGAGGCCACATATCCCATGACCAGGTCATTGGCTGATGGCGCGTTATTGGACGGCTCCAAACACAACTATAGGTTGACCTTTGCGAAAGATTATTTACCACCCGTAAACGCATTCTGGTCTGTGACCATCTATGATGGTAAAACCCAGTTGCTTGTCCAAAACCCCATCAATCGCTATTTGATTAACTCCCCTATGCTTTCCGAGCTTGGCAGAAATGCCGATGGGTCAATAACAATTTACATTCAGAAAGATTCTCCAGGCAAAGAACTTGAAGCAAATTGGCTACCTGCGCCCGACGGTCCCATCTATATCGCAATGCGACTCTATTGGCCGAGGGTTGAAGATCCCTCTGTTCTGCCGCCCGGAAACGGCACCTGGAAGCCACCAGCGCTCATGATGGCAAACTGACGAAGCTAGAACGATCGACCGTTCCGTAACTGGATACTGATCAATTTGAACAGATGCTTGACACAGCAGTTTGGTTTGCTCGAGTTTAGACAAACAAAAACCCCAGCGCGAACGCAGGGGTTTCTATAAATTCAGTGGTGGCCCGGGGCGGAATCGAACCACCGACACAAGGATTTAATATCCTGTTCATCAAATTAGTAAACTTCGTCGTGATCCCCAACATTGATTGGAATAATTTCACTCTCAGTAATGATGAGTTCAAGAGTAATTCTGTATTTCAGGTTAACAGAGACGCTGTGCAGGCCGTTTAGTTTTCCCTTAAGTGCGTGAAGTCTCAGCGAAGGGTGATGCGGGTTTACGGTTAAAAGCTCAAGTGTTTTGGTGTACTGAACCAGAACTTCGGGGTGTTGTTTAATGAATTTTGCGGCTTTGCGGTTGTATTGCTCTGTAAAAATTAACTGCCAAGTCATGCTACCAACTTTGAGTTCAGCTTGTTGATGCGACGAATGTGTTGGGCAACCGTTTCTTTTACGTAGCGGCCAGCGTCGAGATCGGCTTTAGATTCAGCAAGTGCGGCTTCAAGTTCGCATTCGCGAAGATATTGATATTGTTCTCCGCTCATCACGATGTATTTAATTTGCCCGCGAACAGAAACGGCGACTTCGGGTTGTGTGGCGAGGGCTTCCTCAATTGCTTTGACCCCTTTGGTTTTGAGGTCATTTGCTGAGATTGTGCTCATGATGGATTCCTGTTTAGCATTTCCAACAGTATAGTCAATCGTACGATTAAAAGCACTATCAATCACTTAGAAATATCCAGTTACGGCCTCAGAAATGCAAAACCCCAGCGCGAACGCAGGGGTTTCTTTAGTTTCAGTGGTGGCCCGTGGCGGAATCGAGAAGGGTCTGAGGATGTTTAATCTTAGATGAGACTTTCCTGCCGTAATGGTTCAGACAAATCTCTTTTTTGATGAATTAATCGAACAATTTCGATGGATTCATCCTTGACTATGTAGACAACTAGAAAAGGGAATTTGGTTAATGGCCAAGTTTTAAATTGCTCGAGCTCCAATATTTCACTCAAACGACTTGATCCAGCTTCAGGAAAGGCCAAAATAAATCGCAGAGCTTTTTCAATCGCATCTAAAAATTTTGTGCTTGCTTGGTATGCCAGCGCATCGTTGTAAAAGTCGATTGCCTCAATGATGTCTTTATCCGCAAGTTTGTGACGACGTAATATACGTACCGTCAATCTAATTTCCCATCGCGAATTCGCGCACGCAGAGACTGAAAATACGCATCATCTACTATGCCAACTACTGGCGAATTCATTCCATCTAGTATTTTTTGACGCAAGGCAGCGAGCTCTTCTTCACGCGTCACAAAACGCATCATGAAGTCGTGAGCAGAATCCAGTCCAGCATGACTTGCACTTTCTGAAAGAGCAGATAGCTGAGCATCTGTTAAATCTAAAGTCATCTTTGGCATACCCCAATGCTAGGCGTTGAAATTGAGTTTGGCAATGACTGGACACTCTCCGAAACATTGGCTCTACATCATTAACGGGGGACAACGGTATTCATTAAACTTGTTTTTGCGAAGAAACATTTTTTAATGGAGATCATACCGATGTCCCACATCGATTCTATCCTAGGACTGCCTGGATTAGCCA
>NZ_JAUHHE010000008.1 GCF_030410375.1 Zwartia vadi
ATCTAGGTAAATTAGACTCTATGGTTAAGTGCTTCAGTACTAATATTTAACGAAGATAAATGGTAGAAGGATTGCTCAATATGTTCCCATCAGACTTTGTGTATGAGTTTTTTACCTTGTTGGTGATCCTTGATCCGATCGCGACTGTGCCAGTGTTTTTGGCCGTCACGTATGGATTGAAATGGCGTGAAGCTCTCAAGGTCGCCTTGACTGCATTGACAGTCGCGTTTGTGATCCTCACGGCTTTTATATTTTTAGGTCTGGAGTTTTTAAAAGTACTAGATATCCCCACGTCATCGTTTCAGCTTGCCGGCTCTTTTATTTTGTTCACATTGGGCTTGAGCATGGTGACAGGAAAAATGCACGAAGAAATCTCAAAAATGCCGCCTGACGCCTCGATTCTTGAGCGCTCGGTCTATCCACTCGCCATGCCGTCAATCGCTGGAGCGGGCGCGATTTTGACGGTTGTGATGCTCAGTGATAACAATGCACGCGTGATGGCGGAACAATTGCAGACAACCTTCGTGGTGCTGTTGTGCTTGTCCATCCACCTTGCCACATTCATGGCGGGAGGTTTGATCATCCGCTATGTCGGCATGATCGGCATTCAGATCACTACACGCGTATTTGGTTTGATGATTTGCAGTATCGCGGTATCGGGAATGGTGATCGCGATTAAAGAGAGTTTTGGTTTATAGCTTTTAGTGGGTTGCTTTCTATGAGAAGATTTAAAACACATACCGCTTGCCTACAGCCGTTGGCGCTAAAACCTGATCACCAAACGCATGAGACATTGCTGCGATTGCACGCCAGCCTGTGCAGTGACCTGCGCCGATGAGTTTGAGTCCAAACTGTTTCAGACCCTCGACAGTATCAGGGATGATCGCTTCATTCGCGCCTGATAAATGAAACCCACCAAATACCGCATGGATAGGTGTATCGGGAAACCGCTCTTTCGCATCAAGAAGAACATTGATGACCCCCGCATGTGAACATGCAGTAAAAATCACAAGTCCTTTATCTTTGACTTTTACACCGAGCCAACGCTCATCAAGCAGTAGCTCATCTTTTTCCCATTGACCTTGCGCATTTTTCCGGACTTGGCCGGGGAGTCCGCGTTCGTAGGTCGTACGGCGCGGAATTTCCCCACTGACTGCAAACATATTTTCAAGAAAAGAAACAGATTCGCGATGTAATGAAACTTGCGCACCTGCGGCGGTAAGTTGTTCAACGCTGGGTATATCGATCATTTCACGATATTTGCCGTTAGGCAGAGTGGCCGCGCGTTTGTAGAACATATCAGGATGTCCGTAAAACGGTATGGATTGACCCCCGTTTTTTTGCCGGATTGTATTCAATGCCAGCAGCAGTGCACCCGCGTGATCCCAATGCCCATGAGACAACACGACAGATTGAACCTTTCCGAGATCGGCACCCAGGCGACTGACGTTTCGTTCAAACGCATAGTCCTCTGGTCCGGTATCGAACAAGACGGTGCGTTCATCTGTACCTTTGCGCGCAGTAATGAGGCATGACAATCCATGTGCGGCGCAACATAAACAAATCCCCGCCATCATTTGCCCGCCTCTGCTAAACAAGCCCATTGCTTCGCTTGTGACTCCAGGGGGAGTCGTTGAAAGCATGTCAGTGGTATTGTCGACCAGAATCTGCACGTCTAGGGCATCAACAGTATCGAGCAGCATGTCAAAACTCCATAGGCTTTAGATGATATGAAGGAGTTTATAGAAAAACAATATTTTTTTGGCTAAATCTCGTAGATAATCAGCAGTACAGATTAGAAAAATATAAGCAAATCTCCATGACACTATTTTGGAAATTGAATGAAATCAGTCACGATTAAACCTTTGAATGCCAGAGATTTCGCGCCATTTGGTGATGTGATCGAGATGCCCAGTCAACCTGGACGTATTTATTTTCAGGAGAGTTTGGGTAATTTGCGGCCGCATGCATCGGCTTCTTTGTCGACCACACTCAAGGAGCCGAATCGAGATTTGCCAATCGAGATCAATTTGCTGGAGCGTCACGAGTTTTCTTCCCAGTCCTTCATGCCAGCTCATGTGAAAACTTGGTTGATCGTCGTGGCCCCCCATGCCGCTGATGGCAAGCCGGATCTGGATCGTGTCGAGGCATTTTTGGCGGATGGTAGCCAAGGCGTCACGTACAAACCCAATACTTGGCATCATGGATTGACCGTGTTTGGCGAGACTGCGAGATTTAATATTTTTATGTGGAGAGACAATACTTCGGGTGATGAAGAGTTTGTTTCTGTCACGCCTTTCATTGTGAAGCAGCCGTAGTCATTCCACTCGAGTTGAGTCGAGTCCAATCCGCACCCTTCAGGAGTATGCATGAGCTGGCAACCCGAACGAGATTTTGTTGGATACGCGAATACTCCTCCTGATCCCAAGTGGCCGAACGGGGCGCGGCTTGCTGTTAACTTCGTCATCAATTATGAGGAAGGGTCAGAGCCCTCTATTCAGGATGGTGAGGCAATGACTGAAACGGGTTTGACAGAGGCCCATGGATCTAATCAAGTCAAAGTAGGGCGCGACTTAGCAGCAGAAGGGATGTTCGAGTATGGCAGCCGCGTGGGATTTTGGCGACTGGTTCGCTTGTTCGAAGAACGTAAGCTGCCATTGACAGTCTTTGGTTGCGCATTGGCGCTTGAGCGTAATCCGCTAGCCGCGGAGAAGATCAGGCAGATGGGATACGACGTATGTTGCCATGGCTGGAGATGGATCAAACATTTCGAGCTCACTGAGGAACAAGAGCGCGAGCATATCCGTCTGGCGATCGCATCACTTAAGAAAACCATAGGCGAACGACCGCTTGGCTGGTATTGCAGGTACGGCCCCAGTGTCAATACTCGCAGGCTGATCGCCGAAGAGGGAGGATTTTTATACGACTCCGATTCCTATGCGGACGAGTTGCCCTTTTGGCAGACCGTTGAAGGAAAGCCGCATCTTGTCGTGCCGTATTCACTCACAAACAATGATGGCAAGTACGCTAACGTGGCCGGGACGTCTGAAGCGTGGTTTAGTTTTGTGAAAGATGCCTTTGACATGTTGTATGAAGAGGGACGAACGCACCCAAAGATGATGTCAGTCGGGCTGCATATGCGACTGATCGGCCATCCTGCGCGCGCAGCAGGGTTACGCCGTTTGCTTGATTACATCATGACAAAAAAAGACGTCTGGGTGACACGTAGAATCGATATTGCAAACCATTGGATGAATACCCATCCTTACTCTGGTATCAATACTAAAAACCATTGACTTAATTTAATCTCTCTCCTAATCTCCAAGTTGCAAAAAAATATTAGGAGACAGATTATGGTCAGTTTTAAAAAGCTTTTGTCCACAAGTTTAATGACGCTTGGACTCTCGGCAGTTGGTTTATCGACTGCTTTTGCTCAGTCGGACTTTCCAAATAAACCGATCAGACTGGTTGTGCCTTTTGCGCCAGGTGGAGTCACAGACACAAGCGCCCGCATTGTCGCTGAGCACATGGGTAAGCGCCTTGGCAAGCAAATGATTGTTGACAATCGTCCTGGGGCCTCTGGCAATATTGGGACTGGGCAGGTTGTTCGCGCCGACCCAGATGGCTATACATTGCTCTTGGGTTTTGACGGCACAATGGTCATCAATCCCCACGTGTTTGCCAATATTCCCTTTGATACGCTCAAGGATTTTGCGCCGGTGGGCAAGATTGGCGATGCGATCTTGATTATGGTTGCTCATCCATCCGTACAGGCGAACAACCTGAATGAGGTGATTGCCCTGTCCAAAAAAACGCCCGGGGGCTTAAGCTACGGGACATCGGGTCCAGGCAGCACACCCCATATCATGGGTGAAAGCTTGAACGTCAGGACAGGCTCCAATTTGGTACACGTCGCCTACAAGGGCGGCGGCCCCGCCATGATTGATCTCCAGGGCGGCAATATTCCAATTGTCATCACCGCTGTCGCAGGTGCCTTGCCTCACATTCAGGCAGGTCGTATCAAGGGCATCGGAGTTTCCAGTGCCCAACGCGCTTCCTCGCTCCCTGATTTGCCTACATTTATCGAGCAAGGTCAAAAGGACTTTATTTTGAACTCCTGGGTTGGCATTCTTGCGCCTCAGAAGACGCCTGCTCCGATCATTGATAAGTTGAATACAACTCTCAATGAAGTGTTGCGTGATCCTGAAGTGGTCGAGCGCCTGCAGAAGCTTGGCGTCACACCGATGCCAGGAACGCCTGCTCAATTCGGCGCTGCGCTCAAAGCTGACTTGGAAGAGTTCGGTAAAGTGGTGAAGGCAGCAAAAATTAGCCAAAACTAAATATTTCAAGCACCAGCGGTGTTAAAGCTTCGACGTGACTGGCCAAGGATTGACCCAAAGCTGCTCAGCAGCTTTGGGGCTTTTTGTTCTAGCCAGATCAGTGACGCAAGTGAGGATTGCGGGGTGATCGGCGGGCCGATCAAGCGACTGCATGGCAAGGGAGTCGTGATGGGTTCCGCCCTCACAGTTTCGACGCTGGGCGCGGCGGATAACTTGGCGCCTTATGCTGCGCTCAAGCTTGCCAGACCTGGCGATGTCGTTGTGATCGCGAGTAAGTGCTGTGATTCGAGTGCCTTGATCGGCGACAATCTGGCGGGGTTGATGAAGAATGCTGGAGTTCTAGGCGTCATCACGGATGGACTGGTGCGTGATGCCGTAGGCCTGGATGCCGCAGGATTACCCGTTCATGCGCGAGGATATTCTCCAAAAGCTCCGACCAAGCAAGGGCCTGGCACTGTCGGCTTACCGGTTCAGATCGCTGGCATCACTATAGAGGCTGGTGACTTCGTGATCGCCGATGAGGACGGTATTGTGTGCGTGACGCCTGCAAGACTGTCGGGGATGCTGGAAAAATTAACCAATATTCAGCTGAAAGACCAGATAAAAACAAAATTCATTCAATCAGGTGGAACACTGCCTCCTGACCTCGATGCATTGCTCGATCATATCGGTGTGGAATGGCAAGAGACGTAAATGATGCAAAAACTCATTATTGAAGTGCGCGTGAATGAATACACCATGCGACATGAAAATCCCCATGTCCCTTGGAGTGCTAAAGAACTCGGTGTCACTGCACAACAAATTGAAGGCTCGGGTGCGAGCATGGTGCACTTTCATATGAGAAAGTCTGATGGCGCACCTGCTCACGGTATTGAGGCTTATGAAGAGGCGGTCACCGCGATCAGAGCGCATTCTAGATTGCTTATCAATCCTACGCTTGGCCAAATTACGGTTGGTGGAAGCTCAGACAGGATTGCACATTTGGAGCACTTTAAGGACCGGCCTGAATTGCTCCCCGAAATTTGTGGCATTGATCCGGGTTCAACCAATATCGATACGTATGACGCAGCGTCAAAATCATTTAAGACGCTGGATAAAGTCTATGTGAACTCCCATGAAACACTGCAACTATTTGCGCAGCGATTCAAGGCGATGGGGATTAAGCCAGCACTCGCATGTTGGAGTATTCCTTTTTTACGTACGAGTGCAGCCTTGATTGACATGGGCTTGATTGATCCGCCACCTTATTTCACATTTATTTGTACAGAAGGCGGCGTAATGGGCGGACATCCAGCCACGCCAGACGGATTGCGTGCCTATATGGATCACTTGCCGAACAAAACTCAACCAGTTTGGTCGGTCTGTTGCAAGAGCGGAAACTTGTTGCCTCTTGCAATGACGGCTATTGAGCAAGGTGGTCATATCGCAATCGGCATCGGAGACTATGCGTATCCGGAGCTTGGTTATCCAACGAACGCGGCGTTGGTGGACGAGGTCGTTAAGCTTGCGAGACTAGTTGGCAGAGAGGTTGCCTCTCCAGAGGAAGCACGCAAAATTCTCGCGATTAAAAAACCCTCCAGTTGATTAAACTGGAGGGTTTGTCGACACCACACTGCATCTACATATCAGCGTGTTTGCGGTCGAACTCCCAGACTGCTTCAAAGCCCATGAGCTGGCTGAATTTCTTGAAGTCATAGAGTTGTTTCAAGACGGACTGCGAGGAGCCTTCTTTGAGAAGCGTTCCATACACTTGCTCAAGAATTTGACCAACCGCTAAAAATGCTGTGGCAGGGTGGATGGCGATTTTGAAGCCCATTTTCTCAAGATCTGCCTTCGAATGCACAGGCGTTTTACCACCCTCTACAACATTGATGAGTAGTGGTTTTTTGAAGCTTTTGCCAATGGTGACCATTTCCTCTGTCGACTCAGGGGCCTCAACAAACAAAATATCCGCACCGGCTTCGGCAAATGCATGCGCACGATCCAGGGCTTCATTCAGGCCATGAGAGGCGCGAGAATCCGTGCGCGCAACGATCAAGAAATCGTCATGACGACGGGCTTCGACCGCGACCTTGATTTTATTAACCATGTCCTTGAGCGGCACGACGCGACGTCCTGGCGTGTGGCCACATTTTTTAGGAAACTCCTGGTCCTCAAGCTGAATACCTGCCACACCTGCAGCCTCATAACCTTTGACTGTGTGAGCAACATTCAATAAGCCACCATAGCCCGTATCGGCGTCTGCAATGAGAGGTGTCTGACAGCCTTGGGCGATCGTGCCCGCGCGATTGAGCATTTCCGTATAAGACGCCAGCCCAGCATCTGGAAGGCCCAAATACGAAGCCACCACGCCATAACCAGTCATATAGAGGACATCAAAGCCCATTGAGTCTGCAAACTTGGCTGAAATCATATCGAATACGCCAGGGGCGACAATCAGTCCTGGCTCGGAAAAGCGTTGTTTCAAGCGTTTGCGTTTGTCTGCTGCGTCAAGCATTTTTTGAAGTCTCCTGTGGGGCCGATAAGGATCAGCATGGGTTCAATCAAATCACACCAGTTTCTTTGAGTTGCTGGAGCTCGTGATCGGAAAGCATTAGTCTACCTTGATAAATCTCTGCATTATGCGCACCGAGTGCTGGTCCAAGAGAATTCACACGACCAGGTGTTTCCGACAGCCTTGGTACAACGTTCGGGATTGCTTGTTCGCCTGCACGTTCATCATTAAAAAACAAAATATTTTCTCTTGCTGCGTATTGAGGGTCTTCGAAGATCTCGTCAATCCGGTAAACAGGACCACAGGGCACTTGAAAGGCCTCGCAGATATCGATCAGTTCGCCTCGAGTGTGGGATTGCGTCCATGCAGCGACTGTGGCATCAACCTGTGCACGATCAGCATCGCGTTGTTTAACAAATCCCCAGCGATCAGGCAAAGCAAGCTCTGGTTGCCCCATTGCTTGCGCAAGACGCTCAAAGATTTTGTCGCTTGTGCAAGCAATAGCAAGCCATTTTTTATCAGCTGTTGGATAGTGGTTGTGTGGGACGACATTGACTGTCCCGGAGCCCATGCGTTCTCGAACGAAACCACTTCGATGAAAGGCGGGCGCCAGTTCGTCCAGAATCCTGAAGATGGGTTCGTACAGGCCAATGTCGATCATCTGACCAGTGTTGGTTTTCCGCAGAGCTTCAAGCGCGACCATGACGCCGAAGGCACCAAATACGCCTGCCAGATAATCGGGAAGCGTTGCGGAGCCGGGTGTGACAGGCGGCTGATCTGGAAAGCCTGCCAGATAAGAGAGGCCTCCAAATGCGTTCCCGATACGACCAAAGCCGGGCCGGTGTTTATAGGGTCCCGTTTGTCCATAGCCCGAGATACGCAGCATGATGAGCTTTGGATTGGCTGTTTTTAAAACGTCCCAACCCAACCCCCATTTTTCGAGCGTACCCGGCTGAAAGTTTTCAATGAGCACATCGGTGTCCGCCAACAGACGCTTAAAGATCTCGGCTCCCTGAGGCTTGCGCAAGTCCAACGTGATCGATTTTTTATTTCGCGCCTCGGACAACCAAGGCAAAGAGTCTCCACATTCAGTTAGAGTACCGAACTTTCGGAGTGGATCGCCTCCACCTGGTAGCTCGAGTTTAATGACCTCTGCACCAAACTCACCAAGTTGAACAGCGCAAAAAGGACCTGCGATAAAGGTCGAGATATCAACGACCCGCAAGCCAGATAAGGCCTGCGGTGTGGAGTTCATACTCATCACGATAGGGTCATGTTTGTCTTATTTCTTTTTAAGCGAAGTGAAATATGCCAAGGCCTCTTTTGAGGTGAGTAGGTCTGCATATTTTTGACCCATGTCAAAGATGCTGGCGTTATGCGGACCTTCTGCGCGATCACCCACGCAATCAGTCACGACCATTGGTCTCAATCCGTAGGCTGAGGCATCGATCGTGCTGGCGCGTACGCAACCGCTTGTGGTGCATCCTGTAATAAACAAGGTATCCGCACCGACAAAGCTGAGCCAAGAGGCAAGGTTGGTTCCAAAGAAGGCCGAGCTATGACGCTTGAGCGAAACCCACTCACCCTTTTTAGGTTTCACGCTATCCACGAACTGAGCATTTTTGGAGTCTGGTGAAAGTTTTTTAAGCGAGGGCACCTTGATTGCGAAAGTGCCAATATCGACACCCTCGCAGTCGGAGGCAAAGCGAACATGTGCCACGGGAATCTTGGCTGAACGGGCACCTTTCAAAAGCTTGGCTGTATTAGCGATTGCTTCGTTGATGTTGAATCCGCCCAGCACATCCGCGCTTGAAAAGCCTACTTGAAAATCGATGATCAGTAATGCCGATTGACGTCCAAAACCGATCTTTTGACCGAAGTGCTGTTTTTTATAAATATCGAGATCCGACATGAAAACTCCTCAAGCTTTTGAATGAAATAAACAACCTGTCTGTTAGCGAATCGCAAACAGTGTGATGGCAGGGAAAGCAATAAGAAGACCAACGATAATGATCTCCATGATGAAAAATGGCATGATGCCTTGAAAAATTTCACGAACCGTTATTTGCGGATTCGTCGTGGCCACGACGAACACATTCAAGCCAACAGGCGGTGTGATGCAGCCGATCTCGGTCATTTTCACAACAAGAATGCCGAACAACACGGGGTCGATACCTGCTTGCTTGACGATGGGAAATACGACAGGCATGGTTAAAAGAATCATCGACGCTGCGTCGACAAAACATCCCAGGATCAGGAAAGGTATCAACAGGCAGATCAGTAAAATGACCGGATGAAGGTCGAGTCCGATTGCCCATGCCGCAAGGCTTTGGGGTAATTGAGTGGTCGCCAGCGCCGCACTGAATACTCCTGCACCGATAATCAGAAAGAAAATTGATGCGGTGCTTGCCCCTGAGGCTTGAAGCCCACCTTTGATTTCAGCCCAGCTCGTGCCTCGGTAGATGGCGATACCAAGCGCGACAAACGCACCAATCCCGGCCGCTTCGCTGGCTGTCGCGATGCCGGTATAGAGTGTTCCCATGACAGCAATGAAAATCAAAAGAATTTCCCAAGAGGAAAAAGTGATTTTCAGGCGCTCGCGGTAACCCATGCGCGGTTGCACAGTCAGCGTTTTCATCGATGGATCGCGCTTGACCATCACCCAAATGCCGATCGCGTAGACAAGGATTGTCAACAGTCCTGGTACGACACCTGCAATAAAGAGTTCCGGAATGGGCGTCTCGGTGGCGATCGAATACAGTACCATGATCGTTGAGGGCGGTATCAGTACACCGAGTGTGCCACCTACGGCGACACAGGCACCCGACAGCTTTTTCGAATAGCCTGCTTTGAGTAGCTCAGGGATGGCGATTTTAGAAACTGTTGCCGCCGTGGCGATCGAGGAGCCTGATACGGTCGCAAACGCTCCGCATGCGACGACAGCTGAGGTAGCGAGTCCTCCTGTGAAGTGACCAATCCATGCTCTGGCAGCCTGGAATCCCTTTGCAGAGATTCCCGCCGAGTAGGCCATGTGCCCCATGAATAAAAATAGGGGGATCACGATGAAAGCGAACTCCGCAGAGATCGAATAAGGCAAGGTACCCAGCAAATAGTCGGCCGAGCGCCAACCATTCATGGCTAGGATGCCAATCAAGCCTGCGGAGAGTAGTGACAAGGCGATGGGAAAACCTAACGCCAGGAGCCCGAACAGGCCCAGTACTAAATACGTTCCTTGCTCGGTCGGACTCATAGTCTACTCTCGCCTAATTCATCACGGATTTCAGTTTCGAGATCCACGGCATAGGGATGCTCGCCCTTAATAGCAAACTCAATCACTAGCATGATGGTCTGAATAACAAGGATGGTGAAGCCCAGCGCGACAAGTGTACGGCTGGGCCATAGGGGAATTTCAACCATGCCAATCGCGACTTCTTCACGTGTGAATGAGTAAATGGCGCTCCTCCAGGTGAACCACGCGAGCATGGTGATCACGGCCAACTGTAGCGCGAGCAAGGCCGAAGCGACCAAGGTGTCAAGCCACTTTGGAAAGGCATCTGCCACGATTGAGACGCGAAAGTTTTCCCTCAAGGCTAGGGTGGAGGGCAGACCAAAAAAAATCAGCGCTAATAAAAGCAGAACGCTGATTTCCAAAACCCCCCAAATCGCGACACCCGCCATGCCTCGCAGCATGGCGTCGGCGACCACCCCAATCATGAGCGCGATGATTAAAAGACCCGTAAACCGAGCGAGCGCTTTACAGATACGGCTCGATCGCTCGGTCAAGCGGATCAGTTGGTCGCGGCAGCTCATTTGCCTTTCTTCGCCATGTAGCGGTCAACGCCCGTCACGTATGGATACTCTTTTTCATACTTGCGGACCAGGGCAATGTAACTGTCAACGAGTTGCTGACCGTTTGCACCGTTGCGTGCAGCCTTGTCCAGATACTTCTTCAGGACTGCTTCATTGGTGGCATCGCGCCAGCGTTTTTCCTCTGCGGCATCCATCGTTGAGACCTGAACTTTGGTGGACTTCAGCAGAATATCGACTGATTTGTCAGCTTCCTTGCTCTGTTCGCTCACATAAAACATGAGGGCATCGTTAGCCGAGCTTGTGAAAATATCCTTAAGCGGCTTGGGGAATGAGTTCCACTTTTGTAGATTGATACCCGTCACCACTGTCGCAAAGATACCCATACGCGCCGCGTTAGTCAGATAGTTGACCATATTGGGCAAGCCATCCATGACGCCTTGCTCAAAGGGCGTTGTCGAAATCGCATCAACTCCGCCACGCGACAACAGATCGATCGCATCGGTGTAGGGAACCGTGACTGCCGTCGCGCCAAGGGAGGTCAAGACCTCAGCAGGACCGAGCAGCGTACGGATACGCATGCCCTTCAGGTCTGCAGCCGTGCTGACTTTTTTCATACTCCAAAGAACGTTTTCCGCGGCGGGCAGGCTAAGCAGCATGTGGACATCGTTCTTTTGAAATTCTTTTTGTACGGCGGGATTGGTGTTGTACCAATCGCGAAACGCCATACTCGCTGCACCCGGATTTTCAGTGATGAAGGGTAAGGTGATGTCTGAGATTGGATATTCACGTGGATTAAAAGCGGCTGGTACCGAGAAGCCGATATCGACCACGCCGCGACTGATGCCTGGGAAAACATCGGTCGCTTTGAGCAGCACACCGCCGTAGAACCATTCAAACGTGACTTTGCCGCCGGTCTTTTTGGTGACCTGATCAAAGTAATGTTGTTGTACGCGGCTAAACAAGGAGGTCGCAGGATAATTCGACGCGACCTTGAGCTTCATCGGCTTAAAGTCCTGGGCAACGACTGGTGTGCTAGCAAGTAGTCCGCCAATCAGGAGGGATGCTAGGAAATTTCTCTTTTTCATTTGGGTCAGCTCCTTAATAATTAATTTATGTACTCAAGGACTGCAAAAAACAAACTTCTATCGTGTCGAAAATTATTTAGCTTGTAGGAAAGACAGGCTCGCGAAGGTGGTGATCGGTCACTTGCTGAAATGCATGACCGAGTCTTAGCACCGTTTCCTCCGCAAATGGCGCCGCAGCGAGTTCCATTGAAAGAGGCATGCCGTTTTGGGTAAATCCACAGGGCAGTGCAAGTGCAGGTGTGCCCGCTGCTGCAAACACACAAGTGAACTTTGGAATCGCACGTATCGCATTGCCGTAATCCATGCCGGCGGCTTCGGGTGCTGGAAATGGAACAGTGGGATGCAACATGGCATCAACCGATTGCCACACGCGCTCTAGACGCAGTTGAAAATTTTCAATCCAGCGTAATGCTTCGGCATACTGTGCACCCGTGACACTTTTACCAATGTCATAGCGAATCAAGAGGTCTTGACCGTAATCTTTACGTCTGAGAGCCAGCTGTTCATGGTGTACGGCGTAGGCATCGGCCAGAATGATCCGAAATCCCAGCATCTGTTGCGCATTCTCAACGTCACCGAGATCGATATCGACAATTTCAACACCAAGCTCGCGATAGATGCCGATGGCTTTATCTAAACTGGTTTTTAAATCAGGGTGAATGTCGTCAAAGAACCATCTTTTCATGACGCCAATACGCATGCCTTTGACCGGATCGTTTAGCCGACGCATCACTGCAGGTACGGGTCGATCGATCGAGAAAGCATCGCTCGGATCGTGACCGGCAATGACTTCAAAGGTGCGCGCCACATCAGAAACACGTCGCGCCAACGGACCTAAGCTATCAAAGCGCGCGCTAACGGCCACGCTGCCACTGCGTGAAATGCGTCCGATTGTGGGCCGCAAACCAGCTAAACCATTGAATGCCGCCGGGATCCGAATAGATCCGCCCGTGTCACTGCCAATTGAAACAACGCTCATGCCTGCTGCGACCGAGGCGCCTGAGCCGCCGCTTGAGCCACCCGCAAAACATTTCAAATTCCATGGGTTCTTGACAGGACCAAAGTGTTGACTCTGACTCGTGGGCCCAAAAACCCATTCATGCAAATTGGCCTTGCCTGTCAAGATCGACCCTTCCTTTAACAAGCGATCAACAATGAATGCGTTACGCTTGGGTCGATTGTCTTTTAAGATGACAGAGGCAGCTGTCGTAGCTGTGCCCACCCAATCGATATTGTCTTTGAGTGAGACAGTGACTCCACCCAACAGGCCAGTCCATTCGCCTCGCTCTGTCAGCGCATCCATGCGCTGAGCGGACCTCAAGGCTTCGGATGCCGTCACGGTCAGCATGGCATTGAGCACGGGATTCCAGCGCTCTATCTGAGACAAAGCGTATTGAGCCCGATTTTGTGCTGTGTGTGTCACCGCTGCAATCCCCTGATTGAATAACCGACAATTGAGATTCAGATTGTTGGTCTTCAGCTCTCTATCTTTTCATCGTCCCATACTTTCTGAGGCATTGGCAAGCCTTCAAACGTTTCAGGCGGTATCGGACGATCGACCTTTACGGATAAACCTTCTAGCACCCACATCAACTGCCTGGCGTGTTGCGCGCTGTGCCATACGGTTCTTTCCAGAAACTGATGCTGGTTTTGATCACCATAATACACATCGGCTTTTTGTTTCCAGCCAAATTGTTTGCCTGGACCATCAAACCAAGCCGCGACATTTTTTTGAACGTCACGAATATAGCGAAGTATTTCCTCCCGACCGTTGACTTCTGGAGCAGGGAAGCGGTTGTACGATTCAAAGGTCAAGGGAATGCCAGCTTTTTCTTCTAAGAACGCATCTGCATTGTTGAAAATATGATAGACCAGATCGGTGTAGCTTCTTGGCCGGTTAGGCAGCATGGCGTGCAATGCCGAGTCGGGAAGTTGTTGATAGAAACGTTCAGAGGACTCTAAAACCAACATCAGACGACGTTTCAATTCATCAACCGGCAGCATGGTGAGATTGACGCCTTTGATGCCGACCAGATCCGCCACATCTTTAAGGACTTGTCCGTTCGCCCAGTTTTTTCCTTTGGTCACAATCGGCACTTGGCGTAGACCGAACTCGGCGAGTTCCTCAAACGCTTTGGGATCGCCCAGTACGTTGCGAGACTCGAACGGAATGTCGTAGCGGGTTAAAAACTCTTTCGTTCTGAGGCAGCTCGTACAGCCAGGTTGCCAGTAAACACGAATGACTTCTGTTGCGACACTCATTTGTAGTCTCCATCTAAGTCTTGATTAGAGTGAATTTTGTGTCATTATGTCTGAAACACTGTGAAGCCAGCATTCTTCATTTGCGAGGCTGCCTTCACCAACCAAGAGCGCGGGTTTCTACCAGAAGGGGTTAAAAAAATGTCCAAGCTTGATCCACTATCGCTCAAGCTTTACATCTCTGTGGTAACTGAAAAGTCGATCGCTGCAGCGGCGCTTCGACACCACATCGCAGCTACCGCAGTCAGCAAACGCATCAGTGACTTAGAAGAAAGTCTGAACACCGTTCTTCTGCATCGCACCAATCGAGGAGTCGAGCCAACAGATGCCGGCAATGCATTATTTTCTCTGGCGCAGTCTGCCTTGAACGAACTCGAAGGCATCCCGTTGTTGATGCGAAATTTCTGTTCGGGCGGGCAAGGCATTGTTCGGATTTGCGCTAGTACATCAGCGGTCGCACAATTTTTGACTGAGGATTTGTTGTCTTTTTTAAAAGTAAATCCGGGCATTCAATTCCATATCGACGAGCGTACCAGCGATACAGTGCTACAGGCTGTGCGTGATAATGCAGTTGACATAGGCGTGTTTACAAATGCGATCGCACCAGAAGGCGTATGTAGCATTCCCTACGGTGAGGATCGGCTGGTGTTGATTTGTCCAACTGGACACCCGCTTTCAGAGCGTGACAGCTGGCGTTTCGAACAAACATTGGATCATGATTTCATTAGTTGGTATGGCGGGAGTGCCATTAATAAACAGCTGAACACCGCAGCCCTCATGACACAGTCTCAGTGGCGTTTGCGCATGCGAGTGAGTAGTTTTGATACGCTTTGCAGAATGGTGTCCGAGGGAATCGGAGTGGGTATTTTGCCGGCTTTTGCTGCGCAGCAGCGTAGCAAGGTCTTTCCAATTAAAGTCTGTCAGCTTGAAGATGAATGGGCGGTTCGCAAGTTCAGGATTGCATATCGGGATAAGGCCTCTCTCGGCGCAGCTGCGAAGTCGTTGCTCGATTTTTTTCTTAACCAAGACTTTGTCCGGACAAGGTGATAAACTTTACAAAAAAATCACCACAACCATCCAAGCAGGAACGAGACAATGGAAATTCTTGAAGTCGGTCCCAAGCGTTACCGCGCCAGTTACGGTCGTTACCTCGAGGACTTCGAGGTCGGAGCGACCTACGAGCACCGCCCTGGACGCACCATTACAGAAACGGACAATATTCATTTCTCATTGTTGACAATGAATATGCATCCGATGCATTGCGATCATCATTTCGCGGCAAAAAGCGAGTTTGGTCAGCCTTTGGTCAATAGTGCATTTACTCTGGCTGTTGTTGTGGGCATGACGGTGAATGATGTGAGCGGCAAGGCGATCGCAAACCTTGGGTGGAAAGACATTAATTTGCTCGCACCCGTTTTTGCTGGTGATACGTTGTACGCGGAATCAGAAGTGTTGGAAAAACGAGAGTCCAAGAGTCGTCCAACACAAGGCATCGTGACCGTACGTACACGCGGATTCAAGCAGGATGGAACAGAGGTGATCAACTTCATCCGTTCTGCGCTCGTCCCCAAGCGAGGCCATGGTGTAGGTGATGCTTAGTCTTCCGGACGCTTGATTACACCCCCCCCGATACGTTGGAGTGAGACATGAAAAACGATCTGAACCAGGCGGTGGTAGCGACCACGTCGATTTCCGAACAGCTTGCTGCCTTTGCGGCAGGCTTTGACAAGCAAGCCATACCAGAGGCGGTACGCGAGCGTGCGCGACATTTAATGCTCGACTCTCTGGGCATCGCCTTTGCGTCGCGAGCGTATGACTTTGCTGAGAAAGCGATGGCTGGCATTCGGGATTTGAACGAAGGCGGTCAATCCATGGTGATTGGCACAGCAGAAAAGCTTGATACGCGCAATGCCATCATGATGAATGGCATTTTGATTCATGGTCTGGACTTTGACGATACGCATGCCAAAGGCGTGATTCATGCGACCGCGTCTGTGCTGCCTACTGTGCTGGCTGTGGCGGCAAAGTATGACCGCAAGGGCGCAGATTTAGTGACGGCTTATATTCTCGGTGTTGAAATCGCCACTCGCTTGGGAGCTGTTGCAAAGGGCGGGTTTCATCAAGTGGGCTTTCATCCCACTGGCTTGATCGGCACCTTTGGTTGCACTGTTGCAGCGGGATATTTGATGGGTCTGACTGAAGCTCAATACGTGGACGCCTTGGGTTTGGCTCTCTCTGTTGGCTCCGGCAGTCTGGAATTTTTAAATGATGGTGCCTGGAATAAGCGTCTGCATCCTGGTTGGGCGGGCGCCGCAGGTGTTACTGCCGCGACGATGGCTAAGCATGGTTATCGAGGTACCCGGATGGCCTTAGAGGGACGCTTCGGTTTGTATCGCAGTCATTTGCCTGTCGAACAAGATTACGATCTTGCTCTGGCGACGGCTGACCTGGGTCATGTATGGGAAGTTATCAATGTCTCAGTCAAACCACTGCCTGCCTGTCATTTCACGCATGCCGCAATCGACGCAGCGATCAGGATTCATGGTCAAGGCATCGCGTTTGAAGACATTGCTCGCGTCGATGTTTTGGTACCGGCCGAAGTCGTTAAGACTGTGTGTGAACCTGAGGTGCAGAAACGTAATCCGGCCAATTCCTACGAGGCGCAATTCAGTATCCCTTATCTTGTGGGAACCGGGTTAATCAAAGGAAGACTCACACTTGAGGATATCGAGGCTCCCGCCTTGTTTGATCCGCAAGTGTTGGATCTTGCCAGCCGGACTTTCTATCGCAATGATCCGGATACTTCCTTTCCGAAATATTACGATGGTGAAGTCATCGTGACGCTTAAAAATGGAAAAGTCGTACGTGAACGCGAAGCAGTCAATAGGGGTGCGGTGGATCGTCCCCTCACAGCCGATGACATTATTCAAAAATTCCGTCAAAACGCGGCTAGAGAGCTTGGTTCGGAGCGTGTCGTCGCAATTGAACAAGCCGTACTCGGTATGGAAGCACATTCTGCCCGACAGCTGGCTGAAGTTCTTGGGCGCTGAGGTTCAGGCGCATTATCACGCATCAATTTAATAAAGGATCAACACTGTGCAGCACAATCATCAACAGAGTGACACGGGCGATAACGAGGAAGCGCTAATTTTGGATAGCGTGGAAAGGTTTTTGATGCAAGAGGTCAAGCCATACGCTCAAAAACTCGAACATGACGATATATATCCTGCTGAGATTGTCGAGAAAATGAAGGGCATGGGTTTGTTCGGTTGCTTGATTGAGACCGAATATGGCGGATTGGGTTTGTCGACTGTTACCTACGCAAAGATTATTGAAAAAATCTCTACGGTATGGATGTCGGTTGCCGGCATCATTAACTCGCATTTGATCATGGCGATGTGTGTGCAGCGCTGCGGCACTCCCGAGCAAAAAGCTTACTGGTTGCCTAAGTTCGCAACGGGCGAGTTGCGAGGTGGAATCGCCTTGACTGAGCCGGATTGCGGGACGGATTTGCAAGCCATTCGCACGGTCGCGAAATTGACGGGTGATCACTACGTCGTCAACGGTACCAAGATGTGGATCAGTAACGGTATATACGGAAACTGTTTTGCGCTACTTGTTAAAACAGATCCGACAGCCAATCCCCGTCATCGCGGCATGAGCTTGTTGATTGCGGAAAAGGGGGATGGATTCACTGTCAGCCGCAAACTTGAAAAACTTGGTTATAAGGGCATCGACTCTGCTGAGTTGGTCTTCAATGATTACAAGGTTGCAAAAGACAGGCTGATCGGTGGGGTCGAAGGCAAAGGCCTGCAAATGATCCTGGGCGGACTCGAACTTGGCCGTATCAACGTCGCCGCCCGTGGTGTTGGCTTGGCACAAGCCGCGCTCGACGAATCCGTGCGTTACTCACAAATTCGCAAAACGTTTGGTAAACCGATTTGTGAACACCAAGCCATACAGCTCAAGCTAGGTGATATGGCTACCCGTACTGAAGCGGCAAGATTACTCACCATGACAGCTGCCCAGGCATACGATCGGGGCGCACGCTGCGATATGGAAGCCGGAATGGCAAAACTCTTTGCCACCGAAGCTGCGGTCGAAAACAGTTCCGATGCCATGCGTATCCATGGAGGCTATGGTTACTCCAAGGAATATATTGTGGAACGCTTGTATCGCGATGCGCCGCTGCTGGTCATCGGTGAAGGAACCAATGAAATGCAGCGCATCATTATCGCCAAGCAATTGATTGAAAGGAACCCTGCATGACAATGCCGCTGATTGGTTTACGCATTATCGCCATCGAGCAGTATGGTGCGGGACCGTTTGGCACTCAGCACCTTGCGGACTTGGGCGCGGAGGTCATCAAGATCGAAAATCCTCATGACGGTGGAGACGTCGGTCGCAATGTCGGCCCACATTTCTTTGGTCAAGAAAATAGTCATTTTTTTCAAGCCTTCAATCGAAATAAGAAAAGCATCAAACTTGATTTGAAACATCCAGAAGGCAAGGCTGTTCTCCATGCTCTTGTCAAAGATGCTGACGCAGTCTTTAACAACTTGCGCGGCGACTTGCCTGAAAAAATGGGGTTGACTTACAGTGCGCTGAAACATATCAGACCTGATGTTGTTTGCGCCCATTTGTCGGCTTATGGCAGAGAAGGTCAGCGTGCGAGTTGGCCCGGGTACGACTATCTCATGCAAGCAGAGGCAGGTTACTTGTCGTTGACAGGTGAGCCAGATGGTCCGCCTGCTCGCTTTGGCTTGTCAATGATCGACCTGATGACAGGCACAACCGCAGCTTTGGCCTTAGTATCCGCTGTGCTTGGTGCGCGGAAAGTTGGTTATGGACGCGACATAGATGTGAGTCTTTTTGATGTGGCCATGCATAACCTCGCATACTTGGCCACCTGGTATTTAAACGGCGGTCATGTCACAGGTCGAGCACCTCGCTCGGCTCATCCATCCCTTGTGCCAAGCCAGCTCTATCAGACACAGGATGGCTGGATTTTCATCATGTGTAATAAAGAAAAGTTCTGGCCGATCCTCGCTGAAAAAATGGGTCATCCTGAGTGGTCTATGCGTCCAGAGTTTAAAACTTTCAAGGACCGACTCACTAATCGGACACTCTTTAATGAGACGCTTGAGGCTGTGTTTGTCACGGATACAACCAATAACTGGATGAAAAAATTCGAAGGGGTTGTACCTGCCGCGCCAGTCTATGACGTCGCTCAAGCCCTGGACAATCCTTTTGTTCACTCGCGGCAAGGAGTGGTCAATGCGACATCGCCAGACGGTTTGTCCATTGCCGGTTTGGCGGCGCCCATTCGCTGTCCGGGAGAAGTCGCACCCACGCACGCAGCACCTGGACTCGGTGAGCACACTCAAGAACTGCTTAAGCAGGCTGGATTTTCAGAGCAGCAGATTCAGTTCCTTCGGGAGCATGCTGTTATATGAGTTCTGTATTATGAGTTCTCTAGCCAGTGCAAATCTTGGCACTAAACCTCGCTATGTTCAGTTGGCAACGACTTTGATGCGCGAAATCGAATCGGGTCGCTATCCAATCGGCGGACTCTTACCAACAGAGTTTGAGCTGTGCGATCAATTTGGTGTGTCGCGATTCACTGTACGTGAAGCAGTCAAGCTTCTTGTTCAGCAGGGCCTTGTGGTCAGACAGGCTGGCGTGGGGAGTCGCGTGCAGTCTGCTCCAGTGGATGCGCGCTACACACAAACGATGTCTGGTTTGGCGGATTTGCAGCAGTATGTGGACGAGACAACTCTAGTCGTTGAGAGTAAGCAGATCATAGAACTCACCGTGAAACGTGCCGAGCAATTGCGAGTCTCCCCCAAAGAGACCTGGCTGCATGTTGAAGGTATGCGATTTGCGCGAAATGAACGATTACCCATTTGTCATACAGAGGTTTTTATTGCCCCGCATTTGAGATCGGTTACTGGCATTCACTCCCGTACAAAACAACCTATTTACGCGATTCTTGAAAAGGAGTTTGGCGTCAAAATATCGAAGGTTGAGCAAGAGATTGGGGCAATCACCTTGAATCCTAAGATGGTTGAACGCTTAAAGACTTCAGCCCGCGCACCGGCGCTTTGGGTCTGTCGACGCTACTTTGACGAACGTGGCGACTTGATTGAGCAAGCACACAACACGCATCCCGCAGATCGATTTACTTATAGAGAGGTGTTCCAAAGAGATCATACGGTTCTTTGAAAAAATATTGAACGAAGTGACCAAAGAAGGGGCATACCTTCGGTTTAAGCAGCAAATAAAACGATAAAACCACAAAACTATATAACCACAAAATTACGGAGACACATATGACTACTAAACACCTCGCCCCTCAGCAATCGCGTCGTCAACTCCTCGCTTTGAGCTGCGCACTTGCGCTCGCTGGCGTATTCACGGCAATGCCCTCTGTTACGCACGCTCAAACAGAAAACTGGCCAAACAAGCCGATTCGTATCATCGTGCCGTACTCTGCCGGCGGAGGCACTGACATCATCGCACGTCGATTGGCGCAAGGTTTAGGTCCCTTGCTCAAGCAAAATGTCATTGTCGAAAACAAGCCGGGTGCCAACGGGATTATCGGTACGGACGTTGTGGCAAAGTCCGAGCCTGATGGCCATACTTTTGTGATTGTGGTGTCCACACACTTAATCAATCCCATCGTCACCAAAAATATGCCATACGACACGTTCAAGGATCTTGCTGGCGTGACGGTTGTGGCTGATTCGCCTTTGATATTTGTCACGTCTTCCCAGTTTCCCGCCAAGACGATGGCAGAGTTCACCAAGGCGATGCGAGAAAAGCCAAAGACATATTCTTATGGCAGCTCTGAAAATATGACCAAACTTGTTGGTGCGATGTACGCAAACGCACAAGGTCTAGATATGGTGAGCGTGTCCTACAAAGGCGGGGCGCCGTTGATGACTGATGTGGTTTCAGGCGTCACGACAGTTGGTGTGACGAGCATTCTGACAGCACGTAACTTGATGAATGCGGGTCGTTTGACGCCCCTCGCGGTGACAAGCGCGAAACGCTCCGCAGCTGTTCCGGATGTCCCCACGATGCAAGAGTCGGGCCTGAAGGATTTTGACATCACCATGAGCTATGCGATGTATGCGCAGGGAAAAACACCCATGAAGCTCCTCGAAGCGATGCAAAAGGCGGTGAATCAAGTCGCGCATTCTCCCGACATGAAAGCCGCGCTTGCCGACCAAGCAGCCTGGCCTGTTGCGCAGCCTGTTCCTGAATTTCACGAGCGTATCAAACGCGAATCTGCATTCTTACAAGACCTGGCTAAACGTATCAATCTCCAGGGCGATTAAATCATTGCATCAAGGAAATGAATATGACACAGACACACACATCCCCGCTTGGCTGGAAACGGGCGACTTTGGAAAATGACCATTCGTGGGTTCATCATCTGACTGAGCAAGAAATTGAAGACCTCGAAGCAGGTTTACGCCATGTTTTAAAGCTTGGCAAAAATGAGTTCGAGCTCTCTGCTTCAGATTTTCCTGTGACACCTGTCACGGAAAAATTACTTGCCCAGACGATGGACGCCACCCAAACGGGCTTTGGGTTGTGTGTGCTGCGCGGTTTCCCTGTTGCGCGCTGGACTAAAGAAGAAATGCGCACTCTGTTTTGGTGCATGGGCTTGCATTTTGGCGTCCCGCGTCCTCAAGGCAAACAAAGTCAGTTCGTGTCTGATGTCATGAATGCGGGCGGCACTTATCGTGGCGGCACAGGGCGTGGCTACAACACCAACTCGAAGCTTGATTTCCATTCGGATGGTAGTGATGTGGTGGGCTTAATGTGTCTGCACACTGCTAAAAGCGGAGGAAAGAGTTTGATTTCAAGTTCTTTAAGTGCGTATCAGGAACTCGAGCGTCGTCGACCTGATCTGGCTAAAGTCCTGACCGAGCCCTTTTATTTTAGTCGTCAGGGTGAGCATGCACCCGAAGAGCCACCTTACTACCAAGCTTCCATTGTTGGTTTTAAAGATGGCCGTTTTGCTTGCCGCCATATCCGCAATCATATTACTGGCGCGCAGATTACTTTTGATGAGGTCCCGCGCTTGAGTGCCCTGCAAACAGAGGCACTTGATATGTTTGACGAGCTGCTGGCAAGTGAGGAAATTTGTTATCACATGGACTTGCAGCAAGGTGATTTTCAATTTTTGAACAATCATGTGGTGTTGCATGCCCGCACCGAGTATGAAGATTTCCCCGAGCCTGAGCGCCGCCGTCATCTTTTGCGCTTGTGGTTGTCTTTGCCTCAGGGTCAGCCTCTTCCCGATGAGTGGAAAATTGCGTATAAAGACACATCCACGCGCTCCCTGCGTGGTGGGTTTCGTGGCATAGGGATTACCCCTGAAATCAGAGCCTTTGAGGAGCGCTTGTGCGCTGAACACGAAATTGCCTGTCGAGTGTATCTAGATAGAGACCAATTGACGACATGAATATTTACGAACAAGACTTGCCTAAAAACCCAGCTAACTACGCGGCACTCACGCCGGTTGATTTTATTGTCCGTGCCGCTGAGGTTTATCCCACAAGGACTGCGGTTGTTCATGGTTCCATCCGCAGAAATTGGGCCCAGACTTATGCGCGGAGCATGCAATTGGCGCATGCGCTGCGCGCGTTGGGTATAAAAAAGGGTGATACGGTCACCGCAATGCTTGCGAACACGCCTGAAATGATTGAAAGTCATTTTGGCGTGCCAGCGATTGGCGCAGTCTTGAATACGCTCAATACAAGGCTGGATGCTGCGAGTTTGACCTATATGCTCAATCATGCACAGTCAAAAGTTGTATTGATCGATCGCGAGTTTTCGAAAGTAATGAAGGAGGCGATAGCACAGGCAGACGTTGAGCCGATCGTTATCGACATCGATGACTCTCAGTATCAAGGCGATGGACAACGAATCGGCTCTCACGAATACGAGACCCTGCTTGCAGCACAGGCTGAGCGTGCCGCGCATCATCCTATCCATTTTGAAGGCGATGAATGGGATGCGATTACTTTGAACTACACCTCGGGTACCACGGGTGAGCCAAAGGGTGTCGTGTATTCTCATCGCGGCGCGCATCTCTCTGCGATCAGCAATATTCTGGAGTGGGATTTACCAACACATGCGGTGTATTTATGGACACTGCCCATGTTTCATTGCAATGGATGGACATATCCCTGGGCGATTGCAGCGCGCGGTGGTGTGAATGTTTGTTTGCGCAAAGTCACACCGGAAGCTGTATTTCGAGCGATCAATGAGTACGAGGTGACACATTTTTGCGGTGCACCGATTGTCCACAGTATGCTCGTGAACGCACCGGACGCCATTAAAAAAGAAGGTGTGAGTAAGTTGAACGGACGTCGTGTTCAGGCAATGGTGGCAGGGGCTGCGCCCTCTGCAACCCTGATTGAAAGCATGGAGTCTTTGGGCATTACTTTGACTCATGTGTACGGTTTGACTGAAGTGTATGGACCATGCACAGTATGTTCTCCCCAAGAGGAGTGGAACGCGCTCCCCATCGCTGATCGAGCGGTCTTTAACGCGAGACAGGGAGTGCGATATCACCTGCAGGCCGGAGCCGATGTTGTGAACCCTGAAACGCTTGAGCCGGTCCCTCGAGATGGAGAGACAATTGGTGAAATCGTCTTGCGTGGCAACATGGGGATGAAGGGATATTTGCGCAACAAAAAAGCGACAGAAGCCGCTTTTGCCGGGGGCTGGTTTCGCTCGGGTGACTTGGGTGTTCGTTTTCCTGACGGTTACATCAAGATCAAAGACCGTAGCAAGGATGTCATTATTTCCGGTGGGGAAAACATTTCAAGCATCGAGATTGAAGATGTTCTGTACAAACACCCCGCTGTTTTGGCGGTAGCAGTCGTTGCCAAGCCCCATCCGAAATGGGGTGAAACGCCTTGCGCTTTTATCGAGCTCAAGCCAGGCATTCAAGTCAGTATTGAAGAGCTCATTGCACACTGCAAGAAACACTTGGCTGGTTTTAAAGTACCCGGTGGAATCGAGTTTGGTGAGTTACCTAAGACTTCGACCGGGAAAATACAAAAATTTGAACTGCGCAAACGTTCGGGCGCAGTCAATGCAATTGATGTCTAAGTCGAGCGTTCTTAATTAAAACCCCACCGTATTTTTAGCGCACATCCCGGGGTTGTGACATGCGCGCTCTGAGCGAATCATAAATCGGCTCACCACGCATCAGGCTGGCGACCAGGCATGCCATGACGCTTGCGACAATCAACGGGGCCACTAGACTTACACTACCGCTCATTTCGATAATGAGCAAGACGCCAGTGAAGGGGGCTCGGACAACGGCAGTAAAAAATGCGGCCATCCCGACGAGTGCGAAAGCGATTGGATCCAACACAAAGGGAGCTGTCACGACAAAGTTCAGACTCGTTGCAAAGAGTGCGCCCGACGTGGCTCCAATCAGGAGCAAAGGGGCAAACAAACCTCCTGGTACGCTCATTGAATAAGAAACCGGACCCAGAACCCAGCGTACTAGAAACAAAATGATCAGTGTGTTTAATCCGAGCTGTCCAGCCAGCACTGCATTGACCTGTGTTTCCCCGCCGCCTACCCACTGTGGCTGCCAGTAGGCGATCAAGCCAATGCACGCGCCCAGGACACCTGCTTTGATGATGGGCGACACATTAGGCGCCGTGTGCGTGAATGTGTTGAGTCCCAGCAGTACGCTTTTGTTATAAATCACGCCAAGAGCGCCAATCCATGCTCCCAACAGCCCAAAGGCGACAAGCTCGGCTATGGTGCCTGGCAAAATATTTGCGACATTGAACTCAACGAGATTTCCAAAGTAGGCGCGATATATCGTGATGGCTGTTGCAACAGCGATGAGTGTGGCCAACAGTCTTCTCATCGTGGTGCGATGCGCGACTTCTTCGATGACGAAGGCCGCTCCAGCTAACGGAGCATTAAACGCGACCGAAAGACCGGAACCTGCGATCGCGGTGTAAAGCAAGGAGCGATCACTGCTTTTGAAGCCAAACAATTTGCCGCATTGCGTGCCAATCACAGCTGCCATTTGTATGGTGGGGCCTTCACGTCCCAGTGCGAGCCCCGGAATCATCGCCAACAGACCACCCAGAAATTTAATGGGTAGCACTCTAAAAGAGGCGGGTGCGGCCTCCTCGCGCATGACGGCTTCGACGTGCTGTACACCACTACCCGCTGCCGTTGGTGCGAAAGTCACCAGCCAACGCGCCAAACCTACACAGATTCCGACAACGATCATCGCGATGAGCCAGCCAGGTAGACCTAAAAATCCCTCAGCTTTCCAATGCGCAAGTATGTCGGCGAAACCTTTGCTGCCGTGCACGAGCAGCCAGTGGAAACTGCCGCCGATTAAGCCAACCAACGCACCAGCGAAAGCTGAAACAAGCAAGAGTTGGCTCAGTCCGCGAGTGCTTTGTTCAGGTGAATCATCTTCTTGTTCGTGAGAATTGGTATTCATGCGTGTCTATAAGCGGAAAGATTATCTGATCGTAACGTATAAAGATATTTTTGTTGTGTACGACATTGAAGCTGCTGTGCCATTCGGCATAGCACTAGGGATTGGCAAAGAACTCTAAGGCAGCCTGTTTAAAGTTGGAAATAATCGTCGTGGCGCGATCCTCCCTCCAGGCAAGTCCAACGGAGAGTCTTGGGGGAGTCTCTTTGAAGTGATGATACTTAAGGCCAGGAAATTGCATGGAGGTTTGTGACTCCGGAACAGGTGCGCACCCCAGACCTGCTGCAACAAGTGCCAACGCGGCATGCATGGTTCTGACCTCGATAAAGCCCGAAGGCTTGACATGATGTCTTTGTAAATAATCACGAAACAGGCTGCGAGTGCTGCGCTTGTCGTCGTGACTGGGATAGCCAATCAGCATTTTATCGTGCACGGCGTTGACAGTGACCGGGGACGTACGTGAGAGACGCCATTCTGCCGGAGCGGCCAGTGCATAAGGTTCTGTGAAGAGTCGAAGTGTTTTGAGTGAGGGGTGACTGACCGGCTCTCGTATCAGTCCGACATCCACTTGATCACTTAGCAGAGTATCGACCTGTTCACGCGTGGTGTATTCGAATAATTCGATTCGAATTTCAGGTTGAGCCTTCAGGTAGTGTCTGAGTAGATTCGGTAAAAAAGTGTACGTATGGGCATGCAAAATTCCCAGACGCAAGAGCTGTTTTTGTTGAGTGTGCGCTTGTTGAACGACCTGCATGCACTGATCCATGTCGCTCAGGATTTTGCGTGCATGCTGGAGGAGTGCCATGCCTTCCGCAGTGAGCGTGACGCGCCGTGTGGTGCGATGCAAAAGTTCAGTTTGCAGAAGTCGTTCGAGCTGTTGAATATGATCGCTCAGCGGCGGCTGGCTGATTCCCAGCCGGGTCGCAGCGCGGCCATAGTGTCCTTCTTCGGCGACGGCAACGAAATATCTAAGTTTCTTAATATCCAGCATTGTTCTGATTTTCAAATGAATAACAGTCTAATAATATATTGGACGCTTCTAATTCGACTAGTTAAACTTTGTCGATTCAGTGTGAGGAGAACACCATGGAAGTTAAAAAACTAACCGGTACGATTGGCGCGGAGCTCTTGGGCGTTGATCTGTCGAAAGATCTTTCCGCCGCGACAATTAAGGATATCCGACAGGCACTACTGGATAACCTAGTGATTTTTTTTCGTGACCAAACACTGACCCCCGAGCAGCAGATTGCCTTTGTGGAAAAGTTTGGTCCCATCAGCACGACGCCTGTATATCAGACACATCCCAAATATCCGCAAATCATGCCTGTCGTAAAAGAAGCGACGGATAAGGATGTGATTGGAGATACCTGGCACACCGATGAAACTTATCACCCCCAGCCTCCGATGGGCTCTGTGCTGTATGCACGCGATATCCCTGCTGTAGGTGGAGATACACTCTGGGCAAACCAGTATCTTGCCTACGAGCGTTTGTCTGATGCGATGAAAAAGCAGCTTGAAGGTTTGTATGCGATTCACTCAAACGATTTTCTCAATGCGAATGCCCGTCTTCGTAACAGCACCCGCTCAACAAAATTACGCGAAGACGTAGGTCGTATCGATAGCCGTCACCCCGTCGTGCGCACGCACGAAGAAACTGGCCGCAAGAGTTTGTTTGTGAATCAGCCATTCACATTTTGCTTCGAGGGCATGACGCGCGATGAGAGTCTGCCTCTTTTGCAGTATCTCTATCAGGTGAGCAGCAAACCTGAGCTGACCTGCCGGTTCCGCTGGCAGCCTGGTTCGATGGCTTTCTGGGATAACCGCTGCACGATGCACTATGCCATCAATGATTATCCCGGTCAGCGTCGAGAAATGCATCGCATCACGATTCAAGGTGTGAGCCCAACATGAGCGCAGGGCGTTTCGCGGGGACTGTGACCCTCATTACAGGTGCGAGCAAGGGAATCGGCCTTGCCACCGCGCAGCGCGTGGCGCAGGAGGGCGGTACGGTGATTGGCATTGCGCGTTCCGCGGAGGGTGTGAACTTTCCCGGGCCATTTTTCACAGCCGATCTCACTTCTGAGTCTCAGACCGCGCAGGTTTTGGCAGATATTACCCAGAAGTTCGAGATCGACCATTTAGTTAACAACGCTGGAAAAACTACTTCTAGTTTGTTGACTGAAACTACCGGGCAGGAATTTGCGGAGTTGATGCAGATCAACATGCGCGCCCCGATGCAATGTTTGCAAGCTTGTTTGCCTGCGATGCTTCGCAAAGGGCGGGGACGGGTCGTCAATATTTCGAGCCGCGCGGCACTCGGTATGGTCAAAAGAACGGCCTATGCAGGCGCCAAGAGCGGCTTGATCGGGATGACGCGTACCTGGGCGTTAGAGTTGGGTGCGCAGGGTGTCACGGTCAATGCGGTTGCGCCTGGACCTGTTGCAACTGAGCTTTACTTGAAAAACAACCCGATGTCACCTGAAAAACGAGATGAATTTGCCTCGCGAATTCCCCTTAAGCGAGTGGGGACTCCGCCGGAAATCGCCAGTGCAATCGCCTTTTTCTTGTCTGATGATGCAAGTTTCGTGACGGGACAAGTGCTGTATGTCTGTGGGGGATTATCGGTGGGCGCAACCCCTGTTTAAGAGGCATTGTTCTTAATCAGTTTTCTGATGTCAAAAAAAACGGGCAATCAAAATATTGCCCGTTTTACATGCAGCGATAGCGTTAGTCCTGTGACAAGCCTGTCTTTTTGATCACAGCGGCCCATTTATTGACTTCGTCCTGCGTTCTTTTTGCGAGCTGCTCAGGCGTGTTGGGAGCAGGGGGTAATTCAAAGCCTGCGCCTTCATAGGCCTTTTTGAGCTCTTCAGAAGCCAGTGCTTTGTTGACTTCTTTGTTGAGCATGTCGATCACGTCTTTCGGAGTTCCTTTTGGTGCATAGATCGCGAACCATGCCGACACATCGAAGCCAGGTACGCCGGACTCGTTGACTGTAGGAATGCCGGGAGCAAAAGGCGACTGTGCGGCGGAGGTGACTGCGAGTGCACGAAGTTTTTCTGCACGAACTTGACCGATAGCGGACGGCAAGTTGTCGAACATGGAGTCCACCTGACCACCGACGAGATCGATCACAGCTGGACCGCTACCTTTGTAGGGAACGTGCAGGAGCTCAACACCCGCTTGCATTTTAAAGAGCTCGCAGGAAAGGTGAATGGACGAACCGGCGCCAGACGATGCGCATGTCGCCTTGCCCGGATTGGCCTTGGCATAGGCAATAAACTCTTTTACATCCTTGACGGGCAGTTTAGGATTGACCACCAAGATATTTGCAATCGTGGTCAGCGTGACAACGGGCGCAAAGTCGGTCAGGATGTCATGGTTCAGTTTTTTGTAGAGCGACTTGTTAATTGTGTTGGCAACCGAGCCCACATAGAGCGTGTAACCATCAGGCTTGGCTTTTGCAACCAGATCGGCGCCAATGTTGCTGTTGGCACCCGCACGGTTTTCAACCACAAAGCTTTGCTTGGTTTGTTCGGACAGGGCTTTTGCAACCAAGCGCGCCACACGGTCAGTCGCGCCACCAGGGGCATAACCAACAACAAGGGTCACAGGCTTATTTGGGTAGGCTTGAGCGTGCGCAGCGCCTGCGCTGATGACAAAAGTCGCCGCGACGGCGCTTGCCAGGGGTAGAAATTTCATTGTGGTCTCCTACAGTTAAGTGAACCAGAGCTAGTCAGAATCGCCAGATCGCTCGTAAACAAGCTGGCAATGCTAACCGCTGCCGATGCGTTTAGCATTTGGAGTTTACCCTGTGCCCGGGGCGGGTCGTTTAAAAGTCGTAAAGCCTTGCTGGATTATCGACTAGTATTTTTTGAACGGTTACTGGATCGCCAGCCCATCTGGCAATGCGCGTCAAGGCAGCGAAATCGTCTTCTATCCTGAAGTGTTCAATCACATTGGGGTTGCGTTTGACGCCTTTTGGGGGCATGGGATGAGGCCAGTCCGTTCCCCAGACCATGCGGTCCGGGTTCGCTGCGATCAGCGCGCGCGCAAAAGTCTCGCCATTTGAATAGTCCGGCAGTTCAGAAATACGGTAGGGCGCGGAGAGTTTGACGTAGACCTTGCCAGACTGAACGAGGTTACAAAGTGCGTCAAAGCCTGCTTGGTTTAAAGCCTTGCTCGCATCGAGTTTGCCAAAATGATCCACAACCAGTGTTGTTGGCAGTGTACGGATGGCGTCTTGCATGCCAGCGATCACGTCCAGATTTGTGTAAACCTGAACGTGCCAACCGAGTGGTGCGACCTGTTCGGCAGCTGTCCTGAGTTGTTGAGCGGCTGAAGCGGGATCGCTGTGCCCATGCGTTTCGAGATTCACGCGTACCCCGCGCACACCAGAGGCATGAAATTTTTTTAAAGTGTCTAGCGTGAAACTCTCGTCGATCACCGCTACGCCACGTCCACGCGCAGGTCCCCAGGATTCGAGTGCATACAACATGCTGGTGTTATCGGTGCCATAGGGACTCGGATGGGCAAGCACCACGCGATCAACGCCCATTGCAGCGTGCAAGGCATCAAGGGCATCTAGTGTGGCAATCGCGGGCGTGTAGTTGCGTTTATCTGCAAACGGGAACTGGCTGGCGGGAGGAAAGATATGTGTGTGGCAATCGCAAATGCCAGCCAGTCCAAGTTTTTTAAAGTCGGCAGGAACAGTGAAAGATGGTTGCATAACGCGTGTGAAATTCTGAGTCTCGTTGCATGGCGCTCGTTCAAGTGATGATCATACCGGAACTCCTATATAGTATTGAAAAAAACTCAATCTCTTCAAACACCAATTTACGAGATAGCGATGGGCGACATTAAAAAAATAGGATTTATTGGCTTAGGTGTCATGGGTGAGCCGATGTGCAGAAATTTGGCTGCTAAACAAAAAACACCTGTGCTGGCGTTTGATACTCAACAAGCACCGTTAGACCGTTTGGGTCAGGCAGTGACTGTCGCACAATCAGTTGGCGCGGTGATGAGAGAGGCAGATCTTGTATTTTTATCCCTTCCTTCAGGTGAAGTGGTGGCCAAGATCTGTGAGCAGGATGATGGACTGCTGGAGAACTGCCGGAGCGGTCAAGTCCTGGTTGATTTGAGCACTTCGCCTGTCGAGCTCACGAGAGCATTGCACGAAAAATTTAAAACTAAGGGTGTCGTGCTGATTGATGCCCCAGTGGCAAGAACTCGCGCGGCGGCGGAGGCCGGGACCTTATCCATTATGGTTGGGGCGCAGCAAGAAGCATTCGATCGCATACAACCCTATCTCTCAACCTTTGCGACAGAAATCACGCTATGTGGGCCAGTGGGTTGTGGTCAGGTCGTCAAGATACTGAATAATATGGTGCTGTTTGAAACGGTCGCAGCGCTTGCTGAGGCGAGAGCCATCGCGCAGCAAGCTGGCGTTGATCCTAAAAAGTTATTTGAAACCTTGGCACTCGGCTCTGCGGATAGTTTTGCACTCAGAAATCACGGACTCAAAGCCATGATCCCCGGCGATTTTCCAGAGCGCGCTTTCTCCGTCGAATATGCTGCGAAAGACTTGCGCTACGCGTTGGATTTGGCTGAGCAGACTAAAGTCGATGCTGCAGGTGCTCGCAATGTTAAGCGACTGTTTGAGTTGGCGGTGGCGCGTGGTGACGGCGCGCTCTACCATCCTGTGATTGGTAGAGTTTTAGAGTCAAAGCATTAATCAAGTCAGTCCGCGAGCCAGCGCTTCAATCGCGCGTTGGCGCGCAGGACTATCATTAAAATCCTCTCCAATGGACGACCAGTCCGGATGCGCGCGCGCAAGCGCAATCACTTTTGTCAGTGATGGATTGTCTAGAGAAAGGTGGGGAGCCTGCTCCAGGCGTAACGGACTGAGCGCGGCATGACCGCGATGCTCCAGCCCATTTAAAAGTTGCATTTGCCGCAGGGCAAGCAGCTGCAAGATGGATTGATCGACTGTGAGTTCTCTAAACCCGCGGATTTGACCAAAAATACGGTCACCCCAACGGTCGATGGCTTTCCATGCACCACCGGCAATCGCACCAATTGCCATACCCGTTCCGAGGCTCAGGCCAGCACTTAGTACGTCGACGGTTGCGCCAGCTGCAGCCCCTGCGGCGATACCCATACTCACATGCACGCCAAAGTGTTGCAGCGCCTCTGGGTTAAACAGGTCGAGCTCCCAGCGTCCTTCGCTAAGAGGCAAAGGGCTCGATAAATAATCGTCCTGACGAAATTGAAAGAGGGTCAGTAGTGCGTTGACACACGCTTGCTCGCGTTCGCGCACACGCGTCTGTTGTAGCGCGATCTTATTGTGGAGAACATCGGTTTCTATGGTGGTGCGCATACGCAGTGCGGCAACATCTATCAACATACTTGCAATCAAGATAATGGAGGCGTCATGTCTAGACTGGCGTTGCCTCGCTGATTGTTCCTGCAATGCTGCAAGGATGCTCTGATGGGATGACAGCATCAATCCGAGTGTCTGATAAAGTCTTTCCTCACCGTCCAAAGGCGGACTCACGCTGTCAAATTCGATTGCAGCATGAAAACCAACACGCGCCAGCGCCTCTCGCCATTCTTGAGTGCGGGCGTTTTGACTGGCGACAAAATTCAGTATTGGCAGCAAAGGCCGTGCGCAGCTTGACAGTATTTCAAGCTCGTCTCGATGCTTAGCGAGAACGGGCTCTCGCACATCTGCGACATAGAGTCCAGCATGACAGTGCAGCAGTTTTTGCAGAACGCGAGATTCTTGTTCGTAAAGGGAGGAGGCTTCAGGACTATTTAAAAAGAGTCGGATTCGCTCTGGGCCGTCCAGTCGCTGAGTATTGCTTGTTAATTGCTCAAGATAATCCAGCAAACCGATACTGTCCTCTATACCGGGGGTATCAAACAGCATCATGACTGTTTGATGACCGAGAGTAATCGGTGCTGCTTGAACTTGTTTAGTCGTCCCCGGAAGATCTGCCACATGTCCAAAATCAACATCGCGTGTCAGTGTACGGAGTAAAGATGTTTTGCCTACGTTTGCGTGCCCAACGACGGCGATTTGCAAAATGGACTGGTCAGTCATGATGGCGCTCCAGCCATTGCATGACGTTTACAACATCATCGTGAAGCTTCAATTCAATTTCGGGCATGCCGCGCAATTGCGCAAGCCATGCCTCGGTGTGTGCGCCACTTGCTTGGGTATACCTCAACCAGAGCAAAGTTCTCTTGGAAAGCTCGGAGAGATCTCTAATCAAGCGAAGGGTTCCGCGATCCGGAGAGTGTCTCGCATCACAAGCTAAAACGATATTGCGCGGTCGCACGTGCATCATATTGATCAAGACCTGTTGACGCGACGCGCGCGAATCGACAGGTTCCGCGCAGGTGACCGCATGTCCGATACCGTTAGGTGGCCATGTCTCTTTAGGGTCTAGCTCGATGGCAATCAGTACGTTTTTTGTTTCCCATACCGGATTTGAGACAGTTTCCGGTTCAGTCAGGTTTTCTTTATTGTCTGGGTGACTCCCCTCTGGCAAGAAGTCAGACGGAGATATTCTTTTAAGAACCGCTTGGTAGTACGGTGATGTCAGGTCGGGGTTGATTCGACGGCTGCGCTTGAGAACGACTATTAAAGAGAGCATGAATAAAAACGCTCTCGGCAAAATACCGTAAATAGTCAAACAGCCTAGCAACCATTGTGACCAAAGAAGTCGTAATGCTTCGGTATTGTCTGTTGATAGGGTGCCACTTATCCGGATGGATTCGCTATCGGGTACTGCGAAGCCAAACCAGCTTGGAATCACGCTCAGCCATCCAATCAATTGGACAAAAAAACTAGAGGGTAAAACAGTTGTTTCCCACACAAAATCATATTGGCGGGTGGATAGCGTAAAAAGCATGACTACCGCAGCGGACAGCAATATCGTCATCCAGAGGAAATGTGTGCCAAGGCTCAATATCCAACGCGATGCATGCGCTTGACGCCAGACGCTCCACCAGGCTTGAACGGCTAAGCCCAGATCGGGACCGCGTGCCAGTTTCCGGGTCAGCCAGGGCCAGAGCTGTGCAAAACGGCCGCCTGATGCCTTGGGAGAAAACAGTGCAAGACACCAGATGAGAAGAGTGAAAATATTCAGACCCAAGAGTGTGAGTAGCGCCCACACGATATTGACAGGCCGTAAAGCGTTTCCAAGGGCGGCAAGCGCCAGACTACCTCCGGCGATACTAGCCAGGATCAGCATCAAGAGGAATGCGCCCCATCCCGCATGGAAGAGTTTTGTAATAGTTGTAGTCAGGCCGCTTGACTGGCTCAGCTCCAGCGCACGGCGTACGACCTTTGCCAGGGGCGTTAATTCGTTTTGAGCGAGCCGTCTCGCTTTACTATCGTCGCGAGGGCCCCACTGACTTTCGCGCAAACGCATCGCTTCGCAGAGCCATGCTTGCTGAAACGTGATTGGCTCCGTTTTTTTCATATTGAGCTTATTGTTTTCTTTGTCGCAGTAATGCGATACCGACAAACAAGGCAGGGAGAGAGCAAACAATAAAGCCAATGCCGTAACTGTTTGTCATCCCCAGCAAAAGGGAGAAAATCGATGGTGCGGTCAAGGCGCCAACTTGGCCAAAGGACAATACGCCTCCCGTGACTGCTCCGCGTGCGCCCTCGGGTGCTTCGCGTGCCGTTTCTGCCAACAGAACACCATGCCAGGAGAGGGCGGTCGCACTGATCAGTGTCGCGACGATGCCAACAATAATCGTTGGCCAACCTTCGCTGCATATGCTCAGCAGTACCATGCTAATCGCCATACCAATCGCAAGTGCTGCCATCATGGTGCGTGGATGGACGATAGAGCTTCCGAGTAGTCCCCAGATAATACGACCAGGCACTGCGACAGCGACGGCGATTGAAAATACGAAGCCCGCAGCCACGAGCGTGTAACCCATCGTTGTCAGGTAAACCACAAAATATACGGTAAAGATGGTCTGTACCGCATTAAAGGCGAAACAGGCAAAAGAGAGATTGCGTAATGCTCGGGTACCGATGACTGCGCGCAGCGTATTGCCAAAATCCGAAAAATGAAACTGGCGGGTAGGGTCGCGATCATCATCGAATTTTTTACGCAATGGTTCGAGCATCAGTGTAAAGACGATACATGCCAGGGCGCTGATGAGCATGGTGTATTGCCAGTTCAACCATTCAGTTATTTGCGGACCGAGAATCCCAGCCAGCAGAAGACCGGCAGGTACAGCAGTTTGTTTAATTGAAAAAATTAAAGGCAAATAGCGTGGCGGTGAACAACGACCGAGTAAGTGTGAACTCGAGGGTGTCGAGACAGCGGCTCCGCCTCCGCTCAGGATGGCGGACAAGACCAGCGCGACCGGGTGACCGATTGTCGCTAAAGCCATACCGAGGGCAAGGAGTACGAGAGCCAGTTGGCTCATGCGCATGGCGCCATAACGGA
This sequence comes from Zwartia vadi, assembly GCF_030410375.1. Lineage (GTDB taxonomy): Bacteria > Pseudomonadota > Gammaproteobacteria > Burkholderiales > Burkholderiaceae_B > Zwartia > Zwartia vadi. The sequence continues at coordinate 34,974 of NZ_JAUHHE010000008.1, forward strand.
TAATGAAACTTCCGCAGCCAAGCTGTGTGGAAAGTGCGGCGGTCGCAGCGATCGAGAAATACACACCGATCCATGCTGAGTCAATCAAGAGGTCCGCAATGATGGCAGGTGCGATCACAGCCGGCAGTGCGCGTCCAATCGCCGCGAAAGTTTGCTGTAAGAACATTGCCACGAGGGCAAGCAGGAGGTGATTCACGGAAACTCAGAATGTGTTGGTTATGTGAGCCTCCATAGGATAGCGCAAATCAAAATGCTATGTTTTAAGTGGTGTGAGGGAGGTTTAAAAAATCTCTGATGGTCCATGTAATGGACTTTGTTTGTGGTGAGCCGGGTACGGCCCGCCAGGCGAGATGGCCTTTGGAGGAGTCGACTGCTGCAAAGCGCGCATCGTGAATACCCGCCGCAATTTGTTTAGCACCCTCAAGGCTCAATAGCCTTTCTTGTGTACAGGGCAGGACGAGCGTACGCGCTTTGATACTTCCCAGAGCATTGTTGAGCTGCCCCTTAAACGGGACGCTCACATCGTGTCTAGATGAGGTTTGATAGCGTTTGAGTAGACTCCAGGCATCCCAGCTTGCAAACCAGTTTCCTGCAGCGAGAGCCTCTTGCTCGATCACATTGAAGTCAGTCTCGGCAATGTATTGATCGGTAACGGTCCAGGCAAAATAGTATTTTCCCGCCAAAGATAAGCCATCGACTGGCTGCAGTTGGTATCGGCCGTTGTTCCAGCGCGAATCGAGTTTGACGATATCGATCATGCGCTGCGTGGCAAGCTTGAATGAATGGCTGGCATGCCAGTCCGGTACAAGCAGCACGGCAGCCTCCACCATGTCAGGATAATGAATGATCCATTCGAGTGCCTGAAAGGCGCCCATCGAAGCGCCAGCAAGAACGGCAATGGGTTGTTGACCAAGATGCAGCCCCTCTTTCACGAGTTGAACTTGAGCATGCACCATGTCACGAATGGAGTAGTCGGGGAAGGCTTCACCCAAGCCATCAGCTGGCTTTGAGGAGGCCCCGCCTCCGATAGCGTCTGTACTGATGACGCAATAATGGTCAGTGTCATAGGCCCTGCCTGGACCGATGTGCTCGATCACGCTATGTCTGAGATTGCCTGTTCCCGGAAGAATCAGCAGCAGATTGTCACGTCGAGCGTTGAGTTCGCCATATCGCACATAGCCGATCGTGAGCTCTGCAAGAGTCTGACCGGATTCAAACGTAAAGTTTCGCAGAGTAAAAACACCCTCATGGGCGACTGGGCGTGACGTGTGAGAAATCATGAGTATGGAAATTTTGGCGAAGAAGCGCATTAACAATGATAGCCACTGTATGCCTGGCAAAGCGATTTGTAAATCGTGTTATTTTTTACGCAAACGATTAAATATTAAAAAGAAGGAGACGTCATGAAAGGTGTTGTCGTATGTCCGCAGCCGCGTGCCGCCGAGGTGGGTGCTGAAATACTCGAGAAAGGCGGCAATGCTTTTGATGCTGCCTTGGCGACCGCGTTTTCCCAAATGGTCAACGATCCGTTCATGTGCGGTTTGGGTGGGATGGGAACACTGCACTATTACGTCGCGCAAACTGGCAAAAGCGGGATGATAGATTTCTATAATCGCGCCGGCTCTAAAGTGCGTCCTGATATGTGGGAAAAGGATTGCAAGGGGCGAACACCGATCTCTGGTTATAGCTTGTTTGACGACTTCAGAAGCGAGATCGGTTATACCGCCATCATGACGCCTGGTACGCCCGCAGGCTTAGGTTTGTTTCATGAGAAGCTAGGGTCAATGGCGTGGGCGGATCTGATCACTCCAGCGATCGAGCAAGCTTACGAGGGCATTGTTGTGACGCCAAATGGCGCAAGTGTCTGGAGTGGTTATGCCCAGCCCGGTATACCGGACGGTCTCACTCGCATACGCAAAACAGCTGAGTGTGCGCGGATTTATTTACATCCTGATGGTCGGCTCTATCAAGTGGGTGATGTCATGCGCCTGCCCGACTATGCCCGTACGCTTGAGCGTTTGGCAAGTGGTGGCTGGCGTGAGTTCCATCAGGGTGCTCTGGGCGATGAAATCGCACGCGATCTTGAGTTGAATGGGGCCTATGTGACCAGACAAGACCTGGCTGATTATGAACCCGAGGAGAGTTTGCCATTGGTGGGACATTATCGTGGGTATGAAATCCGCTCCAATCCTCCTCCAGGAAGTGGGGCAACTTTGATTGAAATGTTGCAGATTCTTGAACACTTCGATCTTGCCGCACTTGACCATGGTTCTGCGCAGCACCTCGATTTGGTTGCGCGCGCGATGGCAGCTGCGCACGTTGATCGCAACGCCTATCTGGGCGACCCGCGTTTCGCCGATGTGCCGACTGACATGTTGATTTCAAAAAAGCGTGCGGCCTACTGGGCTGAGCGCATCAAGAGCGGGCACTATGCAGGCGGCCAGGAAGAGGCCCCACCTGGCTGCACCACGCATTTGTGTGTGATGGATGCCGCGGGGAATGCTGTGTCGATGACGCACACACTAGGCACTGCAGCGGGCGTAGTGACGCCAGGTTTGGGATTCAATTACAACAATTCAATGAAGTTATTTGATCCGGTTCCAGGAAAAAAGAATTCAATGGCTCCCGGCAAGGCACGTACGACAGGGATGGTACCGACCATGTTGCTCAAGGATGGCAAGCCTGTACTATTGGCTGGTGCGCCTGGCGGTAGTGTCATTATCAGTGCGACGTTGCAGTCGATTTTGAATATTGTTGATTTCGGTATGTCCCCGGTCGAGGCCGTGACAGTCCCCCGCATTCATTGTGAGGGCTTGGGGATTCATACCGAGGCAACTGTTCCGCGCGCAGTGATTCATGCCTTACGCGCGATGGGTCATATTGTTCATCAAAGCGCGCACAGCTTTGAGCCCAGTATGTCGCGTGCACATGTGATTTCGACCATCGGGGGGAGTATGCGCGGTGGCGCTGATCCTCGTGGCGGCGCAGGCGTGGTGTATGCCCGATAAATGCTGTGCAGGTCTATGAAAGAGAAGCATAGATCCAAGCCTCTCTTGGATCCAGCGATTTATACAAGCGATTTATACAAGCGATTTAAATGAGCCGCTTTAAACAAGCGCTTTAAAAAGAGTCGTCAAAATCGTCAGCAACGGGATCTGAGTCGCAGCCACAATAATCATCGGGAGTGCGATCGGTACGAGAATCGGAACAATACAGCTCTTTCCGATCGGAACCACGCGCATGTTTTTGACGGCTGTGTAGATTGTTTCGATATCCGCCGAAGGACCGAGTTCTGGCGAATCGAGAATGTCGCGTTCACCAATCTTTTCACCCAGGATCCATTTTTTATGGACAAGCCGGCCATGCTCGGATAAGAGCGCGCTGTACTCACGCATGGCTTTTTTGCGAGTTGAAATCATCTTTCCCGAAAACACAAAAAGCGGGGCTAATACAGTCAGTCCCCAAAGCACGGCGAAAGAGAGCAAAGGCAGTTTGAGCGTATCGAGTGCGATCTGATGAAACAGCGAATCATGGATCCATCGAGAGGCGAGAACTGCCGACATCGCCAGCGTGACCAGAACAAAAGCCTTGGGAAGTTTTTGCAAAAAACCCAAACCACCCATTCCGTCCGGATGTGCGGGAACTAGAGCGAGATCGAGTTTGGAAATTTGATGGAAGAGACGGAATAATAGACCGATACGCCATAACCAGCCGAGCAGAAGAATCGTGAATACGGGTCTGACAATATATAAGAACCACCAACCGCCAAAGCCGATGCCTGCATCGAGAGTCGCCCATGAAAGTTCATGCTCATGAATGCTGTTGGGTACACCGATTAACCAAAGCAGAGTGAGCGCAAAGACAATGACCCAGGGAAAGCTCTCGTCACGTAGGCGCATCGTATCTTGAATGATCTGCGCAAAACGCTCTCGCTGACTATCAATGATCAAACCGTTTTCGATGAATTGTGAAACGATTGTGCGCACAATTCTCAGCGCCATGCCCTCGGCCAAGATGAGCAGAGGAATGGCGACTAAACAACGCACATGAACACCGTAATGGGCAAGCAAAGGCTCTCCGGTCGCACGATCCAGGAGTCTGCTTTCCAGAGCGGCCCAGACAATGATCGGGAGCCAAGTGAACATTGCGAAAAACAGAGCCCGTCTTGCCACCCCTAGACCATTCTCAGGCGCCAAGCCAATTTTGCGTTGCCAGCGGATCGGCAGATCATTTCTGACGATGATGAAATCGAGCGGGGCGGTGTGGGAACGTTGTTGTGGATCTTTCATTTTGGCGTATTGCAATGCAGATCTAATAGTCCGGTGCGTAACAGCGTACCGAGTTGCCGAGCCGTGTCAATATGCTCGGTTCTTATCTTCGGGTGTTTCATCAGAATATTGAGCGTTCCCAAGCAGTGTGTATCGCTGGTAATGGGAATGTTGATGATTGACTGCAAACCCAGGCGGGTGATGGTCTCATGGTCGTCAAAGGACTGGCGAATCGCGTCGATCCCTTCTCCCACGAATACTTTTTGGTCGATGAGGACATGTTGTCCCCAAGCGGTACCTCGCTTTTGCTTTCGGCCACCAGTCGGATAGGCTTGGGGGTTAGAGCTGAATAATCTCTCGAGCTCCATCTGCTCTGGATGAAAGAGATTGATCGTTAACAACTCTCTTTCAAGAAGTGCCATGGCGATCTCATCGACGCCATGGCAGAGCTGTTGCACTTTCTTATTGAGTGCGTCTTTCAAGCTTGGCCTCTTACTTTAATTATTCAGCTGAAATATTGAGCTCTTTAATCAGCTTGGTGTAGCGATCCGTATCGGCCTTGAGAGTTTTTGCGAAACCCTCTGGTGTGGATTGAACAACTTCGACGCCGATGCCTCTCATTTTTTCAATCACGGCTGGCTGAGCGAGAGTCTTATTGATTTCTGCGTTGAGCTTGGCTGTGATGTCGGCAGGCAGATTTTTAGGACCAAACACGCCATACCAGACGACCATTTCATAGCCTGGTAATGTTTCTGACACGGTGGGTGTATCTGGCAGCAACTCCGCACGCTTGTCTTCTGTTACGGCAATGAGATTGAGCTTACCCGTTTTGACATGAGGCAAAGTCTGTGTGCCGGCGCTAAAGAGAACCTGCGTTTGACCGGACACCGTGTCAAGGACCGCTGGAGCACCACCTTTGTAAGGTACGTGGTTCATTGTGATGCCCGCTGCTTTTTCAAACATCGCGGCGCTGATGTGGTTGGTGGAGCCAACACCCGCAGAGGCATAGTTGAGTTTGCCGGGATTGGCCTTGGCATAGGCGATCAGATCCTTGACTGTCTTGGCCGGTACAGACGAATTCGTCACCATGGTGTTGGTGACGAGCGCGATCAGTGCAATGGGTGTGAAGTCATCCACAGGATGAAAAGGCATTTTTGAAAAGAGGGCGCCATTCATTGCATGCGTGCTCATTGAGCCCACCAGCAAGGTGTAGCCATCAGGTTTTGCTTTGGCAACGGTGTTGGAACCAATGTTGCCAGAGGCACCGGGCTTATTTTCCACGATGAAACTCTGACCGAGTGTGCGTGAGAGATTCTCTGACAACATGCGCGCCAAAATATCAGTCGAGCCGCCAGGTGCCCAGGGCACGACAACCGACACAGTTTTTTCTGGCCATGCAGCCTGCGCGGGAGCAAGTGTGGCAACGGAAAGCGCGCTTGCCAATAGCAGGCGTGTCAAAGATTTATTCATTCAGAACTCCGTCTTTAAATTGTTTGATAAAAATAATGCTTATTACAACTAATAATGAATTGAAATGTAATGAATCTTAACGCCCAACTGCATAGCCTTGCATGCCACGCGGGTTTGCACCGGCGCGTAAAATGAATTGACCATTTGGACCTTGTTCACGTGTGCAAGCAGAAATCCTTCCTTCTGACCATGCTGGGCCGACCTTCACCTCATGCCCGGCCTGTCTGAGCTGCTCAAGGGTTGCTTCAGGCATGCGGGACTCAAGCGTGATTCGATTCAGTGTCGTCGTACGCGGCCAGAAAGAAGAAGGGTAATGATCAAGATGCCAAGAGGGCGCTTCGATTGCTTCCTGCAAATTCATGCCATACAGAGCGTGGCGTAAAAAGAAAATGAGCGTCCACTGATCCTGTTGATCGCCACCTGGCGTGCCAAAAGCCATGTAAGGCTTGCCATCGCGCAAGGCCATCGAAGGCGATAGCGTGGTGGTGGGTCGCTTACGAGGCTGAAGCTGACTGGCGAGCCCGTTATCGAGCCAGGTCATTTGCAGGCGGGTGTTAATCGAAAAACCAAGTTCAGGAATCACCGGACTCGAAGACAGCCAGCCGCCCGAGGGCGTGGATGAAACCATATTGCCTTGTTGATCGATCACGCTTAAATGGCAGGTATCGCCCACAAAAATTTCTTTATCCGCCCACTCGCGCACGGGTGGTAACGCCGCAAAAGTAGGCTCGCCAATGCCGTAGCGTGTATCCGAGATGGCCAGAATCCGTTCGCCAAGTGCCAGGTCAGGCATTGCGGGTGAGCGACCCTCTGGCTGACCCGGGCGCAGAGAGTTGGATGCCTGCGCGGCGATTTGTGCGAAACGTTGCTTGCCATAATCTGTGCTTAACATCGCTGCAAGTGGAACGTCCACAAAATCCGGATCACCCAGCCATACCATACGGTCAGCGAGCGCAAGTTTGGCGGCTTCCGCGACGTGATGCACAAACTCGAAGGAATCCGGCGCGTGTTTGTGCAATTCAGCGTTGCGCAGAATAGTCAGTTGCTGCAAGAACGTCGCACCTTGAGACCATGGACCGCACTTGGCAACGGTGTAGCGTCCAAAGTCGACCGTGATGGGCTCGTCGTAGGTTGCTTGCCAGTTTGCGAGGTCATCGTAACGTAGCAAGCCTTTATTGCGTTGGCCGGTAGTGTCTCTTATTTCCGCATGGGTGTAGTAATCATCAATGGCGCGGGCAACAAAACCTTTGTACCAGATGTCATGTGCGGCTTCGATTTGTTTGAGACGATCGCTTCCACCTTTTTCTTTTGCTTGTGCGAGGATTTTTCGGTAGGTCTTGGCCAATCCGTTTGATTGAAACAAGGCCCCCGGTGCGGGCACGCTGTCATGAGGCAACCAGACATCGCGCGAACTATGCCATTCCGCACGGAATAAGTCTTGCACGGCCATGATGGCTTGCACCACACGCGGGACAAGCGGAAAGCCTTTTTCAGCATAGGAGATGGCTGGAGTCAGGACCTCATCGAGCGTCATCGTCCCGTAATCGCGCAACATCGTGAGCCATGCGCTCCAAGCCCCTGGAACAGTTGCGGGTAGAAGACCAATTCCGGGAATGAGCTCAAGTCCTTTTTGCTGAAAGTATTCAGGTGTGGCAAGAGCGGGAGCGCAACCTTGTCCACAGATTACGCGCATACGCTGCTCTTTTTCACTCCACAGCATGAGGGGCACCTCACCGCCCGGCCCGTTTAGATGGGGTTCGACGACCTGTAAAACAAAGCCGCCCGCGACAGCGGCATCAAAGGCATTGCCGCCTCGCTCCAGGATGGACATGGCAGTTTGAGAGGCTAGCCAGTGCGTGGAGGAAACCACACCGAAGGTGCCGACAATTTCCGGGCGAGTAGTGAATGAGTCCATCTGGCTGAGGTATGAAAATTAAATGTTGGAAGTAGACTAACCGCTTGGGCTGGCCTTGAGGCGCAATCGATATCGTCTCAAGTATAGAGTCTGGCATTTTTTGTAGCGAATGGCGTACTGTAAAGAGGCAAACGGTATTTTTCGGTCAGAACCTAGGGTTTTCCTAGGTTTTGGTTTAACTGGGCGCAATATAATCACGTCTGTATCATTATTCCTTTTAAATTTTGGGCCGACGGAGATTGCGCCATGGACCGTAGATCGTTTATTTCTAAAGCAGGTATTGCCGGCGCCGCCGGACTTTCAACAGTTGCTGCGCCAGCTATTGCGCAACGCAAGATTACGTGGCGCATGGTCACGACATGGCCCAAAAACTTCCCCGGAATGGGTGTGGGTGCGCAGCGTCTGGCGGATCGTATTACCGCAGCTTCCGCTGGTCAGTTGACTGTGCAGGTCTTCTCCGCCGGAGAGTTGGTCCCCGCGCTTCAGTCTATTGATGCCGTGATTGATGGTGGTGCCGAGATGTCTCACGGTGCCGCGTATTACTGGCAAAACAAAAGTGTCGGCCTCTCTTTCTTTACGGGTGTGCCCTTTGGTATGACCAGCCGCGAACTCGCAGCATGGGTGCGTTACCTGGGTGGTCAGCAAATTTGGGACGAAGTCTATGACCAGTTCGGTCTCCAGGGCTTTTTGTCTGGCGACACAGGCACGCAAGCTGGCGGTTGGTTCCCCAAGGAAATCCAGAGCCTGGATGACATCAAGGGCCTGCGTTTCCGCACGCCTGGTCTGGGTGGTCAGGTGTGGGGCAAGCTGGGCGCTTCAGTGACCAACATGGCTGCTGGCGAGATTTTCCAGGCTTTGCAATCAGGTGCTTTGGATGCAGCTGAGTTCGTCGGTCCCTATAACGATTTGGCACTTGGTTTCTACAAAGCTCGCAAGATTTATTACACCTCCAGCTTTATCGAGCCAGGCTTGGCGACTGAACTGGTGGTGAATAAAAAGAAATATCAGGCACTGCCTAAGAACTTGCAGGATCTCGTGCGCGATGTCTGCCAGGCTGAGTATGATCAGGTTGCCTCGGACTTTGCTGCCAACGATCCACGTGCTCTGCAGGTCCTGGTCAAGGATCATGGCGTCAAAGCCATCCCTCAGTTCCCTGATAGCGTGGTCGAAGCCGCTGCTAAAGCCTCGGCAGAATTGTTTGCTTCGATTCGTGACAAGGGTGACGCCTTGACCAAGAAAACGGCAGAAAGTTATGTTAAAGCTTTGAATATTGTGCGTACCAAGACTGAAGGCACGGATGCCCAGTTCATTGCTGCCCGTACCAAGTATTTCAAAGTTTAAAGAGACGAGAGTTTTCAGGGCCTTTCGCAAACAGAGGTCCTGAAAGACATAGCAAAGCTCTAAAGTTAAAAGCCCGGAAATCTTGATGAGATCTCCGGGCTTTTTTTCCGTTTGTCATTTCACATCGTCAAGTTACCTAGTAAAGAAATTTCGGTAACCAAGTCACAAGCTCCGGGAAGATAAACAGGAGTGCCAAGGCAAAGACCTGAAGAAACACAAAGGGGATGACGCCTTTGTAAATCATACCTGTCGACACACTATTTGGTGCGACGCCCCTTAGATAAAAGAGGGAAAAGCCAAAAGGAGGTGTGAGAAAGCTGGTTTGCAAGTTCACACCCACCATCACACCTAACCAAATAGGATCAAGCCCCAGCATCAGCAAGATTGGCGCGGTAATCGGTATGACGATGAAAATAATCTCAAAGGTGTCCAAGATAAAACCAAGGACAAACATGATGATCATCACGACGATCATGGCACCGATCGCACCGCCAGGCAGTCCCGAGAGGAACTCGTGCACCAGATTGTCTCCGCCCATTTGACGGAAAACGATCGAGAACACGGACGCACCAAACAAAATGATGAAGATCATCGAGGTGATGGTGGCAGTCGATATGGCTGCTTCGCGCAATACCTTTAGGGACAAGCGCCACCTTAGGGCAGCGAGGACTGTCGCGCCGACTGCGCCAACAGACGCGGCTTCGGTCGGTGTGGCGATGCCCGCCAAGATTGAACCGAGCACCGCGATGATGAGCAGCAGCGGAGGCACCATTGCAGTGATGACCTCTTTGAAAATGCCTTTTTTCTCCTCGTCACTGAAGGGTGTAGCCGGACATGATTTCGGGTCGAAAATGGCTTTGAAAATCATCCACCCCAAATACAACAGTACAAGCATCATGCCGGGAATGAAGGCCCCCGCGAATAAATCACCCACGGATACGGGGGTGGGTGCGAAATTGCCTTTAGCCATCTGCACTTGTGAGTTGATGCCCGCAAGCATATCGGCCATGAAGATCAGCACGGTGGAGGGGGGGATAATCTGTCCGAGAGTGCCTGAGGCACAGATCACACCACTGGCCAGCTTGGGGTCATAGCCCGCTCTGAGCATGGCGGGTAAAGAGATCAGACCCATGGTGACGACTGTTGCACCCACCACGCCCGTTGAAGCGGCGAGCAGGGCGCCTACCAAAATCACGGAGATCCCCAGGCCGCCACGAACATTACCAAAGAGTTTGCCCATCGTGAGCAACAATTCCTCGGCGATCTTGGAGCGCTCCAGCATCACACCCATAAAGACAAATAGGGGAACGGCTACAAGGACCTCATTAGTCATGAAGCCAATGTAGCGTCCGGCGAGTGAGGCCAAGTTCGAGAAGTCAAAGACCTCAAGGTAGTAGCCGATCGCCCCAAAAATCAATGAGGTGCCGGCAAGTGAAAAAGCCACTGGAAAGCCCAGCATGAGCATGCCAATCACGCCAAAGAACATCAGTCCAGCAAGAATTTCACCAATCAGAACGTGATCCATGTCCATCACTCCTTACCTGTCGCATGCGCGATTGTGGGGTAACGGAAGTCTTCGGGTATGAGCTCGTCCCGCTTGGCGAGTACTAAAACAGATCGGATCACCATCGCGATTCCTTGCAAGGTGACAAGCGTCACAAACACGAGAATAAAGCTTTTCAGCACATAGAGTCCGGGCATACCACCGACGTTGGCGGAGTTTTCCATCAGGCGCCATGACCGTTGCACATAAGGCAATCCGATGTCATAAATCGCATACATGAAGGGAAATAAAAACAAACAAACGCCGATCAAGTCAGCGATTGCTTTTTTTCGAGGGGCAGAGGGTCGATAAAAAATATCCACCCGCACATGGTCCTCGCGAAACAGGGCAAAGCCCGCCACGGCAGTAAACATCACGCCGTTGAGCCATACATATAAATCTTGCATCCATAATCTGGTTGAAGAAAAAATATACCGCTCCACAACCACTGCAAAGCAGACCAACACAATGGCCACAGCGCACCAGGCAAATACGTTGCCGATGACCTTGTTAAGACCATTAATTGATCGCATAATCGCCGCTAGGATGTTTAGCATGCGGTTCTCCAATTGGACTTTCAAACCGGCAATTTTAATGCAGTGGCATGTATAGACCGCACTTTCGCGGGTTTGCCCTAGGTTTGAGTAAGGGATGAGACAGAATGAAACGTATTACTTTGCGTGAAATCGCGCATTCCAGATCGGGCGAGAAGGGTAATCACTCGAATGTGTCTGTAATTGCTTATCGGCAAGAAGACTACCCGCTACTTGTAAAGCTTGTGACTGTCGAGGCTGTCAAAAAGCTGTACGGACCCATCACCAAGGGGCAGATCACGCGTTATTTGGTGCCTTTGATCGGTGGAATGAATTTTGTGCTTGAGGATGTTCTCGAAGGGGGACGCTCCCGTACTTTGGCTTTCGAGGAGTCTGGCAAGGCGCTTTCATCATTGATGCTCACCATGGAAATTGAGGTTCCAGATGATTTTGTCGAACGATCCGTACAAGTCAAAAAAGGAGTCGCCGCATGAAGAAGATTCGCTTAGGCTCCGCGACGGGTTGGGCGCGAGACCGTTTTGAACCGGCTAGCCAGTTGGTGCGGGATGGCAAGGTTGATTACCTTTGCTTTGATTCGATGTCAGAGGTCACCATGAGCGCCGCACAGGTGCAAAGGATGGAGGATGCCCGGACCTTGCCTTATGACCCGTATCTTGAGCCTAGAATGGAACCCATTCTGCGAGACTGTAAAGAAAAAGGGATCAAGATCATCACCAATCAGGGCTGGCTGGATCCTGAGGCTGCGATTGACAAGGTGCTGGAGATCGCCAAGCGCAAAGGCATCACGAACCTGAAGGTTGCCGCAGTCTGTGGCGGGATCATTGCTGATCGTATCGCCGATATGGGGCTGAACTTTATTGAAACGGGGGCGCCAATCGCACAGCGCCGTGAGGATATTGTGTCGGCTGAAGTCTATCTGGGCGCCCGAGGCATCGTTGAGGCTTTGAAACAGGGAGCGGATGTAGTGATTACCACCCGAGTCGCTGATGCGTGCGTCTACCTCGGGCCGTTGGCCTATGAGTTCAATTGGGATTTCAACGACCATCACTTGATGGCTAAAGGGATGATCATTGGGCACCTCCTCGAGTGTGGCACGCAGATTAGCGGTGGTTATTTTGCAGACCCTGGTTACAAGGATGTCCCGAATCTTCATGACGTCGGTAATCCGATCGTCGAGGTGACTGAAGATCGGGTCATCATCAGTAAATTACCGGGAACGGGTGGCGTTGTTTCAGAGCAAACTTGCAAGGAGCAACTCATCTACGAAGTGCAAGATCCGAGCCGATACTTTTGCCCTGATGTTATTGCTGATTTAACTAAAGTGAGTTTTAAGCAGATCGCGAAAGACGAGGTCGAGGTCTTCATTCATGAAGCGGGTTTGCCCAGAACACCAACCCTCAAAGCCCTAGTGGGTTTGAATGAGGGTTTTATGACCGAGGAGATGGTGCTGTTTGCGGGGCCTGGTGCGCTTGCGCGCGCTGAGCTCACCAAAGATATCCTGAGAGAGCGTTTCAAGCGCGTCAATTTAGTTGCGCAAGAGCTGCGTATGGACTTCGTAGGTATGAATGCCGTCCATCGCGAGTCCTCTCCAAAGCCAGAAGTTGAGCCTTACGAGGTTGTTTTGCGTTTGGCATTGAAAACAAAAACGCGGGCTGAGGCAGACAAGTTGCGCAGGGAGGTTGATCCGTTAGCCGTCAATGGTGCGTCCGGGACTGGGAAATGGGCGACGAGTTCGCCAGGTTCACGGGTGAGGCCCGTGGTGGGTTTGTGTTCAGCACTCGTGCCGCGGGAGCTGATTCCCGCGACACTCGTTGTGAAGGATCTGACAGGCCGGCGTCAAGAAAGTCCTGTACCGGACGCCTGACCTTTCAGTGCGCAGACCGCGTTACTGGGGCTCGACACCTGCTTTCTTGAACAGATCGGCCCACTGGGGGACTTGCTGTTTAACTTTGGCGTCCAAGGCAGCGGGGTTGGCTTCTTTGGTCAGAACTTGCGCACCGAGGCCAGCCATGCGTTCCTGGAACTTTGGATCGGCCAGACCGGCTTGCAAAGCTTCTAGAAGCTTTGCGCGAACGGGTGCGGGTGTATTTTTGGGTACCCACATACCGTGCCAGATGCCGACCTGGAAGTCTTTAAAGCCAGACTCATCCATGGTTGGTAAATCAGGCAGGGTCGCGACGCGTTCCTTGCTTGTCACAGCGTAGGCTTTAATCGTATTGGCTTTGATTTGTTGTGTTGTGTTGGTCGTTTGGTCACACAGCAAATCCACTTGCTTGCCAACCAGATCATTCATCGCTGGACCTGTGCCTTTGTAGGGAACAGTCAGCAGATCAACGCCCACGCCGTTGGCAAACATGACTCCGCACAGATGGGAAGCTGCACCAATACCCGCATTGGCCAAAGAGACCTTGTCTTTGTTTTTCTTGACGTATTCCACCAACTCTTTGATGTTGTTGGCCGGGAAATCAGAGCGACCCACGATTGTCATGGGAACATCTACTACCAAACCAATTGGCTCAAAGCCTTCAATCGGGTGGTAGTTTGGTTTTTTGTAGAGAGAGGGGGCAGTGGTAAATCCCACGTGCATCAGAAGAACCGTATAACCGTCAGGATTGGCTCGTGACACATAGGAACTGCCGACTGTGCCGCCCGCACCCGCTTTGTTCTCGACGATCACGTTTTGCTTCAAGGTAGGACGCATGGCTTCAGCCAGTGAGCGGGCGACGTTGTCTGTGGGGCCGCCAGCGGCGAAGGGCACTACCATATTGATGGGTTTGGAGGGGTAGTTGTCTGCGCTTTGTGCTGAAGCTGAAAACGCCACAACAGACAACAAGGCACCAAGGGTGAGTGAAAACGTTTTCATCGTGGCTCCGAAATCAACTAATGGAATAGGGAAATTATTGTTAGCGAGCTGAATAATTTTTATAACGACAGAAATAACGACAGAAAAAATACAGAATTAGTATCTAAAACCTAGATCAGGTGGCACTAAATCGCGAAAAATTATAACGAATGAACGTTTTAGGTTCAGGTAAGAACATAAAAAGTAAGGGCTTTGGCGTACGCCTCTTCGAATAGGGGTGCCTCAGAGATGATTTGTGTCTTTAAGAGCAGAGAATGGGTATAGTCAGTCGTTAACGAAAAAATCATTCACAAAAACAGAGACTATTCCTATGACGATCCAGTTTTTTTCATTCGATACACCGAACGGACGCAAGATTTCCGTGGCACTCGAAGAAATGGGCCTGCCCTATACGGTCACACCAGTCGATATTGGCAAGGATGAACAGTTCAAGCCTGATTTCCTGAAAATCAGTCCAAATAACAAAATCCCGGCGATCATTGATCCGGATGGCCCGGATGGCAAACCCATCAGTGTTTTTGAGTCTGGCGCGATTCTGATCTACCTGGCAGAGAAAACCGGTAAGTTTCTTCCAGCAAAAGGTGCGGCTCGGGTTGCGGTGCTTGAATGGCTGATGTTTCAGATGGCGGGTTTTGGACCAATCCCTGGCCAAGTTCATCATTTTCTAGGTTTGGCCAATGAGGACGACAAGCGCTACGGCGTCCAGCGGTTCATGAATGAAACGCGCCGTTTGTATGGTGTGATGGACCGCAGACTGGCTGAGCACGCTTTTTTTGCGGGCGAGATCTCCATTGCTGATTTTGCAATATTGGGTTGGGTATGGAGGCACCCCCGTCATCAGGTCGACTTGGCTGACTTTCCAAATGTGAAACGTTGGTACGAGGTCATGATGGCGCGTCCAGCCGTGCAGCGCGGTTTTGCCGTGGCATTGAAATAATTATTTTTGGCGGTTTCAAGTTCAAAGGAGACAACAATGAAAATGAATGGATTCAATCTCAAGAAAATTTGTGCAAGCGTGCTGTTGCTGACAGGCGTTTCACTCAACGCCAGTTTGTCCCACGCGCAAACGGCTGATAACTATCCAAGCAAGACGATCAAGCTAGTCGTTCCGTTTGCGCCTGGTGGCGTGACGGATACAAGCGGTCGGATTCTGGCGGAAGGATTATCCAAGCGACTCGGGCAGCAAGTTGTCGTGGAAAACAAACCAGGCGCCTCTGGAAATATTGGTGCGCAAATGGTGGCGACATCTCCGGCTGACGGCTACACACTCTTTCTGGCGCTGGATGGCACGCTTGTGATCAATCCGCATGCGTATTCCAAAATCGGCTTTGATACGATCAAGGATTTTGCGCCTGTCGCAAAGATCGGTAACTCAGTCATTATTTTGGCCGCTAATCCCGCTGTGAAAGCAAAGAATTTGAAAGAGCTGGTCGCTCTCGCGAACGCCACGCCGGGTGGGTTGTCTTACGGGACTTCCGGTAACGCCAGCATCGTGCATCTCGCGGGTGAGTTGCTCAAGCAGCAGTCGAACTCCAATTTTGTCCACGTTGCCTATAAGGGTGGCGGTCCAGCCGTGGCCGATGCATTGGCCGGTCATATCCCGTTGACGTTTGCTTCCGCGGCGTCTATCAATCAGCATCTGAAGGCTGGAAAACTGGTTGCTCTGGGCGTGCCAAGCGCAACGCGTTCCGCCGCCTATCCCGACATTCCGACATTTAAAGAGTCGGGTATCCCCGGTATTGAATTGAATTCCTGGGTCGGTATCATGGCTCCGGCAAAGACACCTGCAAACATCATCGAGAAGTTGAATAAAGAGATCAATGCGGTCCTGCAAGATCCTGCAGTCAAGGCAAAGCTGCTTGGTTCTGGTATTGAGGCTTCGAATGTCACGCCTGCGCAGTTTGGCCAGGAAATTCAACGCGATTTGGAGATGTACAAGCCCGTCGTTGAAAAGGCTGGGATCAAGGTAAATTGATGTAAAGATCGTCAGGAGACAAGAAATGAAATTAAGAAAAATGAAACAATTGAGTGCGGTCGTAAACATGAGTCTCGGCATGGCCACACTGATAGCCGGCGGTTTGCTGGCTGTTGTGCCGATGACTTCTGTTGCGCAAGACTTTCCCAATAAGCCCATCAAAATCGTGGTTGGGTTCCCACCTGGAGGTGGCTCAGATTTGATGGCACGCTCGGTGGGTGACAAACTCTCTGCAGCGGTCAATCAACCCGTGATTGTCGAAAACAAGCCGGGAGCGGGATCTTCGATTGCTGCTTCTTATGTGGCGCAGTCCAAACCCGATGGCTACACCATTCTTTTTGCGCAAGCGGCCAATATGGGGATTGCGCCTGCGTTGCGCACCAACCTGAATTACGATCCGATTAAAAGTTTTGCTCCGATCACACGCTTGGTATCAGCGCCGCTCGTCATCGTGGGTCCCGCATCGCTTCAAGCCAAAACGTTGAAAGAGCTGATTGCCATGGCTGCAGCCAAACCTGGAGCACTGAGCTATGGCTCACCTGGTTCAGGCACGGCGGGTCATTTAGCGGGTGAGATGTTTGGCTCGGAAGCAAAGATCAATATTGTTCATGTGCCTTACAAAGGACAATCGGCTGCCATCACGGACATGATCGGTGGTCGTATCGAGATGTACTTTAGTACGCTCGCGGTTGTCAAGCCTCACGTTGAGGGTGGAAAAATCCGAGCGTTTGCTGTGACTTCGGGCGAACGATCACCTGCGTTTCCGACTGTACCAACAGTGGCTGAAGCTGGCATTCCAGGTTTTGAAATTGAAAACTGGTATGGACTTGTCGCACCTGCCGGTACCCCTCCAGCGATTGTTAATCGCTTGAATGCAGAGATTCTGAAGATCTTGAAAGATCCCAAGCTTGTTGAAGAATTATCCAAAGAGGGCGGCAACATCAGACCTGACACACCAGAGCAATTTGCGAAATTTCTGGATGTGGATGTGCCTCGCTGGAAGAAGATCGTAACGGATGCGAAGTTGTCAACAAACTGATGGGATGACTCGCCATTCGCTGCCTAATTTTGGGTATAGTTTATTTTTTTTCGGAGACACTCATGAATAACAGTCGTACCACTCCTTTCATCAAAACAGCGAAATGGGCTGCGGGCGTACTGTCTGCCGTTGCCTTGACTTTCGGCATGACAGGTGTGCAGGCACAGCAAGCCTATCCAAATGCACCGATCCGGATTGTGGTTGGTTATGCTGCGGGTGGTACGACTGATATTCTGGCTCGCTCGCTCGGTGAGCAGCTGGGCAAGATTTTGGGTCAAACAGTTATTGTCGATAACAAACCCGGTGCGGCCAGCAACATCGGTGCAGCGTTCGTTGCGCAGGCCAAACCCGACGGCTATACGCTTTACATGGCAACTGTGGCGAGTCATGGCATCAATCCTGCCTTGTATCGCGGCAAGATGACTTTTGATCCGATCAAGGATTTTGCACCGATTTCGCTCGTGGCATCGATTCCTTTGATGCTCGTGGTCAACCCGAATTTGCCTGCCAAGTCGATCAAAGAGTTGGTGGACTACGCGAAAAAGAATCCAGGCAAATTGAACTACGCTTCGAGTGGAAATGGTTCGCCCGGCCATTTGGCGGCGGCCGTGTTTAATGATGCGACCAAAGTCGAGATCGAGCACATTCCTTTTAAAGGCGGTAACCCCGCTAATACGTCTGTGCTAGCTGGAGAGACGCAAATGACATTCGCAACCGTGCCGGGCGCCTTGCCCCATGTGGTGTCTGGTAAGCTCATTGCCCTTGGCGTGACAACCAAGCAGCGTTCGAGCCAGTTGCCCGACGTACCGACGATTTCAGAGGCCGCGGGTCTGCCCAACTACGACATTAGTACTTGGAACGCATTGCTCGCGCCAAAAGGTACACCAGAAGCGATCGTGACCAAACTCAATGCCGCGATTGTTCAGGCAATGAAGTCGCCCGAGTTGCGTCAACGATTCGAAAAGGAAGGCGCAATGCCGATGACAAGCACCCCGAAAGAACTCAGCGACTTCATTGTGGCTGAGGTCGATCGTTGGGGGAAGGTCGTAGACAGCACGCCAATGAAGTCGAATTAAACAAAGCGCTAAACGAACTTTCCTGTGAGTCCGCCGTCGACGACTATTTCTGTGCCAGTGATGTAAGAGGCTTCATCACTCGCCAGAAAGGTCGCGACACTGGCGATCTCCCAGGGGGTTCCCATGCGACCCATGGGAACCTGACGATCTCGTGCACGACGTGTGTTGTCCATGTCGGCGTTTGCATCAAATACTTTCGCCACATTTTTTTGAATACGTGGTGTATCAATCAAACCCGGAACAATTGTGTTGGCGCGAATGCCATCGCCCGCGTATTGCTGGGCGAGCATTTTGATGAAGTGCGTGACGGCAGCTTTGGTGACGCTATAGGCCAAGTGCGGATAGCCGAGATAACGCATGCCGGCAACTGAAGATACGCCAATAATCGATCCAAAGCCTTGTTTGACCATGATGGGGGCGACGAGTTTGGCCGCGATCAAAATGCTTTCGACATTGACTTTTTGAATACGATCCCAGTCTTCGAGTGAGGTCTCTTCTGGACCACCGACTCGTCCGATCCCGGCATTAATCTGCAAAATATCGATTCGTCCGAAGTCCTGCATGACCTGTGTAATGGCGGTTTGCATAGCATCGAAATTTGCAACATCGGCTTCATAGGCGATAGCTGTGCCGCCCAGTGCTTGAATTTCTTGAACCACCTCTTGCGCGGCGCCTAGATTGAAGTCTAGTGCAGCGACTGCGGCACCTGCGCGAGACATTGCAATAGAGCTAGCTTTGCCAATACTCACACCAGGCGCACTGGTTCCCGCACCGAGAATCAGGGCGACGCGGCCAGATAAGCGCTCAGATTGCGCTGGCAGAGCAGAATATGCGGGAGTGCTCATGCGACCTGTCCCAGTCCGACAGTCATACCTCCACAGACGTACAGTACTTGACCGGTAATGAAACCAGCCCGGTCGTCGAGAAGTGAAGCGACGGCATGGGCGATATCCTCAGGCTCGCCCATTCTCTTGACTGGAATTGATTCGAGAATTTTCTTCGTTTTAGGCGAGTCGGGTGGGTTGCCTGAAACAAACAATTCGGTTGCGATCGGTCCTGGACCAATCGCATTGACGGTCACTCCGTAGGGAGCGAGTTCGAGTGCCCAGGTGCGCGTCATGCCAAGTAGGCCTGCTTTGGTGGCCGAATACACTGTACGCAGTTCTTTTCCTAGCGCTGCGCGACTCGATATGTTGATGATCCTGCCAAAGCGTGCGGCTTGCATCAAAGGCTGTAAGCCTTGGGCTACCAACATAGGCGCGCGAAGATTGAGTGCGCAGACCGCATCAAAATCTTCCAGTGTTGCATTCTCAAGCGTGCCGGGACGTATAAAGCCTGCATTATTGATGACGCGCAGCACTTGATGATCGCGCGTGATACGTTTCAAGATATCCCGGGTGGCTTGCGCATCCGTTAAGTCTATCTGGTAATGCGTCTCACCTTTGAGTAATGTTTTGGGGGCGAGCAGATCGAGGTTAATGATTTCATATCCATCTTCGATGCATCGGCGAATGATGGCGCGGCCAATTCCGCCGCTGCCGCCCGTGACGAGTACGCTTCGCTCAGCCATTTAACTTTCCTCCTGTTCCTAGGTGATGACCAATATAGGGATTCGTCTCATCCTTGGTATTTCAGATGAAACAACCCGCAGGGTTGTGGTGATTCAGTGTAAGGCAATGTTCCATCAGCGTGCGGCGAGGTGGTCGCGAATGGCTGTCTTGAGCACTTTGCCCACAGAAGACCGGGGCAGTTGTTCAAAGAAATGAATTTTTTTAGGTGCATGCACAGAGCCAAGCAGGTTTTTGATATGCGCAATCAGGGCTTCAGGTTCGCACGTCACACCTGGATGAAGTTGCACTGCGGCGTGTACAGCCTCACCCCATTTTTCATCCGGCATGCCAAATACGGCGCATTCATAGACCGACTCATGCTGTGACAATACATTTTCCACATCGGTAGGGTAGATATTGAATCCGCCTGTGATGATGACATCACGGATACGGTCTTTCAGAAAGAGGTATCCACGTTTATCGATCAGGCCTACATCGCCCGTATGCAGCCAGCCGTCGATAATCGTTTCGGTGGTTTTTTCGGGCAAACGCCAGTAGCCTGTCATCACGAGGTGTCCGCGCACCACGACTTCACCGACCTCGCCTTCGGGCAAAATTTTGCCATCGGGCGCCATGATTGCCATATCGGATAGCCAGGTGCAGCGCCCGACTGAGCCTCGATTGAGAGGGTCTTTGAACCCGCTCGGACGCATCATCGTCACGATTTGTGGTGCTTCAGTTTGTCCGTAAGTGGTGCCAACAACGTCACCAAAGAAGGCTCTGAGTTGATCGACTTTTTCAGCGGGCATCGGCGCGCCGCCATAGATCAGATTGCGCAGTTTTGGGAAATCAGATCGCGACACCCCTGGGTGAGCCATCACCATGTAAATCAAGGTGGGTGGCATGAAGCTCATGGTCCCGCCATGTTCGCGGAAGGCTTGAATGACGGAGGCTGGATCTGTCTTGTCCAGAAAAAGGAGTTTGGCGCCTTCGGCCAGCATGGGTAACAGATAGGTGGAGGTGCCATGCGTCACCGGCGCTGTCACGACAAAGCAGTCGTCCTGCGTGATCTGCCATCCGCTGACCTGGTTAATGATTCCGGCAGTCCACGCGCGATAAGGCTGCATGACGCCTTTGGGAAGCCCCGTGGTGCCGCCTGTGAATTTAATCGCTTGCGTAGCGTTTTCACCCGCACAGTTTGCTACGGGTATTTGGCCTGTATAGCGTGTCACCAAGGATTCAACGCTCAGCGCAGGATCTGTCCCGCTGTCATCGAGTCGCAACCAGCAGGCAGAACTGCTTTGCAGCAGCTCCGCCCCTTTCGCGTCAGACATCATGATTGACGGCTCTATCGTATCCGTAATGCGTTTGATTTCGGTTGGTGTGCTGCGTGCATTCAGAGGTACCCATACTTTGCCCGCGGCAAGGACTGCAAGGATCGCAGTCGCATGGTCGACAGTATTGGCTGCACAAATGGCCACACGCGTCTGAGGCTGTGGGTCGATCGCTTGTAACGCACAAGCCAAAGCGTTGACTTTTGCGGCCAGGGCTTGGTAGGTCAGGGTACGGGCGTGACTTTGAAGGGCGATACGGTCAGGATAAAGTTTTGCTGCTCTAAAGAAAAAATCGATTGGATACACCAGATTGTCCTGTTACATGCGTTGAGTATGCGAGTCTCGCGAAAAAATAATTGCTGAGTGCGTGATTGGACCACTTTTTATTGAGTCTTTGTCGCCGTAATGACTGTTGTCGGCGAGTCTTTCAGGCTGGCATTGATTTTTTTACCAGCCACTTCTCCGACGAGTGTTTGAGTCTTGTCGTTTGCATCTTTGTAAGTCAAGGTCAGTTGTGACCCGTTGAGCTTTCCGCTGACACGCTGTGAGCGGTTATCCCCGAAAATCAGTGTACCTTCAGTTTTTTGGAACTTTTGTTCCAAGTTTAAATTTGCTTTAGTGATACCAGGCAAGCCAGTCAAAGACCAATCTCCTTGCACCTTGGCCGGGACAACCCAGTAATAGCCGCGCCCGCCAGCCTCCGGGTTGATGATTTCATCCGGCTCCCAGGAGCCCATCATGAAGGAGTTAGACACGACTCGAGTGCCAGGCTTCATGTTGAGAATGGTTGGCTTGAGTTTGAGGTTTAGGCTCGTTAAAAGATAGAGTGTGACAACAGTGGCATTTGAGAAGTCTTCTTCAAAGATATCGCCTGTTACGATCGTGACCTTATCCGATACCTTGGCGCGCTCGGCATTTTGACGTGCGAGATTAGCCATGTCAGGATTGAACTCGATACCTACCGCGCGTGCGCCAAACTGCCTCGCAGCCTGAATGGGTATCTTTCCGTCCCCAGCGCCGAGGTCATAGACAAGATCATTTGAATTGACTTTCGCGGTCTCAAGCATTTTGACAACTAAATCATTTGGAGTCGGGACCCAGATCACATCTTTGCCTGGTTGAGCGATAGTGGGTTCGTAGACCTTTTTATCGCTTTGAGCGGAAGCTCCATTCAAGAAAAAGAAACTGACGGCAACAGCCGAGGTAATGACCTGTTTCAGGCGTAGCCCGAAAAGTGCTTCATGAGACATGGAAATAACTCCAGATAATAGTTATCACAAAGAGTATGACTGTGACTTATGCTATGTTCCGATGGGTAAAATTGTCCAGAAGTTTTTTGCATTTTTTGTATTGCTGATATGGAGTTTATTGTTATGCGTAATGGATTACGTTTCTTGGCCGGAGCCTTGGCCGCATTGTCTATCGCCGGTGTAGCGCAGGCACAAAGTTTTCCTTCTAAATCAATTTCGTTTGTCGTGCCATTCGCCGCGGGCGGGCCTGCAGATCTGGTGGCCCGGGAAGTCGCACGTTTGATGGGCGATGAGATTGGTAAACCTGTGATTGTCGAGAATCAACCTGGCGGTTCGGGCGTTGTTGCGCTCAACACGATGGGTCGTGCAACGGCGGATGGCTACACCTTATTATTTGCCGCGTCAGGAACAGTCGTGATCCATCCGCTGTTGACTGGCAAATTCGAGTCAGTGACAAAGCAGTTAATGCCAGTCAGTTTAGTGTCGACGAGTCCGCACGTGTTGGTGGTGACATCCAAAATTGGTGTGAAATCGGTACAAGGCTTGATTGATTACGCCAAGGCTAACCCCGGCAAGCTGAACTTTGGCTCCGCGGGGACAGGTGGCGCGGCTCACTTGGGTATGGAAATGTTCAAGTCTCAAGCGAAAATCGATGCCGTTCATATTCCTTACAAAGGCACATCACAAGTCATCGCTGACTTGGCTTCTGGTGAAGTACAGGCGTTATTTAGCAGCATGCCTTCTTTGAAGCCACTGATCGATCGTGGCGCTGTCGTCGCAATTGGTATGAGTGGTCCAAGCGCGGGTGCTGAAAAAATGGGCATCCCTGAAATTTCCAAGGCAGGCCTCGCCGAGTTTGGTTACACCACCTGGTATGGACTCTTCGCTCCTACAGGTACGCCTCAGGAAACAGTTGAGAAACTGAACGCAGTATTGAAAAAAGTGCTCGCCAGCCCAGCCTTGGCGGAAAAGCTTAGTCCTCAGGGACTCGATGTGCGGTATAGCACCCCCGTAGGGCTAGGTGAGTTGGTTCAGTCTGAGGGCGCTGCATGGTCCAAAATTATCAAGGATGCCAATATCAGTATTAAGTAAATTAAACGTTGCGACAGTGCTCATCATTGGACTTTAGTCGCGGTGATGACACTGCCCGGAATTTGTTTGATCGTCCCATGTATTCTATTGCCACTGACAATCCCGTCAAAACTCAAACGTTGATTATCACGATCCTGATAGTCGAAGGTGAGTTGGGCACCCCTTAGACGACCTTCGATGCGTTGCTTAAGCGAATCTTCAAAAATTAAGTCCCCATCAAATTTTTGACTTTTTTGTGTGAGTTTTATTTTTGCTTCCGGCCAGCCCGGTAAGCCACTAAACGACCAGTTTCCATCGACCTTGGCTGGCACGATCCATAAATAACCCGACACATCTCCATCTGCGATGATGTTCTCGTCCGGCTCCCAAGAGCCCATTAAGAATGTGTTGGAAACAATTCTGGTCCCCGGCTTCATGGACAACAAGCTTGGTTTGAGTTTGATGTTGAGTTTGGTGAGGAGATAAAGCGTCACGACAGTCGCATTTGAAAAGTCCTCTTCAAAAATATCGCCAGTGACAATTGTGACGCGATCTGAAACACCTGCCTGTTGCGCATGACGTCGAGCAAGAGCTGCGAGATCGGGGTTGAATTCAATGCCGACTGCGCGCGCACCATAGCGTCTTGCGGCCTCGATCGGGATTTTTCCATCCCCTGAGCCAAGGTCATAGACCACGTCTGTTTCATTCACCTTGGCAATCTCAAGCATCTCGGTGACTAAGTTATTGGATGTCGGCATCCACATGACATCTTTGCCGCTTTGGGCAAGCAGCGGTTGATAGAACTCGGTGCCTGACTGCTGCGTGGAACAGCCGCCAGCGATGAGTCCTGTCAACAGTACGATGCTCCAATTCAGACGACGGCAAGAAAGAGCCCGACAAAATCCTTGCGAATGATTCTTGAAAAAGTGGAGCATGTTGATGGCTGCTTATTTAAAAAAAACAGGCATCTCTTTTTGAGAGATGCCCGTGCTAGATAAGACTCTGCGGAGGAAGTAAGCTTGGTAAGGTTAAGCGATCACTTTTGTGCCGCGTTTGAGTCCTCGACTACTTTCTTCCACTTAGCTGTTTCTTTTGCCATGAAGTCCGCGAAAAACTCTGGTGACTTACCAACAGGATCCGCGCCAGCAACGATGAAACGCTGTTCGAGGTTAGGCATGATGGCATTGACTTCTTTGTTCAGCTTGTCAACGATCGCCTGAGGCGTACCCTTAGGTGCAAGGAGTCCGAACCAGGATCCGGAGGAGTAGCCTGGAAAGCCACTTTCAGCGATGGTTGGGACCTCAGGCATGGAGCGTGATCGCTCAAGGCTGGAGACCGCGATCGGGATCAGTTTGCCGGCTTTGATCGGAGTAATGACGGATGGAATCGTGGCAAACATAAAATCAGTGCGGCCAGCCAACAGGTCATTCAAGGCCTCAGCGCCCTTGTAAGGAATGTGCTGTGCATCAATACCCATACGCTGCATCAGCATGAAGCTTGATAAGTGAGCTGACGTACCCACGCCGGTAGAGGCATAGTTCAGTTTGCCTGAGTTGGCTTTGACATAAGCTTCAAACTCTTTGAAGTTTTTGATGCCTTTCTCAGGATTGACTACCAAAACGTTCGGAACGTCGGCAACCAGAATGATTGGCACTAAATCTTTAAGTGGATCGTAAGGCAACTTTTGCAACGAAGGATTGATCGTCAGCGGACCGACAGAGGCCATCAAAATGCTGTAACCATCCGGCGCTGCTTTAACGATGTCAGCCGTACCTATGTTGCCACCTGCACCAGGCTTGTTTTCAACGATGAAATTCGCACCTTTCATGCGCGTGGGCAATTCATTGGCAATCGCACGTGCGATCACGTCAGTTGTGCCCCCTGCAGTAAAGCCAACCATGATCTTGACGGGGCGGTCAGGATAGTTCGCTGCAGATTGCGCCTGCGCGGAAAGGGTAGCGCCCGCAGTCAACATCCCAAGAGCTAAGGTCGTGGCGAAGCGTTTAAATTTAGCGTGGATCAAAACAGTCTCCCGTATGCTTAATAGGTACGTAAATGCAAAACATTAACTCATCGATTCATTGAGTATACGTGAGGATGAATGTATGTTTAAGAGGTTTTTTTTGCTGAGATTGAAAAAGCAGAATTGTTTTCCATATGCCCGCTGATCACCCCATTTTCAACTTTTCCTGTAAATGTCTGAGTGATTCCGTTCATATCCCGGTATTCGAACTTAATGAGATTGCCGTTTAGTCGACCAGTGATTGGCACGCTTTTTGATTGCGTGGGTGCCTGGAGCGACCCCTGGATCATTTGAAACTGTTGCAGGATAGTGAGTTGAACGGGTTGCGTAGTTGGCAAACCAGGCAAACCAGTGATCGTCCATGTTCCGTCTACTCTGGCGGGGACAATCCAGAGGTAGCCCATGTGGCCGCTGTCGCCTTGCACAGTGTCATCGGGTGCCCAATTGCCCATGGTGAACGTGTTTGAAACGACGCGCGTGCCAGGTTTCATCGCCAGTATTGTGGGTCTGAGTTTGATGTTAAGTCCGGGCAGTAAATACAGCGTGACAACACTGGCCTTGGAAAAATCTTCTTTGAAAATATCGCCAGTGATGATGGTGACCTTGTCAGCGACGCCTTCACGCTGGGCATTTTTTCTTGCGTACTCGGCCATATCAGGATTGAACTCAATACCGACTGATGTTGCTTTGAATTGCTTGGCAGCAAGGATCGCGATTTTTCCATCACCAGCACCGAGGTCGTATACGAGATCGTTCTGCGTGACCTTGGCTGCTTTAAGCATCCGCTCGGCGAGATCCGTGGGTGTCGGGATCCACACAACATCCTTGCCTGACTGCGCGATGGTAGGCTTGTACTCGTTTGCGGCTGGCGTGGTTGTACCGCAGCCCACCAGGGCAAGAGACAGCGCGAGTGCGGAAAGTGCCAGTCGAGTCTGTGTGAAGAATGGGCGCATGCGTGTGTATCCGTTAATGTGGGTAGAGTGATGAATTAAATCAGGCAGTCACAAATCTAAGTTCCTGTGAGGGAATGCGCAAATGAATAGGCGATCCAATCTTGAGTGGTGCCGCACCACGGGCGTGGGGGATGTCTGCTTTGACCAAGGCCTGGCCGACTCGTACTTCATAGCGAATAAACTCACCGAGAAATTCAGAGTCTTCTATTACGCCTTGAAGTACCAGATTATCTTGTAGCTGTTCGTTTGCGGTTTCTACAAATTTTACGGCGTGAGGTCTAAACGCCAAGTCCATCTCAGTGCTTTGGAGTTCCAGCCCTTTAGGAAGTGTCAGCATGCCAATGGATGGTGAGTCAAAACGCAAGTGATCGCCCTCGGTTATGAATCGTCCGGCAAAGAGATTGACTGAACCGACAAACTGCGCGACAAAACGATTGACAGGAAAATCAAAGAGGTCCATCGGTGAGCCGACTTGCTGGATGACACCCTGATCCATGACTGCGATGCGATGGCAAGTAGTCAGCGCTTCTTCTTGATCGTGCGTGACGAATATTGTCGTGATTCCAAGTCGTCTTTGAAGTTGAACGAGTTCTTGACGTGTTTGGGTACGAAGCTTGGCGTCGAGATTTGAAAGCGGCTCATCGAGCAGTAACACCTGTGGTTCGATGGCAAGTGTTCTGGCGATCGCCACACGTTGTTGCTGTCCGCCAGAGAGTTGTCCGGGTCGGCGATTAGCGAGACCCGCCATATCGACAAGTTCGAGCGCACTGGCAACTTTCGAACGAATTTGATCCGCGGGCAACTTGCGTGCTTCAAGACCAAAGGCCACGTTTTGGGCAACAGTCATATGCGGCCACAAGGCATAGTTTTGAAAAACCATGCCTACGTTACGCAGCCAAGGTTGGGTACCCGTTACATCTTTACCATCGATGAGCAGTTCGCCATGCTGGTGTTGGTTAAAGCCTGCAATCAAACGAAGCAGTGTGGATTTGCCAGATCCTGAAGGTCCTAACAGTGCAAAAAATTCACCGGGCTCAATCGTCAACGAAATGTCTTTCAGAACGGCAGTTGACCCAAATGATAAAGCGATGTTTTTAATCTCGATACCAACCGATTTCATGTTCGATTCCCAACGTTTTGGTGTGGCGTAGCGGTTGCCGCCAGACGATGTGTAATGTAAGTGCCGAGCGCGACGATAGAGATGGCTACGACACTGAGTGCTGCGCCAGGACCTCTACCCGCGATCGATTGAAAATATAAGTAGATGCCATAAGACATTGGCGCGAGACTCTCTCTGCTGGTGAGCAAGATCGTTTCGGAGATTTCAGCAGCAGCTGTAATAAAGCTCGTCACAAAACCTGCCAGCAGACCTCCCATCATCAGAGGGATCACAATCTTGCGGATTGTCCGTCCACGACCCGCACCGACGTTTTCTGCGGCCTCTTCCAGTGCAGGGTGTACTTGAGTCAGGGCTGCCATACAAGATCGCAGTGCATAGGGGAGTCTACGGACTGAATAGGCCACGACAAAGATCACCCAGCTTGCAGTGAATGCTCCTGCTCCAAACGGCAGTTCGATGCCACGGAATGCACGCAGATAGCCGATACCTAGGACCAGTCCTGGCATCGCAAGAGCGACCGTCACAAGGTGATCAAGGATTTGGCGTCCTGGTATCGTGGTCCGAATGACGATGTAGGCAATGGCACCACCTATCAGGATGTCGATGAAGGCAGCCAGACCGCAATACAGAATAGTGTTCCAGATCATCTGTTTTGCATCGGTAAAGATTGTTGCGTAATGCATGAGAGTGAACTGCTCAGGCAGAACGCTAAAGCTCCAAACCTTGAAGAATGACATCAACAGAATGCCAAGGTGGGGGGAGAGCACCAGCATCAAGACGCCAATGATCCAGCCGTAAGCCAAAGCAGTCTGCCATCCCGTCAGCTTGCGTTTTGGAGCCTGAGCGCCACCGCGTGAGACGAGTGCGTAGTCGCGGCGTTTCACGAACCACCATGAGCCAGCCATCGCGGCAATCGAAAACAACACAAGAATCACACAGATGACGTAACCAATCGGATCCTCGATTCCAATGGAGGTCACGCGCAGATAGGCTTGAGGCGCCAACATGTTGGTGACATTTAGTACAAGAGGTGTACCCAAGTCATCAAATACTTTAATAAAGACTAGCGAGGCGCCGGCGATATAGCCAGGAAGAGCCAATGGGAAAATAACTTTTCTGAAGAGGCGCCATCCCGAGGCGCCAAGGTTTTGACCAGCTTCTTCCATCGAGGAATCAATGGTCGCGAGAGATGCCGAGAGATTGAGCAATATGAAAGGGAAGTAATGCAGAGTCTCGACAAAAATAATGCCACTCAGACCTTCCATGACTGGAATGCTGAATCCAAAGTTATCCATCAGAATCAGATTGACTGCGCCTGAGCGTCCAAAGATCAATTGCAGTGCGGCGGCACCCACAAAGGCGGGCATCACCAAAGGCAACACACCAAGTGTCTGGATCAGCACCGCTCCGCGGAACTGAAAACGCATCGTCAAATAGGCAAGTGGGATGGCGATGATTGTGGCGCAGGCGACCGTTGTACTGGCAACAAACAGGCTGTTTGCGAATGACTCGCGCATTAGTGAGATTTCAGCGAACGCAAGAAAGTGCGTCAACGTGAAACCACCATTTCCATCCGTGAATGCCGTGTAGACGACAGTCAGGATGGGGCCAATCAGAAAAATAAATAAAAATAATGCGATCGCGATTGCGATCGCAATGAGACCGGGGTGGTTACGCTTCACGGTTGTCATGCACCTTTAGAAAAGGCCCCGAAGGGCCTGAGCTGACTTACTTTGCTGAGTTGGCGAGAGTGATGGCGCGAGCGTAATTCGCTTTTGCTCGGCTGGCCCATTCTTCTTCAATCTGCGCTTTGGCCCGGGTAGCGTCGGCATCAGATTTTTTGGCTTTGAACAGAGCGAGCAACTTAGGATCTTTGATCTGGTTTTCATCAACCGCGGGTGAGAAGGCAAGCTTGCGGGCTTCGTCTAGCTGTGCACTCGGACGTCCGCCTAGACGCTTTTCAGCGTCTTGAATAGCTTTAGTCGCAGCGACGAGTTCCTTATGGCGGAAGGTGATCATCTGATCAAACAATGAACGCACCACCATGTAGCGTGACTCAGAGAGATTGGAGTCGAAATTCACTTTGGCTTGAATCTTGCCGCTAAAGGGATTGGGATAGTCGGCCGGAGCGTCTTTGTAAATGGCGGGCAAGACGGGAAGGCGACTAATGTCTTTTTGGAGCAGCAGTTTTTGGCCTTCGTCGGACAGTGTGAATTCGATAAAGCGCTTGCCGGCCTCAGGGGATTTGGCACCTTCGATCAAGGCGATGTTTGCCGGAACGATTGAGGTCACCGAAGGATAGACAAAGTCAACTGGCATACCGGAGTTTTTAGCGGCAAGACCGAAAAAGTCGATCACCAGACCGATGCCGAACTGACCGTTGGACACGCCATCGGGCACGCCAAAGCTGCGCTCAGTAATCGCTGCACTGTTGCCACCGATCATGAGCACTTGTTCCCAGCCCTTGTTCCAACCTTCACCTTGCAGGATGGTCTCCACAGTCAAATGTGTCGTACCTGAACGCGAAGGGCTTGAAATGGCCAGATGACTAAAGTAGACGGGTTTGACCAAATCCGCCCATTCCTTGGGTGCGGGCAGCCTGTTGGCCTTCATGTAGCGGGTGTTCCACATCATGCCGTACCCGGCAAGCGCCTGACCACGGTAAAAGCCCTGTGGATCATTGACTGGATAGTTACCCACTTTGGCAGGAATGTCGGGATTGCCGGGACCAATGTTGACAAGTAGTTTCTGCCCGGCGAGCACTTCAAATGCGTCGGGTGCAGAGGCCCAGAACACTTCCGGACGCGAGCCGGCGGCTTGTTCTCTGACGTAGGCAATACCAGCCGAGGTGTTTTTATTCAGAATCTCGACTTTGTCGTTAGGGTACTTGGCCTCATACGCTTTTTTGTAAGCTGTCGTGAGCTCCTTGGGAAACGAGGTCACAACAGAGATGGTTTCTGCCTGCGAGGCAATCGGCATGAAAAGAGCGAGAAGGGCGGACGCGACCGCACAGCGGGTAAAAGAAATTTGCATGTTTGCCTCGTAATAATTAGTTTGACGGACGCAGAAATCTTAACAGGAGACTTGTTATTTTGGACACAGATGAAGCATTGGGCGTATCCCAATAAGCGTATTGAGAATTATCCACAAACATTCTACCGTTTCGCCATTATTAAATGGAGTTTTAAATCAATGGATAAGGCAGAATTTACCCGTTATCAGGACCTGTTTATCTCGACAGCGACTGATGTAGGCATCAAAGTATTGGCGGCGATTGTTTTTTGGGTGATTGGTCGCTGGCTGATCGGAACAGCGGTTTCCCTCGTGAGACGCTCGCTAGAGAAGCAAAAGGTGGATCCTACGGTTTTACGTTATGTGGGATCTGTGATTACCGTCACGCTTAATGTGTTGTTGGTGATCGGTATTCTTGGTTATTTTGGTATCCAGACCACAACCTTTGCCGCGTTGATCGCCGCGGCGGGCGTCGCCATCGGTGTGGCATGGTCTGGTTTGCTCGCAAATTTTGCGGCAGGTGCGTTCATGGTGGTGTTGCGTCCTCTCAAGGTTGGCGACTTCGTGACAGTTGCAGGGGTGACAGGTACGGTGATGGAGCTGGGTTTGTTTACCACCACGATCAACACGCCCGACAATATCCAAGTGATGGTGGGTAACAACAAAGTCTTTGCTGACAACATTCAAAACTACAGCCATAACGCCTATCGTCGCGTGGATCTTAAGTGTCAGTTGTCAGGCGCGGCAGATCACAACGCCGCAATGCAATTGTTGCGTGAAAAGATCGCTGCAATCCCGAATGTCTTAGCCGAGCCTGGCGTGGTTGTTGAAATTCTGGAGTTCTCGCCGCTTGGACCCGTATTGGCAGTACGTCCGTTTTGCACCAATGATAATTATTGGCAGGTCTATTTCGATACGAATCGTGTGATTCGCGAGAGCCTGATGGCAGCCGGGTTTCCATCACCAATGCCGGCGCAAACTGTGTTTGTTTCGCAGCAAAATTAAATTAGTTTTTATTAGTGTTTTTGTCGAGGTTTGAAATGGAGTGTTTGGTTTTGCTGAGCAAAATCCAAATCACTCCATTTTTTATATTTCAATCAACTCTGATCCTGCATAAAAAGTAAAAAAACGAGTGCTTTAAATTGTGCTCAAAAAAATAGAAACTCCGTTTTTATCCTTCAATAAACTCCAACCTTTCATAAGAAGTGAAGAACGGAGTGATTTGGATTTTGCTCAGCAAAACCAAACACTCCGTTCTTCACCTCACCTAAAAGAGAAAAATATCAACTAAGTTCTTTAGAAACAATCTCCGCCCCAGCAACAAGCGCCTGAAGCTTGGCATTCGCCACCGCACGGGACAGAGGAACCATTCCGCAATTCGTGCAACCATAGAGATGCTTGGGCTCTACAAATTTGAGCGCACGGCGCAACACATCGGCAACCTGCTCGGGTGTTTCGATCTTGTTAGTCGCCACATCAATCGCGCCAACCAGCACATCTTTGCCGCGCAATAACTCAATCAGATCCATTGGAACACGCGAGTTTTGGCATTCCAAGCTCACTTGATCGATCGTACTTTGAGCGAGAAGCGGAAATACTTTTTCATATTGTCGCCACTCGTCGCCTAGACTTTCTTTCCACTTGATATTGGCTTCAATGCCATAACCGTAGCAAATATGAACCGCACTTTTGCAGGTCAGACCTTGTGCTGCGCGTTCAAGAGTTTTGACACCCCAGTCACGCACTTCGTCAAAAAACACATTGAAAGCGGGTTCATCGAATTGAACAATATCCACGCCCACTGCAGCCAACTCTTTGGCTTCTTCGTTCAAAATCTCAGCGAAAGCCCAAGCCAGTTTTTCACGGCTATGGTAATAGTCATCGTAAAGCGTATCAATCATGGTCATGGGTCCAGGAAGGGTGAACTTGATCGGCCCCTTTGTCAGCATACGAAGACGCTTGGCATCTTCGACAAAAACCGGACCGCCACGGCTGACACGGTCAACAACAACAGGAACATCAGCGTCGTAACGGTTGCGGATACGGACAGTTTTACGATTGACGAAGTCAACACCTTTTAAACTGTCAATGAAAGTCGTGACAAAGTGCTGACGCGTTTGCTCTCCATCGCCAATCACGGTAATGCCTGCGCGTAACTGATCGTCCACCGATAAACGCATCGCGTCGACCTTTGCTTGCGCAAGTGCCTCGCCTTGAAGTTGCCAGGGTGCCCAGAGCTTTTCAGGCTCGGCAAGCCATGCAGGTTTTGGGAGGCTGCCTGCGATGGCGGTATTGATTATTTTTGACATGATTTTTTTGTGTAATGAGTGTTGAGTGTTGAGTGATGAGTGATGCGTATAGAGCGTTGAGTGTTTAATAGTTTCGATTAAACAATAACTTGGCGACTCAAGTCGCAGAGCCATGCCAAGCCTAGGGTAATCCCCTCCCTCCAAGACACTCTTACAGGAAATCCGGGTGAATCTTCAGTGCTGTGTCCTTAGCGCTGAGTCGACGACTGGAAGTCGATGGCTTTGGCGCGAACGTTCGGATCGGCCCTGAGTGCTGTTTTGAGTATTTTGTGGGTTGGCGTCAAAGGCAGTTCCTGGAGGAAACACACAAAGCGAGGGACCTTGACCGCAGCGAGTCGTTCGCGGCACCAGTCGATGACATCTTGCTCGCTGAGAGAAGCGCCAGGTTTTTTAACAGCGGCGATCAGAATATCGTCCTCACCGAGTTCGGAAGGCACCGCAATGGCCGCAACTTGATAAATGCCCGGAAGCTCAGCAATCACCATTTCAAGCTCTGCCGCCGCAATGTTTTCACCTCGTCTGCGGATAATGTCTTTCTTGCGTGATAAGTGATAGTAGTAACCATCCTCGTCAACCTTCACCAAATCGCCTGTTTTGAGCCATCCGTCTTGGAAGGCTTGTTGTGTTTGTTCGGGATCCCTGAAGTAGCCTTGCATCACGATCGGTGTCTTGACCCACAATTCGCCAGCGATTCCAACGGGTACATCTTTGCCTTCGTCGTCGACAACTCGACACCTTGCCCAGGGTCGTGAGGGGTCGGGGTGTCTGCCCGGTAAACCCATGCTGCCAGGTTTGTCAGGACCCTCCCAAGGATTGCAAGTTACCCCTGGAATCTCGGTCATGCCAAATCCCGAGAAAAGCTTGTGGATCCCGAACTCTTGACGAAAGACGGGTGCCGCACCTTTGCGTACGCCATAGGCGGCTCTTAATTTATGATCGGGTCGGTATTCGCTACGATCGCGCGCACATAGAATTGAGCCGATCGCTTCGATGACATTGACCACCGTTGCGCCTTGATCGGCTGCGATCTGCCAAAACGTTGACGCGGAAAATCGAGGGACAAGAATCATGCAGGAGCCGCTTGCAAGCACGCCGCTTAGGGAATAAAAAACTGCGTTGACATGAAAGAAAGGCAGGATGATGAGAACACGGTCTTCTGGTTGTAAGTGCAGGCGTTCGACATTTGCCTCGCCCGCTGTGACCAGATTGAACTGGCTGTGCATGACGCCTTTTGGAAAGCCCGTTGTACCTGAGGTGTAGATGATGATGCAGGTGTCTGATGCTTGACCATGCGGCGGATATTGCGCCGCACAAGATGAGGCGATCGCGCCTTTTAAGCCGTCTTCGTCTTCTACATGGGCATCCAGCCTGAGCAGCCAGGGCGAGATATCAAGTTTATTCAAGGCACTTTGAACCAATGGGATGACAGAGGTGTCGGCGATAACGCCACACACTTCGGCGTGTTTGAGAACGTAACTTGTTTCACGTTCACCAAACTCAGGGTTCACAGGCACCATGATGGCACCTAGATATGCGAGCGCGAAGAGTGTCAATACATGCGCAGCATCGTTTTTGCCCATGATGGCGACACGCATGCCGTGACCTACTCCTTTTTGATGAAAGGCTTGCGCTAATTTTTTGTAATCTCTTTCGAATTCAGACCAAGAGATGCTTTGTTCGTTCTGGATAATGAATGCTGCCTGGCCTTTGACTTCGCAACGACTGGCGAACGCATCGTGCAAGGTACCGTTATGTGGGCGATAGGTGTTGAGTACAGCAAGCGGGCTTTTCATTTGGATGCGAAGACTTCGTTGTGTTCTGGTCGGCAGTTGCGTAAGCTTAATACAGGTTGGATCGGTCTCAGTGATCACAAAAATACTTGGAGATAAAAATGTATCGTAAGGTCTCGGCTTTGTTAGTTGGCATGATGCTATCGATTGGTGCGGTTCAGGCAGGGCCTGCGGATAGTTATCCTGAGCGTCCCATCCGCATTGTTGTGCCATTTGTGGCAGGCGGTGGTGGAGATTTTATTGCCCGAGCGTGGTCAGACAAGTTTTCTGAAACACTCAAGCAGCCAGTAATCGTTGAAAATCGGGGCGGCGGTAATACCGTTGTTGGGACCGAGCTGGTGACTAAAGCCGCACCCGATGGCTATACCCTTTTATTGGTGAGCCCGACTATTTCTACAAACCCGACTTTGCTTCCTAATCTACCTTACAAAACACCCGATGCTTTTGCACCCGTCGGTCAGGTGATCACTTATGCGATGGGACTCGCGGTCAGCAGTAATTTGCCTATCAACAACATTGCCGAGCTTGTGGCGTTTGCCAAGAAAAACCCCGGCAAACTCACCACCGCGACCTCCGGTGAGGGCTCTGCCACCGATTTGGCTGCGGAGCTCTTTATGTCGGCGACTGGCACGCAGATCACAAAGATTCCCTACAAAGGTGCTGGTCAAGGAGTTCTGGATGTTGCAAGTGGGCATGTGGATATGTTGTTTACGGGGATGTCTCAGCTCAAACCCCATCTGGATAGCCAGCGAATCAAGCTGATCGCAACGTCTGGCGCCGAAAGATTGAAATCTGCTCCAGATACCCCGACGATCGCTGAACAGGGCTATCCAGGTTTTCAGGCGGTTGTCTGGTGGGGTGTGTTGGCGCCAGCTGGCACACCTAAAGAAATTGTTGCAAAAATCAACGACGCCTTACGCACGAGTTTGTCCCAGCCCGAGGTGACGAAACGCTTGGCTGTGATCGATGGTGTCGTGGCAGTTACGAAGCCAGCCGAGTTTGATGCGTTTCTGCGTAAAGAGATTGCGACGTGGAGTCAGTTGCTCAAGCCATCTGATTCAAACAAAGCAAAAAAATAATCTAAGCACGGTGAGGAGTCGCACATGAAATTGGGTCTGATAGGCTTGGGAAATATGGGCGTGCATTTCGGTACGCGTCTGCTTGCGTCAAAATATGATTTGACGGTGTTCGATATCAATCCTGACATGGTCAGGCGCTTGCAGGACAAGGGAGCAAAGGTTGCCAAGAGCCCGGTGGAGTTGGCAAACACTTGTGAAGTTGTTTTGCTCTGTTTACCCATGCCCGCAGCGGTGTCAGAGGTGGTCACAGGCAATGATGGTGTGATGCATGGTTCGACTGTCAAGACCATCGTTGATTTGTCTACAACGGGTCCCTCTGTGACAACAGAGGTGGCTGCGCGGGTTCAAGCGAAAGGCATCGATTTCTTGGGCGCTCCCGTTAGTGGCGGAACGGTTGCTGCCGAAAAGGGCACGTTGACAATCATGGTTTCCGGCAAGCAAAGCCTTGTGCAGGCACTCGATCCAGTTTTTAAAACTTTAGGCAAAAATTTGTTTTACCTAGGCGAGGATCCCAGTCTTGGTCAAACGATGAAGATCATCAACAATACTTTGTGTGCTGTGGGGATGGTCGCAAGTTGCGAAGCACTGGTGTATGGCGCTAAAGCGGGGCTGGATTCTAAACTGATGCTTGATGTGTTGAATGTTTCAAGTGGCCGTTCCTTCGCCACCCTTGAAAAAATCCCCCAGTGTATTTTGAACAGAGAGTTCCCCACTCGCTTCACGACAGAGCTTATCCACAAAGACATCAAGCTTTGCATCGAGGAAGCAGAAAAGCTCGGGGCACCGATGCTGGTGAGTCAGGCTGCTCGCGCATTTTTAGCATTTGCAATCACTCAGGGGGATGGCAAAAAGGACTATGCGCATACCATCAAGCATTTTGAGGGCTGGGCTGGTGTCGAGTTTGGACAGTCAAAAGCATAGCGGTTCTTAGGGGTGTGCTTGACAGTTCAACGACGCAAACCTAAGATCATTTCAGGTGCGTTGCAGCTAAATTGTTATAAAAATCGCACAGTTAAATATGGAGAATTGAAAAATGAAAACAATTAAACGCGTCGCACAGTTGGCATTGGTTGCCTCGCTGGCATGGGCCGCCGCACCGGTCAGTGCGTTGGCACAAAGCTTTCCTGACAAGCCTATCCGCATCTTGATACCTTTTCCTCCTGGTGGCGGCACTGATTTTGTTTCCCGCATGGTCGGTACAAAACTGGCTGAACTCACAGGCTGGCAGGTGATTTTGGAAAACAGGCCAGGCGCGGGCGGCAACTTGGCAATTGAAACCGCCTCTAAAGCTCCAGCGGATGGCTATACATTGGTCATGGGTCAGACTGACAATATGATGTTGGGACCCTGGCTCTATCCTTCCCTGACGTATGACAGCGTCAAGAGCTTCGCGCCGATCGTTCAGGTCTCTGTGACACCTGCAGCCATTGGGAGCGCAGCCAACTCCTCAATCAAAACCCCTATGGATATGATTGCCAAGGGTAAGACTCCTGAAGGTCTGAAGTGGGCGACAGCAGGTGCCGGGACGTTGGGTCACTTGGTAGGCGAGGATTTTAAAAAGCGTGCGGATATCAACCTGCTTCAAGTGCCTTACAAAGGCGCCTCTCCAGCAATGACTGATGTGATGGGTGGTCAGGTTGATGTCTATATCGGCTCGCTCGCTTCTTTGCTCCCACACGTCAAGAGCGGCAAGCTCAACGCAGTCGCAGTGACGACAGCTAAGCGTGCTGCGCAAGCACCTGACACCATGACAATGCAAGAGGGTGGTGTGAAAGACATGGACGCAAGTATTTGGGTCGGTCTGTTCGCACCCGCTGGCACACCTCCTGATGTGGTTGAGCGTATCAACAAAGAAGTCAACCGTGTGTTGAAAACACCAGAAACCGCGCAAAAAATTGAAGCGGGTGGCGTGAGCGTTGTAGGTGGTAGCTCAAAAGAGTTTGCCGAGTTCGTTAAAAAGGACTATGCAAACTGGGGTCGTATCGTGAAAGAGTCGGGCGTGAAGCTCAACTAATTGACACGCAGTAAATCAGTCAAGGGCGTCACGGAAGACAAGTCTCTGAAGTGACGCACTGTTTCGCGGATACGTTGGATTTTTTTTGAATCCAAACCCGACAGTGGCATGAGGTGGTTGAATTTACTTTCCACCTCATCCCAGGTCACGCC
The DNA here is from genome assembly GCF_030410375.1 of Zwartia vadi. Lineage (GTDB taxonomy): Bacteria > Pseudomonadota > Gammaproteobacteria > Burkholderiales > Burkholderiaceae_B > Zwartia > Zwartia vadi. Next base: position 72,675 of record NZ_JAUHHE010000008.1, read on the forward strand.
AGTCGGTCCAGAGCCCCTTGCAGCCCGACAAGTGTTGGATATTTTTCGACCATCTTTGAGCTCAATAATTACCGTGCCGCCATGACGATGCGTAAATCGGTCGGGCAGGGGAGCAGGATTGGGATCGAACACGACCTTGTCTTGAATTACCGCGATGACTGGGTCCAGCATTTTTTCTTTCGTGATGTGTTTCCAGGTAAATCCCCTGTCAACGATTGCAGCAGCCACAAAATAAACAACGCTATGTGCTGCAGTGATGAGATCTGTGGGATGGTGGGGGGCCATCCAATCTTTCATTTGTGCCGCGGAGATTACAATTCTCTGGATATTTTCCGGGAGGACATCGCCTTCGGTTGCCGCATTGGCAGCTGCTTGCGCGACTGCATGGAATGGATGCGCGCCGGGCATCAGCTTGATCGCCATGTCAGTACATATATCCCACGACTCACCGAAGTCTTTAGTGATATCTTCTATCGCAGTGCCACCAAGGGCGCTAAGAAAGCCTCGCGGCGCTTCGAAAATACGGGTTTCAGATTTAAAGCCACGCTTGGCGGCTAAGGCGGCTTGTACCCCTGAGCTTGCTGCCATGCCAGCGTGATATTCGCGTGCGCAACTGGTGTCGGCTGCGATCGCCATGCCGCCGATCGAGGTCGCAGCGATGGCGATCGCTTGCGTCATTTGTTCCTCAGTCAGTTGCAGCAGCTTGCCGACAGCAACCGCTCCGCCAAAGACTGTTGAAAAGCTTCCGTGAAAACCGTTTCTCATTCGACCCGGGGTCAGAGATTCGTCAATGCGGCCTGCGACCTCGTAACCAATGATCATTGCTTCGAGGACTTGCGCACCAGAGGCACCGATGTGTTCGGCCATCGCGATCGATGTCGTCGAGATAATCGTTCCGATATGGGCGATGCTTCTCATATCGCTATCGTCGGAAGCCGCTGCGTCGCTAGTCAGAGCATTGACGCGAGCTGACGCCGTGACGGGCAGTTTATGTTTGTTAAACCAGACGGTTGCTTGCTGTGCGCCGCCATCCTCTAACGCGAGCTCCCTAATGATGCGGGCTGATTCGATATTCACACCTGCCGCCACACTCGCAAGCGTACTGGAAATACACATTTCAGCGCGCTCGAGAGCGAGTGGAGGCAGATCCACAATGTGAGTTTGAACAGCAAATTTTGCCAGGGTGCCGGCGATTGTCATTTGTATCCTTCGTTTTATTTGTTAGGATGACAGGCTAGTCGTGAAAATCACGCACTTAAAGACAAAGAATAATTAAATTACGAGACGCAATCAAGGAAGTCGTTATGAACACCTCGCAAGTATTGTGTGAGAACGTGCACGCCAGCCGCTGGGAAAATATCGTGCCGGCTGTCCGTCATGAAGCCAAGCGATCGCTCTTGAATTATTTTGCAGTGGGTTTTGCGGGCTCACATGATCCTACGATTGACAAGCTTGTGAGCCTGTACACGAGCTTTTCAGCAAATCAGCAGGCGTCGATTGTGGGTCGCACTGAGCGCACCGATATGCTCAATGCAGCCGCGTTAAATGCGATGAGCGCGAATGTTTTCGACTACGACGATACGCATTTGCAGACAGTGATCCACCCCACTGCGCCAATTGCTGCCGCCCTATTGGCGTATGCGGAAATCAATCGCGTGACGGGCCGTGACTTTCTCCAAGCTTTGATTTTAGGCATGGAGGTAGAGTGTCGTGTCGGTAATGCCATCTCGCCCTATCACTACGGTCGAGGTTGGCATATCACTTCAACGTGCGGTGCGCTCGGTGCAGCGATTGCTGTCGGTTGGCTGTTGCGTTTGAGTCCCCAACAGCTAAATTGGGCATTGGGTGGTGCAGCCAACCAAGCATGCGGAATTGTTGAGACTCTCGGGACCATGGTCAAGAGTTTGAGTGTCGGGAATGCCGCCCGTAATGGGATGTTGTCCGCGTTGTTGGCAGCGCAAGACTTTGACGGACCGATTGCGCCTCTTGACGGCGTGCGGGGATTTCTGAATGTGATGGGTGAACAACCCGATTTGGATTGCATCAACGAACGATTTGGTGAGCACTGGGAAATGTCCCTGAATACTTACAAACCCTATCCTTGTGGCATTGTGCTCAATCCTGTGATTGAGGCTTGTTTACAGTTGTCTTCTCGTCAAGAGCTGGTGAACAATCATGGACAGCGTATAGAAAGCGTGGAGGTGACAGGTCAAAAGCTTTTGCGTGACCGAACGGATCGACCTGGCGTTAAATCTGGCCGTGAATCACAAGTGAGTGCGCAGCATGCTGTACCAGTATCTCTTTTGAGGGGGCGAGCGGGGCTTGCAGAGTTTAGTGATGAAGCGGTGAATGATCCGATTATTCGCGCTCTGGGTGAAAAAGTCAGATTCACAGTGGACGACACGATGTCAATTGATGCAGCCAAGGTAACCCTGCACTATATTGGTGCACCCTCTGTCACAGTATTCGTGGAGCAGGCGAGAGGATCGACAGGCAGACCATTGACCGATCAAGACTTGGAAGAGAAATGTAAGGTGCTATCTGCTCAAGCCAATGCTGATTGTGATGTTGACCGACTCATCCGCACGGTTTGGGAAATAGATTCAATTGAAGATGCAGGCACATTAATGGCGCTTGCGCGCCAGTCTTGACGTTCACTTGATCAGGGGGCTCATATGGATACATCCAGCATCGTTCATTTTATCGGCGTCGGAGCGATGGGCGGGCCGATGGCTCAACGACTGCTTGAAGGCGGTTACAAAGTTTCTGTTTTTGATAGCAATCCCGAACGGGTGCGGACGTTTGTTGAAAAACACGGCACGCAGACTCAGGGGGCACCTGAGCAAGTCGGCAAGGATGCCGATTATGTGGTCATGATCTTGCCAAATAGCGGGGTCGTGCGAGAGGTGTTGTTCGGTGCGAATGGTCTGGCAAAGCGTTTAAAAAAAGATGCGCTGGTGGTGGACATGACCTCGGGACAACCAGAGATGACCTTGGAGATGGGTACGCGTTTGCAATCACTCGGTGCAGCGTTGATTGATGCGCCGGTTTCCGGAGCTGTCCCCCGGGCGCAGAGTGGCACGCTTACCATCATGACCGGTGGTGAAACTGCTCTGATCAATCGGGCTGAGCCGCTTCTTTCGTGTATGGGGACTGTCACGCGAACAGGTGTGCTGGGATCTGGTCACGCTATGAAAGCGCTCAATAACCTGGTGTCTTGTGCTGGTTACCTCATCGGCATAGAAGCGTTGATTATTGGTTCTAAATTTGGTTTGGATCCTGAAGTGATGGTTGATGTGCTCAATTCATCGACGGGTATGAACAACAGTACGCAGAAAAAATTCAAGCAGTATGTTCTTTCCAGAAAATTTGATTCAGGTTTTCCTTTGCACATGATGGTTAAAGACATCGCCATCGCGATGGGACTTGCAAGAAGTCTTGACGTGCCTGCACCGTTTGGTCATTTGTGTCTCGATATGTGGAATGGCGCAAAGAGCATGTTAGGCCCCAATGTGGACCACACTGAAGTTGCTCGCCTAAGTGAGAAGCTTGCGGGCTGGGAAATCCCCGAGTCCTGAGGTGTGAATTGGTTCTCGCACTTTTTTAGTAATTACTCTATAAAGTAAAAAATATTTCAACAAGGAGACAAAAATGAAAAAAGCGATCTATGCGCTCGCACTTTCAGCGCTGACTGTATTGCCACTGGCCGTCAAGGCGGATGTGACTGAATTAAAGGTTCCGCTTGGCGCGGGCGGTTTCGGTTTTCTGCCTTTGCACATCATGAAAGAGCATAATCTGATCGAGAAACACGCTCAAAAACTCGGTCACACAATGAAGGTGAATTGGTCGAATATCGGCGGCCCCTCCGCCATGATTGACGCACTACTGTCAGGCTCTGCCCATTTCATCGCCGCAGGTCCGCCATCTTTTCTGATCCTGTGGGACCGCACGAAAGGAAATGCAAACGTCAAGGGTGTTGCGGCGATGAGCTCGATGCCAATGAATCTGAATACGCGCGCCGAGCACCTCAAATCGATTGATGATTTGCGTCCGACAGACAAGATCGCAGTCACGTCCGTGAAGTCTTCCATCCCCTCGATCATCATGCAAATGTATGCTGTGCAAAAGTACGGCAAGGATCAGGCTTTTAGATTTGATCCCTACACAGTCAGCATGAACCATGGCGATGCTGCCGCGGCCTTATTGTCGGGCAGTAGCGGGATAACCGGACACTATGCTTCCGCACCTTTGGATCAGTTGGAAAGAAAGTCTCCGGGTGTGCGTTCCATCATGAATACGGATCAGGTTATGGGCGGTTCAACCACCTTTACGATGATCTCCGCACGTTCTGATTTTCAGCAAAAAAATCCCAAAGTCTACGCAGCATTCGTGAGTGCCTTGAAAGAGGCTCAGGAAATGATTGCGAAAGACAAAGGTGCCGCAGCGGATATTCTGATTGCTTCCATGGGTGGTTCCAGCAAATGGTCTAAAGATGACATGGTTGCAATGCTGAATGATCCATCGATCAAATACACCACCAAGCCCGAGAATGTCATGAAGTATGCAACATTCATGAATCAGATCGGCTCCTTGAAGAACAATCCCAAGTCCATCGATGAATTGTTTTTTGCTGGTGCGGATGTGGCAGGCGGCAACTAAGACTCTAGCTCCTGCGGTTAAAGCCGCAGGATTATTTTGTTTAATTGGCTGAGTCCATCATGATGCAATCATCTTCAACACCCTTGCTTTCCGTTCAAGGTGTGACGCTTCGCTATCGCACCAAAGAGCATCTGGTGACGGCGACCTATCGCGTCAGTTTTGACGTGCTCAAGTCCGATCGTTACGTCATTCTTGGTCCCTCTGGCTGTGGAAAATCTACGTTATTGAAAGCCGTCGGTGGTTTTTTAAATCCAGTCGAGGGTCAAATAAAACTCAATAATGTCGACATTCATAAACCAGGACCTGATCGTGTCATGGTTTTTCAAGAGTTTGACCAGTTGTTGCCCTGGAAAACGGTCAAGCAAAATGTCGTCTTCGCTTTGACTGCAAGCGGAAAGCTAGGGCGCAAAGAAGCAGAAGAACGCGCGATGCACTACATCGATAAAGTCAATCTTACGGGTTTTGCCGACAGTTTGCCGCATACGCTTTCAGGAGGAATGAAGCAGCGGGTTGCTATCGCGCGCGGGATGGCGATGGAGCCTGAAATTTTGTTGATGGATGAACCCTTCGCCGCATTGGATGCCTTGACGCGAGGAAAAATGCAAGAGGAGCTCCTGCAGCTTTGGGAGGATACGAAGTTCACGGTTTTGTTCGTGACCCATTCTATTCCCGAGGCCGTTCGGATTGGCAGCAGGATTTTGCTCCTCAGTCCGCATCCCGGACAAGTACGGGCCGAGCTGAATTGTCACGGCATCGATACGATGGGGCCAAATGGTCAACCCTTATCCAAGCACATCGAAGAATTACTGTTTCACGATCACGAGAGAATCGCACATGCATGAGCATAAAAATGAACGCGCTCAGAGCACGCGTCCGGAGAGAATCAGTGAAATCGAGCTGACTGGTTTTGGGGTGATTGAAAAACCGCTCAGCACGTTTGAAAGACTGATGGGTAATGGCTTGCTCAGAAAGACTCTAGTCTTATTGTTCCTGGCGGCGGTTTGGGAGGTTTACGCAGTCTGGTTGAATAACCCGCTCTTGTTTCCAACCTTTTCGGCGACGGTTCAGGCATTTGTCGCCGGGCTCGTAACTGGAAAGATCATCATGGCAACGTGGTCTTCCATCACGGTGCTTGTTCAGGGGTATGCCGTCGGCTTAGCGATTGCAGCCCTGTTTACTGCTTTTGCCAGCGCGACACGGATTGGTTCAGATATTCTGGAGACGTTGACCTCAATGTTTAATCCTTTGCCTTCAATCGCATTATTGCCATTGGCCATGATTTGGTTTGGTTTGGGTGAAGGCAGCATTATTTTTGTGCTGATTCATGCGGTGCTGTGGGCTGTTGCCCTGAACACGCATGCCGGATTTAAAGCCGTGAGTCCGACTTGGCGCATGGTTGGTAAAAACTATGGCTTATCCAATATCGCTTATGTCACCAAGATCCTCATTCCAGGCGCGTTTCCAAGTATTTTGACTGGAATGAAAATCGGCTGGGCGTTTGCTTGGCGAACCTTAATCGCTGCTGAGTTGGTTTTTGGCGCGAGTTCAGGCTCGGGGGGCTTGGGTTGGTACATTTTTCAAAACAAAAATATGCTGGATATTCCAAACGTTTTTGCCGGGTTATTAACGGTGATCATTTTCGGTTTGCTGGTTGAAAACTTAATTTTTAAAACAGTTGAGAAAAAAACCATCAGTCGCTGGGGCATGCAATCCTGACAGGTCGTCAGGTCTTTTCATCACGTTACTAAAATATATTCCGGAGATCAAAATGAAGAAAATTCTTGCGCTACTGGCTTTATGCTTGGGGGTCGCCTCACCCGTTTGGGCTGACTCCGCGTTTAATCCTACCAAGCCCGTCAAAATTATTGTTCCCTTCCCACCCGGGGGCGGAACAGATGCTGTCACCAGAATTTTGGCTGAAAAACTCGGTCAGATTTGGAAACAACAGGTGATTGTCGAAAATCGCGCAGGTGCTCAAGGTAACGTGGGAACAGCCTATGGCGCCAAGGCGCCGCCTGATGGCTACACGTTGACGCTCGCACACCAAGGCGCTTTCACGGTCAATCCACATATTTATAAAGATCCGGGCTTTGATCCGATCAAGGATTTCATTCCAGTCACGCGTGGCACCCAACAACCTTTTGTTTTGGTCGCGAATCCTGGCTTGAACGTGAAGGATCTCAAAGAGTTTATTGCCTTGGCGAAGACTCAGCCCGGCAAGTTGTCGTACGGTTCCAGTGCTTCGGGTCCCCAACTCACTGGCGAGATGTTCAAGGCTCTCACGGGCGTCGATATGATGCACGTGGCATATAAAGGAGCCGGTCCAGGTATCGTTGACGTATTGGCTGGCCACATTAATTTATTTGTTGCCAACCCGACCTCAGTTGCACCGCATGTACGTGCTGGAAAACTCATCGGTTTAGTGATGTTCGGACCCGATGGCGTCTCTGTTTTGCCTAATACTCCGACAGCAGCGCAAGCAGGTTTTCCCGATCTTGGAAAAATGCCTGAATGGTACGGTTACGCTGTTCCCGCAGGTACACCTGCCAAGGTAGTCGACCAACTCAATAAAGATCTGACCGCAGCCTTGAATGATCCTGCTGTCAAAGCCCGACTCGATGGTCTGGGACTGAATGCATCACCGAGCACCCCCAAAGAGTTTGCTGACCAAATTCAACGGGATCTGACGGCTTCGAAAGATCTCGTGAAGAAATCCGGCATGACGTCTCAATAATTGTTTGTATTGAATGGATAGGAAAGATAAATGCTCAAGGGTAAAGCGGCGCTGGTAACAGGTTCAAGCGGTGGGATTGGTTTGGCAATTGCACAGGAGCTGGCCGCTGCAGGGTGCCATGTCGTGATGCATGGCCTTGAAGACAACAGCACCGTGACGGAGCAACTCGCCTCCCTTCGCGCGCATGGTGTGGATGCGATCTATCTTAAAAAGGATTTGCAAAATCCTGTTGAGTCTGCGGAGTTGACGTCTCTCGCCCTTGAGCAGTTTGGTTGTATCGATATTCTGGTCAATAATGCCGTCACCCGACACTTCTCTCCCATCGAGACATTTCCTAGTGAACGATGGGATGAAGCGCTGGCCGTAAACCTGAGCGCGCCGTTCTATTTCGTCAAAACATTTTTGCCTTTGATGAGACAGGCGGGTTGGGGTCGAATCATTAACATGACTTCAGTTTACGGGTCGCGCGGCACGCCTAACCGTATCGACTATGTCACGACCAAAAGTGCCTTGATCGGAATGACTCGAGCAATCGCTTCAGAGGTGGTCGGACAAAATATCACCTGCAATGCCCTGTGTCCGGGGTCAGTACTGACGCCCAATATAGAAAGCCGCATTCGAGCCTTGATGGAACAGAAAAAACTGGATTGGGACACGGCAGTTCAGGAGTTTCTACAAGGAAAACAGCCAGGCGGAAAGTTAATTCCTGCAAAGCATCTTGCTGAGTTGGCACTGTTCTTATGCACACCTGCGGGCGGGCAAATGAATGGCACGGTGCTGCCCATGGAAAACGGCTGGTTGGCACTTTAGCCAGACGAGAGCCCGGTCAAGGGGCGATCAAATCCTCGTGATCAGTTATTCTGCGAAAAGTGATGTTCTGATTGAGGATTTAAAAAATGACCCTGACCCTTTGGCGTTGGATAGATCGCAATATCCTTGAGCTCGGCCGGGAATTGCGCTGGTCTTATTTGCCCCCGCTCATGGTTTATATGGCTGCGGGCATCTCCAGTCTGACGGGCATAGTGGGAACATTCTTCGTCAAAGATTATCTTAATCTTTCTGTCGCTTTTTTGGCAGCCTTGAGTTTTTGGGTCGTCATTCCCTGGTCACTCAAAATGGTGTTGGGCCATTTGATTGATTTGCTTTGGCGCTGGAAGAGGGCGTTGTTATTTTTGGGCGCAAGTCTGATTGCAGCCAGTCTATTGATCATGATCGGCCTGATTGGAAACCGCGAGGCAATGGCCGCGATCTTTCCAGTGGAAAGCTGGTATGTGGTGAGCGCCTTGCTTGCCCCCATTGGTTATGTGCTGCAGGATGCCGTTGCGGATGCCATGACGGTTGAAGCTGTGCCACGTGTGGACGACGATGGACAGCTGATCGATCCAGAGCGCCGCAAACTGATGCACACCACCATGCAGACACTCGGTAGGGTGGCCATTATTGGTGGTTCAGTATTTGTCGCGCTCATCAATCTCTATGTTTTTGCTGGCGTGCAGCAGCTCGACGAAGCTCAAAAAGTCCAAAAATATCTTCAGGTGTATGTCATTTCGATGGCAATTCCCCTGATCTCTGTGCTGGGCGTTGTGTTGGCCTCTGCCATCCAGGCGCGGGCGCATAGGCGCTTGCTTGCCCGAGGAATAACGAAAGAACAAGCCCGGAGCCTTTTGACGGGTGACATAGAACCGACCAAGCCAAACTGGGTGATCTTGGGCGGCAGTTTGGTCTTTGTGATCTTTACCATGACCATGGGACTCGCGCAGGTGCCATACGGTCAGGAAATTATCTTTGTTGGCTCCATGGCGATCGTGACGTTTCTGATCGCCAGGCTGACGCGTGATCTTGAGCCGCAAATGCGCTCAACGCTTGTCGGGACCGCGATTGTGATTTTTGTATTTCGAGCAATCCCGAGTCCCGGACCCGGGGTGACATGGTGGATGATCGATGAGCTTAAATTCGATCAGCACTTCTTTTCCATGCTTTCTCTGATCGCGAGTACCTTGTCTTTGCTGGGCATGTTCATTTTTCGCCGCTTTATGGCGGAACGTTCAATCGCCTATGTGGTGGGTACGTTGACCTTGTTTGGAACTTTATTGTCCTTGCCGACTATTGGTATGTATTACGGTCTACATCATTGGACAAGCGCCATGACGGGCGGTGTCGTCGATGCACGCTTCATTGCCTTGGTGGATGCCGCGTTAGAATCGCCTCTGGGACAAGTGGCGATGATTCCGATGTTGGCCTGGATCGCGCGCTCCGCACCTGAAAATCTCAAGGCAACGTATTTTGCAGTCATGGCGTCGTTTACCAATCTGGCGTTGTCGTTGAGCCAGCTTGGGACAAAATACTTGAATCAAGTTTTCACGGTCACGCGAGAGGTGCGCAACCCTCTCACAGGCCTTGTGGAGGTCGCGGCTAACTACAGTAGTCTAGGTTCGATTTTGGCAACTTCTATCGTGATCGGTTTTACTTTGCCAATGCTTGCGATTCTATTTGTCAAACTGACCCGTTTCAGAACAGCTTAAAGCGAGCGGTTGTTTAAGCTGTGGTGAATGAATTCAGTTTTGTGCGATACGCTTGGGTGTGAGCGCTGCGAAGTCTTGCGCATAGCCGCGGAGTTTCTTTTGTAAAAATCTTTTTTGATCTGGGCTGGCGAGATTCAGGATCTCGGCTGTGGCTTGCGCCCACTCCATTCGTAATTGGTCGCGTTGAGCGCTCAACTTCGGTTCTCTGTACTGACCCAGGCTCGCAAGATAAGTCGCAAGGGCCTGCTGAGCTTGGTTGGGTGGAGCATCGCGTTGGGCTGCAATCAGGTTCAGTAATGCCTGTTGTCTTAGTTTACGCTCTTCGTACCAGGCCGAAATGATTGGAGCGCGTGCATCGGAGACACTGATGAGAATGCTTTTTTGCTGAGTCGAGAGAGTGCCCAGCCAGTCTTCAAAGCGTTTGATGACGCGGGCATGACGTTTTTTGACATTTGCTGGACTATTTTGGTTTTTAAGATAGTCCGAAACGTATTCCTCATTACTATCATTGAATTTTGTTTGAAGTTGCTTGAGCTGTTGAGGTCCGAGCGTCACAATAAGAGGAGCAAGCTGCACAGCCGCACGTGCGCCGACGGTCTGAAGTTGTTGTTCGATCGTCTCCTGGATACCAAGGATCTCGGTTGCAGAAAAAGGCTGGGAACTCGCTAGGCGCGTCGCCCATTGGTTCAGTGTGGTCGTATAGCGGGGGAGTGCTTGATCATGCCAGGCAGCAAACGTGGCAAGCTCCTGATCCAGCAGCGCTTGCTGTGATTCATCTAGATTCAGGTATGTATTCATGCGATAGGCGATCAGTCCTGGCGCATAGTTGTACGCGAGTTGCAGTGAACTGCAAGCGGTGAGGGTCAGGATCGTCAGCGCGACAAGACTCGATTTAAGCAGTCGCATCAGGGAATTTGAGGCACGCATGATTGTTGCCAGTTAGTATTTGCAATGAACTTTCATTTTGCCACCGAATAGTGTTTTTTCGACGGATAACAGGGATCGGAGACGGTGATATGGACGCGTTTTATGCGGATCATTTTGTTTTACCCTTGCCAGAGGGGCATCGTTTCCCGATGTCTAAGTATCGCTTGCTTCGAGATGGTATTGCAGGCGCTCCAGGGTTGCGGTTATGCGAGGCACCCGCTGCTACCGACACTCAGTTACTCTTGGCGCACGATCCCGTCTATGTCCAAAAAGTTCTGAATGGCACCCTTGAGCCCAAGGAGCAACGAGAAATCGGCTTTCCATGGACGTCGGAAATGGTTGAGAGATCCAGGCGCTCTGTCGGCGCGACGATCGCCGCCTGTCAGTCCGCGTTGCGAGACGGTATCTCCGTCAATCTTGCCGGCGGAACGCATCACGCTTATCGGGACAAAGGAAGTGGCTTTTGTGTGTTTAACGACGCTGCAGTCGCGGCGCGCTTCATGCAACGTCAATCTGCATCAGATCTCGCTGTGGCCATCATTGATCTCGATGTTCACCAAGGTAATGGGACGGCTGCTATTTTCAAAAATGACCCGACCGTTTTCACCTTATCGTTACACGGCGATAAAAATTTTCCTTTTAGAAAAGAGCCAAGTGATTTGGATGTTCCTTTGGCGGATGGCGTGTCGGATGAGGCGTATCTGGAGGCTCTTGTGGATGCGCTGGCGCAGTTGGATAAGCTTTTCGAGCCCCAATTGCTTATTTATCTCGCCGGGGCTGATCCACATGAAGGCGACAGACTCGGTCGTCTGAAGTTGACAAATGCAGGCATGCTTGCACGCGACAGGATAGTTTTTGAGCATGCAAGACGCTTGAATGTACCTATCGCGCTATCAATGGCCGGAGGGTATGGCGTTGATATTGAAACGACTGTCGCCGTTCATCGTCAGACTGTTATCGAAGCGCTCCACTATAGTCAGTCTCTCAAAAGAGTTCCATTTGTAACTGCCTCTTGATCTTCATCAATGTGTTTTTGAATTGAACGGAGTTAGAATCAATAAAGGTAGTTACCAAAGTAGCTGCTTTTGGATAGCGTCTTTCTTATCAATAACTTCAAGGAACACACTTCATGGCTCACACACTTCAACAATTTGCTAGTCAATGTCATGATCTGTTGAAAACATATCCAGGTCCAGTCGGTCGTCAAAAGGTTGCGGATCTTTTAAAAGAGATTTTGGTGGATAAACAGTTTGTTGAGGCGAATCTTGGTTCGAATGTCGGTGAGCGAGAAGTGATTTACGAAGATCCTGAGTTGGGGTTCTGTATCGTGGCTCATAATTATCAGGGTGCTAAAAGCTCAACGCCACATGATCACGCGCACTCTTGGGCGATTTATGGTCAAGCGCGAGGTGAAACTGAAATGCGCGATTATGCATTGATCGAGCCAGCAACGGCCGACAGGCCTGGCAAAGTCAAGCAAACAAAAACCTATAAGCTCACTCCCGGAGTGGCCCATGTCTATAACGAGGGTGATTTGCATGCGCCAGAGCGGACTGCTTCTACGAGTCTGATTCGCATCGAAGGCACTAACATGGCAAAGGTCAAACGCGCGGCTTACGAAATCGTTTGAGCAACTATCTAGGAAAATTTACTTCAAATGTAAGCCACCAGAGACGGCGTGTCTCTGGTGGCTTTTTAAAGAAAACTCATCGAATGTGAGTTTATAGAGCGCCAACTTCTTTGAAGTACTTCACTGCACCGGGATGCATAGGGATCCCTGCATCTGCCGCCATCATTTTGGGAGTGAGTTCGCCAATCGCTTTGTTCACGGCAGCCATAGCTGGAATGTTTTGAGCCATGGTCTTGACCATGTTGTAGACGACTGCCTCAGGCATATCGCAACGAACGATCAAATGTGTTTGATAGCCGATGACCGGGACGTCCTTGTCCTGCTTGGGGTATGTGCCAGCTTTGATAATGAGTTTGCTGTAGCCAGCATTCATCTTGCGCATACCTTCCATGGTTTTGTCATCGACAGGTACAAGTTTGATATCACGCCCGCTCGCAAGATCCATCACGGCCGAAGCGGGTGCAGTCGTACCAAGCGTAAAGACATCCACATGTCCGTCTTTCATCATAGACACGGCATCGGTATAGCTCGCTTGGAAATTCATGCGCGCGAGACCGCTGTAGTCAAAGCCATTGAGCTTGAGCACGGCGGCGGTGATAGCCTCCGCGGTGTTTCCTTTAGACTGGGCAACCAGACGTTTTCCTTTGATATCGGCATAGGAGTTGATATTTGAGGAGTTGGTCGCAACCACCTGGAAGTACTGGGGATAAATGTTTGCCATCTGGCACACATTGCTTGTTTTCTGTTTAAAAGGTGGAACGCCCATTGCTCCATCCACCGCGCTGCTCGAGTTTGAGAAGCCGATCTGTGCTTTGCCTTGTTCAACACCAATGACGTTGGCGACGCCCGCACCGGGTTGTGCTGTGATTTGAAGGCCAGGAATCGCTTTTTCCCACATGCCTTTGAGCGCGCCGCCCAGGGGTACCCAAACGCCGCCCTGAGGACCAGTCATCAGCGTGACTTGTTGGGCGGAGGCCGGGGCTGCGGCGAGCAGGGCGGCGCCCAGCGCCGCGGCTGACAGTGCGAATTTTGCGGTTTGTTTCATGACATCTCCGAATAATTATGCTTAAAAGACGGTTGGAATGATCGTGTGATCAGTGTCACCAAGCGTATTGTTGAGGCGATCTGTCAAAAGCTAGACCGTTAATTGATTTTATACACCAGAGTGCTAATGGTGAATAAGCCAAAACCCAGCCCTTTGAAGGGTCAAGCAGCTGAAAAGGCAAAATTTCTGTCAAACATCAGGGTTAACCATGAAAAATAACTTTGACATAGGAACGCAATCATTATTCGGTCTTTTTATTTTCGTTAAAAAACAATTGCATGATCGTACTTTCATCGATGACCTCCCCAGCGAGCGTGCGGGTCAAAATTTCACTCCCCAACCGTTGTGGTGAAAAGATGATGTCGGGGCGAACGCGCTGAATTTTTGATAGATGCGCAGAATCATTGACTACGCAAACGGTCTTGACCGGACTCTCTCCCAAAAGTTCTTTTGCTGTCAAAATGATGAAAGCGTTTTCAGCATCATCTTCTTTTAAGGCTAATAAATATAGGGCTTGCGGTAAACAAGCTTCTTTCAGTACCTCGAGAGTGGTGGGATCTCCAATCAGTACATCAGTATGTTCTGGGTAATGATGATTGCCGCCGGGAAAATCGATCGCTGTCACATTATGTCCGCGCTTGATCAGGCCTGCCACGACATTCATGGCGAGGGGCGTGGCACCACAGACGATGACATGATTTTTTCTCATGGATAGCAAGGCCTTCTTTTGAATGAATTTTCTGAGATTACCGCCAATAACTGGACCTGCTAATGCGCTGATCGACGTTGCGAAAACAGTGATACCAAAAATGACAATTGAGACTACAAACAGACGCGCGGTCGGCTCAACTGGCAAAATGTCGCCATAGCCGACTGTTGCCATCGTGATCACGGAAAAGTAAAAAGCGGAAACCAGATCTTCGATAGGTGGCTTGAACTGGTCGCCAAGATAAAGTGTTCCGAAAACAGAATAAAACAACAGCCAACTCACGCTGACAATCGTGTACATACTGCTTGCGGCAAAGCTTGAGCGACCAAAGACCTGCCAGTGCCTGATCATTAACACAAACAACACGACGTTTAAAGCCATCACGCTCAGATGGTCGCGCGAAGTGTAAAGGTCGATGAGCAGTGCAAAAAAAAGCAAAAACAGAGAGAGTACCCAGGCGATTCGTGCGCGCCAGAGTAGGCCAACCGACATGATCATCATGCCCAGACCCAGCGCCAGTCTCGGCAACTCTATCAAGCCGACCGTGTCGATAATATCTTGCCAGCTTTCGTTCAGCAGCCAACCATGATGCTCGGAGGCGATGATGCGCTTGGCGAGAGGCCAGATAAACATCCACGCATAAATGAAAACAAGGATTCCCAGCCATAAATTGGCCGGGAACAATTTGTTGAATTTTTGCGCGTGATGTTTTTTTAGCACGTGAGAATCAGGTCAGCCGTGAGGATTGATAGCGGCGTATTATTTACCCGCACTCTTAAGCGCTTCCTTCCACAAATCAATCACCATCTTGTAGTCCGCGGCTGCTTTGGCGGGATCCGTCCCAACCACCTTGATGTTGCTCAGGTTGGGAAGTTTGGTGAGTTTGGCAACATCGATGTCGGAGCGTGTCGGACGACGAAAGTTTTGTGTGAGTTCGGCTTCCTGGACTTCTTTGGAAAGCAGGATGTCGTAAAGCTGTTGTGCAGCGGCTGCGCCATTCTTGGGATTTTTAATGATGGCAACAGCTTCTGGTGCGACAAAGGCACCCTCTTGCGGATAGACCAGCTCGATTTCCTTTTGTCCGCCTGCGACATAAGAGTAGGCTGCGTATTCCATTGTGATGCCAATTGGATACTCACCATTGGCGACACCTTTGTAGACTTGCGCGGAGCTTTTGGAAATCACGACGTTTGCGGCCAGTTTTTTCAAGCCTTCTGCGCCAAAGAGTTGATATATACCGTAGACCTGATCATAGGCGCTACCAGAAGTAGCAGGGTCGCCCATGATGATTTTGTTTTTCCAGGCAGGCGCGAACAAATCAGCCCAGCTTTTCGGCGCAGGAGTGCCTTTGAGCTGTTTATTATTGACCATGACAATCATCACGTGCGCATTGGATCCGACCCACAAATTGTCGGGACCTTTGAACTGCGGCGCAATGTCCTTTGCTTGAGGTGAGTCATAGGCCTGGAAATTTTGACGAAAGGCGGCCATCGTGCCAAAGCCCGCACCCCAGACAACATCACCGAGAGGATTTTTTGCCTCGGCTTCGATACGTTTCATCAGGGCACCTGTACCGGATGTCACTTTTTGAATATTGAGTCCCGGTGCTGTTTTTTTGGCAACATCTGTCGCGGTGTCGATGACTTGAACATTATTGGAGGTATACATCACCGCATTGTTGGCCAAGGCGGCAGAAGCCGTAAATATTGCAAGGGCGCCGAGGGCGGTTGGCGCCAGGCGACGAATGAATGCTGAGTGGGTCATTTTTTAACTCCGGATTTAAGGGTTGCGACTAGAGAACAGATCAAGCTTTAAAAAGCGGATGGCTAGATAGACAGGAATCAAGATGACCGTCATCAGGATGACGCCATAGGCAGAGGCCCGGGCCAGGTAGCCTGAGTCAATCTGGCGATACATCTCAATCGGCATGGTTTCCATGCCACCGAAATACAAAACAATGGTAGCTGATATTTCAGATAACGATGTGACCCACATCAAGATCGCGGCCGCAAGTATCGCGGGCTTCATGATGGGCAGAATCACTTTAAAAAAACTTTTGATGGGTGACACACCCAGATTGATTGAGGCCTCTTCGATAGAATCAGGGATGCTGTAGAGCGAGGCAGAGGCAGAACGGATTGAAAAGGGGACTTTGCGAACAAAGTAGGCTGCGGCCATGATTGCCCAAGTACCAGTCAGGATAATCATTCCACTGTTATAAGTTTGGATCAATGCGATACCAAGCACTGTCCCGGAAATAGCCAGCGGAAGCATCACCACATAATCCAGAATCGAGACGAGCCACATTCTTTTCTTGACGATTAAATAACTCACGATCGTCGCAAAGCATGTGCCGATGAGTGTTGCGATACTTGCAAGAGTCAGGGAATTGAAAATAGGTCCGGGTGCTTGTCTTAAGGCGCGATCCATATTCTCTAGCGTGAACGTGCCATATTGCATCACAGGTCCGCTCGCTTTGGTAAAGGCGCCGATCAAAACAATCACAGCCGGTATGAGCGACAGCGCGACAAACACCAATACGGCTGCTGTAAGCAGCCATGCGGCAAAACCTTTAGCCCGTATAGGTTTGGGTGCGCGACCTTGTTGCATGTGATAGGTTTTACGCTCCACTATTGTTTTTTGTAGAAAAAGCACGAGTCCGACCAACAGTACCGAAAGCACCGCTAACACGCTTTGCATTGTGGGATCTGAACCCATCTCAGATAAGAAGGTCGTATAGGTGAGCGAGGAAAGAACATCGACCGAGCCGCCTAAAATCATCGGGATTGAAAAGTTATCAACCGCTAACGTGAACACCACCATTGAATTGATCAGCAGCGCAGGAGCCAGCACTGGCAGAGTGACGGTCATTGTGCGGCGTAAACCTGTTGCGCCCAGGTTGGTGGCCGCCTCTTCAATCGTGCCATCGATCGCTTTAAGAGCGGCGAGCATGCCTATATATGCATAGGTGTAATCGTTGAGGATGAGCGTGTAAGTCATGCCAAACCAGCCATAAAAGCTTGGCAGTTCGATTCCGATAAATTCCAGTGCGTGACGCACCAAACCGTTATTTCCTAATAGCATCAGCCAAGCTTGGGAGACAACAATATCAGGCAGCACGATCGTTGCAAGCGGTAGGAGTGCCACGATGGATTTACCTGGAAAATCGAACCGAGTCACCACGTAAGCAAGCGGAGCGCCAAGTAACATGCATCCAAGCGTAGCTGTGACACCCAGTCGGAGGGTGTTGAAAAAGGCCTCGACATAACGGGGATTATCTAAAAAAGCCTGAAATCCAGCCAAGCTGAAGTCACCGGTTTTTATGTCGACCACGCTATGGTAGAAAAGGGACAGAAGCGGCCAAACAACGAAAAATGTCAGAACCCCCAGGCATAAAAGCGCGGGCAGGAACCAGGGAGAAATGCCTTTTTTGAAAAGAAGAGACATGTTGAGCAACCTAAGCCAACACTAAACGGCATTTTGGGGAGAAGCTAAGCATCACGGAATCTCCCGCCTGTTTGCGCGGATCCTCTGCAGCCGGAACATCCGCCATCAGTGTTTGACCATCCGTCAGCCGCAGGCAGTAGGTCACCTTAAAACCCAGGTAGCGTCTGAACACGATCTGAGCCGCAATCCCTGGTGAGGGGGATGCAGGTGAAACATGATCAATAAAAATGTGTTCGGCTCGAGCGGCAAGTTGTTTTGGCTGTATGTCTTGAGTGGCTGTGTGAGCCAAACCATCAATCAGGATGTGGCCACCCGCGATTTTGACCTCGGTTTGGTCACCCCGTTGTGCGAATTGCTCGACATGTATCAAGTTTGCGCCACCGATAAAGTCGGCGGCATACGTTGTGAGTGGTCTGGAATAAAGACCCTCGGGGGTATCAAGCTGATCGATCCTGCCGCTACGCAGAAGCGCGATGCGATCCGACATGGAGAGCGCTTCTTCTTGATCGTGTGTGACGAAAATAGTCGTGATCTTTGCTTCTTGCTGGAGTTCACGAATCACATCCCGCATCTGTATACGCAACTTAGCATCGAGATTGGAAAGTGGCTCATCCATCAGCAGAATGCGTGGCTCAATCACGAGCGCCCTGGCCAGTGCCACACGCTGCCGCTGCCCGCCAGATAGCTCGCCCGGGTAACGTTTTTTAAGGTGAGCCAATTCAACCCGTTGCAAGATACGATCGACTTTCTCGTCAATTTTCTGTTTAGAGAAATTGCGAACGCGCAAACCATAGGCAACATTGTCAAAAACGGTTTTATCAGGAAACAAGGCGTAATCTTGAAACACCATTCCCGTTTCTCTTTTGTGGGCGGGCAGGTGTGTCACGTCTTCGTCGCCGATAAAAACCTGACCTGAATCAGGGATGATAAAGCCTGCGATCATGCGAAGAAGTGTCGTTTTTCCGCAGCCACTAGGACCCAAGAGCGTGAAAAACTCGCCATGTGCGACCTGAAGAGAAAGTTGGTCGATGATGGTGACGTCGCCATATTGCTTGACAACGTTTTTGAGAGTGATGTCTGCCATGTTTACCAAAATATAAAAATTTGGAGTTCAAATCGCTTTTGACCGATTTTCTCCGAGTTGTTAATGGTAGCCTATTCATTTTGGAATGACCCTCTCATTGTTAAGAGCGAGAAATACACATGTCCCCTTGGAAAGCCGCGCATCCCGGAGATGCTTTTGAAGAAATCGACACACCTGCCTTGGTGCTGGACCTCGATGCGTTTGAACGCAATCTGGCGCGTATGACCCAGGCACTTGCCGGGAGTAAGATGCGTTTGAGGCCGCATGCCAAGAGCCACAAGTGTCCGGATATTGCGCTGCGTCAAATCCAGCAAGGTGCGGTTGGTATTTGTTGTCAAAAGGTGAGTGAGGCCGCGCGGTTTGTCGAGGCGGGCGTGCAAGATGTTCTGATCACGAACCAAGTTGTCGGCGCTAAAAAAGTTGCCCATGCCATGGATCTTGCCGCACGCGCAACGATTGGTGTGCTGGTTGATCATCCGAGCCAGGTTGCCCAGTTCGCACAGGCGAGCAATCAGCGCAAAACAACGATAGATATTTACATCGAAGTCGATGTCGGGATGGGTCGATGTGGCGTCAGTTCAGTCAAAGAAGTGACAGACTTGGCTGAGCAGATTACTGCCGAGCCCTTTCTCCGGTTCATGGGTCTGCAGTGCTATCACGGCAGTGCACAGCATTACAGGCAACCTGAACAAAGGCAGGCTGCGATTCGCCAGGCCAGTGACATCGCTCTGACGATGCGTGGGGCCCTGGAAAAACTTGGTATCAAGGTTGAGCGCATTACAGGGGCAGGCACTGGCTCGGTTGCTCTTGAAAGGGATTCGGGCGTCTTTAATGAAGTCCAATCCGGTTCATATATTTTCATGGATGCGGACTACGCCAAAAATCAACAAGGCCCCTCGGACATTCAGTTTGAACATGCATTGTTTTTAAAAACAGCAGTTTTGAGTCGTCCAACAGCTGGGCGCGCAGTCGTCGATGCTGGGCTGAAAGCCTCAAGCGTTGATTCAGGGATGCCTGTGGTGTGGCAACAGCCAGGCGTAGAGTACATCAAGGCGAGCGACGAACACGGCGTTTTGCAAACCGCTGAGGCAAACAATCCTGCCCTTGGCGATTCCTTGCTCCTTATTCCAGGCCATTGTGATCCGACAGTAAATCTCTACGACGAGTTGATTTGTTATCGCGGAGATCGGGTCGAGGCCGTCTGGCCGATTTCGGCCAGAGGCGCGGCGTTATAGTGGCACTTCAAAAAGCGAAAACAGATATGAATTGAATCGCAATACGTTCTTATTAAAAACAATATTTGGAGACAACCATGCAAAAAATTCAGGCACGCGCGCGTTTAGCGATTGCGACAACATTATTAGCGATGGCATTGCCGCAATTAAGTGTTGCGCAATCGGCCTCTGCTTATCCCCAAGAGGCAGTTAAGTTCATCGTACCTTACCCAGCGGGTGGTGTGAGTGATGTGTCGAGTCGCGCGATTGCAGCAGCACTGGGCAACAAGCTTGGTGCCAATATGGTGATTGAAAACAAGGCTGGCGCAGCTTCAACTGTGGCCAGTACCTTTGTCGCCTCACAAAAGCCCAATGGATATACTCTCTATGCAGCGCCTGTATCCATCGTGATTAATCCTGCGTTGCAAGGGACCGTAAGCTATAAGCCCTACGAGAGCTTTACGCCTATTTCAATGATGATGAAGGCGCCGTTTGTTTTGCAGATAAATAAAGATTTACCCGCTAAAAATGCAAAAGAACTTGTTGAATTAATCAAGAATAATCCTGACAAATATGCGATTGGCACATCTGGTGTGGGATCGATTAACCATCTTGCAGCGGAATACTTTATCAAGCAGTTCGGTTTAAAAATGGTCGTGGCGCATTACAAAGGCGGAATGCCAGCAGCGCAGGACATGATCGGTGGTCAGGTCCAGATGATGTTTTCAGCTGCAAGCGAAGCGATGCCATTCGTGACGAGTGGCAAGACACGTGGTTTGGCGGTGACTTCGATGCAGCGCATGTCCACTCTACCTGACCTGCCAACAATGAATGAAGCTTTGGGGACCAAGGATTTTGAAGCCACATTTTGGCTGGCCCTGATGTCGCCTGCAGTATTGGACAAAGCTTTGCAGACACGTTTGTCCGATGCGATGCAATCCCTTGGAAAGGACGAGGAACTGCGCAAACGCCTGAGTCAACTGGGGATCGAGCTTGACACATCTACCCCCGAAGTCGTGACCAGTAACCTCAAGCGTGATGAGGCGAAGTGGACAACACTGATTAAAGACTTGAAGCTTAAACAATAAAGAATACAGTTCAATATTGTTAGAGCTTATTGTCTTGAACTAACCGCGTGCTTTCAACTTTCTGTAGAGACTCGGTGCAATGATGACGACAAGCGCAGCGATCCAGAGACCGATACTGATTGGGCTTTGAAACAAAATCCCGATTTCTCCGTTGGTAATGGAAAGCGCTCGGCGCAGGTTTTGTTCCATCATTTCACCGAGCACCACGCCTAAAACAAGTGGTGGCATTGGAAGGCCCATTTTACGCAGCAAGTATCCAATCACACCGATTGCGACCACCAATCCTAGATCAAATGTTGCAGAGTGCAGTGCAAAAACTCCGACAAAACTGATGGTCAAAATGCCTGGAACAAGCAGCCAGGGCGGCACTTTCAACATCGACGCAAACACGCGAACCATCGGGATGTTCATGAACAACAGCATGAGGTTGGCCACGAATAAAGAGGCGATCAAGCCCCACACAAGTTGAGGCTGTTGATCGAACAATACAGGTCCAGGCGTGATGTTGTAGAGTGAGAGCGCACCCATCATGACTGCTGTTGTGCCTGAGCCGGGTACACCAAGCGTGAGCATGGGAATGAAGGATCCTGTGGCTGCACTGTTGTTCGCAGCCTCGGGTGCCGCTAGACCGCGGAGATCTCCACGACCGAACTTGGCATCAGGGTCTCTGTTTTCGTAGTGTTTCTTTTCGTATGCATATGTCACCGCAGAGGCGACACTTGCGCCTGCGCCTGGTAACACACCGATAAAGAAGCCCATCACAGAGGCGCGCATCGTGCTCCACCAGGTGAATTTAAATTCTTTAAAATTAAACATCTTGCGGATGCTCGGCGGCACATTGATCGATACTCCGGTCAAAGAGTTTTCGAGCATTTGCAGCATTTCAGCGACGGCAAACAGACCGATAACAACCACCACAAAGGCGATGCCATCGGAGAGGTTGGGGTGGTCAAAGGTATACCGATAAACGCCAGAGTTGGCATCTACGCCAACTGTTGAAATTGCCAGACCGATCATTGCTGCAAGCACACCTTTGACAGGTTGATCCCCGAGCAAACTTGTGAGCGCGCAGAAAGCAAATACCATCAAAACAAAATATTCAGCCGGACCAAAAGCTAGCGCCCAGGAAGCAAGCACGGGCGCAAAGAAAACGATACCAATCACGCCGATCAGCGATCCGACAAAAGAGGACCAGGCCGAGATGGACAGGGCGACGTTTGCCAATCCCTGGCGGGCAAGGGGGTAGCCATCCAAGGTGGTCATCACTGCGGCGGCTTCGCCCGGGACGTTGAGCAATATCGAGGTGATGCGTCCGCCGTATTCTGCGCCAACATACACTGCGGCAAGCAGAATCAGAGATGTTTCGGGTGGAAGATTCATCGCGAAGGCGATCGGGATGAGCATTGCCACACCATTGATGGGTCCTAAGCCTGGCAGCACACCGACGATGGTGCCAAAAAAGGATCCTATGGCCGCCACCATTACGTTGAGCGGTGTAAACGCCACGCCGAAGCCAATGCCAAGTTGTTCAAAAATGCCGTTCATAGGAACGCTCCAAGAATACCTACGGGAAGAACAACATCAAGCAAGCGATCAAAAAGTATAAAAAACAGAATACCCATTCCAAAACCGCCAATGAGGGCTTTCAGCCAAGTTCCTCCGAAGAGACGTGCGACCAAAGTCGTCATCAGAGCAGTTGAAATGATGAAGCCCAAAAGTTGGAAGGTGATTGCGTAGCCACTTAGAATCGCAATCATGAGCCAGATGCGCGCGTTGGCGGCGCTGCTATTTGGTTCAACACGATTGCCACCTTTGATCATGAGTATGAGCCCGCATAAGGCGATGATCACTGAAATTGCTAATGGAAAGGCGCGGGGACCAATCGGTTCATAAGAGAAAGCCGCTTCAAGGCTGTAGCCGTACCACGCTAAAAATGCTGCGAGTGCGAGCGCGAGCGCTCCTAATTTGCGATCATCGAGAGCCATCGTGTACCTCTTCTTGCCTGAAATAAAAAAAGCGCTGAACAGACTTTTAGTCTGTCCAGCGCATTCGCATCAATTACTTTTTAATCAGACCGAAAGTGTCTGCGAGCTCTGCATACTCTTTGACTTGTTGTTTCACGTAACGATCAAGCTCGGGACCCGTCATGTCGAAAGGAAACAAACCTTGTTGTTCGCGTAACTTTGCATACTCTGGCGAAGCCATCGTCTTTTTAAAGGCGCCGACCCACCAGTCGTAATCCTTGTCAGAGACCTTTGGGCCAAGATAGAAGCCACGAATAATTGGCCAGTTGATCTTGTAACCTTGCTCGGTTGCAGTGGGGACATTGGCAAGCTTTCCAGGTAGACGCTTGTCATGGTAGATGGCCAATACGCGCAAAGGTGCGCCGCTGTCCAGCAAAGTGGCAGCTTCAGCCGCATCGCCCATCATGACTTGAATATGTCCGCCGCGTAGCGCAGTGGCCGTTTCACCGCCGCCTTCGAAGGCGACAAAGCGCATTTTCTTGTAATCGACACCCGCTGCCTTTGCTGTCAAAGCGGCCTTCATCCAGTCCTGGCTACCAACTGACCCGCCTGCACCGAATACAACTTTAGTCGGGTCTTGTTGTAGTGCTGTCATGACACTTTTCAAGTCTTTGAAAGGTGAGTCATTACGCACGATGATCACGCCAAAGTCAGCACCGATCGCGGCAAGCCAGCGAACGTCGTTGACGTTGTATTTACCAAACTTACCTTGTGCCAGGTTGAGCAAAGAGCCACCAGAGAAGGCGACGATCGTTCCGCCCTCGCTTGGTCGCTGAGTGACGATCGTGTTGTAGGCGACCGCGCCAATGCCACCGGGCATATATGAAATACGCAGCGGATCCTTGAGAACCTGCGCATCCTTCAAAGCTGATTGTGCGAGTCGGCAGGTCAGATCAAATCCACCACCCGGCTTAGCAGGCGCGATGCATTCTGGTTTAGCGGGTTGAGCCACCGCACTGAATGATGTCACGGACAGTGCAGCAGTCAGGGCGATCGCGCCCATAGATGCCATAGTTTTTTTGAGCACAAAGGCCTCCGATTAAAAATGTCTGGAAGCCTATTATCTCGCAACTCGGCAAACTTATGAAAATGAATATCTTTAAGCGACAGCGGGTTAGTTCGCCAAAGACTTGCTATATTGCGATGCAACAATTCGTTCGTGTAAAAGGGTTTATCAGCGGATTTGTCATCCGCCTCTCCTATACTGGTGACCTTAAGACCGTTTTCAGGTGACTTCTTTGTACACATCTTTGACTTTTCGCAGCGCTCTGCGCGCAATTCTTCTCTCCGCAACCCTCCTGACCGTGCCTTTTTTCTCAAGCTTGGGGCATGCGCAACAGACTCTGAGAGTGACGACCATTCCAGAGGAGGCGGCAACCGAGCAGATGCGAAAATTTGGTCCGTTGACCAAATATCTCGAACGCACGACCGGGATGAAGGTGAGCTTTGTTCCCGTCAATGATTATCCCGCTGCCGTCGAGGCTTTAGTCAATAAACAGGTCGATCTCGTATGGTTCGGCGGATTTACGTATGTGCAAGCTCAAATTCGCTCTGGCGGTAAGGTTGTACCCATCGCGCAGCGAGAAGAAGACACCAAGTTCCGCTCTGTGTTTATCGCACAAAAAAATTCGGGCATCACCCAGCTCTCTGATCTGAAGGGTAAGCAGGTGAGCTTCGGCTCACAGTCGAGTACTTCGGGTCATTTAATGCCACGCTCTTTCCTGCTGGATGCAGGGATCAATCCCGATCGTGACTTCAAACGCGTCGCTTATTCGGGGGCGCACGATGCCACCATCGCCTCGGTTGTCAGCGGACGTGTTGACGCCGCTGCACTGGACATCACCGTTTGGCAAAAATTCGTCAATGAAAAAAAGGTGGACACAAGCAAGGTCGACGTTTTCTACACCACACCACCTTATTTCAATTACAACTGGTCAGTTCATGCTGATATGCCGCCCGCATTACGTGAAAAAATCACCAAAGCTTTACTCGACCTGGATATGAACTCGCCCGAGGGTAAGGAAATATTGACGCTCAATCGCGCCAGCCGATATATACCGACGACTCCCGAAAACTACAAAGGTCTTGAGTCGGCAGGCAAAAGTGCGGGCTTGATTAAATAATGTCTGGATTGCGCCTGGAGTTGGCTGACGTGAGTGCGCGTCACCCCGCAGCGACAAAGCACGCTCGTCCCGCCATAGAAGGCCTGTCGCTGAGTATTGAGCCTGGCGAGCATGTAGCAGTCATCGGCCCCTCTGGGGCTGGAAAAACCACTTTGCTTCAGTTGTTGGGTGCGGCACTCAAACCCTCCGAGGGCAGTGTTGCTATTGAGGGTCAGTCTGTTTGGCATCTTTCTATCCGAGAGCTGCAGCGGCTGCGTGGCCGCCTGTTTTATGCGCCTCAAACGCCTCCATTACCGCCGCGACAGCGAGTGATTGTCTCGCTGATTGCTGCAAAACTGCCTGAGTTATCTTTATGGCAAAGCCTGAAAAACTTGTTGTACCCACAGCATGTCAAAGAAGTTGCAGATGCGCTCGGGCAATTCGATCTTGAGGAGAAACTCTGGGATCGGGTTGATCGACTCTCTGGGGGCGAGCGGCAAAGGGTCGGCTTGGCGCGTGCGCTGCTTGCTCCGGCCGGACTCTGGCTGGTGGATGAACCTTTGTCTGCTTTGGATCCGACGCGCGCTCGACAGGCCATTGCGACACTTTTGCGCGAGGCGAGTGCGCGTGGCGCCACATTAGTGACGACTTTGCATCAGGTCAAGGTTGCAACGGCTGAATTTCCCAGAGTGCTGGGCTTGCGCGACGGGAAACTGGTCTTTGATTTACCCGGACACGCTGTGACAGAAGAAATTCTGGCCAATCTTTACGCTCAGTTTGAGTATGAACTGGCTCAAGTCGATGTATCCCTGCCTCGTGAAGATAAGCTCCCAGCCGCCAACCGGGAAGTCCGCGTAGGTTGCTCCTGAGTAAGCTGATGACGAATGCACGCGTTTTAACCTCAGAGATGAAAGACCCCGCGCTGCGTGATCCGGCGTGGACACGTCGGGTGTTCTGGTTTGTCGTGGCGTGCGTGATTCTCTGGCCTGCGCTAGTGAGTACGGAGTTTCGTCCATGGGTGTTTTTTGAAACAGAAAATCTGAAGGTCACTACACGGTTTTTGGCTGAATTTTTTCCGCCAGCACTCAATCCCGAATTTTTAGAGTTAGTTGCGCGCGAGGCTTGGAGAACCGTGGCAATTGCCACGGCGGGTACTTTTCTCGCTCTTGTTCTCGCTATTCCTTTGACGCTACTGTCGACCACGGTGCTTTCGATATCATCTTTATCCGGGCGTATGCGCGCACTACCTTTTATTATCAGACAACTGATCCGTTGGCTGTTAATTTTATTACGCAGTGTGCCGGAGCTGATTTGGGCGCTCGTCTTTGTGCGTGTCGTGGGACTTGGTCCGGCAGCAGGGGTTCTGGCGATCGCATTGACTTATGCTGGGATGCTTGGGAAGGTTTATGGAGAGATTTTGGAAAGTAATGACCGCGAATCCGCCACGTCATTATTACGAAATGGTGCGGGCCGCTTGCAAACTTTTTTCTTTAGTGTCCTGCCCAGTAATGCCAAAGAACTGACGAGCTATACGATTTATCGATGGGAGTGTGCGATCCGCGCCTCCACTGTTTTGGGTTTTGTTGGTGCAGGTGGGTTGGGTCAGCAGATGGATAACTCAATGCGAATGTTTAATGGATCAGAAGTCGCGACAATGTTGATTGTGTTCATTTTGCTGGTCGGACTCGCTGATTTATTGAGTACTTGGATGCGACGTGCGCTGCAATGAGTCAACCTGACAATCGCCCATCGCAGTCATCTCGGGAGCTGAAATTGCCAGAACGCCCTCGACACTGGTTGCGTCTCGACTCGCCTGTTTGCTGGTCATTGTTTGGAACAGTGAGTTTGATCGTATTGAGTTTTTGGTCTCTTGATTTGCAACTCTCCCGCGTGCTGTCAATCGAGAGTATTGGCCGCATGGGCAAATTTCTGGGTGAGCTCATGTCACCCAATCTGGAGCCGGTTTTTTTAAGCAAACTGTTGCGAGCCAGTCTTGAAACCTTGGCGATGTCTGCAGTAGGCACTTTGCTAGCCGCTATGTTCGGTCTGTTGCTTGCGGTGCCTGCTAGCCGCAGTTATGAGGGCGATCCCGCGCGATGGCGGTTTTTGACGCGACTTGTACTGAATGCCTTGCGCGCCATCCCCGAGCTTGTTTGGGCTGCTTTGCTGCTTATTTCTGCTGGTTTGGGTCCGTTTGCCGGGACTCTGGCATTGGCCTTGCATACAACGGGTGTTCTAGGACGATTATTTGCCGAATCAATCGAAAATGCGCCACAGCATGCTGCAATGACCCTCCGGGTTCAAGGTGTTGGCGAAGGGAGAGTGTTCTTGTATGCAACACTTCCGACTGTTTCTCCCCAATTAATGTCCTACTCGTTGTATCGTTGGGAGAACAATATTCGCGCCGCTGCTGTCTTAGGTGTAGTGGGGGGCGGAGGTCTTGGTCAAATGTTGTCTTTTCACATGGGCTTGTTTCAAATGCAGGAAACAAGCAGTATTCTCGCCGCGATGATCATTCTTGTGATTTTCGTGGATACCTTGTCCTACTTTGCAAGACGCGTATTGTCCCGCTGAAGTGGTTGAATAAATTGAATGAGGAGATGACAAGCGCATCGAATAACTGGTGTCGCTCGTTGTTTGATCTGTATAAAAGGATGGTTGAATATGTATAGCATTCCTAGTCCTCTACGCGTGAGTTTTGCGCTTATCCTGTCAGCCTTGTCTACAAGCCTTGTTGCACAACCTCGTCAGGCGCCTGGCGAAACGAGTGTGTCCGTGGGTATCACAGGCTTGAGCCAATTCAACACGCGTATCGTGGATGGAGGAGGCAGTTTTAATTGGCAGGATGGTTCGGCAAACGTGAGCGTCACGAGACAAGTGACGAGTGCCTTTTCAGCAGGTGTGAATGCACGTTACAACTATCAGAAATGGTCTTGGAGTGATCCTCAGGCATTTGGTGGACAGGCCCCATGGACGGCGATTAGTACTCCCGCACTCGGCATGAGTTTTGGCTATTCCCCCAGCCCTGAATGGAGAATTGGTTTTTCGCCGACCGTTGAATGGTCCGGCGAGACTGGAACGGGCACAGGTGGCACCGCGACGTATGGTGCAGTCATGAGTGTCGCCCGGACTTTCTCCAAAGATCTGACCCTCGGTGTGGGAGCGGGCGTGTTCCGCCAAATAGACGAGACAAAAGTCTTTCCCTATCTGCTTGTGAATTGGAATATTACAGATAAGCTGCGTCTAGGTAACTCATTGCCAGCCGGGCCGGCCGGAGGCGCGGGTCTTGAGCTTTCTTACGCAATGACAGAACGTTGGAGTATTGCAGCGGGTGGTGCGTATCGCTCTTATCGTTTTCGTCTAAACGAGAATAGCCCCGTGGCAAACGGAATCGGACAAAATAGCTTTGTCCCTGTCTTTGCACGATTATCCTATGCAATTGATCGGACGACGCGTGTGGATCTGTATGCGGCGGCGACGACGGCGGGTCGACTCTCTGCGACAGACACTTCAGGCACAACTCAGTACAGCACGAATTATCAGACTGGCTTCGCAATGGCCTTGTCTTTGTCCAAGCGGTTCTGAGCGTTTCAATCCACTGAAAAAACCTGTTGAGGATCGGGCATGCCTTTGACCTCAACAGCGTTGCCTGAAAAGTCAAAGACAAGAAATACCGACTGTTCGCGTGGGGTACCAACAAAGATACGGTCGGGCGCCATCGCGAATTCCACTTTCGCGGACATCAGGCTCGCGAGCATGCGATCGTAAATTTCAGGTTTCACAATCACACCAAAGTGACGCAAGGGATAATTGCCGCGTCCGATGGTGATGGATTTGTGAGAGGCCTCGAGCTCTGAAAGCTGCGCTACCATGTGATGACCAAAAAAATCGATATCCAGTCGATCAACCTGCTGACGCGTGATGCTGCAACCCAAAATGTCCCGATAAAAACTCACGGTTGAAGCGATATCTTTAATCGGGATCGACAGATGGATCATGGCGCTATTCATTTGAGCATCCTAGGCAGGGAGTGCCGCATTTTTCTTGTTCTGGTACCACTGCGCGATCGCAACGAAAGCGAGCAATCCAAAACCAATCGTGTCAGTGATCAGGCCTGGTTTGATCAAACAAATCGCCGCGAGGATCAGTAAGACTCGATGAAACGTTGTGGCGTAACCAACGAGCCAACCGAAAAATCCGCCTGCAAGAGCGATCACTCCGATCATTGCCGTCATCACGGACCAGAAGACAGTCAGATATGACGTATCGTCATTGAAGATCAGTAGTAAGGAAGGCTCATAGACAAACATGAAAGGGACGATATAAGCGGGTGCTGCCGCCCGCATGGCTGCGAAGCCCGAGTCCCACATATTCGCTTTCGCCAGACTTGCTGCTGCAAAGACTGCCAACGCAACGGGTGGAGTGATCGCCGATAAGATCGCAAAGTAGAGCGCGAACATGTGCGCGGCAGGCACTGCAACGCCGAGTTTGATGATTGCGGGAATCAGCAAGGAGACCATCACAATGTAAGCAGGCGTTGTAGGCATCCCCATGCCCAGCACGATACCGGCCATTGCGGTGAGTAGCAGGGCGAGGAACAACGAGTTGTTCGCCAGTTCGATCACAACCTGCGTGAAAACAATGCCAAGACCGGTGATCGTGACGCAGCCAATCACGATGCCTGCACATGCGCAGGCCATGGCAACGGACAGCGCATTGCGCGCGCCTTCTTCAAGTGCGTTGATGACGGTCATCCATGTGATGCCTTGACGCGTCAGTTTGCGAGCCAGCGCGACGGGCAGACAGCTAATCGCCGCGACCAAAGCACACAGCGGAGCTGAGAAGCCCATGAACAGGCCGACGAGGATAATCAGAATAGGAATAAATAGATGGCCTCGTTGCCGCATGACTTGGCCAAACTTTGGCAGTTCATTTTCAGGCACGCCTCCTAGCCCGTAACGCTTGGCTTCAAAGTGAACGGCAAAGAAAACAGAAGCGTAATAAAGCAAAGCTGGAATCACAGCCCACAAGGCGACTTGAGCGTAGGGAACGGATAAAAATTCGGCCATCACAAAAGCTGCCGCTCCCATGACTGGAGGCATCAACTGACCGCCTGTAGAGGCGACCGATTCCACAGCTGCCGCGAATGGAGGTCTGAATCCTGTTCGCTTCATCAAGGGAATTGTGATGGGGCCATCAACCATGACGTTGGCAACGGCACTACCTGAAACAGTCCCAAAGAGTGAAGAGCTGACCACTGCGACTTTGCCGGGGCCGCCAGCACTGCGTCCGGTTAATGCCATGGCAAAGTCCATGAAAAGCTGACCGGTTCCGCTCTTTTCCATGAACGCGCCAAAAATTACAAACAACATCACATAGGACGCCGAGACGCCGAGCGTAGAGCCAAAAATGCCCTCTGTCGAAAGATAGAGCTGTTCCATCAGGACTGGCAACTTTACCTGGGTAAAGAAGGCCGCATAGATCACAAAAAGAATCGCGGTGATCGGAAGGGCCCAGCCAATGACACGTCGCGTTCCTTCGAGGACGACGATCACCATGACGAAGGAATAGAATAAATCCGCTTTCGTGAGTTCATCGATGTAGATGATTCGATTGGTGAAGTTTTCGTAGTCGATGAAAATATGTGCGATAGCCGCTAGACCGAGCGCCAAAATCAGCATGTCGTAGGAGCGCGGGATCAAACCGCCCTCGGCTTTCGACGGGTACAGCAAAAAAACCAAGGCTAGTGCGAACATCAAATGGGTGCCGCGGAAAACGACTGCCTCTGGCGGACCGAATCCAGCTACGTACATGTGATACAGAGACATCGTGACAGCGATGACTGTGATCAGCTTTTTAAGAATTTTTGAGCTTGGGTCTACGGCAACGCTTTCGTCGGAAATTACCTGCATGTTGATATCCTTTGGTTTGCGCTGACTGAATGAAAGCTCCATTCGACTTAAAGTTTTTGGAGCAAAGCGTCAGCATTACCGGTTAAGGCTCAGCGATTCTACACAGGCAGAGTGCCCGATTGGGCTGCTTTTGGTTAAATTCAGGGTTTACCTGTAGATGATGCAAGCATCGTGGGTCGATACCAGTATTTAAGGTAGCCTAAATCATTCTTTGTCAGAGAAGGTCACGACATGATCGACACCGAGTCTGATGCCGATCTTTTCTCCCAGCGAGTGATCATGATGGCTAGGCACATAGGCAAGCACTTCCTGACCGGAAGGTAGGCGCAGCGTGTAGAGGAAGTAAGCGCCTCTGAAGGTTTTGCGAACGACTTCAGCTAATTGTTGGCTGTCATCATCATGCTGGATATCATCTGCTCGCAATAGAACATCGACCTCTGTGCCTAAGGGATCATGATGATCGTTGTCGAGCTGGAGTTCACCTAGCTCGATTTTGACCATCGCGTTGGGCTGGATGATGCCTTTGAGGAACACTCCTCGGCCGATAAAGTCCGCGACATAGCGATTGGCGGGCTCGTGATAAAGATCGTAGGGCGTGTCCCATTGCACAATGCGCCCTTCGGACATGACGCCTATATGGTCGGCGATTGCAAAAGCTTCGAACTGGTCGTGCGTGACGAGCAGAGCGGTCACGCCGTTGGCTTTGAGAATATCGCGCATTTCGCTGGCGAGTCTTTCGCGTAAATCAATATCGAGACTTGAGAAGGGCTCATCGAGCAAAATCAAATCGGGTTCGGGTGCCATCGCACGTGCGAGGGCGACACGTTGTTGTTGACCACCACTTAATTCGTGCGGGTAGGAACCTGCTTTGTCAGCGAGTGAGACCCGTTCGAGCCATTGCAGTCCAACCTCTCG
The DNA here is from genome assembly GCF_030410375.1 of Zwartia vadi. Taxonomy (GTDB): domain Bacteria; phylum Pseudomonadota; class Gammaproteobacteria; order Burkholderiales; family Burkholderiaceae_B; genus Zwartia; species Zwartia vadi. The sequence goes on from NZ_JAUHHE010000008.1 coordinate 104,687, forward strand.
GCGTTTGGCGGGCGCAAGGGCGCGTAAGCCGAACATGACGTTTTCTAATACGCTTAGGTGAGGGAAAAGCGCGAAATCCTGAAAGACCATACCGACTTTTCGCAGGTTTGGCGGGACGAGGATGTCCGGCGCACTAACGACCTTGCCATGCAGACTGACGGTTCCTTGCTGTAGGGCCTCAAAGCCGCAAATCGCACGGAGGATCGTTGATTTGCCGCAACCAGAGGGGCCGAGCAAACACGCAATGCTGCCTCGGGCTAGACTGAGGGTTAAATCCCGAACGATCGGTACCCGTCCCGGACCATCCAGACGGGGATAACTGATCTCAACGTGATCCAAGGCAAGCAAAGGTGGCAGGGTATTCATCTTTATAATTTTCTCATTAACAGCAGTTTGATTCTAGAACCCTTTTTTATTTTGAGCCGAGCGCATCGCTAATGAGTCGAGTCGTTGTCCTGATCGCAGTATTGTTGTCTTTGCCGCTGCTTGGCCTGTTCATTCCCTTTTTCAGCGAAGGGAGTAGCGAGACTGCCCAGGAGCTCAGCCGCCAGGGCACCCTGCAGCACCTGTGGGACTACGTGCTGGGACAGTATGTCACGTCCACCCTTTTGTTGCTGGTTGGGGTTGGTTTTGGTGTTTTTGTTCTTGGTGTTGGCAATGCCTGGCTGGTCGCTAATTTCCAGTTTCCCGGAAAAAAGATTTTCGAGTGGGCCCTGATTTTGCCGCTTGCAATCCCGACCTACGTCATGGCCTATCTCTTTGTCGACATCCTTCAGTTCTCAGGACCGATCCAGACAGCCTTGCGTAACATCCTCGGAATGGAGCAGTTGTGGTTTTTTCCGGATCCCCGTTCACTGGGCGGAGCGATGTGGTCCTTTTCTTTTTGTTTATTTCCTTATGTCTACCTGATTGCCCGTACGTCATTTCTGGACCGAAGCGGTCGTTTGTCAGAGGCGGCTGAAACTTTAGGCTATAGCGGTTTTCAAGCGTTCTATCGGTTGGTGCTGCCAATGTCTCGTCCTGCGATTTTCGCTGGAATGGCGCTCGCATTGATGGAGGTGATGGCCGACTACGGAGCTGTGGCGTATTTTGGCGTGGAGACGTTTGCCACAGGTATCTTCAGAGCTTGGTTGTCCTTTAGTGATCGTCTGGCGGCTGTGCAGCTTTCACTTGGATTGCTCGTATTTGTCATTTTGATTTTCTACATCGAGCAGACTAATCGCGCGCGCATGCGCTACGTGAGTTCTGGTGTCGTACAACGTCCCGCACCGCCACGCCAGCTTCGAGGGAAAAAGGCGTTCTGGGCCTTTGCGATATGCGGGACGACCTTGCTGTGTGCGTTTTTATTGCCTGTGGCCGCCTTGCTTAAGCTGTTGGTCGAGCAAGGACTGAGTCTGGATGCCCGCTACCTGGACTGGATGCAAAACTCTTTCGGTTTGTCGGCGATCACGGCACTGATCTCCGTTGCGTGTGCCTTGTTGCTCGCCTATGGTGCCCGGCTCACTAAAAGCCCGACTTTGCAATGGGTCAATCGTCTGCTCGGTTTGGGTTATGCATTGCCTGGAGCGGTGTTGGCTGTGGGTATTTTGTCTGTGTTGGGGCTTTTTCAGATCGCCTGGATTATGTCTGCGACGGTATCTGTTTTGATCTACGCTTATCTAATCAGATTTCTTTCCTCGAGTCTGCAGAGTGTGGAGGCCGGATTGTCTCGTATAACACCCTCCATGGATGGTACAGCCGCCTTGCTTGGGGCGACGCCTTGGCAAACAATGCGGGCAATCCATTTTCCATTGCTCAAACGCAGTGTGTTGACTGCCGGTTTGTTTGTCTTTGTCGATGTCATGAAAGAGCTGCCCGCTACTTTGTTGTTGCGTCCGTTTAACTTTGACACGCTTGCTGTCGCAACCTATCAGCTTGCAGCAGATGAGCGCTTATCCGAGCTTGCCTTGCCCTCTTTGACCATTGTGATCGCGGGCTTGATCCCCGTCATTCTTCTTTCACGCGCCATGTCCAAAGCCAATCGATATTGATAATGATTCGCATTTAGTGATAGAATGTCATTACTCGCTGGTTGAGCGAATGACTTTTACTAGACGGAAAATATCTGATGAACAAGCATGTGGTCTTAAACGCCCTGGCCGTGGGGGTGATGTCGATGACAGTTGCAGTTGCCGCCAACGCTCAGACAACGCAATCAGGGCAATCTGATAAAGCGCTCAATATCTATTCTGCGCGCCATTATCAGACGGATGAGGCTTTATATGGCGGGTTTACCAAGGCCACGGGGATCAAGATCAACCGGATCGAGGCCAGTGACAATGCTTTGCTTGAGCGGCTAAAGAGCGAGGGCGCCAAAAGTCCTGCCGATGTCATTTTGCTGGTGGATGCAGCCAGATTATGGCGTGCTGAAAAAGATGGCATGTTCCAGCCGATCCAGTCAGCCTATATCGACGAACGTATTCCTGAAAACCTCAGAGCAAAGGCCGAAGGCGGTGGCAATGCATGGGTAGGGTATTCGACTCGCGCTCGCGTGATCGTTTACAACAAAGCGCGGGTCAAACCTGAAAACGTCGATACGTATGAAAAGCTTGCTGATCCAGTCAACAAGGGAAAAGTTTGCACGCGCTCCGGTTCGCATCCTTACATGCTGTCCTTGGTTGGGGCGATGATAGAACGCAATGGTGAGGCCGCAACGGAAAAATGGGCAAAAGGCATGGTTGCAAATCAAGCCCGTGCCCCGCGTGGTGGCGATACCGATCAGATCAAAGCCGTGGCATCAGGCGAGTGCGGCGTAGCGTTGACGAACTCTTATTATTTTGTGCGCATGATGCGTTCGACAAAACCAGAGGATCAGGCGCTGATGGCCAAGGTTGGATTCGTATGGCCTAATCAGGAGACGAGCGGAACGCACATCAACATCGCAGGAGGTGGCATCGCTAAAAATGCGCCTCACCCCGAGGCAGCAAAGAAATTCCTTGAGTATCTTGCGACAGACGCCGCACAGGTTTATTTTGCTGATGGCAATAACGAATGGCCCGCGGTCAAGTCTGTCAGTGTGGAGAATCCTGGACTTAAAAATCTTGGCGACTTTAAAGTTGAAAATGTATCTGTCGCTGCGATGGGACGCAATCAGATCAACGCACAGAAAATTTTGGATCGTGCAGGCTTTAAATAAGCAGCAAGTGTAGAAAGTGAAGAAGAAGTGAAGAAGAAGTGAAGAAGTAAAAATCCCGCGAGTTTTTAATCTCGCGGGATTTTTTTACGACAGTAAAACTGAGCCTAGCCGTAAGAGACTAGGTCATCAGGGAGTTAAGCAGAGCCCCAGGGACGGATTGCTGCTTTGAGCTTCTTGTAGCCATCAATGTAGCGTGGACGCTCGCCTGCGTAGATCTTGTCGAAAGTAGCGAGTTGCGCGTCGAGCCAGTTGGCGAGCTCTTTGTTGCCTGGGTTCGCGGCCTTGTAAGCCTCGTTGATCAAGACAAAGTGAATACGGGGATCATAAGGCTGCTTTTCGCCGCCGACGGTTTCGTCACCATCTAGCAAACGTAACAACATGGCATCGGCTGAGCCAAGCGTCTGTTCGTAGATCGGTGCGCCATGCACGCGATACATCACGCTGGTCATGTCTTTACCGTTGGTCATGGTGAAACCCATTTCGGTCCAGAGCTTCTTCATGTCGACCTTGGCGCCGACTTTGTCCAGAACCATCTGGCCCCAGTCACGCAGGACGTCAGGCGCGTCTGCCATTAAGTCGGTGAGGCGATCGCCGTCCAAATCGGTTGCGTAAACGATGCAAGGACGCTGACGAATCATGTCGTGCAACAACAGACCGAAGTTTGTGTCGGAAATGTGCTCGTAGATATCTCCGCCCCAGTTTTCCATACCGGCTTTGAAATCTTTGGGGAGCAAGGCCACGATGGCATCCACGCTGGCGCGGTGCTCTTCGTATGCATCGACGGTGTATTGGCGCTTGAGTTTGAACTTGGTGCCCTTCATCAACCAGCGCATGATGCCTGCGTTGATGGCGTCTTCTTGAGCCTGCGTGGGCTTGGTTGCGACACGACCGATCTGACCGGTCTCGTGCACCATTTTGAGAAAGAGACGAGCGGCATAAGCCATACGAATGCCGGGTGTGTTCATTTCAGAGTGGATCACACCTGTTGCATGATCAACGTTGAATTTCTTTTTGTCCTGCGAATAGGGCAGGCCGGGCATGAAACGGATGCTGGTGATGCCGCCGTAGGGGCGGACGTTGCAATACACGCCTGCTGCGGTACGCAAGGGGGCGTTGGCCGACTTGCCGTTTACGACGACTTTTTTACCGCCTTCGTTGACCATGAAGTCACCGGCTGTTGACCACTTGAGCGCTGTGTAATCGAGCTTGCCAAACCACTCTAGTGACTTGAGTTTGCTGTCGTGACGGAACTGAGCCATCATTGGGACGCCCAAAAAGGGCAAGCCAAGCACATCCAAAGCCATCAGTGTGCCATTCAGCGCGAACATGTCGGTGAACGCATGCGCAACGGGCTTGACGCCACCGTGGGCATTGCCGCCTTCCCAGATGATTGCGTCAGGGCAATCAGCGGGTTTCACCGATGAACGCTTGTAAATGCCATCGAGCATCTTGAAAAGATCGCCGTTCTGTTCTTCTTGGGCGATTTTTAGCAAATCCAATTCTTGTGCCATGAGCGGAAAGCCTCAAATTTGAAGTGAGTAAAAGACATCTGTACAACTAGGGATTATCGCATTAGTAGCCCATGTCACCAAGTTGCCCAAATCGGCTCAGTGGGCACCGGGAGGGATGAGGCCCCTGTGGCACAAACGCGACAGCCAAGAGCTTGCCTCCTTGAAGTGTTCGGTTGACATATATCAAGCGAAGACAAAATCAAACTGATTTATCTATTTAAAGACATAATATTGTTTTATATATTATCTGTGTGCTCAAGAAAGTCACCTGGCAGCACTCATTGAACAGGAGAAAGAACATGTCACAACAACTGCAACAACAAGCGCACTCTGGTGGAAGACTGGCCGGACGCTGGTCACCATATCTGGTTGGTATCGGGATTGGCGTACTCAGTTGGATCGTATTCGTCGTCGTGGCTGCTCCGCTTGGCATCACCACGGCAATTGGACAAATCGCAGGCGGTGTTGTTTCACCAATCATCGGTGCTGAAACAGTAGCAAGCAATGCTTACTGGAAGAGCAATGTCATGAAGCTGGATTACGGAACTTTATTTTTGGTTGGTACGTTTTTTGGCGCGCTAGCCTCGGCGGTGGTCTCAAAGACATTTAAGTTCGAGTCGATCCCCGGTGTGTGGCAAGAACGTTTTGGCACCTCGAAAACGCGTCGATTTATCGTCGCATTCATTGGTGGCGCACTGGCAATGTATGGAGCACGTATGGCGGGTGGCTGCACAAGCGGCAACGGGATTTCTCAATCCTTGCAACTTGCGGTGGTGGGTTGGACATTTTTAGCGGTGATGTTCATTTCCGGAGCGATCACCGCAGCGATTGTTTATCGCGGCTCGCGCTCAAACGCTTCTTAAATTCAAATTCGCCGAATAGAAATTCTCAAGGAGTACGTTATGTTTCCAATTAAAGGTGAAGGCGCCCTCTTGTTGGCGCTTGTGTTTGGTTTCGCATTTGGCTGGCTCTTGCAACGTGGCAAGGTCACTGATTACAACGTGATCGTGAATCAGTTTCGTTTCAAAGATTTCACCGTACTCAAGGTGATGTTCCCTGCGATTATTGTGGGCGGCATTGGTGTGTTGGTTCTCAATAATATGGAGCTCGCAAAATGGCATGTCCGCGATGCCAATATGCTGGGTACGATTATTGGTGCGGCGATTTTTGGAGTGGGGATGGTGCTATACGGGTACTGTCCGGGCACGGGTATCGCCGCGATTGGCACAGGAAGTATCCACGCGCTAGTCGGGGCGGCAGGGATGATCCTTGGGGCAGTTTTATACGCGTTCTCTTTCGAGTGGGTACGCGCCAACATTTTGTCAGTTGGCAAGCTTGGTAAAGTGACACTGCCGCAGATCATGCATATGCCGGCATGGTCAATATACGGCGTACTGATTGTGATTGCGATCGCGCTATTTGCCTGGGTTGAAAAGAGCGGGAAGTAAAAAACAAATCAGCGACTGCATTTGCGAATGATCTGACTCATTGCACGGCTGCTTGATCGATTGGTTTATCGACTACTCGATTAAGCAGATCGAAACACAAAGCCACGATAGTTATCCTTGATCACTTCTTCGCAAATGTCGCGATAGCGACTTAAACCGCCCGCATAGGGCATAAACACTTGTGGCTTGCCCGGTACGTTCGCACCGAGATACCACGAGTGTTTGACCTTTGGAAGCAAGGTAGCGTTTGCAGCCGCATCGACTTCTGCCTGCCAAAGATCTCCCGACGTTTCGGGAACCTCGATACACGCGAGACCTTTTGCCTGCATGTGTTGAATGCAACGAGTGATCCATTCGACATGCTGTTCGATGGCAGGCGGCATATTGCACAATACAGAGGGACTGCCCGGACCGGTGATGGTGAACATGTTCGGAAAGCCTGGAATCTGCAGACCGAGATAGGTGCGTGGACCCGCGTGCCAGTATTCTTTGAGAGATCTGCCATTGCGACCGGTGATGTCGAGCTTGACCAAGGAGCCGGTCATCGCGTCAAAGCCCGTGGCAAAGACGATGATATCGAGCGGATACTCCTGATCGGTTGTTTGGATACCGTTTGCAGTGATGCACTCGATCGGCGCTTTGCGAATATCGACGAGCGATACATTATCGCGGTTGTATGTTTCAAAATAGTTGGAATCCACCGGAGGACGTTTGGCGGCGAATGGGTGATCGATATCCGCTAAAAGCTCGGCAACCTCAGGTTTTTTGACGATTTGTTTGATTTTGTTCCGGATAAAGTTGGCCGCTGTTTCATTAGCCTCGGCGCTGGTGAGGATGTCACGGTACAGGGCGCGGAACTGAAAGCCGCCTTGTTCCCATTTTTTTTCGTATGCCTTGAGGCGCTCTGCCTCGGGCACATCAAGCGCGGACTGATCTTCAATGTAAAAACCATGGCCATTGGTATTGCTGGTCATAATTTTGTGAATATCGTCCGCATGCTCCTTCGCATATTTTTTGAACTCTGGTGTGAGTGGTGCATTGCGTGCGGGCAAACTGTAATTAGGGGTGCGCTGAAAAACGGTCAGATGTTTTGCACTCGCAGCAATTACAGGGATCGCTTGAATGCCGGTCGAACCTGTGCCGATCACACCGACGCGCTTGCCTGTGAAATCGACTCCTTCATGCGGCCACTGTCCGGTGTGATACCACTTGCCCTTAAAGTCTGACAAGCCTTTGATCTTGGGCATATTGGCCGATGAGAGGCAGCCAACGGCAGTAATGAGATATTTCGCGCTGTATTCCTGGCCGTTTTCAGTTTTCACAGACCAACGATTGGACGCCTCATCGAAATGGGCTTGCGACATGCGTGTGTTGAGTTCGATATCAGAGCGCAGTTGCAACTTGTCCGCGACAAAATTCAGATAGCGCAAAATTTCAGGCTGCTGTGGATAGCGTTCGGACCATTCCCATTCTTGAATAATTTCTTTGGAAAAGTAATACATGTAGGTGTGACTCTCAGAGTCGCACCGCGCACCGGGGTATCGATTCCAGAACCAGGTTCCTCCGACGCCGCTCCCTGCTTCAAGGACTTTGGCGGTCATGCCAAGCTTGTCCCTCAGGCTATAGAGTTGATACATGCCTGAAAAGCCAGACCCTATGATGATGGCGTCTAATGTTTGCATGGAATCTTCTGCTGTCTCGTTGGTTTGAATGAATCAAATTATTGTTGAAATGATCCGAAAATAGTACATCAAACTGTGTCGAATGTAGGGATCCCCGAGGCAGTTGACCCCAAGGACGCGATGGGCTTTACGAGTTATGCTAAGTGACACTCAAAAAAACGTAATGCTCTCTCAGAAAGAGAAAGGGGAAATCATGACAAAGGAACTCGGACAAGGCACTGTTTTATGTGATGTGGACGCGCGCGGTGTCGTGACCGTCACGTTGAATCGTCCACAGGTCAACAATGCTTATAACGGTGACATGATCGACGGTTTGCACCAGGCGCTTGACTTGTTGGGTCCCAAGCCCGATGCGCGCGTGGTTGTGATTAAAGGCAACGGACGCCATTTCCAGGCAGGTGCGGATCTTGCTTGGATTTCCAGCGTCTCGCATACGTCTCCCGCCGAGAACGAGCGTGTATCTCGCTTAACCGCCGAGGCGGTACGTCGTTTGGACATTGTCCCGATTCCGACGGTAGCGCTCATTCAAGGGGGGTGTTTCGGGGGTGGAACGGGGATTGCTTCAGTGTGCGATATCGTCGTGGCTGCAGACAATGCAGTGTTTGCCATCACAGAAGCGCGCTGGGGTCTGATCGCTGGGATTATTTTGCCGCAGCTTTGTCAGGCTATGGGCGTGCGCAATGTTCGCCGGTATGCGCTGTCTTCGGAGCGGTTTGGTCCGGATGTGGCGTTGCGCATCGGTTTCGCACATGAGGTCTGCAAGCTTGAGGAATTAGAGGCCACAGGCGCCCGTATCGTCGATGCCTTATTGATGAATGCACCAGTTGCTGTGTCGGCCACTAAAATGCGTACGATGGAGGTCGCTGGCTCCTTTTTGGATGACGCGTTGTTTGATGAGTTGGTTAAACAGCATTCGGATATGCGACAGCAGGCCGAGGCGGCCGAGGGTACGGCTTCATTTATCGAAAAGCGCTTACCAAAGTGGTATCCCGGTCAATAAGTCGGCAAGCCGTTTAGTGTTTGATAGATCCCTGTTTCAAAGTCCGTGAACAGTTTGATGGCGGAGGTATCGACGAAGGGCAGGATTTGCATCATCAATACGCCTGCGATCTTGCGGGCAGGATCAATCCAGAAGTAGGCGTTAGGTAATCCGGCCCATGCCAGACTGCCAGCCGATCGACCAGTGGGGGCGAGCGCTTCATTAATCATGAAAGTTAGCCCCCAGGTTTTTTCCACGCCAGGGAAAAACTCCGCATCGAGCGACATGTTTGGATTGACGGTGCGCAGCATCTTGACGCGCAACGGCCCCATCGCATTGTGTGACATGAGCGCGATTGTTTCAGGCTGAAGAATCTGATGACCGTTGGCATGTCCATCGTTGAGTATCATGCGGGTAAAGCGCAGATAATCGCTGGCGCTCGAGTACATCCCGCCGCCGCCTGGGTCGACCTCTGGTTGTTGAGGGACTTCAAAGTCCAGCAGGCTGAGTGATTGATCGGCAGGATTGCGCAAGTGAACGCTGGCGATGCGCGCACGCATGTCCGGTGTGATCTTGAAGCCTGTGCTGTCCATACCCAAGGGACCAGTGATATTTTTCTGCAGGTATTCACCCAGTCTCATTCCTGTGACTGCGGAGATTGTTAAACCAACCCAGTCTATGTTGATGCCGTATTCCCATCGCTCACCAGGATCAAACGACAGTGGAATATTCAGCGCGTCGCGCTGTCCCGAGCCCGCGCGCGGCAGTTTGTGCAGTTTCAGATAGCGTGATGAGTTTTCACTCCAGATGTCAGAGGTAAAGCCAGCGGTGTGCGTCATGAGGTGACGCAATGTGATAGATGTTTTGGGTGGACGCAGTATCGGTTGCCCCTGTGCATCCCAGCCTGTGATGACTTTGATGGCATCGATCTCAGGTAGTACCCGGGCAATCGGATCGTCGAGCTTGAGTTTTCCCTGCTCCACAAGTTGCATGGCAGCGGCACCAACCAAAGGTTTGGTCATGGAGGCGATCCACATCACCGTATCGATGGTCATCTGTGCAGGCTTTCCTTGCGCCCGCACGCCAAAAGCGCCTTCATAAAGCGTGTCCCCAGGAGTCGTAACCGCTGCAGCCACACCAGGAATCTTGCCTGTGGAGACTGCCTCATTCAGGATCAGGTCAGCTCGGACACTTATCAGATCGCGTAGTCCAGAGGCGGAGCTTGTGGTGCTAGCAGTCTTGGTATTCATGGGAGGGACAGTAAAAAGAAGGTGAAGGGAATTTATACACGAAGGTCTATTGAGACGGTCAAGTTGTTTCAGCGATAGAATCTGCACATGAGACACTCCACCCGCCGTTCCACCGAATTTGTAAACGATCCAAATCGCCCGCAAGGCCCGCGTCAGCGCAGTGACTGGCGCATTATTGGTGACTTGTTGCCCTATTTGATGCAATACAAGTTACGAGTAGCCTTGGCCGTTGCCTGTTTGCTTGCAGCAAAATTCGCCAACTTGGGTATCCCAGTGATGCTCAAGCACATGGTGGATGCGCTGGATGTGCGAAACAATGCGCCAGGTGCGCTCCTGGTTGTACCGATCGCACTCATCATTGGCTACGGTTTGCTTAGGTTTTCTTCTTCGCTATTCACGGAGCTGCGCGAATTATTTTTTGCGCGTGTCACGCAGCATGCCGTGCGTCAGATTGCACTTGAAGTATTCCAGCATTTACATGCACTTTCGCTGAGATTTCATCTGGCCAGGCAGACCGGAGGTGTCAGTCGCGACATTGAGCGAGGGACACGGGCGATCCAATCCCTGGTTTCTTATTCGCTCTACAGCATTGTGCCGACATTGCTCGAATTTCTGCTGGTGCTGGGTTATTTTGCCTACAACTATGACATATGGTTTGCAGGCATCACTCTCAGTGCGTTGATCATCTATATCGTTTTTACGATTTATGTCACTGAGTGGCGCACCCATTTGCGTCGAACCATGAATGACATGGATTCGCGCGCGAATCAAAAGGCGATTGATTCGTTACTCAATTTTGAAACTGTGAAGTACTTTGGCAACGAAGCATTTGAGGCTAAGCGTTACGATGAAAATCTGTTGCGCTATCAGGCGGCAGCGATCAAATCGCAAAAGTCGCTGTCTTTTTTGAATGTCGGACAGCAGGCCATTATCGCAACAGGTCTGGTGCTCATTCTCTGGCGTGCAACGCTTGGTGTTTCTGATGGTTCGATGACACTGGGCGATCTGGTGCTTGTCAATACCTTGATGATCCAGTTGTACATTCCACTGAATTTTCTTGGTGTGATCTATCGCGAAATCAAACAGTCGCTCACGGATCTGGATCGGATGTTTACGTTGCTGGAGTCGGATCGGGAGATCGCGGATGCGCCGAATGCGCCAGCACTGCGCATTCGGGATCAAGCTAATGGTCCCGAGGTCAGATTTGAGAATGTCTCGTTTCATTACGAGTCCAATCGCGAAATCCTGCATGATGTGAGTTTTGTGATTCCCGCAGGCACAACAACAGCCGTTGTCGGACGAAGTGGTGCGGGAAAGAGTACGTTGGCGCGTTTGTTGTTTCGTTTTTATGATGTGCAGGGTGGCCGAATTTTGCTGGATGGCCAGGATGTGCGCAGCGTCCAGCAAGCCAGCTTGCGCCAAGCACTTGGGATTGTTCCGCAGGATACTGTGCTCTTTAACGATTCCATTGGTTACAACATTGCGTACGGCCGCCCAGGGGCGACGCCGCAAGAAGTGCAAGCTGCCGCCCGTGCGGCACAGATGAATCAGTTTATCGAGCATTTACCTGATGGATACAATACTCAGGTGGGCGAACGCGGCCTCAAACTATCCGGTGGCGAAAAACAGCGCGTTGCGATTGCACGCACCTTGCTGAAAAAACCTGCCATGTTGATTTTTGATGAGGCGACTTCCGCGCTTGACTCCAAAACAGAGCGAGCATTGCAGGACGAGCTCTCCAGCCTTGCGCGCAATCATACGACTTTGATCATCGCGCATCGTTTATCAACGATTGTGCACGCAGACCAGATTTTAGTGATGGATCAAGGTCGTGTCATTGAGCGCGGCACACATCAGGATTTGATCGCTGCCAATGGCGCCTACGCACAGATGTGGCAAATGCAGAAAAGAGAAGAGGGCGAGGGCTGAACTGATCGTATAAAACTGAACAGTTTAGAGCCGAGGCCCTCGTTTACCATTTTTTGATTCTGAATTAGCGCATGTCAAAGCCTAGTTTCTTGAGTGCGTCGACCAACAGATCGCGCCCAGCCATCGCTTCGGGTCCGCGAACGCGGTGCAAGGATTGAATATGCCAAGGACCAAGCGGTTTCATTGACTGTTCGGCATAAAATTTTTCCATAGTCGCGTTGTAGGCATCGACTGCTTCTTTATGCGCGATCGGATTGTAGGTCTCTTTATGCAGGACAGCGCGCTGGGGCAGGCGTGGTTTGACTACGTTTTTTGCAGTGGCGGCTGGATCGATGTGACCGACGCACATTCCAAAGGTCGCGAAACTCATTGGCGGCAAGCCCAGTTCTTTCGCGACGTCGAGGGGCTTGTTACGGATACCGCCGATATAGACGATGCCCAGGTTGAGTGATTCCGCTGCAATGGCCGCGTTCTGCGCGGCGAGTGCGGCATCGATCGTTCCCATCAAAAGCATTTCCATGTAGTTGAGGCTTTCATGGGCGTGCTGATGTTCCTCGCCCAGTGCTTTGAGACGGGCAAGGTCGGCGACCCACACCAGAAACAAAGGACAGGCGCTGATCCATTTTTGATTGCCCGCCATCGCGGCCAGGCGGTCTTTACGCCCCTGATCCTCGACAGCCACCACGCTCCAGGTTTGCAGGTTGGAGGAGGTTGAGGCGGATTGGGCTGCGGCAACCATGAGCTCGGCGGTGTTCGGGGCCAAGGGTTCACTGGTGAAGCCGCGTACGGACTTGTGTTGGAAAAGTGTCTCGAGTGTGGGGTTTAAAACGTTCAGGACTTGGGGGGCCTGGCCGTAGCGTGCTTTGAGGAGTGTGTCGAGGTCTTTTGATGTTTGTGTGCTCATTTTCTAGCTTTCCATCCTATCGTGAAGATGGCTTAGCATACATTGGGTTACAGTCAATGCCAAAATAACCAGGGTATCGCGCTAAAACGAACGTGAGGGTATTCTCACGTGAAAAGTGGAGTTCCAGTGGCTTCTTCAGTAGCATCTTCAAACGAATCTTTACCTCAGGCAAACGATCTGGCTGATCAAGTCCGTCGCCGCCGTGCTGTGTGGCTTCTCATGCTGTTGGTTTTGATTTGGGGGAGCAATTGGGTAATCGCCAAAATGAGCCTGGAGTATGTCCCGCCTGTGTGGGTCACTGCCCTGAGACTTCTCCCCGCTTGCGCGCTATTTTTTGTGCTGTGTCTGGCGACAAAGCGTTTGCGAGTTCCAGTGAAAGCGGATCTGCCTGTTATTTTCAGTATTGGCCTGCTTCACATGGTTGGATTCTCAGTACTAATTAGTATAGGTTTGCAGTATTTGCCTGCAGGAAAATCGATTGTGTTGGCCTATACATCGCCGCTTTGGGTCGTCCCCGCCGCCTGGTTTTTTTTGAGTGAACCTCTGACCGTCAGACGTATGCTTGGTTTGCTGATCGGGTTGTCAGGCGTGATTTTGATCATGCAGCCCGGGCAGATGGATTGGAGCGACTCCGATGTGGTGATTGGCCATGCCTTCATCTTGACGGGCGCACTATCATGGGCGATTTCAATTGTGTATGGACGTGCCCATAAATGGGTCACTCCACCCTTTTCTTTACTGCCATGGCAAATGCTGGTCGGTGGAGTTGTCCAGCTGGTGTTGGCCTTGGTGATTGAGGGCATTCCACATATTGAATGGACACTTGAACTTTGGTTATTGCTTGGATTCAACTGTTTGATTGGTAATGGACTGGCTTACTGGATCATGAATCTGGTGAGCCGGGACTTACCGGCCGGCATGGTGTCGATGGGGTTGTTGGGTGTCCCGGTCATCGGTATGGTGTGCGCGAGTATTTTCCTCGGGGAGACTCTTGGGTTGCCGTTAATTTTGTCCGCAGTGCTGATTATCATTGGCATCATGCTGGGTACGATGACAGTCAAATCAACAACGCATTCATAAAATCAGGGAGCGATTCAATATGAGCCAAACGGAATTCGATCTGGGTTTTGCCTCTGATGAGGATGTCCCGATTCCTTATATGACGCGTACGCGAGACTGGTATCTGGCGCTGGGTTATGACAATCCCTATCGGTGGGCGCATTATGCGGAGGTACCCTTCACGCCGCTTGTTGCGCCACTCTCAAAGATGACGGTCGCTTTACTGACAACCGCATCGCCTTATGATCCAGCCAAGGGCGACCAAGGGATCGGCGCACCCTATAACGCAGAAGCGAAATTTTATAAAGTCTACTCAGGTGACGTGACGCAAGACCATGATGTGCGGATCTCGCATGTCGCGATTGATCGCAAAAACACCACGATGGAGGACAGCAACACCTGGTTTCCATTGCCAGCGATGAGAGCGGCTGCAGCAACGGGTCGTATCGGACGGTTGGCGCCACGTTTTCATGGCATCCCGACTAATCGCAGTCAGCGTCACACACTTGAGGTGGACTGCCCCGAGGTGCTGAGGCGTTGCCAGGAAGATGGGGTAGAGGCGGCTGTACTCGTTCCCAATTGTCCGGTTTGTCATCAGACGCTGAGTTTGGTGGCGCGTTATCTCGAGGCCGCTGGTATTTCGACGGTGTTACTGGCCTGTGCAAAAGATATCGTCGAACACTGTGGCGTGCCACGGGCAATGTTCAGTGATTTTCCTCTGGGCAACGCGGCTGGCAAGCCAAACGACCCGGCTTCTCAGCAGGCAACGCTTGAGTTGGCGTTTCGTACTTTGGAGTCAGCGCCTGCGGCACGCACCACTGTCCAGTCACCCCAGCGTTGGAGTGCGTCGCATGAGTGGAAGCAGGATTATTCAAACGTGGCGCGAGTCAATCCACAAGAGTTGGCCCGGTTGCGTGCTGAGAACGATCGGGCCAAAGAAGCAGCTAAAGCGTTGCGAAGCGATCAGTTAGCCTGAACGCCAGCTTTTTGCAGCAGCGGGCCCAGCGTGTCGATTTCCTTTTTCAGGTGTTCAGCAAGCTTTGCTGGCACGGCCAAGTCTGGCGAGACAGGGGAGGTGCCCATGCTGGCCAAACGTGCCTTGACATCGGGATCCTGAACTGCCTTGGCAAGTGAGGCGGAGAGCTTGTCAATCACAGGCTTGGGGGTGCCTTTTGGCGCGTAAATACCAAACCAGATACTGAGGTCAAAGCCTTTGACACCTGCTTCGCTGATTGCGGGCAGATCGGGCAAAGAGTCGATGCGATTATTTCCAGCGACAGCGTAAGCTTTCACGCGTGTGCCTTCTTTAATGTGGCTCATGGTGCTGGTTGTCTGATCGCACAGAATGTCAATCTGACCACCCATCAAGTCATTCAGCGCTGGCGCTGTGCCTTTATAAGGAATCGTGTTGAGCTTGACGCCCAAGGCATCCATAAACATCAGACTGCAAAGGTGCGAAGCCGAACCCACACCGGCATTACCCATGCTGATCTTGTCTTGATTTTTTTTGACATATTCGACAAATTCTTTGGTGTTTGCAGGCGGAAAGTCTTTGCGAGCGATCACCACCATTGGACCCACTGTCGCCAAGCCGACCGGTTCAAAATCAGTCACAGGGCTATATGAGAGATTTTTAATCATCATCGGGTTGGTCGCATGGCTGATGTGCGTCATCAACAAGGTATACCCATCAGGTGCCGAGCGTGCAACCCGTGCGGTGCCGATACTACCGCTTGCTCCGGCAGGGTTGTCGACAATGATTTGTTGACCGATATTTTTTTGCATGGCAGCGGCAAAGAGTCGCGTAATCGTGTCACCAGGACCGCCGGGCGCATAGGGCATCACCATTGTGATGGTGCGATTCGGGTAGTCCTGGGCGTTCGCGGAGAAAGCGCCCGCGGCGAGCAATAAGGAGGCGCATAGAGTACGCACAAGGGTCTTTTTCATATTGAGTATCTCCTAAAATATTTTCGGTTCAGGGCAGATGTGGCCGTGCCTTGAAGCCGAATATACTATGAGGAGCGGGTGTAGATCACTATCACCCTGCATACCAATATTTTTCTTGATGAGCCTATTCCAATGCCCATTTCAATGATCGAGTCCTCCATTTTTAAAGACATGTTTGGCACAAACGAAATGCGTGCAGTGTTTGATGATGCAGCCACTTTACGTCGCTACACAGACACGGAAATAGCATTGGCTAAAGTTCAAGGCGAACTCGGTGTCATCCCTAAAGCTGCGGCTGCAGCGATTATGGCGCGTGCTGATTCAAGCAAACTTGACATCGCTGAGCTCAAACGTGAAACGGAAATCGTGGGCTATCCCATTTTGCCCTTGGTGCACCAGATTTCCAAGATGTGCGGACCAGAGGGTGAGTATTTGCATTGGGGGGCGACCACGCAAGACATCATGGATACCGCCACGGTGCTGCAGGTGCGTGATGGCTTGGCGATTATCGAAAAAGATCTGAACGAGCTTGATGCGATTTTGGATCAGTTATCCCTCCAATATCGTGATGCGCCCATGGCGGGACGGACACACTTGCAACATGCGCTCCCCATCACCTTTGGCTATAAAGCGGCCGTATGGCTGTTGATGGTGCGTCGTCACCGCGAGCGTTTGGCTCAACTCAAACCCCGAGTGTTGGTGGGTCAATTTGGCGGTGCTGCCGGGACATTGGCTTCACTGGGCGATCAGGGCTTGGCTGTTCAAGAGGCACTGATGAAAGAGTTGGGTTTGGGCTGCGCGCCCGTCACCTGGCACGTCGCGCGCGATGGTCTGGTCGAAGCCATTCAGTTTTTAGCTTTGGTCACAGGCTCGCTAGGCAAGATCGCGCTCGACATCATGTTGATGATGGCCAACGAGCTCGGTGAGGCATTTGAGCCTTTCGTCAAAGGACGTGGCGCCTCGAGCACCATGCCGCAAAAGCGTAATCCGATTTCTTGCGAGCTGATGCTCAGCGCCTCCAAGGCTGTGCGTCAACACGCTGGATTGGCACTTGACGCAATGGTCCAGGACTTTGAACGTGCGACAGGACCTTGGCACATCGAGTGGTCGGCCATACCCGAGTCATTTATTTTGACGGCAGGTGCGCTCAAGCAAGCTAAATTCATGCTCAGCGGTCTCGAAGTCGACACGAAACGCATGCTCAAAAATCTCGATTTGTCAGGCGGCCTGATCGTGGCAGAGGCTGTGATGATGGGGCTGGCTCCTCACATCGGACGCCAGACAGCGCATGACGTTGTCTATGATGCGTGCCGCATCGCATCGATTCAGGGTAAAAAACTGGCTGAAGTGCTCTACCATGATGAAACGGTCAGCAGCAAACTCGATCGCGCTTCGATTGATCGGCTGTGTGATCCCGCCAATTATCTGGGTGCCGCACCACAAATGGTGGATTGTATGCGTGCCTGGAACAAAGGCTGACCACTATGCGAGTGATTCAGGCGCGGGATATTGTCACAAGTATCGCTCAGGCGTTGCAGTATGTGAGCTACTACCATCCATCTGACTTTGTTCACGCGCTCAAAGAGGCCTATCAAAAAGAAACCTCTGCGCCTGCGCGCAATGCTTTGCTGCAATTGCTTGTGAATAGCAAAATGAGCGCGCAGGCCAAGCGTCCAGTCTGTCAGGATACGGGTGTGGCGCATGTCTTTTTTAAACTCGGCATGGATGTCCGCATTGCCGCGCCTGAACGTCCCGTCACACCAAGTTTGCAGACTCTTGCAAACGAAGGTGTTGCCCAGGCGTATTTGTTTTCCGCGAATCCCTTGCGCGCTTCAATGATCCGTCATCCTCTCGGTCAACGTAAAAACACAGGTGACAATACGCCAGCGATTGTTCACGTTGAGTTGGTTGAGGGAGATGGACTCGAGATTATCGCGGTGGCAAAGGGTGGCGGCGGTGACGTCAAGGCTCGCTACGCGATGCTCAACCCAAGCGACTCAATCGCGGATTGGGTTGTCAGCCAGCTACCTGGCATGGGAGCGGGTTGGTGTCCGCCGGGTGTCTTGGGACTCGGCATAGGCGGAACGCCTGAACAAGCCATGCTAATGGCCAAGCGCGCGCTCTTTGCACCGATCGATATTCAAGCAGTTCGCGCACGATCTTCCACGGATGATGTTGAAAGACTTCGCCTTGAGGTTTTTGATCGAGTCAATGCGCTCGGTATCGGTGCACAAGGCTTGGGGGGTGACTCCACTATTTTGGATGTCAAAATCGAGACGGCTCCGTCTCACGCAGCGTTGCTCCCTGTGGCATTGATGCCAAACTGCGCTGCGACACGGTTTATTTCTTTTTCTCTCGATGGCTCGGGCCCCGCGGTATTTACGCCTCCTGATGAATCTGTATGGGACGACATCCCTGAGACGATGCCTATTGGAAGTGGACGAAGGGTGGATCTCGATACACTTACCCCTGCAGAAGTCCGGAGCTGGAAAGCTGGTGAGCTACTTTTGCTTTCCGGCAAACTTTTGACTGGCCGAGACGCGGCACACAAACGGATGGCTGACACACTTGCGCGTGGTGAGCCCCTCCCGGTTTCTCTTAAAAATAGAGCGATCTATTACGTTGGGCCGGTTGATCCGGTAGAGGGAGAGGCCGTTGGGCCTGCGGGTCCCACAACTTCCACTCGGATGGATAAGTTCATGCCAAGCTTGCTTGAACAAACGGGGCTTCTTGTCTCCGTCGGTAAAGCGGAGCGAGGCCCAGTGGCAATTGAAGCGATTAAAAAATCAGGTTGTGCCTATCTCGTAGCGGTGGGTGGTGCGGCGTATCTGGTCTCCAAGGCCATCGAGTCCGCACGCGTGTTGGCGTATGAGGACTTGGGTATGGAAGCAATCTACGAATTTGTCGTGCGCGACATGCCTGTGACCGTGGGTGTCGATGCGCGTGGTCAAACGATTCACTGGATTAGCTCAGTTCATACCAGTCGCGAATAACATTCCATGCTTGCTCGGCTGTTTCAACGATCTTGACGATATTAAGGTCGTCATGCTCGATCAAACCTGACTCGATCAACAGATCAAAACGGATCATGTTGTTCCAGAAGGTATGGCCCACCAAGACGATGGGCATAGGTTCGACTTTTTTGGTTTGTACAAGCGTGAGGACCTCGAACAGTTCGTCAAACGAGCCAAAGCCGCCGGGATACACCACGATGGCGCGCGCCCGTAGCATAAAGTGCATCTTGCGCAGTGCGAAATAGTGAAACCTGAAACAAAAATCCGGCGTGATGTAGGCGTTTGGTGCTTGTTCGCGCGGCAGACTGATATTTAAACCGATTGAAACGTCCCCGGCTTCCGAGGCGCCGCGATTGGCCGCCTCCATGATCCCCGGGCCGCCACCGGTGCAAATATGTAAACGATAGGCCTTCGTATTCTGCTGTCGGTTGTATTGACCCACCAAGTGACCAAACTCGCGTGCCGATTCGTAATGGCTGCAGGTGTTGAGTGCGATCGTGGCTTTTTTGCGTTCATGCTCTGTTGTTGCTGTCTTTTCCAAGTCGAGCGCGATTTCTTTGCTGACAAAGCGAGCGGAGCCAAAGACGACAATCGTGTGGTCAATGCCGTGCTTGCGCAGAATCAAATCGGGTTTGAGCAATTCAAGCTGAAAGCGAATCCCGCGTACATCAGGACTATTCAGAAAATCTTGGTCTGCAAAGGCAAGCTTATACGAACTTCCCTTTTCAGAAGGAGAAAATTTTTCCTCAAGCTCAACCTCCAGTTCACCTGCGGTTTTAGCGTTATCGATCGGTAGTTTAGGTGTCATGCTTGCGCCTGAAATTTCATTTAAAAGTACTTGCCAAGCTTGGGTCGACTTCAATCGTCCACTTTCTAGCCTAATATATTCCAAAAGCTCAATAACCATTTGTAAAGGACACAAGCATGAAATTGGTGAGTTACATCCATCAAGGGAAAAATTCTTATGGTGTGTTGCGCGCCGATGGCGGTATCGTGGATCTATCTTCCCGCATCGGACAGCTCTATCCAACGCTTTTGCAGCTGGTTCAGAAAAATGCCTATGGTGTAGCCGAGAAAGCCCTGGCAAGTGTGGCGGTGGCGGACTTTCAGGAGTCGGACATTCGTTATTTGCCGCTTTTTCTTGAGCCAGTCACGATTCACTGCGTGGGCTTGAATTACGCCGCGCATGCCGCTGAGGCGGGTCATGCCCCGCCTGAGTTTCCCAGAACCTTCATTAAAATCCCTGCTGCCCTGGTCGCACATGGCGAAGATTTTGAAAAGCCAACCCTTTCCCCAGAATTTGATTTCGAGGGCGAGATCGCTGTCGTGATCAGTAAAACCGCCCGTAAAGTTCGTGCTGAGGATGCTTCACAATATATCGCTGGCTACACGTGTTTTATGGATGGCTCAGTCAGGGACTATCAGTTCAAGCGCACGCTGGATCAGGGTAAAAACTTTTACCGCTCCAGTTCAATCGGCCCTGCTCTGGTGACGCCTGACGAGGTTGGTCCTCTTGATCATTTAACACTCACAACGATCGTGTCGGGCGAAACGATGCAGCACACCGCCTTTGACAACATGATCTTTACGATCCCCAAACTCATCGAGTACATCTCTGGCTTCACCGAGCTCCAGGCCGGTGATGTGATTGCCACAGGCACGCCTGAGGGCGTGGGATTTAGTCGGACACCGCCTCGCTTTTTGCAGAAAGGCGATTATGTAGAGGTCATCATTGATAAAATAGGAACTCTGCGTAATCAGGTTTCTTAGCAAAATGACAATTAGCGATCCACAGTACTCGCAGTCGAGCATCCTTGAACCGGTTGCTGTGACGGCAGGTCCGGTGGGACATGGCTCGACGCATGTGTTGATGCTCGCGGCTATAGGCGTAGTATTTGGCGATATCGGCACCAGCCCCTTGTATGCGCTTAAAGAGTGCTTTAGTCCTGAGCACGGCATTCCTTACACGCAAGATGCGGTCCTCGGGATCTTGTCCATGCTTTTTTGGGCTGTTCTGTTGATCGTGACGCTGAAGTATGTGGTGATCGTGATGCGGGCAGATAACAGAGGTGAGGGGGGGGTACTCTCACTCATGGCACTCGCTTTGCGCTCACTCAAAGGCACGGGTAAACCGCATCTGGCTGTCATGATGCTTGGGATGTTCGGTGCTTGTATGCTGGTCGGTGAGTCCGTCATCACCCCCGCGATTTCTGTATTGTCAGCTGTCGAGGGTTTGGAGATCATTACCCCTGAGCTCAAGCGCTTTGTGATTCCCATCACTCTGACGATTCTGATTGCGCTTTTTTTAATACAAAAGCACGGTACAGCAGCGGTTGGAAAGCTCTTCGGACCGATCACGCTTTTATGGTTTTTGTCTTTGGCCGCTCTCGGGGTGCTCAATATCCTGAAACAACCCGAAATATTCATCGCGATTAATCCACTCTACGCAATCAATTTCGTCTACGAACACACGTTTTTGGCTTTTATCGTTCTGGGCTCAGTCGTACTGGTTGTGACTGGGGTCGAGGCACTCTATCTCGACATGGGTCATTTTGGAAAAAAACCGGTTCGCTACGCCTGGTTGTTTATCGTGATGCCAAGTTTGTTGCTGTGCTATTTTGGCCAGGGCGCATTATTGATGGTGGATCCTACGGCAATACGAAACCCGTTTTATTTAATGGCTCCTAGTTGGGCTCTTATTCCAATGGTGGTGTTGGCGACGTGTGCGACGGTCATTGCCTCTCAGGCCGTAATTTCAGGCGCGTATTCTTTAGCCAATCAAGCCACTTTATTGGGCTTTTTGCCGCGCATGAGTATCAATCACACCTCCGAGGCGGAGAGAGGACAGATTTATATCCCAGTCGTCAATTGGGCCTTGTTAATCATGGTTCTGTTTACGGTTGTCGAATTCCGTGAGTCGAGTAATTTGGCGGCAGCCTATGGAATTTCAGTGACAACAACGATGTTGATCACGACGCTGTTAGTTGCAGTTGTCATGATCCGCGAGTGGAAACTCAATCCCCTGATCGTGGCCGTGTTTTTGGTTGTGTTTTTGGCCATAGATTTGTCTTTCTGGGCGGCCAACCTCATCAAGGTCAAGGATGGTGGTTGGTATCCTCTCGTACTGGGCTTAGTTTGTTTTACCTGTTTGATGACCTGGTATACCGGCAGACGTCTATTACGCGAAAAGGCAATCGATGGTTCTATCCCATTGTCTGATTTTGTGACCAGCATTCTGGCGTATCCTCCCCATCGTGTGGAAGGCACGGCAGTCTTTTTGACTGCGCACGTGGACCACACTCCCGCGACAATGCTACACAACCTCAAGCACAACAAGGTTCTGCACAAGCGCGTGTTTTTTATCAAGTTGAGCACCTGGGACGTCCCCTATGTCAATGATGATGAAAGACTTCAACTCAAAGAACTCGGTAAAGATATCTACGTCGTCCGAGCGGTGCACGGCTTCAAAGAAACGCCAGACATGAAATCAGTGCTGGCACTGATTACGGCCAAACATGGACTGGAGTTTGAAGAAATGGATACGTCATTCTTTTTGGCGCGCGACACGATTGTGCCGAGCAAGTTGCCTGGCATGGCGCTATGGCGTGAAAAGCTTTTTTCCTGGATGTATCAAAACGCAGCCAAGCCTTCTGATTTTTTCCAGATACCGCCAAACCGGGTTGTCGAGCTCGGAGCGAAAATAGAGATTTAAATTTAGAACGTGCGGGGTTTGGCATACAGGTCGATATGGCCAATCTCGCATGATGTCGCAAGACATCGGCTACGCTGCCATGTGTCAATATCCGCAGATGCCACCATGCCTGTTTCGCGGACAGCGCCCGCGCTGCCAATCGCGAGCTGTTCGATCAGCGAACGATCTTCTTGACCCAGTTTCCAGGGGCTCAACGCGCTCGAGACTTTAAAGCCTCGCGTGCTCAATAGCGACTCCATGACGCGTGCGGCGGCCGGTCCTGCGGCTGCGCCAAAACCTTTGTCGGTCTGTTGATGTACATGAAATGCCTTGAGCATTGCGGCGTCCTGTACCTCAGGAGGACTCCAGATCTCCTCGCCGTTATAGGTGAGTACTGTGTAAAGGGGGGTGCAGAGCAAGCCGCAAAAGCGAGTCAGCCAGTCGACCGCGACCAGATCAAAAAAGGCAGCTGCTGTAATCAGGTCTGCAGGCAGCGCAAGAACCGCTTCAATATTTTTCGAAAGATCTTCGCAGCGAAAATCGATCGAAAGCAGTTTGCCGTTTTTGTTCAGCGCGAGCGTATCGTTATCCGCGATGATATGGTCAGCCCATTGCTTGAGTGTCGTGCGGGCAGCACTCAATAATGCGGGATCGAAGTCGACAAGTGTCCAGTGCTGGGCGTTGGGTAAATGAGGTGCCAAGGCGCGTAAATTGGAGCCGGAACCTGAACCCAGATCGATCAGTTTGAGAGGGCCTGGACGTAGGCGTGACAAGTGGTCGAGATCATGAACAACTTGGTTTTGCAAAGCAATATCGCGCGCACGGTGATCAGCGGGTTCACGTAAAGCCAACCATTGAGCGGAGAAACCTGTCATCTTTATTCCAGTGGTTTGTTTGTTGTTTGTTGTTCGTTTAAAGCGTCTTTTGAATAGGCGCGTTGAATTGCTGCTCGACGATTTCAGTAAATCTACCGCCTTGCGCATATAGCGTGTCGAACGTTCCCGCCTCGATAACTTGGCCGGCATCCATGACTAGAATCATGTCAGCTTGACGGATGGTGCTGAGTCTATGTGCGATCACAAGCGTACTGCGCTGTTGCGTGACTTCGTCCATCGCTTTGAGCAAGCTTGTCTCAGTCGAGCTGTCGAGCGCGCTTGTTGCCTCGTCTAAAATCAGAATAGGCGGATCTTTAAGCAAAACGCGCGAAATGGACAGACGCTGGCGCTCTCCGCCCGAAAGGCTGCGACCGCGTTCGCCAATCGTGGTGTCAAAACCTTCTGGTTGTCTCTGAATAAAGTCCAAGGCCTGCGCACGCGCGCAGGCCGCCTCGAGGTCGCTCATGCTTGCTTGTGGCGAGCCAACGCGCAGATTCTCTGCAATCGATCGGTTAAACAACAAAGGTTCTTGAAATACCACGCCTATATTTCGACGCAGCGCAGTCAATTGAAACGTTCGGATGTCTTGCCCATCAATGGTGATGGAGCCAGACTGCGGATCAAAGGCGCGATACAACAGGCTCAGTGCAGTGGATTTACCTGCACCAGAAGTACCCACCAAGGCAAGCGTCTGGCCTGGCGCGACGTTAAAACTCAGGTTTTGTACGGCAGGTCGTTTACCATCATAAGAAAAGCAGACGTTGCGAAATTCGATGTGACCCGTGCAGCGACCCGGATCAATCGCATCCGGTGCATCCTGAATATCCGGATCAGTATCAAGCACTCCGAAAAATTCTCTTAGTCGTGGCGCATCCATGGCGAGTTTATTGGCAAAGGCTACGATTTGCTCGAGACGACCAATCACCATTCCCGCAAAAGCGATGAACGTCACGATTTCACCAATCGTGATGAGTGACTGGGTATAAAGCCATGCGCCGAGAATGACAATACACAGGATGCTCAACGTAGTGGCCGACCGGGTCAATACTGTCACAATCGCCCACCAGGACAAGACGGGAAGCTGGGCGCCGAGCACGCGTTGACTGATGTTGCGCAAGGCATTCACTTCGGTTTGAATGCGTGAAAAACTCTGCACCAAGGCGATGTTGCCCAGCGTATCTGAGGCGAGTTCGGCTAAATCAGAGTGATGGCTTTCGACCTGTTGTTGAAGTTTTTGGGTTTTACGCAAAATAAAATTAGTTAAAAAACCAAAAAGCAAACACAGGACAATCAAGACAAGCGCGAGTCGCCAATTAATATAAAGCGCTAACGGAACAAGTACGACAAGCGATACGAACGCCGCCAGATGTTCCCTGAAAAAACTCAGCCACAACCACCAAAGCGTATCGGTGCCTTGCAGCATGATTTTCATCAGTCGACCTGAGTGTGTGCGTGACTGTTGAGCGAGAGGCAGATGCAGCACATGTTCAAAATACTCGCCAAAGACGGCGTGTCGCCTGCGGTGGGCCAGTCGATCAGAAAAGAGTGCAACGAGTGTCGAACACAGAATGGTGAACAACCCAAATCCTGTCCACAGTAAAAGTAGCGGCCAGACACCTTGCCAGATCGCAGCAGGCTGATCGCTCGGGATGTTGGAGAGCGTATCGATGACGCGGCCAAACAGTACGGGCTCGGCGAAGAGCGCCATCGCGAGCGCGACATTGGCAAACGCGAGTATCCAGCCGAGTCGGCGATCAGAGCCGAGCTTATCGAGTACACGCAAATAGAGGCGTACAAATTTCATGTTTGCTCAGTCAGGAGTTTTGCGATGCACGCATGGACTGAACGATATTCAGTGCTTTTAAATCGAGCGCCGACAAAGACTCAGGCGGGTTGATTTCCTCGGGCAACGAGAGTAACCCGCGGGACATCATCCAGCGTCCCAGCCAAGGCTGAGAAGTGATCACCGCCAGTGGAATCGCCAGTAGCAAGCCAGAATAAAAAATCAGTGCGTAGGGAAGCAAGGCAGGGTGCGTCGCAACCAGCAGCCCCGAGAGCACCAGTCCAAGCAGGGTATGCGGCCAAAACTGCCTGATCGCATCATCAAGTCCTATCGTGTGGTCATCACGCGTTTGCGCTGTCCAGCCCGCTTTTTTGCCAAATAAAAGTCCCACAATAAAAATCGAGTGATTCAGCCATGTGATGGGGGTCATCAGTATTGAGAACAACATCTCCATACTAAAACTCAAGCCAAACCGCCATCCCCCTCCAAAGCGCAAGCGATCTTCTTTACGCAGAAGCACATCGATCGCACCCGCGATCTTGGGCAGATACCACATTAACAGCGCGAAAAACAGTAAGGTCAAAGATTCGCCACTCTGCGCAAAATCCGCACCGTTTTGGGTCATGCTCAACGCAAGCGTCGCAATGATCAGCATGGCGATCCATGCGGGTGAACCCAGGAACATGAAAATCGCCAAGGTCAGTTGATAGCGGTTCATCAGCTTGAGTCCCGGTAAAGTTAGCAGGTGGATGTATTGCAAATTACCTTCACACCAGCGTAAATCACGGCGAATGTACTCACTCAAGGTTGGTGGGTTTTCTTCCCAGCTTTCATCTTCCTGGGGAAACACGCGTACCTCAAATCCCGCACTTCGCATCAAGACCGCTTCGACCTGATCGTGACTGAGAATATGACGGGCAGTGCCATCACGGCTGGTGAGGGTGGGGAGTTCGCAGTGTGCGATGAAGGGTGCGAGCCGAATGACAGCGTTGTGTCCCCAATAAGGACCACAGTCTGATTGCCACCAAGCTGAGCCCATCGTGTATGACCGCATACCCAGTCGCATCCCGTATTGAAACAGGCGGGTAAAGGCACTGGTTGAAGGCAATCCCACCACAAGGCCTTGCAAGATACCCAAGCGCGGGTTGGCTTGCATCATACGCACGAGACGCACGATGGCACCGCTCGTCATGAAGCTGTCGACATCCAGTGTGAGCGCGAAATCATGCTGAGACCCCCAGCGCTGACAAAAGTCCGCGATATTGCCTGCCTTATAGCCGCGGTTATCTGTGCGACAGCGATACGTAATGGCGACGCGGTCACTCCAGCGCTGTGTCATGGAGTCAAAACAGCTTTGTTCTTGGGCGGCGATGATGCGGTCGTTCGTGTCGCTCAGAACATAAAGGTGAAAGTGTTCACCGATGCCTGGTGCAGCAAGTCCCTTAAGCATGGTTTCGAGATTGCGCTCGATGCGCTCGGGTGTTTCGTTACGAATGCACAATAGAATCGCGGTCGATGTGGTGAGGGGTTCGGTGTCGGTGATGTCCATTTCACGCGGCAAAACAGATGCCGTGGGTTCTGTGGAAAGCTGGCAGAGCAATAAACCAATCAAGGCATTCCAGAAACCCACAACCATCCAGGGCAGTGTGAAGCCAAACAAAATCATCAGCGTGGCATAGAGGGGAGTCGAGACTTGAGGTGAGAGCGCCCTGTGCATGAGCCAGAGCATAAAAATGGCCGAACTGATGGACAGCAGACAAAAAACGACACGTCGTGCGGTGATCGCACGCGCAGAAGGATTATTCATAAAGGTATTCAAGGGTATGGCCTCTGGCTCACTTATACTCTGCGAAATGCAATCGCAGTATAGGTCACAGCGGATTGTTTAAATTAAAAAACCAGGATTTTCCAGTGCTTAGAGACCAGCCCCCTTCTTCTGCGCCACAACTGGCGCGCGCCCTCTGGTATGTCGCGC
Source organism: Zwartia vadi (assembly GCF_030410375.1). Lineage (GTDB taxonomy): Bacteria > Pseudomonadota > Gammaproteobacteria > Burkholderiales > Burkholderiaceae_B > Zwartia > Zwartia vadi. The sequence goes on from NZ_JAUHHE010000008.1 coordinate 131,909, forward strand.
CTGAGCAAGCTGAACTGCGTGAGGAGCCGCTTCCCGTTTTGGCAAACGAGGCCATACAGGTACGTTCCGTGTTCGGAGCCTTAAGCCGGGGGACTGAATCACTCGTTTTTAGAGGACACGTTCCTGAGTCCGAGTACGCAAGGATGCGCGCACCATTCATGGGAGGCACGTTTCCGTTTCCCGTTAAATATGGGTATTCGAATGTCGGTCGCGTTGAGCATGGGCCGGATGCTTTGGTTGGACAGCTGGTTTTCAGTTTGATGCCCCACCAGACGGTATTTCAAACTGATGCCGCCTCTGTCTCCATCGTCCCCAATGGAGTGGATGCTGCGCGTGCTGTGCTCGCCGCGAACATGGAAACGGCGCTGAATGCCGTTTGGGATGCCGCCCCGGGCCCGGGTGACCGGATCGCAGTGATCGGTGGTGGTGTGGTGGGTTGCCTGGTGGCTTACTTATGTGGACATTTGCCTGGCGCGCAAGTCACTTTGGTTGATATCAATCCACAGCGTGCCGGGATCGCCCGGTCACTCGGTGTACAGTTTGCTCTGCCCGAGGCAGCACCGCAGGAGTGTGATGTGGTGATACATTCCAGCGCTCATGCTTCAGGCTTGGCGACTGCGCTGGCCTGTGCAGGCGAGGAGGCGACTGTTCTGGAGCTCAGCTGGTACGGGTCTGGCATGGTGAGTGCGCCGCTGGGTGGTGCTTTCCACAGCCGTCAGATCAGGTTGCAGTCCAGCCAGGTTGGCCACATATCGGCATCGCGTCGTCCGCGCTGGACCTACCGTCGACGACTCGGCGCAGCCCTGAATATGTTGCAGGACCCACGTCTGGATGTGTTGCTTGCGCCGGCTATTGATTTTGAGAATCTACCCCAATCCTTACCTGATATTTTGGGTCGTCACAGCACGGTTTTGTGCCAGCTGATACGCTATCCCTGAAAATTTATCCCTGAATTGTTTCCCTGAGGAGTTGCCGTGTTTACAGTCGAAGTCCGTGACCATATTATGATTGCCCACTCATTTCGTGGCGAGGTGTTTGGCCCCGCCCAAGCGCTTCATGGCGCAACCTTTGTGGTTGATGCCGCCTTTATTTCAAAAGAACTTGATCCCAACGGTATCGTGATTGATATCGGTCGCGCGCTCGATGTGCTCAAAGCCACGCTCAAACCTCTGAATTACAGCAACCTGGATGAACGTCCTGAATTCAAGGGCGTGAATACAACAACAGAATTTCTGACAAAGTATATTTTTGATCAATTGGCTGCTGCCGCACGCAGCGGGGATCTGGGGCGCGATGGTCGAGAGTTGCATGCTATCCGCGTCACAATCTCCGAATCGCATGTTGCACGGGCTTGGTACGAAGCTTCGATTCATTAAACCTTTGTCTGACTTCAGAGCCAGAGCTTGATGAACATGAAACCATTGGTTTTTGCTTTCCCTGGTGACCTTAATACGTCCACCGGAGGTTACATCTACGACCGGCGCATCATCGAGGGTTTGCAAAAATTAGGTTGGCAAATTGAGTTGCTGAGCTTGGGGCCGGGATTCCCATATCCTACCAAAGAGACCGTCTCTCTTGCGGCAGAGCGTTTGTTGGGAATTTCTCCCGATGCGATTGTTGTCATGGATGGATTGGCCCTGGGTGTTTTACCCGAGGCTGTGGCGGCGCTCTCCGAGCGACAACCGGTTGTTGCCTTGATCCACCATCCTTTGGCTTTCGAGTCCGGCTTAAGTGCTGAGCAGGCGCAGGCCTTTCGTCTGAGTGAGACACGCGCATTGCGTCATGCGATCCATGTGATCGTAACAGGCCCGTCCACCGGAAGGGATTTGGTTCGAACGTTTGGTGTGTCGCCAGCGTTGATTGATGTCGTTTGCCCAGGCACTGTACGAGCGTCTTTGGCGAAGGGAAGTGGCACATCGTCCCCGCACTTGTTATCAGTCGGCACTGTGACGCCTCGCAAAGGATATGACGTCTTGCTAGCCGCGCTCCGTCCGTTAGCAGATTTGTCCTGGACGCTTACGATCGCAGGTGATCTGACGCGCGATGCACAGGCACCTGTCCGGCTTCAGGAAGACATTCTCCGCTTTGGTTTTGAGGGTCGGATCAAGACTTTGGGTGTCGTGGATGAAGCACAGTTGGAAGCGCTTTATCAACGGACGGACGTTTTTGTTCTCGCTTCGCGTTTTGAAGGCTATGGCATGGCGTACGCAGAGGCTTTGGCGCATGGATTGCCTGTCATCGGTACGACAGGGGGTGCGATCCCGGATACTGTGCCACAGGAAGCGGGGCTGTTGGTGCCACCTGGTGATGTGGAGAGCTTGACCGAAGCTTTACGTAGAGTGCTGCAAGACGTGCGCTTGCGCGCGCGTTTGTCTCAGGGGGCCAGAGAAGCTGCCGTCAGTCAGCCTACCTGGGAAGACTCGGTGAAGCGGTTTGAGGCGGTTCTATTCAAAATATCTTGATACGCTGGCCACTGAAATCGCAATCAAACAACACTTCGTTACCAAGCAAGTGGGTTCGCACATCTAAACGCGAGGCCTGATCCATATGTTCAATTGCAGGTAAATTCAGACTCGCGCGTCCCGAACCCATCAGGATGGGCGCGACAATGAGATGTAGACGATCCAGGCACCCGGCTTGTAAAAAGCGGGACACTGTTTCGGCGCCACCTTCAATTAGCACGCGACTCAAACCACGTGCGTACAGACTGGATAAAATTTCCTTAGGCGAGATCCGTCCTTCGTCTGTTGGCAAGCTGATGATTTCCACACCTTCGGGAGCCGAAACATCAATCTGCTCCGAGACGATCCACAGGCGGCGTGTACCATCGGAAGTCCAGACTCGGGCATGTGGACTAAGCTTGCCCTTGGGATCGATCACGACGCGGGCTGGATGCTTTCCACTCACGAGTCTGACATTGAGTAATGGATCATCGGCCAACGCCGTACCGACGCCCACTACCACGGCATCCAGCAATGCACGCAGTTGGTGCAAATGGGTCAAGCCGTTGCGGCCATTGATATATTTGGACTGGCCTGTAACGGTGGCAATACGCCCATCCATTGTCTGACCAAGCTGTCCAAGCACCATCATGGCATCGGTTCGACCACTTCGCAGAGGCTCAAAAAGAGCCTGGAGCGAAGAGGCGGGTAGGGGCCCGGAGCTAAAAAAATTCTTTAGAAAATCTGTCCAGCGATTTTCTGCTTCGGGACCGGAGAGGTCTTCCTGGACTTGCAGGTGTTGTGCGGAGGAAACCAATCTTTAAAAAGCCTCAAAACAAGTTGTCGATTAGGTGAATTCCATTAGGGTTTTACCTTAAGCTGTCATAATATTCGCTTGTGTGCATTTTTGCGCAAGCTTTTATTTTTAAAGCCCTATTGACCCTTTCCTCTCATAATATCTTGTCGACTCCTGATCCTCTCATTGAAGTAGACCGTGCCATTTCAGAATTGCGCCGTGGTGCACTGGTGCGCGTGCATGATGGCAACGCCAGCCTTCTGATGTTGGCAGCCGAAGCACTCACCCCGGAGCATCTAGGCCTGCTAACTCGAACCGGAACCACCGCACCGCGTCTCGTCATGACGGGTACACGCGCTAATGTGCTTGGTATAGACAAGACAGATCGTACGGCTTGCGTCGTGTCGCATCCACAAGGGCTTGACCTTGCGACGATCGAGTTTTTAGCCAATCCGCTGGCTGCGCTGATGAAGCGGCCGGACTTGACAGGTCTCGTCCTGAAAGACGCTGATTTATTGGCTCAATCTTGTGTCACACTTTCCAAGCTTTCAAGATTGTTGCCAGCAGCGCTGATCGTTGAGGGTATTGGAACACCTGACATCTTGTCGGTCGAGGCACGACTGATTCAAGACTATATGCAGAATGCCGCCAAAGCGATCACGCTGGTGAGTCAAGCACGCGTTCCGTTGGAAAACGCTGAAAATGCGCGCGTCGTGGCGTTTCGTCCGCGGGATGGTGGGATTGAACATCTCGCTGTGATGGTGGGCGATGTGGATGTGACCCAGCCCGTGTTGGTGCGTTTGCACTCGGAGTGTTTCACTGGCGATTTGATTGGATCTTTGCGTTGCGACTGCGGTAACCAGTTACGTGGTGCGATTGCCGAAATGTCCAAGGCTGGTAGCGGGATTTTGTTGTACCTTGCCCAAGAAGGGCGTGGTATCGGTTTGGTGAACAAACTGCGAGCCTATCAACTGCAAGATTCAGGTTTTGATACGGTCGATGCGAACCTGCACCTCGGTTTTGATTCGGATGAGCGCAACTATTTACCTGCCGCACAGATGTTGCGGCTGTTGGGTGTCAACCGTGTCAAGCTCATGACGAACAACCCGACCAAGGTCGCGGCTCTCGCGCAGCACGATATCGAGGTCGTTGAGCGCGTGCCGCACATTTATCCGTCGAATCAGCACAACGATGGTTATCTCCGTACCAAGGCTGCAAAAAGCGGACATATGTTCGAGTTTTAACTTAATCCATGGGCGGTTGTGTATGAAAAAATTTGGCTGGTTATCGACAGGATTGTGTCTGCTGGCATTAACGGGTTGCGCTCAAATTTCAAGCGTTCAGCCCGGTACACCCATCACTGATGTGATGAAGCAGTATGGCCGGCCCGATATCAGTTGTGCGTCAAGAGACGGCGGCACGAGGATGATCTGGACGCAACAGCCTGATGGCGAAACAGCTTATGCCTTGCATGTATCCAAACAAGGAACTGTGAGCGCCCCCCAGCAGGTCCTCACTGAACAAAACTTCAGGATACTGAGTAATGGCGAGGTCTGGACGCGTGAGCGCTTGCATTGCGAGTTTGGACCACCCGCCAACATCACCCGCGACAACTGGGGTGATGATCAACAGTGGATCTGGGGTTACAGATACCTGCGTGAACAAGGCGACGCCGAGATCATGTATGTCTATCTCGGTAACGACGGCGCACAAGTCACAAAGTATCGTTCACTACCCGATCAACTGATGAATCCCGATATTGGCGGCGGTATAACGCTATACCGCTGGTGATGTTGGGAGGTCCGACACCAACCCTTCGTAGACGGGTGGGTGGGTCACAATCGATTTCAGTTCAGGACGAGCCTCGCGCAATAGACTGAGATCAGGTGTCGGGCGCTTGAGCATTGAGTCAAAACTAAAGGCTTGTTCGAGCGCATGCGCGGCAGCCATCAAGCGACCATCTTCAAAAAGCTTCCCGGTGATTTGCAGTCCGAAAGGCATGCCATGCTCATCACGACCGCAAGGCACTGCGATGGTCGGATTGGTGGCGAGTGTCACGACATAGGTCAGCGCTAGCCAGTGATAATAGTTTCTCATCTTTTGTCCGTCGACCTCGGGCGCATAGAGTTGCGTCCAAGGGAAGGGCGTGACGGGTACTACGGGTGACAAAATCAAATCGTATTTTTCGGTTGCAGCGGCAAACTGTCGTGAAATACGAGTTTGAGCGAGATGCGCTCGTGCGCGATCTTCGAGCGTGATCGTGACCGCCATTTCCATGTTGGCGCAAATGTTCGGTCCAAGGTTTTCAGGTTTGGTCCGCCACGTTTCAGAAAAGCCCGCGACAAAATTTTCAGCGCGCAAGACGTCAAATGCTTGATCGGCTTCGGTGCAACGCAGGTCAACAGGTTCGCAAACTTTCACCAGAGGCGCGATGGCCTCAAGGCGCTTACGAAATACTCTACGTGTTTCTTGATCAACAATACACACACCGAAGTCTTCGGTGTATCCGATACGCAAGGTAGATAGATCGACATGACGCATCGGCCAGATACTAGTCGGATCGACTGGATAGGCAAGCGGATCATAGGCGTCACGCCCGACACATCCTGCCATCATGAAAGCCGTATCCGCGACAGTGCGTCCCATCGGGCCGAGCACCGAGATGACCGACCAGCCCAACGCACGCGTATCGTTGCCAACTGTACCCGGAGACGGGCGCATTCCGACGACACCGCACATGGCGGCCGGAATCCTCAACGACCCACCGGTGTCGGAACCTGTACAAATCGGCAGCATGTCCGTTGCAAGCGCTGCAGCAGAACCACCCGAAGAGCCGCCGGCGTTGAGCGTCGGGTTGAAGGGGTTGCCGGTCGCGCCCCATACAGCGTTACGCGTATTGGCACCGGCTCCCATGTCGGGCGTATTTGTTTTGGCGGTGACAATTGCTCCAGCCTGACGCAAGCGCGACACGAGGCTGTTGTCTTTTGCAGGAATATTGCCGCGTAGGCCGACGTTGCCATAAGTCGTCAGCAGACCCGCGGTGTCCTGAAGGTCTTTGACGCCCAAAGGTAAACCATGCAGGAGACCAAGAGGTTCGCCACGCATCACGGCTGTTTCGGCTTGTTTAGCGGCATCACGTGCGCGCTCAAAGTCTGTAGCGGCAATCGCATTGATCGCAGGATTGAATTGCTCAATCCTTGCAATGCAGGCCTCCATCAACTCTACCGGGGAAATCTGTCTGGTACCGATTAAGCGGCGTAACTCAAGCGCAGAAAGTTCAGGAAGGTTCATGGTGCCTGCAATCCTCACGTGGGTGGTTAATGGATATTGTTCATCAGCGTCTTTTGTAGTTCGTTGATGGCCATGTGAGTATAGTCCTTGCTGATTTCGCTCACGACGATTTTGGAGACACTGGCAGGCAAGTGTTTGCGGATCTCGCCCAGTGCATGAGGCGGCGCAATCAAAACCAGCTCCTTGCATTGGCCACTCTGCACGTCTTGCGCCAAGTGTTCCACGACTGCTTTGAGAAATTTGTCTTCTGCAGCTTGATGCAGGTTGGTCGACTCCAGTGCGGACTTGGCGTGCCCCGAATTGCCACTCAGGCGTCCGGGCTGATCACGACCAAGCTCATGGGTGTGCTCGTTGTGATGATTGGTGCTGCGCACAAGAGCGAGTTTGACCTCGCCAATCTCGCCGATGTTTTTGTAAATGTTGGCACGACCGCCATCCGCCACGACAACCCATGCTTGTCTACTGATAATCATATGCTTGCTCCTTGAATAATCAACATTGTCGGCTCATTCTACGAGTGCCTTGGTCTTAAGTGCGTTTGAAAAGCCTGAACTTAATGACTTGACTTGAGATAGATCAAGAGTCGGACACATACCCCCTATAATCAACCAGCCTTTTAAATCTCGCAGCTGACTGTTCGGTTTGCTGTAATTGACCGTTGGATCGATCAAAGCCGTTCCTATGATAGCTTTAGTAGAAGGGTATCGTGCCGGGTTGTTCGCCCGAAGCCAGTGGTGGCCAAACATCCTGGCGGGCCTGGTTGTGGGAATTGTCGCGTTGCCTTTGTCGATGGCTTTTGCGATTGCCTCGGGCGCACGACCTGAGCAAGGCATTTACACCGCAATCATTGGCGGCGGACTTGTGACACTGCTGGGCGGCAGTCGCCTGCAAATTTCGGGTCCTACGGGTGCTTTTATCGTGATCCTGGCAGGCATAACAGCCAAATACGGCATTGCTGGCCTGCAAATCGCAACACTGATGGCGGGATTGATACTGCTGGTGATGGGATTGGCCAAAATGGGCGGTCTGATTAAATTCATCCCGACGCCCGTGATTATTGGCTTTACCACTGGCATAGGCGTCATAATCTTTGTGGGGCAGTGGGCTTATTTCCTTGGGCTGCCCAAGCCAGAGGGTGAACATTTCCATGAGAAGGTCTGGTCGCTTTTACAATCTCTCGGACAGACGCACTGGCCGACATTTTTGATCGCCTTGCTCAGTCTCGTGATTGTCGTTTTTTCCAACAAAATCAAAATATTCAAACGTATACCGGGCCCTTTGCTTGCGATGGTGGTTGCAACCATTCTGCAAGCTTTGCTGCAGTTGCCGGGGGTTGCGACAATTGGAACGATGTTTGGTGGCGTCCCACAAGGCCTTCCGGCTTTTGCTTGGCCTGACATGACTGTATCCAACGTGCTGAGCTTGGTTGGTCCAGCCTTCACGATTGCGATGCTTGGTGCCATCGAATCGCTCTTGTCAGCTGTCGTGGCGGACCGGATGGCAGGCACGCGACACAATTCAAACCAGGAACTCATCGGACAGGGCGTAGCCAATATCGTTACGCCCTTGTTCGGTGGTTTTGCCGCGACGGGCGCGATTGCCCGAACAGCGACCAACATCCGAAATGGCGGGACGGGTCCGCTGGCCGGTATTGTTCATGTCTTGACGCTTGTGTTGATCTTATTGGTGCTCGCGCCGCTCGCTTCCAGTATTCCTCTCGCCGCATTGGCGGCAATTTTGTTCGTCGTTGCCTGGAATATGAGTGAGTTGCACAACTTTGGCCGGCTTTTACTGCGTGCCCCGACAGCTGATCGTGTTGTCTTGGTCGTGACGTTCTTGTTAACCGTATTTGTTGATCTTGTGGTGGCGGTCAACATCGGGGTGATGCTCGCGATTTTCCATTTTTTGCGCAGGATGGCGGCCTCGGTTGAGACGCGCGAGGTTGGCGAGGACGTGCTCAAGCGCCCCGATGGCGTGATGGTCTACGAAATAGATGGACCGATGTTTTTTGCGGCGATTGAAAGTTTTGAACGTGCGCTCAAACATACGGCGACTGATCCCGAAACTCTGGTGATTCGACTGCGTCGTGTGCCTTTTATTGATGCAACCGGTCTTCAGTCGATCGAAGAGGTCGTCACTGATCTGCATCGACGCGGTGTTCAGGTTTTGTTGTGCGAAGCCAATCCGAGAGTCTTGGAAAAAATGCGCAAATCCAAATTGGTAGATGAACGCTCAAGTGTTCAGTACTGCGACACAATCGAGCAAGCCTTTGAGCATGCGCGCCTTGCAACCGAAGCTACTTAGTACTTTAAAAGGTGTCAGATGAAGACTGTTGTGAAACTCGATAAAAAGATCACGAATCGAGAGTTTAAGTTGCTGCTCAAGCCAGAAGGGCTTGATCGTCATAGTCGGATCGTGCATCTGAGCCATTTGCTTGTCTCTTTTTGTCAGAAACAAGGAGTGGAATTTTTTCACTTGGACAATGCCAATACGGGATTGCGTAGCGTGTATTTTTATGACACGCCCGCGCATGATTTTCGGAACAATAATTTGATTTTGCGTGTGCGTGAATCGCGACAGAATGTCTGGGTGGACGACTGGTGTGAGGTCACACTCAAGTGTCGAGCCAAATCCCTCCAGGCTTCCTTGGCCCATGATCCTGCTCCGGATTTGCCCTATAAAACACGCTTGCGTCTAAAAGAGGAAATCTTACGCGGCGAGAGTCTCGGTAGCACGCGTATGATTTATTCGAATAATTCCATTATGGACGCGGTGCCAGTCGATCAGATTTTTGAGCGCACGATGGGTGGCATTGTTCGCGCCTTTCCCGATCTGGGGCGTTTGGAGCTGAAGCCTGATGTACTTGTCTCAGTGGTGGGTGGTAAAGCCAACAAAATTTTGGAGGCATGTCTGCCGTTAGGCAACATTGTTTTTGGTCCTAACATCAGCGCGCATTGTGATGTGGCGATTTGGATGCGCAGCGTCGGCGAACCAATTGTTGGAGAGCTCGCCTTTTCATATAGAGTGAATAAAACCAATCGCGATGACAGTGCTGCACACCAGCTTGCGGATCGATTTTTTAAAAACTTGCAGTTGGCGATTCCCGATTGGCTTGCATCGGGCAGTACTAAAACCGCTCTAATTTACGGGAGTGAGGAATGAGTCCAAGGTCCGACGTGAAGAGTGACCCTGGCATTGTCACTCCGTCTGCCATAGATTCCCCACCTTCGTTGTGGGAGATTTTTCGAGAGTTTCTGTTGATCGGTGCGGTGAGTTTTGGTGGCGGCATTGTGGCGTATGAGCGTTTGCTTTTGATTGACAAACGTAAATGGCTGACACCTGATGCCTTCATGGCGACGCTTGCGATGAGCCAAACGCTGCCTGGGCTCAACTCCGTCAATCTTGCTCTTCTTGCGGGGGATCGTATTCGTGGCTTTTGGGGGGCGTGCTGTGCAGCACTAGGCTTGATGCTGCCGGGAGGCTTGTTCGTGCTGATTGCAGGTGTCGCCTATAGCCAGGGTGAAGATCATCCAATTTTGAATATTCTGCTTGCCGGTGTTGCCGCAGGTGCGACGGGACTACTTGCTTCGATCACGTACAAAATAGGTGAGCAGCATTTTCGACGCATGCGTTCAATGCTGATGATTCTGGCGACTTTTGTGTTGATGAGCGTGCTGAAGTTTTCTCTGATCACAGTATTGTTGATCATGGTGCCTATCGGTCTATATCTTTATCGACCTCGCGATATTGATGGACCGCAAGTCCCTGCAACGTCTGAGGAGTCCTCCAAATGAGTGCTTTGCTGCAGCTTGCGATGACCTTCGGTATGTTGTCGGTGCTCGCCGTAGGCGGTGGGACGGCCGTTCTTCCTGAAATGCAGACCATTCTGGCGCAGCGCTTCGAGATTGATCACACTGCGTTTGTACATATTTATAGCTTGGGTCAACTCGCACCGGGGCCCAACATGATGATGGTGTTGGTGTTTGGTTTTCAAATTGCCGGTTTGCTTGGTGCGGGAGTTGTTCTACTGTCTTTTTTTCTCCCCTCGAGCTTGCTGTGTCTCGCGGTTGGACGCTTGTGGAACAAAATCGGTGAACGCCCCTGGAGACGCGCGGTACAAAATGCGTTGGAGCCTATCGCGATTGGATTGATGTGCTCGGGTGTCTATGCGGTAGCAAAGGCCGCCTTCGTCGGTCCGTTGACGATTGGGCTTGGTCTAGTTGTCTTTGGCCTGTTGTTACGCACGCGGATCAATCCTGTGATTTTGATTTTAGGAGCCGGTGGTTTGGGCGCACTCATCATGCATCTGACGGGAGCGAGGTGAGCTCATTTACTGAGCCTCCCTCGTGTCTGCCCCAGGATGTTGCGGCCCAGGTACTTTATTCAACTAAACCTGACACCACGTTTGAAAAACCTGAGTCCACATGAATGATTTCTCCGGTCACTCCGGCAGATAGTTCGGACAATAAAAAGGCGGCGACGTTACCGACTTGTTCAATTGTCACGTTACGGCGCAGCGGAGCATTGCTTTCGACGACCTTCAGGATGCTTGAAAAGTCTTTGATTCCACTGGCAGCCAGGGTTTTGATCGGACCGGCGGAAATGCCGTTGGCGCGTATACCTTCGGGACCAAGATTGGCTGCCAAATAGCGTACCGATGCTTCGAGTGATGCTTTAGCCAGACCCATCGTGTTGTAGTTAGCCAAGGCTTTTTCAGCACCCAAATAGGTTAGGGTCAATAATGCGCCGTTACGACCTTGCATCATTGGTCGGGCGGCTTTGGCAAGGGCGGGAAAACTGTAAGCTGAAATGTCGTGCGCGATCCGGAAGGCCTCTCGTGAAAGACCGTCGAGGAATGCGCCAGCGATACTTTCGCGAGGAGCAAAACCGATCGAGTGAACCAAACCATCCAAACCGTCCCAGTGCTTGGAGAGCTCGGTGAAGGTCGACTCAATCTGGCCATCATCGGCGACATCACAGGGCAGTACAAGTGAACTACCGAACTCTGCGGCATACTCTGTGACGCGTTCCTGAAACCGTTCGCCGACAAATGTAAAGGCGAGTTCAGCGCCTTGTTCGTGACATGCTTTGGCGATGCCGTAAGCAATCGAGCGATTGGAGATCACGCCAGTAATCAAGATGCGTTTGCCGGAAAGAAAGCCCATGGACCAGTCCTAGAGATAAAAAATTAAAAGAAGAAAACTAGCTTCGGTTGCTCGTGCCTGGCACACGCAATTTTGTGCCTGCACGCAGCTTATCCGATTTTAAGTTGTTCAGTGCGCGAAGTGACGCGACCGTCGTACCGTACTGAGAGGCGATGCTACTGAGTGATTCGCCAGCGCGAACCGTGTGGGTGCGGACGGCGCTCGCAGGCGTAGGATTGCTCGCGGAACGATTTTGCGCATTTGATACGGTGTGAACGTTCGTTGCACGTGGGGCGGTTGGTTTAGCAACCGATGGCGAGGGTGACGCGATGCGGCCGGCCATTGCCAGGGAGGTTTTATCGGCGGGATTCAGGCGAATGCCTTCACCGCTTGGGCCAGGAATGAGCAGGGTTTGGGCGCTGACGATGCGGACGTTTGTGGGTATCCGGTTGGCTTGACGCAATCGACTTTCCGGTACGCCGAACTTGCTAGCAATCGCTGAAAGCGTCTCTCCTTCCTGTGCTTCATACGTCCTCCAGGAGGTGAGGTCGCCACGATACTGGGCGAGATTTTTATTGTAAATCGCGACACGGTCCCGCGGCAGGATGATGGAATGGTTTTCCTTGACGGAAATAACGGGCTGATTGAAAGATGGATTGAGCGCCTGAAAGTCCTCTAGAGGCATTTCAGCGAACTTGGCTGCTAGTTCATAGTCAATGTTGACCGTTTTTTTGATTGCGACAAAATATGGCGAGTTGTCGACATCAGGTAGGACAACGGAATACTTTTTTGGATCGGCGACGATATTTTTGATCGCCTGTAGTTTAGGAAGATAGTTGCGAGTTTCTGCTGGCATGTTGAGCGACAAGTAGTCGGTGGGCTTGCCGGCCGCTGCATTTTGTTTGACTGCGCGCTGAACAGCGCCTTCGCCCCAGTTGTAGGAGGCGAGCGCCAGATACCAGTCACCCTGAAATTCGAATAGATATTCTAGATAGTCCAGGGCCGCATTGGTCGAGGCGATCGGATCGCGTCTCTGATCGTGCCACCAGTCTTGTTTGAGTTTGAATTGGGTACCGGTACTCGGGATGAACTGCCACAAGCCCGAGGCATTCGCATGGGAGTAGGCGATAGGGTTGTAAGCGCTTTCAACAAAGGGCAGAAGTGCGAGTTCAGTTGGCAGGCCGCGTCGATTGATTTCTTCGACGATGTAATACAGGTATTTGCCTGCACGGTTAGCCATCCGGTTCATCGACTCAGGGTGCGCAGCATAGTAGGCCGTCCATTTGTCGACGAGGGGCGTGTTGAGATTGGGAATGGCATAGCCCCGACGAATCCGCTCCCAGGCATCGGGTGCGGGCACCGTCAGATCAATGGTTAGTGGTGTGTCCTGGGCGCCATCGCGACTGCCAGTACCGGACATGCCCGCGCAACCGGCCAAGACGAGCACAGCGATGAAGACGGGAATACGCGTAAAGAGTAATTTAAAAATAGGCATCAACATCAACGAAAATTGTTTTTCCACTCTCTGAGCGCGGCAAAGACTTCGACCGGCGTGTGGAGGGTACGCTCAGCCCATTGGGCAGCCGCCAGAGCAACAGTTGGCTGTCGAGCGCGTAAAAACGGATTGCAGGATAACTCTTGCCCAATCGTGCTGGGCAAAGTCGGAAGGCCTTTCGCGCGTTGCTGCTCAGCAAGCGCTTGCCATTGTTGTAAGCGTTGGTTGTCTGGTTCGACTGCGCGAGCCCAACGCATGTTTGAGAGCGTGTATTCATGTGCGCAATAAACCGCTGTCGCAGAAGGGAGGTTAGCAAGCTTGGCTAAGGATTCGTCCATTTGAGCCGCCGTACCTTCAAACAATCTCCCGCAGCCCGCCGCAAATAAGGTGTCGCCACAAAATAGCACCGGCTGACCAGCGATTTCGCCGGCCAAGGCAATGTGACCAGCCGTGTGGCCAGGTACATCGAGGACAGCAAGCGACAGCTGCAAGCCGGAGTCGTTGATGCAATCTCCCTCAACCAGCGCGACATCGCAGAGCGGTAAAACCTCGCTGGCAGGGCCGTAGACTAAGGCACCCGTCTGAGCAACCAACTCGGCGACACCGCCGACATGGTCTTGATGGTGATGGGTGAGTAAAATAGCGGTGAGCTTCAAGCTGCGCTCGGCGAGCGCCTGCTGAACGGGAGCTGCCTGACCGGGGTCCACCACCATGGCATCCGCGCCATTTGTGATGAGCCAGATATAGTTGTCGCTAAACGCGTTCAGGGGAAAAATCCCTGTCGTTTGTTGTGGCGTTGTGCTGCCGTTGGCGGAGCAATGCAAGTTTGAGTAAGCAGGCATTTATATTTTTTCAGGAACAGCGTGTCTACACAAGAATCCACCATTGTAAGTCTGAGTGCGTGGTTAAGCACTGATCCGGGTCAATATGCCCGAAATTGGGAGCAAACACGCTTTGATGCGATGGTTGACGACGTCTTTGGATATCGGGCGCTTCAAGTAGGTTTGCCAGAGCTGGACTTGCTGCGCGCGAACCGAATGCCATTCAAGGCCTTTGTTGGCCCTGACTTGCCTGCAACGCAGCAAACCTATGACTGGGCCGGGGTCGTCCGCGCCGAGCCAGAGTTCCTGCCTTTTGACAGAGAAAGCGTGGACTTAGTGGTTTTACCCCATATTTTAGAGACATCTGGCAATCCTCACCAAGTCCTGCGCGAGGTAGACCGTATTTTGATGCCAGAGGGTCGGGTAGTGATTTCTGGCTTCAATCCCTGGAGTTTGTGGGGCTTACGTCAGCGCGCAAGCTTTCTGAAGCCTTGGCTTCCCGTTGAGTTGGGACATCAAGTTTCTCTTTCCAGATTGAAAGACTGGCTCAAACTCCTTTCATTTGAGATCGATCTTGGTCACTTTGGTTGCTATGTTCCGCCATGTCGTACAGAAAAGTGGTTGAATCGCACGGCTTTTTTTGAGTCTGCTGGCGATCGCTGGTGGCCGGCCTGCGGGGCGGTCTATGTGGTATCAGCTGTCAAGCGCGTTCATGGGATGACCTTGCTCAAACCCAACTGGAAAACCAAGTCTATCAAGCAAGGTGCGCGCCGCGCCGCGGGTGTCGCGATGCAGCAACAATCAATTCCAACGAAAAAATAAATGATGCAAACTGAAGAAAATGTAGAAATTTGGACGGATGGCGCTTGCAAAGGTAATCCGGGTCCTGGTGGCTGGGGTGTCTTGCTCAAGCTCGGTCAGGTTGAGAAAACGCTTCATGGCGGTGAGCCCCTCACGACAAACAACCGTATGGAAATGATGGCGGTTATTGAAGCCTTGCGTGCGCTGAAGCGGCCGTGCAAGGTGACCCTCCATGTCGATTCGCAATACGTGATGAAAGGCATGACGGAGTGGATTCACGGCTGGAAACAACGCGGCTGGAAAACGGCTGATAAAAAACCCGTAAAAAATGCTGATTTATGGCAGCTCATGTCAGATGAGGTCGCCAGGCATGAGATTCACTGGCAGTGGGTCAAGGGACATGCCGGTGATCCTGGAAATGAACGCGCCGATCTCCTTGCAAATCGCGGTGTCGAAGAAGCCCGGGCTAAAATAACTCGCTAGGTTGTTCACCCGAGCAAAATGGTTCTAAGCCTGCTCACTCCACTTTTTGGTCATTTACTTATGCGCTGGATCATTCTTGATACTGAAACGACTGGACTCGATCCCGCTCACGGCCACCGCATCGTTGAGATTGGAGCCGTCGAGGTTCTGAACCGGGGCGTAACGGGTAATCATTTTCATACTTATCTGAATCCAGATCGAGAGAGTGATCCCGGTGCGTTGGATGTGCATGGGCTGACAAGCGACTTTTTATCAGACAAGCCCAGATTTAAAGAGCAGGCTGACGAGTTTTTAAAATTCATCGAAGGGGCGGAGCTGATTATTCATAACGCTCCTTTTGATCTGAAATTTTTAAATGCCGAGCTCGAAAAAATTGGTCGTCAGCCGATCACCGAGTTTTGTAGCGGAGTGACCGATTCACTCGTACACGCCAAGACCCTGCACCCGGGAAAACGCAACTCACTGGATGCCCTGTGCGAGCGCTATGGGATCTCCAACGCCCACCGCGCTTTGCATGGCGCGTTGCTTGACTCGAGATTGCTCGCCGAGGTCTGGTTGGCGATGACGCGCGGTCAAGATAGTTTGATGATAGATAGCTATGAAACGCCCGAAACTGAAAGCGCCGAGGCCAGAGGGCATCAGCAGGACGCACTGAGCTTGCCAGTGATTTTGCCCAGCGCAGAAGATCTACTCGCGCACGAAGAGTACCTTGCGACCCTCGACAAATCAGTCAAGGGACGTTGCTTGTGGCGCCAGTTTGAGCCTGGTTGAAACTGATTAAAACTGGTTGAACAGCTTGGCGTTTTAGCTCAACACGCCAAGGGTTTTACGTTTAATCAAATCAAAATCGATTTGTGCACCTAGGCCCGGACCTGTTGGGGCATGAATCATGCCCTGCTCATCGATTTCAAGATCTTCAAGCAAGCCATATTTTTGTGATTCTGACGGGAGCAGGACTTCGAAGAGCTCGGTGTTCTGTAGCGCCATGATCACATGCAGATTGGCAAAATTATTAAGAGAATTTCCACCATGGTGAACTTCATAGTTCAGATGAAACGCCTCGGCCAAATGTGCGGTTTTCATGAGCGTGGTGATTCCGCCTTTCACGGCGACGTCACCTCTTAAAAAGTCTGTCGCACGCTCTTTAATCCAGGGCGCGTAAGAATCCAGCCCGCCTGCCGGATACTCGGTTGCCATGATGGGTATGCTCAGGTGCTTTTTGAGCTCGATGTAGTTGTAGATATCTGCATCGGCGAGTGGATCCTCATACCAGTAGAAATCGAGCTCTTCGATGACGTGTCCGACACGAAGGGCTTGTGGATAGTCGTAACTCCAAACAGAGTCCAGCATCAGCACATACTCGTCGCCTACCGCTTTCCTGACGGCTTCACAAACTTTGATGTCTTCACGCCAAATTTGAGGCGGATGAATTTTGTAGGCGGCAAGCTTGAGTGATTGGTAATGTTGAGCTTCATCAGCATAGGCTTCAGGACTTGATAGCACAGCGGAGCTGATGTAGGCTGGAACACGATCACGGTAGGACCCGAGCAGTTGATGGATGGGAAGGTTTGCGACTTTTCCCGCGATATCCCACAGCGCAACGTCCACCGCACCGATTGATCGTGGCGTGGTTGTGCGCACACGCTTCCACATCGCTTTGTAAAGACGCTCACGGTCAAGCGGATTCTGTCCAAGCAAGATTGGTTTGAGATAACGAATCAGACTGCCACCATCCATATCCGCCGGAAAAAAAGCAGAACCGAGAAATGCATGTCCTGTGATGCCTTGATCCGTTGTGATTGCAAGCAGGCCGAGCTTGCTTGCACCGGCAAAACGGCCAGTATGCGCGCCATAGCTGGTCGAAGGAATATCGTCCCAACTAAAGAGAGTGAGGGTGACATCTTGAATTTTCATGTTTACTCAATCCGAATATTCGCTTCTTTGATCAACTTGCTCCACTTGGCGACTTCGCTTTGCAAGAGTGCGCTGAACGCTTCAGGCGTGCTGGCGATCACTTCGACACCCTGGTCATTAAAGCGTTTGGTGACATCTGGCTGGCGATAGATGCTTGCCAGCTCTCGGTTGATTTGATTGACAATTGCCGTAGGCGTGGCACCTGGCACTTGCATCCCAAACCAGACGTTGACTTCAAATCCTGGCACGCCCGATTCTGCAACAGTTGGTGTGTCAGGCAGGAGTGCTGTACGTTTGAGGCCACTTACGCCAATGGCATTGATGGTGCCTGCTCGAATTTGCTGAACAACGTTTGGAACGTTATCAAACAGAACATCGATCTCGCCTGCCATGAGAGCCGCTACGGCAGGCGCACTTCCTTTGTAGGGGACGTGTGTGAGTTTGGTGCCTGTCATATTCATCAGCAGCTCCATCGAAAGGTGATTCGATGATCCTGAGCCCGTTGAGCCATAGTTCAGTTTGCCTGGATTGGCACGGGCATATTCGACGAGTTCTTTGGCGCTATTGATATTGAGCCCTTTGCGTGTCACAAGTGCGTTTTGCGCTGAACCCGCCAGAATCAAGGCGCGAAAGTCTTTCAGTGCGTCGTAAGGGAGTTTGGCACCGTAGAGTCCTGGCATGGCTGAAAATGGCAGAGGTGTGACCAAAATCGTATAACCATCTGCAGGAGCTTTCGCAACATAGCTATTGCCAATTGTCGTGTTGCCTCCTGGTCTGTTTTCGACCACAACAGGTTGACTCCATATTTTTCCGAGTCTTTCGCTGGAAATGCGAGCTAGCGTGTCGTTAAAGCCGCCGGGAGGATAAGGAACAACGATGCGAACGGTTTTTTCTGGAAAGGTTTGCGCCAATGCAGCACTTGCCATGCATAAGGACAAACCTAACCCAACAAGTATTTTTTTAGTGAGCATATTCATTTTTGTCTCCGAACTTAGAATTTAACGACATACCCGGGACCATCGATAAGAGGATATTTTTTAAAGATGGATTCATCGACTTCGATACCAATACCTGGCTTGTCCAAAGGCTCGACACAGCCATCCTGCCCAATTTGAAAACTGACACCGAACATATCCCGCAAAGGGTTGTAATGGGAGACGCATGCCTCGAAGTACTGCGTATTTTCAATAGCCGAGGCAAAGTGAATCGTGGCAGCGTGATTAAGTCCGGTCGCTGAACTGTGTGTATTCATCGGGATGCGATGCGCAGAGGCAAGGGCTGCGATGGCCAGACCTTCCGTGATGCCGCCACACTTTGATAAATCAGGTTGCCAAATCCTGATGTCGCCAGCTTCGAGAAGCTGAGCAAACTCAAAGCGCGTGTAGTGATTTTCACCCGCAGCGATCGGCACGAGAGACGTGATTTTTGCAGCCTCCCGATAAGATGCAAAATCGCTGCAAGCGAACGGCTCTTCGAGCCAACCAGCTTTAATCTCCGCCAGTACCGGCAGGACACGTCTAACGTCCGCTATCGTGTAGGCCGTATTCGCATCCGTCAAAATATCTATGTCATCGCCGAGCACCTTGCGCACATGGAGCACCCGTTCGATATCTTTTGCTGCCGTATCACCTAGTCTGAGTTTCACAGCTTTGTAGCCACGCGCAACATATTCCTGGGCCTCCTCAGCCAAGGACTCTTTGGGTTGGTAGCCAAGTGAAATCCCGCCCGCATATGCAGGCAACCGCCGTTTACTGCCACCCAGAAGCTCATACAACGGCATGTTGGCGGCTTTGCCCCGGATGTCCCACATCGCCATATCAATGCCGGCCAGTGCGAGGGAGGCACCAGAGCCTACACCGTGGCTAGAGAGTTGCATGCGATGGACGCGCTTCCATACACCCACGCAGTCTGTTGCTTTCATCCCGATCAGCATCGGAGCGAGGGTGTTGTGAATCAGGCTGACAACAGCCCCGGGGCTGCGGCCGGGATGCGCCTCTCCGTATCCCGTAATGCCCTCCGAGGTATCGACTCGGACAATGATGGCGTCGCGCTTGGTAGTACTGCCGATTCCCATCGTAACGGTTTTGCCCTGGTCCAGGCGAAAAGAAAGAGGAAAGGCCGTGATGGCAGTGATTTTCAAGCGTGGTCTCCCAGATTGCACAAAAAGTGTTGGACGGCTTCATTAAAGGCGGCCGGTTCTTCAAGATTGATAGCGTGACCTGTATTCGGACAGACCCAAAGCTGTGCGTTGGGCAGTGTGCGTTTGAGATATATGTTCGTATCCAGACACGGATTGTCCAAGTCACCCACCGCTAGAAGTGTCGGCACCTTCATCGCGCGGATCTGTTCATCAAAACTTTGAATAGAAGGGCGGCTCGCCTGATACATGTTCAAAGTGTGTGCCATCCCGGCAGGGTCATGTTCCGACAAGTGCTCAACAAAACTATGCCAACCCAGAGGATCTTTTTTAAGCAAACCGATCCGAGTCGGTGCACGGCCGATCTCTTGTGCGACTGCAGCAGAGCCGGCCTTTAGAAACAGCTCAGCTTGGGCTCTGCACTTGGCAACAAAGGCTTCCCGATCTTGGGCGAGCGAACCCGAGCCTACGCCCGCCACGACGAGAGAACGGGCAAGCTCAGGATATTTCATGCCGAATCGAAGCGCTGCATATGCACCCATGCTCAAGCCAACGACGTGCGCCTGACCCAAGTTCATCCCTCGGATGACGGCTGCAATATCATCGGCTGCAAACTCAAGGCCATAGAGGTTCGGATCGCTTGGGACTTCGGAAGGGAAATAGCCGCGCGCACTATAGGCGAGGCAGCGATACCGGCGAGAAAACCACCTGACCTGAGATTCCCATTCCCGGTAGTCCGCACCCATTTCGTGCACAAAGACAATCGGCGTGCCTGAGCCGGTATCCTGCACAAATAGTTTTGCCCCTTCCGCTTGAACGTAAGACATGCTTGCTCCTCTGTTTCATTCTTATTAATAGATTATCGTTTTACCTAGCTGCGCCAAGCTTGTAAAGAGAAGTGTTCAAAATATGAGACCACCTTTCACCCCCTTTGGTCAGACAATTTATCTGTATTGTTCAAGACATCATCGTGTTATAAGAAGCGCAAATAAAAACAATACACCGACTGTTAGATTGGCTATTTCGGAGACTGTTCATGCAAAAAAGTTTTTATGCTGTCGCAGCATTGGCAAGTTTGGCGCTCATGTCGAGCCCCTCAACCGCTCAGGATTTTCCCAAGCGTCAACCAATTTCAATCGTGGTTCCCTGGGCTCCCGGTGGAAACGTCGACATTACCGCCCGAGCGATCGCCCCGGCAATGTCCGAAATTCTCGGACAGACTGTGATTGTTGAGAATCGACCTGGCGCAGGTGGCTTCATCGGTTCTTCGCGTGTTGCGAAGTCTTCTCCAGATGGCTATACCTTATTGCTCGGATCCAGTGGTTCCATTTCGATTGGACCCGCTCTGGCCACCAACCCGCCTTACAACCCCACTAAAGATCTGATCGCGGTTGGTCCGATTCATTCGGTTCCGCTTGTCCTGTCTGCCTCGGCAAAAAGCCCGATCAAAAACTACGCGGATTTTGCGGCAAAGTCCAAAGCGAATCCAGGCGCACTGAACGTAGCCTCAGCTGGTATTGGCTCAACGCAACATTTGGCGATCGAGTTGATCGCACTCAAGACCGGTACAAAACTCAATCATGTCCCCTACAAGGGTAGTGGTCCAGCAATCACAGACTTGATTGGAGGACAGGTTGAAACGATGATCGATCAGATGACGGCTTCGATGCCCCACATCAAAAGCGGCGCAATCACCCCGCTTGCCGTGACTACAAAAACCCGCTCCGCAGGCTTGCCCAATGTCCCAACATTGCAAGAGCTTGGTGTCAAGGACATCGATATGACAACGTATACGGGTATTTTTACGCCCGCCGGCACGCCGCCTGCAGTCGTCAAACAGCTCAATGCCGCACTCAAGCAAGCGATGCAACGCCCAGAGATCAAGAAACAGTTCGAAGCCTTGGGTGTTGAGATTTTGAATATGGATCAGGCAGAGTTTCAAAATTACGTAAATAAAGATTTTGCGAACTCTCAGGCAATTGGTAAGGCCGCCAATATTCAGATTTCAAATTAATCAAACCCTTTCATCATGAATCAAACACCTCTAGCTCCCGATTCGAATCTCCGTGCGCCTAAAAGACGTCTGCCTCCGGGTACGATTGATTGTCACGCGCATATTTTTGATTTGTTCGATCAATACCCTTTGGATCCCGATCGCAAATACACTCCGCCGATTTGTACGCGAGAGGAGTGGTTGCGTCTGCATGCAGTGCTCGGAGTGGATCGGGGGGTGCAGGTGCACGGTTCGGCTTACGGCTTTGATAACACCATCACCGAAGACTTCATTCAAACTGACCCGGAGCGTTTCCGCGGAGTCGCTGCGATTTCGCCGAGAGACACCGTTGATCACTTGCGACGCCTGGATGCCGCAGGCTTTCGTGCGGCACGTTTGATGGACCAGTTTCCCACCGGGGCAACCACCCGGGATCTCGAGGCCATCGCTCGCCTGTGCGCGGAGGTGGGCTGGCATATTGAAATTAACATCAAGGACGCGGCTGACTGGATCACTCTCGAACAGCGTCTCATGAACTGTCCTGTCGGTTTGGTGTTTGACCATATGGGTCGAGTCAGAGGGAACCAAACCGTACAGTCTGAGCAGTTTGCTGTGGTTCGGCGACTACTCGATCGCAAGCCTGACACATGGGTGAAAATTTCAAGTTGGTATCGCGTCTCTGACGCAGGTCCTCCGAACTATTCAGACATGAAACCATTCGCACAAACATTACTGACAGATTTTCCCGATCAATGCGTGTGGGGCACAAACTGGCCGCATCCAGGTATTCACAAAGATATGCCAAACGACATTGATTTAGCGGACTTGTTGGAAAGCTGGATACCCAACGAGGATGTTCGCACCAAACTCTTTGTGACCAATCCTGAAAAACTCTATGACTTTTCTCCATTCAAAGGGAGAGCTACATAAATGTCCACACCTCTTGAACAGATTGAAGCGGGCTACCTCGATAGCTTGGGTTTTGTCCCAGAACGCATTAAAAACCGTCTCGCGCTTGGCATGTCCACTGCGCCTGAAATGACGCTCGCAGTCGAAGAGGCAAGAGCCAAGCTACTTGAACCTGAAGCACTTGATCACAAAACTTGTCAGCTCATGGCTTTTGGTATGCTCTTGATGAATCTTTCTCAGGCTGCTGAAAATCATGCTGTGGCCGCAATGAGGGCGGGTGCAACGCCTGCCGAGTTGCAGGCTGTCGCAGGCATCGCTTTTGTGTTCAGAGGGATTCCAGCCGTGAATCTGGCGGGTGATGCGATCAGTGGGGCGCTAAAGAAGTTGGAACAGCTGAAGTAGTCCTCAATCTACCGACAAGCTGCGAATCCAATTTCGAAAGTCTTCTAGCTCCGGGCTACGGCGCTTGTAGCCATCAGGCGGCAAGAGAAAATAATACGTCTGATCGCCGAGATCGACCCATAAGTCAAAAGGCGTCACAAGTCGTCCCTCGCTCAGTTCGCGCTCTACCATCGTTCGTTGCGCGATCGCTACGCCATAGCCCTCTACCGCAGCTTGATAAGCCAGAGCTGATGACTGGTAACGCATGCCGCGAGCAGTGTCTATGTTGTTGATCTGAGCCGCTTGAAACCATAGTTGCCAATCGTCAGGACGAGCAAGCGTGTGGAGGAGTGTTTCATGCTTCAGGTCTGTGGGGCTCCGCAGTTGCCGTGCCTTTTCTGGCGTACAAACGGGACTGATATGGTTGCTCATGAGCTTCCACACTTCAACTCCTTTCCATGAGCCATCCCCGAGCATGATGCCTGCATCTAGATCCTCACGATCGAAGTCTGGCTGCGCTAATGAAGTGTGAAGCTTGACCTCGATGGTGGGATGGCTCATGTGCAGACTAGCCAGTTTGGGTAACAACCAGCGTAATGCGATAGTGTGTGGTGCGCGGATGTTGAACGTTTTGTTGTCTTGGTATCGCGTGATACTTTGAGTCGCTCGTTGCAGGTCTGCAAAAGAGCGTGCGATGTCAGCGTGATACTGCGCACCTGCTTCGGTCAAAACAATGCGACGGTGCTCACGATTAAACAGACGCACGCCTAGAAAGTCTTCTAGCAAGCGTATTTGTTGGCTCACAGCAGCAGGCGTAATGCAGAGCTCATCAGATGCTGCCAAGACACTTTGCAATTTTCCAGTCACATCAAAGACCCGCAAAGCATTCAAGGGTAGTTTCATGTGATGAGTCTTCGATTAAGTAAAAGTTAATCGTAGCACAGCAGAATTTGTTTGCAAACAATGATATGGCACTCCTACTATCGATTGAATGAGATAGATAAAAATTATTTTTCTAAATCTCCAGGAGGAGCAATCATGAGTTCAAAAGTGATAAAACTGTTTAGTGCAATGGCTATTTCAGCCTCTGCCTTCCTTGCTAACGCGCAAGCCGATAGTTCAACTTACCCATCACGAACTGTATCCATCATCGTGCCGACTACTCCAGGTGGTACTGCAGATATTTTGGGTCGACTAATTGGATCCAAGCTCGCAGAAATGTGGGGCCACCCTGTGGTGATCGAGAACAAACCGGGGGCAGGTACGCTGGTGGGCTCCGAGTATGTCGCTCGCGCAAAGCCTGATGGCTATACGCTGATGGTGACCTTTAACGAGCTGGCCACTTTACCCGCAATCAATAAAAACGCTCGTATAGATGTTGTTAAAGATTTTGTGCGTATAGGAAAAATTGGTAATTTGCCGGTAGTGATTTTGGGCCATCCGCGTTTGCCCCAGAACACGTTGCAGGAATTGATAGCCGAAATCAGGGCTAATCCCGGTAAATATTCATATTCCTCGAATGGCTCGGGAGGCGTGTTGCAACTCTACACAGAGATGTTTAAACAAGAGGCAAAAATTGATGTTCTGCACGTACCTTATCGTGGAGCACTCGAGGCGTCTACGGCTTTGTTAGGGGGACAAGTGGACGTGCTGGTTCAGTTTGCATCGGGCAACGTTAAGTCCTACATCACGAGTGGTCGTGCAAAAGCTTATGCTGTCGCTTCACCCGCGCGTGTAGAAGGTATTTTGGATGTGCCTACGACTGCAGAGGCAGGTTTGCCGAGTTTAAGTCTTGAGGCTTGGTACGGAGTTTTTGCGCCTGCCGGAACGCCGCTAGCTATCATTGAAAAAGTAAACAAAGACATTAATAAGGTTTTGCAAATGCCTGATGTTCAAGCTCGTCTAAAGAGCGTAGGCATGTTCGTTGAAACTAGCACACCAAAAGAATTTGATGCGTTCTTTAAAAGTGAATATGCACGCTGGACTAATTTGATTAAATCTGCGGGCATTCAAGCAAACTAATTCACATTTTGTCGATTGGAGTTCAACGTTATGTATAGCCCCAAAACATTTCAAGCATTAACGTTTCACGATGCTCGTCAAGCATTTCTCGAGCATAAAGACACCCCTCGCGAGTACCTAGAGCGTTGTTTGGCGCGCATTGAGGCTCGAGAGCCTGTTGTCAAAGGCTGGGTGGTTTTGAATATTGAATCGGCCCGTCGAGCGGCTGACGAATCCACCACACGATATCGCAACGGCCAGGCCTTGTCCCTGATTGATGGTATGCCCGTCGGAATCAAGGATCTAATAGAAACGAAAGATATGCCGACTCAAATGGGTAGTCCTGCATACGAAGGTAACTTTCCAAAACGCGATAGCGCTGTTGTTCGAGCGTTGCGAGATGCGGGAGCGATGGTACTGGGTAAAACCGTCACCACTGCCTTGGGATTTCTTGACCCCGGACCTACGACGAATGCCTTCGATCCTGAGCGCACGCCTGGAGGATCCTCTAGTGGCTCGGGCGCGGTTGTTGGGGCGGGTATGGTTCCAGTAGCGCTGGGGTCCCAGCTCGTTGGTTCAGTTATTCGGCCGGCTAGTTTCAATGCGAACTGGGCGTTAAAGCCAACTTTTGGCGCCATTAATAGAGGCGAAAGGCTGGGATACAGTCAATCCCACGTTGGCATTCATGCGGGATGCGCTCAGGATATGTGGAATACCGCGATGGAAATGGTAGTTCGTGTAGGAGGTGATCCCGGACATCCCGGCTTGTATGGACCCATTTCTGCTCCAGAACAAAAGAGGCCGAGTTGTTTAGCTGTTCTTGAAACCGAAGGTTGGCCGCGCCTTGATGCCAAGTCCCATAAAGTCTTTGAGACCTTCTTGACCCAAATTGAAGATAAAGGCGTGCGTATTTTACATCGTAAAGACAGCCATTTAATCGAATTGCTGGAGCAGTCTGTGCAGGACGCTACGGCAAAATCCATGCGACTGATATCTTGGGAGCAGCGCTGGAGTCTTGAAAATATGATTGAACAACATCCAGGCACCTTGGGCCCCAGCCTGTTGCGCCAGCTTGAGAGCGGTCGCGACATGTCGCTTGAACGTTACCGACAGGATATTTTGCTGCGTGATCACGCCCATCGCTGCTTGGCGGCATTGGCTACTCAATGCGATGCCCTGATTTCATTGGCTTCTTGCGGTCCAGCGCCTCGTTTTCAAGATACTCGAAATACGAAATTCCCAACGGGGGATGTGTCTTTTAGCTGCGTTTCATCTTATTTAGGGGCACCAGCCATCAGTGCACCCTTGCTGGCAGTAGATGGGCTGCCAATGGGAGTGCAGCTGATCGGACAGCATCATGAAGACTACAACCTCACAGGAATTGCGACATGGTTGGAGCGCAATCTCGTCTGAGGATTTTTATTTAACGTTGCACGCAACCCAGTAAACAGCGGCCACGAGTGCGGTGGCTCCGGCCATCGCACCTCCCAAAAGTTTCCAGGTCATGCTGTGGAGTTCCTGGTGAAGATCCGTTTTGGTAGCAAAAGTGTCCAACCGAGTTTCGATTCGTGTCAAACGATCACGCGTTTCGATCGCAAACTTTTCTAAATCAATTAATCTGGCCTGCACGTTTTGACTCCCGAATCAGCATGCTGAAAAGTCTCTCACAAGTACTGATGTACAACAAGCATTAGGTTGCTACTGAGTGTAACGATGGATACTGTTGATCCCCAGATAATGGAGTAGAGCCAGTAGAGCCAAATGGGGTAGAGCAGAGCCGGAATGTGCCTTCGTCAGAATCTTGACAAGTTGGCGGAGAGGGTGGGATTCGAACCCACGGTGGATTTGCACCCACGCCTGATTTCGAGTCAGGTACATTCGACCACTCTGCCACCTCTCCGGGGTGTAATCGCTGGGAACAATTACGAGTGAGGCTTGTGGCGGATAGTTCAGATGCCAAAGCCCCACTGGGGTCAAGGGCGTAATTCTAGCAGAAACGCGCCCGCGAGCCGCTACACTAGGGGTATCGATGTTGATACTAACCTTTGAGCCGGATTAAGCCATGCTATTTCTGTTATCTCCAGCTAAAAAACTTGACTACGATTCCGCGGTCCAAACCGAAATCCATACCCAACCCCTTTTTGTGAAAGAAGCGTCCCAGCTGATCAAGGTGCTTAAAACCAAGAGTGCTGAGGATGTCGCTGAGTTGATGGATCTGAGTCCTGCTTTGGCCAAGCTCAATGTGGAGCGTTATGCGGCCTGGAAGCCCACCTTTACTCAGGTCAACGCCCGCCAGGCAGTGCTTGCGTTCAATGGCGATGTCTACGAAGGCTTAGAGGCTGCCACACTGAAAGAAAAAGACCTCGAGTGGGCGCAGGAACATGTGGCAATTTTGAGTGGGCTATACGGAGTTTTACGCCCCTTGGACCTGATGCAGCCTTACCGCTTGGAAATGGGCACAAAAATTGCCAATCCTGGAGGTGCCAATCTTTATCAGTTTTGGGGCAAAACAATCGCACCCTATCTGAACGAGCGTCTTGCAAAGGACAAAGATCCGATCATCGTGAATCTTGCCTCTGAAGAATATTTCAAGTCCGTGGATCAAAAAGCGCTCAAGGCTCGGGTGATTCAATGCGTGTTCCAGGATGCCAAAGGGCCGACCTGGAAAGTGGTCAGCTTTCATGCGAAACGCGCCCGCGGATTAATGGCACGCTTTGCGATTGAAAAGCGCATCACTAAGCCTGAGGGTTTACAAAAATTTGCCAGTGAAGGTTACGCATACGCGCCTGAGGTGTCTACGGAAGATAAGCTTGTCTTCCGTAGACCCGAATAACAAGAAGACTTGTCAGCGAGGATTAATGCATGCTCCAGCCGTGGCTCACGATCACGGACTGACCTGTCAAGGCGCTGCTTTCAAAGCCGGCTAAAAATGCCACAACGTTTGCAACGTCTTCAGTCGTGGTGAACTCACCGTCCACCGTGTCTTTGAGCATGACATTCTTGATGACCTCTTCTTCGCTGATCTTGAGTGCTGCGGCTTGCTCGGGGATCTGCTTGTCAACCAGCGGTGTGCGGACAAAGCCCGGACACACGACGTTGGCGCGTACACCCTTGGGGCCGCCTTCTTTTGCGACCACGCGAGCCAGGCCCAAAATTCCGTGCTTGGCGGCGACGTAGGCTGCTTTCAGGCGTGACGCCTCGTGAGAGTGAACAGATCCCATGTAAATGATCGAGCCACCCTTGCCGCCGGCATACATATGCTTGATCGCGGCTTTGGTGGTGAGAAACGAACCATCGAGGTGAATAGCGAGCATTTTTTTCCAGTCGGCGAAAGGATAATCTTCGATTGGATGAACGATTTGAATGCCAGCGTTGGAAACCAGAATATCGATGCTACCGAATGTTTTTGCTGCGAGATCTGTACCCGCGTTGACTGCGGCTTCATCAGTCACGTCCATGACGACACCCATGGCTTTTCCACCCGCTTGTTTGATTTCCTCTGCCACTTTGTCAGCTGCCGCCTGATTCAGGTCGGCGATCACGACCGTTGCGCCCAAGCTGGCAAGTTTCAGGGCACATTCACGTCCAATTCCACTTGCCGCGCCAGTAACGAGTGCAACTTTATTTTGTAGTGACATATTAAACTCCAGAAAGGGGGGTAGTGTGAAGATAAAGAATGCTGCGGTGAGCCATTGTAAAGCCCATGTCAGTATAGTCGCCTAAATTTAAATGAATTACATTCTAGCTACCAATGCAACCGGAGAGTTTCTTGAAAATAGCCGATATCAAAGCGAATGCCTACTCAATGCCGTTCGCGAGTCCTTCCTTTCCAAAAGGACCTTACCACTTCGTTAATCGAGAATTTTTAATCATTTCATATCGTACGGATGCAAAAAAACTGCGCGAAATGGTGCCTGAGCCGCTCACAATCGATGATCCGATTGTGAGTTATGAGTTCATACGCATGCCCGACTCATCGGGTTTTGGCGACTACACAGAGTCAGGACAGGTGATTTCGGTCATCGACGAGCAGGGACGTCGGAGCGGCTACACGCACATGATGTATCTGGATGATGAGGCTCCGATTGCGGGCGGGCGTGAGCTGTGGGGATTTCCCAAAAAGCTAGCAAAACCGAAGCTCCAAGTCGACTCGGATACCTTGTTGGGAACGCTTGATTATGGACAGGTTCGTATTGCGACGGGCACGCTTGGTTATAAGCATCAAGAGCTTGACCGTCTCGCAGAGCAAAAAAAGCTCATAGAGACACCAAACTATCTGCTGAAAATCATTCCCCATGTCGATGGTACCGCTCGCGTGTGCGAATTGGTGCGCTATTACTTGCAAGGCGTGACGGTCAAGGGCGCTTGGACGGGTCCAGCGAAATTAGAGCTGTTTCAGCATGCATTGGCGCCAGTCGCCGACCTTCCTGTTCTGGAGATTGTCGGCGCCAAGCACTTGCTCTGCGACCTCACTTTGGGGCTTGGCGAGGTCGCTTACGATTACCTGAAGGCTTGATGACAGGGTGATCCAATTGTCCCGATGAGCTTCGTTGACGAGTATGTACATCAAACGTCACGAAGTTCTCCCCCTCGTTTGGCATTGCCAGGCACTCTGGATGTTCGAGCGTTTCATGCATGTCGTGTAGACCGGATTGCCAGTGCTGATCCTTTGTTTCAGCGCTGAACTCGTAGTCCTTGTAATGCCCTTCGCTGTGCTTGTTTTGATAGATGAGGTGGATCACGTTGTAGCGCGCACCCATCATGTGACGCATCATCTCATCGAACCAAGGATCGTTGGCACGCACTTTTTCCGGAATGCGCGCTACCGTGTCAAACCAGATACGGCGCATTTTTTGCGCCATATCTATCATGTTCGTCACGCTACGCGTGCGACTTGAAAATTGGATGTCTTTGAGTCTTTCGTTTACTTGGAAAATATCAACGGGTAGCGGGCCTCGCGCGCTCCATAAGTCGACTTGAAACACAAGCGTGTCTTTGCGAGGCGTGACACCCAAGACATAATCGAGTGGAGTGTTCGACACACAGCCGCCATCCCAATAGTATTCGCCGTCAATTTCTGTGGC
The DNA here is from genome assembly GCF_030410375.1 of Zwartia vadi. Taxonomy (GTDB): domain Bacteria; phylum Pseudomonadota; class Gammaproteobacteria; order Burkholderiales; family Burkholderiaceae_B; genus Zwartia; species Zwartia vadi. The sequence goes on from NZ_JAUHHE010000008.1 coordinate 161,600, forward strand.
TGGAAAACCCGGAGGCAGGGAGCCAGAGGCGAGAAAGTGTTTGGGCGTCAGTTTGATATTTTCAGAGTCAAAGTAAACAAAGTTGCCGGTTGCAACATTTGTGGCACCCAGCGAAACTCTTGTTTCACCGCTGTTGATCCGATCAAAATCCGCAAAACGTTCGAGCGTGGCAAGAACGGGGGCGGTATCGTAAAAACTCGTTGTGTCTGGAGTTCCACCACCTGGTGCCAACATTCGAGGCGTGAAAAAATTATCCTGACCCTTGATGAGCGCGGACATTGCCGCCATCGAACCCCTCACCGTGTGCTCAATTCCTTTGAGCATGTCGCCCCAAGGCGGAAGCAATTGATCAAACATGTTGGCTGTGTCGGGGATCAGAGTGTTGGGCAGCGAAGGTGGACTGCAGATCGCGTTCCAAAATCCTTTCAGCATTTCAACCCTTTTTTCTGGCGGGTTGCCGGCAATGATGGCGCAATTAAGTGCTCCAATTGAAATACCCGCCACCCAGTTTGGATGAATACCTGCGCGAGCCAATCCTTCGTACACGCCTGCTTGATAGGAACCCAGGGCTCCGCCACCTTGAAGCACAAGAGCGACGCGCGGGTAATCAGGGAGCTTGATGCGACGGTGATTCATGAGGGAGATCCTAAAGGTGAAAGTGTTGACTGTATGTGACGATGAATCACCGATACTTCAGCATCGATATTCATGATCGTTTTTTGTAATTGAGACATCGGATAGGCAAAATTTGGCGAGCTACCGTCCACAAGGGATGCAGGAAGGGGCGGCAATGGTGCGCTGGCATCTGCTTGGAGATGCGGAACGATCTGAGCAAGGTGATTAATCACGATCGGATTGGCTTGCGAAGATATTGTGAGAGCCTGCATGACTGCATTGATTTGCGACGCCAGCATGTGTACTTGAATCATGAGATTGTTGAATTCAATCACATGCCATTGGCGTGAGCGTGGTTCGAGCATCATCCGATAAAAGGCCTCTGCAAAATTGCCAAGAGCAACGTAGACATTTTTGCGCGCCAATCTCCAAGCAACTTCAGCGCGTTGAATATCGGTGTTCTGAGGATCTTTTTTATTGGCTTGCAACATATCGACGTAATGTAATCCGGCGCGTAAATACTCTCGGTTCGCATTGATTGCTGCGCGCGATAGTGATGGCATGAATTGCGATTCCCACCATGGCAAAAAATAGCTGCAGGCAAAAGAAATCATGGAGCCAATCAGCGTATCGATCGCACGGTCTGTGACGATAGTAGAGGCCGTCGGGTCGACAAAGTGAAACGCCAACAACACGGCATTGGTATTAAAAACCGATGCCATCATATAATTGAGCTGTAGCAAACTACCGCCAATAATTGCCGACAATACCATGGCTGCAAACAGCCATGTATTATCTTCTGTGATGTATAGGGCGCCTAGCGCTAAAACACAGCCAATTAGCGTACCCACTAGTCGCCAGGTGTTACGTTGACGAGTCAAGGCAAAGCCCGGTTTCATGATGATCAGGACTGTGAGCAAAATCCAGTAGCCCTGAGGCGCGAGTGCCGGAACAAAGGTCCAGACCGCCATGGCTAAGGCGGCCGCCAGCGTCACGCGCAATGCATAGCGACAAATCGGTGAATCAAGCCTCAAATTGCTTGTAATCATGCCCAGACGGTATTTTTCACGCGATAGAAACTGGCTGAGCGACTGATCCAATACCGTTGGCTGTATGACTTGGGTGTTTTTGCTCATGTCGGTTGAGATGATCATGCGCTGGACAGCGTTCGCGCTGTTGCGTAACCGGCGCAAAATCTCCACACATAAGTGATAGACATCGGGTTCGCGTGTGGCAAACCCATTGCGCTCCATTTGATCAATCTCAAATTCCAATGCGCGTAATTCTGCTTTGACACTGTTGCGCGGGGTCGCGATGCTTTCCCGAGAAACAGCCAGGGCGATTCTGTCCAAATCAACGGACATCTTATAAAGCGCATCACGGATAAAGATCAGGATGTCAGAGTCCGCAAGTTTGTTGCGTAACAGTGAATAGTCCGTTCGTGTGGCAACTAAAGTGTCAACGATTTCAATCGTATCGACAAAAAGATTCCAGAGCATGAGGCGTTTTGGCTGATCCAGATTGATTTTTCCGGAGAGTCCTCTGAGCACCATGTCGCGAGCCGCTTGCTGCTTGTCTGTCATATTGGACTGGCTGGTGATGAGCTTGCGATAGCTATCATCCAAGTCGTGATCCAGGTTATACATATCTGCGCGTTGAGCAACATAATCAGACGTTGCAAACAGCGCGACGGAGAGTGCCTGTTCTTTTTCCCGAAGATTCATCGCCCGGCTGAGCGAATAACTAAAAATCGTATAAAACAATCCGCCACTAAATGAGGTGAGGGTATGTAGCCATATTTGGTCTGCGGTGAGGGCTTCGTGCATGGTGACTGTCATCAAAAGCAAACAGGCAAAACCAATCAGTCCGCCTTTTTTGCCGTAAACGGACAGCATGGAGTAGCCGAAGCATTGAACGATCACTGCGAGCCACAAAAGGAGCGGATAGTTGGAGGCCAGGCCCGTGATCGCCACTGTCAACGTGCTGAGCAACGTCCCCCCCAGCATTTCCCAGAGTCGATTCTCGTGTGGACCGGGTTGATCGATAAAGGCCACGCATAGCGCGCCAAAGGTGGCGACTAGTCCGGCGGCATACCAGCCAAACACGCCTCCCAGAATGGTGACCGGCAGCAAGGTGCCGGCCGTGCGTCTAACGCCACTATAGAGATGGTGACTAAAGATAAAGCGTTGAACTTGGCTGGCAGTTTCGTTCATAAATCCCGTGTGCACTGCAGCAATTTGCGTCTAAATCACCACTCTATCGGAGTCGGCCCTGGGTGACAACTCCCATAGGCATACACCAGTACGATTTGCGCTGCGGCGCACAACACGTTAAAGTTTGGGATTCGGGTAAAAAAACTTATCGGATTTTTGCCTGATGACAGATTCGTACGGGATACCATCCGGCCGCAGACGTCAGTATTTTTAAACTTTTGCTGCTGTCCTTGCCAAAAGCTCGGGTCAGCCGCTTCCGTTTCGATCCAGTGCACCCCTGTTGGGTGCGTGCATAGCCTGATGGCGAATGCGCGCCAGGTTGGCAAGGTGGTCGGGTGGCCAGGCTCTGTGAGCTTGAAAACGTCGATGCATGTTGCGGTTCCTGTCGCGGTTCGGCGCGTCTCAATCTAGAGGCCGCAGTCATAGGGGTGAAGCCGGTAATGAAAGGAATGACATCATGGAACTCAATGGCGCAGACATCGTCACGCGCGTTTTAGCCGAAGAAGGCGTAGAACACGTATTTGGCTATCCAGGTGGAGCTGTGCTCTACATTTACGACGCCATCTACAAGCAAGACAAATTCAAACATATTCTGGTGAGGCACGAGCAAGCCGCGGTTCACGCTGCGGATGCGTATTCACGTTCCTCCAACAAGGTCGGTGTGTGTCTCGTGACCAGTGGTCCAGGCGTCACCAACGCGGTTACAGGTATAGCCACGGCTTACATGGACTCCATTCCGATGGTGATCATCAGCGGTCAAGTGCCTACGCACGCGATTGGTGAGGACGCTTTTCAGGAGTGCGATACGGTTGGTATCACGCGTCCCTGCGTCAAACACAATTTCTTGGTGCGTGACGTCAAAGAACTGGCCGATACGATGCGCAAGGCGTTTTACATCGCCCGCACCGGTCGACCCGGCCCCGTTCTGGTTGATATCCCCAAAGACGTTTCTTTTGCGCATTGCAAATACGCGCCACCCAAAGCCGAGCCCGTCATGCGCTCCTACGCTCCCGTCGTCAAGGGGCATCAGGGCCAAATCAAAAAAGCCGTGCAGATGTTGCTGCAGGCCGAGCGTCCTATGATCTATACCGGTGGCGGTGTGATTCTTTCCGACGCATCCCCGGAGTTGCATCAGTTTGTCCGCATGATCGGTGCGCCCTGCACCAACACGTTGATGGGTCTTGGTGCGTATCCCGCGACAGACAAGCAGTTTGTCGGGATGCCCGGCATGCACGGCACGTACGAAGCCAATATGGCGATGCAGCACTGCGACGTTCTGATTGCGGTCGGTGCGCGTTTTGATGACCGAGTGATTGGTAACCCCAAGCATTTCTCTCAAAATCCCCGCAAAATCATCCATATCGATATTGATCCTTCGTCCATCTCAAAACGCGTCAAAGTCGATGTGCCAATTGTTGGTAACGTCAAGGACGTTTTGATCGAGTTGATGTCCCAGTATCAAGTTGCTGCTGCCGAAACGCGTCCCAACACAGAGGCCTTGGCCAAGTGGTGGCAGCAAGTCGGTGTTTGGCGCAGCAAAGAGTGCATGAAATTCGCGGACTCCACAGAGTTGATCAAGCCACAGTCTGTGGTTCAAAAGCTTTGGGAAATCACAGGCGGTGACGCATACATCACGTCAGATGTCGGTCAGCATCAGATGTGGGCTGCCCAGTACTATGGTTTCGACAAGCCGCGTCGCTGGATTAACTCGGGCGGTCTCGGCACGATGGGCGTGGGTTTGCCTTACGCAATGGGCGTTCAGATGGCCAATCCTGATGCCACGGTGGCTTGTATTACGGGTGAAGGCTCTATTCAGATGAATATCCAGGAGCTTTCTACGTGCCGTCAGTACCACCTGACCCCCAAGATCATATGCCTGAATAATCGTTTTCTTGGCATGGTGCGCCAGTGGCAGCAGATAGATTACTCTTCGCGCTACTCAGAGTCCTACATGGACGCATTGCCTGATTTCGTCAAACTGGCTGAGGCGTATGGTCATGTGGGCATGCGTATTGACAAGCCCGCTGATGTCGAGGGTGCCTTGCGCGAAGCCTTCAAGCTCAAAGATCGTCTCGTATTCATGGACTTCATTACGGATCAAAGCGAAAACGTCTGGCCGATGGTCAAGGCGGGTAAAGGCTTGACCGAGATGTTGCTCGGTTCTGAAGATCTGTAAGGGGGACATCCATGAAACATATTATTTCAGTGCTGATGGAAAATGCGCCTGGTGCGTTGTCACGTGTGGTGGGTTTATTCTCCGCAAGAGGCTACAACATCGAGACCTTGACGGTCGCGCCGACTGAAGACAACACCTTGTCACGACTGACGCTCGTCACAATGGGTTCGGACGATGTGATCGAACAGATCACCAAGCATCTGAATCGTTTGGTGGACGTGATCAAGGTTGTCGATTTGACCGAAGGACCGCATCTCGAGCGAGAGCTGATGCTGATCAAGGTTCGCGCGGTGGGCAAAGAACGTGAAGAAATGAAGCGGATGGCGGATATTTTTCGCGGCCGTATCATTGATGTCACCGATAAGGCCTACACCATCGAGTTGACTGGTAATCAAGACAAGATTCAGGCGTTTATCGATGCCTTGGATCGAAGTGCGATTTTGGAGACTGTCCGTACTGGCGTCTCAGGAATCGGTCGCGGCGAGCGTATCCTGAAGCTGTGATCTGCTGCTGAATATTCAAAGTTGTTTCAACGATTAATTGCATTCAATTTACAAAAATCTGGAGCCCAGAATGAAGGTTTTTTACGATAAAGATTGTGACCTGTCCCTGATCAAAGGCAAGACAGTTGCCATTATTGGTTATGGATCGCAAGGCCATGCCCACGCGCTGAACCTGCATGAGTCGGGCGTGAAAGTGGTGGTGGGTTTGCGCAAAGACGGCGCTTCCTGGAATAAAGCAGCAAACGCCGGACTGAAAGTCGCTGAAGTCGCCGATGCCGTTAAATCAGCCGATCTCGTCATGATGTTGTTGCCCGACGAAAATATCGGACAGGTCTATCGCGAGAGCGTGCATAGCAACATCAAGCCTGGCGCAGCACTGGCATTCGCACACGGCTTTAACGTGCACTACGGTCAGGTGATTCCACGTACGGATATCGACGTTGTGATGGTTGCTCCCAAGGCGCCTGGTCACACCGTTCGCGGTACGTACGCCCAAGGTGGCGGCGTGCCAGCATTGGTTGCTGTGCATCAGGATAATTCCGGTTCGGCACGCGATGTGGCCTTGTCCTACGCCTGCGCAATCGGCAGCGGTCGCGCTGGCGTGATTGAGACAAATTTCCGTGAAGAAACAGAGACAGACTTGTTCGGCGAGCAGGCAGTTCTGTGCGGCGGTACAGTTGAGCTGATCAAAGCAGGCTTTGACACACTGGTTGAAGCAGGTTACGCCCCTGAAATGGCTTACTTTGAGTGTTTGCACGAGCTCAAGCTGATCGTTGACTTGATCTACGAGGGCGGTATTGCCAACATGAACTACTCGATCTCGAACAATGCCGAGTTCGGCGAGTACGAGACAGGCCCCAAGATTGTCACAGACGAGACTCGTGCAGCGATGCGCAAGTGCTTGACGGATATTCAGACTGGCGAATATGCCAAGCGCTTTATTCTGGAAAACCAGGCTGGTGCCCCCGCACTGATCTCGCGTCGTCGTATTAATGCGGAATCGCAAATCGAAGTCGTTGGTGCCAAGTTGCGCGCCATGATGCCTTGGATTGCTGCCAACAAACTTGTTGATAAAACAAAGAACTAATCTGATTTAAATCAGTATGCAGTTCAAACACGCCCCTCGG
>NZ_JAUHHE010000009.1 GCF_030410375.1 Zwartia vadi
GACTCTTGGTATGCACTCAGCGGACGAATGTCGAGAGTGAGCGGTCCGATACGAACACAGGAGATGTTCTGGGGGCTTTCACAGGACCTCTGCGAGAGAGGTCCTTGCTCAATCACTCCACCGTCACACTCTTAGCCAAGTTTCGCGGCTTATCCACATCGGTCCCTCTCGAGCAAGCCGTGTGATAGGCCAACAACTGCAACGGCACGGTATGCAGAATGGGCGATAACAACCCGTAGTGCTCTGGCATCCGAATGACGTACAAACCCTCTCCGCTCACGAGCTTGGTATCGGTATCTGCAAACACATACAGCTCGCCCCCGCGGGCGCGCACCTCTTGAATGTTGGACTTGAGTTTTTCCAGGAGCGCATCATTCGGTGCGATCGTGACGACGGGCATTTGATCTGTTACGAGCGCCAGGGGGCCATGCTTGAGCTCTCCAGCTGGGTAAGCCTCCGCATGGATGTAGCTGATCTCTTTGAGCTTCAGCGCACCTTCCAGCGCAATCGGATAATGCATGCCGCGTCCGAGAAACAACGCATTTTCTTTTGTGGCAAAACGGTCGGCCCACGCCATGATCTGAGGTTCGAGCGCGAGCACCGCGCCAATCGCGACGGGCAAATGACGTAAAGCTTTGACGTGCTGTGCCTCTTGTTCTTCTGTCAAGTGTCCATGCACTTGCGCGAGTGCGAGGGTCAGCATAAACAGCGCCGTGAGCTGCGTCGTAAACGCTTTGGTTGACGCAACGCCGATCTCCACTCCCGCGCGAGTGATGTAGGCGAGCTTGCATTCTCTGACCATCGCACTCGTTGCGACGTTACAGATCGTCAGCGTCTGCTCCATCCCGAGACCACGTGCATGCTTTAAGGCCGCGAGGGTATCGGCTGTTTCACCAGACTGTGAAATCGTGACAACAAGCGTCTTGGGATTGGGTACGCTGTCCCTGTAGCGGTACTCGCTCGCAATTTCAACCGAGACAGGAATTTTCGCAACAGACTCAATCCAGTATTTCGCCGTCGATCCAGCGTAATAACTTGTGCCGCATGCCAGGATCAACACACGATCGATGTCTTTGAAAATTTTGTAGGCCTGATCACCAAACAATTCGGGAGTGATGGACTCGACATCCTCCAAAGTATCCGCAACAGCGCGGGGCTGCTCGAAAATTTCCTTTTGCATGTAATGACGATAGGGGCCGAGTTCTGCAGCACCCGTATGCACGTGTACGGTATTGATTGTGCGCTCAACCGATTTACCTGTCTGATCCATGATCCAGACATTGCCTAATTGCAAATCAGCGACATCACCATCTTCGAGATAAATGATTTGATCCGTCGTGCCAGCCAAAGCCAGAGCATCCGAGGCCAAAAAGTTTTCACCCTTGCCGCGTCCGATCACAAGCGGCGATCCTTGACGAGCGGCAACGATACGATGAGGCTCATCACGACAAAAGACTGCGATCGCATAGGCGCCATGCAATCTGCGAACAGTCTGTTGCACGGCTTCGAGCAAATCACCGGCGTAAAGATGTCGCACCAGATGCGCAATCACTTCGGTGTCTGTCTGACTTTCAAAAACGTAACCGACTGCTTGCAGCTCTGCGCGCAACTCTTCGTGATTTTCAATGATGCCGTTGTGTACGAGCGCAATACTTGCCTCTTCTTTGCCCACAGAGGAAAAGTGCGGATGCGCGTTACGTGTCACCGGTGCCCCGTGTGTGGCCCAACGCGTGTGCGCAATGCCCGTGAAGCCGGCGATATGATTGTGTGCGATATCGGCAGCCAGCTCCGCTACACGCTGAGTACTGCGTGCCCGTCGCAAACCACCGTTGTCGTATACGGCGACGCCGCAGGAGTCATAGCCACGATATTCGAGACGCTTGAGACCTTCGACCAAAATAGGGGTGATGTCGCGTGACGCGACGGCTCCAACGATGCCGCACATAGACTTTCTCCTGATAAGCCTCTATTGTGCCCAATTTGGTAAGAAATATTATTTTACTTTTATAACTTAAATGAAATTAATGGCATACTTGTTTAACTGATGAAATATAATTTCATAAATGAAGCGATAATATAGGACCTTTCTGCTAAATGATGGCTATCGAAACCTTAGACGACCTCGATCGACGTATTCTCGATCAACTTCAATGCGATGCAAGCCTGACGAATCAATTGCTTGCCGAACGGGTGCATGCATCACCGCCTACTTGCTTGCGCAGAGTTCGGCGACTCACCGCATCGGGCATCATTGCCAAACAAGTCGCGATTCTTGATCCCTCCAAACTTGGCAACTCGCTCACAGCGATTATTGAAGTCACACTCGATAATCAATCAGCAGAGCAGTTGCAGCGCTTCGAACAAGCGATGCAAAACGAAATGTCGATTTTGCAATGCTATCGCGTCTCGACAGGACCAGACTTCGTGCTGATTGCGCAGGTGACCGATATGCCCGCTTATCATGCGCTGGTGCATCGCGCACTCACAGCTGAAGCAAACGTGCGAAATGTGAGGACATTTTTTTCAGTCCATCGAAGCAAATTCGACACGCGTATTGTGCTTGATAAATTTTAATAACGATCGGGCACCACATTTCACTTTATTGGCACCTTCATTTTTACTGGTTTAGAATGATTTCACCGATCAAATACTTTGGGTGATGAATATGCTGTCCTTGCAACATCCTTCAAATTGGCGTGCCGCTGATCTGCATCATGATCAAGGCTGGATTTTTAGCGTTGACGAGCCAACACGCGATGAAATGATCAAGACCATTGTGGAAATCGCCGACCCCAATAAAACGCTGTTCGATTATCGGCGTGAAGATTTTGCATGGAGTCATACGACCAAAATCCTTGAATCCGCTCTACAAGAGGTTAAAAACCGCAGGGGGATTGCATTGATCAAGGGCTTGCCAAGACAGGCGTTGACAGCGCACCAGTTTGAAATTCTGACTTGGGGTTTGGGATTGCATTCTGGCGTGCCTCGCCCTCAGGGTAAAGAGACGCAATATATTTCAGCCGTTCGTGATGCTGGCATGTCTTATCGTACCGGAACTGGTAGAGGCTACTCATCGAATGCGGATCTCGATTTTCATACTGATTCCTCCGACATTATTTTCCTAAGTTGTTTCAACAAAGCGTTGTCTGGTGGAAAAACGATCATAAGCAGTTCTATGGCAGGACATGATGTGATGGCTCGCGAGTACCCCAACCAACTCAAATGGCTCTATGAGCCTATCGCCTTTAGTCGTCAAGGTGAGCAAGCGCCCGATGAAGGGCCTTATGTCATGCAGCCTGTTTTCTCCGAATGCCGTGGCAAGTGGTTTGGGCGTTGGAACTGGAACCGCGTGCGTAGTGCCCAACAAATAGAAGGTGTACCCAAGCTATCCCCTGAACACTACGCTGCGCTCGAGCAGTTTGATCAGGTGATGCGTCGTCCCGATATCGCATTCGAGATGTGGCTCGAGCCTGGCGATGTTCAAATCATCAACAGCCATGTCACATTGCACTCGCGTACAGAATTCATGGATCATGATGATCCGGATCAAAAAAGACTTCTATACCGCCTCTGGATTGCTCCGCCTGATAGCGATCAACTACCCGAGTGCTGGCGGGATCTTTACCGTAATTGTGAGTCTGGAACAATCAGGGGCGGCATACGTGGATTTAAACATGACGCCAACTGCATTGCTTTTGAATCACGCCAAGCTAAAGAATGTGGCATGCGCGCCTAACGCCGCACTCATACATTAAGATTCTTTCCAATTCAGAATATCGCTTTTGTCCAACCGGGCATGTGTCATATATAGAAACATGCCCGTTGAGGAGCGTGCCGAACGCCGAACGGTTATGCGCTCCAATTATTCAGCGATTCTCCATTCGCTTTCAGGCCGGATTTCCATTTGTTCAGCCACCAACTGTATTGATGCGGCCATTCCGAGAATGAATCATTCACACCCATCTGTTCTGCAGCTTGATGCGGCCAGAAGGGATTGAAAAGTGCCTGGCGACCGATAGCAATCAAGTCCGCAAATTTTTGCTGCAATAACTCTTCGGCTAGCTGGGGTGTCCTGATGAGTCCAACCGCTTCAGTTTGAATGTCGACCTCCGCTTTAATTCGACGAGCAAATTCGGCCTGATAGCCAGGCTCACGCTTCAAATTAGAATTAGTCGCTCCGGCTACAAGATTGCCGCCCGACGAGCAGTCAATCACATCGACACCTATTTTTTTCAAATGACGCGAAAGCTCAATACTGTCCTCGATTTCCCAGCCTCCTTCGATCCAGTCGACAGCTGAAATTCGAACAAAGAGAGGAATCCCTTGAGGCAGCACCTCTCTGACGCCTCGAGCCACCTCAAGAGGAAAGCGCATCCTATTTTCCAGACTGCCGCCATATGCATCGGTTCGCTTGTTCGCAAGCGGAGACAGGAAACTTTGCAAAAGGTATCCATGTGCCATGTGAATTTCAATGATCTCGAAACCAACATCCACAGCGCGTTTCGCTGCATCCTTGAACGCAACCGTTAATGATTCAATTTCGTTGGCGTCCAAAGCGTGAGGCTTGAGCCAACCTTCGGCAAACGGCGTGCTTGACGGGCCAACTGGAGTCCATGTTTCATCCCCGTTATCTATATTTTGTTGAGTTAAGGGCCCGTTGCCTTCCCATGCCCGTTGCGTACTTGATTTGCGTCCCCCATGCGCGATTTGCAATGCTGGTGTTGAACCTTGGGATTTGACAAAGGTCACGAGAGACCTCATTGCATCCGCATGCGCATCGGACCAGATACCCAGACAGCCGTTAGTTATTCTTCCATCACGTACAACAGAAGCCTGCTCTACGAAGACAATACCTGCACCACCCATTGCGAACTTGGCGTAGTGATGCGCATGAAAATCGTTAAAAAAACCATCCTCGGCACAGTACATGGCCATCGGAGAAATTACTATTCTGTTGCGTAACGTTACTGCCCGAATGTTAAGCGGTGTAAACAAGAGAGGCTTCTGTGCAGACATTATTTCTTATTCCTTACATACTGTCAGATTTAAATCAGTTAAGACTCAAGGAAAAACGATGACCGACTTTCCAGTCGCTTGTTGATCAAACAAACGATAAGCCTCGTCTACTTGGCTAAGATCCCAGCGATTGGTGAATAGTCTCTCAACGTCGACTCGATGCTTGGATACGAACAACGCGCAATCTTGCTGCCAGGCTTTCGAAAAGGTCCATGAGCCGAAAACGCGCAGCTGTTTCCGAATCAAATGGTCGGTGACATTCATCGTCACCTTGCCTCCCATACCAACAAATGCGACCTTGCCCCAAGCGCCTGCGCAGCGCAAAGCATCCAGCCCGCCTTTATCAGACCCAGATGTTTCCACCACATATGGCGCGCCTTTTCCTTGCGTCAATTCGCGCACTGCTTCCCAAGGATCGACTGCACTCGATTGAATCGTAAAGGCAGCACCTAAATTTTTCGCATCAACAAGCCTGTCGGGATGAATGTCTACCGCGATCACTTCACCGCCCATGGCAACAACAAACTGCGTGACGGCTTGCCCGACCGGGCCTTGTCCGATCACCACGACTGTTGACGAGTTCGCATAGCTCATTTTTTTCAATGCGCCCCAAGCGGTTCCGCTTCCACAAGAAATCGCCGCACCGACTTCAAAAGACAAGTCGTCGGGAAGCTCTATCAGCGTGTCTGCAGGCACTTTTAAATATCGCGCATGACCACCGTGGGCCGTCAGTCCATAACTCGCTTCTTTTTCAGGGCACATGTGTGTCCATCCTGTCGTGCAGTCCGAGCAGCATCCGCAGCCTTTGTAGTGATGCACCATGACTCTTGACCCGATACGAGCGACATGCGATGTGACAGCACTCCCCTTCGCCACCACGACTCCACATGGCTCATGTCCAGCGATGATCGGCCCAGGTGGCAACTTACCCGCGAACGTTCCGCGATAGTTCTTTAGATCACTTCCACATATCCCCGAGGCTTTCATTTCAACGACGACGTCATTTGGTCCGGGGCTGGGATCCGGAAATTGCAATAACTCTACGGTCTGATTACCTGGAAAAACAGCTCCTAACATGCTCGTCTCACTCCATTTAAAACTTATGTTTTGTTCAGTTTTGAAAATTTACCAAAGAGGGAGTTTGCTCTCGCTTCGGTATTCGAATGTAAGTTGTCGCCCTTTTGGTCAGATCAATCTAGGGTAAACACCTAAGTACAAGATTTCACATAAGAGTATAGGATTCAATTGCATACAAATGAATCCAAAAAAATAATTATTTAATCTTTTTTATCCTGGAGCAGACAAAATCATGAAATCACGCATTTTTGCCAAAGGGCTTTCGGCGTTGGTCTTGGCCGCTGCGGCCCCCCTTGCACTTGCGCAAGAAATTCCAAGCCAGACATGGCGCTGGGCCCATTTCGCCCCTCCCGCGTGGGGATCTGCTCAAGCTGAAATACTTTACGCCAAACAAATTGAAGAAAAAACGAACGGCAGAATCAAATTCCAATTTTTTTGGTCTGGTTCCTTGTTTGGGTTTGGCGAATTATTCGGCGCAGCAAAAAAGAATGCAGTGAATATCGCTAGTATCGTTCCAACCTATCACCCTTCGGAATGGCCCATGGTAGGTTTATCAAACAGTTTGCCCATGGTTTGGGACGATGCTCCAACCGCCATGAAAGTACAAGAATATTTGTTCAAAAATAATGACGCTATCAAGCGCGAATTGAAAAAGAACGAACTGACACCGATTCTTTTGCATGGCTTACCACCCTATCGCCTACAGTGCACGACGCCTATTCGCACACTCGCGGACCTGAAAGGTAAACGCATCCGTACCTTTGGCGACTGGCCCCCATACATCATGGAAAAACTGGGGGCGGTTCCAGTCAATATTCCGCTGGGTCAAATTTACGAAGGTCTACAGAAAGGAACGCTTGATTGCGGCTACAACCCGATCGAGAATGCGGGCTTCCTGAAGCTTTCAGAGGTCGCCAAGTACTGGAGTGACATTGATTTTGGAGCGATTGCCGCATACTCCACCTTCATGAACACCTCTCGCTACGAAAAGCTGCCGCAAAACGTGAAGAAAATCATGGATGAAGCGGCAATCGTTGCGATGAAATTTGAAATGGACAATTTCGAAAAACTAGAGAAACAAGGGATCGAGGCTGCCCAAAAAGCGGGAGTGACAATCGTCAAATTTGAGGATCAGGCAAAACTCAAAGCGATGTTCCCGGACATGCTGCAGGTATGGGAAGACGCAATGTGCAAAAAAGGAATGTGCGATGACGCCAAGAGCGTTGTAGCAGATGTCCGAAAAGCAACAGCCGCTGCCAAAAAGTAGATTCTAAATGAACCAACCTGCTCCAACTTCCAATCAGCTTTACAGGATGTTGGACAGAGTCTCAGCAACCATGGTCACAGCGGCCATGGTTGTCTCGGGTGCCTCTGTCGCAACGATCATAGCTGTGAACTCAATCGACACGCTCGGACGCGCGCTTTTCAACAAACCAATGATGGGCGCTGTGGAAATCACTGAACTCTTTCTTGCCATGTGCATCATTTTGGCGATCCCATATGCGCAAAGGAAATTAGCGCACATCGAAATCGACATGTTCACGCAACGCTGTAGCGCGAGATTAAAGAAGTTCTTATTATTTATTTCGATCGTACTGACCGTCCTCGTATTTTTTATGCTGATGGTCCAGTCATATGAAAGTGCCAAGGAAGCGATCGCAACCTTTGAGACTTCCGCGGGATATCTCAGCGTGCCTGTATGGATCGGCAAGATTTCTGTCACGATTGGATTTGCTATCGCACTGCTGGAATCACTCACACAATTGTTCGCTTTATTTATTTTTGGTCGTTTAACCATCGCTGAATCCGAGCAAGTCGCACACTAGAGCCTCATGGAACAACTCATTCTCGCTATCACCTGCTTGGCAGGTATGCTTTTCCTTTTGTGTCTCGGAGTGCCTGTCGCGATTGCGATGATCACTGCATCCTTTATCGGACTAACGCTAAGTGCGGGCATGGACTTCGCACTGACAAATTTCATGACACTTCCTTATGCCGCGGCGAGTTCCTTCAATTTCGCTGCCATCCCAACTTTTGTTGCGATGGGAATAATTTTCGGTAAATCAGGGTTGGCGGCATCTCTTTTCAAAGCCGCCGATATATGGCTGGCGAAAGTACGCGGCGGCCTGTATATGGCCGTTGTTATTGCCTCCGCCGCATTTGGTGCGATCAACGGTTCAACTATCGTCGGGGCAGCGCTTTTTACCAAAATCGCATTGCCTGAAATGATCAAGCTGGGCTATGACCGCGCAACGTCGGCAGGTTGTATTGTCGGAGCGGGAACTTTCTCGGCAATGATCCCGCCCTCGATTACGATGGTGCTGTATGGATTACTGACGAACGAATCGATAGGAAGAATTCTTGTTGCCGGGATCCTGCCTGGCATCCTGACAGCGGTCGTTTATCTGGCAGGGATTTTTGTCATGATTCGCGTCAAACAACACTGGGCCCCGCCTGTGACGCGATCATTTAGTAATAAAGAAAAAATCCAAAGCCTCGTCACGCTATTACCAGTCGCCCTCGTTTTCATCATTATTGTCGGTGGCATATACGCTGGATTAGTCGCGCCCGCATCAGCAGGCGCTATTGGTGCCCTGAGCGCTCTGATCATTGCATTAGCGATGCGTAAGTTCAAATTCCTGGACTTTACAGACTCAATGAAAGAAACTGCGTCGACCACTGCAGTCTTGTTCTTTATCGTAATTGGAGGATTGGCATTTTCCAGGCTGCTATTAGTGACGGGTACTGTTGATGCGTTGCTAGACATCATCAAGTCAAATGACATCCCGCCCTGGGTCATCATGTCAGTCATCATCCTTGTATATATAGTCTTGGGTTGCGTGATGGACTCCATTTCAATGATGGTGATGACCGTTCCAATCGTTCATCCTATTGTTGTTGGCCTTGGTTTTGATCCGATTTGGTTTGCGATCATTATGGTCAAGCTTATCGAACTCTCCGTCATCACACCTCCGGTCGGCCTGAACCTTTATGCGGTTCAATCTTCCTCCGATGGTCTTGTCACCACCAGTCAAGTGTTCAGAGGCGTCACGCCTTTCATCATCCTTGAGCTCATTGTCCTGGGTATTCTTTTCCTGGTACCTGATCTAGTCACAGTACTACCAAATTTAATGATCAACTAAACCACCTAACAAGGTCGAATGATGGATGTCGTCGCACAAGCAGAGCCGGTTTTTGAAATATACGCATTAAGATACGCCACGAGCCAACATCGCAAGCGCTATCACAATTGCAACTTTTGTGAAAATCCCGATATCCACGAGTCCAAGATGCCAATGGATTTTTTTGTGTGGGTGATAAAAAATGAAGAGCGCGTCATTCTTATCGATACAGGTTCTCGGGACTGGAAGTGCAATGACCGTGGACATCAATTTATTCGCTGTCCAATTGAGTCCCTGAGCGCTCTGAATATTCAACCTGAAGACGTTGATGATGTAGTCATCACACACATGCACTGGGATCATGCCGGCAATATCGACAAACTCCCTCGCGCGCGCATACACATCCAACTCGAGGAAATGAGAAATGCCACGGGTCCGGATATGTCGATCAAAGCGCTCAATAATTTCTTTCTGGTCGATGATGTCTGCACCGTTATCAAGCGCTTGTATGCGGGCGCCGTGGTTTATCACCACCCTGGGGCTGAACACATCACTGATGGGGTTTCTCTGCATTCTGTAGGCGGTCATACGCCAGGCATGCAAATCGTTCGTGTCAGAACCCGACGGGGCTGGGTCGTCCTTGCTTCGGACGCTTCGCATTTCTATCTGAACTATCAGCAAAAAAATCCCTTTCCAGTATTTTTTAACCTGCATGACACCATCAAGGCCTGGGAGACCTGTGAACAATTAGCAGACAGTCCCGATCACGTGATTCCCGGTCATGATCCTCTTGTCCTTCAAAAATATCCTGTCGCCAGCTCGCCACTCGGTAATGAAGTCGTACGGCTGGATCTGCCCCCACTTAAATAGTCACGCATATTCAGAATATCCGGTAACAAAAGGAATCACCTCATGAAATATGAATTATTCATCAATGGCGAATGGGTTAAAGATGCCAATCAAGAATATTTCCCTGCGATCAATCCTTACACACAAGAGACATGGGCACACATTCCACAGGCGAGTGACACACAAGTCACCCGGGCAATTGATTGCGCGCGTGCGGCCTTTGAAGGTGTCTGGTCCAAAACCTCTGGATCCGAGCGAGCAAGACTTCTGAACAAACTTGCTGAATTACTCGAGGCCGACGCGGCCCGGATGGGAGTGCTAGAAAGCACAGACAATGGAAAGGTGATCCGGGAAACAAGCAGTCAAATGCTGTTCGCAGCCCGCCAGTACCGATTTTTCGCTGGAAGCGCCGACAAGCTTTGGGGGAAAGTCATCCCGCTCGATCAACCAGATATTCTCGACTATGCCACGAGAGAGCCCTTAGGAGTCTCCGTGTTGATTACCGCATGGAATTCTCCCATGGGTTTGCTTTCCAATAAGCTCGCCCCCGCTATTGCCGCAGGTAACTGTGTGGTCATCAAGCCTTCCGAACATGCTTCAGCCACTACGCTCGAATTTGCAAAATTCGTCGAAAAAGCAGGCTTTCCAAAAGGCGTCATTAATGTCGTCACAGGAGACATGCGCGTTGGCAAAGCGCTGACCAGTTCAGGTCGCGTTGACCGCGTCAGCTTCACAGGAAGTCCGAACGTGGGTCGCGAAATTGCGGCGCAATGCGGTCGACAACTGGTGCCTGTGACTCTCGAGCTAGGTGGCAAGTCGCCAAATATTATTTTTGAAGATGCGGACCTGGACAAAGCAGTCGTTGGTGCTTTCGCAGGGATATTTGCAGCAACTGGTCAAACGTGCATAGCCGGATCACGCCTATTGGTTCAAAAGTCGGTATACGAAAGGATCGTCAACACTCTGGTCGAAAAATCGGCACATATCGTGCTCGGTGATCCAATCGATCAAAAAACCGAAATGGGTACGCTAGCCAATGAACCTCAATTTAACCGCGTCATGAGATGCATCGAAAACGGTGTCAAAGAAGGCGCTCGACTCGTTGCCGGTGGTAAACGCGCAACAGGCCCGACACTCGGTAAGGGGTTGTTTGTTGAGCCGACGATTTTTCGAGACGTCGACAACTCGATGGAGTTGGCGCAAGAAGAGATTTTTGGTCCCGTGCTTTCCGTGATTCCGTTTGACAACGAAGAAGACGCCATATCGATTGGAAACGACACTAAGTACGGTCTTGCCGCCGGAATTTGGACCTCCGATCTTAATCGCGCCATGCGTGTCTCCAAAGCTATACGCGCAGGGAGCATTTGGGTAAATACCTACAGGGCCGTAGCTGTGCAGGCACCATTCGGCGGATTCAAGGACAGCGGATTTGGACGCGAGAGAAGTGAATGGGCGCTCGATGAATTTCTAGCGCCAAAGAACATCATGATTGACTATTCCAACATGGCGAGAGATCCATTCGCCATTAAAACTTGAGGCGTAACATGGAACATAATTTTGATCTGGTTGTGGTGGGCTGCGGTATAGCTGGCCTATCCACAGCTGTATCTGCTGCTGAAAACGGTCTAAAAGTAGCGGTACTGGAACGTGCAACGATTGAGGATCGGGGTGGTAATACTCGTTGGACCGAGGCCCTGATGCGCATGAAAAACGAAACTGAAGTGGCCGACGATCTCGAGGATCACTTCATGGCGAATAGCGGATTTCATCTAGACCCGAGTTTGGTACAAGAGGCGGGCGACAGCCATGAAAATCGTTCGGCAATTGTTCGCTCGCTTGGCTTTACAGACCCGGAGCTGATCTCCACGCTCTCTTCCGAAGCAGGTCTAGCCCTTACCTGGCTGAAAAAATTTGGCATCACCTATTCGGATATGCCAACCTACCTCATCACACAATCGACAACTCGCCTCATGCCTGTAGGGGGAGGTTGGGCCCTGGTCGAGGCCCTCGTCAAAGCAGGCGAAACACTTGGCGTCAAATTCTTTTACGAGACTACGGCGACTAAGCTGATTCAGAGCGATGATGGCACAGTTTGTGGTCTACATGCCTCCGACAATCAATCAAGAAATACTAAATTCCTGGGAAAGGTCATGTTGGCTTGCGGCGGTTTTGAAGGTAACCAGGAGATGCAAGCTCTCTATTACGGCGCCAAAAGTCGGTATATCCGTCCTATCGCCCGGGGCGGTTATTACAACAAAGGTGAGGGCATCAAGATGGCATTGGGCATCGGTGCCGCACCTTGTGGCGACTTTTCCGAATACCATGCCGAACCAATCGATCCAAGATCCGGACAACCAGAGCCGATCGTATTCGTTTTTCCATATGGCATCCTTGTGACAAACTCTGGCAAGCGCTTCGTTGATGAAGCATCCAATACAGTTGACGCGATCTATGAAAATATCGCCAGACTGATTAATGAGTTACCCGGTGGAGTGTCTTACGTCATCTGTGATCAAAAACTTGATTTGGTACCAAACTGGCAGAGAACGGTGCGAAGCGATCAAAAACCCATTACTGCCGACACGATCGAAGAGCTCGCCAAAAAGCTCGGGATTCCTGCAGAGCAACTCGTTAAAACTGTTTCTGAGTACAACAGCGCCACAACCAAAGGAACTTTCAAGCCGCTGGAGCTTGATGGTCTATCCACTCAAGGTCTCAATCCACCCAAATCTAACTGGGCACTACCAATCGACCAAGGGCCTTATCGCGCCTGGCCAATCAGTTCGGCCAACTGCTTCACATTTGGCGGATTGCGTTGCAACGCCCACGCGCAAGTTCTAGATACGGATGGAAGACCTATAAAAGGCCTTTATGCAGCGGGCGAGACGATGGGTCTCTACTATGGTAAGTACACCGGAGCGACTTCAGTCATGAGGGGTCTGGTTTTTGGTCGCTTAGCTGGCAGACATGCCGCACAAAATTAAAACTTCATCTGCAACTTGATGTGAAGTTTTAAGAACGATGCATAGGGGAGCTTAATGATGAGCAGAAGATTCGACGACTATTTTGAAAAAAAAACCATCCTGATTACTGGCGCAGCAAGCGGCATCGGTCGTGCGGCAGCCGTGCTGTTCGCCAAGCAAGGTGCCAATGTTGTATGCACTGATATCGATGATAAATTGGGTCTTGAAACACTTAACTTGGTCAAGCAAACTGGGGCTAACGGAATCTATCTCCATGCGGATGTCACCTCCAGGAAAGAAATCCATGCAGTCGTCGCAAAAGGAATTGAGACTTTTGGGAAAATAAGTTTTCTGCTGAATTCGGCAGGGTCCGCCATCAATCGTTGCAGTTTTCTGGATATTGACGACGCATTATTGGATAAAACATTTAATCTAAACTTCAAAGGTACGTTTTACGCTATTCAGGAAGTACTGCCAAACATGCTCGAGAACAAGCATGGCGTCATCATCAATATGGCCAGCATGGCACAAAAACGTGGTGGGCCGGGCACATCCGTTCACTACGCTGCGGCAAAAGGTGCTGTCAACACCCTAACTCTTGGTGTCGCGCGAGAATTCGCAAGCCGAGGAATACGCTGCCTGTCAATCTCTCCCGGTCCGATTGAAACAGCCTTTCAAGCCGCGTCAAACACGACAAAGGAAATGTCGGACAGATTTGCAGCCGACATTCCGCTCGGAAGGATCGGGCAACCAGAGGAGATCGCGGAGCTTGCGCTCTTCATGTGCTCCAACGCTTGCGAATATATGACTGCAGATACAGTTTATGTCAGCGGTGGCGGCGGCTGGAAATGAAGCCAATGCGTGCAGTTCAGATTGCCCAATATGGCGGTACTGAACAGCTATCGCTCAATTTGGTTGGAAAGCCAGATCCCGGCCCGGGTGAGATTCGGGTCAAAATCGCCTTCGCAGGCGTTAACTTCATGGACATTTACACACGCAGAGGAGCCTATGCAGGATCCTCTTCTCCATACGCGTCTGAATTACCCCTGACGCTAGGAATGGAAGGCTCTGGTTGGGTTGACGCGATCGGAGCAGGTGTGGAGGATTTCAAGCCAGGTAATCGGGTTGTCTTTTGTTTATCGCGGGGTAGCTACGCAGACTATGCTGTCGTTCCCGCCAGTAAGCTTGTTCTGCTTCCCGACTCAATGGCGTTGGATATTGCAGCAACAGCATATTTTCAAGGATTGACTGCTCACTATCTCGCTAATGATGTGAGTCGATTGCAACCCGGCGATACGTGTGTGATTTATTCGGCAGCGGGGGGGGGTCGCACAAAACCTGATTCAAATGCTGAAAGATCGTCAGATTAGAGTGATCGGCGTCGCACATTCCCTTGAAAAATGTGATTTCGCCAAAAATGCGGGTGCTGATGTAGTCTCACTTGATGATCCCCAAAGCATAATCGATACAGTTTTTGCGCAGACAAATGGCAACGGAGTACAAGCTTTGTTTGACTCTGTCGGCTCAGCGCTCTTTGACACAAGTTTGCGCATTCTCAGAAAAAAAGGTCTTTTTATTCATTATGGTGCCAACTCAGGCGGGCTCGCTTCGATTGATCCGATGCGTCTGGCCAATGCGGGCTCCCTCTATTTTGTCAGACCAAGATTAAATGATTACATCAGTACCCGTGAAGAGCTAGTCAATCGCTCTGAACTTCTGTTTAACCTATTCTCAATGAATCGAATCAAGATATTTCCGCAGCATATTTATGCGCTGAGCGAGATAAGCCTGGCACATCAGGCGCTGGAATCCCGCCAATCAATTGGTAAATCTATCCTGCAAATCTCACCGTCGAGCACTGGATGATTCAATTGTTTATTTATATGGAGCATGTATGACGAATAACCAAACCCGCGAATTTCGTCTCGCAATTTTGGATGACTATCAAGGCGTCGCGCACAAGATTGTGGACTGGAGTCAAATTCAGGGATTATCTGTCGTAGCCTTCAAGGACCATGTTTACGATGAAGACGAGTTGGTTGAACGCTTGTACGGCTTTGACTGCGTGATGCGGATCAGGGAGCGCACGGAATTTCCCCGCTCTGTCTTAAGTCGCTTGCCGAGGCTCAAGCTTATTTTGGCGACCGGGATGCGCAATGCCAGATCCCTTGATCTGCAAGCGACCGATGAACTGGGTATCGTGGTCAGCACAACCGATGCCCAGCACCAAACCACCGTGGAAGTGACTTGGGCACTCATTCTCTCTTTGTTTCGGGCAATCCCTCAAGAGACAGCCTCGCTTCGTGCCGGAGGCTGGCAGACAACTGTCGGCTCAGGCTTGGCTGGCAAAACACTCGGGATCATTGGATTGGGCAACATGGGTATTCCCGTCGCGCGAATCGGTCAGTTATTTGGTATGCATGTCATTGCGTGGAGCCGAAACCTCACACCAGAACGTACTTCCCCATACGGTGTGGAGTGCGTCACCAAAGAAATGCTTGTCGAGCGTTCAGATGTCATCACGATCCACCATCCCCTGACCGATAGCAGCTTGGGACTAATCGGTGAGCAGGAAATTCGCAGAATGAAACCGGGTGCATTCTTGATCAATACTTCCAGGGCACAAATCGTGGATGAGGAGGCTTTGATCAAGGGCCTGTTTGAACAACGCATTGGAGGAGCCGGCCTCGATGTATTTTCGATTGAGCCTTTACCGCAAGGTCACCCATTTCGCACATTGCCAAATGTCGTTGCGACTCCCCATATCGGCTTCGTCACTCAAGAAAACATGGAAGAGTTTTACAATAAATCATTTGCCAACCTGAAAGCTTTTTTAGCTGGAAAGCCTGTGAATGTGATTAATAGCGAGCATCCTTTTCTCCCGGACTCCCAAGTCGCCAAACAAATGCACAAGACGCCTCTTCAAAAACAAAAGTGATGAACTCGCTACGGCCAATCCAGCATTGATACAATGATCTGATGAATAAGCCTAAATCTACCAAACCCAGACCCACAGCCGCGCCAGCTGAAGAAGGGGACGATTTACCCCGCGGCGAGCGCGCCTATCGATATATCCGACAAGCTTTAGCGACGCGCAAGCTATTGCCAGGAGATCGTTTGCGTGAAGTTGATCTTGCCGAAATGATCGGCCTAAGCCGTACGCCCATTCGCGAAGCCTTGGCTCGCCTTGAAGCCGAAGGCCTGGTCGTTCACGATGCGACACTCGGCATCACGGTCGCAGAGCTCGATTACAACATGATCACCGAACTTTACTTCATGCGCGAAATTCTTGAAGGCACCGCAGCGCGTCTCGCGGCCCAACACGCGTCGGATGTTGAGATTTCGCTGCTCGAAGACATGTGTGAACAATATGCAAATTCTGTTGGAAATGATCAACAGCTCGCCAAAAGCAATCGCCAATTTCATGAGTTGCTCTACAACTGCAGTCACAATCGCTACTTGATCAAAATGCTCAAGACCCTTCACGATACGTTGACACTTTTAAGACATACAACCCTCACCGATCAACAACGTGTCAAAGATACCGTCAAAGAGCATGAAGCCGTTGTCAACGCCATCAAAAAACATGATCCAGACGCCGCAGAACAAGCGCTGCGCGAGCATATTTACGCTTCCCAGAAGCTACGGATTCGCCGTCTGATCGTCTCGAAATAATTCATACAGTTGTCCTCGGACTTCACCTGCTCAAGGACAACTGTCACAGTCTACTTTTGTAAAGCTTGAAGAACAGCGCTTACCTTGACAGAAGAACCTTCCAGGATAAGCGCCTGTGCGGCAAGCGCTTGCTCTTTTTTAAGATGCATTGTCGCGTTCGACATGAATTTCTCAGAAATATCCTCTCGTGACAATGCACGTGAGCCAGCGCCCTTATTGACCGGTACATAACGGGTCACCTCGCTTCCATCCTTGAACTTGACAGTAACCCCACCGGAAAAATACCGCGGAAACTCGGATTTTGGATCAGCTACACACACCACTTTCTTTGCAAGCTGTTGAACCTGCTTGGATGAAAGTGTCTGTGCCTCCAACTCTGGCAGACCAAAATAACCCCTGAGCAAGCAAACTGCCACGACATAAGGCGTACTGAATTTTGCTTCGTAATCAGTCGTGGCATTTTGTTTTTCCTCGATCGGCTCGGCCACAATATGCAATGTCGGCTCTGGCAAGGAAACCACAATGCTCTCAATATTTTCGATGCGATCTTTGACTTCCTCAAAAATACCAATTGCAGCATCTGCGCTACCATGGATGAAATGACAGACCGGATAGGGCTTGATCACTGTTCCCAGCATTTGCCAGTCGACGCCAAGATTTTTGCCAATTAATTCAATATCCGTTGCAGCACCATGCAAATGTGTGTCGAATAAACCAAAACGTCCTTCATAGGGACGAGAGGGTGCGACAAACCCTTTCCCCGCGAGATGCGCCGCGGTTATTCCAGCAACAGCCCCCCAGCCAGGGTGAAAGCGTTTGGTCCAGGCACCCTCCTCCAAAAACACTTGGACACCAGAGGCTGTACTGGCTGTGATACCTTGCGCGCTCCACATCGCCTGAGCATCCATTCCCATCAACTTCGCAGCGACCAGGGACGAGCTGAAGTGCGAAACGATTCCCGTCGCATGGAATCCAACATGATGAAAACCTCCTTTAACCGCTGCGCCCAAGCGAATAGCAGACTCCACGCCCACAACATAAGCACACAATACCTCTTCCCAGCTCGCGTTGACCTGCTCACCGATCGCGAGGGCTGCGGGCAGACTCGCAACTGTTGGATGAACGATGCTCATTGGGTGCGTGTCGTCATAATCCAATCCATGCACCAGGAGGCCATTGGCTAAAGCAGCATCTCGTGCGGCGTACTTTTTACGCGTACCAATCACGGTGCTGATTCCCGGCCCACTCAGCGCCTCGATACCCGCAAGTGCGACCGGCGCGTAATCTTGCGTGTGCGAGGCCAGAGCCAATCCCACTCCGTCCAAAATATGCAGGCGCGCACGCTCGATGACCTCTGCCGGTAGGCTTTTATATTGAGCTTGATGCGCAAATTGGGCGAGACTTTGGGCTGGATTGGGTAACTGTGTTTGAGTATTTTGTTTTGCTGTCGCGGTAGTTGCTGTATTCATATTGAACTCTCATTTTCCTGAGCAATGCAGTTGAATAGGATGCCTTTAAATAATTTCGAGATCCACGAACGGACCGTGTTGCTGTCCGCCATAAACATCTGAATCCAGTATGTCCCCGGAAATCACCGGCCGAGGGATTGTGACTTTGATTGCATTCGCCGCAGGGTATTCAATCACTTTGACTTTTGCCTCCTCGACACCATAAGTCGATGCAATCCATCGGGCTGATATCGTTTGGGCATCCCTCACTTTTTCGTAACCAGCTTGATTTTTAAAAATAATGTCAAACGTCAATTCAAACGGACCCGCATTCTTGCTGCGTATTAGCCTTGTCATTTCCCATAGTTTCATGATCAATATCTCACATCTGAATATTCGATTGGGAACATCTCTAATGGCGATGCTGGTATCACTACATGATTCATGTTGAAGCGGTACGTTGCGCCACGTTGTATTTCTGCCGGAGAGTAAGGATAGGCAATGGATGTGATCAATCCACTCCACTCGGGGATTGGAAAGTGCACTGCGATATGACTCACTGATTTCATCAATGCAGTGGCGAGTTCTTGAGTGTCCGCAGTCACTTGAAATAATAATCCTACCTCGTGACCGATCGCATGTAACGGCTCCATACCGCCCATCGTTGCATTTTTCCCAATCACCCTAAGATCGAGTCTATATTTTTTTTCAATCTCTGCGCCGTAGACAGCTTCGATTCGCTGCTTTGCTGTCACAAGCAATTGTTTCAGCCATGGATCTAACTGCCTGAGGATCAAAGGATCGCGGACTGTTCCGATAATGATCGACTGGTATCCAGCAAGCTCGGCACCCTCGAGCTTGATTGTGTACTGATCAGAATGACGAAATGTGCTGCCCGAGACACGCACGGCACGATCAGAAATCGCTTCATAACGTGCCAACCTTGTATCTAGGACGCCCGACGGCTCGATCAATTCGTATGGCGAGGCATTCTCATACAAATTATGAGACGCAACGCTATCCGGATCACAGTAAAAATCAGGATTCGGGGCATCGATAATAAAATGATCGTCACGGACAATCGCAAAGTTGCAATCCGGATACTTTCTTTGCACCATGCATGCCGCACCACACTCCATGATTTTGGCGGCATGCCATGCCGAAGCGGGATTGATTCCATGCAGTACTGGCACTGCGGCAAATATCGAGGTGTCACTTGATCTGCCTGCGATAATGACATCGCATCCCTGTTCTAGCGCCTGTACAAAAGGTTCAGCTCCTGCCATACCCACTATGTGCGTGCTGCGTTCAATAACGGTCTCATCAAGGTGAGGGGCATTCTCCAGCGGCCTGATCTGACCATCCCGTAATTTTTTCTTTAGGTAGTCTTTATTTTGTTCGCTGTGAATAGCGCCCAAGCGGAATGACAGCTTTTCTTCACGTGCGATTTCCCGCGCGATACCTAACAGTCGCTCTAAATGAATGTCCGAACCGGATGTGCAAGCCGATCCCACGATCACTGGAATTCCAGCACTTCGACCTGCAAGCAACATTAATCTGAGATCACGTTTGTATGCGGCACTGGAAAACATGCTGTCTCCAGAACCTAGATAGTGGGGACCCGGATCAGTCGAGCCTGAATCTGCGCCGATAAAGTGTGGCTTAAGCGCCATCGCTCGACGAATGGTGTCTTCTTTGAATCCGGATCCCAACATTCCTGTTGCGGATAAAACGCGGACCTCTTTCATCTCTTGAGTCTCCTATGTTTGTCAGATTGCGCATCATTTTTGTACTCCGCGCAGGGTTGACATTTGTATTTGTATCCCGCAGTATACAAACGTCTACAACGTCTGGGGAATCTTTATATGCGCGCCAATGAAGATTTGGATAGGATCGAGTCCACCTTACTGGCTTCGGGGCTCACTGATACAGCTCAACAATTCCCTGAGGATGTATTGGCCGCAGTCCAAGCGGCCGAGCGTGTTCGTGCGTCGTTGAATCTACCCCTAGACAACACACTTGAACCATGGCCCGCGATGCGCGTCGGGAGCACGTCATGCACTGGCTAACCGCGTCCCAGATCAGTACAGGTTATAGAGACAAGCTATTTTCACCGACGGAGCTTGTGAGAGATCTATTAGCGCGTATTGAAAAATACGATCGCCAATACAACGCCTTCATACACATTGACCCACAAGCCGCACTTGATGCGGCGCAACAGGCGGAAAATGAGATTCAAGCTGGAAAAAAAAGAGGCCCTCTGCATGGGGTACCAATCGGAGTCAAAGATATTATCGACGTCGCGGGGGAAGTGACAAGCTGCCATTCCGCTCTCATGCTTGATCATGTTGCGACCCATGATGCAACAGTGATCAAAAACCTGAGAGCCGCAGGCGCAATTATCTTAGGAAAACTTTCTCTCCACGAGTTCGCCATTGGCGGGCCTTCATTTGATCTTCCGTTTCCTCCAGCCCGCAATCCTTGGAATCCCGATCATCATCCCGGCGGCTCTTCTTCAGGCTCGGGCACAGCGTTGGCAGCGGGTTTCCTACCACTTGCCCTAGGAACCGATACAGGCGGATCCATACGCAATCCGGCAGCTGCTTGCGGAATCGTCGGCCTGAAACCAACGTATGACTTAGTCTCGAGAGAGGGCGTCTTTCCGCTTTCGTTTTCATTGGACCACGTCGGCCCGATGAGTCGTTCCGTGCAAGATGCCGCGCTGGCGCTCGATGCGCTTGTCTCGACGCGCTCAAGTGCGCATCAACGTTCTTTCACAAGCGATCTTGATAAGGGTGCCAAAGGACTTCGGATCGGATTTATCAGGAATTTTCATGAGCGTGACATAGTCGCCGACCGCGAAGTCACTGCTGCGCTCAATGAAGCAGCCAACACCTTTCGGGAACTCGGTGCAAAGGTCGATGACATAGAATTTCCACTATTTCACGAGATGGCTGCTACGCAAAAAGTTATTCAAATGTCTGAGGGGTATGCCGTTCATGCCAAATGGCTATCTTCTCGCGCAAAAAGTTACGGTCAAACCTCGCGCCGCAAGCTTATTGCCGGGGCATTTTTTTCTGCCGCCGACTACGTCCATGCCATGCAACGACGCAGGCAATACATTCAAGCTATTAACGAGCTTTTTTGTGATCATGACGTTTTACTTTGCGTCAATTCAATGGAGCCGGCATGTCGAATTGACGATGAACAGGAACTTTTAAGGACATATTCGCGTCAAGCGCGCGCCATGTTTAATCTCACCGGCCACCCTGCACTCGCCTTAATGAGCGGCATGAGTCAGACTGCACTTCCGCTCTCAATGCAACTGGTCGGTCGGTATTATGACGAAGCCACGCTGCTCAGAGCCGGTGCAGCGTATGAACGGGCGACCACATGGCATACGATGCATCCGCAGTTAGATTAACGCTAAACATCTGTCCACCTCGATTAATTTTTCTTACTTTTCGCTGAAATCATATTTCTGTATTTTAAACAGTTGAAATTCCTTGCTGTTGTTTGACTGGTTCCTTTTTCGATTTAGTTTTTCGCAAACATCTCGTCGCTCAAGCAAACTCAAAGGTGCTGACATGAATCAACTATTGAACGCTCTTGTTCGCAGTCTATGTACCGCCACAGCTTTAATCGCCATGGCTTTTTCGGCGAACGCCCAGACCTATCCCAACAAAGATATTTCCTTTATCGTTCCATTCAACCCTGGTGGTTCCGCCGACCCTTTATCACGCGCGTTCGCAGCCGAACTTGCCAAGACACTACCCGGCACTGTCAATATTATTAATCGCGCCGGCGGTTCTGCCACCATTGGAACCAACGCGATTGTCCGTGCCGCGCCCGATGGCTATACGATCGGCCTAGGGGATAGCGCGGCCTTGGCTTATCAGCCGCTAGTCAATAAAGATCTAGCTTACAAGTCTACACAAGACTACACCACCATCATCAACTTGGCCTTTGTGCCCGCCATGCTTGTCGTGAGAGCCGACTCTCCATGGAAGACGTTCGAGGATTTTGTGGCAGATGCCAGAAAGAATCCAGACAAAATCAGAATTGGTGTGTCGGGCGTGCGCTCTATCGCTGATTTGGCTGTACAACAACTAAATCGCGCAGCGAAAATCAAACTCGACACGATCCCGTTCACCGGAGGCGGAGGCGAGGCTTTGGTCGCGCTGTTGGGAGGGCGCATCGAAGGCGCGATGGGATATGGTCCAAATACCGCAGCCCAGGTCCGAGCTGGAAAGCTTCGAGTCCTGGCTGTATTTACGAAAGGCAAATACGTTCTGGCGCCCGAAGCCACTTCGATTTTCGATGCCGGATACGACGCAACCCTACCTGCAAGCTACAGCATCATCGCACCCAAAGGGCTTCCCAAAGAGGTGCATGCGAAGTTAGTGGATGCCTCACTCAAGGCGGTACAGTCTAAAGAATTTATCGACTTCGCCAACAGAAGCGGTTTCGTGATAGATACAAAAGACTCTGCCGGTACGAGCCAATACTTATCTGATCTGGCGAAAATGTTCTCCGAGCTCATCACTTGGATGGATAAAAAATAAATTCATTCAAAGCCGACACTATGCAATCAGTTAAATGGAGTCGCAGCAAAGGGTACATCGCGGTGGGCGCGATAGGCGTAGGCCTATCCGTCCTTTACCTTGCGCTGTCCTTTCAAATGCCAATGGGACGAGTGCGTCAACCGGGAGCCGGGGTCTTCCCTGTCATCTCTGGCTTTTTATTACTCCTTGGAAGCGTCTCCGCCATTTGGGAGGGTTTCAAGCTACGCAAAAGTGAAGAGATCGAATTACCTGCCGGAAGCGATCTCTACCGACTCTTGACCGTTTTAGGCGGAATATTGGGTTATCTCATACTTTTACCAATCCTCGGACAACTTGTGAGCAGCACTATTTTTTGCTTTGTGCTGATTCGCGCACTGTCTAGCCTACCTTATTGGCGAGTCATTTTGTACGCAATAATCATGGCGGGTCTCGCATATCTTTTATTTGTGCGCCTGTTGATGTTACCCATGCCTGTAGGCATTTTCGGACTCTAAAACAGGACCTCCTCCATGGATCCGCTTTCCGGTTTATTTCACGGCCTTAGCGTTGTCTTCTCTTTTCAAAATTTGCTCGCCGCTTTTTTTGGTGCGCTTGCTGGCACGGCTTTAGGCGTTCTACCCGGTCTGGGGCCCGTCGCGGGTGTTGCGATTCTTTTACCCATCACATTTACCTTGCCTCCCACAGCAGGGCTGATCATGATGGCGGGCATCTACTACGGCGCGCAGTACGGTGGTTCGACTACAGCCATTCTGGTCAACATGCCGGGAGAGTCCTCTTCCGTCGTAACCTGTATTGATGGCTACAAACTCACCCAGAGAGGTCGTGCGGGTGGGGTGCTGTCCATTGTCGCGATTGGCTCATTTATCGGTGGCACTGTCTCTGTGATAGGCGTCATGCTCTTTTCGCCTACCCTCGCACAGCTTGGTATCCTGTTTGGACCGGCAGAATTTTTCGCTCTGACCGCTGGCGGTCTATTACTCTTGTCCCGCATCTCAGGCGGCTCATTTGCCGCGGGTATTTTGCCGATGGCCTTGGGAATGGTCTTGAGCACGGTCGGCGAAGAAGCGGTGACAGCGATGAATCGCTTCACCTTCGGTTTCAACGACCTGAGTCAAGGTTTCGATCTGGTGCCTCTCGTTGTGGGGTTATATGGTGTCACCGAAATTATGTTTTTGGTGGAGCGTATTAAAAGCCAGCCCTTACCTGTTCCCGTAGGTTTACGTGACATGCTGCCAACCAGAGAGGAGTTGCGACGCTCTTGGGCGCCGTATGGTCGGGGCACGATAGTGGGGTTTATTTTCGGCTTGCTGCCCGGCCCTTCCGCGACACTCTCGAGCTTTGCCTCCTATCGTCTGGAGAAAGGCGTTTCTAAACATCGTGACGAAATCGGAGAAGGAGCAATCGAAGGTGTGGCGGGCCCTGAAACCGCCAACAATGCCGCGGCGACTTCTTCGATGGTTCCTCTTTTATCGCTTGGTATGCCTTTCGGAGCCATTACAGCGCTCATGATGGCTGCCATGATGGTCTATGGTGTCCAACCCGGTCCGCTTCTCATGACGGACCATCCTGAGATTTTCTGGGGTGTGATCGCGTCTATGCTGATTGGAAACGTCATGCTTCTAGCCTTGAATATTCCAATGATCAGCGTTTGGGTCAGCTTGCTCAGAATCCCCTCGCATATTTTACTGACCATGATTTTATTAGTGGCGGTAATAGGTTCTTACAGTGTTCGCAACAGTATTCTGGATGTTTATGTGTTGTTTTTTATCGGGCTCATTGGCTATGTCTTCAGAAAACTCGATTTTCAACTCGCTCCATTGGTAGTGGGTGTCGTGCTCGGGCCTTTGATTGAAAAACACATGCGCGAAGCATTATTCATGAGCCGGGGCGACTTGCTGGTATATGTCTCTAGCCCGATCGCCATCGGAATCTGGATCCTTGTTCTACTTGTGATGGTGCCTCAGATCAAGGACTCGTTGCTTCGCAAGCTATTCATTGGCAACAAAGGAATTGAATAGTCAGTCGGCAATTTTTTAAAACGATCATCAATCATTCTGGAGGACAATGTGGACGATGCTGAACTGATTAAAAAATATGCTCAGTGCATGCAGGATTTTGACTTTTCTATTCAAAGAGCTGGAGAACTCTTCTCGGAAGTCAGCCAACTCCGCGAAGAGATTCGCCGCGCAAGTGTCGTCCTCACATTTGATGATGAACCCTCGGGATTCGTAACTTTGCTTGAGAAAAAGGCCGGGAAATGAGCCAGGACATTCATAATCTCAGCCTGACCGCATTAGCCAAGGCCATTGCCAGTCGAGAGGTGACTGCGGAATCAGCCGTCCAAGCCTGCCTTGACCGCATCGCCCTCTGGCAACCCTCCCGCAATTGTTTCGTTGAAGTCGATGGAGAGGCCGCCTTGGAGCAAGCCCGAGCTTGCGATCTTCACTTGGCCTCAGGCGGAAAGGTGCAAGGTTCCATGTATGGTGTACCACTTGCACACAAAGACATGTTTTACCGACCAGGTGTTGGCTCTACTGGAGGCACTGAAATCCGTCGCGACTGGATCGCCTCAACAACCGCCACTGTCTTGACCAGATTAGACCAACAAGGCGCGATTCAACTTGGTCGACTGAGTATGTCTGAATTTGCAGCGGGACCGACAGGTCACAATATTCACTACGGACACTGCCGCAACGCCTACAACCGAGACCATATCTCTGGCGGGTCCTCAAGCGGCTCGGGAGTCGCCGTCGCTGCACGACTGGTATATGGCGCACTCGGCTCTGACACGGGGGGCTCCGTCAGGCTTCCTGCCGCCGCCAACGGTGTACTAGGCCTCAAACCAACTTACGGTCGTGTTAGTCGCTATGGGGCAATGCCAAGATCCTGGAGTCTCGATCATGTTGGTGTCTTGGGGCGGACGGCCGCAGACTGTGCCTTGATGATGAACGCGATTGCCGGGGCGGATAGAAACGATTCCACGGCGAGTGTTCACCACGTTCCCGATTATCTGGCAAGTCTCAGTCAATCAATAAAAGGTTTGCGGATAGGTGTACCTTCAATCGAAACACTGGGTCATTCAATAGAGCCTGACGTCGTCAAAGGCCTTGAACATAGCCTATCCGTTTTACGTGAACTGGGTGCCGTCATCGTTCCTGTTCAAATGCCCGATATGAGGTCTGTATTTTTTGTTGCCGAAACTATCGTAAAGTGCGAGGCTGCCACGATGCATCGCGAGTGGCTGAAAAACAGGCCACAAGACTACTCTCCACAAGTGCGCAGTCGAATCGAAGCGGGCCTCACGATTCCCGCCACGTATTATCTCGATGCGATGAGATTGCGCAAACAGCTCACCGATCAATTTTTATCCAACACAATGGCTAATGTTGATGTGATTCACATGCCTGTCATGTGCGGCCGCGTCCCGTCTATTGCTGAAACGGACATTGATGGCAGCGGTGATAAGGTACGTGCCCTGGTCAGCAGACTGACCACGCTGACTCGGCCAATTAATCTTTTCGGTCTGCCATCCATCAGCATACCTTGCGGATTTGATCCACTTGGACTTCCCCTGTCCTTTCAGCTGATCGGATATCCTTTCACCGAAGCGCAATTGTTAAATATCGCGCACACCTTCGAGGAAGTGACAAACTACCACCTGCATGAGCCGACACTCTAATGTCAACGCGAGACTATGATGGCGCATCGCGTGGGAATATCACTCGCGAATTTGTAGCGCTGATACGCGATTGGGAGCCCAACAGTCCCGAGCTCATTGAGGCCGCACGCCTATTTTTGATTGATGGTTTAGCGGTCAGCTTCGCGGGTTCTAGTGAAACGGGTCCGTATTATGCCGGTGAACTTGCGCGCCTTCAATGTGATAGCCCGATGGCCACAGTCATCGGCCAAAACCTCAGCACCTCTCTTTCCAGTGCGGCTCAAATCAATGGCATGTCGATGCACGT
The DNA here is from genome assembly GCF_030410375.1 of Zwartia vadi. Classification (GTDB taxonomy): domain Bacteria; phylum Pseudomonadota; class Gammaproteobacteria; order Burkholderiales; family Burkholderiaceae_B; genus Zwartia; species Zwartia vadi. The sequence continues at coordinate 26,681 of NZ_JAUHHE010000009.1, forward strand.
TCTGGACTATGAGCCGATGTGGAATCCCCCTAATCACGCACTCTCTTGCATACTGCCAAGTTTGCTCGCTCTCGCCGAGTTTCGCGAGCATCAAGGCTCGGGGCCTCAAGGCGCGGCCTTAATGCGCGCACTGCTCAAAGGTATCGAGGCGCAAGGACGATTGCGTCTATCTTCGGGTCAAATCGAGCCAAGGGAGTTGAGCCTTCATCCACCGGGAGTCGTTGGGCCACTTGCATGCGCGCTTGCCTGCGGCGATCTCCTGGGTTTAACCGAAAGCCAGATGGTGGCGGCCATCGGCATCGCGGCGTCCCGAGCGTGTGGCATTCTAGCGAATGTCGGTTCGATGACCAAAGCACTGCACTGCGGTGACGCGAGTCGAAACGGCCTTGAGGCAGCGCTTTTAGCGGAAAAAGGTTTTTCTGCCAACTTGGATGCTCTGGCAGGACCGCGTGGATATGGGTATGCCTATTTTGGGGAGCGCTTTGACACCAAACCTTTGCATGCGCCGCTCTTGATTGCTCGAGCGCTCGATCCAGGTCCTGCGTGGAAACTTTTTCCCTCCCAATATGCAACCCATTTTGTCATTACAGCCGCGCTTGACTGTCGAAGTCGCATCCCTGATCCCTCAAGGATTGCATCCATCGAAATAGTCACACCTGTTATGCCGTACATCGATCGACCCTCACCAAACTCAGGACTCGATGGAAAGTTTTCGCTCCAATACTGCGCGGTTGTCGCTTTACTGGATCAAACTGTCAACCTTGCCTCGTTTACAGATGAGCGAAGATTCGCAGCGGATACCATCGATTTATTGGCTAATACACACTTGAAGCAAACGTCTGAAATTTCAGGCCGTTTCGACGCCATGCATGTCGATGTGACAGTCACGCTTATCGACGACTCTCAGATCCGACAACGATGCGCCGCCCCCCTAGGCAGCTGGTCCAGGCCTATTGCGTCGAAAGACATCGAAACTAAAGCACATGACTTGCTGGATCCCCGACTTTCAATTCAAGAGAAGCAGACTTTTTGGGGCATGCTCTCGAAACCAGCTGAACACATTCAAATTTCAACTTTATTACGCTGTCTTGCGAACTCTAAAAACAGTCAGACCAGCCTTTCTTGAGTAAAGCAAGATTAGGGTTTGACAGACGTAAAGAACCTACGATTGCAACGGATACTTCTTGACATCCAAAGTGGTATTCGTAAATATACACTTGTATTCAATTTAGTAGTTTATTAAAACTTTGCTCGCACGCAATACGGGCATTGATTGACATAAAACATAATCACATAAAAACCAAATCCGACGCGAAACTTAGCCACGCGATACGGAATATGGAGACAACGCAATGAGAACAAGGTATGGCCTTTCATCCGAAAAGAATTCGATCAACACTACAGTCACGTCGCTGTTCAGGCGAAAATTTTTAAGTCTCTGCGGCGCATTATTTCTCCTGCCAATCGGTGCGATGGCACAACCGACTGACTGGCCGGCCATTGAAGCTGCTGCGCGCAAAGAGGGGAAGGTCATGCTTTATCACAACCTGAACCCCGCAGGCGCAGAGCGATTAGCCAACGAATTTCGTAAAGCATATCCAGCGATCAAAATGGAAATGACGCGATTGGGGAGCGCCCCGCTGATCCAACGTTTCAGCACAGAGTTTTCGTCCGGCAGAAACATTGCTGATGTCTTGATCACCTTTCCCGATCAACGCGTATTTGACGGCATGAAAGCAGGGTGGATGGCCAAATGGGTACCTCCAGAACTCAAATTTTTCCCACCCTCTGTCAACTACGAGGGCAAAGATATGCTTTTTAACGTTCAGACTGCACGAGAAGCAATTATCTGGAATAAACAGCGCGTGAAACCAGCTGACGCCCCAAAAGAATGGGCCGACTTATTTGATCCCAAGTGGAAAGGCAAGATCGGGATGAATCCACCCTGGCGCTCGGTTTCCATACAAGGAATCGTGGCCTATTGGGAAAAGCTTGGTCTTGGTGATACCGCCGCTAAACTTAAAGCAAACAACGTCCGCTTCTTCGAAGGTTCAGGAGGCATTTTACAAGCTGTCATACGGGGAGACGTCCACATAGCTGAAATCACCGATTTGCCAGTCAATGTCGCACTTGCAGATGGCGCCCCGATTGGTATCGTTTATCCCAAGTCAGGAACGACGCTTTCTCTCGGTTACATGTTCGTCGCCGAGAAGGCACCAAACATTAACGCCGGTAAAGTGCTCGCAAACTGGCTGATGAGTGAAAAAGGACAACAGTATCTTCAGGACTTTGCAGGCTTAGCCGTGACTCGCAATGGCATTCCTGCAATGTCGCATATCCCAGCCACCGCGTCTTTACCGAACACTATCGATGGACTTGAGCTTTTGCCTCCCGCAAAGCAGAAGGAAATCGTAGATCACTGGCGTACCACATTCGGCATTCAGTAAGCGCTGTTCGTGGAAACCCTGCAAGTTTGCAATGCAACTTGCAGGGTTGAAGTCACCTTGTTCGGATGGTTGAGATGAATCATACAAATCATGCATTGGATACAGTGCAGAAAGCACCTGTGGTCCCGATCTACCGTAATGCCAGCATCTTTGATGGTGGGCGCATTCTTGGCATCATCTACCTGATCACGTTTGTCGTCGTCGCGCTCCTGGTCGCCATTCCCTTGGTGGCGCTGATATACGGCAGCCTCCGCAGCACCGCCCCTGGACTTGAGGGCCACTGGACATTTGAAAACTGGATCGCTCTTTTCTCGACCGGTATCGTCGGAACTTTCTATACCACTCTATTCATCGGCATCGCTTCAGCCCTGATCGCTTCAGTTATTGGCACAGCCATTGCGATTGTCGTACATCGCACAGACTTTCGCGGCGGCTCAGTCGTGACCGCATTAGTGAGTCTGAGTTTTTTTCTGCCCTCCTTTATCCTCGCTATGGCATGGATTATTATTGGTTCTCCTGGTGGGTTAATCAATGGAGTCCTTGAAAGTATCGGCATCGAAAGCCTGAAAGTTGATGCTTATACCAAGTCGGGCATGATTTTCGTCACGGTCCTTCATCAAATACCCTTTGTTTACTTGATGATGCGAGGCCCAATTTTAGGAATCGATGCAACATTCGAGGAAGCGGCAAGAGCCTCTGGAGCGACACCTTTTAACGTGCTGAGACGAGTCACTCTGCCATTGCTGAGCTTCTCCATCACATCAAGTCTTGTGTTGACTTTTATTCTCTCCATCGAGCAGTTTGCTATCCCGGCTTTGATGGGCATCCCCGGTCGCATCACCGTTCTCGCCACCCAACTTTATCTACTAGTCAGCTTTCCTCCTCCTGATTACGGACTTGCTGCGGCTATCGGACTGACGTTGAGTGCATTAACCGGGCTTGCCATTTGGGTACAGCGACGTATTGCTCGAGGCAATCGACTGACGGTTACCACTGGAAAAGCAGGTCGACTGACCCTCATATCTCTAGGTAAATGGCGTTGGGCTGCGAACTCCCTGTGCTGGGGCTATATTCTCTGTGCCCTGATACTGCCTGTGATCATACTTGCCTACGTATCCGTACTGAAATACTTCAGCGCCAACCCCTTTGAAGGGGCTTACACGATGCGCAATTACGTCTTCCTGTTTGAATCAAGCGCCACATTGCGTTCCTTCTGGAACACATTGATCGTTTCAGGCCTTGGAGCAATCATCGGCGTTGGTTTAGCCTCTTTCGTCAGCTACTTCACTTTACGTCATCGTCCTCCTGGTTATAGAGTGCTTGATTTTGTCGCCAGCCTCCCCTTTGGCGTACCAGGAGTCGTCATCGGTCTTGGTCTGTTGTGGGCGTATGCTTATCTCCCCTTACCGATATACGGCACGCTCGTCATTCTGATCATTTCCTTCATTACTCGATTCTTGTCTTACGCGACGGAAACGGTCGGCGGCAGAATGGTACAGATTGATAAAAGCCTGGAGGAAGCCGCTTGGACCGCCGGGTCGACACGACTGCAAGGCATCAAGAAAATACTGATACCGTTGGCTATGCCCTCGCTGCAGGGGGCCTACTTTCTCTTGTTCATGGCATTCTTCCGGGAAATTGCCTCAGCCGTTCTACTGTACACAGCTTCGACGAGTGTATTGTCTACGTCTATCTGGTCCTTCTTTGAACAGGCAAACTGGGGACTTGCCAGCTCATTATCTCTTGTGGGCATGATCGTTGTCTTTATCGCCATGTATCTTCTCATGTTAATTACCAAGCGCCGTCCATCGCTCAAACTGCTTGAGCGCAGCAAGTCACCTCAAACAACATAACATCACACTGCCAGGAAAGATTCACTATGGGAATTCGGGTCAGCAATCTCATTAAAACTTTTGATAAGACAACGATTGTTCATGGCATTTCGTTCGATGTTGCAGACGGGGAGTTTGTCACTTTGCTTGGTCCAAGCGGCTGTGGCAAAACAACGACTCTTCGGTGTATTGCAGGCCTTGAACGCACGAATGGCGGCTTGATCGAGATTGATGGCCAAGTCGTATCACAGCCAGAAAAGGACATCTTCGCACCTCCACATGAACGCAACCTCGGGATGGTGTTTCAATCTTATGCAATTTGGCCCCACATGTCTGTCGCTGAAAATATTGCCTTCCCGCTTATGGCGCGAGGAGGCTCAGAAGCAGAGACAAAACAAGCTGTCATATGGGCGCTCGATATAGTTGGACTCACTGGTATGGGGGATCGTCAGCCCTCCGAACTTTCGGGGGGACAGCAACAACGGGTAGCGCTTGCGCGAGCGATCGTGGGAAAACCAAAGGTTCTTTTATTTGACGAGCCACTCTCCAATCTGGACGCCCGTCTACGCGATCGCACTCGCGCGGAAATCAGCAGAATTCAAAAAGAGCTTGCCATCCCAGCAGTGTATGTGACGCATGATCAGGCCGAAGCACTTTCCATGTCGGATCGGATTATCGTGATGGAAGCTGGTCATATCATCGAAGAAGGCGAACCACGCAAACTATATCGTCGGCCTGAGAAGAGATTCACTGCCGAATTTATTGGGGCCGCCAACTTTCTCACTGTCACTTATAAAGGCAATCACTGGTTCGCACCCGATGGTTCTGCCTTGAAGCTTGACGAGTCGATCATCGGCCACGAAGGCGAAGAGCGCACTGCCGTCTTGCGTTCGGAACATCTCGATATTATCTTGCCGGATGAAAAAACATCCAGTGGACACGTCAATGCATTGCAAGGAAAGATCGAGCACGTCCAATACATGGGGCCTCACATTGAGTACGCCATCAGCGTACGAGGCGTGCCAATGAACGTGACGCATCACATGGACTTTGGTCCCGGTACGGACATCCTTGTGACCTTCGGACCCTCAGATATCCACTTGCTACCCAGATAGGCATAGGACTTTTGGCGAAAAGACGAGGAGAACACGCGACAATAAGATCTCCTCTCAAACACTCCCAGTCGAATGCCTCACGGCACCCAAGATGTCTCCTGCAATACGTTGGGATTGCCTTTCTCCGCAGCGGTATCGATATAACCAGTCAGTGGTGCCTTGTTACCTGGCAATGATCGCTTGACCATCAATCGCGTGACAGCCCGAATATCGGATACCTTTTCAAGGGTTTCTAGGCGCTCGAACAAAGGGGGAATATCCGCACGTGGCAAACCACCTGTTTCTGCGCAGTCGTTAAATTTTTCCCACATCTCATCGCTTGTCATCGGGTATGAGATCCCGCGTCCCACCAAGTTATTAATCTTGCGTGAGAATACCTGGCCATCTTTCATCGTAATGGTCACTTCAGCTCCAAACTGCTCAGGCGAATCATCCGCCATCTCAGGATGGGGCCCGGCTGTCGTCTTGGCCATGATCTCACGCACTTTTTTATCAAAATGCGCCTCGCCCTCGAAATCACCCAAACGTACGGCTCCCGAGACAAGCGCGCGGGATACTGCATATTGCACAGAAAATTTAGCTTCAAGGGGCGTTACAGGATTGGGGTTGTATGTGTGCGGCAATCGACGCTTATGCACGAGTATCTGCACGCTCTCAACCTGATCAAGATCGATCGTGTAATCTTTGCGCAACTGGAGCATCATCGTGATTGCGGGATGCGTACTCCCGCAGCAAGGAAATTGCTTCAATCCCATCTCCGTGCTGAGCACCTCGAGTGGGTTCGCCCAGTTCTCGAACATCAACTCTGCGTTGTAGTTTCCCGGGCCATTGAAGACATTCAGAAATCCCTGCTTATGCTCGAAAGTTTCAGGATTGGAGTCATAGCCTGACTCGGCGAGCAGAACTGCTAGCAGACCATTACGACCTGATTGTCCAACATGTAGGGGTTTGACCATTGTTCCAAAATTGGATTTGAGTCCGGACGCAAGTGAGGCGGCAATACCCAAGGCCACCGACATTTTTTCCTCGCTCAGACCAATGAGATGACCGCACGCCGCAACCGTACCAAATATGCCAATGGTGGCGGTTGGATGCCATCCCAAATCGTAATGATGGAAATTAACCGCGCGCGCGATACGAATTTCAGTTTCAATCCCGACAACATAGGAGTGAATCAGTTGCAATCCAGACTTTGCTCGCTCTTCGGCCAAGGCAAACAAAGGCGCCACCAATGGAGCGGATTGATGTCCGCCCATAGGTTGGCTAAAGTCATCATAATCATGGGCATGGGAGCCTACACCATTGATAAACGCAGCATCCAGCGCCGACGTTTTTTTGTCAGTGCCAAATATTGTCGATTGACCTGGCGAAGTGCCGATACCGGGTGTCTTGAGCAGGTTAACGACAGATGGCTCCCCAACGCCGGCGAGCGTCACACCAAGCGTATCGATAATGGCAGTACGGGACAAGCTAATCGCCTGCTCGTTGATTAAACCAGTGTCGAAGTTGCAAATTAATGCTGCCAACCGATTAATAAGCGGCTGGCCCTGCTCAGACTTTCCCATCATGAATCCCCTTTAGGCCCTAGGCCGCTTTTGTCTTGACATGATTGCTGCTTGAAGCCGCCGCCATGCGTCCAGCAATACGACCAAAAGTCGCGCCGGAAACAAGGCCCGTTCCAGCTGGATAGTTGTCGTAAAAAAGACCGCCAATCATTTCTCCACAAGCATAGAGACCTGGAATTGGCCGCCAATCTGTACCGATGACGCGGGTTTGCTCGTCAACCCGCAACCCGCCAAAAGTAAAGGTGATACCACCCGTTGCGCTATATGCATAAAACGGCCCTTTCTCAAGCTTAGTTGCCCAGTTGGTTTTCTCTAAGGCAAGCCCCTTTGTCGATAAACCATCTTTTTGCGATGGATCAAACCCCTCAGAAGCATGCTTGGCCGCAGCGTTGTACTCTAGGACGGTTTTAAGCGCTTGTTTCTTGTCATCAATATCGAGTTGTTCGATGAGTCCCTCGAGAGTATCGGATGTGATGGGATCACTTGTCGAATAACGTGGTTCTAGCAAATGGACGACTTGGGAGTCAAACAACTGGTAAGCCTTAGCCCCTGGTTCGGCAAGAATCGCCCTACCGTATTTTGCGTAGGTAAACATGGCACCGTCAGCACCCTCATCAACAAACCGGCGGCCCATCCGATTGATCATGATGCCATACAGATAACTCAAGCGATTGCTTCTATCTGTCATTTCACGGGGCGCAAAATTGCCCCAGTCTGCGGAAATAGGCGTTGCGTGACAACCACTCCACTGACCCCAAGGCATTGCGCCCAAGCCCATGGCCATCCTGAGTCCGTCACCCTGATTATGAGGTGTTCCGCGGACTTTCGCGGCACCGACAAGAGGTCCGATGTGCTGTGTACGCATTTGAACGTTCGCCTCAAAACCTCCACAACCAAGCACCACAGAATTTGCATGCAGCTCAGATATGCCATGTTCCTCGCGCACTCTCACGCCGTTCACAGCACCTTGTTCGTTCTGCAGCAATCCCACCACTGCGGCACCATACCGAATTTCGATTCCCATGCGTTCGCACGTTGCAAACCAGCTACGCGATAACCCGACTCCCTCATGCTCGGCACGCACAACCAGGCCTCGCGCCCAAACAATACGATTTCCTTTTCTGACACCCGTTAAAGTGATTGACGGCTCCATCGGGATCTTGCCAACCGTGTTCATCCAGAACACCGTATCTTTTGATTGATTGACAAGCAAACGGGATAATTCAGGATCAGTTTGCCCAGAGGTCACACGCATCAAATCGCCATGGAAGTCCTCTTTTGTGTAGGGCTGAATACCCGAGTAAAAGTCCTCATATTCATCTTCGACTCCAGGCAAGAGCGGACCTATTTCACGCGGGTCATCAAAAGCAAACCTCAATACGCCACCGCTCCAGTGCGTATTGCCTCCTCTCATTTCACGAGGCGCTTTTTCAAGCACAACAACGCGCTGGGCACCATTTTCTTTTGCAGAAACTGCTGAGGCAAGTGCCGCATTACCTGCGCCGACAACAATCACGTCATATTTACTCATTATTTGTCTCCAATCTTGTTGAGGGCTAGCTTGACTCCCGCCAGCGCCGAATGCACATGGACATGTGCATACAATTGTATTTTATTGTATTAATCAAATAGAGTAAAGAGCGCTTAATAACTACTCAGGGAGTATTGGGAGCGTTAAAGTGCCTGAAAATATTCACTGCTAACGCAATGATTGAAAAAAAGATTGCGACATAAAGCCCGAGCATTGGACCTGAGTTCAAGCCTAGGCCGAATACCAGCGAAACAATCGCAGCGCCAAAGGTCTGGCTAAACACACGCGTCGTCGCCTGTAGCCCACCGAGCGCGCCTGCACGGTGGCGAGGTGCCGAACCAATCAAAACACGATTGTTCGGTGTCTGAAAAAATCCAAACCCCACGCCCGACAACAACATTGCTGCAAACAACCATCCATCGGGGATCGAGGCAGGCATCAGCACAACACACAACAAACCCAAAGCCATTGTGCCTGCACCCAAGCCACTCAGCAGTGCGACAGAAAATCGATCCGACAAACGTCCAGCTATCAGTGCAATAACAGCCGCACCCGCTGGCCAGCCCGCCATTAAAAATCCAACGGAAAGCTGTGAGCGCTCAAGCGTAATCTGCAAATAAAAAGGGAGCGAGACAAGCGTCGCCATCTGACCCGCAAAGGTGCTGGCGGAGGCCGCTAGCGCATAACGCATCGCCGGAATTCTGAATAAATCCACTGGCACGAGTGGTGCAGTCTGTTTGCTCGACCGACGCACCAACGCCGTTCCAATTAACACGGCCAGCACAATCAAAGCAATACCATGCCAGGTCGCGCCCATTAAATAATCAATGCCGATAATAAACAAACCAATCGTCGTCATGCTCAACATCGCCGCTTGCCAATCGAAACGCGACCGAATCGGTGCGACATCAGGCAAATAACGCACACCAAGCATCGTCAACAATCCCATGGGCACGCTAAAGAAAAATATCCAGTGCCACGAAGCCAATGACAAAATAAACGAGCCTATTGAAGGCCCCATCACGGACGAAACAGCCACCGTTAAGGCGTTTAAACCAATCCCGCGACCGATTAAACTCGGCGGATAAATATGACGTACTAACGCGCCAAACAAACACATGATCGCGGAACCACCCAAGCCTTGAAAGATTCGACTCACAAGCAAGGCTGGTAAATTTGGGGCTAAGGCACTAGCAAGTGCCGCCAAAACAAAGGTCAACAGACCATAGCGGAACAAGCGTTTAAAGCCGATGCGCTCACCAATCGCAGCCATCGGCAACAGCGTCATCGCGACTGTCAGACTATAAGCATTGACGACCCATACAACTGAAGATGCCGACTCATTCAAGCTTTCAGCGATCGAAGGCAGTCCCACGTTGATCATGGTGGCATCCAATACCGCCAGCATCAAACCAAGCGCTAGAGCCAGGGCGGCCATACCACGTCGTCCGGGCGGCAAACCCTCTATCGGTTCGCCCGGTTTGTCTACTTTGACTTCACTCATCTAGTTGGACTGCGCTCATGCTTTTGCTTTTTTAACCGGACGCTGCCAGCCTTCAAGCGAGGTTTGCTTAGCCCGCGTCACAGTCAACTGGTGCGCAGGTGCGTCACGCGTGAGCGTGGTGCCCGCACCTAAAGTGGCGCCGCGTCCCACCCGAACAGGCGCGACAAGCTGCGTATCAGAGCCGATAAAGGCATCGTCTTCGATAATGGTACGGTGCTTGTTCGCACCATCATAATTGCAAGTGATGGTGCCGGCACCAATGTTGACACGCTCTCCAACATCCGCATCTCCAACATAGGCAAGATGATTCGCCTTGCTTTCCTTACCGATGACCGAGTTTTTAATTTCCACAAAATTACCAACATGCGTCTGGTCTGACAGCACAGCTCCGGGACGCAGGCGTGCATAGGGTCCAATTTGAGCATCCGCACCCACCTGCGCCTGCTCCAGATGACTAAAGGCCTCGATGCGAGTACGCGCACCAAGTGTGACATTTCGCAAGACGCAGTGTGGACCGATGCGCACGCCATCTCCTAGCGTGACGCGCCCCTCAAACACGCAGCCCACATCGATGAACACATCTTGTCCACAACTTAAATTTCCGCGTAAATCAAAGCGCGCTGGATCAGCAAGCGTGACGCCGGCCTCAAGCTGGCGCCGCGCCAACTCCGTCTGCCACAAACGCTCGAGCTGTGCCTGCTGCGCACGACTATTGACACCGAGCGTCTCAAAAGCTGCCGCCGGATGCGCCACATTGACGGGCAACCCGTCGACGACGGCCATACCAATGATATCGGTCAGGTAATACTCGCCTTGCGCATTGTGATTAGTCAAGCGAGAGAGCCATGTTTTAAGCTTGCCCGTCGGTGCAGCGACAATGCCCGTGTTGACCTCTTTGATTTCACGTTGTGCGGCATCAGCATCCTTATGCTCAACAATCGCACAGACATGACCTGTCGCATCACGCACGATTCGACCATAACCCGTAGGATCCGCAAGGATTTCAGTCAACACAGCTAAGCCCTCTCCACGTGCAGCAAGCAAGGCTCGCAAGGTCTCAGGCTGCACGAGCGGGACATCACCGTAGAGAACGATCGTCACATCGTCTTTGCCATCCTCCTGAAGCAACGGCACCGCTTGTAAAACAGCATGGCCTGTTCCGAGCTGAGGCTGCTGCAAGGCAAATCGCAAACCAGGGTGCTCAGCATAGGCTTGTTTGACTTGGTCTGCCCCATGGCCCACCACCACGGCGATACTCTGGGCGCCCAAAGACTCTGCCGCATCAAGCACATGCGACAGCATGGCGCGACCGGCGATCGGATGAAGCACTTTGGGTAGACTGGACTGCATGCGCTTGCCTTGACCGGCCGCGAGAATCACGATGTTAAGCATTTTATTTATGTGATGTGAAACTGATTAATTAGATCAATATAGATTTGTTATTTTTTTGACGAAGAATCGGAGCGAATATTCGTTTTTTTAACTGAAGTGCGTATGGATTGTTTAGCGGAAGCCTTGGCATCCTTGGTCGCCGTTTTTTTTGCAGTCGTCTCCCCCATCGTTGCGGAGGTCGCTGCCGCTAACTGCCCAAACTGTTGCGTCAACATGCTCCACCACGCCTGCGCCGCATCCGTGCTCGCTGCAGTCACTGCCGCTTGGTTGACCGATTGGTTAACCGCTTGAGGGATTTGTTCTTGTGCAGAGCTTGAAGGCGAGGCAGCCGCTGCACTTGGCGCAGGAGCTGTCTGGGGTGCAGTCGTTGGCGCAACAGCATTCGCGGTCATGAACTGCTGGAGAGTGGTGATCGTAGCAAGCTGTACTTCCATGCCTTGAATGGTACTACTCAACATGGACAAGTTTAATTTCAGCCAGCTTTCTACAGACTTGAGTTCACTGATTTTCTTTTCTAGCTCCACTGGATCAAGAGTCGCTTGCATGGACAGACCATTGGCCAAACCATTTTTACCCGCCAGTGTCGTGAAAGTCTGGCGCATCATTTCAAGACTGGCAAACAATGGATTAGAAGCCATTTCCCCGGTCTGGCCCAGGCCTGGCAGCACAAAAGGATTATTTGGATTCGTTGTCATGATGAGCCCGCGATGAGGGTGAACCCTGACATATTACTCGCATCCTGCCGCCACGGGCAGGGCTCAACAATATCAGTTTAAAGTCCGGCTTTCTTTGGAAGTCCGGTCGATATTCTGGGACAATAGAGGGATGCAAAGTTTCATCACTCTTACCGAAATTGAATCCGCCATCAACTTTTGGCGTCAGCGCAGTCCTTCCGTCGGGGAGGAGATGCGTCTGTGCCAAGAGGCTTCGAGCCTTGCGACGCCTTATGCGCGCATGATTATCGAACGCACAGCCCAGCTAGAGATTGCCCAGCTCTCTGAAAAAGCCCAAAATGCGTTACGCGTTTGGCAAGAAAGCCTCGCCACCCAACAAAAGTAAAGCTTAGCGCAACAGCGTTTCAATATCCTGCGCGACAGCCGAGGCGCCAATCGTACTATTGAGCATCACCCGAGCCTCGCCTTTTTTGTCCAACAGGTAAAAAGACGAGCTGTGATCCATCGTGTATGACCCTTTTGCTGCAGGAACCTTGGCATAGTAGGCTTTAAAAGAGCCGGCGGCGGCCTTGATTTGCTCGGCTGTTCCCGTCATACCAATAAATCGCGGGTCAAATCCTGAAACATACGCGCGCAGCACTTCGGGCGTATCGCGCTCCGGATCAACCGAAATCATCACAACCTGAACCTGTGATGCACGGTCCCCAAGCAGCTTCATGACCTGGCTGAGTTCGGCCAGCGCTGTCGGACAAACATCAGGACACTGCGTAAAGCCGAAAAAAACCAGTGTGACTTTGCCTCGAAAACTCTCAGGGGTATAGGTTTTCCCATCCATCCCGACCAACGTCCAATTCTGGCCAAGCTTTGTCCCGGAAATATCGCTACCTTTGAATTTAAGATCGCCCGCATCGCCACATGCCGCTAACAGCCAAAGGCACAGGGAAAAAAGAGCAACCCTCATCTAGCGTGCCACCACGATCAACCAATGGTCAACCAACAAGGCCGCAAACAATAGCGAAAGGTACAAAATCGAAAACTTAAACAGCCGACGTGACAACTCATCGCTGTAGTGGCGGTAAAGTTTCCAGGCATACCAGACAAACAACGCTCCAAGAACCATCGCACACAACAAATACAGCCAACCACTCATCCCAATCACATAGGGCAGAGCTGTCGTCGCCATCAATGCAATGCTGTAGAGCAGAATATGCAGCCGGGTGAATTGCTGACCGTGCGTGACGGGCAACATCGGCAACCCGGAGTTTTCGTAATCCCGTGTCCGATACAATGCAAGCGCCCAAAAGTGCGGCGGCGTCCAGATAAAGATAATCAAGACAAGCAACCACGCCTCGGCTGGCACCGCGTCCGCCACTGCCGCCCAACCTAAAGCGGGCGGCATTGCTCCGGACAAACCACCGATCACAATATTCTGCGGTGTACGAGGTTTTAAGATCACGGTGTAGATCACGGCATAGCCGACAAACGTGGCGAAAGTCAGCCACATTGTCAGAGGATTGACCCAGCGATACAGCACCACCATTCCCAACCCGCCAAGCAGCCCGGAAAACAACAGGACTTGTCCGGACGAAATCGTACCTGTCGCAGTCGCTCGCCGAGCCGTGCGCAACATCTTTGCATCGATACGCTGCTCGATCAGGCAATTGACGGCAAACGCTGCGGCAGCGAGCAACCAAATACCGATCGTCCCCGCGATGACCTTTTGCATGTCTGGCAAAGTCGGTGTTGCCAGAAACATACCAATCACCGCGCAAAAGACCGCCAATTGGGTCACGCGCGGCTTGGTCAGCACAAGGTACTGACGCAAGAGGCTTTGGGATGGGGCAGTCAGACTAGACATGATCACTATTTAATTGAAACGTAAGCCATTGTAATGGCAAGCCCGCATAACCGGCGAGCCACCCCCGCCAGTCGTCTGAACTGAATAAGCTATACGTGAGAAGCAGCGGAAGATCGGGCGGTGTGTCCTAGTCGAAACAGCAAAGTCACCGTCGCAAGCACCAAGCCTGCCGCTCCGCCATTATGTAAAACCGCAATCAGGAGAGGCCACTGAAAGAAAATTGTTGTCAGTCCGGTAAACAATTGTGCGACCAACAGGGCAAGCACCAGCTGCGACGGCCCCTTGAGTCCCGGATCTTTCATGAGCTTCCAGCTGAGAAATCCCATAAAGGCGAAGATCACAAAGGCAAAGTTACGATGCACCCAGTGAATACCGGTCAGCGCCATTTGAGAAATCATCTCGCCACTTGGCATCTCACCCAAGCCTCGCACCAGAGAAAAACCACTCTTCAAGTCCATCGGCGGGTACCAACTGCCATTACATTTTGGAAAATCCATACAGGCTAATGCAGCGTAATTGGTACTCACCCATCCACCCAAGGCGATTTGCATGAATAACAATACAAGACCAATTGCTACCCAGGGTGAATAGCGCAAAGACTCGGCTCGTAAAGCGGGATAAGATCGCTCGCGCGCCGCGAGCCAGGTCATCAAAGCCAGCAAAGACATGCCGCCAAGCAAGTGGGCCGTAACGATCAAAGGCATCAGCTTCATCGTCACAGTCCAAGCACCAAATGCGCCCTGCAAACACACTGCAGCCAAGGTGACGAAAGCGAGCCTTGGTGAATACTCGAACTGAGTGCGATGTCGCCATGCCATCCATGAAATCATAATAATCAGGAAACCCAACAGCGCACCAACATAGCGATGGATCATTTCTATCCATGCTTTAGGCAAGGTCACAGGCCCATCCGGCATCGCTTGTGCCGCTTGGCGTATGGAATCCAAGGCACCGATTGGGGTCACACTGCCATAGCAACCAGGCCAGTCCGGGCACCCGAGTCCTGAATCTGTCAGGCGGACAAACGCACCAAACATAATTAAATCGAGTGTCAAAAACCAAGTCAGGAATACCAGTTTGCGGTAGCGATTCCTGGGCGTTTTATCCAGCTTCATTTACCCAATCCTCGAATTCTGGATGAGTTTGCGAATGTCCTTGCGAAAGAGCTCCGGATCCGCGGCAGCAGGGTACTGCAAAATCAAATTACCAAGAGGATCGATGACCCACATCGGAGTTGACAGTGCTTTGCGCGCCTGTTCCGGCGTGACTGAACCTGGTGCGCCGGCAAGCAAGAACTGTTGAAGCAATACGGGATTGACCCTGACCATCACGGCCCCCTTGTATGCCTCTAGTACTTTCTCTGGAACAGGCGCGTCATCGGTGATGAACCACACTCGTGCGAGTCGCTCAACATGTTTACCCTGGCTCGCGTGAGTATTACGAATTATGAAAAGCTTGCGTGCGCAAGCCTCTAAACACTCAGCGCCATCGGCTGCCATCATGATCCACTTACCCTTCAAGGAATTCAGATCGAAGGGCTGACCATCCAAGCTAGTCAAAGGCAAAGCTTGTGCCGAGGGCATGGGGCGTTGGGGTTCTACCAATTCACCATAGGCGGCACTTCCTTCAGGACGCCATTCAGGATTGAAGTAAACAAGGAGTGCGCCAATTACGGGCGCCAAGCTCATCAACAAAATAATGATAAGCGGAGTCTTCGAACGTAATTGCTTCTGTTGGTCCGCAGCCGCATGTGTCGGACCAGTTGATTTAATTCGGGATTCGGTCACAGCAATTCCATCTATCAATCATCTACGATTATCTTAGTTGTACTTTACAGCGATTCCTTGAACTGGCAAGAATAGCAGCACACTTTTACGGTGATTGGCGCATGCGCAAAAGACGCCAAACAATCACCAAAAAGGCTATTAATACGATGCCAGCAAAACCAAACCACTGGGTGGCATATCCGATGTTTTTGTCAGCATCGACGGAGGGTTCGGGCCAAACGCGTTTTAAGACGGCATCCGAATGTCCAGAAGTCTGCATCAACACAGTTGGCAAAAACTTCAATCCTGTTTTTTGCGAAAACTCATCTAAATCAAGATTTTGTAGGCGAATTAAAAGCAGTGGATCGACGTAACCCTCCACCGGCTGTTTTGTACCCTTCCACCCTTGAGGCAAACTCGCCGCCGCATGGGCTTGGCTTGTCCAAAGTTCAAAGAGTCTGGGCACGCGGACCGCCAACTCACCGCCTATCTGAACGCTTGTCGTCTCCGTCGGAACGCTTGCAACGGGACGATTCGCGATTGGTCTCTCCAGCCAACCCCTTAATACAAGCACAGCGGTTTCAGCATCCACCATCAAAGGAGTGGCTAGCCATAAGCCCGGCCGTCCATCCAGGTTTCTGTTATCTAACAAAACACTCCATTCACTTCGCCATTCGCCCTGAGCGACAGCAGGTCGCCAAGCCTGCAACTCGGCAGGCGGCACATTTGCAGAAAGCTTCAGCGCAGGCGCGCGTCGCCCAGCCTCTATTGTGGCTGCGACCTCCCTTCTTTCAGCCGCACGATCGAGCTGCCAACGCCCTAGCAGGAGACATATCACCGCAACTGCCCCCAAAAGAATTAAGGCAATCACGGTCAATCTGTTGGGGGTTGGATGCTTCATCTCTGCGATAATCTCTTCTTTCAATGAGGTCTGTCATGCGTATTTTGGTCATCATTGCTTTCGTAGGCATTTTAGGCAGCCTCGGATCGGCGCTGTTCTATCTCATGCGCGATAAAGGGACATCCAACAAAACCGTCAATGCGCTGACAGTGCGGATCAGTTTATCCGTTATCCTATTTCTCTTTCTGCTTTTCTCTCACTGGATGGGTTGGATCGAGACGACCGGCTTTAAACGTTAGCCTCCCAACGCACATTCGATCACACTAAAAAATTTGGGCCAGCTTCGCGCTGGCCCTTTTTCTTGAACGCGACGTTATGTCGCGATTGAATAGAGAAATTAGAACCAGTACACGAAGATATAAAGTCCAAGCCACACGACGTCAACGAAGTGCCAATACCAAGCTGCGCCTTCGAAACCAAAATGATTGTCTGCGGTGAAGTGACCTTTCAGCAAACGAATCAGGATGACAGTCAACATTGTCGCGCCAAGCAGCACGTGAAAACCGTGAAAGCCTGTCAACATGTAGAACAAGGAGCCGTAGGCACCCGAATCAAAACGCAGATTCAACGAGGAGTACGCGTAGATGTACTCGTACGCCTGACAAGCCACAAAAACAAAACCCAGAACAATCGTTGCGAATAGCCAGAAGCTTGCCTTGCCGCGATGATTTTCACGCAATGCGTGATGAGAGATTGTCAGGGTCACGCCGGATGCCAACAACAAAGCCGTGTTGATCGTGGGCAACCAGAATGGCCCCATCGTTTCAAAGGCTTCCACCACGCCAGCAGGTCCGAGATTGGGCCACACAGCATTAAAATCAGGCCAGAGAAGCTGTTTATGGTCAAGGTCACCCAGCCAAGGCATGGTTACAACACGTGTATACCAGAGGGCGCCGAAAAATGCCGCAAAGAACATGACTTCGGAGAAGATGAACCAGCTCATGCTCCAGCGATAGGAGGCATCGATGCGTTTGCTGTTCAAGCCCGATTCGGATTCGCGAATCGCATCGCCAAACCAACGGTACAGCACAACGAACAAGCCAAGCAAGCCAGCAAAGACGGCCCATTTGCCAGCATCTACGCCATTTACCCAAGCCGAAGCTCCCAGCATCACGACAAGCAGCGTGATACTGGCACTGACTGGGTGCGACGAATCTGCGGGCACGTAATAGTAAGGTGCCTCTTTAACGTGACCAGAGTGGGATGCACTCATATTGTTCTCCAAACTACAAATAATTAAATTTTCTAGCTGAGACTTGCGACGGCCCATTGGACAATCAACACAAGGCTCACCACAAATATCACGCCAAACAACAAACCGGCAACCACAAGATGCACAGGATTAAGCTTGGCGATATCTTCTTCGTACCCCTTGCCTTTTCTTACTCCGAACATGGCCCATGAAATAGCCTTGAGCGTTTGGAAAAAGTTCAGCTTGCGCTGAGATAGTTCTTTTATATCCTGACTCATGTGTACAACTCCTCACCTGAATCAGGAAAAGTAATGCACGTAAAACTGTCTTCCTATTGTCCAGCCAAACATCACAAGCACAAGCACCAGAAATATCAATCCGGCCCGCTTGTTCTTGCGACGTTGCTCAGGAGTCATCCGTAATCCTACTTAACCTGTGGCGGAGTCTCAAAAGTATGGAACGGTGCGGGCGATGGAACTGTCCACTCCAGACCCTCGGCACCTTCCCATGGCTTGGCAGGTGCGCGCTCACCCTTTCCGGCATAAGCCTTCAAGACGATGTAGAGGAACAACAACTGCGACAAACCGAACCAGAAAGCGCCGATCGTAGCAATCATATGGAAGTCAGTAAACTGCGCGGCATAGTCGGCATAACGGCGTGGCATCCCGGCCAAACCCATAAAGTGCATCGGGAAGAAAGTGATGTTGAAAGAGATCATGCTCATCCAGAAGTGCCACTTGCCCAGACGCTCGTCATACATGTAGCCTGACCACTTTGGCAGCCAGTAGTAGGTACCTGCGAACAGTGCGAACAGGGAGCCTGCAACCAGCACATAGTGGAAGTGCGCCACAACGTAATACGTATCATGTACCTGGATATCAATCGGCGCCATTGACAGGATCAGCCCGGTGAAGCCGCCGATCGTGAACACAAAAATGAAGCCAACAGAGAAAAGCATTGGCGTTTCAAAGGTCATGGAACCACGCCACATTGTGGCAACCCAGTTAAACACCTTGACGCCAGTCGGGATCGAAATCAACATCGTGGCGTACATGAAGTACAACTGCGCTGTCACAGGCATACCTGTTGCAAACATGTGGTGCGCCCAAACGATAAACGACAGGATCGCGATCGACGCTGTCGCGTAAACCATCGAGGCATAGCCAAACAACTGCTTGCGGGCAAAAGCCGGAACAATGGCGGAGATAATGCCGAAAGCCGGCAAAATCATGATGTAGACCTCGGGGTGACCAAAGAACCAGAAAATGTGCTGGTACAGAACTGGATCGCCACCCACTGCGGCATTAAAGAAGCCCGTGCCGAAATGGCGGTCGGTCAACACCATGGTGATTGCAGCAGCCAAGACGGGCATCACAGCAATCAGGAGGTAGGCGGTGATCAACCATGTCCAGCAGAACAAAGGCATTTTCATCAGTGTCATGCCAGGTGCGCGCATGTTCAAGATCGTCACGACGATGTTGATTGCACCCATGATGGATGAAGCACCCATGATGTGAACAGCAAAAATCGCCAAGTCCATGCCAGGACCCATCTGCGCCGTGAGCGGAGCATAAAGGGTCCAGCCGGCTGCCGTTGCGCCACCGGGCACAAAGAACGAGGCGGTCAGCAAGATACCTGCGACGGGCAACAGCCAGAAACTGAAGTTGTTCATCCTGGCGAATGCCATGTCTGACGCGCCGATTTGCAAAGGAATCATCCAGTTTGCAAAGCCAACAAAGGCGGGCATGATCGCGCCGAACACCATAATCAGACCGTGCATGGTCGTGAATTGGTTGAACAACTCGGGACGGAAAAACTGCAAGCCTGGCTCGAACAACTCTGTGCGCAGCAAGAGCGCCAACAGGCCACCCTCGAGAAGCATCGCAAAAGAAAAAATCAGGTACATCGTACCAATATCTTTGTGGTTGGTTGCGAACAACCAACGACGCCAACCATGCAGCGATGGACCGTGGTGGTCGTGATCGTGCGCATGATCGTGGTCATGACCGTGGCCGTGGCCACCAATGTGATCTGCTGGAATGCTACTCATGGCGAACTCCTATCCTGCTTAGGCCGCCCTCTCTTTGTAGGAGAGGACAACGATCTATACGAAATGATCCGTTTGACTTAACCAACACAATGCCAACTACGTGCTTGCTTAGCGCGCAGCCTTGACTTCAGCAGGCGAAACAACCGGGTCTTTACCCTTGCCTGCATTTGTCCATGCCGAACGCGTATAAGTGATGACAGAAGCAATCTCGACATCATTAAGCTGCGCGAAAGAAGCCATCGCCGTACCGGGCTTGCCTTTCAACAAAATTTCGATGTTTGCAGCCTTGGGGCCCATGACCAATGGGCTGCCATCAAGCGCTGGAAAAGCGCCCATGACACCTTTGCCGCTACCTTGGTGGCAGGCCACGCAGTTCGCTGCGTAAACTTTCTCACCGCGAGAAATCAGCTCTGCAGCCGTCCACTCTTTATTTGGATCATCGGCTGCCGCAAGCAGCAGTTTTTTCTGTTCAGCAGCCCATTTGGCGTAGTCTTCTTCGGAGACGACTTTCACGACAATCGGCATGAATGCATGATCCTTACCGCACAACTCGGCACACTGACCACGGAACTCGCCGATCTTGTCGGCGCGGAACCAAGTATTGCGCACGAAACCAGGGATCGCATCCTGCTTGACGGCCAAGTCAGGCACCATCCACGAGTGGATCACGTCGGCAGCCGTGACAGCCACGCGAATCTTTTTGCCGACAGGCACTACCAGCGGATTATCCACTTCCATCAGATAAAAGGGACCCTTGGGCTCTTTGTTTTCAATCTGTGCGCGAGGAGTGGAGAGGTTGGACAAATACTTGACGCCTGCGGCAGGGCCGTCGATGTACTCATAGCCCCACTTCCATTGGTAACCAGTGACTTTGACAGTCATATCCGCACCACTCGTATCCTTCATGGCGACAACGGTACGGGTCGCCGGCAACGCCATCGCAATCACTATAAGGAATGGCACAACAGTCCAAGCGACTTCGACACCCATGTGCTCATGAAATGTGGCAGGTTTGTGACCGCGTGATTTACGGTGTGCCCAAATCGAGTAGAACATGACACCGAAAACTGCTACGAAGATCACCAGACAGATGATCAACATGAACCAATGCAACCAAGCCACATCGCGCGCGATCTGGTTCACTCCCTCGGGGAGATTGAGCTGATTGACGCGCGGCCCACCGGGCATGTCTTGTACTTGCGCACTCGCGATGCCTGCAAAAAGCATGGCACAGGCGCCCAGTAACCCTCTCAACTTCTTCATGCTGACCTCTAAACACATCGCACCTAGGCGAATCCAACGATTGGCGACAAAAAACCGCCCCGCTCGAACACCCTGCGCAGAATTATTGTATGGCCAATCATAGGAGGAAATCCTCCACGTATTAGCACGTATCGCAAAGAAACGGTGGTGATTGTAGCGCAGCCTTGGCATCCATGCTGCACTACAATCCCTTTACCCCATCAGGCGTATGCAAAACATGTCAAAAACTTCGCTTTTCCCAACACGCCAAGGCCTTCAAACGCTTCTAACAAGCCTTCTGAAGCGTGCCACCCAAGAACCTGTTCAAGGGTCCATGCCTCTATATATTGCAGGCCAACGCTGCGGCTGGCTTTTCCCGGACGCAGCGCAGGCTCTGATGGGTACCAATGGACTATGTTTGAGTGCTACTGCAGCACATATTGGTGAAAATGTTCCTCTGGGCGAGCCTCTGGACGCACTGCTAGCCGAAATAGCCTTGAAACTGAAGGCCGCCGGCTGTGCGCCAGGATGGCGCAATGAGTTGCTCGATGTCTGGACGACTCCAAACGAACCCTCTCTGTCATCCCCCATCCGGATTGCTGCCATCGAGCGGGGCGTCATGCGACCGCTCGGGCTCACCACGCGAGCCGTACACCTAAGCGGCTGGTCTAAAGATGGGCGCCTGTGGGTGGCTCGACGGGCCCTGACCAAGGCAACCGATCCAGGAATGTGGGATACCCTCGTTGGAGGACTCGTGGGCAATCTGGAGGACGCTGAATTAGCGTTGGTTAGAGAGGCTGACGAAGAGGCGGGTCTGGATGCGCCGGATATTGCGACACGGACCCCCCTTCGCACCATCGCCCATATGAAGCGTCGTATTCCAGAAGGCTTTCAAACAGAGGCTGTTCTGACATGTGAGTGCATACTACCAGATCGTATTCAACCAACAAATCGTGATGGCGAAGTGATGGACATCCAGCTGTTGGATACCATGACCCTTTACAAAATGTTGCTGGAAGACGCCTTTACCCTCGAAGCATCGATTGTCATTGCTGAGGACTTGTGGCAACGGGCAGCGGACTAGTTTGCTGGGCGCGCCAGACTTCAAGGGCACGCATCCGCTGCTTGGCAACCTGTTCAATCGCCTCTCGAATGGCGGGATCTTTGGACAATAACTGGTCAAAATCCTTGGCTGGCAAACAAAGCACCTTGCTATAGCCTAAAGACCGGACTTCGAAGTTTTCCGGCACGTCATGATCAAGCAGATACATCTCGCCAAAAAACTCACCCGAGCCTAGTTCAACATGGGTGCCATCAGGCAACAAAATCGTGACCGCCCCCGAGGCGACAATATAAAGACCAAACGGCGGGACTTTTTTACCCCAAATCAGCTGGTCAGGTAAAAAAAGTCGAGGTTTTAGCATTCTAGTGACAGAGCGCTGCGCATCAAAAGGCAGACCCGTCAACAGGGGAACGCGCGCAACCAGTTCGGTTGCATTCATTTCAATATCCAAGGCTGCGTCTTTATCTAGAAACGCCCAGCGCTTGGTGACTTGAGTCGACAGGTTTTCGTAGACCTCTCCACTAATTAGAGACTGATCGAACATTTCGCCATAACGCTCTCTCTCCAGACGTCTGGCGATACGACCAAGATAATGCTCCTGCATCCACAGAGAATAATTTGGATATTGCAACTCCAGGGCATGCAGCGCTTCTCTAATGAAAGACAAACGTTGTGTATGTAATTCGCTAAGCCGCTCGCAAGCCTCCGCTCCCAAAATATCAGGCAACTTGCTGGAGATGAAATCCAATAATTGTTGGGAGATCGAGCGCATACACATGAGCGCGACAAAGCGCTGACTCAATTCATACGCTAGCCAACGCTGCACGCCAAATATCTCATACACACGCATTGCCTGCCTGAAACGTCGGGGGTAACGCATGGCACGTGCTGTACTTGTTTCAAAACCTTTTACACCTCTTAAACGAACGGCCTCCTCGAGCCGCTCAGCGCGACCGAGCAACCGCTCCGCCATATTACGATCGATAATCTGATGCTTAAGCACATCAAAATATCGCTCATACTCCTGTCGCGCGAGAATCGTCAGACCCAGATCAACACGCTCCTTGATAGAGAAATGCTCGATGTGAAGCTCACTCCCCTCTTCTATACTTTTACTGAACGCGGCATACACTCGATCGCGTGCTGCGCCGGACACCTGCTCTGAACGCGCGATTTCATCCGTTTCTTGTTGAATCATCGCAGTCGCGACAATCACAGCCTGATTGCGTAGCGCACTCTCTTTTTTGGTGAGCAAATTCAGCCCCAGCATTTTGATCATCGGCTGCAAGGACAAGCCATTGATAAAAAGAGTGGCCAGTACAAAACCGGTTACCGTAATCGCAATAAATTCGCGTGCCTCAATTGGCAAACTCGTCCGCTCAGTCACCGCAAGCGCAAGCGCAAGAGACAATGCGCCTCTGAGCCCTCCCCACCACAATACAACGCGAAAGCGTGTACCGATCCGCGCACCCAAACCAGAAAAAGAAAGGAGCGGTACAAGTCCGAACACCACGATTGCACGCGCCATGAGTGTGCCCGCGAACACAATGAAAACATAGAAAAAATGAATCCACGTCGCATTAGCCATCACCTTTGGAATCAGCATCGCCGCGAATAAAAAGATGAGAGAATTTGCCCAAAAACCAAACTGGTGCCAGGACTGTGACAACGTCACAAATGTCGTTGGAGCCATTCTGGTGCGTCCTGTTGAACCCACCACTAAACCCGCGACAACCGTCGCCACCACGCCTGACACATGAAGATAGTGTTCAGACACAAAATAGGAAAGATACGCAACTGAAATCGTTAATGAAATCTCTGCAGCCGGCCAACCACGCAATAAAGGGAAGGACAAACAGGCGAGGCGCGCCAGCACAAACCCCGTCACGCCACCACCGATAAAGAGGTAGAGGAAATTTTGTGACAAAGAGCCAAAACCCAACTCTGCGGTATGAGATAACACACCCATGAGCGCCGCATACAGCGCGATCGCAGCCGCATCGTTTAACAAACTCTCACCCTCTACTAAGGTATTAAGTCTGGCTGGCGCACCGACTTCCTTGAAAATACCAATCACCGCCGCAGGATCCGTCGTGGCAACGATCGACCCCAGTAAAAGACAGACAACCAGGCTGAATCCTGAGACCTGTGAAAGCATCACTCCCACAAACACTGTACTGATAATGACGGCCACCACCGCCATCATCAATATGGGACCGAGGTCATCGAGCAACCTGCGCACGTTCATCGCAAGAGCAGCCTCGAATAACAGGATAGGTAGAAATACGACTAAAAATGTATCTGACGATATTTCAAAAGTGCTGAGGATCGTCAAGAACTCGCCCAAGACTGGAGGCGCCCACTGATGGACATGAGAAACATATCCAAGCACACAGCCTGCGATTGCCAAGAAAACAGAATACGGAAGCTTGACTCGTCCTGCAAGAGGCGGCATGAAGCACACCAGAGCAAGCAAGCCCGTGAGGCCGAAAACGAATGAATGAATGTCCATACCGAAGGATTCCGTAGGCGCCCTGAACAACGCCTGATAACAGAACCCTATGGTACGTGAAGTTTGTAAATATTGACCTTAATGCGCCAGAGCCAAACGCATTTTTTTCATGGCGGCCACTTCGATCTGGCGAATACGCTCAGCCGATACGCCAAACTCCTCGGCCAAGTCATGCAGCGTCGCGCCACTATCGTCCTGAAGCCAGCGCGCCTGCACAATACGCCGTGAGCGTGGATCCAAGGCATCGAGTGCACGATCAAGGCCTGCGCCACGCATCATGTCCTCCGCGCGTCGCTCAAGCACCTGAGTCGGATCATCATGACCCTCATCGGACAAATAAGCAATCGGTGCGTAGGCGTCCTCATCGTCATCTTGATTTTCAAGCGACATTTCGCGGCCGGACAGTCTGACTTCCATCTCGCGAACATCTTCAGTGCGAACATTGAGTTGTGCCGCGATGTCATCGACTTGCTTGGAGTCGAGTGTCTGGCCGTCAGGACGCATGCTGCGCAAATTAAAGAAAAGCTTACGCTGCGCCTTTGTCGTGGCGACTTTGACCATCCTCCAGTTGCGGACAATGTATTCGTGTATTTCAGCTTTGATCCAATGCACTGCAAACGAAACCAGCCTGACCCCACGCTCGGGATCAAAACGCTTGACAGCCTTCATGAGGCCGACATTACCTTCTTGAATCAAATCAGCATGAGGCAATCCATAGCCAAGATACTGACGCGCCACCGAAACAACCAGTCTCAGATGTGACAAAACCAACTCTCTTGCGGCATCGATATCTTGACTGTCACGCAAGCGACGGGCAAGCTCACTCTCTTGCTCTGGCGTCAGCACAGGCAAGCGATTTACCGTAGAGATATAGGCCTCAATCGTCCCGAGCGAGCCGGGATTCGAAATAGCCATTGCGAGTTGACTAGGTTGCAAGGTCAAAGCTGCCGTATTTGTCATAATGAGAAAGACTCCCTTTAACGAGGCGTCATCCAAGTTTTAATTTTAGCACTCGAACTCCCCGAGTGCCAATATGACGGTTTTATCAGAGGAAAGTTCCGTATTACTCGTCAGAGTGTTAATCTGAGAGGCGTCCTTCAGATAGCCTGTCGAGTCTGAGATGCTTTTGTTTGTCCCTGGATTTGGGTATGTCCGACTTAGTCAAGTTTCTTTCCAAAATTTTGCTTGCCTGCCTACTCGTCATCGCCGTGGGCTGGGCGACTTACATCGGCGTGCGTTATTACCACGCTGAACAGGTCGCTTACCGTTGGATTTCGGGTCTTGCGGCGAAACAAGCCGAGTGGGAAAAGAAAATTACTGCCGAAGGCGGCAATACGCTGACCGGTTTTGCCAAACCAGATGCGCCCCGTGCCGTTCAAGGACTCGAAGGAAAGTTCGCCGGGCTCGCCTACGATCCGTTGCAAAAACGCCTCTTGGCTGTTGTAAATAAACCCACCTCTATCGTTGTGCTCTCTACGGAAGGTCAGCTGCTCGCCACCTTCCCTGTCAAGGGAATGTCCGAGATCAACGGTATTGCGTGGATGGGCGGTAACCGCGTGGCGCTTGTGAACGGTAAGCGCAATAGGGTTGTGCTGACTGAAATACCTTCTACCCCACAGACACTAGACGTTACGCGCGCTTTTGCTCTATTACTGCGCTTTGGCGAGGGTGAAGACGCGAACCAAGGCTTTAACGGCTTAGGTTACGACCTCAAGCGTGATCGTCTCTACATTTCCAAAGAACACAGTCCCAGAACGCTTTATCGTGTCAGTGGACTCAATTATCTTCAGTCCCCTGATTCGCGCGGCTTGAGGATCGAAAACATCAGCCACTGGCTCGATGAGGTGCCTTTTGCGACAGATTTATCTTCAGTTGAGGCGGATCCAAGTAATGGTAGGGTGTTTTTATTAAGCGAAGAATCTCAAATGATCGTGCAACTCGATGGTGACAGTGGAAAAGGGCGCGGTATGCTGTCCCTCTCACCCAAGGGTTCAAAGCCAATGCCGCGTCCGGAAGGCATCGCAACCGATGACTCCGGCAACCTTTATATTGTCAGCGAACCCAATCTTTTTTACCGGCTTAAAAAACCCTGATACGAGGCATTCGCTCCGGTAATGGCCAGACAACCCCGACTCTACGCATCGGGTTACGCACAGTTGGTGTCGATCCAGTTCACCAGCTCCGCACAACAAGCCCTGCAAACGCCTCCACATCACTATTATCGTGACTTGGTCTATTGGCTTGGCCAGCTTTCTTCAGTATGTCAGACGACGATTCACGGCTGGTCTGTCACCCCACAATACATTTTGTTGCTCGCGACGCCTAAACATGACAAAAGTCTACCCAGCCTCGTGCAAGGTATTGGTCGCAAACTCGCCCCTCTACTCGGTCTGGGTAGCGTCTTTTCCGGTCGCTATCACTCCATGATTCCCCAACCGGGGCTTTGGGTTTTACCTTCACTGCTTTGGCTGGAGCAACAACCGATTCGAGAAAAACTCGTCACCGATGCGGAGGCTTGGCCGTGGTCATCGGCACCCTTGCATGCTGGCGTAGCCGGTCAGCTTCCTGCCTGGCTGCAGCCCCATCCCGACTACTGGCAATGTGGAAATACCCCTTTCGATCGACAGGCAAACTATCGCAAGCGCTTGACCGAAGGTCTGTCAGCGGCATCCGAGCTACAAATCAAACAATTCCTGAGAGGCCAGTGGGCGCTAGGTGATGAGGCGTTCGTCTTGGAGTTGCAAAAAAGTGCGACGCGGCGTGTTACGCCAAAACCGCGCGGCCGCCCAAGAAAATACTGATCCGTCCCCATTTATTTTGCACCTTAGTAGTGCATCCTATTAATTGGGGACGCACCCTTCTTTATTTTCTTGCAAGGCTTGATTTTCAAGGGTATTGTTGCGCTCTTGCGCTGCAACATAGCAGTCCAGTCCCTGGAGCTCAACATGTCGACTTTTCCTCTAAATTTTCATCCCTCAAAGGCCTCACAGGCCGCTGCCCTGCCTGCTGCCGGGCTACCAAAGGCTCAGGGACTCTACAACCCCGCCAATGAGCATGATGCCTGTGGCGTGGGTTTTGTTGCTCACATCAAGGGCCAAAAAAGTCACGCCATCATTGAGCAGGGTCTCAAAATTCTTGAAAATCTCGATCACCGCGGAGCAGTCGGCGCCGACAAGCTCATGGGTGACGGTGCCGGCATTCTGATCCAGATCCCCGACGCGTTTTACCGACAGGATCTCGCTAAAAAAGGCATCTCCTTGCCAGCCCCTGGTGAATATGGGGTTGCAATGGTCTTTCTACCTAAAGAAATCGCCTCGCGCCTGGCTTGTGAGCAGGAGCTTGATCGTTCAGTTCGCGCAGAAGGCCAGGTCGTCTTAGGCTGGCGTGATGTGCCTGTCGATGCGGACATGCCCATGTCGCCAGCCGTCCGCGCCTGTGAACCCGTCATTCGACAGTTATTCATCGGTCGCGGCGCCGACGTGATGGTCCCGGATGCACTTGAGCGCAAGCTTTATGTCATCCGTAAAACTGCAAGCCATGCCATTCAGGCGATGGGGCTTGCTCACGGCAAGGAATATTTCGTTCCGTCAGCCTCAGTGCGCACTGTGGTTTACAAAGGCTTGCTGCTCGCAGACCAAGTGGGTCGCTATTACAGAGACTTGGCAGATCCTTTGACTGTTTCAGCCGTCGCGCTTGTCCACCAGCGCTTTTCGACCAACACCTTCCCCGCCTGGCCGCTTGCCCACCCCTATCGCATGATTGCGCACAACGGTGAAATCAATACCGTCAAAGGCAACTTCAACTGGTTGCGCGCGCGCGAAGGCATGATGCAATCAGCCGTCTTGGGTGACGATCTGAAAAAACTGTACCCGATTGTTTACGAAGGTCAGTCCGACACGGCAACCTTCGATAACTGCCTTGAGCTGCTTGTTAACTCAGGCTACTCGCTGGCCCACGCCATGATGATGATGATTCCCGAAGCTTGGGAACAACATACCCACATGGATCCCAGCCGTCGCGCGTTCTACGAGTACCACGCCGCAATGATGGAGCCATGGGATGGTCCCGCCGCTGTCGCATTTACAGATGGTCGTCAGATCGGTGCGACGCTGGACCGCAATGGCCTGCGCCCTGCACGCTATCTAATCACAGATGACGATATGGTCATCATGGCCTCCGAGGCGGGCACCCTCCCCATTCCGGAAAACCGCATCGTCAAAAAATGGCGCTTGCAGCCCGGCAAAATGTTCTTGATCGACCTTGAGCAAGGCCGCATCATCGACGACGCCGAAATCAAATCGCAACTCGCAAACTCTCGGCCTTATCGCCAGTGGATCGACCGCTTGCGCGTCAAGCTCGAGTCTTTACCCACACCCACCTCCGACACCCTGCCAGCAGTCAGCACAAGCCTGCTCGATCGGCAGCAAGCCTTTGGCTGGACACAAGAGGACTTTAAATTTGTTCTCGAAGTGATGGCCGACACCGGCGAAGAGGCAATTGGCTCGATGGGTAATGACGCGCCCCTCGCCGTGCTGTCAAGTCGTGCAAAACCCTTCTACAACTATTTCCGTCAGCTTTTTGCTCAAGTGACTAACCCACCGATTGATCCCATCCGGGAGCAAATGGTGATGTCTCTGGTTTCCTTTATTGGGCCCAAGCCAAACCTGCTCGACATCAACAATGTCAATCCACCGTTGCGCCTTGAGGTCAACCAGCCTGTTCTGGATGCAAAAGAAATGGCGCGTATCCGCGGCATCTCCGAATTGACGGGCGACAAGTTCCGCAGCTTCGAACTGCACATTAGCTATCCTGCCGCTTGGGGCGCGCACGGCATTGAAGCACGTTTGGCCGCTTTGTGCGCACGCGCTGTCGATGCAGTCAAAAGCGGTTATACCGTCCTGATCTTGACTGACCGTAACGTAGATAGCGAACATGTGGCGATCCCTGCGCTGCTCGCTACCTCAGCGATCCATCAACATCTGATTCGCGAAGGCCTGCGCACAAACACAGGTTTGGTCGTTGAAACCGGCTCCGCGCGAGAAGTCCATCATTTCGCGCTGCTTGGTGGCTATGGCGCCGAAGCCATCCATCCCTTCCTCGCGATGGAAAGCATTGCTGCAATCAGCAAAGATCCGGAAAAAGCAGTCAAAAACTACGTCAAGGCAATCGGCAAAGGTCTCAACAAAGTGATGTCCAAAATGGGCATTTCAACCTACATGTCCTATTGCGGCGCGCAGATTTTCGAAGCTGTGGGTTTACGTACGGATCTAGTCAACAAATACTTCTCCGGTACCGCCAGCACCATCGAGGGTATCGGTATTTTTGAAGTGGCCGAAGAAGCCTTGCGCACCCATCGGGCAGCCTTCAGCAACGATCCCGTGTTGGCGAACGCGCTGGACGCGGGCGGCGAATACGCCTTCCGCGTGCGTGGCGAAGACCACATGTGGACCCCCGACTCCATCGCCAAGCTCCAACACGCGACGCGTGCGAACAATTACCGCACATACAAGGAGTACGCGCAGCTGATTAATGATCAGAGCCGCCGTCATATGACTTTGCGCGGACTATTCGAGTTCAAAGTCGATCCTGCGCGTGCCATACCTTTGGATCAAGTCGAACCGGCAAAAGAAATCGTCAAACGTTTTGCCACAGGCGCGATGTCGCTGGGCTCTATTTCGACTGAAGCACACTCCGTGCTTGCGGTTGCAATGAACCGTATTGGCGGCAAATCAAATACCGGTGAAGGTGGCGAAGACGAATTACGCTATCGCAGTGAGCTTCGCACCGGCAAGAGCGGTATTCAAGCGGGGGCGACGCTTGCAAGCGAACTTGGTGCTGATCGCATTGCCGCTGACATCCCCCTGCAAGAGGGCGACTCCATGCGCTCCAAAATCAAACAGGTCGCTTCTGGCCGCTTTGGTGTGAGCGCCGAATACCTCTCAAGCGCCGATCAAATCCAAATCAAAATGGCCCAAGGCGCCAAGCCTGGTGAAGGCGGACAGTTACCCGGACACAAGGTCTCAGAGTACATCGCCAAGCTGCGTTGCTCGGTGCCTGGGGTAGGATTGATTTCACCCCCGCCTCACCACGACATCTACTCTATCGAAGATCTGGCCCAACTCATTCACGATCTCAAAAACGTGAATGACCGTGCCTCGATTTCCGTCAAGCTGGTCTCAGAAGTAGGTGTTGGAACCGTTGCCGCAGGTGTGGCGAAAGCCAAAGCCGACCACGTGACAATCTCAGGTCATGATGGCGGCACAGGCGCCTCGCCCGTCTCCTCCATTAAGCACGCGGGAACGCCTTGGGAGCTTGGTCTTGCCGAAACACAGCAAACACTGATGCTCAACCAACTGCGCAGCCGCATTCGTGTTCAGGCAGACGGACAAATGAAGACCGGCCGCGACGTCGTCATTGGCGCACTGCTCGGTGCGGATGAATTTGGTTTCGCCACAGCACCCTTGGTGGTCGAAGGGTGCATCATGATGCGCAAGTGTCACCTCAATACCTGCCCCGTTGGCGTGGCCACCCAAGACCCCGTGCTGCGTCAAAAATTCCAAGGCAAACCCGAACACGTCGTAAACTACTTCTTCTTTGTTGCAGAAGAGGTGCGTGAAATCATGGCGCAGCTTGGTATCAGCAACTTTGATGATTTAGTTGGACGTGCAGAGTTACTGGATACACGTTCGGGCATTGAGCACTGGAAAGCGCACGGACTGGATTTTGGACGCGTGTTTTATCAGCCAGCCACCGACAGCCCACGCAGACACACAGAAGGACAAGATCATGGCCTTGATGCCGCGCTCGACCATCAGTTGATTGAGCGCAGCATCCCCGCAATCGAACGCGGCGAAAAAGTCTCCTTCATTGTGCCGGTCCGCAACCGCAATCGCACAATCGGCGCCATGCTGTCAGGGCGCATCGCCTCACGCTACGGTGATGAGGGCCTGCCGGATGACACCATTCACATCCAGTGTAACGGCACTGCCGGCCAAAGTTTTGGCGCTTTCCTTGCGCGCGGCGTAACGCTTGACCTTGTCGGTGAGGCCAACGACTACGTGGGCAAAGGCCTCTCGGGGGGTCGCATCATCGTGCGCTCTCCCAATGATTTCCGCGGTTTTGGCCCTGATCACATCATCGTTGGCAATACCGTACTGTACGGCGCGACGGGTGGCGAAGCCTACTTCAATGGTGTGGGCGGTGAACGCTTCGCTGTTCGCAACTCTGGTGCCGCCGCGGTCGTTGAAGGCACGGGCGATCACGGTTGTGAATACATGACAGGCGGTACTGTCGTTGTGCTGGGCGATACCGGTCGCAACTTCGCAGCAGGCATGTCAGGCGGCGTTGCGTATGTCTGGGATCCGGAAGGGTCTTTTGCCGATCGCTGCAATACGTCAATGGTTGCACTCGAGCCTGTATTGTCCTCTGCAGAGCAATCTAAAGAGCAAGCCATCGATATTTGGCACAGCATGACGCGTGGTGGAGAGCGCGAAACAGACGAAGCGATTTTGAAACGTCTGGTTGAAAATCATTTCCGCTACACAGGTAGCTTCCGCGCACGTGATCTCGTCAGCAACTGGGACAGCGCACGAAGCAAATTCGTCAAAGTCATGCCTGTCGACTACAAGCGCGCGCTCGGAGAAATGTGGCGCGCCGCCAACCCTCAGCCTAAAGCAGCTTAAGGAAGCATCATGGGAAAAATTACTGGATTTCTCGAAGTTAAACGCTTGCAAGAAGCCTCCGAGCCCCCCGCAAATCGACTCAAGCATTGGAAAGAGTTTGTCGTGCACCTGAGCGACGAACAAGCGGGCAAACAGGCAGCGCGCTGCATGGATTGCGGCATTCCCTTTTGTAATAACGGCTGTCCTGTCAACAACATCATTCCTGACTGGAACGATTTGGTCTACCGCCAAAACTGGCGAGGCGCATTGGATGTGCTGCATTCGACCAATAACTTTCCCGAGTTCACGGGGCGGATTTGTCCAGCACCTTGCGAAGCTGCTTGCACGCTAAACATCAATGATGATGCAGTTGGCATCAAATCCATTGAACATGCGATCATCGACAAGGGCTGGGAACAGGGCTGGGTCGTTCCCCAAGCTCCTGCGCAAAAAACAGGCAAGAAAGTCGCCATCATCGGCTCCGGTCCAGCTGGCTTGGCATGTGCTCAACAGTTGGCACGCGTGGGCCATGACGTCACCGTGTTTGAAAAGAACGATCGCATCGGTGGCTTGTTGCGTTATGGAATTCCAGATTTCAAACTTGAAAAGAAATTGATCGATCAGCGAATTGCCCAAATGGAAGCTGAAGGCGTGACCTTCAAGGCCTCCCATTATGTCGGGCAAGTCAATGACGCGCCTGAAAAGGGTCTGACAGTCAAAACTCCCGAGGCGCTCCAAAAAGAATTTGATGCGATCGTGTTGACTGGCGGCTGTGAAACACCCCGTGACTTACCCATTCCTGGCCGCGAACTCGATGGTGTGATGTATGCCATGGACTTTTTGCGTCCCCAGAACAAAGTCGTCGCGGGTGACAAACTAAACAACCAAGTTCTTGCGAAAGGCAAGCATGTGGTGGTGATCGGTGGTGGTGATACAGGCTCGGACTGCGTGGGCACGAGCAATCGACATGGCGCCAAGTCTGTGACACAGATTGAACTCATGCCGCGCCCGCCTGAGACTGAGAACAAGGCAATGACCTGGCCCTACTGGCCCGCCAAGCTCCGTACATCCTCTTCGCATGAAGAAGGTGCCGAACGTGACTGGGCCATTACCAGCAAAGCACTCGTAGGCAAAAACGGTAAAGTTGAAAAGCTGGTTGCCGCACGCGTCGAATGGATCAAAGACGAAGCGACCGGACAGATGCGCATGCAAGAAATCAAAGGATCTGAATTCGATATTCAAGCCGATCTGGTTCTGCTTGCGATGGGCTTTGTGGCCCCCGTGAGCAATGTTTTAACAGCGTTTGGTATCGATCAGGATCCTCGCGGCAATGCGCGTGCCAATACTGATGACTACAAGAGCAACGTCGACAAGGTGTTTGCGGCAGGTGACATGCGCCGCGGCCAGTCTCTGGTCGTTTGGGCGATCCGCGAAGGACGGCAGTGCGCACGCTCAGTCGATGAATATCTGATGGGCTATAGTGAGTTGCCACGTTAACTCCCGACAGGTCGTTTATATGAAAAACTTGAAACGTATTGTTCAGTTCGCTTTAGCTAGTACTTTGACTGTCTTAGCTACTTCGCCCATCGCTGCTCGCGCGCAAGCCGTCGATCAATGGCCGAATAAGGGCTTGACGCTCATCGTGCCTTACGCGCCAGGCGGATTTTCCGATACCCGGATGCGTCTGCTGGCACGCAAGCTCTCCGAAAAACTGGGTCAACCTGTTGTCGTAGAAAACAAAGGCGGCGCAGGCGGTGTGATCGGTACGGCTCTTGTGGCAAAAGCGGCTCCCGATGGTTACACGCTGGGGTCCGGGAACCTTGCGCCATTGGCCGTGAATCCAACGCTCATGCCAAAAATCCCGTACAACGTTTCTCGCGATTTGGCGCCAGTCATTTTGATCGAAAATAGCCCGCTTGTTTTGAGCGTAGCCAATAACTTGCCAGCCAAGACGCTGGATGAGCTCATTGCTCTTGCCAAAAAGGATCCGGGCAAACTGACTTTTGGCTCCTCTGGTGTGGGTGGCGCGCATCACCTTTCAGGCGAAATGTTTCGTGATGCGACAAAAATCGATATCACCCATGTTCCTTATAAAGGCGGATCTCCCGCCGCAACAGACCTGATGGCAGGTCACCTCAACATGATGTTTGAAATGGGCTATGCAGCGCTGCCTTCAATTCAAGGAGGTCGCGTGCGTCCAATCGCCGTGACATCCGCCGAACGCATTGCCATCCTGCCTGACGTGCCCACCATGTCCGAACTCGGTGTCAAAGGTTTTGAGTCCTACAACTGGCAAGGTATTGTCGTACCAGCAGGCACGCCCGCCCCTGTTATCGCAAAGCTGAACCAGGCATTCAATGAAATACTCAAAGATCCTGATGTCGCCAAGGCAATTTCCAGCGTCGGCAGCCAGGCTGTAGGGGGTACGCCTGAATATTTTGGAAAGTTTATCGCCGATGAAACAGCCAAATGGGCAAAAGTCATCAAAACTGCGGATATTAAGCTGAATTGAGAAATTAGCCTTGTCATTGCGCCCTTGCCGCGCAGACTGGCTGTAAGCGGGCGGTACAATAAGGGGTCCGGGTAGGAATGCCCGCTTTGGCTTAATTAGCCTTGATCCCAACGCCTGCCAATGTCATCGCTTTCAACCGACCCTGACGACTTCGTGCTGCGCCTGACTGGCGTATCGCTTGGCTATGGAGATATCGATATATTGCGTGATATCTCCCTGTGTGTCCGGCGCGGCGAAGTCGTGGCCCTGATGGGCGGCTCAGGTTCAGGCAAAACCACGCTGCTGCGGGCTGCGACAGGTCAGATTCGCGCGCGTCTTGGAGAAGTCTCTCTTTTTAATAAAGACCTCGCTCAAATCAATGTCACTGAACTGCAGGCTTTACGCCAAAAAATGGGCGTACTGTTTCAGCAGGGTGCCTTATTTACCGATCTCAATGTTTTTGAAAATGTGGCCTTTCCCCTCAGGGAACACACAAGGCTTGCGCAGCCCGAGTTGCTCACGCGCGTGCTTGATGCACTCGAGGCGGTCGGACTCCGCGCAGCTGCGCACTTGCGTGTCTCAGAAATTTCCGGCGGCATGGCTCGCCGGGTAGCGCTCGCGCGTGCAGTCGTGCTTGAACCAGAGCTTGTGCTCTATGACGAGCCTTTCGCCGGTCTCGATCCAATCTCTTTGGGGATTACCGCGCGTCTGATCCGGAGTTTGTCAGACAGATTGGGCTGTGCGAGCGTCGTGATCACCCACGACATCAACGAATCATTCGCGATCGCCGACCACGTCTATCTGATTGGGCAAGGCGTCATCAAGGCGCATGGTACGCCTGACACACTTGGCAACTCCACAGACCCTTATGTCATGCAATTTCTAAAGGGCGAGCCCGATGGGCCCGTCGCCTTTGATTACCCTACTACACCTAAATTCGACGCTTGGCTCAAACAGCAAGAGGCCAAGCGATGAGCGTACACACCTATCTGTCAGCGATCGGTCATAGCGTCCGGACTCGGATCAGCGGACTTGGGACTTTCACGCGCTTTTTCTGTCTTTTATTACAACGCAGTGGTATTGTTTTTTCTCGTCCGCGTCTCGTTTCGCAACAGATACACTTCATTGGCAACTATTCACTGCTGATTATTGCTGTCTCAGGACTTTTTGTTGGTTTCGTTCTTGGTTTACAGGGTTACTACACACTTAATCGCTACGGCTCCGAAGAGGCGCTTGGTCTGTTAGTCGCACTCTCACTGACGCGCGAACTCGGACCCGTCGTGACCGCGCTTCTCTTTGCTGGTCGAGCCGGCACCTCTCTGACTGCCGAAATCGGCCTGATGAAAGCAGGTGAGCAATTGGCCGCGATGGAAGTGATGGCCGTCGATCCGGTTCGCCGAGTGTTGGCACCTCGTTTCTGGGGTGGCGTGATTGCCATGCCAATATTAGCTGCGGTGTTTTCGATGGTCGGTATTCTGGGTGGCTGGATCGTTGGCGTGCTGATGATCGGTATTGATACCGGTGCGTTCTGGTCTCAGATGCAAAGTGGCGTCGATGTCTGGAAAGACGTCATGAACGGTGTCATTAAAAGCCTTGTTTTTGGCGTGGCAGTCACCTTGATTGCGCTCTACGAAGGTTGGCAGTGCCGACCTACCCCAGAGGGCGTGTCGCGTGCGACGACCCGCACTGTGGTCGCAGGTTCACTCGCTGTCTTGGGTCTTGATTTTCTGCTGACCGCATTGATGTTCAGCAACTGATTTTTGGAATCTAAATGTCTACTGAAAAAACAGACTGGTGGGTAGGGCTCTTTGTGTTGCTTGGGGGGGTAGCGCTCGCTTTTTTAGCACTGCGCGCAGCCAATCTCAGCAGCTTTTCCTTTGCACAGACCTACACCCTATCGGCCAACTTCGATAATATCGGCGGACTTAAAGTGAGAGCGCCGGTCAAGAGTGCCGGGGTGGTGGTTGGGCGCGTAGCCTCGATTTCCTTGGATAAGGAAACTTATAAAGCCGTCGTGCGCCTGGATATGGAAAAAGGATTCCTTTTCCCGCTCGACTCGTCGGCGAAAATCCTAACCTCCGGACTGCTCGGTGAACAATATATCGGCCTCGAAGCGGGTGGCGATGATAAGAACCTCGCCAATAACGGTACGATCCAATACACCCAAAGCGCAATTGTTCTGGAAAGCCTGATCAGCCAGTTCCTTTTTAATACTGCTGAAAAGCAAGGCAGTGAGGCACCTCCCGCGCAAGAGACG
Organism: Zwartia vadi; assembly: GCF_030410375.1. GTDB lineage: Bacteria > Pseudomonadota > Gammaproteobacteria > Burkholderiales > Burkholderiaceae_B > Zwartia > Zwartia vadi. The sequence goes on from NZ_JAUHHE010000009.1 coordinate 63,734, forward strand.
GGTACGCCCAAACAATAACCATGGCCGCACTCATGAACACACACTCTTTTCACAAGCTTCTGCTGATTGTTTTGCTCGCCGTTCTCGGTGGCTGTGCAACACAACCTGTCAAAACACCGATCGCTGGAGATCCATGGGAGAGCTCCAACCGCGCAATGTTCGAGTTTAACGACACCGTTGACCGCGCGATCTTTCAACCCGTCTCGCGTGCGTATGCTTTTGTCACACCTCAGCCCATTCGCACCTGTATCCACAACATGTTCATGAACCTTGGTGATATCTGGTCCGGTTTAAACTCCTCTCTGCAGGGGCGCCACATTGATGCGATCAACACATTCGGTCGCGTCATGCTGAACACCACGCTCGGACTGGGTGGGTGTCTGGATTTGGCTAGTACAACAGGTGCGAAACGCATTCCAAACGATTTTGGGGTGACCTTGGGGGTCTGGGGAATCAGTTCAGGACCTTATATCGTATTGCCATTAATTGGTGCCAGCACGGTACGGGATGGGACGGGTTTAATTGCGGACGCCTACGTGAATCAAGTCGGCTGGGGTCACATGATCAATGATATCGCAGTGCGTAATTCGCTTTATGGTTTGGAAGTCGTCTCACGCCGGGAAGCACTCCTTGACGTGACAGACACCGTCGATCGTACCGCCTTGGATCGTTATAGCTTTATTCGGGATGCATACCTCAAGCGCCGTGCCGTCCAGGTCAACGGCCCTCTCAGTGATGCTGAAAATTTACCGAACTATGACGATGACGAAGCTGCTCCGGCAGACCGCAAAGCCCTTGGTATTCCTCCTAAAAACTAATGAGAAACAGATCAATGCTCGCCTTTATTGCACGATTTCATCTACTCGTCGCTCTAATGCTGGGTCTCACCACTAGTGTGAGCGCTCAACAAAAACCAAACCCGAATGCCCCCCCAAACGAGTTTGTTCAACAGGTCGCAGACCAAGTTTTAGCCGCACTCAAAAGCGATACGGCTGCACGTTCGGGCGATATCAAACGGATCAATCAAATCGTCGACGAGATGATCTTGCCTTATGTTAATTTTGAAAAAACCACTCGCCTCGCAGCAGGTCGGAACTGGCGCGAAGCCTCGCCCGAGCAAAGGGTGGCACTCAGTAACGCGTTTCGTGGCACACTCGCACGCACGTACAGTGGCGCATTCACGAAAGTCAATGATTCAACCAGTATCAAAACATTGCCTTTCCGAGGTGATGCGAACGCAAATGACGTAGTCGTGAAATCCCAAGTCATGCAGCGTGCCAACTCCCAACCCTTCGCCCTTGACTATCGCCTTGAAAAAACTCCCCAAGGCTGGAAGATTTATGACATCAATGTGGAAAATGTCTGGCTGATCGAGAACTACCGTACACAGTTTACGCAGCAGATCAATCAAAGCGGTATTGACGGACTGATCGCCGCACTTAACCAACGCGCAAAACAATAACCATGTCCGCCGTTTCACTTGAACACGTTTCAAAAGTATTTCCTCCTCGTACCACTGGTTGGCGTGGTTTGTTTACAAAGCCCGAGGGCCCTGGCTTTCAAGCACTTAGTGACGTTTCCCTGACTATTGATCATGGCGAGTTTTTTGGACTGCTTGGACCAAACGGTGCTGGTAAAACAACGCTGATCTCTGTCCTGGCAGGACTGTGCCGTGCCACCTCCGGCCGCGCGAGTGTTTGCGGGCATGATGTGGTCAACGATTACCAGGCAGCCAGACGCTCTCTGGGTGTCGTTCCTCAAGAGCTTGTCTACGATCCCTTCTTTACCGTACGCGAGACACTCCGTATTCAATCGGGCTATTTTGGTTTTCGTAAAAATGATGACTGGATTGACGAGATCCTTGCTCATCTGGGTCTCTCTGACAAAGCAGATGAAAACATGCGCGCCCTTTCCGGGGGCATGAAGCGACGGGTGCTCGTTGCACAGGCTTTGGTACACCGCCCCCCCGTCATCGTACTTGACGAGCCGACTGCGGGTGTGGATGTGGACTTGCGTCGCAGCCTGTGGGAATTCATTTCCCGTCTCAATCGCGAAGGCCACACGATCATGCTAACCACGCACTATCTTGAAGAAGCCGAAGCGCTTTGCGGTCGAATCGCAATGCTCAAAAGAGGGCGTATTGTTGCGCTCGAGTCAACCCAAGCGCTTCTTGCGCGGACTGGCGGCAGTCTTGAGCAAGCCTTCGTCAACATTATGAATACTCCGAGCAACAATGCGCTGGAGACACAACCATGACACGCGCCTTACTCACCGCCCGCCCAGGGGCAGGCTCCGGTTTTCCAACCCTTCTAGGCAAAGAGCTCCTGCGCTTCTGGAAGGTCGGTTTTCAAACGATCGCTGCGCCAGTCATTACCGCCTTGCTTTACTTGGTGATCTTTGCTCAAGTGCTTCAGGATCGCATACAGGTTTACGGCACCGTGCCCTACACCGCCTTCCTCATCCCGGGCCTGATGATGATGAGCATGTTGCAAAACGCCTTCGCCAATCCATCGTCTTCGCTGATTCAAAGCAGGGTGACCGGGAATCTTGTATTTGTTTTGCTGCCACCGATTTCCCATCGGGAATTTTTTAGCGCCTACATGCTGGCGGGTATTTTGCGTGGCATCGCTGTGGGTGGCTGCGTCTGGCTGGTATCTTTGTATTTCGTCCCGCTCGGCATCAAGCAACCGCTCTGGGCATTTGTCTTTGCGGTACTGTCCTGTGGCATCATGGCCATCCTGGGTTTAATCGCAGGACTGACCTCAGAAAAGTTTGATCAGCTCGCGGCGTTCCAAAACTTTCTCATCATGCCTGCGACCTTTTTGTCAGGCGTTTTTTATTCAGTACATACCTTGCCGCCCTTCTGGCAGGCAGTCTCACACTGGAACCCGCTTTTTTATACGATTGACGGTTTTCGCTATGGCTTTTTCGGGGTGGCTGATGTCTCCCCTTGGCATAGCCTGGCGGTAGTAGGCGGCGTGTTCGTTGTGCTCACGATATTCGCGCTGCGCCTGCTCGGGACAGGTTACAAACTCAGAAGCTAATTATTTCAATCAAGGAAAGACCCAAACATGTTGCCCACTCCAGAAGATATCCGCACTTACATTGCTGCTGGGTTACCTTGCGAACATCTTGAAGTCACAGGCGATGGTTCACATTTCGAAGCTGTGATCGTCAGCGCCGCATTTGTAGGCAAACGTCCCATCGCACGGCATCAGCTCGTCTACAGCGTCTTGGGTGACCGAATGAAACAAGAGATTCATGCGCTCTCCATGCGCACATTGACCCCAGAAGAGTTCAACGGAAGCCGCTAAATGGACAAGCTTCGTATCACGGGTGGCCGTACGCTAAACGGTGAAATCAACATATCAGGCGCTAAAAATGCCGCCCTGCCCATCTTGTGCGCGGGGCTGTTGACTGCCGATACTGTCACGCTCACCAATGTACCTAAACTCAATGACATTGCGACCACCCTCAAACTACTTGGACAACTAGGCGTACGCTGTGAACGAGCCAGTGATGACACTGTCAGCATTACAGCCGACCAACTCACCGCACTCGAAGCGCCCTACGAGCTCGTCAAGACCATGCGGGCATCGATACTCGTTCTCGGACCACTACTGGCACGCTTTGGCGAGGCGCGAGTCAGTCTGCCTGGCGGTTGCGCCATTGGCCAGAGACCGGTGGACCAGCATATTCAAGGCCTTGCCGCGCTGGGTGCAGACATCAAGATTGAACACGGTTTTGTGGTCGCAAAAGCCAAAAGACTCAAAGGCGCTGTTGTTCGAACAGACATGGTGACCGTCACGGGTACTGAAAACCTGATGATGGCCGCCGTATTAGCCGAGGGCCAAACCATCCTCGAAAATGCCGCGCGCGAACCAGAAGTCGTGGATCTTGCGGAGCTACTGATAAAAATGGGTGCGCGCATCAAGGGTCATGGTACCGATCGCATCCTAATCGAGGGCGTTCCAAGCCTGCACGGCGCAACCCACGATGTGATCCCGGATCGCATCGAGGCCGGAAGCTTTCTATGTGCAGTCGGTGCAGCGGGAGGTGATATCACCCTGCGACGCGCCGCTCCCGAAACGATGGGTGCCACCCTTTCCAAACTGCAAGAGGCTGGGTTGGCCATCCAGACTGGTGATGACTGGATTCGGGCCAGCATGCGCAAACGACCGAAAGCCGTCGACTTTCGTACGCACGAGTACCCTGGCTTTGCCACCGACATGCAAGCCCAGTTAATGGCGCTCAACACCATTGCCGATGGGACTTCCGTGATCGCTGAAACCATCTTTGAAAACCGTTTCATGCATGTGCAAGAACTTTTACGCTTGGGTGCCAACATCGACATCGATGGTCACACCGCTGTGGTCAGGGGCGTCGAACGTCTGTCGGGTGCAACGGTCATGGCAACAGACTTGCGTGCCTCCGCCAGCCTTGTCATCGCAGGCCTTGCAGCCGAAGGTCAAACAGTGGTTGAACGGATTTATCACCTTGACCGGGGATACGAGCGCATGGAACACAAATTAAGCACCCTTGGTGCTCAAATAGAAAGAATATCCAGTTAAAGGAAAAGTCATGCGCACTGAAGCACCTTCGCGCCCGCTGACCATGGCATTGTCCAAGGGACGTATTTTTGAAGAAACGCTGCCCTTGCTTGAGGCAGCCGGCATCACCGTGAACGAAGATCCGGAAAAGTCTCGCAAACTCATTATCGGCACCAGCGATCCGAATTTGCGTCTGATTATTGTTCGCGCATCGGATGTTCCAACTTATGTGGAATATGGCGCCGCTGACCTTGGCATCGCAGGCAAAGATGTCTTGATCGAACATGCTGCACAGCATCCTGGCGGCCTCTACCAGCCTATTGATTTAAATATCGCCAAATGTCGCCTCGCTGTCGCAGTGCGAAATGGTTTTGATTACCCCGCGGCAGTCAAACAAGGCGCTCGCTTGCGTGTGGCGACGAAATACACTGCAGCAGCCCGTGAACACTTCGCTGCCAAAGGCGTCTACGTCGACTTGATCAAACTCTATGGCTCAATGGAACTTGCCCCACTGGTGGGTCTCGCCGATGCAATCGTTGATCTGGTTTCTACAGGTAACACCTTGAAAGCCAACGACTTAGTTGCCGTCGAAGACATCATGCCTATTTCCTCGAGGCTGGTCGTCAATCGCGCAGCGCTAAAGACGCGTCACGCTGAATTACAGCCTTTACTGGATGCCTTTGAGCGTGCGAGCGCAAGCTCTGTGGCATGATAGTGATCTACCTTTTTAATGACTCCTTCAAAAGAGGGGCTCTTTGATGATGCGCACAATCTCTCGTCTGGACTCACGCGATCCTGAGTTTCAAACAAAACTATCCAAACTGCTGGCTTTCGATGCCGAGCAGGATGATGCGATTGATGCGGCAGCAGCCAGCATCCTACAAAACGTTCGTCGCCAGGGCGATTCGGCTCTGCTTGACTACACGCGTCAGTTCGACAAAGTGGACGCCGACTCAGTTGCCGCTCTTGAGATTCCTCGTCGCGAATGGGAATCGGCACTCGCTAACCTTCCTGTCGCTCAACGCGAAGCCCTGGAGGTCGCTGCGCAGCGGGTCCATGACTACCACCTGCATCAACGTCAAGAAAGCTGGTCCTACACAGAAACGGATGGCACGCGCCTCGGTCAGCAAATCACACCACTCGACCGTGTGGGTTTGTATGTACCGGGAGGTAAAGCCTCATACCCCTCGTCTGTCTTGATGAACGCCATTCCAGCAAAAGTTGCTGGCGTAAGCGAGGTCATCATGGTCACACCGACGCCAGCAGGGCAACGCAACGCCATGGTCTTGGCCGCCGCAGCCATCGCAGGTGTGGACCGCTGTTTTGCCATCGGCGGCGCCCAAGCGGTGGGCGCACTTGCTTACGGCACACAAACCATACCGGCGGTCGACAAAATCGTCGGGCCGGGAAATGCCTATGTTGCCGCCGCTAAACGGCGCGTCTTTGGCACAGTTGGTATCGATATGATTGCAGGACCAAGCGAAATTTTAGTCATTTGCGACGGGAAAACACCTGCTGACTGGATTGCGATGGATCTGTTTTCCCAGGCTGAACACGACGAACTGGCCCAAGCGATTCTTTTGTGCCCTGATGCGGTGTATTTAGACGCTGTGGAGGCCTCAATTGAAAAGCTCCTGCCCACTATGCCGCGCGCTGAGATAATCCGCACCAGCTTGCGTGAGCGTGGCGCGTTGATTTTGGTGACCGATCTGAAAGAAGCCTGTGAAATCAGCAACAACATCGCGCCGGAACACTTGGAGGTGTCTTGTGAACATCCTGAGGAATGGCTACCCTTCTTGCGCCATGCAGGAGCGATTTTTATGGGTCGCCACAGCTCCGAAGCTCTTGGGGATTATTGCGCAGGACCGAACCATGTACTGCCAACTTCGCGCACGGCGAGATTTTCCTCTCCTTTGGGCGTCTACGACTTTCAAAAAAGATCGAGTTTGATCCATGTCTCCGCAGCAGGGGCTCAAACGCTAGGCAAAGTGGCAAACGAACTGGCCCTCGGCGAAGGCCTTCAGGCTCATGCCGCAAGCGCACGCTATCGCTTGACCAACATACAATAGACTTTCCGACGATCCAAGTACATTCGAGTACATGACATGCGTACTGCTGAAATAACCCGCAACACCAACGAGACGCGCATTCGCGTCGCGATCAACCTGGATGGGACAGGCCGCCAGAAGCTCAATACGGGCGTTCCTTTTTTGGATCACATGCTCGACCAAATCGCGCGGCATGGTCTGATCGACCTCGAGGTCCATGCCGAAGGTGATCTGCATATCGATGCGCACCACACGGTAGAAGATGTCGGTATCACGCTTGGCATGGCGATCGCAAAGGCTGTGGGTGACAAAGCCGGTATTCGTCGTTATGGACATGCGTATGTTCCTCTGGACGAAGCCCTATCACGGGTGGTCGTTGACTTTTCTGGTCGACCCGGCTTGCAATTTCATGTCCCTTTTACCCGGGCGCGTGTCGGCGACTTTGATGTCGACCTCACCATCGAATTTTTCCAGGGACTGGTCAACCATGCGCTGCTGACCATGCACATCGACAACTTGCGTGGTGTCAACGCCCATCACCAGTGTGAAACGATTTTTAAAGCAACAGGTCGTGCGCTGCGCATGGCACTCGAACTCGATCCCCGTACCGCGGGAATCGTACCGTCCACTAAAGGCGTGCTGTAAGTCATGACATCAATTGCCATTGTCGATTACGGCATGGGGAACTACCATTCAGTCGAGCGCGCGCTTCGACACGCCGCCCCCGAGGCCAATATTCGCCTCTGCAAACTGGCCGCAGAGATCGATGCGGCAGATCGCGTAGTCTTTCCAGGACAAGGCGCAATGGCCGACTGTATTCGCACACTCGACGAAGCCGGACTGCGCGACTCGGTCTTGCGTGCAGCTGCCTCCAAGCCCTTGCTCGGTGTGTGCGTGGGTGAACAAATGCTGTTTGAGCGGAGCGAGGAGGGCAACACGCCCAGTTTGGGCATTTTCAAAGGCGAAGTACGTCGCTTTAAGGGACCAGCCTTTGATGCCGCCAAACCTGGTGCTGCAGACCATACTGATCGCCTCAAGGTCCCCCATATGGGCTGGAATCCTGTTCATCAAGTGCGCGCGCACAAATTATGGGAAGGCATTCCTGACGCGACCCCTTTTTATTTTGTACACAGCTATTACGCAGTTCCTGCCGACCCCGCATTGACCGTAGGTGAAAGCCATTATGGAGGTCCTTTTACCTGCGCGGTCGCCCAAGACAATATTTTTGCCGTACAGTTTCATCCAGAGAAAAGTGCCGATTATGGTTTGCGACTGTATCGGAATTTTGTAGACTGGCAACCTTAACAACCTGAAAGTGACTGATCACAAAAGACATGCTGCTGATCCCCGCAATTGACCTCAAAGACGGACAATGTGTCAGACTTCGCCAGGGTGACCTGGATGATGCGACCATATTCTCCGAAGACCCCACCGCAATGGCCACGCACTGGCTGGATCTCGGTGCACGCCGCTTGCATCTGGTCGACCTCAACGGAGCTGTCGCCGGCAAACCTAAGAACGAAGCGCTGATCAAAGCGATTGTTGGTGCCGTAGGTGATGATATCCCCGTTCAGATTGGCGGCGGCATTCGCGATCTCGACACCATTGAGCGTTATCTCGACTTTGGTATCTCATACGTCATTATCGGCACGGCTGCTGTCAAGAACCCGGGCTTTTTACACGATGCCTGCGGAGCCTTTCCTGGCAACATCATTGTTGGACTCGATGCCCGAGATGGCAAAGTCGCAACCGATGGTTGGAGCAAGCTCACCAAACACGATGTCAGCGATCTTGCCAAGAAATTCGAAGACTACGGTTGTGAAGCAATCATCTACACAGATATTGGTCGTGACGGCATGTTGTCTGGAGTCAACATCGAAGCCACTGTGCGCTTGGCCCAGCACGTGCGTATTCCGGTGATCGCTTCGGGCGGTGTGACGGATATGCGTGATATTGATGCGCTTTGTGCCGTTGAAGAAGAAGGCATCGAGGGCGCAATTTTAGGTCGCAGCATTTACGAGGGTACGCTTGATTTCGAAGCCGCTCAAAAGCGTGCGGACGAACTTGCGCCATGATGGCAAACCAAACGCCCACTTCATATAGCGAGCTCACACGTCGAATCATCCCCTGTCTGGATGTGACCGCTGGGCGCGTTGTCAAGGGCGTGAACTTCGTTCAATTAGTCGATGCCGGCGATCCTGTTGAGATCGCCCGTCGCTATAACGAGCAGGGCGCGGACGAACTGACCTTTCTGGACATTACTGCTACCAGCGATGGTCGCGACCTGATCCTCCCCATCATCGAACAAGTTGCCTCGCAAGTTTTTATCCCCTTGACGGTGGGCGGAGGCGTGCGTCAAGTCAGCGATATCCAACGCTTGCTCAGCGCTGGTGCCGACAAAATATCAATGAATAGTGCCGCAGTCGCCAACCCTGATCTCGTCCGGGCGGCTTCCGACTATCACGGGTCGCAATGTATTGTGGTGGCCATTGACGCCAGGCGCGTGGCTGACAGTGAAACGCCCCGGTGGGAGGTCTTCACACATGGTGGACGTCGTGGCACGGGTATCGATGCTGTGGCATGGGCACGCAAAATGGCTGAATACGGCGCTGGTGAAATCCTACTGACCAGCATGGATAGGGATGGGACCAAATCGGGTTTCGACCTGGAGCTGACCCGTCAAGTCTCAGACGCCGTACCCGTTCCTGTCATCGCCTCTGGTGGTGTGGGTAATCTTCAACATTTGGCTGATGGTGTCACGCTCGGTGGCGCCAGTGCCGTGTTAGCCGCCAGTATTTTTCACTACGGTGAATACACCGTTGGACAAGCCAAAGCATTTATGGCGAGTCAGGGCATTCCCGTCAGGATCTGATGAAATGAATAGCCCTCAATTACCTGCTTGGTTGCGTGATGTGAATTTTGATGCGCAAGGGCTGATTCCCGCCATTTCCCAAGACGCCGAAACCGGTCAGATTTTGATGGTTGCGTGGATGAACGCCGAATCTCTTGCCGAGACGGTATCGACGGGCCGTGCCGTATTTTGGTCACGCTCGCGCAGCCGTCTCTGGCGCAAAGGTGAAGAGTCCGGCCACGTTCAACGTGTTTTAGAGCTTCGTCTAGATTGCGATGGCGATGTCTTGCTCCTTAAAGTTGAACAAATCGGGGCCATCGCCTGTCATACTGGTCGTGCAAGTTGTTTCTACCGCAGACTAGATTCTGTGGCCAGTGCTGGCGCAGCGCCCAGCTCACAGTGGGTCGTTGTTGATCCTGTTCTCAAAGACCCCGAGCTCATTTATAAATGAATACAAACACCCCGACCCCTGACGCTTCAGAAACCGTGCTTGCCCGCATCGCAGACCTGCTTGAAACCCGTCTGCCAAGCCGCGGAGGGGATCCCGCATCGTCTTATGTTGCCAAGCTCTTCTCCAAGGGCCCGGACGCGGCACTTAAAAAAATCGGCGAAGAAGCCACCGAACTTGTGATGGCCGCCAAAGACCAGAAGCCCGAGCGCATTGTGTCCGAAATGGCCGATCTCTGGTTTCACTGCTTGGTCGTGTTGACTGAAAACGGGCTACGGCCAGAGCAAGTCGTGGCAGAATTAGCGCGTCGTGAAGGCGTCTCCGGATTGCAGGAAAAAGCTTCGCGTTTGAAAACCCCTTAAAGGATCCAAAGATTCTATGAGTGAACATTGCATCTTTTGCAAGATTGTACGGGGCGAATTGCCAGCAAAGATCGTCTATGAGGATGAGGATTGCATGGTTTTCCATGACATCAAACCTGCTGCGCCTGTGCATTTATTAATGATTCCCAAAAAACATATTGTCTCAATGCAAGAGATTAATCCCGAAGATGCCGTTTGGTTAGGTAGAATGCTATCAAAGGTGCCTCAAATCGCACTCGACAACGGTTGTAATCCTGGTCCATCCGGTGGCTTTCGTCTGATGACCAACTCTGGTGTCGAGGGTGGTCAAGAGGTCTTGCACCTTCATTTTCATATTTATGGTGGGAGCCGACCCTGGAAGGGGCCTGCACCTACTGTGGCCTGATTCGGAGAACCGTCATGGGCGCATTTAGCATTTGGCATTGGTTAATTGTTCTTGTCATCGTCGCATTAGTATTCGGCACGAAAAAGATTCGTAATATCGGCGCGGATCTAGGTGGCGCAGTCAAGGGCTTCAAGGACGGGATGAAAGATCCCAACGCAAAGGAAGCGGACGCTACGACGACTGCCTCCGAGGCGGCCCCCACGCAACGTGTCGCATCAAACGAAACCGTTGATGTTCAGGCCAAAGAGAAGTCCAGCACACATTGAGCGCTTTTTCTGGCTTCCCCTTAGCTGAGACCCTCTGGCCCTGCGAGCAACATGTTTGATATCAGTTTCACAGAACTGCTTGTGATCGGCGTGATCGCGCTTGTAGTGATTGGCCCTGAACGCTTGCCAAAGGTTGCGCGTACGATCGGCCATCTGGTCGGGCGGGCGCAGCGTTATGTCAGTGATGTCAAAACGGATATCCAGCGTGAAGTTGAGCTCGATGAGTTGCGCAAACTCAAAGATCAGATGCAGGATGCCGCACAAAGCGTCAAATCAAGTCTGCAAAATACAGAGACTGCGATGCGTGAACCCCTCGAAGCTTTCGAGCAGTCTACGATGGCAACGATCAACGAGCTCAAAGCCCCGCTTGGAACTCCCGATATTGGTGTCACGCCAGCCGTCTCTGCGCAAACGCCTGCCATTGCGGCCGCCCAAGCTTCGGTGGCTCAACCACCTACTCAGCTTGAAATCGATGCGCTTCGTCCTGCCGCGCACGATACGGTCGCCCCAGTCACGGTCGCAGCCAACCCAGAGACTACGCCCGGATCAAAATCTTGAGCACTGAAGACAAATCACACGAAACCACTCAAGGTGGCGAAAGCTTTATGTCGCACCTTGTTGAGTTGCGCAGCCGGCTATTACGAGCGGTTGGCACCATGCTTGTCGTCTTCATTGCATTATTCATCTACCCAGGTGCTTCCGCGATTTATGACATGCTAGCCGCACCAATGCTTGCCTCGCTACCCGATGGCACGCGCATGATTGCGACAGGCGTCATTACGCCTTTCATGGTGCCCGTCAAAGTCACCATGATGGCGGCTTTCGTCTTATCTCTTCCCGTTGTGTTGTATCAAGTTTGGGCATTTGTTGCGCCAGGCTTATACCGACACGAGCAGCGATTGGCGCTGCCACTGATCGTTTCAAGCTCGCTGCTGTTTTTGTTGGGTATGGCTTTTTGTTATTTTGTCGTCTTCAAAACAGTGTTTAGTTTCATCGCATCGTTTGCGCCGGAATCAATCACACCGGCACCAGATATCGAGGCTTATCTGGGATTTGTGATGACAATGTTCTTAGCCTTCGGTATTACTTTCGAGGTCCCTGTCGCTGTTATTTTGCTAGTCAGAATGGGGATTGTGACGGTTGCCCAACTTCAGCAGTCCCGCGGCTATGTAATTGTCGGTGCATTTATCATTGCGGCAGTGGTGACCCCTCCCGATGTCGTCAGTCAGTTCCTGCTCGCCGTCCCGCTATGCGTGCTCTATGAGGTCGGCATTTTGTTGGCTAGAGGCATCAAAGCGCGCACCGAGACACCCGAATCAGAAGCGCCCGATTCCACAAAATGAAATTGCACAAAATACGTTATTTTCAGCAAAGTTACCTTATATAGACCATAAAGCGTACTCTTTAGTCCGTTTTTGTAATATTTATATTCTTTAATACCATTTCCACTTAATTTAACTTACTATAAAAATCTTGTGTATGTAAGTGGAAAGGTATATCTTTTGGCGTTTTCAAAATAAACATTAAGGTCTTTCGGGTTTTTACAGTTGTCGACTCGACTTTTTGTTTCTATATTCAAGCCGCAAGAACTCAATAGGGACCATCGTGCTCGCTCACCGTCTCAAACAAGCCCGCCTTCGCGCAGGCCTCTCGCAAGAAAAACTCGGCAAATTGGCCGGGATCGATCCTATGTCCGCCAGTGCGCGGATGAATCAGTACGAGCGTGGCAAGCACGCCCCAGACTACCAGCTCATGTGCCGCGTCGCAGAGATCCTGAAAATGCCCGTCAGTTGGTTTTATACCGCCAACGATGAGGAAGCGCGACTCCAGGAAATCTTTCATCACTTGCAACCCTCGATTCGCGGCCCTTTGCTGACTCAGGCGGAAAACCTGTTTGTGGCACATCCAACCGATACTGGCACACCCGAAGCTGGTGCTCCTGAGCAGCAATTGTCGGCCGAGTAAATCTAGCGCGGTCGAACTGGACGCTGTCCCAGCGTAACATTTAAGGTTTGCGTGCGTCCTGAACGATAAATTTTCAGAGTCGCACGCGAATCAGGCGATTTCGCTGCAATCGCCGCCATCAATCGAGCCGTGCTCACCACAGGCTCACCATCAAACGATTGAATAATGTCACCGATGCGAAGGCCTCCCTTTGCACCGGGTCCTTCTCGCATCATGCTGGCAACAATGACCCCTTCAGGCCGCTCCAGTTTGAAGGCTTTTGCCAAATCAGGCGTAACGTCCTGCGTTTCTATGCCCAACCAGCCACGTCTGACAAATCCATCCTTGATAATTTGGAGAAGCACCTTTTGCGCCGCTTCAGCGGGTATCGCAAAGCCGATCCCAAGCGACCCGCCGGACTTTGAGTAAATCGCCGTATTGATCCCGATCAACCGTCCAAGGGTGTCGATCAGTGCGCCACCCGAATTGCCCGGATTAATGGCTGCATCCGTTTGAATGAAGTTTTCATAGGTATTGATACCAAGCCCGCCCCGCCCCAAGGCAGACACCACGCCCATTGTGACTGTCTGTCCGACACCGAACGGGTTGCCAATTGCCAGCACCACGTCACCGACGCGCGGCAGACTGGACACATCAAAAGGCAGCACGGGTAAATCTGCGAGTGGGATCTTCAACACAGCGAGATCGGACTCCGGATCAATGCCAATGATCTTTGCTGCGGATTGGCGCCCATCCCTCAAGGCCACCACAATCTCGTCTGCCTCTTCGACAACATGGAAATTGGTCACCACATGCCCATTGGCTGAAACAATGACACCCGAGCCAAGGTTGGTCGACTGCTGCTGTTGGCGAAAGCCAGGCATTTGCTCAAAAAAATGCCTCAGCAACGGATCCGGAGGAAACGGCAAACGTGAAACTTCAACACGTTTGGTTGTATATATATTGACCACAGCAGGGGCGGCACGCGCCACCGCATCCGCATAGGAACCGGGTGCCTGGGACTGGGAGACGGAAGGTTGCGCAATCACACCAGGGTTCGTTGAAAGAGGTGGTGTCGGTGCGGCAACACGCTTTGACTCCAGTCGATCTGGACGTATCGCCGTATTTTCTGTCCCTAAGTTTTGCAGCCACTCTGGGCGTAAAGTCACCACCACGAATAAAATCGCTAAACAAACCGTGACTGTCTGAGCGAAAACGAGCCAAATTCGACGCATCTTGTTACCAGGAAAATATGAAATCCATCCCAACCCGTGAACTGTGCGTGTGGCTTGATACCACACTCAATTCTGCCGCTTTTAGTGACTACTGCCCAAACGGCTTACAAGTCGAAGGCAAGTCCACAGTCTCCCATATTATCGCGGGCGTGACAGCTAGTCAGGCGCTGATTGATGTGGCGAGCGAGCGAGGCGCGGACGCTATTCTCGTTCATCACGGATGGTTCTGGAAGGGCGAGGACTCTAGAGTACGAGGCACGCGAAAAACCAGACTGGCCAGCCTGCTCGCCCGTGACATCAACCTCATTGCTTACCATTTGCCTTTGGACGCGCACCCTGAGCTCGGCAATAACGCACAGCTTGCACGCATGCTCGGACTGATCCCATCGACGCAGAAAGCAGGTCCCGGAGGGTTGATCTGGCTGGGTGAAATGTCTGGAGCCTCTACATTGGGAGAGGTTGCGGCCAAGGTCGAGCGAGTACTTGGACGCACCCCTCAAATCGTTGGGGATGCTGCCATGTCCGCACAAAGGGTGGCATGGTGCACAGGTGCTGCGCAAAGTATGTTTGGTGACGCCATCGACGCAGGTGCCCAGATTTTTATCACTGGAGAGATCTCCGAACCCACTGTGCACTTAGCTCGGGAAGCGAGTGTCGGTTTTATTGGAGCAGGCCACCATGCGACTGAGCGTTACGGCGTTCAAGCCCTGGGTGCCGCGATTCGTGAAGAGTTTGGCATCAAGGTTGAATTTGTCGACATAGACAATCCCGTTTGATCGTTCAAACACTTGGCTCCGCCGCCCTGGATAAACCAATCATGGCGACGGCCCTGTCAACTCACACGCATCGTGTTGACTATTTCTTTAAAGAGTCGCGAATTTCGCGTAAAAGCAATACATCCTCGGGGGTGGCTGGTGGTGCTTTTTCAGCTTCCAGATCCATTTTGCTACGTGCCTTGTTGATGGCTTTGACCATCCAGAAAATCACAAATGCCAACAAAATAAAGTTGATCACAATCGTGACAAAATTACCCCAGGCAAAAACGGTTGCACCGGCTTTAGTCAAATCCGCATAGGTTTCAGGTCCAGTATAGTTTTCCGGACGTGACAGCACGAAAAATTTGTTGCTAAAGTCCATCGCACCGCCAACCATAAAGTTCACAACCGGCATGACGATATCTTTGACCAATGAGTCAACGATTTTGCTGAAGGCAGCGCCCACAATCACGCCGATTGCGAGGTCAACAACATTACCCCTTACCGCAAAAGCTCGAAATTCCTTTAAAAATCCACGTGCTTGACTCATTTCTTGATTCCCCTGATGGAAGTGTGTTCTTGGTGGGGCTATAATAAGAGGTTAGGAAATTTGTAACAAGTTTGGTGTGAACCAGTCTGCAACGCGAGCGCTCGGCCGCGTTGGCTGCAATAAGGATAGGAAGATGAGTCAGGATTCGATTGTGCATGATGACGAAGGCGCGGTTCCCCCAACCCTGCCCTCCGACCCCTCGCGCCGCTTCTGGATCGGCACAACCTGTGCTGTGGGTGGTGTCGCCGGAGCCGCTTTAGCTGTTCCTTTCGTAAGCACGTTTGCCCCTTCAGAAAAGGCTCGCGCTGCGGGTGCTCCTGTTGAAGTCGACATCAGCACCATCCCCGTAGGCGAAATGCGCACCGTCGAGTGGCGCGGCAAGCCTGTCTGGGTGATTCACCGCTCCAAAGAGCAATTGGCCACACTCAAAGGCAACGATCCTTTTCTCGCCGACCCCAACTCCGACCGCCCAGGCGTCACACCGCCTTACGCCAAGAATGAATGGCGCTCACGCAAGCCTGATATGTTTGTAACGGTCGGCATCTGCACACACTTGGGTTGCGCACCGACTCCCAAGTTTCAAACGGGTCCACAGCCCAGCCTCCCCAACGACTGGGATGGTGGCTTCCTGTGCCCTTGCCACGGGTCGACTTTCGACATGGCCGGTCGTGTTTACAAAAACAAACCTGCGCCTGATAACCTCGAAGTCCCTCCCTACCAGTACCTGAGCGACACCAAAATCATTATCGGTGTTGACGAAAACAACAAGGCCTAATCGGCCTTTGATTAACACCGCACATCGCGACACTGATTAAAGTAAAGGAGCCGTTTCATGGCTGGCGAAAAATCCGTCGAAACGACCGGACTGCTAGGATGGATAGACCGTCGCTTTCCGCTGACGTCTAGCTACAAAGCGCATTTGTCCGAGTACTACGCACCCAAAAATTTTAATTTTTGGTATTTCTTTGGTTCACTCTCTCTGCTAGTGCTCGTGCTGCAGATCGTGACGGGTATTTTCCTCGTCATGCACTACAAGCCCGATGCGCAATACGCCTTCCAGTCCGTTGAATACATCATGCGCGAAGTGCCAGGTGGATGGTTTATCCGCTATATGCACTCCACCGGTGCATCGATGTTCTTTATCGTGGTCTACCTCCACATGACACGCGCACTGATTTACGGCTCATACCGCAAGCCTCGCGAGCTCGTCTGGATTTTCGGCGTCGGCATCTTCCTGTGCTTGATGGCTGAAGCGTTTTTTGGCTACCTCCTGCCTTGGGGCCAGATGTCATTCTGGGGTGCACAGGTGATTGTGAACCTGTTCTCAGCTATTCCCTTTATCGGCCCCGAGCTCTCCATCTGGATTCGTGGCGACTACGTGGTCTCTGACGCAACGCTCAACCGCTTTTTTGCTTTCCACGTGATTGCGATTCCCCTGGTTCTGTTGGGATTGGTCGCAGCACACGTCATCGCCCTGCATGAGGTTGGTTCAAACAACCCTGATGGCGTCGACATCAAAGCCAAAAAAGATAAACACGGTCGCCCATTGGATGGTATCCCTTTCCATCCTTTCTACACCGTTCATGACATTTTGGGTGTGGCTGGTTTCTTCATCATCTTCATGGCGATTATTTTCTTTGCCCCTGAGATGGGAGGCTACTTCCTGGAGTTCAACAACTTCTTACCCGCCGATCCGCTGAAAACCCCGCTTCATATCGCTCCTGTCTGGTATTTCACGCCGTTCTACTCCATGCTGCGTGCCACGACTGATGACTTTACGTGGGTGTTGGCAGGTTCTGCCGTTTTGGCCGCGATCGTGATGTTCTTCAAGACCAAGGGTCTAGCCAAGCTCATCGTTCCTGTTGTGTTGATCATCGTTGCCGTCCTGTTGCGCGCGATCGACGCCAAGTTCTGGGGCGTGGTAGCAATGGGCGGCGCTGTCGTTCTGTTGTTCTTCCTGCCCTGGCTTGACTACAGCCCTGTAAAGTCCATTCGTTATCGTCCAGGCTGGCACAAGGTCCTGTACGGCATTTTCTTCGTGAACTTTATTGTGCTTGGCTACCTTGGTACGCAAGCGCCTACAGACGTCTTTAACTTGATGTCACAGATTGGTACGCTGATCTATCTGGCATTTTTCTTGTTGATGCCTGTCTGGAGTCGCCTTGGAACATTTAAACCGGTCCCCGACCGTGTTACGTTCCACGCACATTGAGCTTAAACTTTAATTACGGAATGACCATGATCAAGAAGCTGCTTTGTGCTCTTGCCCTAGTGATCACATGCACCGGCGCAAACGCTGCAGGCGGGGATTTCCCGCTTGAGCGCGCGCCCAACCGCATCAACGATGTTGCTTCGCTCCAAAATGGCGCCAAGCTGTTTGTGAACTACTGTCTCAACTGTCACAGCGCCTCCGCCATGCGCTACAACAAGCTCAAGGATATTGGTCTGACAGACCAGCAAATCCGTGAAAGCCTGTTGTTCACTGGCGAAAAAGTTGGTGATCTGATGATGGGTTCGGTATCGGTCAAAGACGGAAAAGCATGGTTTGGCGCCGCCCCGCCAGACTTGTCTTTGATGGCTCGCGCCAAGTCTATCAACGCTGGGCCGACAGGTTCTGATTACATCTACACTTACTTGCGCACCTACTACCGCGATACCAGCAAGATTACAGGCTGGGACAACTTGGCTTTCCCAAGTTCCGGTATGCCTCACGTCCTTTGGGAGCGTCAGGGTCCACGTGAAATGACTGTCATCACCACGCAAAAAGCCGCCGCGAAGGATGGTAAACCAGCAGGTTGGGAACGCATCATGACAACCTATGACTCAGCCGGTTACGTCACGTCTAAAGTTGAGCCACTCGCAAACTACACTGGCAAACCAACGGTCGAGCATAAGTTCAAGTCTCTCGATCCTCAGCGCGCTGCTGCCTATGACCGCGACATGGCCGACCTGACTGGCTTTATGACCTGGATGTCCGAGCCGATTCAGCAAAAGCGCAAGCAAATTGGCGTTTGGGTGCTCTTGTTCCTCGGTATCTTTTTTGTCATTGCGTGGCGCTTGAACGCATCGTTCTGGAAACACGTCAAGTAAGTTGTTTTATTGGGGCCAGCGTCTGCTCGACGTAGACGCTGGCTTTTTGCTTTTTTTATCCGCTTTTATTTTTTAGGACGGAAATCCATCATGATGGTCCTCTACTCCGGAACCACTTGCCCTTTCTCACATCGCTGCCGCTTTGTGTTGTTCGAGAAGGGCATGGATTTTGAAATCCGTGACATCGACTTGTACAACAAGCCCGAAGACATCTCTGTCATGAATCCTTATGGTCAAGTGCCAATTTTGGTTGAACGTGATCTGATTCTGTATGAGTCAAACATCATCAACGAATATATTGATGAAAGATTTCCTCATCCTCAGTTGATGCCCGCTGATCCAGTCATGCGTGCGCGCACGCGTCTGTTTCTTTACAACTTTGAGAAAGAACTCTTCATCCATGTTGCTGCGCTCGAAGACCGCTCGATTCGTGGTGATGAGAAGCGTTTGAATATCGCTCGTGCGGCCGTGCGCGACCGTTTGTCACAACTCGCACCTTTGCTTCTCAAAAACAAATACATGTTGGGTGAGGAGTTCTCCATGCTAGATGTTGCCATGGCCCCACTTTTGTGGCGTCTGGACCACTACGGTATCGAGCTTCCCAAAACTGCCGCCCCCATTCAAAAGTACGGCGAAAGAATTTTTTCCCGTCCTGCCTATATCGAGGCGCTCACACCTTCTGAAAAGGTGATGCGTCGCTAATGACGGATAATCCTCATGGCTGAAACATCGACTAAACCATACATGCTTCGTGCGTTGCACGAATGGTGTACGGATAATGGCTACACCCCACAGATTGTTGTGCAGGTCGATGCCAACACTCTGGTGCCACCTGCTCATGTTCGCGATGGGCAAATCACGCTGAATATCGGGGCGCTTGCAACAAATCGCTTAGTGATTGGCAACGAAGCAATTGAGTTTCAGGCGCGCTTTGGTGGTGTCACTGAAAATATCTACGTGCCAATTGGTGCTGTCACTGCGATCTTTGCCCGCGAAACGGGAGCAGGTATGGGTTTCGAAGCACAACCCTCTGATTCTATCGATTCAAAGAACGACGACCATACGGCCGCTGAAACACCTGCAACTCTAGCGCCTGATGATGATGGTTCAAAACCGCCAGAAAACAAGCGTCCAAAACTTTCTATCGTCAAATAAGCGATATCTCAAGTGTGATGGCCACAAATCATTTATAATTCTGTCCGTTGTATAAGTTTTAAGCTCTAGAGTTGGTTTGCCGGAGTAGCTCAGTTGGTAGAGCAGCTCACTTGTAATGAGAAGGTCGAGGGTTCGATTCCTTTCTCCGGCACCACAAATTTAAAAAGCTGTCAGGTTTTCACCTGACAGCTTTTTTCTTTTAAGCACTGATTTTTTACACCAAACTATCAGCCCAAATGTTTTTCGCCCATCCCCACGCATACGTGCCCTCGAGCGCGGTGGGCTCAGCGGATAAACCACCAGAGCCTGGGACTGTTTTGAATGTCTTTTCCGCAGGGACGTATTGATGCACACTTGCGACGTGCACAACATCCGTCGCATTGACGAAGCTATAGCAAGTGTTGGTCAATACCGGCTGTGGATTGACTGCGAAACCACTGAGCTCCGCGATGATTGCCGCAGCAGTCACCTTGGCGTGTTGATTCGCCATATGGCCTGATTTGGGCATTGCTGGCGCGACCTGTATCGAGTCGCCAATGATATGAATATCCTTGGCAATAACTGATTCGAAATTCAGAAAATTCACATTTGACCAACGACCGTTCGCATCTGCGAGGCCAGACTTAATGATCAGATCACCAGCACTCATCGGTGGCAAAATATTCAGTACATCGGCTTTAACATCTTCCTGCACTTCAAACTTAATTGTTTTTGTCTTTGCATCAATTGCGGTGACATTGTGCTCAGGCGTGTACTGAATGATGCCGGGATAGAGCTTGGCCCACGCCTCTTTGAAGAGCTTTCCTTTGGATGTGACATCCTGGTTGGCATCGAACACCAGCACTTTTGATTTTGGCTTATTTTTTTGCAGGTAACTTGCAACTTGGCACACCCGCTCATAAGGTCCTGGAGGGCAACGATATGGCGCAAGCGGAATACTTAACGCATACACCCCGCCATCTCGCATTTCTGTGAGCTGTTTGTGTAATGCCGTGGTCTCTGGGCCTGCGCGCCAGGCTTGGAGCGTTACGCCCGCTTTATTGGCCGCATCAAGGCCCTCGATTTTATCCATCATCATGCCAATGCCAGGTGAGAGCACGAGCTTGTCGTATTTGACAGTTTGACCGGATGCCAGTTGAACGGTTTTCTTTTGTCTGTCGATGCTGGCCACCGAATCCTTGACCATTTTCACGCCGTGATTTTTTTCAAGGCCTGAATAGGGAACAGCAAGTTCGTCTAGTTTGCGCGAACCACCAACAACCAGATTGGACAACGGGCACGAAATAAACTGGGGATTAGGCTCAATCAAGGTCACCTGTGCCGTGTTGTTTGACATCATGCGCAGGTATTTTGCTGCCGTGGCCCCACCATAGCCTGCACCCACCACAACAATTTGTGCGGACTTCAATGAGCTTGCACTGGCTTGACCATTTAAACCAAAGGCCAGTCCAGCGACTGCGGCGCTTTGTCCAAGAAAATGACGACGATTCATGTTATGTCCCCTTAGTTTTTTGTACCGAGAACGCTTGCAATCGTTTTCAGTTGTTCATCGGTGTAGCCTTTAGCAAGCTGATGCATGATCGTGCCGGTCCGTTTGCCGGTCTTATATTCCATGAGTCGCTCATACATGACAGACTCAGAAAGCTTGTTGATCATCGGCACAGCGACTCCCGGCACGCTCACGCCATTTGTTCCATGACAGTTTGCACACGTGGCCGCAAGACTTTGGTTATACAAACGCTGGGCCTGTATATCTTGGGCCTGCGATGCTCCGCTCATCATCAAGCCGATGAGCCCTGATAGCGCCAAGGCTATCGTAGAGAGGGTTTTACGCATTGAGATACTCCTCAGTTGTTATTTAACTTTTGTCCTATATCGTCACTGGTCTGTCGCCGTCTTGACAATAAAGGTTTACCCTGCCGGTCTTTTCTTCAAACTCCGTGTTGAACAAACCAGTTCAAGCATTTTTCCCATCCGTCCTTTGCTGGTTCCGGTTGATACGTCGCACGATAGTCGGCGTGAAACGCATGGGGCGCATCAGGGTAGATGACGAATTTGCTTGCCTGAGCAGCCTGATTTCCTGTCGCTGCGCTCAGTGCCTTCTTCATCTGCTCGACGGTTTCTAGGCTAATTCCCGTATCCTTACCTCCATAAAGTCCCAGCACGGGCGCCTTAAGTTGCGCTGCAAGATCAACTGGATGAGCAGGAAAATTTTCGCTTTTATCACCGACGAGTCTGCCATACCAGGCAACACCAGCCTTAACTTGTGGCAGATTGGCGCATGCAAGCCAAGTGATCCTTCCACCCCAGCAAAAACCAGTGACTCCCACTCTTGCCTGGTCCCCTCCGTGCGTACCTGCCCACTTGATTGCTGCCTCAATATCTCCCATTACTTGCTTGTCAGGCGTCTTTGCTACGATTTGCGACATGATCTCGGCCATTGTTCCGAGTGCTGTGGGATCTCCCGCCCGAGTAAAGAATTCAGGTGCAATCGCTAAATAACCTCGCTTGGCAAACCGCCGAGCAACATCAGCGATATGCTCATGCACCCCGAAAATTTCACTTGCGATTATCACAATTGGTAATTTCGTTTGCTCACCAATCGGCCGAGCGACATAGGCAAAAAGTTCTAGATCTCCGTCAACAATTGTTTCTTCCCCGGCCTTGATACCCGTAAAGTCAGTTTGAATAACTTGAGCAAAAGTGGGCTGAGCAACCGCAGCAAATCCAAGACCCACGCCGATTGCAGAGGTATTGCGCAAAAATTGTCTGCGAGATTGCTTTGATTCTCCATTCAAAGCTTCAACGTCTGAGACATGATCAGAATGCATTCCATTCTCCTAAATTTTACTTTATTTTTATAACAAATTCTTTTATTTGCAATCCCTATATTAGGGTATGCCTCAGTTTATTTAATGACAAAAATTAAGTACTTTTCATTGCTTATTACTTAAAGACATTTGTTTATAACAAAGCAATCTATTGATGTCTTTAGTGGTTATACCTATACCAACCAATGAATGAGCTGAGCGAGGACTATATTGAACCCGAAAAACTTAGCGCTTGAGCCTGGAAAACTCCAGAAGGCACCCGAGAACTTTTTGTCGCGCGACTTTGCCGCCGAGTTGACCGAAAAAGGCATGGACGACACGCGTCGTAGTTTTTTACGCAGCAGCTTTTTTGGTGCAATCGCAACAGGCGCTGTGGCGTCGGGCATGGCTTCGACTGTACACGCCAATCAGGGTGATCCAGCTATCTTGGAAAAACAAACTTGGCAAACCACATTGGGACAGCCCGTTGCGGCCAAACCTTACGGCATGCCTTCTAAATACGAAGCCAACCTTCAAC
Organism: Zwartia vadi; assembly: GCF_030410375.1. GTDB lineage: Bacteria > Pseudomonadota > Gammaproteobacteria > Burkholderiales > Burkholderiaceae_B > Zwartia > Zwartia vadi. The sequence continues at coordinate 86,721 of NZ_JAUHHE010000009.1, forward strand.
GGCGCGAATCACCCGGATTGACTCGTGTCTCGGCAGCCTCTGTTGCCTTTACCCCTCTGCAAGGCTTATTCGGCATCATCACGCCAAGTGGCTTGCACTTTGAGCGTCACCATCAAGGTTGGTATGACATCGATCCCACGCAACATCGACTCATGATCAATGGCCTTGTAAAAAAAGACATGATCTTCTCGATGGACGATCTCATGCGCTTACCTTCTGTTTCACGCATTCACTTCATTGAATGCGGTGCGAATACAGGCATGGAATGGGGTAACGTCGCGGTCCCCACGGTTCAATACACACACGGAATGGTCTCCTGTTGCGAATTCACCGGCGTACCTTTATCAATTCTGCTCGACATCGTTGGTGCGGATTACACCAAAGGCAAATACGTTTTAGCCGAAGGGGGAGATGGCTCAGGTATGACACGCACAATACCAATGGAAATGGCGCGCGATGATGTACTGGTCGTATGGGCAATGAACGGTGAAATGCTTCGTCCTGAAAATGGCTATCCACTGCGTTTAGTTGTACCTGGCGTCCAAGGCGTGAGCTCAGTCAAATGGCTGCGTCGCATCGAAGTGGGAGATATGCCCTATGGTGCCAAAGACGAAGCGATCCATTACGTCGACCTCATGCCTGATGGCATGCACAGACAATACACATCGATTCAGGAATGCAAGTCTGTCATCACAACCCCATCAGGTGGTCAGCAACTCTTAACAACGGGCTTTTATAACATCACGGGCATTGCCTGGTCAGGCCGCGGAAAAATCAAACGCGTCGATGTCTCTGTCGATGGCGGCAAAAACTGGCGCGAGGCACGGCTGGAGTCTCCTATCTTGAGCAAAGCACTCACCCGCTTCAATATCAACTGGACATGGGATGGCAAGCCTGCGATCTTGCAGTCCCGTGCGATTGATGAGACTGGCTATGTGCAACCGCCCATTCGGATGCTCAGGGAGGTAAGGGGCACTCGCTCCATCTATCACAACAATGCCATTCAATCCTGGAAAGTCGACACCAATGGAGAGGTCAGCAATGTACAAGTTGGTTAAGAATGTTGCGGGCCTCACTACCTTGATATTGGCAAGTAGTCTGGCCCATGCGCAAGATGCTTCACTGTATGCGGGAATTGGTCGCGTTGCGACTCCTGCAGAGGTTGCAGCCTGGGACATCGATGTGCGGCCCGACTTCAAGGGTTTACCTAAAGGTGCGGGAACGGCAGATCAAGGTCAACAACTTTGGGATGCAAAATGCGCGAGCTGTCATGGTACCTTTGGAGAGTCCAATGAGGTCTTCACTCCGATAGTAGGTGGCACGACATCTAAGGATATTCAAACCGGTCGGGTTGCATCGTTGACGGATCCTAATCAGCCTCAACGAACAACATTAATGAAGGTGCCGACAATTTCAACGCTCTTTGATTACGTCTATCGAGCGATGCCCTGGAATGCGCCGCGCTCCCTGAGTGCCGACGAGACCTACGCACTAGTCGCCTATATGCTTGCTCTCGGAGAAATCGTTCCGGAAGATTTCGAATTGAGTGATAAGAATATCGCCGAGGTTCAAAAGCGTATTCCAAATCGAAACGGCATGACTACCGAGCATGGTATGTGGTCTGTATCAGGCAAACCAGATGTGAATGCAACTGCGTGCATGAGCAATTGCGCAACTGAAATCAAGATCATTTCGACCTTGCCTGATTTCGCCCGCAATGCCCATAACAACATCGCAGAGCAAAATCGAACGTATGGTCCTTATCGTGGCGTCGACTCCACACAGCCTCCCCTCAAGACCCTACCTGGGGCGGCCTATGTCACAAAAGTTGCGACGGCTCAAACTCCAACACCTCAGGCTGCACCAGCCGCCTCAGCGGATCAGGCCGCAGTCAAGCAAGCTTTCACTAAAAATAACTGTGCTGCATGCCACGCCCCAGCTGCAAAAGGTGTAGGCCCCTCAATCGCAGATATTGCCAAAAAGTATCAAGGACAAGATGTTTTAGCTAAGATGACTGCAAAGGTTAAAAACGGGGGATCGGGTGCTTGGGGCGCCATTCCCATGCCGCCTCATCCGCAAATCCCAGACGATGAAATCACCCGACTAGTCAAATGGATGCTTTCGGGCTCCTAATTTTTTAATATTAATTTTTATCCGCAAAGGAATAATCATGAACGTACAACGACGCAGACTCCTGCAAATGACCGCACTGGTTGGATTAATGGCTAGCGCAGGACTCATCACCGAAGCTGAGGCCGCGACTTGGAATAAAGCCGCTTTCGAAGGAAAAACCATAGATGACGTCGTTAAAGTTTTAGGTGGCGGCGCACCTCAACAGTCCGATGCAATCATCTTGCGCGCACCAGATATTGCGGAAAACGGTGCTGTCGTTCCAGTCGGTGTTGAAACAAATCTGAAGGCTACTGAAATGGCCATTTTGGTGGAAAAGAACCCAAGCGCATTGGCAGCGATGTTTATCGTACCGGCGGGCGCGGACGCTTTTGCCTCGACACGCGTCAAGATGGGTCAGACCTCTAATGTTTACGCTCTGGCAAAAGTTGATGGCAAATGGTTGATGGCATCAAAAGAAGTCAAAGTCACCCTCGGTGGCTGCGGCGGCTAATCGATCGCTTGAGTACCAGCACATCAAATTTATTGAAATGATTCAGCCCCGATGGGGCAAACAGAAAGTCTAGGAGAAATAATCATGGCAAGCCCAATGCGTATTCGTGCAACTGAAAAAGATGGCATCGTTGACGTTCGTGTCCTAATGAAGCACGACATGGAAACTGGTCAGCGCAAAACTCCTGAGGGGCAACTCGTCCCTGCTTGGTTTATTTCAACAGTTGAAGCAAAAGTAGGCGATAAGCTTGTTTTTGGCGCACAGTTCGGTCCGGCCGTTTCCAAAGATCCTTTCCTTCACTTCAAACTAAAAGGTTCAGCCAAGAAGGGCGACTCAATGACCGTCACTTGGGTTGATAACAAAGGCGAAACTCGCACAGATAAAACCGACATCAAATAATGAAAAGTCATCAGCCCAGAGACGCTTTTAAAGTGATCATCTTGGGTTGAATAACAGGAGACATCCAATGAAACGTTATGTATTTGCCGGACTTGTTGCCAGCCTCATCGGCAGCACAACGATTGTTTATGCGCAGTCCGCTTCAGACCAATTGGCAGAATATCGCCGCATGTTGGCTGACGGCAACCCTTCAGAACTCTATGAGGCCGAAGGCGAAGAGCTCTGGGCCAAACCTGCAGGACCTAAAAATGCGAGTCTTGAAAAATGCGATCTAGGTCTTGGACCCGGCGTGGTGAAAGGCGCCTCCGCACAATTACCACGCTATTTCAAAGACACTGATCGTGTTCAAGACCTCGAGTCGCGACTGATGACCTGCATGGAAACGCTTCAAGGTATACCGGAAGCAGACATCGTGAAGGGATCTTTTGAAAAGGGCGTGCGTAAAAATCTAGAGGCCATTGTGGCTTACGTTGTGACGCAATCAAAAGGCATGAAAGTCAACGTTCCGGCAACGCATCCGAAAGAAAAAGAAATGCTGGCACTAGGTGAGAAGATTTTCTACCTTCAGGGCGGTCCGATGGACTTTTCTTGCGCCTCTTGTCACGCTGTTGATAACAAGCGTATTCGTATGCAAGACCTACCTAACCTGACCACTCAAAAAGGCGCAGCCGAAGGCTGGGGGAGCTGGCCTGCTTACCGTGTATCAAGTGGTTCATTTTGGACCATGCAGCGTCGCTTAAACGACTGCTATCGTCAGCAACGCATGCCTTTTCCGATATATGGATCTGACGCAACAATTGCACTGTCCGTTTTTATGGCAAACAAAGCTGATGGCGGCACGATCCAGACACCCGGCCTGAAACGCTAATTCGAGGGAGCACACAAATGAAAAACACACTGAAAACTCTCGGGCTTGGCCTCTCAATGACGTTGTCGGTATTCAGCTTCATCCCGGCAATCTACGCACAACAAGTCGATCCAGCTGTTCAGGCAGTCATGGAGCGCAGTTTCCGTGAGCAAGGCATTGCAAAACTGGACCGCATCAAACAAGATGAATTTCAAGTCCTTTGCTCAGATGAAAAATATCGTGCCAGTGCCGAAGGACAAAAGAAAGCTGAAGCACTTCAAAAAGCTGCTCTTGCCGCCATCAAACCACCTTCTGATGGTAAATATCTAGGTGACTGGAAAGCTGGTGAAGTTGTTGCGCAGAGCGGGCGAGGCGCGACATGGTCTGATACGCTTAAAACCGTTAATGGTGGTGGCTGCTATAACTGCCATCAAATCACCAAGGAGGAAATCTCCTACGGCACGATTGGACCTTCACTTTTGGCTTACGGGAAAATGCGTGGAAACAGTGAACCTATTTTGGTTTACACCTGGAACCGTATCAGCAACTCCAAGGCTTATAACGCCTGTAGCAATATGCCACGCATGGCGCACTTCAATTTGCTGACGGAACAACAAATGAAAGACGTCATGGCGCTTTTGTTGGATCCCGCTTCTCCTGTCAATAAATAATCACCTGAATGTCAGCAACACGCTTCAAGGAAACATAAATGGGTATGAATCGTCGTGAATTTGTGCAATTGATGGCGATTGCCTCGACTGCTGGTCTCTCGCTTGCATCAGGGACCAGTCGTGCGCAGGCGGCTTCCTCGCTGTATGACATGCCAAAATTCGGTAATGTGCACTTGATGCACTTTACCGACTGTCATGCGCAGCTCAAACCAATTTATTTCCGCGAACCAAACGTCAACCTTGGCTTCGGACCACAATTCGGTAAGCCGCCACATTTAGTCGGCGATGCCTTACTGAAGTTCTACGGTATCAAAGCAGGCACCCGTGATGCCCATGCATTGACTTATTTAGACTTTGACAAAGCGGCGCTTCAATACGGCAAGGTGGGTGGCTTTGCCCATCTCGCTACGCTCATCAAGCAAGTCAGAGCCAGCCGTCCAGGCGCACTGTTACTGGATGGTGGAGATACTTGGCAAGGTTCGGGCACCTCTTTATGGACAAAAGGCCAGGATATGGTGGATGCCTGTCTGGCACTCGGAGTGGACATCATGACCGCCCACTGGGAAATGACACTCGGTGAAGCGCGTGTCAAAGAAATTGTTGAAAAGGACTTTTCAAACAAGGTCAATTTCATTGCACAAAACATCAAGACTACGGATTTCGAAGATCCAGTTTTCGATGCCTTCGTCATGAAAGAAATGAATGGCGTTCCGGTGGCGATTATCGGACAAGCCTTCCCTTACACACCTATCGCCAATCCACGTTACTTTGTCGAGAACTGGTCGTTCGGCATCGACGAGGAGAACATGCAGAAAACTGTTGACTTGGCACGCTCAAAAGGTGCCCAGGCAGTCATTGTGCTTTCTCATAATGGCATGGATGTCGACCTCAAGATGGCGAGTCGCGTGCGCGGCATTGATGCGATTCTTGGCGGACACACGCATGATGGTGTTCCTGTTCCGGTCAAAGTCACAAATCCCGGCGGCGTCACGCTCGTCACGAACGCAGGCTCTAACAGCAAGTTTTTAGGTGTGTTGGATCTTGATGTTAAAAACGGCAAAGTCGCTGACTTCAGATATCGACTCATGCCTGTTTTTGCAGACCTATTGCCTGCCGACAAGGACATGGATGCGCTCATCAACAAGATCAGGGCACCTTACGAAAGCAAGCTCAATGAAAAATTAGCGACTGCTGAAGGTTCACTTTATCGTCGAGGCAATTTCAACGGAACCTTTGATCAGCTGATTGTGGATGGTTTGATTGAAATGAAAGGCGCAGAAATCGCATTTTCTCCTGGCTTCAGATGGGGAACATCCATTCTGCCAGGACAAGCGATTACGATGGAACACTTGCTTGATCAGACTGCGATTACCTATCCTTACACCACGCTCACGCCTATGACTGGGGAACTGATTAAAACGGTACTTGAAGACGTGGCTGACAACCTATTTAACCCGGACCCTTATTATCAGCAGGGTGGTGACATGGTGAGAGTGGGGGGGATGCAATACACGATCGATCCCACTGCATCTGCGGGCAATCGCATATCAGACATGCGTATTGGAGACAAGGCAATCGAAGTCTCCAAAACGTATAAGGTAGCGGGATGGGCGCCTGTTTCAGAAGCTGCTCGTGACGCAGGCGGTGAACCGATCTGGGATGTGATGGCGAACTATTTACGTCAGGTTAAAAATGTTCCGGCCAAAGTGCCAAACTTACCTGTCATCAAAGGTGCTGCAAACAATCCGGGAATGTCAGGTTAACTATATTTATATCTCGGTGGTTTGCTAGGCATCCTTTTTTACGCGAGGTCGCTTTCAATGCATCTGCACGCGTTTTTGAGCCGATTAACTTGGCTCTATGCGATGGGATTTTTACTATTCTCATTGAATAGCCATGCAAATGAGCGCCCATTGGTCCTCACGCCTGTCGGAAAAAATACTTACTACGCCCAAGGCGAATCCGCCTTGGGCTCACCTTTAAATAAAAACTTCATCTCCAACGCGGGTGTCGTGATTGGTCCGGAGGGAGTGATTGTCATTGATGCTCTGGGTTCACCTTTGCTGGGTAAACAACTCATCAATGAGATACGAAAGCTCACTGACAAACCGATTCAATTCGTGATCATCACCCACTACCATGCTGATCATATTTATGGTTTGCAAAGTTTCATCGATATTGGCGCCACCATCATCGCTCAAGAAAGAGCAAAAGACTACTTAGGTTCCGATACCGCCCAACTTCGACTTCAAGCATCGCGCACGGAACTCGCGCCTTGGATTAACGCTGACACCCGGCTGGTACCTGCCTCCACTTGGGTGACGGAAGACACACGGCTAAAGCTTGCTGGGCTTGAAGTTGATTTGATCAAAATGGGTCCTGCACATACCCCTGATGACTTGGCGATTTATTTTCCTTCCGAGGGTGTTCTGTTTGCAGGTGACCTCGTTTTTCGCGGACGCATTCCCTATGTTGGTCAGGCAGATAGCTTGGGATGGATTCAATCCCTGGAGAAACTGTTGGGCAAACCATCAAAAATAATCGTGCCAGGTCACGGTCCCGCTTCAACCTCAGCCAAAGAGGATTTGGCCTTCACACGGGATTATCTAATTTATGTGCGCAAAGCAATGCAACAAGCTGCTCGCGATCTCGATCCCTTTGACGAAGCCTATGCCGCAACAGATTGGTCACTGTATGAAAAAGTCCCCCTTTTCAATGCGGCCAACCGTATGAATGCCTACAACATCTATCTTTCCATTCAGAATGAATAGTCTGACTAGCGGCGATTAAAGCGCGCGAGTTCAAAAACATCCAGATCGACCATCTGTCCAACATCTTTTTGCAAAACTCGACCTGACGGATCGATCACGTAGAGCTCAGGTATACCGCGACGCTTGCCAAACATTCGTTCAAGTTCAGGTGTCATCATGGCGAGATTGAAATTAATATCGTTGTTTTTCGCGTATTTTTGAACAGTCTCAATTCTTTTGTCGATAGACAGACCGATCACCTCCAAATTACCACCTTGTGTTTTTCGAACAAGCTCTTTCAGGTTCGCATTCTGTCGATGGCAGTACGGACACCATGTTGCCCAAACTTGCACCACTAAATATTTACCTTTTAACTGCGCTGCGGAAAGTTGTTGTCCGTCAATCATAGTGAGCGAGTCAATTTTCAAATGATCGCCAACATTGAGAGCATGGGCCTGCGTCACCGCAAACAGACTCATGAGCAATAAAACAATCGCTATCAATCTGAGCTTTATTAATTTCATAACAATGTGATCCATATCTCTACACACACCGATCAGTATTCATTCCATTCTTGAATCTTTCTAGATATTGTTCGTATAAATATACAAATCTTGTGCTAACAATAGTGCGAGTAGGCCAAAAAGTGTATTCTTTGTAGCACGATTCAAGTGAGAAACATCATGAAGTTGAGCAGCTTTCAAAGGCACTCTCTCAAAACAAGAATCACACTCTTGACGCTTCTGATTTTTTTAGCAAGCTTGTGGACACTTGGCTACACAGTCAGTCACAGCTTGCGCGAAGACATGCAACGCGTATTGGGTGCACAACAGCACACCATGGCCTCGCACATGGCCGCTGATATCAGTGATCAAATTGAGACCAGAATCACGGCGCTTTATCGCGTGGCCGAGTCTATAGAAAAAAGAAATATCAAAATAGGCCCCGAATTACAAAGCGTCCTGGAGGAGTTGCCTGTTTTCCAGAGCCTTTTCAATGGTGGAACGTTCATCACGAATGCCAACGGCGACACAATCGCTTCCCTTCCTGTCACTCTTGGGAGGGTTGGCATCAACTTTATCGATCGAGATTACATCGCGAATACCTTACGGGACGGCAATGCCACCATTGGTCGTCCCGTCATTGGACGTCAGTTGAACACTCCCATTTTTGGGATTGGTGTGCCGATTAAAAATAAAGACGGCAAAATCGTTGGAGCACTGGCAGGAGTCATCAATCTCAGCGAATCAAATTTCATGGATCGGATTGAACGTAGTTATGTGAGCAGCGCCGCAAACTACCTCTTGATCGATGCAACACATCGCGTGATTGTCGCCAGCTCTGATAAGGAGCGATTGATGGAAAGATTACCGGGACCGCTGATCAACCCGGTACTTGACAAGTTTATTGGTGGCTTTGAAGGCAGCGAGATTTTCATCAATCCTCGCGGCCTCGAAGTGATTTCCGGCGTCAAGCATTTGAACAATGCAAATTGGTATGTTGCTGTCTCACTGCCTACCAGTATCGCATTCGCGCCCATCGACAGTATGGAGCGCCGTATTTTCATCATGACGCTACTGCTGACCTTTTTATCCGGGGGGCTCACATGGTGGGTACTCGTGAAACAACTTAGGCCACTCCAAGTCACCGCGAGCAAACTTGCTCAACTTGCCAACCCTGAATCGACGCTCGAACCTTTACCCATTCACAGAAAAGATGAAATCGGTCAATTAATAAGCGGCTTTAACAGACTACTGGAAGAGCTCAGTGCAAGACAAGAAACGCTCAAAGAAAACGAAGAACGTTACCGTACGATTTTTCGGACAAGCCCGGATGCAGTCAGTATCACTCGCTTGATTGACAGCACGTTTATTGAAATCAACGATGGGTATTCGAAAATTTTCGATTGGCAACGGGATGAGATTATTGGCAAGACAGCAATGGATATCGGGATCTGGGCTGCCCAGTCCGAGCGTGATCATTTCCGAAACTTGATTCAAACGCACGGCTCTTGTGAACGCGTTGAGTCACGCTTTATCGCAAAAACCGGTCGAGTTGTTTACGGACTCGTCTCTGCCAACTCTATTGTCCTGAATGGAGAGCCTTGTTTGCTGTCAGTGACGCAAGACATCACCGCTACAAAAGACGCCTCGGATCAAATTGAATACTTGGAATATTTCGACTCTCTCACGGGCCTGGCGAACCTGCGTCTTTTACTTCAACGATTGAATCTTGCCCTCGAAGAAAGAAACAATCTTCATTACTTGGGGGCCTTACTGCATGTTGATCTGGACGATTTCAAAACCCTGAATGACTCATACGGTCACGACAAAGGCGATCTCTGGCTCAAAGAAGTTGCCAAAAGACTCTCAAGCACAATCCCCGAGGGCAACTTTGTCGCGCGAATCAGTGGTGATAAATTCGCTGTTCTAATTAGCGGACTCAGTGTGATCCCCGAAGATGCCGCGAGCACTGTCGAAAATATCGCGCGTGAAATTGTCGATGCCATCCATCTTCCGTTTCAAATCGACAAAGCGGTCCATCAGAGTTCTTGTTGCATCGGCATTGCGCTTTTTACCAGCAATGAAGAAAATGGTCATACGCTTCTCAAACATGCAGAGCTCGCCATGTATCAAGTGAAGAAAATGGGCCGTGGCGCGCTGCGTTTTTTTGATCCTGCCATGCAGGAACTTGTCAGTACACGCGTGGCTCTCGAAGCGGACTTGCGCGCAGCCCTGAAAAATAATGAATTTGTTCTTTATTATCAGCGCCAAGTCGATCAAAACAATCGTGTGGTGGGCTATGAAGTACTGATCCGCTGGCATCATCCCACTCGCGGCATCGTTTCCCCGGGGCAGTTTATATTAGCCGCTGAGCACTGTGGGCTTGTTTTACCGCTTGGGCGCTGGGTCCTTGAAACGGCCTGCAATCAACTGACGGCTTGGTCTCGCGACCCACAGAAATCCCACCTGACTATTTCAGTCAACGTCAGTGCGACGCAGTTCCATGAAGCCGATTATGTCGAGCAGGTGCTATCGATTTTGAAAAAAACAGGGGCACCCGGTTATCGTTTAAAACTCGAACTCACCGAAAGCGTACTGGTCAGTGAGATTGACAATATCGTCACTAAAATGACAGCGCTCAAAGGTCACGGCATTGGTTTCTCACTTGACGATTTTGGGACAGGCTTTTCTTCTCTGTCTTACTTGCAACGTTTACCTCTCGATCAGCTGAAAATCGACCAAAGCTTCATTTCGGATATTGTCACAAGCTCTAGTGATGCTGCGATTGCCCAGACGATTGTGACCTTGGGTCAAAGTCTGGGGTTATCCGTGATTGCTGAAGGGGTCGAAACAGACGCGCAACGCGCACGTCTGTTTGAGCTTGGATGTACGCTTTATCAGGGCTATTTTTTCGGCAAGCCGGTCCCAATTGAACAGTGTGTTTAGATCAAAGGCACAATCAACAAGGCAACAATGTTGATGATTTTTATAAGCGGATTCACAGCAGGTCCGGCGGTGTCTTTATAAGGATCGCCGACCGTATCGCCTGTAATCGCGGCTTTGTGCGTCTCCGAACCTTTACCTCCGTAGTGGCCTTCCTCGATATACTTTTTAGCGTTATCCCAAGCGCCTCCACCAGTGCACATGGAAATCGCGACGAATAGGCCAGTAACGATCGTTCCCATCAACAAACCACCTAAAGCCTCCGGTCCAAGGATCAAACCGACAGCGATCGGCGCGACGACCGGCAACAAAGAGGGAATGATCATTTCTTTGATCGCTGCAGAGGTCAGCATATCGACTGCCTTGTCATACTCCGGCTTGGCCGTGCCTTCCATAATGCCCGGTATGTCGCGAAATTGTCGTCGCACTTCATCCACGACAGAACCCGCACAGCGACCGACCGCCTCCATCGCCATCGCGCCAAACAAATACGGAATCAAGCCGCCAATAAACAAACCGATAATTACACGATGGTCTGACAAATCAAATGTGACCTTTAGACCATTCGCTTCGAGCGTATGTGTGTAGTCCGCAAACAAGACGAGGGCGGCCAAGCCTGCGGATCCAATGGCGTAGCCTTTTGTCACGGCCTTCGTTGTATTGCCGACAGCATCCAGAGGATCAGTAATATCACGCACCGACTGGGGTAAGCCAGCCATCTCCGCGATACCTCCTGCATTGTCTGTAATCGGACCATAGGCATCGAGTGCCACCACAATACCGGCCATCGACAACATCGAAGTGGCGGCAATCGCGATACCATAAATCCCGCCCAGCCAATACGCGCTGTAAATTGCTGCGCAAACAAACAAAACGGGCCAGGCTGTCGATCGCATGGAGACGCCGAGACCTGCGATCATATTCGTGCCATGACCTTGACTCGATGCTTTGGCGATGTGTTTGACGGGTGCGTAATCTGTCCCTGTGTAGTACTCCGTAATCCACACCAACAACGCAGTCAACACTAAGCCTACAACCGTGGCGCCAAACATGCGGAGCTTTCCGTCTGTTGCAAAGCCGACGTCCGCAAGCATATTATCGGGCAGCATCCAGTCCGTTACGAAATAAAACGCGACCAGCGAAATCACGCCCGCGATCACCAAGCCTTTGTAAAGCGCGGGCATCACGTTTTTCATGCCTGGCGTTGCCTTGACAAACGAACACCCGATGATCGAGGCAATGATGGAGATACCGCCCAACACCAGGGGATACACCACAGCTTCTGCTGTGGCGACTTTGATCATCAATGCGCCGAGCACCATTGTGGCGATCAGCGTGACGGCATAGGTTTCAAAGAGATCCGCCGCCATCCCCGCACAGTCGCCAACGTTATCCCCCACGTTGTCGGCAATCACTGCAGGATTGCGCGGATCATCCTCTGGAATGCCAGCCTCCACCTTTCCCACCAAGTCGGCACCGACATCTGCACCCTTGGTAAAAATACCGCCACCGAGTCGGGCAAAAATAGAAATCAGTGAGGAGCCAAACGCAAGGCCAATCAGTGGATGGAGCATCACTGACATACTTTGCTCTTTGCCGCTTGCCTGCAAATAAAGAAAAAACAAACCTACGCCAAGCAGTCCCAAACCCACCACTAACATGCCGGTAATGGCGCCACCTTTAAACGCGACATTGAGCGCTTCATTCAATCCCTTTGTCGCTGCTTCGGCGGTGCGCACATTGGCACGCACAGAAACATTCATTCCGATAAAGCCACACGCACCAGACAATACAGCACCCAGTACAAAACCCACCGCTGTCAAATAATCGATAAACACAGCAATCAAAATAGTTAACACAACGCCAACGACAGCGATCGTTTTGTATTGCCGAGACAGATAGGCGCTTGCGCCCTGCTGAATCGCTTCCGCAATTTCAATCATCCGGGCATTGCCGGTACCCTGCTGAAGGATCCAGGAACGGACAAAAAAACCATACAAGACTGCTAAAACTCCACAGCTCAGGGCAAAGTAAAGGCCCAATGTGACGTTGCTCATCTGATGAACTCCTATATTGGTTTGTCTCTTTATTGTTGATATCGAGCGCCCGCCAAGGCTCGCTCGCGAACCAGGTAGTCATGAAGCAGATAGTCATGCAGCCTTTCTAGTATCCATCAGAAAGGGCTGAATAGGAATGATTTTGTCTATTTTTGTTAAGATTAGGGTATTTACTAGTTAACCTCGTCCATCTGGAGTCATAATGAGTCTCGACAAAGTCAGCCCGGGTAAAAACCTTCCCGAGTCTTTTAACGTCATCATTGAAATCTCAATGAATGCTGACCCAATCAAATATGAGGTGGACAAGGACTCCGGTGCGCTATTTGTCGATCGCTTTATGGGTACGTCCATGCACTACCCCTGTAACTACGGCTATATCCCCAAAACCATCGCGGGCGATGGTGATCCGGTCGACGTCTTGGTGATTACGCCCTTTCCCGTCATTCCCGGGGTGGTCGTGCGCTGCCGGGCCTTGGGTGTTTTAAACATGGAAGACGAGGGCGGCGAAGACGCCAAGCTTCTCGCCGTGCCCGAAGACAAAATCCTCCCGATTTACAGCCACTGGAAACAAGCTTCAGATATCCATCCCATGCGCCTGAATGCCATTCAGCACTTCTTTGAGCACTACAAGGATCTCGAAAAGGGCAAATGGGTCAAAGTGCAGGGCTGGGGTGGCGTGGCCGATGCGCATCAGGAAATCCTGACAGGCATCAAGCGTTACCAAGAAGAAAACAAAGCCTAAGACCTTTCGCGCGTTTCACCTTGGCTGCGCGGATTCGCTTGCTGCCAGCCAAGGATTTCGGCAAGCCTGCAAATCACCCACTGGGCCTCCGCAGAGGAGAGTCCGATATCCACTGCGCCAAGTCCCTGGTGAATCCTCTCCAGCACATCATCCTCCGTGATGCCAAGCTCCCACAGCTTGTTGGTCGCTTGCTCGGTCAGTAAATTCGCTAAATCCTCACACAAGTCGTAACGCGCATAGATATGCTCGCGTGAAGCGCTAGGCTTGATTCGGCCAGGCTCCACAAACAGGGCGATAAACGATGGCGGGATAATAATCTGATTGCCGTCACTCATCGCTGCGCTGCAACAGTACGTATTGGTGCGTCATCTTGAATCCTGGGTTGGCAACTGCTGGTCTTTACACGATACTACGCAGCATATGTGATTTTTTAGGCGCGCACCATGTCTTCCATCAACAGCCCCTCACTTGATCGTACTGTTTCGCTCCCCGATGGCGCAGCACTACGGGTGCTGGAAGATGGTGCAGGACCTGCTCTTTTACTCATCAGCGGCCTGGGTGGTACAGCGAATTTCTGGAATCCTTGCATTCCTGCGCTGGCGAAACACTTTCGTGTGATCAGACTCGATCAGCGCGGGATCGCAAAGAGTTCACGAGGGTCAGCACCCTGCACGATTGATCAACTGGCCCAAGATTGTCTGGACGTTTTAGATCATTGCAAGGTCGACCACGCCATTGTGCTCGGCCACTCCACAGGTGGCTGCATCACGCAAACTATGGCTTTACTTGCGCCAGAGCGCGTGCGTGCCTGCATATTGAGTGCGACATGGGGTAAACCAAGCCGTCATAGAAAGGAGCTCTTTGCCACACGACGCGACATGCTTTTTCGAGATCCTGTCGGCTATGCGTGCTCTTCGGTTTTCATGGGTCACGATGCGCATTGGCTTAACCAAAACTGGAACGTACTGGAAAACGCTCGAGCCAATGCCCCAATCACACCAGAGGCTCAGCGCATCGCCGCTGAACGTCTCGATGCCCTGGTTGCCTTCGATCGCAGCGCGGACATTCATCGCGTATCCGCCCCGACACTGATTCTTGGTGCGCAGGATGATTTAATCGTCCCTTCATTTCTTCAAGAAGAGCTCGCCACCTTGCTCAAAGATCCTGATATACATCTATTCGAGAGCGGCGGTCATTTTTTTCCAGTTACCCGTACACAAATTTTTATTCCAATCGTCTTAGATTGGTTACGCACACATTCCACACGGATCTCTCATGCTTGAAAACTTTTCCAGTTCACAAACTACTCGTAAAACAGTTGTCTCCACCAAGGCAGGTGTTGTAGCCGCTCAGCATCGCAGGGCTGCGGAGGTTGGTGCAGCCGTGCTCAACGCAGGCGGTGACGCTGTCGATGCGGCCATCGCAACATCCTTCGCCATTGGGGTGGTTGAGCCCTGGATGAGCGGGCCGGCCGCAGGTGGCACGATGGTGTTGTGGCGAGCCAAGGAAGGCAAGGCCCACGTTATTGATTTTGGATGCAGATCTCCGCGCGAACTCAACCCCGCTGACTATCCCCTGAGCGGAGCCGGTAAATCCTCTGATTTGTTTCCATGGCCCTCCGTTGTAGAAGACCGCAACGTCATGGGCGCGACGGCGGTCGCCGTGCCTGGCGCTGTTGCGGGGATGGATCTCGCCCACAAGCATTTTGGACGCATGCCCTGGAAGGATTTGGTCACCCCAGCCGCCAAGCTAGCCGAAGCAGGCTTGTTAGTCGACTGGTATACAACACTCGTGACCGCGGCCAACGCGCGCGTGCTGAGCAAGGACCCTGACACCGCCAAGATGTTCCTGGACGAAGGACATTGGCCGATCGCCGGCGAATGGACTTCGCTCGCCGAAAAACATCTCAATCAAAAAGCCTTTGCGCAAACACTGATGCAAATCGCCGAAGGTGGTGCCAACGCGTTTTACAAAGGTGATATTGCCGAGCAATTGGCAAAGGATGTGCGCGCAAAAGGTGGCTGCTTGAGTGTGAAAGATCTTCACGATTACCAAGCCTCTATGGTTGAGCCCCTTACGATCAACTATCGCGGGGGTCGTGTGTATGCAACACCCGGCCTGACTGGCGGTCCGACGTTTGGCAAAGCACTTGAAATTCTCGCTCGCGAGTTACAGCCAACGCAAGGCAAGCCTGGCGCCGCGACCTATGCGGGATTCGCTCGCGCACTCGATGCCGCGTTCAAGCTACGCCTTGAAAATATGGGCGATCACGAGTCGCCGAAAGCCCCGGGATCGACGACACATTTCAGTGTGGTCGATCGCGAGGGTAATATGTGTGCAGTGACCCAAACCTTGCTTTCAATTTTTGGTTCACGTGTTGTATCGCCGTCCACAGGAATGTTGCTCAACAATGGCATCATGTGGTTCGATCCAGAGCCAGGCAAACCCAACTCCCTTGCACCAAACAAACGATGCCTGGCCAACTACTCCCCGGTCATTGGCGAGGATTCGCAAGGTCGACGCTTTGCGATTGGCGCCTCGGGCGGGCGCAAAATTCTTGGTGCGGTCATGCAGCTCAGCTCTTTCATGATTGACCATGGGCTCAGCCTGGAAGAAGCTTTCCATACACCGCGGATTGATGTGAGTGGAGGCGGAAAAATCACTGCTGATCAAACGCTGCCTGCAGACGTGATCGCTGCCCTGGAAAAAGAAATGCCCGTGATTCAAACCCGCCGAAATATTTATCCATACTCCTTCGCTTGTCCGGCAGGCGTGATGCGGGATGGCGAGATGAATATGGGCTGTACAGAAATCATGTCTCCTTATGGCGATGCCATTTCGGGAGGCTAGGCATGTATTTACCCAAACATTTCGAACAGCAGGATCTTGAGTCTCTAACCGCCCTGGTAAAAGCCTATCCGCTCGGCACGCTCGTCACACAGCTGGAGGGGACGATCGAGGCCAACCATATTCCCTTTTTACTCGAAGGCACACTCGCAACCGGCGGCAAACTTATCGGTCATGTCGCCAAAGGAAACCCTGTCTGGAAGGACATCACAAGCGCTCAGGAATCACTCATTATTTTCCAAGGACCGGAAGCGTACATCACACCCAACTGGTATCCCTCAAAACAGGTTCACCATCAGGTCGTACCCACCTATAACTATGCCGTGTTGCACGTGTACGGTACGCTGTCCGTGACGCATGACGAGGCCGCCAAAAGGCGAATCGTAGAATCGCTCACCACCTCAATGGAGCAAGCCCGACAAAGCATGTGGCGCGTGTCAGATGCGCCCGATGACTACATTGAAAAAATGCTCAATGCCATCGTGGGGATTGAACTGACCATCACCCGAATTCAGGCAAAATGGAAAGTCAGCCAAAATCGCGATGCCGCGGATCGCGAGGGTGTTGCCCGTGGACTCTCCTCTGCAGACTCTTCTTCAAGGGATAAGCTGATGGGCGTGATCGTTCAACACGGAAAAGGCATTGGCATCGAACCGACAAATTAGCGACCGAGTTGCGCGGTGCAATCAACCGTTGCGTGAATCAACAGCTTGTTGTCATTATTTTTGTCAGGAAACTCTGTTGATACGACGCGACAACCCGTGACTTTTTCTATCGCTTCGATCTGTCGGGCCTTCTGCTTATCGTAATCCGTACCAATCCATCCACCCTGTTTGCCGCCGTAAGCCTCCCACTTGTCATTGCCAAGCGCAAGAATGCTGATTTCGCGCTGATCCAGCACCACAATCTGGCGGGCGGGATCACGGTGATAGTAGACCGCGCTACCCTGACAACCAGCAAGAGTCCCGGCAACCGCCACGCAGGCAACAAAAGGCAACATTTTCATCTATATTCTCTGGTGTGGACACGAACAGCGTGACACCAAGCATAACGCTATTTTTTCATATTTCGCACTGAACCTCTCGCCCAATCGCTCGCGACTTGTTATCTTTATTCTTGTAAATTATTTTCTCAAATGCTTAAGGAACACACTCCCATGTCAAAAGAAGGCGTACTTCAGATTCCCTCTCTCAAAGGCAAGGTCTCCGATGCGGAATGGCAAGCGCGGGTCGACTTGGCGGCTTGCTATCGACTAGTCGAGATGTATGGCATGGCCGACATGATCGCCAATCACATCTCGGCGCGTGTACCAGGCGAAG
The DNA here is from genome assembly GCF_030410375.1 of Zwartia vadi. Taxonomy (GTDB): domain Bacteria; phylum Pseudomonadota; class Gammaproteobacteria; order Burkholderiales; family Burkholderiaceae_B; genus Zwartia; species Zwartia vadi. The sequence goes on from NZ_JAUHHE010000009.1 coordinate 104,422, forward strand.
AGGGCACCTATCTGATCAATGCCTACGGCATGATGTACGAGGAAATCACTGCTTCTAGCCTGCTCAAGGTCGATCATCACGGCAACATTCTGACCAAACCAGATTTTGGCGATCTCAATTACGGTATCAACAAAGCCGGCGCTGTGATTCATAGCGCAGTCCACCATGCACGTCCGGATGTTGGCTGCGTGATCCATACGCACAGCTGGGCATCCATGGCTGTTTCTTCGCTTGAGTGCGGACTCCTGCCTTTGACCCAGACCGCCATGCGCTTCCTGAAAATCAGTTATCACGACTATCAGGGTGTCGTGCTCGACGAGGCAGAACAAGAGTCCCTGTGCAAGGACTTGGGCAACAGCGAAGCCATGATTTTGCGCAACCATGGCGCGCTGACCGTTGGTCGCACGATCGGCGAAGCCTTTAATTGGATGCATCGTCTTGAACTCGCATGCCGTGCTCAGATTGGCGCCATGTCTTGCAATACGCCACTCGCCAAAGTTTCTGAAAAGGTTTTAGAAGAAACTTGGAACAACTATCAGCCTGGCACCCGTCGCCCCTATGGTGTGATGGAGTGGCCTGCGCTGCTGCGCAAGCTCGATCGAACGGACACTTCGTATCGCAACTAAACACTCCTAATTCATGCATTGACCAAGGTCCACATCGTGTCTATCCAGAAACTCAGCCGTCCCCCACGTATTTTGCTCTCTGATAAAACAGCAACAGAACTTGCTCCAAAAATCGCGGAAATTCTGGGGCCGGATGGTTATGTGCGTGTCACCGCGCAACAAATGCATGAAGGTACGGCCGATGCGGACTTTTGTTTTGTCTCGCGCGACATCACTGGCGCATCGACCAAACACAACATTCTGCCCGACACACAGTACGTCTACGATGCCTTAAGACATTCAAAAGCACTGCAATGGGTCCACATCCACTCCGCAGGTGTGGACCGGCAAATTTTCATCGACTTGATGTCAAGAGGTGTCATGGTCACCAGCTCCTCAGGAGCCAGCGCCAGTCTGGTTGCTCAAACCGCGCTGACTGGTTTGCTGAGTCTGGCGCGTCGCTTTCCCCAGCTCGCCGCCGCGCAACGTGCCCACGCCTGGGAGCCCTTTTTCAAAGTTGGACTGCCGCCGGATCTCGAAGGGCAAACTGCCACAATCGTTGGCTGGGGACCGATCGGTCAAAAGCTTGCTGGCTGGCTCAAAGCAATTGGCTTGAATATTGTCGTGGTGCGGCAGTCCGCCAGCTCAACGATTCCAGATACACGCGTCATTTCCTTTGATGACTTCAACAACATACTGCCGGAAACAGACTGGCTCGTGCTCGCGTGTCCGCTGACTGCGCAAACGACTAATCTGGTGAGCGCACACGCGCTGAGTCTGATGAAGCCCTCGGCGCATATCGTCAATATCTCGCGTGGTGCCGTCATTGACGAGCCCGCCATGATTGACGCCCTTAAAAATGGACGCTTGGAAGGCGCATATCTGGATGTTTTCGCGCAAGAACCTTTGCCGGCCGATTCGCCGCTATGGGATATGCCAAACGTCATCGCAACACCCCATACCGCAGGGTTTTCAGATGCGATTCTCAAGCGCATGGCAGATAAATTTTTAGAAAATCTCCGGCACTATGCACGTGGCGAAAACTTCATTAATGTGGCGCGCTTAAGCTAATTTCACATTCAGGCACACGCATTCGGCTCGCTTAGCGTACAATATCACCACGGCACAACGTTCCAGTCCTCGTGCCTCGCTAAGCCCCAACTCTGTGGGCGCTCGCCTCCAAGGCGTTTTTACTCCCTGTTCGTCTGCCCCGATTGGAGTCCACATTCACTTGTGGGCCGGCATGACGATGGAGCTGTTCTCTTGTCTACTTCGATTACTTTTGCTGACCTCGGGTTGGCCGATCCTCTTTTGCGTGCGATTGCCGATGCTGGCTATACCGCACCCACTCCCATTCAAGCACAAGCCATCCCCCGCGTCCTCGCTGGTGGTGACTTGCTGGCCGCTGCTCAAACCGGTACGGGTAAAACCGCAGGTTTTACCTTGCCCATCCTGCATATGTTGCTCGCCAAACCACTCGAGCTTCGCAAACCAGGCCGTCCGCGCGTTCTTATTCTGACCCCGACGCGCGAATTGACCGCTCAGGTCGAAGAGTCGGTTAAAACGTACGGCACGCATACGAAAATCTCCTCAATGGTGATTTTTGGCGGCGTCAATATCAACCCCCAAACCTCAGCGTTGCGTAAACCTATCGACATCCTGGTGGCCACACCCGGTCGTCTGCTGGATCATTGCCAACAGCGCAACGTTGATTTGTCAGGCGTCGAAATTCTAGTTCTCGACGAAGCTGATCGCATGCTCGACATGGGTTTTATTCGCGACATCCGCAAGATTCTTGCCTTACTGCCAAGACAGCGTCAAAACCTGCTGTTCTCGGCCACTTTCTCTGACGAGATCCGTGAATTATCCAAAGGCGTACTAAACAACGCCTCAGAGGTGTCAGTTGCCGCACGGAACACGACCGCCGAGCGGGTCGATCAAACCGTTCACATGGTGGATCAGGCGCACAAACGCGACATTCTGAGCCATATCATCCGTGAAAGCGGCTGGCATCAGGTCTTGGTTTTTACGCGGACCAAACATGGCGCAAACCGCCTCGCTGAAAAACTTGTCAAAGATGGCCTATCCGCTTCGGCGATTCACGGCAACAAGAGCCAGGCCGCGCGCACCCGCGCACTCGATGACTTCAAAAAAGGCAAAGTTGCGGTCCTGGTTGCCACCGATATCGCCGCGCGCGGCCTGGATATCGATCAGTTGCCGCAAGTCGTAAACTTTGAGTTGCCCAACGTCCCCGAAGACTACGTGCACCGCATTGGCCGCACCGGTCGAGCAGGCGCTGCAGGTTCTGCTGTGTCTTTGGTGGATTCGAGCGAGATCAAATACCTCAAAGCCATCGAACGGATTATTAAAAAGCAGATTCCACAGCTTCCCGCCCCGACCGGCTGGACTGCCTCGCCTGCCTCCTCCCATGGCGCAGATGATGATGCACGTGCCGAAGGCCGTCGCGATGCACAGCGCCGGCCTCCCCAGCGCAGCGCGCGTCCCGGAGGTCCCTCGGGACTCGGTTCAGCCCGTCCGGCCCGCACCAGTCAAGGCACGGGCCAGGCCCCTCGCCGCGAAGGTCAGGGCAGTGGCCGAACCGCCTCAACGACCAGTCATTCCCCCACCCGCACGGGTACGGGCGGGCCGGTTCGTTCTGGCTCAGGCCCAAATGCCCCGAGCCAGGCGAATCGCCCCCGTCGTCCTGCCTTATTTAACAAGTAATCATGTCTGTTCACAGGCTGGCGCGTCCAGCCTGTAAAATGCGCCACCATGAGTATTCAAGCTGAAGTTGCGCGACGCAGAACGTTCGCCATTATTTCCCACCCTGACGCCGGTAAAACGACACTCACCGAAAAGCTTCTGCTGTTCGCGGGTGCGATTCAGATCGCCGGCAGTGTCAAGGCACGCAAAGCCTCTCGCCATGCGTCCTCGGACTGGATGGAAATCGAAAAACAACGTGGTATTTCGGTTGCCTCCTCCGTGATGCAAATGGAATACCGTGATTGCGTCATCAACTTGCTGGACACCCCGGGTCACCAGGATTTCTCAGAGGACACCTATCGCGTTCTGACCGCCGTGGATGCAGCGCTGATGGTCATCGATGCCGCGAACGGTGTCGAGCCGCAAACCATCCGTCTGCTCCAGGTTTGTCGGGCGCGCAATACACCTATCATCACCTTCATCAATAAGATGGATCGCGAAGTTCGCGATCCCCTTGAGCTGCTCTCTGAAATCGAACAGCACATCGGCATGGACGCTGTCCCCTTTTCCTGGCCCGTTGGCATGGGCAAGGCTTTTGGTGGTGTCTTTGATATCCAGCGCGACCGTATGCGCCTCTTTCGTCCCGGTCAGGAACGACGCAACGACAGCACGGACGACTTTATCGACGGACTGGATAACCCTGAAATCGCAACACGCTTCGGCTCGGCTTTCGATCAAGCAAAAGGCGAGATCGAACTCATCCAAGCAGCCGCTCCCGCTTTTGACCGTGACGCCTTTTTAGCCGGCAAACAAACCCCTGTCTTTTTTGGTTCCGCCATCAATAACTTTGGTGTGCAAGAAGTCTTGGATGCCTTGGTCGATCAGGCACCGCCACCCGGTTCACGCCAGGCACTCGAACGGATCGTATACCCTGATGAGCCAAAATTCACCGGTGTCGTGTTTAAGGTTCAGGCGAACATGGATCCCGCACATCGGGATCGCGTTGCCTTTGTCCGCGTCAGCTCAGGCAAATTTGAACGCGGCATGCGTCTCAAAGTGTCTCGCAACGGCAAAGAAATTCGCCCCAACAATGTGGTGTCTTTCCTGTCTCAACGTCGTGAACTCGTGGACGAAGCCTATGCAGGCGATGTCATTGGAGTCCCCAACCACGGCATCCTCCATCTTGGCGACGTATTGACCGAGGGCGAGTCCCTGCATTTCACTGGCCTGCCATTTTTTGCACCCGAGCTCTTCCAGGCCGTTGAAACCAAAGACCCGCTTCGTACCAAACAACTGCGCACAGGTCTACTCCAATTGGGTGAGGAGGGAGCAATTCAGGTCTTCAAACCGATTGCTGCCGGTGGTGCCTTGTTGCTTGGGGCCGTTGGTCAACTTCAGTTCGAAGTCGTTGCGCACCGACTGCAGGCAGAGTATGGTGCCGAGGCGCGCCTGATGCCTTCGCGATACAACATGGCACGGTGGATTACCTCCGAAGATCCCAAAGAACTGCGCAAATTCATCGATGCGAACGCCTCGCATATCGCCTATGATGTCGTCGAAGCACCGGCTTTCCTTGTCTCGTCGACTGCGCAACTTCGGGTCGCCGAAGAACGCTATCCGGCGATTCGTTTTCATGCGATGCGTGAACACGGCGGTCAAGTGTTTGCCGACAAAGTCTGACCCCACGCAATTCAGAGATACCTTATGTCCTGGCGCGCCCTCATCCTGTTTCTGTTGCTAGCCGTTATTGCCTCATGGCAGGGTGGGCGTCACCTCGGCCTTTGGCTTGTCGAACAAGCCCCAGATTCCATTGCCTCAGCCTCCAGCTCTTCAGAGGACAGGGGACAGGTTCTGGATGCGGATGGTAAACCCCTCGCACCCCAGCCTCCTCAACCTCGCATTGATGGAACGCTCGGCGTACCGAAGGAAATGGAGCCTATCGAATGGAGCATTACCCCGGTGCTTGCCTCGCGTGCCGATGCCAACTCCTACAAAAAGGATGGGGAAGAAAACGAGGAGGATGAAGAGACAGAACAAGATGCAGACTCGCCCTCAAACGGCCAAGACACTGACGGTGTGCGCACCGTTGACGTGCGAGCCCAGCAGACTGCGAATGCTCAATCTGCTCGCCCCGGTGGCACTGCTATCTCGCCACCCACAAATTGGCAAGACGCACTCAAAAAAGAGCTGGCCCAGTGCAGCAGCTTAGGGTTTTTCAAACGTCCAAACTGCATCCAGTCCGCGCAGAATAAATACTGCGGACCCAATAATGCATGGGGCAAAACAGCAGATTGTCCAAGTCGAGACGCCCCGGCGAATAGTGGCGGTTAACCTGCGCCAGCCTGCGACTTGCGCAAGGGCGCCGTCGGGATCCTCATTTGCTCCCGATATTTGGCGACAGTCCTTCTGGCGATCGTGATCCCATCTCGATCCAACAAGGTCACCAACTGACTGTCGGAGAGTGGTCGAGACCGATCTTCCTGGCGAATCAAAGCCTGAATCCGTGTTTGAACAGCTGTCGAAGAAGTCGCCTCGCCACCTTCGGTAGACAAACCTGAACTAAAAAACCGCTTCAGTTCCAAAGTGCCATAAGGGGTCACCATATATTTTTGTGTGGTTGCACGCGAGATCGTCGACTCATGCATGCCCAGTTCAAGCGCAACATCCTTGAGTGTGAGCGGCCTGACTGCCTCCCAGCCTTTATTGAAAAAACTTTGCTGATGCGCCACGATGACTTGAGACACACGCAGAATTGTCTCGAAGCGTTGAGCCACGTTGCGAATCATCCAGCGCGCCTCTTGTAATTGTCCATGCAAGGCGCTATTTGCTCCCCCGCGGGCACTCCCAAGCGCCTCGGCATACAGCGCGTTGATCCGCAACTTAGGCATAACCGCCTCATTGAGTTGGGCCTCCCAACCTTTGCGGGTTTTCCTGACAATCACATCTGGTACCGCCACATCCGCAGCAGGCTTATTCCAGCGACTGCCTGGGCGAGGATTCAACCGCAACACGAGTGCATGCGCGCGTCGCAAAGACTCTGCGTCACAATGCAACGCCTCGCGCAGCTTGGCCATGTTACCGGTCGCCAAAATACCGAGGTGGTGTTGGCACAACCGGCGCGCCAACGCCAAGACTTCAGCGTCTTTGACTTCCGGCAAAAGCTCCGGATCCGCAAATTTCAATTGCAAATCCAGACACTCGCCTAAATCGCGAGCACCCACTCCTGGTGGGTCAAGCGATTGCAAAAACGTCAACGCCAACTGGAAGTCATCAAGTTCCAAGCCCAGCTCCGGGCTCATCCAGCCCACGATGTCCTCTAAGGGCGAAGCAAGTAGTCCGTCTTCATTTAATTCCTCAATCAACAAACCGACAATGGCCGCATCCCGCTCACTCAGACGCGTCGTGCCGAGCTGTCCGAGCAAATATTCACGTAAATTGCTCTCTCGGGCGGCTTCAGGTCGCTCTGACAGCTCATCGTCGCGCGACTGACGTGATTCAGATGAAAACTCCAAGCGCTCGTTAAACGGGCCCTGCTCGTCCCCGGAGCCCTGGGTGACGGAAATCTCCGATTCAAACTGGGCCTCTCCTGAAGGGGCTTCCGGGCTCTCAAAGCTATCAGCGACCCTCATGGTCGAGCCGAGTGCGCCGGGGTCCTGCAGGCCCTCTCCCTCCTGCTCAAGCAGGGGATTCTCAGCCAATGCTTTGGCCACCTCGGCCTCAAGATCGAGCGTCGACAACTGCAAAAGTCGGATCGACTGTTGCAGCGCCGGGGTCAGTGTCAAGCTTTGACCAAGACGAAGTTCGAGAAAATTGCGAGTCATAGGTACAATATTTTGCATGATGAACACACCAAACACCTCAAATATCCGAAAAGATGCCTATCTTTTGGGCAATACATTGTTGCGCCTGGGACTTCCACGGCTGATTATTCGCCTGGTCGTGATGCTCAGTGTGTTGGCAGTACTCCTTTATTGCGTACAAGGCATTCTTGCACGCGGGCGAGGTTGGCTTGAATTTGGACTGCATATTTCAGGCCTGAACGACATCCTTGGTAAAACGGTGATCGATTTCGTCATGCAATACCAAAAATTCTTTTGGTGGCTCATCGTCGCGTTGTTAGTCCTTTTTGTGCTGAGTGGACTGATGAGTTGGCTGCGTGGCAGCATCAAACGCGGTCGTGCCGCGCTTGTCCCGCTTGGGGAGGTTCGCAAACTCTGTGTAGGACTGAGTCCTGAAGCCCTCGATGTGATGGATTGGGTCTGGCGGGATAAATCCCAGCCAATCACTGTAGGCAATCTTCAGACCACCCTTTCTCAACTTCGTACAGGTCGTCAGCGCAAGCTCGACTTGGCGCGTGCGCAGAAGCTCGAGCTCGAAATGGCCTTAACCCCCAAAGAATCCACTCAACAACCTGCTTCGCCTCTTGAGCAGCCCCTCGAGCGAGGCGGTCAACGCGAACCTACCTTGCTTGCCTAGTCGCTTTTTTGTGACGAATACGGGCTGTTTGATGGGTCACTCTTCAAGACAGCTTGCTTTTAGCCGAAATTTATGTTTGACTAACGACATGGGTACTCACGTTTCAGGCATAGCCTGCCCTCGTTCGACTCAAATCGCCTCTCAGGGCGGTGGCACAGTCTCGCACCCAGGATCATCTTTCCGCTCAGCCAAGCGCTCCGCTTCACTCAGCCTACTACCGCTGCTACTAGCGATCGGTTGCCGGACCTAGCGTCCCGTGGCAGTCCGGCAGCCTTTGGCCACTCGTAACACCCCCACAGACTAACTGTATCTATTCCGGGTCAACCGGATGCTGGTCAAAAGCCAGTAACAGATTTCTACGATGCTCCGAATATGCGACATCGGACAAACAGACTTGAGGTTATCAATGCTTTCGAATCCCGCTACAAAATACATCCCGTTCAAACCCTTCGAGCGTGATTTTTCTGAACGCACCTGGCCGACCAAGCGGATTACCCATCCGCCCATCTGGATGAGCACAGATCTGCGCGATGGCAACCAGTCCTTGATCGAACCGATGAGCGTTGAGCGCAAACTGCGTTTTTTTGACATGCTCATCAAAATCGGATTCAAAGAAATCGAGGTGGGATTCCCCTCCGCATCACAAACCGACTTTGACTTTGTTCGCAAGCTCGTCGATGACAAGCTGATCCCTGACGACGTGACGATTATCGCCCTCACTCAAGCACGTCCGGAGTTAATCGAACGTACCGTTGAGGCAGCCGCTGGCGCCAAACGCGCCATGATTCATCTTTACAACGCCTGTGCGCCCGGTTTTCGACGCATCGTGTTCAACATGAATCGCGAAGAGGTCAAACAAGTCGCCATCGAAGGCACCAAATGCGTCATGGCCTGCATGGCCAAATATCCTCAAACCGAATGGCTGTACGAATACTCGCCAGAAGTCTTTAGCACGACCGAGCCAGACTTCGCCCTCGAAGTCTGTAATGCCGTGACAGAAACCTGGAAGCCCACTCCCCAGCGCAAGATCATTTACAACTTGCCGGCCACCATCGAAGCCACCACACCGAACATGTATGCCGACCAAATCGAGTACATGCATAACAATCTCAACAAACGCGACAGCATCATCATCAGCTTGCATCCCCACAACGATCGCGGCACCGCCGTGGCGGCAGCCGAACTCGGCTTGATGGCTGGCGCTGATCGTGTCGAAGGTTGTTTATTCGGCAATGGCGAACGCACGGGCAACGTCGACCTGGTGACATTAGCCTTGAATCTCTATACCCAAGGCATTCATCCCGGGCTGGACTTCTCCGACATTGATGAAGTGCGTCGTTGTGTTGAGTTTTGCAATCAGCTCCCCGTGCACCCACGTCATCCATATGCCGGCGATCTCGTCTTTACGGCCTTCTCCGGCTCCCATCAGGACGCCATTAAAAAAGGGTTTGCCGTACAAAAGGCCGATGCGATTTGGGAGGTTCCCTATTTACCCATTGATCCAGCGGATTTGGGCCGCAGCTACGATGCGGTGATCCGCGTCAATAGCCAGTCAGGCAAAGGCGGCGTCTCCTATCTACTCGAACAGGAGCATGGACTGGTATTGCCACGTCGCTTACAAATCGAATTCAGTCGCGCCATTCAACGCGTCACAGACGAAACCGGTCGTGAAGTGACTGCTGCCGATGTCTACACGATCTTTAATAAAGAGTATTTGACTCAAACAGAGCCATGGAAACTGATCAAGCATCGCATCACGGGCGACCCAAGTGCCGAGGAAGGCAAGCTCTTCACGATCGAAGCTGAGTTCGAGGTCAACGGCGAGCGCCGCACGCTCACGGGCTCAGGCGATGGCGCAATCTCCGCGTTTGTCGACTGTCTTGGCATCCCTGTGCGGATCATGGACTACCACGAACATGCGATTGGCATCGGTACGGATACTCGCGCCGCCTGCTATGTCGAAGCACGCATTCAAGAGGGCGCGACAGGGTTTGGTGTCGGCATCGACCGCGACATCGTGACAGCCTCCTTTAAGGCTGTGCTGAGCGCCCTGAACCGTCATATCAAGTCTGCTTAAAAAATAAGCGGGAGCCGAGACAGGTTCCCGCTTTATTTTTCCAACGCGGCAATCTCCTCGGGTTGAAAGCCCGCTGCCAATCGCGCCTCGACATTAAAAGGGCCCTTAAGTTTAGGTGCCCGGTACTGCGTCGAGAGATCCGCATACGTCTGAAGAGGGTCAAGCCCGCGCTGCGTGCATAGCCATCGATACCAATAGTTGCCAATCGCAACGTGACCAACCTCGTCGCGCAAAATCACGTCAACAATCGCGGCCGCTTTGGGATCGCCCCCGCTCGCAAGCTTGTGTCGCACAGCCGGCGATGCGTCCAACCCACGCGCCTCAAGCGTACGCGGAACAAGCGCCATGCGGGCCAGTACATCCTCTTGCGTACGTTCAGCCATTTCCCACAAGCCATCATGTGCCGGAAAATCGCCATAGCGATATCCAAGGGTGACTAAATGTGTCTCCAGCAGCTCAAAATGTCTCGACTCCTCAATTGCGACGCCCATCCACTGTCTATAAAACGACGGGGGCATCCCGCGAAAGCGCCAGACAACATCCAAGGCCAAATTAATCGCATTGAACTCAATGTGCGCCAAAGCATGCAGTAGAACAGCGCGACCTTCAAGCGTATGAACGCTGCGCATGCGTAAACCGGCAGGAGGCACCAGCTCCACAGGCGGTCGACCCGGAATGAGTCGCTGCGCAACAAGTTCCCGTTCGGGATCAACCGGTGAGTCAGGATCCACCTGCTCCAGAAGGGCGGCTTTGTCTACCCAGGATGTCTGGCCGAGCGCGCACAGTGCTAGTTCTCTTAAATCCGTCAATTTTCACTCAACAGTTTTAGACTCAATTGGTAATATTGCAATTATGTCTGATCTTCTCAACGCTACGCATACACCACAGCCTGCGCGCATGCCTGCCGCAGCCCTCATTCCCGGCCTGTTGGGTGTTTTACCCTTCTGGGGCCTCGCTCTTTCCACTCAGCTCTCAAGCGGTCTCGATCCCTTGCTTGCTTTGATGGCGTTGATTATGTACGGCGCCATCATCCTGAGCTTTGTCGGCGCCCTCTGGTGGGGCATGGCCGTTCATGCTCCCGCCACAGCGCCGCGCGCTGTGATGTTTGTCTGGAGTGTGGTGCCAGCCTTGATTGGCTGGACAGCCATCATGACCGAGCCCGCTATCGGCCTGAGAATGTTGATCGCAGGGCTGGCACTTCAATGGGTGCTAGACGGTTTGCTCATGCGCTACATCCCCAGTCTGATCCCTCGCTGGGTATTCAGGTTGCGCACCATGCTGACGCTTGGTGCAACAAGCGCGCTTGCCTTTGCCTGGTGGCAACTCGGTTAATCTGACTTCTTTTTACGACTCTTTTTGTCTGGCACCGCCAACATCGTGAAGCGACAGCTTGGCGCTCCACAGCGGCATGCATATTGAGCCTTGAGCTTTTTAGTCAGCTTTTCATCATCAATGACAAGACCGTAATCGTAGTTCAACTCCTCGCCACGCTTAATGTCACGCTTGGCGACGATATGCACGCGCTTTCCACCTTTTCCCTCCGTGCTCTCGCAGTTTGGTTCGCAAGAGTGGTTAATCCAGCGGGCGTCATTACCTTCATCGTTTCCATCGATCACTTTACCGGAGCTCAAGGAAAAGAAAAAAGTATGAAACGGATCATCGGGGTTCGTGGGGTGACGACGATCGGCTTCTTTGGCGCTAATCGTTTTGCCGCCATATTCAATGATGCGCGTGCCTTCAGGAATATTACGCGCTGCAAACACACCGTTACCGTGCACTTTGGATCGCCTGACAATATGCCAGGGCTTTTCAATTGTTGTCATGAATCAAGCGTCAAAAAATCAAGTGCGTTTAACACCAAAACAATGCTGGGGCTCGGGAAACTTACCACCCCGGACCTCATCGGCATACTGCTGAACCGCATTGCGCATAATCGTATCGAGATCCGCGTAACGCTTAACAAACTTAGGCACCCGATTGCCACTCAGCCCAAGCATATCGTCCGTCACCAGGATCTGGCCATCACAAGAAGGCGAAGCGCCAATACCAATGGTCGGTATAGAGAGCTTTGCCGTGATGTCAGCACCGAGCGATTCGGCAACGCCTTCTAAGACCACACCAAAGGCACCCGCTTTTTCAAGAGCGAGGGCATCCGCCAGAATCCGAGCAGCCGAATCAGGTGTTTTACCCTGCGCCAAATAGCCGCCCATCGTATTGACGTACTGAGGCATCAAGCCTACATGCGCCAAAACAGGTATACCGCGACTGACGAGGTACTCAACCGTCTCTGCCATCACCTCGCCGCCCTCAAGTTTGACCGCGTCAGCACCTTGACTCAACAGGTAACCGGCACTGCGAAACGCCTGGCCAAGAGACTCCTGATAACTACCAAAAGGTAAGTCTGCAACGATGCAAGCACGCTTTGTTCCGCGAACCACAGCCGCGGTGTGGTGCCCGATTTGCTCCAGCGAGATCGATAAGGTGTTGGGCAAACCATAGGCCACCATCGCTGTCGAATCACCAATCAAGATAAAGTCGACGTAGTCATCAACCACTCGCGCGATCGGTACGCTATAGGCTGTCAGCGCGACTATTTTTCGCTGCCCTTTGCACGCCAATAACTGCGGAACCGTCATCCGCTTAATGTCTGTTTGTGCGCTCATATTCTTTCCCTGATCATTCATCTGTTACATCGTCATTGACAACTGTTTTCGTGGCTTTTTTCGCAACTTTTTTAACTGCTTTTTTCACGGCCTTTTTAGCGGCTTTTTTAACTGCCGTCTTGGTCGCTGGTGTCTTTGTTGCAGTCTTAGTCGCCTTTTTAGCCGCTGTCTTTGTCGCTGTCTTTGTCGCCGTTTTAGCGGCGGTTTTTGCAGGCGATTTTGCCGGCGTCTTACGACCTGGCTTTTCAGGCCGCGCTTCAAACTCAAAGCTGACCTTACCATCCTCGCCACGCGCCAAATACGCCTTGAATTTACGGTTCGTTCTGCTTGAGACAAATCCTTCGAGCAGATCGGTTTTGCCAGTATTGAGCAGCTTAGACATTTGATCCGGGCCGACTTCTTGCTGCAAGATCACCTTGCCGGAACGGAAATCACAATTGCGCTCTGGTCCAACGGACTTCTCGCAGATATAACTCATGCCATGCTCAAACACACGGGCGGCACACTTTGGGCATGGACCAAGGGAAGTCTGCGCGGAAAAGTCCACCGGCTCGTTTGACTCTTCGTCGCGCTGACCAAAATCAAACTCAAGCTTTGAATCCGCATCGAGCTTCAGGATCGCTGCAAAGGGACGTCCCATTTTGCTAATAAATCCCTGCATCGGTCCGATACGTTTGTCCGTAATAAGCATCTCGACCTCAGAAGGCTCAAAGGTGCGTCCACCTGGATGCTTACCAATGGAAAAATCGCAATTCGTACACGCGTAGCGGCGATAGTTTTCCTTGACCACGCCGCCACATTTTGGACACGGTGTCGACAAGGTGACATAGTCCCCCGGAACCGTGTCGCGATCATATTCTTTTGCGCGCTTGACAATGACTTGCGTCATTTGTGCGATCTCACGCATAAATGCATCGCGCTCAAGCTCGCCTTGTTCAATTTGCTGGAGCTTGTGCTCCCATTCGCCCGTCAACTCTGGCGAAGTCAACTCCTGAACATCCAGACCTTTCAAAAGCGTCATTAACTGACGCGCCTTTGCTGTCGGGACGAGATCTCGGCCCTCGCGGCGCAGATACGTTTCGTTGAGCAGACCTTCGATAATAGACGCTCGCGTGGCAGGTGTGCCCAAGCCGCGCGCAGCCATCGCTTGAGCAAACTCATCGTCGTCCACGAGCTTGCCTGCATGTTCCATTGCGGACAACAAAGTACCTTCGTTATAGCGTGCCGGCGGTTTGGTCACCAGCGCGATCGTATCCACCTCTTCGGTGCGCACTTTCTCGCCCTCGACAACCGGGACGAGTGTCTCGTCCTCTTCCTGAATTTCACGTCCGTATACTGCCAACCAACCGGGTGAGACCAGGACTTTGCCCTCGGTTTTAAATTGATGCGACTGCACAGTTGTCGTGCGCGTCGTCATCCGGTATTCGGCAGAGGGGAAGAAAATCGCCAGAAACCGCTTAACGACTAAATCGTAGAGCTTGGCTTCCGCCTCGCTGAGCTCTTTTGGAATTTGCAGCGTAGGAATAATGGCAAAGTGATCGGAAACCTTTTTGTTGTCAAAGATCCGCTTGTTGGGCTTGACCCATCCGTTTTTACCAATTGTTTTAGCATGCAGAGCCAGATTTCGCGTCACACCTTCACCCGAGGCGATGCCTTCGATCGTGGCGCGTACCGTATTGATGTAGTCTTCAGGCAAATGCTTTGAATCCGTGCGCGGATACGTCAGTGCCTTGTGACGCTCGTACAAGCTTTGCGCCAGCGAAAGCGTCGCCTTGGCGGAGAACCCGAAGCGACCGTTGGCTTCTCGCTGCAACGAAGTGAGGTCAAACAAGGCGGGGGCCGCCTCGGTCTTGGGTTTCGCAACCTCCGTGACGACACCTGGCTGGTTGCGACACGCGGCAACCACACTCTTGGCCGCGGCTTCAAGCCAGAGCCGTGACTCGTGCTTGCTGGGATCCTCGGCGTCTTTTTTGAAGTTTGGATCAAACCAGCGACCTTCATACAATCCTGCGGCCGCGACAAAAGTCGCCCTGACTTCCCAATAGTTGCGGGGCTCGAACCGTCGGATTTTTTCCTCCCGCTCGAACACGATTGCAAGCGTAGGTGTTTGCACACGTCCAACGGGTGTTTTAAAAAAGCCACCGTCTTTACTATTAAAAGCCGTCATGGCGCGTGTGCCATTGATACCCACGAGCCAGTCGGCCTCAGCGCGCGAACGGGCCGCCGCCTCGAGCGGCTTCATCGTTGTGTCGGCTCGCAAGTTCGCGAATGCCTCTCTGATCGCATCCTGAGTCATGGACTGCAACCAGAGTCGCTGAACAGGTTTTTTCTGACCCGCGTATTGCTCGATGTAACGGAAGATCAGCTCGCCCTCGCGGCCCGCGTCACATGCATTAATCAAGGCGCTCACATCCTTGCGCTTGATCAGGCGTACCAGCATTTTCAGGCGCTCGGCTGATTTCTTATCACTCGGCCCCAATTCAAACTGAGGCGGAATCACAGGTAGATGTGTGAAGCTCCATTTACCTTTTACAGGATCGTTCGGCGCCACCAGGCTCAACAAGTGGCCAACACTCGAGGACAATACATATTTGTCACTTTCAAAGTAGTCGCCCTCGCGCGTAAAGCCTCCCAGGGCCCGCGAAATATCGAGGGCAACAGAAGGCTTCTCAGCAATAATTAATGTCTTAGTCATTCTTTTCCAGATACGGCTCTTGTACTCAACGCGCGAAATTCAATCGCAAAGATGGACTCAGTCTAGCGCGGATCATAAAAGCGGTGATTAATGCCGTGCAAGTTAGCACGACTCAGGCCTTGTCCCCAAACGGGGATCGCTGCAGCCCAAAATCCCTTAATGTCCGTAGCAGGCAAAGGGTCAAATCCTAAAGCACCCCACGCACGCTGCAAAACACCCAGCGGATCGGTCAAGTCGAGCGCGGCGGCACCGTTTTGTTTGGATAGTTTTTGACCTGTTTCATCCGTCACAAGGGGAACGTGCAAGTACTCCACAGACACCAGACCGAGCATCTCGCCCAACATGAGCTGTCTGGCCGTGCTGCTGAGCAAATCCTCGCCACGCACCACATGGGTCACACCCTGTTGCGCATCATCGACAACAACAGCTAACTGATAGGCCCAAATTCCATCCGCGCGACGCAAAACAAAATCCCCAACTGCCTGCGCCACGTTTTGCGTCATTGCACCCAGCCAGCGATCATTAAAGTCAACCTGACCCTCCGGCACACGCAAGCGCCAAGAAAGCGTCTGGCGCCCCTTTGGCAGTCCTGAGCGGCACGTTCCGGGATAGGGGCGCTCACCTTCCGGAAAATGGCCCTGCGTACGCAGCACTGAATCTGCAATTTCTCGTCGGGTGCACCCACACGGATAAACAAGATTTAGAGACAGAAGACGATCAAATGCTTGCTGATAGAGGTCTAATCGGCGAGATTGATAAACAACCTCTCCATCCCAGTGCATCCCTAGAGTGTCTAGCTGTTGCAAAATCACCGCATCCGCCCCCGACACGTTGCGGGGCGTATCGAGGTCTTCCATTCGCACTCGCCAGAGCCCACCGTGCGCACGGGCATCGAGATAGCTCGCCAGAGCCGCTACGGCCGAACCCGCGTGGAGAGGGCCGCTTGGGCTCGGAGCAAAGCGTCCAATATAAGTCGGGCGGGAAGGGGGCAAATCAGTGCAGCAGACGGTCACCATCGTCGCGCAACAACTCTTCGAGAATCAAATGATCGACCTCTGACTCCTGACTCCACAGCACCATCAACGCGATGATTTTGATCTTTTGAAGAGACACTGGGCCATCCGTCGCAGCCATGGCGCGATCAATCACGATTTCACGCAGCGCTGGGGACAAGGCTTCGGTCGCCTCCAGAAAAGTGATAAAGCCGATGGCCTGAGCACCAAGATGTTGTTGCTCGTTTTCAGCATACACACGAAAACCATTGCCGGGTGTATGTGCAAGATCGACACATTGCTCGGTCGTTTCAGCCAAACCGACCAGCCAACCCAAGGCCTCGTCAATATCAGTGTGCTCGAAGCCTGCGGCGGCGAGTCGTTTGGCCAGCACGTCGGCAGACGGACAGGCCTCTGGGGTGTAGTAGTTCTCAAACAGGTAAACCAGGATATCGAACATGGCAGCTACGGCTCCTGTTTTAACAGGGGTCTTGCAGACCCCTCATGTGAAATAACTTTACCCTTAAAAATAGAAAACGACAAACGCTATCTGAAATGTCCTTAAAACTATCAAACCGGAGCAGTTGCTTGCGGTGTGTTCCGTCTAAGAAACTGCGCAAGTGCTGCAGGTAATGCCACGGCTAGGCCTACCATCCCGCTCTGCCAGCCAGGTGCGATAAACAATAAAGCCGCTGCGGCAAAGGTCCATCGCTCCCAGGCCTTCATATGCGTTAAAAAGTATCCAGAAAATGATGCTGACAACAATACCAAGCCAACGATGGCACCGCTTAAGGTGATGAAAAACTCCTCCCACGTGAAGCCTTTAAGAACCAACAATAAGGAAGGCGAAAAGATAAAAACAAATGGTACCAGTAGCTTGCTGATCCCCAGCATAAAGGCCGTATTGCCAGTTTTAAACGGATCACTGCCTGCCATCCCTGCCGCCGCATAAGCTGCTAGCGCCACGGGGGGTGTGAGATCTGCCAAAATGCCAAAATAAAATACAAACATATGCGCAGCAAGCGGTTGAACGCCAAGCTGCACAAGTGTTGGTGCAGCCACCGCAACCATGATGATGTAATTGGCCGTCGTCGGAATGCCGCAGCCCATCAAAATACACACCAAACCAGTAATCGCGAGCGCAGCAATAAGCGTCAGAGCCTGCATATTCACCAGAAAATCAGGCAATACTGCCGCCGCAGCACCCGCAATAGCTTGCGAGGCAGCAATCACGATGAAGGAAACTTTAAAACCTACGCCCGTCAAGGTCACGACACCGATCACGATACCCACTGTTCCTGCGGCGGCGCCCACGGCAAGCGCATACTTGGCACCCGTCTCAAAGGCATCGTACAAATCCCTCCAACGCAAACGCTGAACAGGATTAAGCAGGCCCACCACGATACATGCCGTAATTCCGGCGAATGCGGCCAAGTAAGGTGTTCGGCCACTGACCAGCACACCGATCAAAATCACTAGCGGAATCAAGGTTGGCCAGCGCTTGCGAAACGACTCTTTTAACTTGGGCATTTCCTCTTCGGTGAGTCCGCGTAAATTTTGCCGCTTAGCCTCAAAGTGCACTTGCATGAACATGCCAAAGAAATACAGAAAGGCCGGGAACGTTGCCGCCAACGCGATATCGCGATACGGGATATTTAAAAACTCAATCATCAAAAATGCCGCAGCACCCATAATCGGTGGCGTGATCTGTCCGCCCGTACTCGAAGCCGCTTCAACACCCGCGGCAAAGTGACGCGGATAGCCCACCCGAATCATCGCGGGTATGGTCAATGAACCCACTGTGACGGCATTTGCAATCGACGAACCCGACAGCATGCCAAACATTGCCGAACCAAAGACCGAGACCTTAGCCGGTCCACCTGCATAACGCCCCGCAATCGCCGAGGCCACGTCCAAAAATAGTTGACCCAAACCAATCCGCGTGGCCAACACACCGAACAAAACAAAATGAAAAACATAGGTCGCTACCACACCAATCGCAACGCCATACACGCCCTGGCTGGTGAGATAGAGATGATTGACAATTTGTGACCAGCTGTTGCCGGCATGCTTGAGCAAGCCAGGAAACTCCTGGCCGAACATTGCATAAATCATAAAAATGATCGCGATGATGGGAAGAGGCCATCCCATCGCGCGTCGCGTGCCTTCGAGCAGACCCACCAACAAAATCGTGCCCATCAACACATCTATCTTGTCGGGATTGCCGACTTTAAAAGCCAGCTCTTCAAAAATGTACGGGATATATAAAACGGTCAACGCCAAAGCAAGAGCGATGAACCAGTCATACAAAGGAATACCGCCCGGTGCATACCAGGTTGACTTTGGCTCACGCTGGTATGAGCGTTTACTAAAGCCAAATACCAAAAAAATCAGGCTCAATACAAACGCAAGGTGAACACCTCTGTGCGTAGACTCTCGCAATAAACCAAAGCCTGCCGTGTAATAGTGAAAGATCGATAAAGAAACCAATAGGATTGAAACAATCCATGTCGCGCCGGCAGCCAAGGGACGGAAACGTATTTCCGGATCATATTTTTCTGTGAGCGCCTGGGCTTTCACTTCATCGATTTGCATAACAGACTCTTCATTGATAAGCGATCATGTCGATCAAAAACAAAGGCGGTGTATCGCTCTCGCGCCCACCGCCCTCAATACTCATTTCTGACCCTCGGCATCCTGAGCGTCGGACTCATGATGCCTTGGCCTTTACTTCAACAAGCCTTTTTCCTTGTAGAACTTTTCCGCACCAGGATGGAAGGGGATGCCCGCACCCACGACTGCATTGGAAAGCGTGATGAGTTTGCCTTTGGAATGACCCGCTGCCAGAGCTTTTTGAGCGGCATCTGAGTACACTGCCTTAACGATTTCGTATACGACCGACTCGGGTTGCTTCGAAGAAGTGACCCACTGCGCATTCACTGCAATCGTTTTAACCTCGCCAACACCCTGATAGGTACCGGCAGGTATCACATCAGGTGTAAAAAAGCGCTGGCTCTCACGCAACTTGTCGATCTCAGGTCCGGCAATCGACACCAGCTCCACACCCGCACCACTTGAAACCAGCTCAGCCACTGCGGCAACGGGTGCGCCCGCCACGATAAAGAACGCATCCAAACCACCGTCCTTCATTTTTTCGCCAGCCTGGTTGGGCTTCATGTATTCGGCTTTAACGTCTTTGTCCGTCATACCAAAGGCACCCATGATCAAACGAACGTCCACCAAGGTACCTGAACCAGGCTCGTCCATCGAAACGCGCTTGCCGCGCAAGTCAGCCACGGACTTGATGCCAGAGCCTTTACGCACAACCAAATGAATACTTTCGGGGTAGAGCGTGGCGATCAATCTCAGATCGCTGGCTTTGGGTTTGCCAGCAAAAGTGCCTGTGCCGCTGTAGGCCCAGTAGGCAACGTCCGACTGACTAAATCCGGACTCAAGCGAGCCGCCCATAATGCCGTTCACGTTTGCCACGGAACCGTTGCTGGCAACGGCCGAAGCAATCAGCTTGCCGGGCTGCGTCACGAGATTGGCGATCATCCCGCCCACTGGGTAGTACGTACCCGCAGTGCCACCCGTGCCAATACGGAAAAATTGCTGAGCCTGCGCAGGCGCCGCAACCGCCGCGACAAGTGCGGCAGCGCCCAAAACTTTAGCTAAAGATTTTAAAAACATAACGTAACTCCCAGATTGAGTAATCGGACGACTAAGACGAATCAGACGAGAACCTCGTCATTTTAGCTGGTACTTTTGCTTATAAATTGTAAATTTCTGCAACAAACTCTACTTCCTCGCTTAGTCTGTACTAAGCGCAATCAAAACAGCTCCCTCAACAACCTGTTCTCCCACATCATAAAACACCTCCTCGATCACACCATCCGTCGAGGCAAATACGGCGTGCTCCATTTTCATCGCCTCCATGACCAACAGCGCGTCACCTCGTTTAACAGACTGACCCGCCCTGACATGCACAACGATAATTTTGCCTGGCATCGGCGCAGTCAGCCCCCCAGACAAACCGGCCTCAGCTTGGGTTGCTTGCTTCAAAGGGTCTTGTATACAGACGGCCGAATGCCTGCCATCGATAAAAACATCAAATCGGGTCTCATGCCTGTGAACCGTCGCTTGTCGCCGCATGCCTCCCCAAACGAGCTCAATCACGCTCACACCTTGGGACACATATCGTGCTGACCAGTCCCATTCTGTTGAGTAGCCATCGAGCTCCAGACTGTGGCACTGATCACTTCGGCTCAGGCACACCCGCCTGACTGTCTCGCCATCCAACCAAACAAACTCTCGTCGAAAACCGCCATTCAACCTCCACCCGTCAAGAATAGACCACGGATCCTTTACACCTTGAGCAAGTAAGCTACCCGAGCCCGCTTGACTCGCTTCCTCGAATAACAACGCAGCAACCGCGCAAGCCAAAACCTCCTCAGAAACAGGTTGAGGCTCAGGCAATAAGCTGTCTCGACGGCGTTCGATCAGACCGGTATCCAAATCGGCTTGTACGAAAGCTTCATCGCCCATCAGTCTCGACAAAAAATCTACATTGGTATGGACGCCTACGATCTGGGTTTGCGCAAGCGCGCGCTGCATCCGTTGAAGTGCTTGATCACGTGTCGCCCCCCAGACGATCAGCTTCGCAATCATCGGATCGTAATAAGGAGAAATATCATCCCCGCAGCGAACACCTGCATCCACACGAACATCACCATGCGTAAACGCAACATGCTCAGGTAACTGAACATGTGTCAGGCAGCCAATCGACGGTAAAAACCCCTTCTCCGTGTTTTCCGCATAAATCCTCGCCTCGATCGCATGACCCATGAGCGTTAACTGTTCCTGCGTCAGCGGCAGCGGCTCACCTGCGGCAATACGCAACTGCCACTCCACCAGGTCAAGTCCCGTCACCATCTCCGTGACTGGATGCTCAACCTGTAGACGCGTATTCATCTCCATAAAGTAGAACTGTCCACTCGGATCGACAATGAACTCGACTGTCCCCGCACCGACATACTTCACCGCCTTGGCCGCTGCCACAGCCGCATCACCCATGGCACGCCGCATTGTCGGAGACATATTGGGCGCAGGTGCCTCCTCAATCACTTTCTGATGTCGACGCTGAATGGAACAGTCTCTTTCAAACAGGTATATACAGTGTCCGTATTGATCCGCGAAAATCTGAATCTCTATATGACGCGGCTTTTGCAAGTAGCGCTCGAGTAACACTCGCTCATCTCCGAAACTCGCCAGCGACTCCCGTTGACACGAGACAAGCGCAGCCTCGAAGTCCTGACTCGTCTCGACTACGCGCATACCTTTACCACCCCCCCCGGCGCTCGCCTTGATCAAGACTGGATATCCCATTTCATCAGCTTGTGCGCGTAAAAATGCAGTCGACTGATTTTCTCCGTGATAGCCAGGAACAAGCGGCACGCCCGCCTGAGCCATCAAGCTTTTAGCGGCCGACTTGCTTCCCATGGCCTCAATCGCTCCGACCGGAGGCCCGACAAAGGTGATGCCCGCCTGCGCACAGGCTGCGGCAAACTCTGCATTCTCTGATAGAAAGCCATACCCTGGATGAATGGCTTGAACGCCATGCTCGCGGGCCACTTTCAAGATCACGTCACTTTTCAAATAACTTTCGCTTGCCGGAGCGCCGCCTATACGAACCGCGACATCACAACTCGCCACATGCTTTGCTTGCGTGTCTGCATCTGAATACACCGCGACGGTCTTCAAGCCCATCTTGCGTGCTGTTGCTGCAACTCTGCAGGCTATTTCGCCTCGGTTGGCGATCAAAATTGTTTTAAACACGTTTATTCCCTTTGTTTGCTTTACATACGAAACACGCCAAAGCGTGTATCCGGAATGACCGCATTCAACGTCGCCGATAAACTTAACCCCAATATCCGACGTGTATCTGCAGGTTTAATCACGCCATCGTCCCAGAGTCTTGCCGTGGCGTAAAAAGGGTGTCCTTCGCGTTCAAATTGATCAAGTATCGGTGCTTTGAATATCTGTTCTTGCTCCGTGCTCCATGTGCCACCTTTGCTCTCGATTGCTTCCCTGCGAATCGTGGCAAGCACACTTGCCGCTTGTTCACCCCCCATGACCGAGATGCGAGCGTTTGGCCACATGAACAGAAACCTCGGTGAATACGCGCGACCACACATTCCATAATTTCCCGCACCGAAGGATCCACCAATGATGACTGTTAACTTTGGCACTGCAGCTGTCGCCACTGCGGTGACGAGTTTTGCACCGTGGCGAGCGATGCCCTCATTCTCATACTTCCTGCCCACCATAAATCCCGTAATGTTTTGAAGAAATATCAGCGGGATTTTTCTTTGTGCGCAAAGCTCGATGAAATGCGCGCCCTTTTGTGCAGACTCTGAAAACAAGATTCCATTGTTAGCAATGATTCCTACCGGCATCCCGTACAGATGCGCAAATCCTGTCACCAGTGTCGTCCCAAATCTTGCCTTGAATTCCTCAAACTCTGAACCATCGACCAGCCGTGCAATGATTTCTCTGACATCGTAGGATTTCCGTGTATCGGCTGGAATAATCCCGTTGATTTCTTCTGCATCGTATAGCGGCTCACGTGATTCGCGCATTACCAACTGCTGTTGCTTTCGTTTATTAAGATGTCTAACTGCCTGACGCGCCAACTCCAACGCATGATGATCGTTCAGTGCCAAATGATCCGCCACGCCTGATAGCCTGGTGTGAACATCTCCACCCCCCAAATCCTCCGCCGTGACTTGCTCCCCAGTCGCGGCTTTAACTAGTGGCGGTCCGCCCAGAAAGATGGTTCCCTGCTCCCGGACAATGATCGACTCATCGCTCATTGCAGGGACATACGCACCGCCCGCGGTGCATGAGCCCATCACCACGGCAATCTGCGCGAGTCCCTGTGCCGACATATTCGCTTGATTAAAAAATATGCGCCCGAAATGCTCCCGGTCTGCAAACACCTCGTCTTGTTGGGGCAGGTTTGCGCCGCCTGAATCTACCAAGTAGATACACGGTAAATTGTTTTGTGCGGCAATCTCTTGAGCCCGTAAATGTTTTTTGACTGTCATCGGATAGTAGGTTCCACCTTTGACCGTCGCATCGTTACACACAATTACGCACTCAATTCCCGATACGCGTCCAATCCCGGTGATCATTCCTGCGCCTGGCGCATCGCCCTCATACATGTCATAGGCTGCCAAGGGCGAAAGCTCCAAAAATGCCGTGCCTGGATCAAGCAGTTTTTCAACGCGTTCACGCGGGAGTAGTTTTCCACGTGCGAGGTGTTTTTCCCTCGCAGCAAGTGGACCGCCTTGCGCCATTTTTTCCAATGCGGCTGTGAGCTCGGCGATTTTCTTCTTCATCGCACATTCATTATTGGTAAATTCTGAAGAACGGCGATTGATTTTCGATTCGATTATCGGCATGGCAGCACTCTCAGCGTGTCAGGTTATTTACTTTACGTTTACGTAAACGTCATCATCAATATAATCGACTCAAGACAATTAGTCACTTTTTAGCTGTCACTTTTTGGCCCTCAGTAACGCCTCGCATTGCTTTTGCTGCTGCACAATTTCGGCTAGCGTTTCTTCCAAATCACTGCGCTGCTGCTCCAGGCTGGCGCGTTGACTCTCCAGGACGGACAGGTAGTGCTTGAGTTGAGGCACAGTGTCACGCGGCCCCTCGTACATATCCACGAGCTCACGGATCGCAGAAAGCGTCAGCCCCAAGCGCTTGCCACGCAGCGCCAATTTCAACCGCGTACGATCGCGCGCCACATAAATCCTGCGATTACCCTCGCGAGCTGGTTTAAGGATCCCGTGATCCTCATAAAACCGGATCGTACGAGGCGTAATATCGAACTCTTTGGACAAATCAGTAATCGTCCAGGTCGTTGAAGTCATGATTTTCTTGGTGGCAGTTTACGTAAACGTAAATTATGATGGACCGATCAAACCGTCAAGCTTGGAGACAACTAAATATGAACCCCCTGGAGCATCAACTGCAGTATCCCTTTGCAGACAACATGCCCGGCCCCGGCACAACGATGGAGCTCGCACCCGGCGTTCGCTGGATCCGCATGCCGCTCCCCTTTGCGCTTGACCACATCAACCTTTGGCTCTTGCGCGACAAGATCGACGGGGTAGAGGGCTGGACTATTGTGGACTGCGGCATCAGCAGGGACGAGGTCAAAGCGCTCTGGGAAGAAATATTCGCCACACAACTGCAGGGCCTGCCTGTTCTACGTGTCATCGTCACACACATGCATCCTGACCACGTCGGTCTCGCAAGCTGGCTTTGCAAAAGATGGAATGTTCCTCTCACCATGAGCATGACCGACTATATGACCGCAAAGCTCTGGTCGGTCGGGCAGGGAACGGGCGCCACAGGCGGCGAGAGTGCCGCGCAACACCTAGGTCGACATGGCATGACCGATCCCGAAGCCCTCGAACAAATTCGAGCCCGCGCCTCCTACTATCCAAGCCTCGTTCCTGATATGCCCGCTTCTTACGTGCGGATCATGAACGGACAAACAATCAAAATTGGCGGTTGCGACTGGAAAGCCATTGTCGGATACGGACACGCGCCCGAACATATTTCTCTTTTCTGTGCTGATAAAAATGTCCTTATTTCTGGTGATATGGTTCTTCCGCGAATTTCAACAAATGTCAGCGTTTTCGATTACGAGCCACTAGGCAATCCACTGCCTCTTTATCTCAACTCACTGGATAACTTTCAGCACCTTCCTGCAGACACGCTCATCTTGCCTTCGCATGGCAAACCTTTCAAAGGCCTGCACGAACGCATCGCACAACAACATGAACACCACGCCGAGCGACTCGATGAGGTGCTCGCAGCCTGTGTCACACCTCAGTCCACCACTGATATCTTGCCCGTTCTTTTCAAGCGTAAGCTAGACTTACATCAAACAACCTTTGCAATGGGTGAAGCCATCGCGCACTTACATGCCCTGTATTTTGAGGGCAAACTTTCGCGTGAGCTTTGCTCCGATGGCATTATCCGCTTTGTCAGAACTTAAAGGACGCGCCTTGACTACACATCATCTCGACACACGACTTCTTCATATCGGTAGCGCCCCCTTCGATCCAGATACAGGTACCGCACCAGTCAGTCTGCCCTCCATGCGAACCAGCACGGTGCGCTTTGAAAATCTTGCGGCGCTTGATCGCGCCATGACACGCAGACTGGCTGGTGAGCGCGCGATCACCTACGGACGCTCCGGTATGGATACCCATCGAGCACTTGAAGACGTTTTCATGCAGCTCGAAGGCGGCACATATTGTGTCTTGGCGCCTTCTGGCATGGCTGCCATTAACATTGCCTTCCTTGGCTTGCTCAAAACAGGCGATCATGTCCTCGTCGCTGATTGCGTCTACGGCCCGGTGCGCAATCTTGATCGCGCATTGCTGCAAGGCTTCGGTATTTCGGTAACGTACTTTTCCGCAGAACGGGACGACATCGCACAACTGGTTCAACCCAATACAAAAATGATTTATGTTGAATCACCCGGATCATTGTTGTACGAAATGCTGGATATGCCCGCGCTTTCGGCTCAAGCCAAAGCCCACGGTCTGATCCTGGCCACCGACAACACCTGGGGCTCGGGTTATATCTACCGGCCATTGATGCTTGGCGCCGACGTATCCATCGTCGCCGGCACAAAATACGTCGCGGGACACTCTGATGTCATGCTTGGCGCAGTGGTTGTCAACGATCAAAAACTTGCTGCACGCATTCATTCCGCCCAATACGCCATGGGTAACTCCGTCAGCGCCGATGACGCCTGGCTTGCGCTGCGTGGCGTGAAAACCATGGCAGTCCGTATGCCGCAGCATGCGCGCAATGCCCTTGAGGTTTGCAAATTTTTAGACCATCAACCTGAAGTTCTACAGATCTATCATCCCGCCTGGCATAAAGACGCTGGTCATGCGCTGTGGCAACGCGACTGCACCGGCTCTAATGGCATGCTCTCTATTGAGCTGAATTGTTCTCCTGATGCTGCAAAACCCTTCGTGGATGCGCTGGAACTCTTTGGTATCGGCTTTTCGTGGGGCGGCTTTGAAAGCCTCGTGCAATGGGTCGAGCCAGGCAACCTATCCTCGCATCAGTATTGGAAGCACCACGCGCACGCACTGATCCGTTTGCACATCGGTTTAGAGTCCGTTGACGATTTGATCGAGGATCTCAAGCAAGCCCTGGCTAAAATTAAAAAATAAAGTGAGCAATTCATGTCTAAAGACAAAGGTTATATATTTGTAGAGCTTGAGGTCCATGACATGGACAATTTCAAAGCGCACTACCAGCCAAGATCCACGGCGGCCGTCGCCGCCTTTAACGGGCGGTTTGTCATGCGGGGAGGAGAGGTGACAGTGAAAAATGGACCCACCGACTCCCGTCGACGGGTCTTGCTTGAGTTTGACAGATACGAAGACGCGCTTGCCTTTTACGATTCAGATCTGTATCAGGAAGCCAAACTTCATCGAGACAAATACGCCCATGTCCATACGTTTTACATCATGCGGGGGACATGAAAATCAATCGGCGAATTACTTTGCCCTGGACTGTTTAATCAAGTCCGTCGCGACATCCAAGGTCTGCTGATAGCCGCCCGCTTCTGAAGGCGACGTCACAAAGCGTCCTGCAACAGCTACGGTCGGCGTACCCTGGATACGGTAGGCCGTTACGAGTTGGTCGGCGCGGCTTGCCTTAGATGACACACCGAAAGACTCATACGCAGCATCGAATTTCTCTGCATCCACGCCTTGTGAAGCAATCCAACTCTTGATTTCTGCCTTTGTGAAGAGGCGCTTTTTTTCCTGATGGATGGCTTTAAACACTTTAGGGTGCAAATCCAAACGATTGAGTGCCTCCAACGCATAATACAAACGTTGCAAAGGTTTCATGCTTGCATTGAATGCTACGGGAACACCACGAACGACCACATCCGCTGGCTGCGCTTTGATCCATTTTTCAAGCAAAGGCTCAATAGCCGCGCAATGGCCGCAACCATAGGAAAAAAACTCCAGGACTTCAACCTTTCCTGGCTCAGTGGCTTGCGCGGGTGTGATTTCAATAAACTTGCCTTTTGCGGCAGGTGAGCCTTGCGCAAAGCTGCCCGCAGTGAAAAATACTGCGACCATCGCAAACATCATTGCAATGAAGCGCGTAGAGATCTGATGTGTCATCACGATTCGTCCTATAGGAAAACGGTTGATTACTGTCGTACGACGGCAGTAGGAATTTTTTCTTGCCCGAGGCGTATACGGGTCTGATTCATATCGTCTATGCGTGCGAACGGCCCGACACGGACACGATTAACCTGCAAGCCGTTGACTTCGGCGCGCTGAATTTCAACCGGCATCCCCATTAGGATAATTTTGGCACGCAAGGCCTCAGCATCCTCTAGTACCCTGAATGACCCGACTTGCAAATAATAAGGGCCACCCGTGCTAGGGGGAGTTTTTGCGGTTGAAGGTGTCGTTGCCGACTCTGGACGACTCGCCTGGGTGGGCGCGGCAGTTGATGGCGTCTGGGCGGGGCGTGTTGTTGCGTTCGGTGTAGGCGTCAGCGTATCAATCAGAGAGCCGAGCGCATCACCGTTTTGCTTGGGAGTCCCTGTTGTAGACTGGGCTGCCTGACCTGCGCCAGGCATGACAACCTGCCCTGTCGGTTGATCCGGAGAACTCGGTGCCGTGACCGGTCCAACCTCCCGTGCACTTAACGCAGCGTTCGGATCCGGAGCATTGCGTGGATCAGGCGTGCCTGGCGCATCAGGTGAACGGCTGGCTTTATCCATAAAGGGCATCGGTGCCTTCACCACATAATAGGCAACCCCCGCGGCAACACCCAGACCGATCAACAGTCCTGCCAGAACGCCGTACATTGTGCTTGAGCCGGATGATTTACGTTTAGCCATGGTGATGATCTTACATCCGTTCTGGTGCGGAAACACCCAATAGCTCAAGGCCATTGGCGATCACTTGGCGCGTCGCATCAGCCAGACGCAGGCGGGCGTACTTGAGCACAGAATCATCAACCAACACCCGTTCCGCGTTATACCAAGCGTGAAAGTCTGACGCGCAATCCCTTAGCCAGAATGCGACAAGATGGGGTGACAACTCCGCCGCGGCCTGTTTAACCAGCGACGGAAACTCGGCCAAACGCTGCATCAATGCCAGCTCCGATGGTGCCGTCAACACATCCGTCGAGGCGGCATGCAATTCGGCCAGACTTAATCCAGCCGTTGCCAACATCGAGCATATCCGAGCATGCGCATATTGGATATAGTAGACAGGATTTTCTTCGCTTTGCGAACGCGCGAGATCCACATCAAAGACGAACTCGGTGTCAGCACGCCGTTGAATCAAAAAGAAGCGAACCGCATCGCGTCCCACCCATTCGATCAGGTCGCGCAACGTGACGTAACTACCCGCGCGCTTGGAAATCTTGACTTCTTCGCCACCGCGAACAACCTTGACCATTTTGTGAAGCACATAGGCAGGATAGTCAGCGGGGATACCCATTGCGAGAGCTTGCAAACCGGCCCGCACGCGCGCAACGGTTCCGTGATGATCGCTACCCTGGATATTGATGGCGCGTGTATATCCACGCTGCCATTTCGTGACGTGATAGGCGACATCAGGGACAAAGTAGGTGTAGCCACCCTCGGACTTGCGCATGACGCGGTCTTTATCATCGCCCGTGCCAAGCTCGGTTGTGCGCAACCAGAGCGCGCCTTCACTTTCATAGGTATGGCCGCTCGCGATCAGTTTATTGACCGTATCCTCTACCCGACCCGAGGTGTACAGCGAGCTTTCCAAGTAATAATGGTCAAACGCCAAGCCAAATGCCTGTAGATCCAAGTCCTGCTCTCGACGCAAATATGTCACGGCAAAGCGGCGGATATTATCCAGGTCGTTCAAATCTCCGTTGGCCAAGACTGGCTCACCGTCGCTGGCACTTACCGTTGCTTTGGCAACAAAGTCGCGCGCGATATCGACGATATAGTCTCCCCGATAGCCATCTGCAGGATAGTTGTCCGCCTCCGGTTCGATCCCCCGACCTCGTGCTTGCACACTGATTGCCAAGTTTTGGATTTGATTGCCTGCATCGTTGTAATAAAACTCGCGACTCACCTCAAAGCCATTCGCGTCAAACAACCGGCACAGAGCATCGCCGAGCGCCGCCTGACGAGCATGTCCGACGTGCAAAGGACCTGTCGGATTGGCGGAGACAAACTCAACCAATACCTTTTGTGCCTGACGTGGCGCGCGACCAAATGCCTCGCCTTGTTGCGCAATTGCATGCATGACCGCGGTTCGCGCAGCATGTGTCAATCGGAAGTTAATGAATCCCGGTCCGGCTAATTCTGCTTGCGCGATCAACGTGCGCGCTTGAGGATTTGCCATCAACACATCGAGAATGGCTTGCGCCAAGTCGCGCGGATTACGCTTTGCCGGCTTGGCAAGCTGCATGGCGACATTCGTCGCCAAATCTCCGTGCGTGGCAACCTTGGGACGCTCTAACAGTACCGTAGGGGTTGCGTCAGGCAAGATTGCGGACACAGCCGCATGGATACAAGAAATCAGGGTATTTTGTTGCTCGAGGAGCATGGGCGTAGACTATAGCGATAGGAAGGCTTAAATCATAGCCTGAATTAAGCCATGACCAACCTACAGGAGGCCTTCATGCTTGTTACTTTCAGCAGCAAAGCCGGCGCGGATATTCTGATGCTGGCTCAACACGCCAAACCGCTTCTCACCATCATTGGTAAAACGGATGACAAAGACTTGCTCAAGCGCGGCGTCTGCATGCCCGAACAGCTCGATTCGGCAATTGAGCGTCTCGAACACGCCATTGCTGCAGAGCCCAAACAAAACCTCGAAGAAACAGAAGAAAACGAACAACCCAAAGACGCGCTTTCCGCGCATGTTGGCCTCAGACAACGCGCTTTCCCGCTTTTAGACTTGCTCAAACGCGCACAAAAGCAGAAAGTGCCCGTTATGTGGGAAGCCGGCTCCGGTTGGTAAAGGCCAACGATTCATTCCTACTAGTACGCGCGCTCAAACAGCGCGCGAAAGTCGGCCACTGTCGTATGCCGGGGATTCCACCGATTGTAGTTAGCCGCCAGACATTGTTCAGACATTTCGGCAAACGTTTGCGGCTCGGCGCCTACATCCCGCAAGCGACTCGGAATACCCAGATCCTCGCACATGCTTCGGATCGCCTCGACAGCAGCTTGCGCAGCGTCAAGCACGGGCCATTGCTGAACTGGACGTCCCATCGCGATCGCCACGCGTGCATATTTCTCAGGACAAGCGGCTAAATTAAACTGCGCAACGTGTGGCAAACACACGGCATTGGAGAGCCCGTGGGATAAATGAAAACGCGCACCCACAAAACGCGCCATACAGTGCACATTGCCCAATCCCGTTTGTCCAAACGTGATCCCCGCCAGCGCGGAACCCACCAACATATTCAGTCCGGCAGTCAGGTTTTCGCGATTCGCGACGAACTGCCTGATATTTCCTGCCAGTAACTCAATCGCCTGCAAGTTGATGGCATCGGTCATGAGGTTGGACTGTCGGGAAATATACGACTCAAAGGCGTGAACAAATGCATCAATACCGGAGTGCGCGGCCACATGAGCCGGAACAGTTCGTAAGGCCAACGGATCCAAAATAGCGTACGCCGCAGGATTCAGCGCAGCATGTCGGATCGACATTTTAAGATTTTTTTCTGTGTCAGAGATGACGCAAGAACCTGACACCTCAGAACCCGTCCCTGCTGTTGTAGGAATCGCGATCAACGGCAAGGGCGCTGTGGAAAACTTTTCAATCCCTTCGTAATCATGAATCCGGCCGCCATTGGTTGCCAAAATACCAACCGCCTTGGCCACATCCATGGTGCTGCCACCGCCAATTGCCAGCAACACGGTTGCCTGATGCGCCTGACAGACCGCAAACGCTTTTTCAACGGTCGTCGCGCTTGGATCAGGCTCTATTTCTGTATAAGTTGCAATCTCTATTCCAGCATCATTTAACAACTTCCTGATTTGGTCATAGAAATCGCTCGATGCCAAGGCGGCATCGAGTGCGATAAACACACGTCGACACTGGAGCTTGTGGACGATCTCAGAGATTTTTTGATAAGAGCCTTGACCCATATAAATAGTCGTCGGGCATAAAAAACTTGAAATCGTCATCACAAAAACCTTTTAGTTACACATCCAAATTTGCCGCTTGCAAGGCGTGCGTTTCAATAAACGCGCGTCGGGGCTCAACATTATCACCCATCAGCGTGGTGAAAATTTCGTCCGCGGCAATCGCGTCTTCGATCTGCACACGCAACAGACGACGCACCTTGGGATCCATCGTGGTCTCCCAAAGTTGCTCTGGATTCATTTCGCCCAGACCCTTGTAACGCTGCTTGCTGACGTTGCGATCTGCTTCACTACGCAACCATTGCATCGCTTCGCGGAAATCTGCAACCATGGATTCCTTGCGCTTGTCGCCCTCGCCACGTGCGACCACCGCACCCTTGCCAACGAGACCCTGGAACGTCGCTGCCGCACGCGCCAGCACGCCATAATCCGCTCCATTGACAAAGTCCGAATCCAATACGGTGACACGTACGTTGCCATGATGTTTACGACGAACGATCAGGCGATACCTTTCAGACCCTTGGTGATATTCGGACACAACGTCTACTTGATTGGGCAAAAGAGGATCTTGAAGGGCGGCTTGCAAACGCTTGGCCGACGCCGCTGCATGCTCCTCGGTGTCCAACTCAACTGTTGCTCCGCCGACGATTGCGGAAAGGGTCGATTCGTCCATAAACCGACTCAGTCTCGCAATCACGCCGTCCGCCATGACATATTGTTTCGCCAATTCGGCCAGCGCATCGCCCGAAATCGGTGCGGCGCCTGCCTGCGGGACTAGCGAAGCATCCTTGAGGGATACTTGCAACATATAACTGGCTTCTTCAACCTCATCTTTCAGATAACGCTCGTCTTTTCCTGACTTGACCTTATAGAGCGGTGGCTGGGCAATATAGATGTAACCGCGCTCAACCAGCTCTGGCATCTGGCGATACAACAAAGTCAAAAGCAAGGTTCGAATGTGCGCGCCGTCAACGTCCGCGTCGGTCATGATGATGATGCGGTGATAACGAAGCTTTTCAACATTAAAGTCTGGACCGATACTCGTGCCAAGCGCTGTGATGAGCGTTGTGATTTGCTCACTGGCAATGAGCTTATCGAAGCGTGCTTTTTCGACGTTCAATACTTTTCCGCGCAACGGCAAAATGGCTTGGAATTTTCTGTCCCGACCCTGCTTGGCAGAACCACCCGCGGAATCACCCTCGACGATATACAACTCGCACAAGGCAGGATCTTTCTCCTGACAGTCCGCAAGTTTGCCCGGTAGGCCAGCGCCTTCCAGGACACTTTTACGGCGCGTCATTTCGCGTGCTTTACGCGCGGCTTCGCGAGCCCGTGCCGCCTCAACAACCTTGGCGCACAATGCTTTCGCATCGATTGGGTTTTCCAGCAGCCAGGTCTCAAGGGTGCGGGCAACAGCTTCTTCGACGGCGGGTCGCACCTCACTTGACACCAGCTTGTCTTTTGTCTGGCTACTAAACTTTGGCTCAGGAACTTTCACTGACAACACACACGTCAAGCCTTCTCGCATGTCGTCGCCGGTTGTTTCAACCTTTGCGCGTTTAGCCAGCTCGTTATCTGCGATGTATTTATTCAGAATGCGCGTCATTGCTGCGCGCAAACCTGTCAAATGTGTACCACCGTCGCGCTGAGGGATATTGTTGGTGAAACACAATACCTGCTCGTTGTAACCATCGTTCCATTGCATCGCGACGTCTACACCGACAAGCGTGCCGCCAGCATTTGATTCCGTGCTGACTGAAAACACATTTGGATGCAGGACGGTTTTACTTCGGTTGATGTACTCGACAAAACCTTTTACGCCACCCGAAAACGCAAAGTTTTCCTCTTTGCCCTGACGTTGATCAATCAATCTGATTTTGACGCCATTATTCAAAAACGAAAGCTCTCGCAATCGCTTGGACAAAATCTCGTAATGGTATTCAACGTTGTTGAAAATGCTTGTGTCGGCCAGAAAATGAACTTCCGTTCCTCGCTTTTCTGTTTTTCCCGTCACCGTCAGAGGCTGCACGCGCTCACCTTGACGGAACTCCATTTCATGAACCTGGCCATTACGACGAATCGTTAAACGCAACCAGGAGGACAAGGCATTGACACAAGATACGCCTACGCCATGCAGACCACCAGAAACTTTATATGAGTTCTGATCAAACTTTCCACCCGCATGTAGTTCGGTCAATACAATTTCAGCCGCACTTCGACCGAACTCATCGTCCTTGTGGATGTCGGTAGGGATACCACGACCGTTATCCGTGACAGAGATTGAGTTATCGCCATGAATCGTTACGACGATGTCATCACAATGACCAGCCAAAGCCTCGTCGATCGCATTGTCGACCACTTCGAACACCATGTGATGCAGGCCTGTCCCGTCGGATGTGTCGCCGATGTACATGCCTGGGCGCTTACGAACCGCCTCAAGGCCCTTGAGCATCTTGATCGAGTCTGCGCCATAGGCGTCCATATCTTCCGGGCTTTGATCCGCTACTTGATTGTTATCTGACATGTTTAGATCCGCATGGGCATGACAACGTATTTAAACGATTCGTCATCGTGCAAAGTAATAAGGGCTGAAGCGTTCGCATCGGGCATGATTGACCAGCGAATCGTTTCAGCTTTGACGTTGGCCAGAAAATCCAGCAAATAGCTCACGTTGAAACCAACGTCCAGAGCTTCGTGACCATAATCAATATCAATTTCTTCTTGCGCCTCTTCCTGCTCGGCATTGGTCGAGGAAATCTTCAATAAATTTTGCCCCAGCTGCAATCTGACACTGCGGAATTTGTCCGTGGTCAAAATCGCTGCGCGCTGAAGGCTTCCCTGCAAGACTTCGCGGGACACATCAAAATGGCGTGTGTAATTTGTTGGAATGACGCGGTTGAAGTCGGGAAATTTTCCCTCGACCAACTTGGACACGAGTTCGACATGTCCGAAGGAAAAACGGATCTGCCCGGGCGCCACGTCAATTGTGACGGGCTCTTCGCTGTCATCAAGCAAACGCTGCATTTCAAGGACCGTCTTTCGTGGCACGATTACTTCATGTTTAACCGTTACACCATTCACAGGCGTTGAACTATGAGCCAAACGATGGCCATCTGTCGCGACCGCGCGCAACAAGCCGGGCTCAAACACCATCAACATGCCATTCAAATAATAGCGAATGTCTTGTTGCGCCATCGCGAAATGCACCATGTTGAACAAGTGCTTAAGCGTTTTACGTGTGAGCGTCAGCGAAACATCCCAACGCTCTGGTTGCGTCATTGTGGGAAATTCAGTCGCAGCCAGCGTTTGCAAGGAAAATCGGCTCTTTCCCGACTGAATGGCAAGTTTGCCACTGGCCGTTGATAGCTTGACATCACCCGTATCTGGCAAAGCACGCAAGATGTCTACAAATTTTCGCGCCGCTACAGTTAAGGACTCAGTTTCAGACCCGACACCAAAGCTTGCATGCGTTGTAATCTGCACTTCGAGATCGGTGGCGATAAAGGACACCCTGTCAGCTTCTTTGCGCAACAAAATGTTCGCGAGGATAGGCAGTGTATGTCTGCGCTCAACAATTCCGGCGACAGTCGATAACGGCTTTAAAAGCGCGTCACGTGGGGTTTGTACAAGTTGCATGAATTATCCCTTTAGAGTTTGTTCGAGCACATGCAGCGTATGGTTAAGGTCTGCTTGTTTTGCACGCAAATCAGCTATTTTCCTGACAGCATGTAAAACCGTCGTGTGATCTCGCCCGCCAAACATATCTCCAATGTCCGGCAAGCTTTTTTGCGTCAGTTCTTTTGCAAGGTACATTGCAACCTGTCGCGGCATTGCAATGTTGGCAGGTCGTCGCTTTGAATACATATCTGCAACCTTTATTTTGTAATAGTCGGCGACTGTTTTTTGAATATTTTCAACCGTCACCTGACCGCTTGAGACTGAAAGTAAATCCTTGAGCGCATCTTTACAGATATCGACATTCGCCACGTCCTTGCCGTGGAACCTGGCGTACGCCACGACCTTTTTGAGAGCACCTTCAAGTTCACGAACATTACTACGCAAATGTTTCGCAATGAAGAATGCGACCTCTTCCGGCATTGCCAGGCCCTCTTGCTCGGCTTTACGCAACAAAATTGCGACGCGCATTTCCAGTTCTGGTGGCTCGATCGCTACTGTTAAACCAGAGTCGAACCTCGAAATCAATCGACTATCAATGCCAGCGAGCTCTTTAGGATACGTATCGCTTGTAATGATGATCTGCTTGCGTTGCGCCACCATGGCTTCAAACGCATAGAAAAACTCTTCTTGCGTTCTGCTTTTACCGGAGAAAAACTGAATATCATCAATCAATAAAAGATCGAGCGAATGGTAGTAACGCTTGAAATCGTCAAATGCCTTGCGCTGATAGGCTTTGACAACATCCGAAACGTATTGATCCGCATGGACATAGCGCACGCGTACACCATGACCTGCAGTCACCATGGCGTTTCCAATCGCATGGATCAAATGGGTCTTGCCCAAGCCCACACCGCCATATAAAAACAGCGGGTTGTATGAAATCCCCGGGTTTTCAGCGACCTGCAATGCAGCCGCACGTGCCAATTGATTGGCTTTGCCTGTTACAAAATTATCAAACGTCAGATCTACGTTGAGTCGCGACTTGTCATCGACAGGCGTGATGGCTGCCGCGTTGCGGGTTTGAAGGGGAGCGGGTTCGTCTATGGTGCCGATCGGTTCTTGATTGGATCTTGTTTCACCAAGAACGCTGGACTCTTGTTTGACTGGATTATTTTGTGTAATAACTGTCGACACGCGCGCTTTTGGCCGCTCGCTATTAACGGATGCGGACAATTCGAACAATACTTCAACGGGTCGGTTGAACCATTTCGTCGCAAAGGCCTCTATCTGTTGAGCGAAATTTTTTCGTACCCAATCCAGTTTGAATCTGTTTGGAGCGGAAACACGCAGCTGCGCCTTGTTTTCATCAAAGGCTAGGGGCACCAGCGGACGTATCCATGCGCTGATTTGCTGTGGGGGAAAGTCCTGCTCCAAATGGGAGACGCAGGATTGCCAAAACTCGTTCATGTGACTCACTGATCAAACCTTGATTCTACCCTGTGAAGGCATAGGTTATCCACAGGCTATATCCGTATTTGTCCGAGTAGGCAAAGGTAAACATTTGACTTGTCTCGTGTTTTTTGATGAAATGGAGGGCTTTTCGAGTTATTCCTAAACTTTTCGCTCTTTGTTGGGCCCTTAATCATGAAACGTACCTACCAACCCTCCGTCACCCGCCGCAAGCGCACGCACGGTTTTCGTGTCCGGATGAAAACTCGTGGTGGCCGTGCAGTCATCAACGCTCGCCGCGCCAAAGGCCGCAAGCGTTTAGCCGTCTAATACGGCTGGTAGTGAGGATTTGGCCAGCTGCCTTTGCCTCGCTCCTTTGCTTTGTTATGTCTCGCGCCACGTTTCCCGCGGCGGCGCGCTTGCACCGCCCCACCGAATTTGCTGCGGCCCTTGCGGGTCGCCGTATTGCGCGTGGGGCTTATTTCGTAGTGACCGCTCACTTACGCCCGTATGATGAATCAGAGGCATCTACTGATCCGCCATGTGCGAGGCTCGGGCTCATTATGGCAAAACGTTTTGCGCATCTCGCCTCGACACGAAATGCCCTGAAAAGGGTGGTTCGCGAAGCTTTTCGCCTGAAACGACTTGAATTGCCTCCTCATGATTTCGTTGTCCGCTTGCATAAGCCCATCCGGTCAATATCTTTAACCGAGCTCAAGCTCGCTGCCAGAAAAGAGGTCGATGCGCATTTTTTGCGTATCCATCAATAATGCGCTGGCTTAAATCTTTCTTAATTGCCCCGATCAAGGCTTATCAATATTTATTGAGTCCTTGGCTAGGGCATTGGTGTCGCTTTACCCCTAGTTGTTCTAACTATGCAATAGAGGCCATACAAGTACGTGGGCCCTTTATTGGCTTGATTCTGGCAATCCGACGCGTTTCTCGCTGTCACCCTTGGTGCAAGGGTGGACATGATCCTGTGCCGCGATCTGCACACCGAGGCACAAATACCCAAGAGGCCAATCCGGCATCTCAATCCCGCAATCATCCTGATTAACGCTAAACTGCGAGCCTTCGCTGGTGAGCTTTTTTTAATTTAGGCAAGAATGGACATCCGACGCACCATCCTATTGATGATTTTCTCGTTTTCCCTGCTGATGCTGTGGAACAACTGGCAAGTCCACCAAGGCAATCCGTCCCTGTTAGGCGGTGCACCGCAAACCACTACACAGACAGCGCCTGCGGACAGCAAAGCTACGCCCAGCGCAGATACCAAAGGTGTGCCAGCGAGCGTGCCCACTGCGCCCGTGACACCATCTGCCAGTGCTGCAGTCGCAGGCAATGTTCCCGGTGTTACATCTTCTGCATCCTCTCAGGCGCAACTTGTTAATTTTAAAACTGATGTCTTGAATCTCAGTTTTGACTTAATGGGTGCTCAGCTTGTTCGTGCAGACCTTTTGGCATTTCCAAGTCGTGAGGAAAAAGACAAGCCTTTTGTATTGCTTAATAACAGCAATGGGCAGATCTATATTGTGCAATCAGGATTGACTGGCGCGCCCGCTGGCACTCTCT
This sequence comes from Zwartia vadi, assembly GCF_030410375.1. Classification (GTDB taxonomy): domain Bacteria; phylum Pseudomonadota; class Gammaproteobacteria; order Burkholderiales; family Burkholderiaceae_B; genus Zwartia; species Zwartia vadi. Next base: position 142,492 of record NZ_JAUHHE010000009.1, read on the forward strand.
ATCCTACCCATCTTGCTCCCTACACCTTGATAACAGATCAACGCGAACTTAGCGGTGATCAGCTTGTTATTAAATTCGCTTCTGAATCTGGTGGCGTCAAGCTGACTAAAACTTTCACTCTCAAGCGTGGTAGCTATGAAATTTTAGTTGACCATCAAATTGAAAACCTGTCTGCTCAACCCATCACGCCAGCTGTTTACTTACAAATCACACGCGACAGTAAAGATCCAGCCAGCGAAAACTCTACGCCGAGTTTTATGTCAGGCCCAGTGAGCTTTACAGGTCCTGTTGTTTACTCCGATCAGGAAAAATTCCAAAAGGTTTCTTTCTCTGAAATTGAAAAGCGTAAAGCCACCTACATCAAAGAAGCTGATAACGGTTGGTTTGCGATGGTTCAGCATTATTTCGTAACAGCATGGGTACCTCCACAAGGTAAAAACCGCAGCTATGAAATGACCGAGCTGCAAAAAAATCTCTTTGCAATTCGAAGCATTGAACCAGTCGGAACTATTGCTCCAGGCAGTCAACTCAGCATTCCCGCCAAACTTTGGGTCGGTCCACAAGACCAAGAGGATCTCGAAAAAGTAGCTCCCGGCCTGGATCTTGTTGTTGATTACGGCTTATTGACAATTATTGCCAAGCCCCTTTTCTCACTTATGACGTGGCTGCACTCGTTACTTGGAAATTGGGGTTGGACCATTGTTGTATTGACTATTTTGATCAAGGCAGCTTTTTATCCTCTCTCAGCAGCGAGCTACCGCTCAATGGCCAAGATGAAACTTGTTGCTCCTCGACTTCAAGCGTTGAAAGAAAAGTTTGGTGATGATCGTCAAAAACTCAACACCGCCATGATGGAGATGTATCGGACAGAAAAGATCAATCCTCTTGGTGGCTGCTTACCCATTCTGGTTCAGATTCCAGTCTTTATCTCTCTTTATTATGTTCTGGGTTCAAGCGTAGAACTTCGTGGTGCGCCTTGGATTTGGTGGATTAAAGATTTGGCTGTTCAAGATCCATATTTCATCCTGCCTGTTGTGATGATGGGCACGATGTTTATCCAGATGAAACTGAATCCAACGCCACCTGATCCAATGCAAGCAAAGGTCATGATGTTTATGCCTTTAGTTTTCGGTGCGATGATGTTCTTTTTCCCATCAGGACTTGTCCTGTACTGGTGTGTCAACAATATTCTTTCAATTGCACAACAGTGGTATGTGATGCGTCAGATTAACGCAGCCGCAGCGGCAGCACATCGTTAAAATATTCTGCACGAATCATGCAAAATAAATATCCAATCGTTGCCATTGCCACCGCCCCGGGACGGGGCGGCATTGGCATCATCCGAGTCTCGGGGCCCCATCTGGGGCCCTTTATCTTTGCTTTGCTTGGTTTAAATCTCACCCCACGACACGCACATTATTGTGTTTTTCGTGATCAAGAGGGCGTACCAATCGATCAGGGTATTGCCCTCTATTTTTCCGCGCCCCACTCATATACTGGCGAAGATGTTCTTGAGCTGCAAGGTCATGGCGGGCCTGCTGTCATGCAATCGTTACTTAAGCAATGTCTGCGTATCGGTTCTGCGTTTAACGTGCGCCTGGCCTCTCCAGGCGAGTTCACTTTACGCGCTTTTTTGAACGATAAAATCGATTTAGCTCAAGCTGAAGCAATTGCCGATTTAATAGATGCTTCGTCAGAAGCCGCAGCGCGTGCAGCAATGGCTTCCTTTAGCGGTAAATTTTCCAAAGAAATCGATTCATTGGCTCAATCGATTATTCAATTGCGCTTGATGGTTGAAGCGACACTTGATTTTCCAGAAGAAGAAATTGAATTCCTGGAAAAGTATCATGCTCGCGAACGTTTGGAACATATTCAAACACATCTTGCTGAAATCCTGTCTCAATCAAGACAGGGTATGGTTCTTCGTGAGGGATTACACGTTGTTTTAGCCGGTGAACCAAACGTAGGTAAATCAAGTTTGCTCAATGCACTGGCTGGGGAAGATCTTGCCATTGTCACGGAAATTGCAGGTACTACGCGAGACAAAGTCTCTCAAGTTCTTCATTTGCAAGGGGTCCCCCTCACTATCGTTGACACGGCTGGATTACGTGACACGACGGATCAAATCGAAGCCATTGGTATTGAACGCAGTTGGTCAGAAATAGCAAAAGCTGATGTGGTAATCAATCTAAAAGACGCATCTTCTAAAGATACAAAATTAGATGAAAAAATTGCTCTTCATCGTTCACCTCAAAGCATATTGCTAACTGTTTTCAACAAGGCGGATCTACTTGATTCGGTTCCTCTTGCGACAAGTGATGTGATTTATATCTCTGCTAAAACGAGATTTGGTCTCGATACTCTTTCATCGAGGCTACTAGAACTTGCAGGATGGCAACCTGGACAAGAAAGTCCATGGCTGGCAAGACAGCGGCATATAGATGCCCTTGAGGCCGCAGCAAATCATTTAAAGATTGCTTCTTATCATGCTGAGCAAAACGATCGGGTACTCGATCTGTTTGCAGAAGAATTGCGACTTGCACATGATCAGCTCGGATCGATCACTGGTCATATGACCGCAGATGATTTGCTGGGTGAAATTTTTTCGCGCTTTTGCATTGGTAAATAAGTTTACCTTTAACTTTTACTGCATATCTTCTTTGTAAAGAGTGTTGTTTTTTCCTCTCATCTTCACTCTGTTACAAATTTTTCTATTTTTTTATCCTGTGGATAACAACGGCAAAGTGATTGTGGATACTTTGTGTATGAATTTCGAATAACCAGTCAGTTACGATTTCTCTTCAAACTTATCCCTGTTGTTCCACAATTTCAAACAGAGTTTACGAACAAATAAAAAAACATCTAACCCTGTGATTCTTTATGCTTATCCGAAGTTATCCCTGTTATCCACAAGGTATCTTATCCATTAGTTTTTATATATAAACAAAAAGATATAAAGCACTACACCGTTACCGCCAACTCTTAAAAAACCAAGACTTCACATCGCAACACAAAACAATTTGTTCATGTTTAAATTCATTTATCGATAACGAGACGTGAAGTTCTGATCAAACTTTTACTAATCGTTCTATTGCCTGATCAAGAGTTGATTCTTTCTTTGCAAAGCAAAAACGAACAATGTTGTGATTTGAGTCTGGATGTTCAGGCGTTGCATAAAACGCTGAAACCGGTATGACCACAACGCCATGTTCTTGGGCAAGCCAGATGGAAAACTCAGATTCTGACTGTTTAGAAATCTCGCTGTAATCAGCAAGTAAAAAGTAAGTCCCTGGACATGGGAGTGTTTTAAAGCGTGTTTTTGCAAGTCCCTGTATAAGTTGTTCCCTTTTTTCTTGATAAAAATTCGACAAAGACAGATAGGTTTGTGGATTTTTTGTATAAATCGCAAGTGCATGTTGGAATGGTGAAGGCACAGTAAAAACAACAAACTGGTGTACCTTTCTAAGTTCTGTTGTCAGAGCGACAGGTGCACAACAATAACCAATCTTCCAACCCGTCGTGTGAGTTGTTTTACCAAAAGAAGAAATGACAAAAGCTCGTTCTGCAAGCATTGGTCTAGAAGCAACGCTGATATGTGTTTTTTGATCAAAAACAATATGTTCATAGACCTCATCAGACAATACGATGATGTTGGTATTGTTTACGATGGCTTCTAAGGCTTCAAAATCTTTTTCTGAAAACACAGATCCAGTCGGATTATGAGGTGAGTTGATGATAATCATGCGTGTTTTGCTAGAAACACACGATTTAACCTTGTTCCAATCTACGGCAAAGAAGGGTTGACTGGATGTTGGTGCTGACATCTGAACTCTGACAGGGATTCCACCAGCCAGACGTATAGCGGGTACATAACAGTCGTAACAGGGTTCGATAACAATGACTTCATCACCCTGAAAAACAGTCGAAAGCACAGCAGACATGATTGCTTCTGTTGCACCACTTGTGACAGTGATTTGCGTGTTTGGATCGTACAAACGTCCATACAGACTATGTACCTTGTGACTGATGACCTCTCTCAAGCTCGCTACACCAGTCATCATCGGATATTGGTTATGACCTTCTTGCATAGACTTTGTGACTAAGTCTAATAAAGCCGCATCAGCATTGAAGTCTGGAAACCCTTGACCAAGATTGATGGCGTTGTAATCGCTCGCCATCTTGCTCATGGTTGTAAAGATCGTTGTACCAATATCAGGCAATTTTGAACGAATTTGCATGGTGTAATTGTCAGCTTGTAAATACGATTGTTTTTCCGATAATACGCATTTTTTTTGGTTATGTGCTTGTGAAGCTGATTTGGAAGTTGGTCATCGGTTTTATTGCCTCGCTTAGCGGAGCGTTTGCTGCACAGTGGATCGGTATTCCCCTTCCCTGGACATTGGGACCCTTATTCGTTGTGGCAGCGCTGCGTTTGATGACGGTTCCTGTTAGCAGTTATTCCCCGTTTCGAAATTTTGGTCAATGGGTCATCGGTTTGACTTTAGGCCTGTACTTTACGCCCCAAGTTGTTGCAGTTGTATCTAGTCATTGGTTAGCAATGATTGCCGGACTTATTTTGGCTCTCTTGCTTGCTGTGTACGGTACGGTTTTGCTTTACCGCTTTGGCCAAGTTGATCTAAAAACGGCCTGGTTTTCATCTGCCATTGGTGGTGCAAATGAAATGACGGTTCTTGCTGAACGTTATAAAGTAAGGCCCGATTTGGTAGCAAGTGCTCACACTTTGCGCTTGATCATGGTTGTTATTGCAGTTCCTTTTGCTTGTCAAATTTTCAACGTTGCAGGAGCTGATCCAAGCGTCCTTGATCAAAAATATTTTGACCTGAAGGGCTTTTTGATTCTTGGTTTATTAACCGTCTCAGGTGGTTATATTGCGTATCGGAACAAAATACCGAATGCTTGGGTGTTGGGGCCGATGTTCGTGACAATGGCCTTAACCATGAATGAAATACATTTTTCAAACGTACCTTCTTGGCTTTCTCTTCTCGCACAGTTGTCTATAGGCTGGTCTTTAGGAGATCGTTTCCGTCCCGGTTTTTTCAAGAAAGCACCCCGCTTTCTTCTTTACGTCTTTATTTATAGTGCGACGGCGCTTGTCCTGGCTTTCGGTTATGCCCTTTTACTTGCTCAATTTTCAAACGTACCTTTATCCTCTTTAGCTGTGAGTGTTGCGCCTGGTGGTATTGCGGAAATGGCCATTACAGCAAAAGTGCTCCAGCTTGGCGTCCCGCTTGTAACGGCGTTTCAAGTATCCAGGATGGTAGGCGTGGTTTTGCTGACCGGTCCTTTATATGTATACGTAGTAACTAGATTTCAATCTAAAAAGCTTGCAAATATTTCTGAATAATTTCATCTGACTAGCGTAATTATTCATACTCAATCCACATCTTATACCTGCATTATCCACAGCGTTATTAACGATAATAATTAGATGACTATTTTTTTTGAAACTTATTCACTTGTTATCAAGCTGTTTTACCGTAGTTATTAACAGCTTTATCCACATAGCGGTTCTTCTACTTTTCTTATTGGTGGACGTGACCATTTAATGTTTCACGTGAAACATCCCCCTTTCTTTCAGACTAGTGGCACTTGATTGTTTCACGTGAAACAAGTTAGCTAACACCGATTATGACTTTCTTAAAAAAAGTTTATTAAAGTTTTTACCTGTAGAGTGTTTCTTAGATTGATAGTCACAGTATGTTTTGTGCATCGAGGATTTTCAGCTAGTCACATTCATGTTGTTGATCAAAGAAAATAAAGTGAAAACAAAAGTGCGTTGTTTCACGTGAAACAAGTGGCGCATATAATAGATGCTAATTGTTAGGTGAAACGCTCATGAACTTCCCCACATTCTTTGATGTAATTGTTGTTGGTGGCGGCCATGCCGGATCTGAAGCCGCGCTTGCCTCAGCAAGAAGTGGATCTAAAACTTTACTTTTGACCCATAACATTGAAACACTTGGGCAAATGTCATGTAATCCGTCAATCGGAGGTATTGGAAAAGGCCATTTAGTAAAAGAGATTGACGCCTTGGGTGGGGCAATGGCGATTGCTACCGATGAAGCGGGCATTCAGTTCAAAATCTTAAATGCCTCTAAAGGACCTGCGGTACGCGCGACCCGTGCACAAGCAGACCGTGTCTTGTATAGGAAAGCCATTAGGACGCGTTTAGAAAATCAAGAAAACCTATGGTTATTTCAGCAATCCGTTGACGATTTGATCTTGGAAGGCGATCGCATTGCAGGTGCTGTCACTCAAACAGGGGTGTTGTTCCGCTCGAAAACGGTAGTTTTGACAGCAGGTACGTTTTTAAATGGTTTGGTACATGTAGGTTTAGAAAACTATGCTGCAGGGCGTGCGGGTGATCCTTCATCAACAACACTCGGCCGCAGGCTCAAAGAAATGAAGCTGCCCCAAGGGCGGTTAAAAACAGGGACCCCACCAAGAATTGATGGCAGGACAATTGATTATTCAGTGCTTGAAGAACAACCGGGAGATTTAAATCCTATCCCCGTTTTTTCATTTTTAGGCAATGTTGCTTTACATCCCAGGCAAATACCTTGTTGGGTCACACATACTAATGAAAGAACCCACGATATTATTCGTGGGGGGTTGGATCGTTCTCCTATGTATAGCGGAGTGATTGAAGGTGTCGGGCCACGCTATTGTCCGTCAATTGAAGATAAAGTTCATCGCTTTGCAGACAAAAACGCTCATCAGGTATTTTTAGAGCCAGAAGGATTAGATACACACGAGGTTTATCCCAATGGTGTTTCAACCTCTCTTCCTTTTGATGTACAGCTTGAGCTCATCCGCTCGCTTAAGGGTTTAGAACAAGCTCATATTGTTCGGCCCGGTTATGCAATTGAGTACGACTATTTCGACCCGAGGGAATTAAAAAGCTCGCTTGAAACGAAGTCTATAAAGGGATTGTTTTTTGCCGGGCAAATAAACGGAACAACCGGATATGAAGAGGCCGCTGCGCAAGGTTTGTTAGCAGGAATAAATGCTTCACAGTATGCACAGGAAAAAAGTCCATTATTACTCCGTCGAGATCAAGCTTACATGGGGGTATTAGTGGATGATTTAGTCACCAAGGGAGTGACGGAGCCATATCGCATGTTTACTTCCAGGGCGGAATACCGCTTAAGCTTAAGAGAGGACAATGCTGATTGGCGACTCACTGAAATTGGAAGACAATACAATCTTGTCGATGATGCGCGTTGGAAGGCTTTTAACGAGAAGCATGAAGCCGTAGAAAAAGAAATCCAAAGACTTCGCACAACGTGGATTAATCCAAGAATGCTAAGTCCGCAGGCAGCAGAAAGCGCACTTGGAAAAGAAATTGCGCGTGAGTACTTACTTTCTGATTTATTGAAGCGCCCCAACGTTTCTTATCAGGACCTCATGAGTATGCAGCTTCACGAGCAAGTTGATCTTGGCACTGGGCTTCCACCTGGTGAAAGAGCGGAACAAGTTGAGATTCAAATTAAATACGAGGGATATATTGCCCGGCAACAAGAAGAAATAGAACGCCAACAATCTTATGAGTCTCACCAAATACCCGAAACATTAGATTTTGATTCAATCACAAGCCTCTCGTTTGAGGTGAGACAAAAGCTCAGAACGCATCGACCAGAAACAATTGGACAAGCATCGAGAATCTCCGGAATAACACCCGCAGCCATATCGCTTTTACTTATTCATTTGAAACGACATCATTACGGTCAGACAAACAAAGCTATTTGATGGAAACACCACAGTCTATGGCTAAGCATGCGGAACATTTGAAACAAGCATGCCAAGCACTCGAGCTAAACCCGTCTGACAAAAAGCAAACGCAATTACTTGAGTATTTAAGTCAACTATTAAAGTGGAACAAAACCTATAACCTCACGGCAATCCGTGATGCTGAACAAGCGTTGATTCAACATATTTTTGATAGCCTGTCAGTCGTGCCGATCTTAAATAAACTGAGGATGGCGCAGGAGGAAAAAGGTATCAAAGTTCTGGACGTAGGATCGGGTGCAGGTTTGCCGGGCGTCGTGATCGCGATCATGATGACAAATGCAAAAGTGACCTGTGTCGATACGGTTGAAAAGAAAATGTCCTTTGTCAGACAAATGATTAGCGTATTGAAATTAGAAAATCTACAGGCCGTGCACGCGCGAGTGGAAAACATGGTGAGCGAGAAATACGATGTCGTGACTTCACGCGCATTTGCGAGTCTAAAAGATTTTGCGAATCTGGCAGGCCACCATGTCGATGAAAAGGGATACTTACTCGCCATGAAAGGCAAAGAACCCACAGAAGAAATAGAAGACTTACTAAAAGAAACAAACTGGAAGGTGCAATCGATTCAATCATTGCTTGTTCCGCAGCTCAACGCACAGCGATGCTTAGTATGGATGAATCAAAAAGGAACACAATGACGGAAATGACATCACGAAGCGCGCGTGTTTTTTGTATAGCAAATCAAAAAGGCGGAGTCGGGAAAACGACAACAGCAATCAACCTTGCTGCGGGACTTGCTAAACATAAACAACGTGTATTACTGATAGATCTAGACCCTCAAGGTAATGCGACCATGGGGAGCGGTGTGGATAAAAGTTCACTTGCACATAATTTATATGATGTGTTGATTGGTGCCGCAACAATTAAAGAAGCTCGGTTACGTTCAGAGACAGGTCATTATGATGTGTTGCCTGCGAATCGAGAACTATCTGGTGCAGAAATCGATTTGGTCGGCATGGAAAAAAGAGAGCTGCAACTTAAACAAGCGATCGATCTCGTTGCTGAAGAATATGATTTTGTATTGATCGATTGTCCACCGACACTCTCTCTTTTAACGCTCAATGGACTCGCCGCGGCACATGGCGTCATCATTCCAATGCAATGTGAGTACTTTGCATTGGAAGGCTTATCCGATCTGGTCAACACAATTAAACGCGTACATCGCAACATCAATCCTGAATTAAGTTTGATTGGGCTCTTGAGAGTGATGTTTGACCCCAGAGTCACACTTCAACAACAGGTATCAGCACAGTTGGAAGCACACTTTGGAGACAAGGTTTTCAAAACCGTCGTACCCAGAAATGTCAGACTTGCCGAAGCGCCCAGCCATGGCATGCCAGGAGTTGTATACGACCCAAGTTCACGAGGAGCCCAAGCCTACATCGCATTTGGTGCGGAAGTTATTGAACGCTTGCGTCAGAAAGTAGAATAAAGGAAAAGAAAATGGTCACTAAAAAACCGAAAGGACTGGGCCGCGGACTTGAAGCACTATTGGGTGCTGATGCACCTGGATTGAGTCAGCTTGGACAGACAGAAACAACAAAAACACTTCCAAATGTACTGTCAGTTACAAAATTACAAGCTGGAAAATATCAGCCCAGAACAAGGATGGATGAAGGTGCGCTCGCAGAGCTTGCGGATTCAATACGCTCACAAGGAATAATGCAACCAATTTTAGTTCGCCCACTTGCTGAAACAAATGGGCGCTACGAAATTATTGCTGGCGAACGACGCTTCAGAGCCGCACAATTAGCGGGTTTGACAGAAGTGCCTGTGCTTGTGCGAGAGGTGGCCGATGAACATGCGGCGGCAATGGCGTTGATTGAAAACATTCAACGAGAGGATCTCAATCCTTTAGAAGAGGCGCACGGAGTTAAAAGACTATTAGATGAGTTTGGATTAACACATGAGCAGGCAGCTACAGCAATTGGACGCTCAAGATCTGCAACAAGCAATCTTCTCAGGTTGTTGAATTTAGCAACACCCATCCAGACGATGTTGTTAGCTGGGGACATTGATATGGGACATGCGCGTGCATTGCTTGCAGTCGATAGTGCCACCCAGATTCAATTGGCCAATCAAATTATTGCGAAAAGACTTTCTGTGAGGGAAGCAGAGAAGCTCGTCGCACGCACAGCAACAGAAACAAGCGCAAAACCAAAGCGTACAAATGGCGGAAGTGCGCGTGATGTGAGCAGACTGGAAGAAACGCTTTCTGATCAACTCGGAACTAAAGTGTCATTAAAAATCGGATCAAAAGGACGTGGACAATTGGTCATCGATTTTCATGGCTGGGAACATTGCTCGGCACTGATTGAAAAAATGCAATTAAAAGAAGAATTAATATGAAACCATTAACACCGTCCTTTGTGTCCCCCACCTTGTTAAAGAAATGGTTACATGACGGACGAGAGATCGCACTTTTGGACGTTAGGGAGCATGGTCAATATGGGGAGGAGCATCTCTTTTACGTAGTCTCAACGCCCTACAGCAAATTAGAGTCCGAGGTCTTGCGACTGGCGCCAAGAAAAAATGTTCGAATGGTGTTAGTGGGCGACTCAAAGAATGATCTGTCGATTAAAGCGAATCAACGACTCCTTGAGTTAGGCTATAGCCAAGTACATATCCTAGATGGCGGTGTCGCGGCATGGCGACAGGCTGGATACGAAGTGTTTGCCGGTGTCAATCTGCCAAGTAAAGCCTTTGGAGAGTTGGCGGAGCACGCCTTCAACACACCAAGAATATCTGCGTTGGAATTAAATGAAAAAATTGCCAATAAAGAAGACGTGATTGTTTTGGATGGTAGGCCTTATCAAGAGTTTAAAAAAATGAGCATCCCTACGGCAATGTGTTGCCCCAATGGTGAGCTCGCACTCAGAATCGACGACATTGTCAAAAATCCTGATACAACAATCGTCATCAATTGCGCAGGTAGAACCCGTAGCATCATTGGCGCACAGACACTTATTAATTTAGGCTTGCCAAATAAAATATTGGCGCTTGAAAACGGAACGCAAGGTTGGTATTTAGCTGATCTGAAACTTGAGCATGGCAAAACAAGCAAGCATCCAGAAACCATTGACACACACACACTTTCTTTAAAGCAACAGCGCGCGCGCGAACTCGCGCTTAAACATAAGATTGCTTTTGTCGATGGTGCAACGGTAGAGCGTTGGCTAAAGGAAAAAGACCGCACAACATACCTATGCGATGTTCGTACGCCAGAGGAGTTTGCTCAGCAAACCGTCAAGGGAGCGCAACACACCCCCGGTGGACAGCTGGTTCAGGCAACGGATCAATATATCGGAACAAAAGGCGCACGCATCGTTGTGTTTGATCAGGAAAATGTTCGGGCACCTGCAATGGCATCGTGGCTCGCCATGTTGGGTTGGGATGTCGCCGTTTGGGATGGTGCATTGAATCATCAATGGTCAACAGAACACACCAATCAAAGTGAGTCCAAACATTCCGAAGCATTAGTGGGTCAAACAATCACTGCTCAACGTATAGCTGCTGAACAAATCTCTCAGCAAATACAGGCAGGCGCACGAGTGTTAGATATGCGGCCGAGTATGAAATATCGAGAAGCTCATATACAAAATGCAGTCTGGACAATTCGACCTTTATTGCATTCGATGTCAGCTCAGATAAAAGACCAAGCGATCCTTGTCCTTGCTGAGGAAGAGATCATTGCTCAACTCGCAACAAAGGATCTCGTGGAACTAGGCGCCAAAAGTGTAAGTTTTAATGTTGACCCTCCCTCAAAATGGTCGCAAGTCAAACTCAGCGTCAGGTCAACACCCGAACACCCGTCAGACAAGGAATGTATAGATTACTTATTCTTTGTTCATGACAGGCATGACGGAAATAAAGCTGCAGCCAGACAATATTTAGCCTGGGAAATGAATTTGCTTGCGCAAATCGATGAACAAGAAAAAGCGGCTTTCAAGTTGCCACATTAAAAAAGACCCAAAGAAAAAGATTTTCTTAGTGAGCGAACGCATTTAGACCTACATCTGTCGAATATGAAGCCAAACTGTCATATAAGAAGGCTAAGGTCTTGACAATAAGGAAATGTTCGTTCATAATCGTTGGTTCTCTTGTGGAGAGGTGCCCGAGTGGTTAAAGGGGGCAGACTGTAAATCTGTTGGCCTTGCGCCTACGTTGGTTCGAATCCAACCTTCTCCACCAAGAGGCGACTGTTTAGACGGACGCAAACTCGATATGGGCGGGTGTAGCTCAATGGTAGAGCAGAAGCCTTCCAAGCTTACGACGAGGGTTCGATTCCCTTCACCCGCTCCAGCGGCAAGTGCAGGTACCTAGGCAGTGAGAGTAACTAAGTATCAGGTATTAGTATTTAAACGGGCTGTAAAACGATATTCGTCATACAAGTCCGTTAGTAATGAATAGTAAGTTAGTTAAATAGTAAGGCAATTTAGTTAGACAAATTTTAGGTTCGTGGGGCATGCCCGGCGAATGCGCCCATGTGGCTCAGTGGTAGAGCACTCCCTTGGTAAGGGAGAGGTCACGCGTTCGATCCGCGTCATGGGCACCAGAAGATTTTCAGTATATAGCGCCGCTAGTACAAAAATTTTATTTCTTCAATCACATTAGCTTCAGCTCAGGTCAGGAGTCAGCCATGGCAAAAGGCAAGTTTGAACGTACCAAACCACACGTAAACGTCGGCACAATCGGCCACGTTGACCACGGCAAAACGACGTTGACCGCAGCGATCACGACTGTTCTGTCCAAGAAGTTTGGTGGCGAAGCAAAAGACTACTCGCAGATCGATGCCGCTCCTGAAGAGCGTGCGCGCGGTATCACCATCAACACCGCTCACGTCGAGTACGAGACGGCTAACCGTCACTACGCGCACGTTGACTGCCCCGGCCACGCCGACTACGTCAAGAACATGATCACCGGTGCCGCACAGATGGACGGCGCAATCCTGGTGGTCTCGGCCGCTGACGGCCCAATGCCCCAGACGCGTGAGCACATCCTGTTGTCGCGTCAGGTGGGCGTGCCTTACATCATCGTGTTCCTGAACAAGGCCGACATGGTTGATGATGCCGAGTTGCTTGAGTTGGTCGAAATGGAAGTGCGCGAGCTGCTCTCCAAGTACGACTTCCCAGGCGATGACACGCCAATCGTCAAGGGCTCAGCTAAGCTCGCCCTCGAAGGCGACACAGGCGAGCTCGGTGAGCAGGCCAT